>NZ_OZ035533.1:0-1333750 GCF_964033635.1 Chitinophaga sp. MM2321
ATGAATAAAACTTGCGAACAAGTTTGGGAAAGGTGTCTTAATATAATTAGGGATATAGTGGAATGGCAGCCGTTTAAGACTTGGTTTGAACCAATTAAACCCATTAAACTTGAAAACAATGTTTTAACCATCCAGGTCCCCAGCCAATTCTTTTACGAATACCTTGAGGAGCATTATGTGGGATTGTTAGGGAAAACTATTAAAAGAGAATTAGGTAAAGAAGCCCGGTTGGAATACCGCATTGTAGTAGAGAACGGTACGCCACATCAGCATCCCAGAACTGTAAACATGCCCACGCAGTTTACTAAACCCCAGAAAGACAATGAAGTGAACTTCCCATTGACGATCCACAATCCGGTGAAGAACCCATTTGTTATCCCAGGTATCAAACGGGTACAGATTGATTCACAACTAAATCCGAATTATACGTTTGATGCGTATATAGAGGGTGACTGCAACCGTGTAGCACGGCGGGCGGGGAAGACAGTGGCTGAAAAGCCCGGTGGTACTTCTTTTAACCCGCTGGTCATTTATGGTGGTGTAGGTCTTGGTAAAACACACTTAGCACAGGCGGTGGGAAATGATGTAAAGCGCATCCATCCCAACAAGGCAGTGTTATATGTGAGTGCTGAGAAATTCATCAATCAATTCATTGATCATTCGAAGAATAATATCATTAATGACTTTATTCATTTTTATCAATTGATAGATGTATTAATTGTAGATGATATACAATTCTTTGCACGCGCAGAAAAAACACAGGACGCTTTCTTTGCGATCTTCAATCACCTGCATCAGTCGGGCAAGCAACTTATCCTGACATCAGATAAGGCGCCCAAAGATCTGGATGGTGTACAGGAACGTTTGCTGAGCCGCTTCCGTTGGGGCCTCAGTGCGGATATTCAGATCCCTGATTTTGAAACCCGGATGGAAATCCTGGAGTTGAAGATGAAGAACGATGGACTGGAGATGCCAAAGGAAGTAGTGAAGTACGTGGCCTATAATATTCAGACAAACGTACGTGAGCTGGAAGGCGCTTTGATATCATTATTGGCGCAGTCATCGCTGAACCGCAAAGAGATCGATCTGGAGTTGGCCAAGCGCGTGTTGAAATCATTTGTAAAAACATCTTCCAAAGAAATTACGATTGAGAGTATACAGAAGATGGTGTGTGAATATTTTGATGTGCCATATGATAAGTTGCTGCAAAAAACGCGGAAGCGTGAAATTGTGCAAGCCCGTCAGATTACCATGTATCTGGCAAAATCCTTTACTAAAAATTCTTTAAAAACTATTGGAGAACACTTCGGTGGCCGTGATCATACAACAGTGATTCATAGCTGTCAGACAGTGAAAGATCTGATGGATACGGATAATAATTTCCGGGACAGTGTCATTGAATTGCAGCAGAAAGTACAATTAGCTGCCATGTAACTCATTCTTCCCCCCTAACCTATTTTGGTAATGCCGTTCTTTTACAGAACGGCATTACTGTTTTATAAAGCTACTGTCTTATATTGTGTAATTATTGTATATATCATAGATTCTTGCAGCCCGGCACAAAGCCGGTTCTTTTTATTATATGAAGCTGTCATGTCAATAGCATATACAGGTGCCAAAAACAGCAAGCTTGCCATTCAGGGCCAAGAGGGCGTACAGTTGGCTGTAAAGCGCCAGGACGCGCCGGGAGCCATGCGCAATCGCATCAGCTGTCACCGGCAGGAAGAAAAGAAATATCCGCTTGCGATATGGAAGAACCTTTATAACGTTGAAGGCTAAATAATCACGCCCTCCCGAAGGGAACGTTTTTATCTTTTTCCTGAAAAAACGAAAATGCTTTTGGAGAATATAAAACTTTTCCTATTTTTGCAGCCCCTTCAGGGAAATACGGAGAGATGCCTGAGTGGCCGAAAGGAACGGTTTGCTAAACCGTCGTACGGGTTAAACTGTACCGAGGGTTCGAATCCCTCTCTCTCCGCAAGATATTACTGAAAGGTATTAAAGCCTGTAGATACTCCATCTACAGGCTTTTTGTTTTTGGGTTACGCTCAAAAAATCACAAAAGTTCACGTCAACCGGATCATCAGATAGGATGAGTATTTTCCATTTACCATTAATCACATCTAAGGCATCTTTTTATTGGAAGTATATCCCCATTGCATTCCATATGTTCCATCTTACTCTTTAAGGTACTACTCAATAGATGCGCTTACTTTTAGGTAACTACTTACTTGTTGTAAGCGACAAGAGCTACCTTTGGGTTACTAAGCAAATAAATTCATAACAGGATGGGAGCTCAACAAAAACATCCAAAATCCTAACATTTTGCTTGGGATTGCTCAAGCATTATTAGTGACCATGTTTCTAAAGACAGCTATGACAAGTGAAAAATTAATAGACATCCCATTATCTATACTTGATTTGGTACCGATTATTGAGGGAGGCACGATTGAAACCGTTTTGAAAAACAGTCTGATATTAGCACAACAGGCAGAGAAGTTTGGCTATAACAGATATTGGTTGGCGGAACATCATAATATGGAAACAGTAGCCAGTTCCGCAACGGCAGTGCTGATAGGTTATATAGCAGGAGGCACAAAGACAATGCGTGTGGGGAGTGGAGGTATTATGTTACCAAATCATGCTCCACTGGTAGTAGCGGAACAATTCGGAACGTTAGCATCATTGTACCCAAACCGGATAGACCTGGGACTTGGCCGTGCACCGGGTACAGACCAGTTAACCGCCAAAGCTTTGCGTCGCAGCAATTTGAATACTGTCCTCACTTTTCCTGATGACGTTATTGCTTTACAAACTTATTTTTCGGCAGATAACAAAAAAGCTTCAGTTCGGGCTATACCCGGAGAAGGATTGGATATACCGATATGGATACTTGGTTCAAGTACCGATAGCGCAAGGTTAGCTGCAAATTTTGGATTGCCTTATGCTTTCGCCAGCCATTTTGCCCCCACGCATTTAGAAGAGGCGGTTCATATTTATCGAAGGGATTTTCGTCCATCGGTGTATCTGGAGAAACCCTATTTGATGGCTTGTACAAATGCGGTTGTGGCAGATACCAATGCAGAAGCAGAAAGGTTAGTCACCTCTTATTACCAGTTGGTAGTAGACATGATATCCGGTAATCGTAGAAAGCTTCAGCCACCTGTAGATACTATGGAAGGGCGCTGGAGTGATTATGAAGAAGCGTCGGTGAAACAAATGACGCGGTATTCATTTATTGGAGATGTTGAAAAAATAAAGGCTGAAATTACCCGGTTTCAGCAGCAATTCCAACTGGACGAAATCATGTTTACCAGCAATATTTACGATTTGAAGGCAAGGGTGCGCAGTTATGAATTGCTGATGTTGGTAAATGGAGGAGTAAAAAAAGAGGTCATTCAATGACGACCTCTTTTTATTCCTGGGCTTTTATGTACCACACGATAATCAAACAAGCATAGGATTACATAATTGAATATCCGCCATCTATGGGTAAAATAGTACCTGTGATAAAGGATGCTGCAGGAGATGATAGAAATGCCACCACCTGGGCAATTTCCTCAGGATCACCGAAACGGTTAAACGGTGTTCTGTCTAAAATAGATTTACCCAGCGTATCCTTTAATGGTTCCAATAAAGGCGTGTTAATCCAACCGGGTGCTACGGCATTTACACGAATTCCTTCTTCAGCATAGGCTATTGCCAATGACTTTGTCACCTGATCTACTCCTCCTTTACTGGCACTGTAAGCAGGTCCACCGGCATTACCAAAAATGGCAAGCATGGAAGACACGTTGACTATACTGGCTATTTTAGATTTTGCCAGCAGTGGCCGGGCTAAAGTACTGATATGGAAAACGGAGTTGAGGTTGATATCAATAGACTTTTTAAATGAATGGATATCGTGCTGATTGGGAAGGTTAACCCCTGCACCATTGAATAATATATCCAAAGATTCCAGGCTTTGTATGAATTGCGTAACCCCGCTTTCATCTGTTACATCTAATTCAACTGCTTTAATGTTCAATCCTTCGGGGATTTGCAAATGGTTTGCCTTCAATCCAACTGCATACACCTTTGCTCCCAATTCTGCGAGATAAATGGCTGTTGAAGCGCCAAGGCCAGAGGTTCCACCGGTTACAACTGCTGTGGCATTCTTAAATAATCCGTCGTTAAATGTTTTTTGTTTCATAATCTTCTATTTGGTGCGTTAAATAAAATATCGGTCTTAAATTCATCGAAGAAGCAGGGAGGGTTATTCAACTTGATAATGTACCTCTTACATGCTGAAACGAAGATAGACAACGTCTATTTTAATTTGCAGGACTATAGTGACCATTGATAGGATTAAATGGAACCTTTCAGCCTTCACGTATCAGTTGAAAGTAAAAGGAGCGGGTGAAGACCGCGCAGATCCTTGTTTTTTTGTATATTTAAAGACAAAATGGGAGCATTACAGAAATGATAGCCAGATTGAATTTGAAAAATCGCCATTTTTATATCAGTACTTTTCAGCAACTGGATAGTACTTTCCTTGGTAACCCCGACCGAAACTTATATTTCGAGATTTATTGGGTAAAGAATGAAAGACCTTCGCATTTCATCGATAATAAAAAAATGAAAATTAAGGGTGATTGGATGTACCTAATCCCACCTTTCAGAAATTATCAATTTAAAAAGGATAAAAAAAATGGAATTCTTATTGCCTTTAATAAAGATCTGTTAATATATGAGGCAAAAGAATTTTCATTGAATGTATTTAATCTGTTCAGCAGCAATGGGGAATTTAGTACGCTCTTTATTGATGAAGAAAATATCAAAACGCTAACTGCTATTGTAAAAGTTATTGAAGACGAGTATGAACAAAATACTGATAATCTTTTGTTGCTTAGAACATTGATAAAGGCTTTTCTTTTAAAGCTGATGACCGGATCAAGACAGCAACTTATCAGTCCGGATCTTAATGAAAAGCGGATCTATCATTTCTTATTGCTGCTGGAGAATCATTATACTTCTGAAAAAAAAGTTGATTTTTATTCCGAAAAACTACACCTCTCTACTAAGCGGCTAAACCAGATTTTAAAGCAAAAAATGGGTAAAACAGTTAATCAGATTTTGCAAGAACGACTACTTATCGAGGCAAAGCATTTATTATTTATTGGTAATGAGAATATTAAAGAAATGTCTTTTAGTCTTGGTTTTGAGGACCCATCTTATTTTAGCCGCTTTTTTAAGAAAATGACCAAACTTAGCCCCGAAGAATTTAGAATGGAAATGAAGAAAAAAATTGCCTTTAAGACTTGAAAATTCAATCATCATTCCTTCAAAAAAAAGCTATCAATGCTTCATAAATTTATCAGGCATTTTATCTTGTAATAACCACTACTTCATCTGACAGTAAAGGGGATTTTGTTTATTAGGATTTTGCTGTCCTAAGCATCCGCTGATAACATTGTATACTAAGTAGCCAACATGCTATGAAAAACCCGCCGGTTAACCAGTAACTTCATCGTAGTTAAAGAAGAATACAATCAAAAACTAAATCTATCTGATGATGACCAATATCTTTAGTAAAACACTGGCGGTTTGTTGTATGATCATCTCAATTGCTGTCTGCCACAGCGCACCTGTTCTTGCACAGGATACAAACACGGCGTTTCAGATCCTTAAATATAATAACCCGGGTCTTATCGTAGATTTAGGAGTGGGACTTTGGGCATGGCCAATCCCTATCGACTTTGATAATGACGGTGATATGGACATGCTGGTTTCTTGTCCTGATAAACCATTCAATGGCCTTTATTATTTTGAAAATACAAGCGGAGATAAAAATCCTGTATTTGCGGTTCCGGTAAAGTTGAGTCCATCAATTAAGGATATACAGATTTCTTATGTAAACGGACAAGCAAGAATATTAGTGCCCGGAGCAGAGATCTTACACTTTACCCAAACTTTTGGCGAAGAAAAAAAGGAGTTGCTGGCAGTGGACGCTGTGCTGCATGAATTCAGTAAAAAACCGCGCTTTAATCAATGGAAATTGGTAGATTATGATAATGATGGTGATGAGGATATTATTATGGGGATAGATGATTGGTCTGAATATGGCTGGGATGATGGATTTAGTAGTGAGGGTAAATGGAATAGCGGACCATTACATGGGTATGTTTTCCTGATTGAAAATAAAGATGGAAAGTATCTCCCTAAAAAGAAAATACAGGCAGCAGGTGTGGATATTGATGTTTACGGTGCACCCTCTCCCAACTTTGCAGATTTTGATGGCGATGGAGACCTGGATCTGATTTGTGGTGAGTTTCTGGATAAGCTCACCTGGTTTGAAAATATAGGAACGAGAAGCAAACCGGTGTATGCAAAAGGCCGGTTACTGGAAAATCCATCGGGGATTATTAAAATGGACCTGGAAATGATCGTTCCTGTAGCGGTAGACTGGGATAAAGATGGCTTTACAGACCTGGTAGTGGGAGATGAAGATGGAAGAGTAGCCCTGATCAGGCATACAGGCAAAGTGAAGAAGGGAATGCCCGTATTTGAATCTCCTGTGTATTTTAAACAGCAGGCAGATAATGTGAAGTGTGGCGCTTTAGCTACGCCTGTAAGTGTAGACTGGGATGGTGATGGAGATGAAGACATTATCTCCGGAAGTTCTGCCGGATATATTTCCTTTTTTGAAAACCTGGGAGTAAACGGCGCAACACCTAAATGGGCCGCACCAAAGCTGTTGGAAAGTGCCGGTAAAGTAATCAGGATCCAGGCCGGCGAGAATGGCTCCATACAAGGACCAAGTGAAGCTAAGTGGGGATATACTACCCTTTCAGTGGCGGATTGGGATGGTGACGGACTTAAAGATATTATCGTAAACTCTATCTGGGGACAAGTTATCTGGTATAAAAATACAGGCAGCAAACGTGCACCCAAACTGGCCAAACAAGCATACGTAAAAGTAGATTGGGATCATGCCATTGTACTGAAACCTTCCTGGATCTGGTGGAAAACGAAGCCGGGCATGCTGGTACCGGAATGGAGAACCACGCCGTATGTTATTGATTGGAACAAAGACGGCATCACAGACCTCATTATGCTGGACCATGAAGGGTACCTTTCCTATTTTGAAGGCTTTAAAAAAGCCGGTGAAAAAATATTAAAGCCGGGCAAAAGAATATTTTATGGTACCGAAGGTGGCGGCTTTAATGCAAATCATAAACTCACCGTTGAAACACCTGGTCCATTAATATTAAATACAAGACAATTTGGCGCAGGTGGCAGAAGAAAATTCACCATTGCCGATTGGGATGGAGATGGGAAACCGGATATCCTGGTCAATAGTCTGAATGTAAGTATGCTGAAGAATACAGGAACCGTAAATGGTATGGTGCAGATAAATAGTAATCCTGCACCGATGTCAACAAAGGTGTTAGCCGGTCATGATACAAGCCCTACCACCGTAGACTGGAACAAGGACGGCATTCCGGATTTATTGGTGGGCGCAGAAGATGGTCATTTTTATTATATGCCAAATCCCAATATTAAAAAGTAATAAAATCCGCAGCTTATCGCATTAAAAAAATATAATTCACAGATGTAGTATCCGCATGGAGAAGTATACCTACTTCTGAGTATTTTTAAACTTATATGTATTGGATATCTTCGGCAAAAAGCCGTAATGATTTTTAGACGATCTATCCTTATACTACTCTGTTTCTTTACTGTTTGTTTAACACAGGCCCAACAACGGTTTGGTATGGGCGAAGTGCTTGATCTTGATTTAATAGCACGAACACCACAGAAAATAGCCGTTTCTGAACGAAGCTTCAGAGACATGCCAAGTCAGTACTCACTTGAAAAGTATGCGCCGGTTGCCGGTGATCAGGGTCCATATGGGACTTGCACTGCCTGGGCAGTTGGCTATGGTATCGCTACCATATTGTATGCTAAAACGCATGGCCTTACGGATAAGGAATTAATTAACAGGTATGCCTTTTCTCCTACTTTTTTATACGAGCATATTAAAGATAGCGACGATCATGATTGTCAGGATGGAGCCAGTACAGTAAAAGCCCTTAATACTTTAATAAAAGTGGGAGATGCTACATTGAGTACCGTACCATATAAATGTGGTGTTGTCCCTACAGAGCGGGCAAAATCAGAAGCCGCCAACTATAAAATAAGTGATGCTGCTATTTTATTTACACAAAGGGGTATCAGCAAAGATGATGCTTATGCTAAAAAGTCACAGGAGATGATTGAGTTGACCAAAAAAGCCATCATGGAAGGAAGTCCGGTTGCTATTGCCTTTATGCTGCCGGAAAGCTTTTTCTCCATAAAAACTGCTGTGTGGAAGCCTGCTGCCAAAGAATCATTTGGTGACTGGAAACATAACCGGCACGCCATGGCAGTCATTGGTTTTGATGATAAAATAGCTGGTGGTGCATTCAGGGTTTTAAACAGCTGGGGAACCAAATGGGGAGATAATGGAATGGTTTGGATAAAGTATGATGACTATACCCGTTGGTGCCTCATGGCGGTGCAACCATATGCCAACCCGCATACCAAGGCGCCTGATGTAAAAGAGACACCCAACCCGAAACCGCTGCCTTCACCTGCATTGGTTAATTTAGGTGGCAATATTGAATTTAAACTGAATACAGGTAGTAATATGGCTGTTAACCGGATTAGCAGCAGGAACCTTGTTGTAGAAGAAAAAGCTGCCGCAAAAGAAGAGCTGGTGGCCTATACCATGATGAATAGCTATACGAGTGGAACTAAGTTCCGGTTTTTTATGAATATAGATCAGGAAGCATATATCTATGCGTTTGCTACGGACTTGAGTGGTAAAATCAATAAAATCCTTCCTTTCGATCATTTAACGAGTACCCGTGTGGGTGCGAATACTGTTGTGGCTTTCCCTTCTGATACTAAAGTGATCAAGATGGATGAAAATAAAGGGATCGATTATCTGCTTATTCTTTATTCTAAGGAAAAAATGAATATAGATGAGATCGTGAATAAAATGAATGCTTCTAATGGAGGATTATCTTCAAAAATAATTTCCGCACTGGGTAATAAACTGATTGCGAAAGATAAAATCAGGTATACAGATAAGCAGGTAGGATTTCAGGTAAGTATTGATCCGCTGAAAGATAAAGGATCTATTGTTCCACTGATGATTGAGATAAAACATGATTAGTGTTTGCTTTTCCTTTGAGCTTGTTTGATCGCTTGTAATTTTTTGATTTCTTTTATGTCTGATAAATCTTGTTTCCTGCCGGAAGCCTGCTTGTTTTTTAAAAAATCAGTTAAGCCTATATAGTATATAGCAAAATCATTGTCTATTTGTATCTTTTGCATTCCGCTGACAGCTTCTTCGAACACCACACCATCAATTGTGTTCAGAATATCAATGCGTAATGGAGGATAACCGATTTGGGTAATGTAGCCTGGCTCAAGAAAATCCGCCTTTTGTAAGCCGAGCGAAGACAGTCCAAATTCATTTACTACTTTCAGCAGCCTATTTGCATTATCATCAGAGATATTGATCCAGATATCCAGGTCTCCTGTGTGGCGTGGTTTCCCGTGAAGTGCAAGCGCATAGCCTCCTACAACCATGTACTTTACTTCATGTTTGTTCAGCAGCTTTACAAAGTCCTCAAAATCCTTTTCCAGTATCATATTTTTAATTTTGTCCTGGCCATTTTTGTTTTATCCAGTCTTTGCCCTTTTTTTAATGATTGCCTGATAAGGAAAGTAACTGCTGACAAACGTTCCAACGGTGTTTTGGTTAACCAGTAAGATAAATCGTGCATGTAGTCATCAGCTGCTTTTAAGGACACCCTTCGTACTACTGGCATTATTTTTCTTTCATAACTCTGGGTTGTTTTAGGCTTCAAAAAAACATTTTTACGTTCTATACGAACCTTTTCATTATCATAGGCAATCTTTTCTTTGCTTAGATAATTGCAAAGTGTATTATAGTTATATTCTTTGTAGCTAAGACAAAAATTTTTGAGGCTTGAAAAAACTTCAAAAGGATTGTCGTGGTTGCCTTTCCAATAAACCACAACTACACGTTTTTTGGGAGATTCGGATACTTGCATAACTCGAATATAACAAATATGTGGCAAATATTAGTCAAAAAACAGTAAAATGAGCTATTGTTGCTAAAGAGTCGCCCTACTGCCCGAAGCGTTCTTTTTTGTATTCCAACGGGCTTTTATTTATTATTTTTTTGAAGTACCTGTTAAAATTAGAGATGTTGTTAAACCCGCTTTCCAGGCAAACTTCATAAACAGTAATGTCTTTTTCTAAAAGCAATTTACAGGCATGCGCGACTCTTACTTCTAGTAAAAAATGATAATATGTTTTTCTTGTTTTGGATTTAAAATACCGGCAAAATGCTTTTGAAGTAAGGTTAGCGATGGAAGCTATTTCCGGTAAGGAAATCTTTGTCTGAAAATTGGTTAAGGTGTACTGGAAAATTCTATTTAATCTATCCGCTTCAAACTTATCATAGTTAAGGGGGTAGTACGATGTATTAATATATTCCTTTTCTTTTGTGACTGCTATCCTATCCAGGATCGTCAGTAATGCAATAATTCTCTCTATCGCTCTTTCAGAGTATAATTTGGTGATCAGCTCTTTTAACGGATTCCGCGGGGTTATTTTTATTCCCTGTTTTGCCTTTTCCAGTAATGATTTGATTCCATTCAGTTCAGGGACATCAAAAAACTTGTTCCCTAAAAAATCCTCGTGAAAATAAATAACGGTTACTTCTGCTGTGTATGCAGCCTCCTCCAGCTGATCAGGATCACAACGCCACATATGTGGAAGATTGGAACCAATCAGGAAAAATTCATTTGGTTCAAACCGGCTGATATCATTACCAATAAACCGTGTTCCCCGTCCTTTATGAATATAGATAAGCTCTATTTCAGGATGGAAATGCCATTGATCATAAAAATTGGAGCCTTTGTTTTTATAAATGTTGAAAGAAGACTCAGGTTCCAAAGAAACTTTTAGAAGATGAGGTTTCATCGAGACAATTTTATAAAGGTTACTTCATTCATACCCGTTTGTGCAAACTTATGATACTTTAATACTAATAGTAGTGAATATGTAGGAAATTATTGATAAAAAATAAAAGAGCTTTGATCTGTTGCTTACGGGCACCTTCCACTGAATAAAAATAATGAAAAACTGGCGCTTATGCGTTATTAATTAAGTTGCTATGGCTTTTGATGAAATAAGATTAACCAAGGGAAATGTCCCGCGTATACCTTTTTCAGCTTCCACGGGTGCAAGAACGACAGACTTTGGAGATCCTGGTAAATTGTCCGATTCATTATTATGGAATGAATTCAAAAAAGGGGATGAACTGGCCTTTATCAGCATCTATAACAACTATTTCCGGATGCTCTATGATTATGGTTGCAAATACGCTTCAGATAAGGAATTAGTACGGGATTGTTTACAGGATTTTTTCCTTTATCTGAGAAAAAACAGACTGGGTTTTGGAGATACCAATTCTATCAAGTTTTATTTATTAAAATCTTTTAGAAGAAGGGTTATTGAATATCTCAAAAAAAACCGCCACCAGTTTAATGTAAAAGAACCGGATGAATATGCGCTATTTGGTGTAGAATCATCTATCGAGGCTGTTTATATCAACAAACAGGTAAAAGCGGAACAACTGGAAAAATTGAATAAAGCCTTAATGACCTTGGATCGGATTGAACAGGACGCCATTTATTATTTTTATTTTAAAGGATTGAGCTATGAACAGATTGCTGAAATATTTAATTTTTCACATGTATCCTCTGCCAGAAGAGTGATGTACCGGAGTTTGAGACAGCTGCGCCGCTTTTTCAACTAATCATAACAACTACTTTAATTCCTATTCCCTTAAATCTTTAATAAAGACGTAAAAAGTATTCCTGAAACTATATATTTTGATGATGACTGCATTCCTTGATCATTCTTTACAAAAAAGAATGATCAATAGGATGAGGGGGACATCAGCATGCAGTTACTTAATGCCCTGTTATATTATAACTTATTAAATTAATGCACTTCCGGAAAGTGAAAAGTTGATACCAGTAGATTCCATGTACACAAATATTGACACACAAATATTTTAATCAATTGCAAATAATGACCAAGAAAAATATTTATAAATTCAGGTCAGCTGCAGGTATAGCCACCATGCTTTTGATCTTTACCGGATGCAATAATGCCGGTAAAGGTGACAGCGCAGCTTCAGATACAGCGCAAGGCAGCAGTGGAAGTATTGCTCACAAAACCTGGACACAATACGGGGGCGGTGCAGATCAGTCGAAATTTGTTGATCTGCAGCAAATTTCAAAAAGTAATGTTCATCAACTACAAGTGGACTGGGTTTATCCGACAAATGATAATGTTTCATCGTATAGATTCAACCCGATTATAGTTGATAGTGTGATGTATGTGCTTGCAAAAAATAATTCGCTGGTAGCACTGGATGTAACTACAGGAAAAGAAATATGGATCCATGCAAATCTGAATCCTGCTTCCAAGCGGGGCATTAATTATTGGGAAAGTAAAGATAGAAAAGATCGCCGGCTGTTATTTTGCGTCAATAATACCTTACAGGCTATTGATGCAAATACCGGGAAATCAATATTGACATTTGGAGATAAGGGCCTGGTCAACCTGAAAGAGGGACTGGGGCAAGATCCTGCCACTATCAGCCGTGTCAATTCCACCTCTCCGGGTCAGATTTTTGAAGACCTGATCCTGCTAGGCTCTTCACCGGGGGAAGCCTGGTTTTCTGCTCCGGGGCATCTCCGGGCATATAATGTGCTGACAGGTAAATTGGCCTGGATATTCCATACCATCCCCCATCCAGGGGAGTATGGTTATGAAACCTGGCCTAAAGATGCCTATAAATACGTTGGCGGCGTAAACACCTGGGGTGAAATAACCGTGGATGAACAACGCGGTATTGCTTACTTTCCACTTGGATCACCTACTTATGATTACTGGGGTGGCGACAGGGAAGGCAGCGGTTTATTCGGCAACTCCCTCGTAGCACTTGATGCCCGTACCGGTAAAAGATTATGGCATTTTCAAACAGTACATCATGACTTGTGGGATTTTGATCTGGCAGCGGCACCACAATTAGTAACGGTAACGCATAATGGTAAAAAAACAGATGCGGTAGCACTGGCTACCAAACAAGGATTTTTGTTTGCCTTTGATCGCGTTAGCGGAGAACCGCTCTGGCCAATTGAAGAACGACCCGTTCCGGTAAGTGAAGTTCCCGGAGAAAAATCCTGGCCCACCCAACCTTTTCCAACGGTGCTACCGCCTTTCAGCCGTCAATCTATTACGGTAGCAGATGTGAATCCTTATTTCCCTGATAAGGAAAGAGAAGAATGGAAAAAAAGAATAGCAGCAGCAAAGAGTGGCCTTTTTTATCCCCTTTCTGATAAATATGAAACCATCACGATGCCTGGTGCCAACGGTGGTGCTATTTATGGTAACACCGCTGCTAATCCTGCCAAAGGGATCGTGTATGTTGCCAATATGGATAAGCCCTCCGTTTATAAACTAAAAAAAGAGGAACCACCCGAACTTAAAATACCGATGTCTGCTGAAGATACGGTTCGTGTGCATGCTATGTATGTGCAAAACTGCCAGGCGTGTCATGGGGCAAACAAAGCCGGTGGATTGGGGCCATCACTGGTTAATATCAATAACAGACTCGGTTTTGATGATTTCAAAACAGTGGTTACTGTAGGCCGCGCACAGATGCCTTCCTTTCTTCATATAGGTGATCAGGCCATAACAGATATCTACAAATATCTTTCAAACGTAAAAGGTGGAAGAGGACCGGGATTTAATCAGCCAGCTGTTGGAACAACCATGCCGGAAGGCCCCGTAGTAGCATCGGGTGGTGTGCCTTTGCCTGCGGCACTTCAGCCAAAGTCCGGTGGTCCTGGCCACGGAGCAAAACGTACCTATCCTGCCGGTGTTACTCCTCCTGAAGTGCGTTATGTGGATGGTTCAACTACTGCTTACGGATTAGGACATGCAAACCTGCTGGGTCCACCCTGGTCAACAATAGTGGCCTATGACCTGAACACAGGCAAAATTAAATGGAAAAGGCCACTGGGAAATGTTGATTCATTAGGCGCTACTAAAGAAACAGGTATTCCAAGCGGTCAGCAAGGGAAAGGAATGGTGGTTACGGCTACGGGATTATTATTTGCTACTTGCCTCGATGGCAGAATTTACGCTTACGACGAAGATAATGGCGACATGTTATGGTCCACTAAATTACCCAGGGTGCCCGAAGGAATACCGGCCATGTACGAAATTGGTGGCCGTCAGTACCTGGTGATTTGCGCTACCGGTGCGGTGCTTGATAAATCGAAATCAGATAAAGAAGTACCGAGAGGATATATGGTCTACGCGCTTCCTAAAACAAAATAATGATTTCCTGTATGAAAGATCTGATACAAACAATGATGGCTACCAATAAAGCAGACAACCACTGCATCGGTCAAATACCGTATCGGTGTGTAATATCCATGCTGTTGCTGATTGTATGCAGCAGCATTCATCCTGTATCTGCACAAACAACAAAAGTGATCTATTTCATGGCTGGTAAAAAGGATCATGCATGGCCATCAAGACATGAAACGGAAAAAGATTTGCTTGTGCTGCAACGTTGCCTGGATAGCGTCACCAATATCAAAGGCGTGAAGATCGTTACCCGGTTTATTTATAACAGAACTGCGCTTGATATCAATGATATGAAAGATGCAGCTGCGATTGTTATTGAAAGCAGTGCCGAATACAGCAGCGCCGACCGCACGCATCCTTTGTTTCCTCCCAGCGCAGGTAATACAAAAACGTATGAGAAGGAGGTGGTAAATTATCTCGACCAGGTAGATAGTCTGCATAAAGCAGGTATGGGAATCATTGTATTGCACTGGGCAGTTGCCGCAGAAAATCAGAAAGCTGCCAATCTTTACTGGAACTGGTTTGGCGGCGGGTATATACCTGGCTATTCCCAGAATCCCTTGGGCATGTGGACAGTCACACCCATCAAGCAAGCGCAAAAACACCCGGTGATGCGCGGTGTGGGTGCCTGGACATACAAGGACGAAATATTTTCCAGGTTCATGGTTATTCCGCAGGATCAGCGCCGTACGGATCTGCTCATGGGCGAAGCGCCTAAAACAAATATGGGTCCGGTAGCCAGCAGGTGTATTACCTGGGCTTTCGAGGATGGTCTTTCGCGTGCACTTATTTATGGCGGAATGGATTATCATGCTGCGTTGCTGCAAGATAATTACAGACGCTTTCTGCTCAATGCTATTGTATGGGCTGCGGGAATTGAGGTGCCGGCAGACGGTGTAAAATCTTCGGCTAAAGGACTTCAATTGGTAGCATCAAGACCAGATCAATTTGATAATATGAAATAGTGATCATCAGCGAATCATACATTTTCTTTTAGCGATCATAAATGTTTAACGAATGAAGATATTTATATTTTGTACGCTATTACTTGGTGCTTCCCTTCTTGCTTCGGGGCAATCGGCAAACGGTGATATGAATGGAAAGGGGCTCAGTTTTATTCCTGATTACACGTTTAAAGGATCTGCGCTGACCGGTTGGAAACAGCTGGGCAATGCTGACTGGCATGTTAAAAATGGTGAACTGACCGGTACGGCAAAACAAAAAACATCCGAAGGTTTGCTGATGTTTGATCAGTCTTTCCAGGACATTGGTATCAACACCTTCATCAAAATTACGGGTGACTGCGAAGCGGGTATTTTGTTCCGTGCAGAAAAAAATGGGGATGGCATGAAAGCGGTATTAGTATCAATAAGCCGTGATTCATCTGCTGCATATAGCGTAACCATCAATGCACAGGGGAAAGTATTGAGCCGCGAAAAATTGCGCCCGGCGGGTGGTATGATCCGTATAGCGCCACCGCTTGATCCTGCTAATCCGGTAAGAACCGGTGGGTATCCCGCCGCAAGAGGTAACCAGCCTGCGTTACCCAATGTTCGTCCTCAGACAGCTTTTGTTCCGGGTGAATGGAATCAGCTCGAATTCATTTTCGATATGAATCTACTCAGAGGCTATATTAATGATGGGAGCGGTCCGGGTGGAGGAGCAGATGATGTAACATTCGGTCCTGTCGGACTTTATGTAAAAGGTAGTGGTGAAGTGCGTTTCAAAGATTTTAAGTATAAAGATCTTGCAGTCAGGTATCTGCCGGAAGAGCAAACATCCGCCCGTTTCAGGGTGCAACAGATCAGCGATATGTATTATTCCTGGAGTGCTGCATCTGCCGACTTTAACAACGATGGGATACAGGATATTGTAGCGGGCCCTTATATTTACTACGGACCCGACTATACGAAATACCGCGAAATTTATCCGGGTATTGCTTTAAGCCCCACTAAAGATTTTACGGAAGTGAATTGCCAGTATGCTTTTGATTTCAATGGCGATGGTTGGACGGACGTATTCATCGGTCCGCCGTTTGGCAGGCTTTACATGAATCCCAAAGGTGAATCCCGGCGCTGGGATGTATACGATGTAATTCCCGGTAACATCAATTCTGAAGTAACCCTGTTTACTGATATTGATGGAGATAATAAACCAGAGCTGGTTTACGGGACCAACTCCGCCGGGACCGGCGTACTTAAATATGCAAAGTTTAATCCTGCGGACCCGACAAAACCCTGGAATACTTACACCGTATCGGAATCCGGCTATTTTATGGCACATGGTATTGGAGCAGGCGATATTAATGGCGACGGGCGTATAGACATCTTAAACCCTAATGGATGGTGGGAACAGCCCGAACACCTGAGTGATGCAGGCTGGACCTATCATCCGGCGCCCTTTGGCAGATACGGTCATCGTGTAGGTGGGATTGGCGGTAGTGTGATGGCTGTTTATGATGTTAACGGCGACAAACTGAATGATGTGGTAACCAGTTTGAATGCACACGGTTTTGGATTAGCCTGGTATGAGCAGAAAAGAGATGCGCAAGGAAAAATATCTTTTATAAGGCACATGATCATGGATGATTATTCAACAAAGAATGCAGGAGATGTAACTTTTTCAGAATTGCATGGATCAACGCTTGCCGATGTGGATGGAGATGGAATTACCGATTTTATTGTTGGTAAACGATACTTCTCACATTTAGATACTTACCTGGACCCTGATCCTTTTGGACCCCCTTTATTGTATTGGTACCGGACAGTACGGAATCCTGCTGCCCCCGGCGGTGCGGAATTTATTCCCGAACTGATACATAACCGTTCTGGTGCTGGTTCAGACTTACATGCTGCTGATCTGAATAATGATGGGTTAATAGACATTATTTCTTCCACAAACAGGGGCACTTTTATTTTCTGGAATAAACAGACAAAAAAGTAAGAAAAGGATAAATAAAAATGTGATGGAAAGGCGGTATCATTTTATCCATTTCATCCTTATAAAAAGAAATGAAAGCGCAATAGACTGAGTCATTATTATATTTTCTGAACGGTATAAAAGTTTATTAACGGACTACTAAATTGATGTTTGGTTATGAAAATTTCTCTCTTCTTTTTAATGCTTTTTATCGGGTTTGTATTAACCCTGCATTTAACGATGAATGCGCAGGTGGGCGTCATTATCAAAAACTCCAAAATGGGTAATGCGCTTTTCTGGACTATTGGTGGCATCACTGCGCTGATTATTGGCGCTACTGCATGGGATGCAAGTGCATTTACACGTATAAAAGAAGTGCCACTATGGTTATTGACAGCCGGTGGAATGGGAGCCGCCCTGGTATTTGGTATTGCATGGATTATTCCACAGATAGGCGCAGGACCAGCCTTTGTATTGATGGTTACGGGTCAGATAATAACAGGATTGTTGTTCTCCCATTTTGGCCTGTTGGGTTCTCCAATTGAGCCCATCTCTTTTATGAAAATCATTGGTGTGCTACTGCTTATCGGTGGGGCAAGCATTATCACTTTTTTGAAATAACAATTAACTACTCGTATGAATATGAAGAATTTCAGTCGCAGGGAATTTATTAAGCTCACAGGAGCCGGGTGTGCTTCTGCTTTGGTAGTTCCATCTTTTGCCATGGAAGCGGCGGCAAGAAGATCAGACATTGGCGCTACGTTTATTCTTTGGGGTTATGGCGCAGATGCATTGGAGCCTGCCCTGAAAGATATATCCAGACTGGGTTATCATGCTTTTGAAACGTTTGGGGAAGTGATTGAAGAATGGGAAGAGAAGCGTGGTGGTTTCAAAAAGCTCGTTGATAAATACGGTGTACCGATTATTTCCGCGTTTTGTAACGGAGATGTATTAGATCCTTCAAAAAGAAAAGAGGAAATCAGGAAACTGACCAAGTGGTGTCAGCTCCTGAAGCAAAATGGAGGGAAGGTGATCGAATACTGTGCTACCGGTAGCAGAAAGGGATATGATTATAAAGATCATAAAAAGAACCTGGTGGAATCGATGAACGAATATGCGAAAGTAGTGACTGATCAGGGACTGGTATGTGCACTGCATCCACATACAGGCACTCCTATTGAAACAGAAGAGGAAGTGTATTTTATCATGGAGCATCTCGATACCAATTATATGAAGTTTGGTCCCGATGTAGGCCAGTTGGAAAAAGGTGGCGTAGATGTGATAAAAGTGCTTAAAGATTTCATGCCACTGATAGAACACGTTCACCTGAAAGACTATATCGGGGGCGACAATGGCTATCTCGGTTACTGCCCTTTGGGAGAAGGGAAGGTGGATTTAAAAACAACCATGAAAATGCTGGAAACAAGAAGAAACAAGATGGCCGGTATGATCATGTTTGAGCTGGACTCCGATAAAAAAATAAAGCCGGTACGGTCTGAATATGATGCAGCCAGGGTTTCTGCGGACTATTTAAAGAAATTAGGCTACAGATTCAGGAAAGGGAAAAGATAGGGTAAGCCTACTTGCTATATGCGGATCAGCATATGGAGCAGGAAGATTTCATAATAGAAAAAATACGAACGATCCATGATGGAAACAGTAAATAATTATATTGATGGCAGTTGGGTAAAAAGTAAAGAAACTGGTACCACGGATATTATAAATCCGGCCACCCAGGAAATAGTTGGAAAAGTTCCATCCGGTAAAAATACGGCAACCGATGTAGCTCTTGCTGTAGAAGCGGCGGCGAAGGCATATATATCATGGAGCCAGGTGCCGGTTATGAAAAGGGTACAGCCCTTATATAAACTAAAACAACTACTGGAAGAACATGCAGAGGATATCGCAAGAACCATTACCATAGAATGTGGTAAAACGTTGGTGGAGTCGCGTGGAGAACTACAACGGGCCATTGAAAATGTAGAAGTAGCCTGCGGTACGCCCATGTTAATTCAGAGCGAGTTCTCTGAAAACATTGCCAGCGGTGTGGATGAGTTTATGATCCGTCAGCCGCTAGGGGTCTGCGCTTGTATATCTCCTTTCAATTTTCCGGGCATGATTCCTTTCTGGTTTTTGCCCTATGCCATTGCCTGCGGAAATACTTTTGTCATGAAGCCTTCTGAAAAAGTGCCTTTAACGATGATGAAAGTTTTTCAGCTTTTGGATCAGATTGACTTACCAAAAGGAGTCGTCAATTTAGTACATGGCGGAAAGGAAACAGTGGATACGCTTTTAGATCATTCTGAAGTGAAGGCCATTAGTTTTGTGGGCTCTTCGAACATTGCCAAATATGTTTATTCCCGGGGTGCCGCAAGCGGGAAAAGAGTACAGGCGCAGGGTGGCGCAAAAAATCCTGTAGTGATATTACCTGATGCCGATATTGAAATGTCTGTAAAAATAATAACAGACAGTGTATACGGATGTGCAGGTCAGCGATGCCTGGCAGCTTCCAATATCATCACTGTAGGAGATGATGGAAAAATAAAAGAAGCACTCTATGAATCTGCTAAGGCCAGGACAACCGGTTCCGGCCTGGATGAAAGTGTGGAAATGGGTCCGGTTATCAGCCGCGAAAGCCGTTTAAGGGTAGAAAGCCTGATTGAAAAAGGTGTCAGTGAAGGAGCCAGGGTTTTACTTGATGGTAGAAATACGAACATCCCTGGTTTTGAAAAAGGAAATTTTATTGCGCCCACCATCCTGGAAGCGTTGCCTATAAATGGCGCACTTATCGGCACTGAAATATTTGGTCCGGTAATGAGCCTGCTGGCATTAAAAACGGTGGATGAAGCATTGCACTTTATAAACAATGGCCGTTATGGTAATATGGCTTGTTTATTTACAAACAGTGGCGCCAATGCCAGGAAATTCAGAAGCCTGGCTAATGCAGGAAATATTGGTATCAATATAGGCGTGGCAGCGCCCATGGCACAATTCCCTTTTAGCGGGTGGAAAGAAAGCTTCTTTGGTGATCTCCACGGACAAGGACGTCATGCTATTGAGTTTTTTACGCAAACAAAAGTAGTGATAGAAAGGTGGCCGAAAGAATGGTCCCGTAAATTTTAATGAAATATTTCAATTAGAATTTAGCCGTATTTATATATCTCGAAAATAATTTTTTATCCATAATTTGATATTGATGGTTACATCGACTAAAGCTTATTGCCCACCTTTTAAGTTGCAGACAAAGTTAAATTTCTTAGGTATCGATTGTATTGTTACAGACCTTAGTCATACGATTAGTAAAGAGGACCCAACTTTTATCGGTCATCAGCGCACGCTTATATGGGAACATCTGTCTCATGATGAAACACAAAAGATGGGACTAACCAAACCGCCTTATTCCTACAAGGTGGTTGGTTTTACCATGTGCGATCATTCCGGCACACATGTAGATGCGATCAATCATATCGTAAACGATCCGGACGCCCGTGCTATTAATGAACTGCCGATGGAATGGTTTATTGCGCCTGCTGTGTGGTTTGATTTCTCTCATAAAGCGCCCAATAGCTACATTACAAAATCAGACATTGAGGAAGCCATTGCTTTGACGGGGGTGACGATAAAACCACAATCCGTAGTATTATACTATACCGGGTGGTATAAAAAATGGGATAAACCATTTGACTATATCCGCGATTACCCGGGCGTAGACAGAAGTGCTATTGAATATCTCAATGATTTGGGTGCTATTAGTATTGGTGCGGATGCGCCCAGTATAGATAGTTATCATGAAGTAGCCGTGGTAAAAGAACAGCCTGCCCATATTGTATGCAGAGAGCGGGAAATCCTTAACATGGAAAACTTAGCGCAGGTGGATATGATACCGGGGCATGAGTTTTGGTTTTTAGGTCTGCCGCTTAAAATTAAAGGTGGTTCCGGTTCTCCTTTCAGATGTGTAGCAATTATTCCAGAAAATAAACAGCAATAAAGTTATGAGTTTACCTAAAGAAATGGATGCACTTGTATTAAAAGGGGTACGTGATTTTGTTATTCAAACCGTACCTGTGCCTGTACCGGAATCCGATGAAGTTATCTGTAAAGTGGATACAACCTATATCTGTGGTACAGATCCTCATATCATTGCAGGTGATTTCCCGGGCTTTTGGCCAAAGGCGTTTGAGTTTATTCCCGGACATGAATGGTCCGGCACTGTAGTGCAAACAGGAAAGAAGGCGGCATTGCTGGGATGGAAGGAAGGGGACCGTGTTTGTGGTATTTCGCATTGCGGATGTGGTTACTGCGACATGTGTCTGAAAGGGCGGTATAATAACTGTTTAAACTATGGACATGAAGAACGCGGACACAGACAATACGGACATTATACACCCGGCGCCTATGCGCAGTATATGTGTACATCTGTCAAAAGTATTTTTAAGGTACCAGACACGATGTCATTGGAGTACGCAGCCTGTGTAGATCCATTGAGCATTGCGCTGTATACCGTGAAGCGTTCCCGTATGCAGCCGGGAGATGATATTCTTATCATGGGAACAGGTCCCCAGGGTTTGATGGCGATATTAGTGGCAAAGGCGCTTGGAGCGGGCAGAATACTGGCAGTAGGCAGCGGCGACCGGCTGAAGAAAGCGGCGGCATTGGGAGCTATTCCTATTGATTATAAAGCTGGTCAGGTAGTGGAAGAAGTAAAATCGCTTACCAATGGCCTGGGCGCTCCTGCCGTACTGGAATGCGCAGGAACGGCTGACTCAATCGCACAAGCTTGTCTGGCTGCTTCAAAGGGAGGTGTGGTATCTGTTATCGGTATTCCTCATTCAGATCCTTCCCTTCCGCTTAAACGGATTGTGCTGGATGAGATAGAGATTATTGGCAACAGGGCAAATCCAAATACAGCGAAGGAAGCAATAGGATTACTGGTGAATAACCGGATTGATCTGACGCCTTTAATGACCCACCGGTTTGCTTTAAAAGATTTTGATAAAGCACTGGATGTTTATGAAAAAAGAAAAGACGGGGCAATAAAAGTGGCTACCAAGCCGAATGGTTTAAATTAATGATAGGGGATTTATTAACATAAAACGGAGATACAATGCGTAATAAAGTAATGATCGTAAGTGGCGGGGCCTCAGGATTAGGGTTAGCTGCCGGTATTAAGTTCGCCAAAAACGGATACAACATTGTGCTGATAGATATTGATGAAGAAAAAGGTAAGAAGGCGGAACTATTGATCAAAAGTCTGGGACAGGATGCTGTTTTCTGCAATTGTGATATATCGGATAAGGCACAGGTGCAACGCGCAGCCCAGGTAACCAGGGAGCGTTTCGGCAGGGCTGACGTGCTTATTAATAATGCAGGACTGGAAGTTCGCGGTAGTATTCTTCAATGTACAGAAGAGGATTGGGATCGATTATACGATATCAATCTTAAAGGGATCTATTACATGGCGAACGCTTTTGTGCCGATGATGATAGAACATGGCGCCGGCGCTATCGTCAATACAGGTTCTATACTTGGCCACAGAACGGTAGGGGAACGTGCTGCTTATTCTTCTTCCAAAGGTGCTATTGACACGCTTACACGCAGCATGGCATATGACCTGGCGAAAGATAATATCAGGGTGAATAGTGTGGTGCCTGGTGCAATAGATACGCCGTTGTTAAGAGGTTCTATCAATGATTCTCCGGACCCTGCTGAAACAGAACGGTTCTTAGGTGCAAAAAGCGTTTTAAACCGCATGGGAACTGCGGAAGAAGTAGCCAATGTGATGTATTTCCTGGCTTCTGATGAAGCGTCATTTGTAACAGGTGCTGCTTATTTTGTAGATGGTGGGTGGTCTATTTTATAAGGGCCTTACAAATAATGCGTATTGCAAGGGAGATGAAATTTCAAACTTTTTTAAAGATAGATAAAGGTGTTGTATTTAGAAGATAAAAAGTCCTTGATAAATAGAGGCATTACTCAATTGCTACAGATCAAAGATGCTGATATCAGGTTGTTGAATCTTCATCAGTGCCGTTATGCAATTGATAATTCAATTCATATAGGAGGAGCCTCCTCTTCCACCATTCCTATGGTGAGCCTTTTTTATGGTGGCATCATCAATATTAATGTGGAACAACCAACTGCTACTGATCAGGATTTGTTCGTTTTAAGTAAGGGGCATGCTGTAGCAACATTAGCTTCTATCTACGCTGATCTTGGATATTTTGAGAGATCTGTGCTGGATAATTCACGTTCCATATCAAGCATCCTGAACGGACATCCTGGTCCGCTGTT
The DNA here is from genome assembly GCF_964033635.1 of Chitinophaga sp. MM2321. Taxonomy (NCBI): domain Bacteria; kingdom Pseudomonadati; phylum Bacteroidota; class Chitinophagia; order Chitinophagales; family Chitinophagaceae; genus Chitinophaga; species Chitinophaga sp. MM2321. The sequence continues at coordinate 23,728 of NZ_OZ035533.1, forward strand.
ACCTGGTGTGCATGTAGCTACAGGTCCTATGGGACAGGGGATGGGTGTGGCACAAGGGTTTGCTATTGCCGGTCAACGCTCTCCGGAGTTCGATGTGTATGCTGTAACCGGCGATGGTGAATTACAGGAAGGTCCTATCTGGGAATCTGTGATGTATGCCGGCTATAAGCGCCTGGAAAATTTATGCGTGATGGTGGATAGTAATGGTGGGCAACTGGATATGGTGAACACCCTGCATTTTCCGCACAATAATCTCAGCCAGAGCTTTGCCAGTTTTGGCTGGCGCGTACTGGAAGTGGATGCCACCAGGTATCATACGGTTTATGGCGCCCTGTCAACCTTCAAATATGGTGAAAGAGATGGAAGGCCCACTGTGATCATCTGTAAATCCACAAAAGGCCATGGCGGATTTTCTGATTATATGAATAATCATAAATCAACCATTTCCAATGAGCTGCTGGACCAGGAATGTAAACTGCAAAAGGACCGGCGTGCTAAAGAAGAAATGTCATTCGGCCAATTTTTTAATGAATTGGCGGCGAATGAAGAATATGCAGATGTAGTCAGCAAAATACAAAGACACGCTGGTACGATGGGTTTCATCCTTGAAATGGAGAAGGGCCGTGTTGCAAAAGTAACCAGTGTGGCCCCGCGGGTGAAAACACAAAAAGCGCCTGCCCGAAATAAAAAGATTGATTATTTACCGGCTTCATTACCCAAACTGGAGATGGGCAAACCTTATGCTGCCCATAAGGTTATTGAAGCGGCTATGAAGGTCTTTGCACAGGATGAAAGGATTGTTTCCATAGATGCTGATTTAGCCTCTACGAGCGGTCTGCAATCCGGCGTTGGCTTTGTGGATAAACACCGCGCACTGAATGTAGGGGTGGCCGAATCGAATATGATGTTGATTGGAGAGGCATTCTCTATTTTAGGTGCTAATGCATGGATCAGTACTTTTTGCCCGTTCTATGACTGGAAAGTACTCAGGAGAATTGCGGTAGGTCACCAGGAACGCCTGGAAGTGATGGCAGACAAAAAGGGCTGGCTCTCGGAAGGACATGGCATTGACTTATGCCTGGTTGCTACCGCGGCTGATCTGGAGACACAATCAAATGGTGCCACACATATGGGCAATGACGATGCTTTATTATTTAATGAAGTGGCGCATGTCAGGATCATCAATGTTTCCTGTCCACAGCAATTACTGGGGGTGATGAAATGGATCATGGAGGGAAACAAAGGCATTATTTACCTGCGTGTTTTAAGAGCGGCATCAAAAGTTATTTATGATGGGGATGTTGCTTTTGAATTTGGTAAAGCCTATAACGTTAAGCATTCGGAGGGGGCACAAGCCACCATCGTTACGTCTGGCCGTGGCGTATATGAAGCACTCGATGCGGCCCATAAGTTGGAAGCAGCCGGGGTTTTGGTGAATGTGGTAGATATGCCATCGGTGGATGAAAAAGCGATAGTTGCGTTGTATCGATCCGGAAAACCCGTGTTCATCGTTGAACAGAATAACGGTTTCATCTGGACCAATTTCAGAAAAGTACTGTTTGCACAGGAAGCAAATATCAATACACAAAAGCTCATACCCATCAACACAACCGGTCGCGATGGGCTACACTATATTCATTCCGGTACTTACCATGAATTGGCTGCTCACTATGGATTGGCGGAAGCACAACTGAGTGAAACGATTTTGAAAACATTAAAGATAAACTCCCCGAAGCTGGTATAATATGAGAATCATACATGAAATGGATGTTCCGGAGGTGGAACATCCCGGCAGATTTATGCGCTGGATTGCTAATGAGGATTCACTTCCTGCAAAACAATTATCCGTTTGCGTTATACGCGTGTTACCCGGAGAGTGTGTCCGGCCCGCGCATTCGCATCCAAACAGCGAAGAGTTGATCTATATCATCAATGGATCAGGAAAAGTAATGATTGAGCAGGAAGTGGGCGATGTGAGGAGTGGTTCTGCTATACTTTTCGAGCAGGGTAAAATACATATGTTGAAAAATACGGGTGATGTTGAAATGAAAGTTATTTGCTTTTTTGCACCTGCAACAAATGTTGATAATTACAAAACATTTGAAGATATCACCTTCCCTGAAATTTAAAAACAAAAAACGGGCACTCATTTTTAAGTGAACAAGTATAAGTTGAAGAACTTTTTAATTGCACTGAAAAATAATGTTTGAAAAACCGGTATCGTTTTCCTGTTTATTCCCTTATTAACTTTTGAATACCGATAACATTTAAAATAGCGGCAACGTATTGTACTGTCAATAATTTATCACCAGAATTCTAATAGTAATCATTGAACCCGATAAGGGTGAATTCCACATCTGGCAAAGAAAGCATCAAATGAAAGCGCGTTATGAAGAAGTCGTTAATTTCTTATGAATTAGCGGTGTTTGAAGTAATGGGATCATGAACCTTTAAACTGATTTACGTATAAATTCCTCGTAAAATACCTCCGCCCGAAAGGGCCATTTAACTGCTATATACCATTTCTTACATCGTTAATTTTCTAAATTGATGGATTTAAATTTTCAACAAAAAAAATCTGTAATTATGTGTCCTAATTCTATTTACAAAAAGTGTGGATTAGTGCTGATGCTAATTCTGACTTGTTGCATTACCTATGCACAAAGGAGTGTTAACGGGACGGTTAAATTGGAAGATAACCAACCACTTTCAGGAGCCACCGTAAGCGTTACAGGGACGCAAACCGGAACCCAGACGGATGCAGGTGGCAAGTTTTCTATCATCGTTCCGAAGGACCGTACTACTTTAACCCTCAGTTATATTGGTTATGAAACTGAAATTGTTAATGTTGGTAACCAGCAAACAATTACTGTTACATTGAAAACAAAAAGCGCCTCCCTGGACCAGGTAGTGGTGGTAGGATACGGTACGCAAAAACGTAGTGATGTAACAGGTGCAATAGGCTCTGTAACCGGTAAAGAATTGCAGGATCTGCCTGTTACGCAGGTAGGGCAGGCATTACAGGGCAAGGTTGCAGGTGTACAGATCCAGCAAAACTCCGGCGCGCCTGGTTCTGGCTTATTAATCCGGGTAAGGGGTACAGGTACCGTTAACAACTCTGAACCTTTATATGTGATTGATGGTAATCCTAATGGGAATACCCTGGATCTGGCGCCTGATCAGATTGAAAGTATCCAGGTTTTAAAAAGTGCGAGTGCTGCCGCCATCTATGGTGCGCAAGGCGCCAACGGGGTAATTTTGATCACCACCAAACAGGGAAGAGCAGGAAAGTCTCAACTGGATGTTAATTTCTCACAGGGGTATCAACAGATCCAACGATATTACCCCGTAACAAATGCACGGCAGTATGCTACCTTATATAATGAAGGATTGACGAATGCCGGTGCAGCTCCACTGTATCCTAATCCGGATGCATTAGGAGAAGGTACAGACTGGCAAAAAGAAATTTTTCAGATAGCACCGATGACAGATGTTTCTGTATCTGCCAGCGGCGGTAATGAAAACAGCCGGTTTTATTTTTCTACCGGTTATATCAAACAGGATGGTATTGTAATAGGATCAAGTTTTGACCGGTTGAATCTACGGATTAACTCTTCCCATACAATTACCCCTGCTATTAAAGTTGGACAGAATTTTTCCGGTAGCATGGCTACTTATAACCAGGTATCAGAATTTGGAGTAGGTACAATATTGGGCAGCGTATTAACCGCTAATCCTGAAGTACCTGTTAAAAACCCTGATGGAAGCTGGGGCTTTTCTCCTACTTCATTAAACTCCAGCAATCCCAGGGCCAGCCTCAGTTTTAATAACAATAAAACAAGACGCCCCGTATTTAACGGAAATGTATATGCAGAAATAGTTCCTTTTGAAGGATTTACTTTCCGTAGCCAGTTTAACTTCAACATGGGTACGATGGAAAACAAACAGTTCTCTCCTGTATATTTCATTTCTGCCAGCAGTCGTAATGATATCGCTACTTTAACTGAAAATAATACCACATTCAGGGATTACAGCTGGGCAAATACATTAACCTATCAAAAAGCAATCGGCAAACATAGTTTTGATCTGCTAGCAGGTATTACTAACCAGGAAGCATATACGAAAAATGTTTCCGCAGTTGGTCAGGGAATCCCGCCGGCAGCAACAGATAACCCCGGTCTGCGTTACCTGGACCTGGCTATCCAGGGTTTCAGGGTTGGCGGTGGAGCCGGTGAATGGGGAATCCTGTCTTATCTGGGCCGTGTTAACTATAACTATGGCGGTAAGTATTTTTCTACTGTCAACTTCCGCGCAGATGGATCTTCCAGGTTTGGTGCAAATAACAAATTCGGCTATTTCCCTTCGTTCTCTTTAGGATGGAAAGTATCTGAGGAGAATTTTCTGAAAAGCGTGAGCTGGGTCAACAATTTAATGATTCGCGGTGGTTGGGGTTCTTTAGGAAACCAGAATTCATTACCGAATTATGCGTTTGCTGACCTGGTTACCCCCAATATCAATTACAATTTTGGAGATGCGGTATTAAGAGGACAGGCTCCCACCGGAAAAGGCAACCCTGATCTGAAATGGGAGTCTACCCAGGAAACCAATCTGGGCTTTGATTTCACCGGCTTTAATGAAAGGTTTACGGCTTCATTCGATTGGTATAATAAGAAAACCAGTGATATATTATTACAGGTTCCCATTGTTCAGTATTCTGGTATAGAACAGGCGCCGTATGTAAACGGTGGATCTGTACTTAATAAGGGTATAGAAATTATGTTAGGCTATCAGAGTAGAAAGGCTACCGGCTTTAACTATGATATATCCGGAAATATCTCCTTCAATAAGAATAGGGTGACAGCGTTAAGTAATACCGGTTCTTCTATTTATACACAGTTGAGCTTTGTAGGTCTTGCTAACGTAACACAGGTAGGAAGTCCGATTGCTTCTTTCTATGGTTGGCAAACAGATGGTATATTCCAGACAGAAGATGAGATAAAAGCGCATGCTTTTCAGGGTAGTGGTACTGCTCCCGGGGATTTCAGGTTTATTGACCTGGACAAAAATGACACCATTAATGCGAAAGACCAGACTATCATCGGTAATCCATGGCCTAAATTTATTTACGGCTTTAATACCAACTTTTCTTACAATAACTGGGAGCTGAGGGTGCAGGTACAGGGTACCTATGGAAATGATATTTTCATGGCTTCCAAATTCCGCCTGGAAGGAGCCAACTTTTTCAACTACTCCAAAAATGTATGGGATAACCGCTGGACAGGCCCGGGCACAAGCAACGATGTACCGCGTTTAACTACGAACGACCGGAACAATAATATGCGGTCTTCTGATTATTATGTAGAAGATGGATCTTATTTAAGGGTGAAGAATATTCAGTTGGCATACCGGTTTCCAAAAACGTTCGCAAAGCTGCGCAGTTTGCGGGTGTATGCATCTGTTCAGAATGCATTCACTATTACAAAGTATCCTGGATTTGATCCTGAATTGGGAAGCAACCGTAATAATGATCCGCTGTATGTTGGTATAGATGAATTTGTGTACCCGGTGCCACGTGTATATACTGTAGGTATAAATGTGGGATTATAATAAATGGAACTGATTTGCTTTAATTAGTTCTTCATCACTTAAATAATTAGTCATGAAACGTATATTCTATTTAATTATTTCCCTTTGCTGGATGGCAGTTGGTTGCGAAAAGACGCTTAATAAAGAACCGCTGGCCAGGATTGAGGTGTCGCAGGCTTACAAAACGGTGGATGATGCCGCAAAGGCAGTGTATGCGGCCTATGCACCTATTACGCTTAATAACTGGACCAACCAGGGGTATATGCATTGGGTATTAGGAAATGTTGCCTCTGATGATACAGAGAAAGGTGGAGAATCGGGGTCAGATCAATTATATGCCCAGCAGATTTCTTTATTCAATATCCCTACGGATAATGATGCGATAAGGTTTGCATGGTCTTCTCAATATATCGGCATACGCCGTGCTAACCTGGTATTGGAAAATATTCCCAATATCACAATGGATGCAGCACTGCAAAGCCGTTACCTGGCGGAAGCCAAATTTTTAAGAGGATGGTATTACTTTAACCTGGTAAAAACCTTTGGCGACATTCCATTGATCCTTTCTACAACTTTACCCCAATATGATCTGGAGCGTATTCCCAAGGATAAAGTATACGAACAGATCATAAAAGATCTGCAGGAAGCTGCAGACGGCCTGCCATTGGCGAAGGACTATGCAAATGCAGATAGAGGACGTGCCACCAAAGGCGCTGCCCAGGCTTATCTTGGCAAGGTGTATCTCTACCTGAAAGATAATCCGAAGGCGGAAGAATGGTTTGGTAAAGTGATCACCTCTAATGAGTATTCATTAAACGACGACTACTTTTCTACGTTCCTCCGGGCCGGAGAAAATAGCCCCGAAAATATCTTCCAGGGCAAATTCCTGAACGATCAGGGCGCAGCTCCGTTAAATAACATCATCACCACTGTTTTCTCAAGCAGGGCCAGGAATGGTTGGGGTTTCAATTTACCTACACAGGATTTTGTGGATGCATTTGAACCTGGTGATCCCCGCTTATGGCAAACTGTTTTTAAAAACGGAGATGTAATGCCCGATGGGTTGGTGGGAAATGTTGGAAACAGCACCACCGGATACCTGACAAAGAAAGCTTACGTACCGGAATATGAAAAATTATCAGGTTCTATCAACGCAGGCAGGGATGATATTTACATGCGGTTGGGTAAAGTTTTATTGTGGTATGCCGAGGCGGCTAACGAGAACGGTAATACGGATGAAGCTTTAACTGCATTGAATGATGTGCGTAAGCGCGCCCGTCAGGGTGACAATGTTTTACCGGACGTGACGGAAAGAGATAAAGTGAAGCTAAGACAATTAATATGGAAAGAGCAGCGCGTAGAATTTGGGCAGGAGTTTGAACGATTCTTCGAATTGGTTCGCCAGGGAAGGGCTGGAACAGTGCTACGGGCTTATGCAACAAAATATAATACGCCAAAGGGCTCCGGCTTCCAGGATGGTGTGAATGAAATTTTCCCCATACCACAATCAGAAATCAATCTGAGTAAAGGTCGGCTTATTCAGAATCATGGTTATTAATCACTAAAAAGAAAAGGCAATAAATCTGTTATTGCCTTTTCTTTTTTTCTTTAACATTTTCGGCTTGAACCCTGTCTGATCTGAAGGCTTCAGGTGTGATCCCTGTTTTTTGCTTAAACTGTTTGGAAAAATAACTGGCTGTTTCGAAGTTAAGTTCGAAAGCGATTTCCTTTATAGGTTTTGAATGATCGGGCAACATAATTTTTGCTTTTTCAATCCGGAGCTGCAGCAGGTATTGTTTAGGAGAAATACCGGTGTAATGCTTGAAGGCTTTTCTAAACCAGGCGTAACTTACGTTTAGTTCGCCCGCCACATTTTCCATTTTAGTGTTATCGCTAATAATGTTGCGTAAAAGGATCTGTGCTTTGGTAATAATGTTTTCGGTATTATCACTTGGCTTAAAGCTTAATTGTTTTACTTCATACTGTATTAAACCCAGCAAATGCATAACGATACCAGATATATAAAACTGGTAGCCTATCTTCTCCGTTTTTGTTTTTTCTATTATTTCAGAGAAAAGATATACGATCCTTTCGCTCATACCCACTTGTAATACAGGCGTATCTCGATGAATAAATTTCCTGCTTTCTAAATTCCTGATAATATTCCCTTTACACCCCACCCAAAACTCATCCCAACCGGTTTTGGACTCAGGCTTAAACCGATGCCACTCGCCAGGGAAGAGTAAAATAATATCTCCTTCATTTACTGTTTTACTTTCACACGAAGCCGATTCAAAATATCCTTTTCCCCTGGAGATGTAGATAATCTGGTACTCATCCAGCACCCGTCCTTTTGACCAGTTAAAATAATGATGCAGCGGATGTTCTTTGGAAGGATAGGGTTGTTCTTTTTTTATATGGCTATATCCTACATTTAAAACATGCAGCCCCCACCTGGCATCATGAGGACTTGTTGGTAAATATTTCTGATAATTTTTTTCCATGTTGAAGGAGATACAAATATCAAAAAATACAACTAAAATCTCAGATTCGCTCACAAACAGCGATTTATAGGAGATACATTTAAGGGTAAGCTATCAAAATTTAATCATGGTGAGAAACGAAATGAAAATTGGTCTTTTCGGAATAGGACTTGATACCTACTGGCCGCAGTTTGAGGGTCTGAAGGAGCGGCTGGAAGGGTATCTTCAGACAATTGAAGACCGTATCAGCATCATTCACCCGCACGTGATAAATGCCGGCCTGGTAGATAATGTTGATAAAGCTTTTGTTGCCGGAAAATTATTCAGTAGCGAAGATGTAGATGTTATTTTCCTGTACGTGTCTACCTATGCTTTGTCTGCTACGGTTTTACCTGTTGTGCAGAGAGCAAAGGTACCGGTTATTATACTGAACCTGTCGCCGGAAGCTGCCATTGACTATAAGCACTTTAATGCGCTGGGCAACCGTACCAGCATGACAGGCGAATGGCTGGCCTATTGTTCGGCTTGCCCTGTACCGGAGATTGCCAATGTGTTTAACCGCACAGGCATAGCATTTCACCAGGTAACCGGTATGCTGCATAACGATCCGGAATGCTGGCAGGAAATACAGGAATGGATTGAGGCTGCCCGTGTTGCCCACACCATGTTCTACAACCGCATGGGCTGCATGGGGCATTATTACAGTGGTATGCTGGATATTTACACGGACCTTACCATGCAGACAAAATATTTTGGAGGACATTTTGAATTAATAGAAGTAGATGAACTGAGCGCCCGGAGAAATGAAGTGAGCGAAGCGGCCATTATTGAACGTGTAAAACACTTCCATGATGTTTTTGATGTGATGAATGATTGTTCAGCGTATGAACTCCGGCGGGCTGCCCGGACTTCTGTTGCCATGGATAGTTTAGTAACCGGCTACAAACTGGGTTCAATGGCGTATTATTATATGGGAACAGGAAATGCAGGAAATGAAGATGCAATCAGTTCTATCATTTTAGGTAATTCCCTGCTCACAGCAAATGGAATACCGGTGGCCGGAGAATATGAAATCAAAAATGCCCAGGCCATGAAGATCCTCGACAGTTTTGGTGTGGGCGGCTCTTTTACGGAATATTACGCCATGGATTTTGCGGCTGATGTTGTACTCATGGGACATGATGGCCCCGGTCATATTGCTATTTCCGAAGGTAAAACAAAAGTGAAACCCTTACAGGTATACCATGGAAAAGTTGGCAAGGGCTTATCGGTGGAGATGAGCGTGAAGCATGGTCCGGTTACCCTGCTTTCGGTAGTGGAGAAAAAATCAGGAGATGGATTGATGCTGCTTTGTGCAGAAGCGGAAAGTGTTCCCGGGCCGATTTTAGAAATTGGTAATACCAATAGCCGTTATCAATTTTCTATTGGTGCACGCCGCTTTGTAAATGAATGGAACAGCCATGGACCGGCGCATCATTGCGCTATAGGCGTCACACATATTGCGTCAAAAATTAAAAAACTAGGTAAGTTACTAAACATGGAAGTAGTGCAGGTTTGTTAGTTTTTGGCAGAACTTTTATTACAAAAGTCCAATTTATCCATTAGCATTAATAGCTATGAAAAGAAGAGATTTTATCAAACAAACAGGCGCAACTGCCATGCTCAGTGTAATGGCGCCGATGGCCATTACGAACATCATGTGTTCCGCAAGGAAAGGTATGCAGATATATGATTTGCAATGTGAGTACATGACAGATCCGTTGGGAATTGATACGCCCATACCAAGGCTTTCATGGAAATTATCAGACAAGACCAGGGGGCAGCGGCAAACAGGGTACCAGGTACTGGTGGCCAGCAGTAAATCACTGTTGGATAAAGAGCAGGCGGATATATGGGATAGCGGACTTGTTTCTTCGGCGCAATCGGCATTGGTGGCGGTGGGTAAAAAACTGGCATCCGGACAGGAATGTTTTTGGAAAGTAAGGGTGCTGGATAAAGATAAGAAGCGTTCTGACTGGAGTACTGTTGCCCGTTTTTCAATGGGCCTGCTCCTTCCGGGCGACTGGTCCGGGAAATGGATTAAGCATCCGGATGCGGCCGCAGAGAAACATATCTGGTTCCGTAAAAATATAGACCTGGCGGAGAAAGTAGATACTGCCTTCCTGTATCTCGCATCTGTAGGGTATCATGAACTATATATAAACGGCCATAAAGTTGATACCACTATTCTTGCACCCTCCTTAACAAGGCTCGACAAGCGTGTTTTATATGTAACATACGATATCAGAAAATTATTGCAGCCCGGTGCTAATACCATTGCAATATGGTACGGGCCTGGTTGGTCGAGATATGGTTATTTTAAAACACATCAGGCGCTGAAAGTGCAACTGGCCATTAAAACAATGGATGGTAAAACCAGTACCATAGCGACAGATGAAAGCTGGAGATGTAAAACAAGTTTCAGTGAAAACACCGGCAGTACAAAGTATGATAATAACGGCGGTGAAAAAATTGATGCCGCTGCCTATATTCCCGGTTGGAATAAGGTTGATTTTGATGATACACAATGGAAGCCCGCAGCCAGTACTGTTATTGAAGCCGTGTTATCTTCCCAGATAATAGCGCCTACCCGTGTTATAGAAACTATTCCCGCAAAAGAAATCACCGGAACCGGTCCTTACAGGATAGATATGGGTATCAATTTTACAGGTTGGGCAGAAATAAAAATGAAGCAACTGTCTGCCGGAGATAGGGTCATCATAAAAGTGGCCGATGGTCTTGACGCAGTACAGGATTTCGGGCAGCAGAGCGAATTTGTAAGTAACGGAAATCCGGAAGAAGTATTTAAAAACCGGTTTAACTATATAGCCGGCAGGTATATTACCATTGAAGGGCTGAAACAAAAACCGGAACTATCGGATATCACTTGCTTTGCCATTGGGAATGATCTTAAACGTGTTGGACAATTTTCTTCCTCCAACGATTTGTTTAACAAGATATATGAAATGGACCTGTGGACTTACCGGGCAAATACGATAGAAGGATTTACCAGCGATTGTCCGCATCGTGAAAGGTTGGGATATGGTGAAGAAAACTTTGCCACTGCCTGGGGATGTGGGTTGCCAAATTATCAGACGGGCGCTTTTTATACCAAGCTTGTACGTGACTGGTGTGATGTGCAGGAAGAAAACGGTTGGATTCATCATACCGCACCACAGATCAATGAACACTATGGAGGACCTATGTGGAGCAGTGCTCCACTTAATATCAGCTGGGAATTTTATCAGACTTATGGAGATAAACAACTGTTGCGCAATGTTTACCCAACGGGTAAAAGATGGCTGGAGTTCCTGAAATCCAAGGAGTCAGACGGGCTTTTAAGGTCGTATAGCAGTGAATGGGGTACATTCCTTGGTGACTGGGCTGCTCCCGGCCACCGGCAGGAGAAAGGAGGTACACCAGAGGCGCTTTTTTTCAACAATTGTGTATACGTCATGAACCTGGACACTTTCGTGCAAATCGCCCGCCTTTTGGGCGAAACGGCGGATGCTGAATTGTACGCGCAACGATCCCTGGAACTAAAAAAAGAAATCCATTCGCAGTTTTTTAATCCGGCTACCAATACTTACATGAGCGGGCAACAGGTACAGCAGGCATTTCCAATGCACACCAATATTACGCCCGCGCATCTGGTGCCTATGGTGTATGCCAATTTCGAGCAGGAGATCAGGTTGAACAAACCCTATCTTGATATGGGCAGTTCGGGGTTACCGGTCTTATTAAAATACCTGATTGAAGATGCCGGACGAAATGATATTCTTTTTGAGCATCTATCCAAAACAACAGAACCTGGCTATGGCTATTTTATAAAAAGAGGCGAAACTACATGGCCTGAGTACTGGGATGTAGATGTTGCGAGTAAAATTCATACCTGTTACACAGGTATCGCATCCTGGTTTATGAAGGGGTTAGGTGGTATTCGTCCTGATCCGGCACATCCAGGCTATCAGTCTTTCATTATTAAACCTGCTGTAGTAGGAGATTTGAAATTTGTAAATGCAACAACAGCGTCGTTGTATGGTACCATTGTAAGCCAGTGGGAAAAGAAGAACGATGTTGTAGAAATGAATATCACTATTCCCGTAAATACGATGGCGAATGTGTATGTACCCACCAATGATGTAAATAATATTACGGAAGGCGGCATGGCTGTACGGTCTGCAGCGGGAATCACTTTCCTGAAAATGGATGGGCAATATGCGGTATTGCAGGTGCAGTCAGGAGAATATAAATTTCAGTCGAAGCTTTAATTATCTTGTAAGATCTCTCTTCCCATAGAGAATAGAAAGCCTTTAAACAGTACGTTTGAAGGCTTTTTTGTTGATAGATATGAGCCTTTTCCCGGCGGTTACAAAAAATGCGCTCTTTTTTGTAACCAAATCCCTCTTTTTTACTCTAATTATAAGCGTCGGACAAATGAATCCCCGCTGGTCACTACAAAACTGGTTTAATCCTTAATCTCATTAAATCTTAAGCAGGTGGAATTATTAAAAGAAAAAGAGAATGGCAACGGGAGTGCTGTCATAGATAAACTCATGGCAGATAGCATACTAACCAAAAAATACCAGCATCTGACAGAGGGGCAGAAAATAAAACTGATCGAAGAAAAATTCAGGGACATTATGCTGATCCTGGGCCTGGATATGGAAGATGATAGTTTGAAGGATACACCACAACGGGTAGCTAAAATGTATGTGAAGGAAATATTCAGCGGACTTGATCCTGCCAATGCACCGGAAATTACGCGTTTTAAGAACGATTTTAATTACAACGAAATTTTAATTGAGAGAAATATCCCTGTGTATTCCTATTGCGAACATCATTTTGTTCCTATCATCGGAAAGGCCCATGTAGGCTATATCTCACATCATGAAGTGATTGGGTTGTCAAAACTGAACAGGATCGTACACTATTTTTCCAAACGTCCGCAGGTACAGGAGCGTTTAACTATTCAGATAGCAGCATACATGAAAAAGGAAATGGGTATTGAAGACGTTGCCGTTATCATCAATGCGGAACATCTGTGTGTGGCGTCAAGAGGTATCAGGGATACAGGCAGTACAACAGTTACATCCAGTTTTCATGGTCAGTTTCTGCAACCGGAAAAACGAAAAGAGTTTATGAGTTTATTAAATCTTTAGATCAATAATTGCTATGGAATTTGTTTTAAAAGTTTTGTCAATAACAGAAGTTACACACGATGTAAGATGCATCAGGATTGAAAAACCGGCCGGCTACAGTTTTATACCCGGACAAGCTACAGAAGTAGCGATTAATAAACCTGGCTGGGAAGCGGAAAAGCGTTCTTTTACATTTACCTCTCTCAATGATGATCCTTACCTGGAATTTACCATTAAATGCTATACTGATCATCCGGGTGTGACCGGAGAAATCAGGCACTTGAAAATTGGTGATGAATTAATTATCGATGAAGCATGGGGAGCGATTGAATATACCGGTGAAGGATTTTTTATTGCAGGGGGCGCCGGTATTACGCCTTTTATCGCTATACTCAGACAACTTTATAAAGACAATAAATTAGGTAATAATAAATTGTTCTTCTCCAATAAAACACCCGCTGATATTATTTATGAAAAGGAATTATCTGCGATGCTGGGAGATAATGCCGTCTATGTACTGACATCAGAAAACGGAGGGACCTATCTACACGATTTCATAGACGAAACTTTTCTGGGAATACATATTGATGATTATACCCGGCACTTTTATATCTGCGGACCGGATAAAATGATCACCAGTATCAGCGAGGTGTTAACAAGCCGGGGCGCAAAACCCGATGCCGTGATTTTTGAGAAATAAAATAGCTGTCTTTTTTTGTAACCATTTTCCTTTTAATTACTCTAATCATTATAATCAATTAAAATGATGAAAATGAACAAGACATTTGCCCTATGGGCGCCTAGCACTATTATTTGTTCCCTGTTGCTTTCAGCGCAGGTTTTTGCACAGGGAAATCCGAAGTTAACCGATCCTGAAGTGGCTTCTGTGGCTGTGGTAGCAAACCAGATTGATATCAGCTATGCTGAAATTGCCGCGAAGAAATCAAAGAATGCAGAAGTGTTGAAGTTTGCTGAAACAATGGCCAGGGATCATAAAGCTATTATTGCTAAAGCTGTTGCACTTGTTACGAAACTGGGCGTTACACCTAAAGATAATAGCGTAAGCAGGCAGTTGCTTTCTGATGCAGCGAAGACAAAGAAAACGCTGAATGGAAAATCCGGTGAAGCATTCAACAAAGCCTATATAGACAACGAAGTGGCTTATCATAAAGCGGTCATCGGTGCTGTAGAAGGCCTGTTAATACCGGAAGCGGAGAATGCAGAACTGAAAAAATTATTACAGGATGTGGTACCTGCACTGAAAGCGCATCTGGAGCATGCTGAAATGGTGCAAAAAAACTTCAAGTAAATGAAATCGTTTTGCCTGGTATTTAAGACCGGCCTTTTTGCAGGCTGCGCCCTGTTCTTCCTGTATAGCTGCGGATCCGGCGACCATAATAAAACAAGTACAGCGACGGAAGCAACTACACCAAAAACAGATACTGTTGAAATAGCAGGAATGAAATTTACCCCGGCTGAGCTAACAGTTCATAAAGGAGATAAGGTGGTATTTATAAATCATGATATGGTAACGCATGATATTACAGAAGAAGTAAATAAAGCCTGGACATCAGCGCCATTACCTGTTAACGAATCATGGTCGTTGATTGTAACACAAAGTGCTGACTACTTCTGTTCTATTCATCCGGTAATGAAGGGGAAGATTATAGTACAATAGGGTTTGCATTTGATTCATCACCCCTGCCAAAGAGGGACAGATCATCATCGGTATGGTTTGTCCCTTTTTTATGTAAGGGCGCCATTTTCGATGTATGATAACAACGGTTTTTATGCAGTTGTTTCTTCTGACGCTAAAAGCACTTACCCTGCAAAAGATGGACATGTAATGGTGTCTGAATACGATAGAAAGGAGCGGTCTACCAGATATTCTATAGAATCGTTATAATGGCTGGACTAAACATATCCTTCGTTAGCAAGTATCTTTTGCTGGCCGCTGTTAAGGTGAAAAGCATAAAAATGTCCGTGGATTCAGCTCCACGGATATTTTTATTATAATAGCCAAACCCCATGAAATGCAGTATGGTATTGTGTTTTATTGTTATTTATAATATTTGGCAGAAAAAAAACACTGAAAATTTGTTTTTATCTCAAACTTATCCCTACATTTGCACTCCACAATTGAAGAAAGGGATGGCTACAAGAGCTTCCCAAAAAACGGAAAACGTGGACTAAGAAGGGTTTTCGGGGCGTAGCGTAGCCCGGTATCGCGCCTGCTTTGGGAGCAGGAGGTCGCAGGTTCGAATCCTGCCGCCCCGACTTAGTAATAAAAAGACCGCATCAGCAATGATGCGGTTTTTTTGTGCGTGGGAATGTAAGTGATCCCCTATAGCTGTATTTCAAACAAGCTGGAAGTACCTCCCCGGTAATGTGCCGGCAATTCATCCGAATCATCCGTTTCGATAATTCCCAGGTAAGTAAAGCCGCAACTGACATAGTAATTATTCAATTTTTCGTTGCCACTACCGGTATCCATTCTGATAAAATATTTGTCGTGACTGGCAGCATATTCTTTTACCCAGTTTATAATATGTTTCACATAACTGTTTCCGCGGAAATCGGGATGCGTAGCAATGCGATGAATATATATCGCGGGATCTTTATCCTTTTCTTTCCAGATACACGGATCCGTAAAGGCGATAGAGAAAACACCTGTTACCTGGTTATCTACCATAATTTTCCATAACCGGTTTTCACTGATTTCATTTTCTATCAATGCCCGGTCGAAACCCAGCCAATGCTTTTGGGCTATCTGCTTCTGATAACTGGTTCCTGCATCATACAGACTGAATATAATGTCGATGTCTGCTGCTGTGCCGTTTATAATCTTCATGATAAGGATGAATTTAGAAAGGGTAAAATTCAGATAATATCCTGGATTAAAACAGATGCAGTTTTGTTTATTATGACCAGATCAGATTTTGCAATATGCTTTACAGTAAAGAGAACTTATGCCCCTTGTGGCTTCCATTTCAGCCGGTAATGTTTAGGAGAAGTGCCCATTATTTTCTTAAACAGCCTGGAAAAATAAAAGACATCATTTATACCCAGCTTATAGCTGACCTCATTGATATGTAGTTCTGTAAATTGAAGCCATTGACAGGCCTTCTGGATCTTGAGGCGATTAAAATACTCTATGGGGGAATAACCGGTGTGTTGTTTGAAAAGATAGGAGTAGTGTGATGGGGAAAGGTTGGCGATTTCGGCTAAAGCATTTAAACTTAAAAGTATCTCTATCTTTTGTTTCATATGCGAAATGGATAGCTCGATAGGGTTGTCTTTAACTTGCGTAGTTTCGTTAAGATTGAAACATTCCTGGTATAAGAATGAAGATAGAAAATAGCTAAGGCTCAGGCTTATGAAAGCGAGATTTTGTTTTGCTGTACCTCTTTCCAGATTGTCGAATAGCTCATCAAAAACTTTAATCCTCTTTTCGCTATAATGAATATTGTTACTTTTCTTTTCTAATCTGTCAAATAGTTCCTGAGCAATTGCCCCGGAAAAACTGCCTTTAAAATGTAGCCAGTATATAGTCCATGGGTTGTTTTTGTCAGCGGCATATACATGTTGTTTGTTAGCAGGTATAATTAAATATTCGTCATTCTTGATTTGATATTCCTTACCTCCCATTTTACACCTGCCATTGCCATTAACACAATAAATGAAAATATGCTCATCAATTCCTTTGGCCCTGCTTCTGTAATGGTCATGTGCATTCGGGTAATAGCCAATATCTGTGATCATCAAATTTTGAAGGATGGGATCAGTTTCATTTTTATTTATGAGTGCAGGTAGTACGATGGCTTTTTGCCCTACGAACCCATCTCTTTTTTTATGTATTTCCTTCATCATACAAAAGCACTATTGGTTTAGAAACAGACAATCTGTTATCATTCACTGGCATACTTTCACCAGGAGACTGGATATCTTTTGACGTAGCACAGGAAGGTATATGCCCTGCCATATGCGAATTAATAAAGCAGGTGTTTTTAAATTTATCTTGTTCACAGAAGATATTCAAAAATAACAGGAATCGTAATATAGTCTATGTTTTCCGATTTTTGTCTATTTCATACTGTTGGTAGTTGCGCTAATTTTATCCCAGGTTAATTACAAATTGAAATTTTAGTATGGCAGCTTCCACTTTCAACGAAAATGTTTCTGACAATACGCCTTCTGGTAAAATAAATAATTTTTATCTGTTCAGGCTTTCGCTGATAGCTGCTATGGGTGGTTATTTATTTGGGTTTGATTTTGCCGTCATTTCCGGCGCCTTACCTTTTTTAAGAGATCAGTTTGGATTAAATGAATATTGGGAAGGGTTTACCACTGGCTGCCTGGCATTAGGGTGTATCTCCGGTTGTTTTATTGCTGCCAGAACCTCGGAGAAATACGGGCGAAGACCTGCTTTGCTGCTGTCTGCCTTTATTTTTGCATGGTCCTCTGCGGGCATGGCATTAGCACCGGGACTTTCCTCATTTATATTTTTCCGTTTTTGTGCAGGGCTTGGCGTGGGTATGG
The DNA here is from genome assembly GCF_964033635.1 of Chitinophaga sp. MM2321. Classification (NCBI taxonomy): domain Bacteria; kingdom Pseudomonadati; phylum Bacteroidota; class Chitinophagia; order Chitinophagales; family Chitinophagaceae; genus Chitinophaga; species Chitinophaga sp. MM2321. The sequence goes on from NZ_OZ035533.1 coordinate 41,516, forward strand.
CATCTATGCTGGCGCCTATGTTTATAGCCGAAGTATCGCCACCACAGGTCCGGGGCCGTATGGTTTCCATTTATCAACTCACCATTGTATTAGGTATTCTGTTTACCTCCCTTGTAAATTATTCTTTACGTAACCATGGCGTAGATGCATGGCGCTGGATGTTTGGCTCAGGTGTATTGCCCTCTGTTATATTCTTTATCGGCGTATGTTTTTTACCCGAAAGTCCACAATGGTTATTTAAGAATAACAAAGATGATAAGGCCAGAAAAATTTTATCTGCGATCGGCGATCAAAATTACGTTGATGCCTGCACAGTTTCTATTAAGCAATCTTTAACAGGAGTTGTCAAAATGAACTATGCTGCAGCATTAAAAAAACCGTTTGTCACCGCAGTATTGTTAGGGATTGGCCTGGCCGTATTTCAACAATTTTGCGGAATAAATGTGGTGTTTAATTATACCTCAAATATTTTTGCGAGCATTGGTGCCAGTCAGGATGATCAATTGCTGCAAACTGTTTTTATCGGTGGCGTGAATTTGGTGTTCACTTTATTGGCGATACTATTAGTTGATAAACTGGGCCGGAAGCCACTGATGCTTTTGGGGGCAGGCGGGCTTTGTGTTTTATATATCATTATTGCAATCGTACTTGGTGCCAGGTCAGCTACTGCTGCTGCGATTTTTCTGCTCGCAGCTATTGGTTTGTATGCCACAACACTTGCACCTATAACATGGGTGCTTATTTCCGAAATATTTCCAAACAAAGTCCGTGATGCTGCCTCATCAATCGCCATCATGAGCTTATGGGCGGCTTATTTCGTACTCACCTTCACTTTCCCCATCCTTACCAAATTGGTGGGCGGAGTCCAAAATACATTTTATGTGTATGCCGCAATTTGCTTAGCCGGATTTATCCTTATTTATTTTAAAGTACACGAAACAAAGGGTAAGTCATTGGAGGAAATTGAAGCGGATTTGATGAACGAAATAGTTAAGAAATGATGAAGGCGAATTTTTTATTGGTGTTTTAAAAGAAAAAATGAAGGAAGTGTCAATTGTAGAAATCTGGGAAGAGGAAGTGATTATACCAACCTACCCTGTTGGTAAGCCGGAAAAGAACCCTTTGTTCCTGGAAAAGAGGGTGTATCAGGGAAGTAGTGGTACCGTATATCCGAACCCGGTTATTGAAAAGATATATGATGAGAAAATTGAGCAAAAATACAGGGCTGTTTTTTTAGAGAACAAGTATTTAAAGATCATGATTTTGCCCGAACTGGGAGGTCGTGTGCAAATGGCTTTTGATAAAGTAAAACAACGCCACTTTGTTTATTACAACCAGGTAATAAAACCGGCGCTGGTGGGTTTAACGGGTCCGTGGATCAGTGGTGGTATTGAGTTTAACTGGCCGCAACATCATCGCCCCAGTACTTATGAGCCTGTTGATTTCCGTTTGAAAAAAAATGAAGATGGTAGTTGTACGGTTTGGGTAAACGAAGTGGAACGTATGTTCGGCACCAAGGGAATGGCGGGGTTTACGCTTTATCCTGATAAAGCCTATCTCGAAGTAAAGGCGCAACTCTATAACCGTACACCTTTTCCTCAAACGTTTTTATGGTGGGCTAATCCTGCTGTAAATGTAAACGATGACTATCAGTCTGTTTTTCCACCGGATGTAAATGCAGTGTTCGATCATGGCAAGCGGGATGTTTCAGATTTCCCCATCGCAACGGGTACTTATTATAAAGTTGATTATTCACCCGGTACCGATATTTCTTTCTATAAAAATATTCCTGTACCCACTTCTTACATGGCGGTTAAAAGCAAGTACGACTTTGTAGGAGGTTATGAACATGATAGCAAAGGTGGATTATTGCATGTGGCTAATCATCATGTATCAACCGGAAAAAAACAATGGACCTGGGGAAATGGCGATTTCGGAAAGGCCTGGGACAGGAATTTAACCGACGAAGACGGCCCGTATATTGAATTAATGACGGGGATGTATTGCGATAACCAGCCCGACTTCTCCTGGCTGATGCCCCATGAGGAGAAATCTTTTGTGCAATATTTTATGCCCTATAGTGAAGTAGGTATGGTGAAAAATGCGACTAAAGATGCATTGGTGAATTTAACGGTGAAAGATGGAATGGCCACTATCATCTGTTATACCACTGCTTTGTATGAGCATGCATTGGTGCAATTAAAACATGGAGAAGTTACCTTGTTTGAAGCACGGATCATCATTTCGCCGGAATGCACCTTTTCAACAAGTATAGACATACATAGTATTCCGGAACATGAATTGAGTGTTATATTAAAAACGGAGCATGGTAAAATACTGGTCACCTATCAGCCGGAGTTATATAAAGAGAAAGCCATTCCGGATGCAGCCGTAGCAGCTACTTCCCCCCAGGATACTACAAGTATTGAGCAATTGTATTTAACCGGATTGCACATAGAGCAATACCGTCATGCCACCTATTGTGCCGATGATTATTATAGAGAAGCACTGAAGAGAGAACCCGGTGATGTGCGGTGCAACAATGCCATGGGATTATTACTGCTTCGTCGTGGTAAGTTTGAAGCAGCTGAAAATTATTTTAGAAAGGCGATTGATACCATTACACAAAGAAATCCTAATCCTTATGATGGTGAAGCCTTGTACAATTTAGGCAGGTGCCTGCAATTCCAGGGCAGATTGGATGAGTCATTTGATGTGTTGTATAAAGCGGTATGGAATGCGGCATGGCAGGATAATGGATATTTTGCATTGGCCCAGATAGCTTGTGCTAAAAATAATTTTGAAGAAGCATTGGAATTGGTGGATCGCTCACTTATCCGTAATTGGCATCACCATAAGGCAAGACATTTAAAAGTTGCACTTCTCCGTAAATTGAATCGCGGCAAGGAAGCGATGGCTGTTGCTGAAGCTTCTTTGCAAATAGACGGCTTCAACATCGGGTGCTACTATGAAAAATATTTATTGAATAAAGATATTAATCCTGGTGAAGCGGAAAGATGGTTACAGGAAATAAAAACTATTCAACGAAAAAACATACACAACTATATTGAATACTCACTGGATTATTTTTGGTGTGGACTATACAGTGAAGCTGTTTCCTTTTTACAGATAGGGGTGGATGAAACAGCGCAGGCGGAACAAGTATACCCGATGGCCGTTTATTTTTTAGGATGGTTTAATGTAAAGATGGGTAACTGCACTGAAGCGAAAGCATACTTTGACAGGGCAGCCAGGGCTAATCCTGCCGGCTGTTTCCCCAACCAGGTAGATGCGCTGCTGGCTTTACAAACAGCTATTGAATATAATGCGGGCGATGCTAAAGCCCATTATTACCTGGGCAATTTTCTGTATGCCCGGAAAGAGTATACCGATGCCATTGCCAGCTGGGAACGTTCTGTTGAACTGGATGGTGAGTTTCCTACCGCACACCGTAATCTGGCATTGGCCTATTACAATAAATCGCTGCAACCGGATAAAGCATTGCACGCATTGGAAAAAGCGTTTCAATTAGATACTACTGATGCACGTGTATTGATGGAGCTCGACCAATTGTACAAAAAAATAAACCGTCCGTTTGCAAAAAGATTGGCATTGCTGGAACAGTACCTTGATCTGGTGATGAGCAGGGATGATCTGTATCTGGAAAGAATAACCCTCTATAATTCTTTAGGCGGATATGAACAGGCCAGGCAATTAATTGCTGACAGGAAGTTTCATCCCTGGGAAGGTGGTGAAGGGAAAGTAACGGGACAGTTTTTGTTTTGCCATATTGCTTTGGCGAAGGATGCTTTGAAAGTTAAAGATTATAAACAGGCACTTTCTTTTTTGGCATGCACAGACAACTACCCGCATAATTTAGGGGAAGGTAAATTGCCTGGGATAATGGAAAATGAGATCCATTACTACAAAGGATGTGGCTACAAAGGATTAGGGGAAAACGAAAAAGCAACAGCCTGGTTTGAAAAAGCTACAAAAGGATTAAGCGAGCCAGCCCAGGTGTTTTTCTACAATGATCAGAAGCCGGATACTATTTATTTTCAGGGCCTGGCTTTGCTGGAGTTAGGCAAAAAAGAGGAAGCCCGTCAACGTTTTAGTAAGCTGATCCAATATGGAGAAGCACATTTGAATGATGATATAAAGCTCGATTATTTTGCTGTTTCATTACCCGATTTTCAAATTTTTGATGACGATCTGAATAAACGGAATCAAATACATTGTTTGTATTTGATAAAGCTTGGCCATGCAGGATTGGGAGAAAACGAAAAAGCGGAGAATTATTCCAAACTCCTTACTTCTCTTCACTTACCCATTGCAATCCTTTGATAAAAGTTGGAAGTTGGGTGTCCATATGTCCGGGTTTGAAGTAGAATATATAAAAGTGACGCTATATTTTATGCTAACAGAATTTGGATTTGTGAATTTAATCCCTACATTTGCATCCCGATTCACAGCACAATGCAATATGTGATGACGGGGCGTAGCGTAGCCCGGTATCGCGCCTGCTTTGGGAGCAGGAGGTCGCAGGTTCGAATCCTGCCGCCCCGACCATATTCTACACTTTTTTAAAAACCTGCTCTGGTAGCAGGTTTTTTCGTTTCAGGAATTGTCCAACAAGTATTAAATGATTCGTTACTCCATTGTTTACCAAGGAGATTGAGGTTCGGATCCTGAGATCTCATGTTCCGGCATTTTTTGTTGGATGATAGATCAGGAGAACTACATTCTTGTCTAACTGTTGAAACCTGATAAATGCTAAATTGATATTTATATATTCTAAAAAAAGCCGCTCACCAGTTCCTATAATGGCCGGATTGACCAATAATCGCAACTCATCAACCAGACCGCCTTCCAGCAAAGGTTTTAAAAGAGAAGAGCTTCCCTGCACCAGGATATATCCCCCATCCTCTCTTTTTAGTTTTTCAACTTCCCGGATAAAATCGTTGTTGAGAATAGTTGTATTTTCCCAAGGCGCCTTCTTAAGATTTGACGACACGACATATTTTTTCCCCCTGTTCAATTTGTCTGCAACGCCCTGCTCGTCATGTTTGAAAGAAGACCAGTAAGGATAAAGCATTTCATAGGTCTTTCTTCCATAGAGCATAATTTCGCAATTATTGATCGTGTCCTGAATGTAGTGTTGACGACTCGGGCTGTCAAATGGCATCCACCATTTATTCATGGAATTTCCATCGAAAATACCGTCCAACGAAACCCATTGTGTAACTATTAGTTTTCGCATGTCTTTTTTGAGACTAAGTTCTCTATAATAATAATATCAAAATAGAACAAACCCGACAAAATGAATACTACGATACTGTCTGGATAGAATTTAAATAATTCGTTGGTGTAATGTTGGTGAATTCTTTAAATGACCTGATATAGTGATTTTGATCTGCATAACCATTATCCAATGAAATATCTGACAATTTTTTAAAGCTCCGGTTGTTGAGTTGTTGAAATGATTTATTGAACTGAATAATTCTCCGGAACTGATTTGGCGAAACACCAATATATCTCTCAAACATCCGCTGAAAAGTCCTTTCCGTCAAACATAGTTCGTTCTGAATATGAACTAAAATATTTTTATCAGTGTTGTAACCAATTTTATCTACAGCGTATTTGATTATGGATTGGTCCACCCTGACCTTTGCTATCAAACCCGATAAGAAATCATCAATTAAAGAGAGCATTTCATTTATTGTTCCTGCATTGAGTAATCGGTCTTGTAAGCCAGCGCCCATTGAAAGTAAATTAAAATCAATAGGATTATCTGTTAGTTCATTTGCTGCCGTAGCAAATAGTGAAGGCAATAAGTAGGGTTTCAGGAAGTATGCAATAAGTGTAAATTCGTTTTTGATAAACAGCTTATCTGGGCATACAGTCTGCCCAAAGAGCGTCAAATAGTTTGAGCCTGTACTCAATTGTCCCTTTTTAGTTTGAAAGAGAAGTGTGGGTGTCCCGTTGGCAAATAACGGCAGTTCAAATAAATTTGTACTTTGATGATTTTCAATGACAAGAATGCCCTGTACAAATTCTGAAACCCTTTCCGGTGGCGTTGGATAAGTTACTTTCATTTTTTGCTTTCTTGATTGTCACCATGTGTGCTTCAACAGCACTCACCTGATTGCATGTTAAATATAACAAAAAGGAGCCTTATCTTAACTACTTGCACACTTCTATGCTACGTTATCAGTCGACTGCTGCCAAACCGTTTGTTAGCGATTCGTTTCGTCATTTACATATTCCAAAATGTCGCCCGGTTGGCAACCTAATGCTTTACAAATTGCGTCTAATGTGCTAAAACGAATTGCTTTCGCCTTCCCTGTCTTTAAAATTGAAAGGTTAGATAATGTCAAATCAACTCTTTCCGAAAGTTCATTTAGAGAGATTTTTCGCTTTGCCATCATCACGTCTAAGTTTACAATAATTGGCATAGCTTAAATTGTTAAGTCATTTTCAGATTTCATATCTATGGCATTTTGCAATATTTTTTCAAATATTGCCGCTGCAGTTGCAATTACGATAGAAACAAAAGTAGTCACGATACAAATGGCAAGAAAACCTGCAGGGTCGTCATCTTTATTATGGGCTATCCTTATGTATAGTCCTGCTGCCACAATTAAAACACCTAGTACGATTGCACAATACTTTATGCTCCTTAAGGTCTTAACAGCATTTGATGAGAATACTTTGTTTTGTCCGATATATCCAAGTAATTTGAACGCCTTGTATAGCGCAACAAAAAAAGCGATTGATGTTGCATATCCATACAAAATGAACGGGTCAAAGTAAATGCTAAACAAGTCTAAATTTGCGGCTCTTCCTTCAGTTAAGGGAAATCGAATCAAAATGGTAAGCGCCACAATGCCTATAAGCACGATGACTGCCTGAAGAAATATTATTGAAATTCTTTTCATAATGATTTTATGAATTTTGGATTGTGCCGTAAAAATAATAAATATTTATTGATAAACAATAAATATTTAGCGTTTTTTTGAAAATATTGGGAAAGCAAAGATTAACAAGGCTATCGGTATGCATGCTTTGCGCCATAGCTATGCCACGTATCTTCATGAGTACGGTACAGACATTTTGCGTTTAGGTTTATCGTCTTGGTATGAAGGATTTGTCTTCAACAGATCAACAACAATCTATTCTGTCCGGATTTTTCCTTTGGTGCACGATGAAGGCAAGGAGGAACTTGACTTTCAGGATGATCAACCGCCAACCTCCATAGGTTACCAAGACCTAAGCTTATCGGACGTGCATCAGGTTTAGCCTGATAATGTAGATCAAAGAAATGGTCACTTAAGAATGATTCAAAACCTTCATCTGCTCCATGATATATTTTTTTGAGTGCATCACGTATTTCTGGAATAAGTACTTTCTTTTTGCCTTGTGAATTTGGTAGTATTTCACTCGACTCGCCATCGTAGGTACATAAAAAGGTATCGGTTGGTATGGGAGAGCGATCTACATGAAAAGAATAAACATCGGTTGGAAAAAACGGGTAGGTATCATCCCGATCATAGTATTTGATCACATTAAGGACTGGCGATGCGCCATGGGCTTTCAATATCTTCAGGTCATTTAACAGAATTTCACGGGCAAGTTGCCCTTGTTCACTCAACTGAAGTTCACAAAGGTCCTCCTGTTCAATTACCGTTATATTTCCGCTTAGCTCTACCTTTTTAACAATCTCAGAAAAATCACCTGTTAGTTTACGAGTCCAGCAAATCGCATTAATTTCTCCATTAAATGGCGTAGAAACAAGGTCTTGAAAATTCGTGACACAGTGAATATGTTTCTCAGCATGAGATAAATCTATCATGATAGTTAATATAAATATAAAACCATTTGACAACGAAGTACCGCTATTTTCGTTTACAACTGAAATTTTTCAATAGCCGTCAAATCCTCCATAAACTGGTTCGAAATGTATCCAGTTGCCCCGACAAAAAACCTTTGAATCATAAATTCAAAGGGTTTTTTGTTTTTGACCTGGACGAAAAGTTTGTTATATTATGAAATAATTGTACTTAGCTGTCAAATCTAACCCAATAAAATGAAAACAATAGTCCTTGTACTTTTGGTGCTTTTATCTCAGAAAAGCTTCTCTCAACAGAATGTATACACTTTCAATAATGATAACCTTTTAAGTGAATCTGAAATAAAGCTGGGCTTCGAATCAACAAAAAAAAACTTGCCATTATCCTATGTATTGACACCCGTAATCTATCATAAAGCGGTTAAAAATGATACGATTATCAATTATGTTACCTTTGCAATAAATCAGAAAATTGCAGGGCAGGAAACACCCGGTTTCAATTTTGTATACAAACAGGATTCCACTTTTTTACTCTTAAATAAGAAGCTCCCTGATTTCAAATTAAAGGAATTGGCTGGAAATGAAGTTTCATCTGTTCAACTTTTAGGAAAGCCTACACTCATAAACTTCTGGGCTATCTATTGTGGGCCGTGTATTGCGGAAATGCCCCAATTGAGTAAGCTCAAAGAGAAATATAAGGATAGAATGAACTTTATTTCTATTACAGAAAATAGTGCAACAGACGATAATTTAAAAGACTTCTTAAAGGATAAAAATTTTAATTTCCAGGTGCTGGAAAACGGGGAAGCATATAAAAGAGAGCTTAAAATTGGAGCATTGCCAAAAAACCTTTTCCTTGATAAGGATGGAGTGCTAAAATATATACAGGGGAATTATCCCATAAGAGAGAATTCAATCCTAATAGATATTGATGACAAAACCAACTTCTTTACTAAAATCATCGAGGAACTTATCGAAGACACTAAGTAACTATAAAGGGCTAATTGAACTTTCTAATTGCTATTGCTTTTTTAGAAGACAGCACCAGCCTCTCTAAAACGCTGCAAGATCAATGCATTCCTCAATAACTAAGCACAAAGCTTTAACTATTAATTGTCGCTCTTTATGAAACTAATACCCTTCCTGTGTGCTATCCTGATCACGGTTAGTTGCTTTGCTCAGAAAAACAGTAGCTTTCTGCTTAAAGGCAATGTGAAGAATTTTGGAAACACTTTTTTTGAACTGACCACTACCGGCTATTTTAACCATACCGTGAACCCGGTATCGGTGGATAAAAAAGGTAATTTTTCCAGCAACATCTATATAGACGGTATTCAGGATATTTATTTGTATTTGAATAATGATGCTATCCCCTTTTTTGCGGTCCCTGGCGATACTATAGAAGTTAGTTGGGATCAACAGCATTTTAAGAATACCTTCAAAATCAATAGTCCTTCAGCGGAACGGGCCCAGGACCTGGCCATCGTGATGGCGATCTACAACAACAGGAGGCAACCTTTTCTTGATCTTTACAAGAAGCTTAATGAATCAAAAGAGCTGGCAGATTCATCTAAATACAGGTTAATCAACGATTCTTATAATGCGGAATTGAACATCATATTTAGTGTTCCACATACCCCTTATAGTTCCACTAAGATTTTTTACGATGCTTATTTTAAACATGCTGAACTATTAAGGTCACATAAAAATCTGCTGAGTGTTTATAAACTAAAATCAGACGACCGCTACTCCATTCCTGAGTATGCTAAATTTGACCATACCTTTCTAGCGGAAGATATTTTTATGCAATCGGACAGCTATCGCAGATTTCTTTTTGACTATATACGATTTTACAAACCTTTTAAATCCAGCAGGGCATTAAAAGGTAATAGTGTTCCATTTAATCCTACAAAAAGCGATTACCTTTCCGGACAGGCATTTTTAACGGTCATTCCTATCAGAGACTGGTTTTCAGCCAAAACAATAATGTCCGGTTTTGAACACTATGATTTTAAAGATGTCAAGGCAGTCTACGACGATTATTTGGTGCAAGGTAGTACGCCAGCTTATCTTGATACGATAAAGGCATTTTATAGCAAAATCAGTAAGTTAGCGCCGGGGCAACCTGCACCTGCATTTACACTGAAAGATCCGGAAGGCAAATCCGTTTTATTAAGTGATTTCAAAGGTAAATTAGTTTACATCGACTTCTGGGGCGTGTATTGTGGTCCTTGCATTGGCGATATCAGGGACAGCGGAGGAAAAGTGCATGAGAAATATAAAGACAAAGATGTCGCATTTTTAAATATTTGCGTGGATGAAGAGGGTAGTATCTGGACCAATAAGATAAAGGAATTAAAACTTGAAGGAGTAAATCTTGTTGCGAAGGGTTGGGTCAATAATCAAGTTTGTAAAGACTATGGCATCAATGGTATTCCACATTATGTGTTAATCGACAAAAATGGCAAAATCGTTAACAATAACGCGCCGGGACTATACCAACTGGCAGCCGATGGCGTAAATGCGTTGGACAAAGCATTGGAAAGTGAAGAAAGCAAATAGGCATAGCATAAGCTCGGATTTTGTATGGGCAAGACGATAATAATTTAAAACCCCCTCTGGTAGCGGGCTTGTTTTTTCATGACCTCCAGAATATTTTGCAGGCTTGGTCGCAAATACCCCGTTAGATTGTCTTGTTTAGCCCCCGTCAGAATCAAATTTTCCTACCATCTTTGTAATGCTGAAGTTAACAGACAAAATAAATAACAACGTAAGTGGAGCAGCTACCACTGTAAAAACGGGCGGAACCGAAAAGCCAGATGAGTAGGAAACAAAAAAATGATTTTATGTCAGATAATAGCATTTCATTACACAGAGTTCTTAAAGCGTCTCCGGAAAAGGTATACCGCGCATTCACGGAAGCCCTGGCAATTGCTTCATGGCTTCCTCCATATGGCTTTCTTTGTACCGTCCATGAAATGACAGTAGAGATAGGAGGTTCCTTTAAAATGTCGTTTCATAATTTTTCCACCGGTAATGGCCATTCATTCGGTGGAAAATACATTGAACTCAAACCCAATGAGTTTCTGAAGTATACCGATAAATTTGATGATCCTAATCTTCCGGGTGAGATGATCACTTCTGTTTGGCTTCGGAAAACTTTAGTGGGGACAGAAATAAAAATTACGCAGGAAGGAATTCCCGCTGTTATACCAGCAGAAATGTGCTATTTAGGCTGGCAGGAATCGCTGGAGAAATTGGCTAAGCTGGTAGAACCGGAGATACCAGATGCCTGATCCTTTCTTAAATCTATTAGGAAAAGGTCAGAAATTGTATAGAGAAGACGACTGAACAGGACAAGCTGGAATTATTTCCATCTTGTCCTTTTTTTTTCGCTATTCTTGTATTATGCCTGTCAGTATACCACAATCATATAAAAAGGCTGCCAACCTTTATAAAATGAACTGATAGTTTTTGTTATATTACACTTCATATTATTCAAGGATTCCACTTGATGAAGGATATTCAACATATTGACAGTGATCTATTTGCTCGTCTCGCGCAAGACGATGAAGAGGCCTTTACACAGATCGTTCATTTTTTCTATAAGAAGATGCTCCCCATTGCTATTTCTCTGGTTAAATCAGAAACGGTAGCACGGGATATTATGCAGGATGTGTTTTTGAAGCTATGGTTAAACAGGGCTTTAATGACAACGATTGAGAACCCCGCTGCATGGTTGAATGTGGTGGTATCTAATACTACCTCCAATTATATGCGGGCGCAACTCCGGTATGAGTTAAGGGTAAAACACTCGGCAGCTCAAACACCTGAAGCAGAAGAAATATGGACAGATCTGGATGCAAGGTTTACCAAATCCCTCATTGATGACGCGATTGCTGAACTTCCCACTAAAAGAAAAACGGTGTTTCTGTTGAGCCGGCGGGAAGGGCTTTCCCGCAAAGAAATTGCCTCCCGGTTGAACATTTCAGAGAATACAGTACGCAACCAGCTGACCGATGCCCTGCAATTTATCCAGGAACACCTGAAACGAAAGGGTGTGTTTCTTATCCCACCTGTGATTATCCTGCAAAGCTGGCTACAATAAATTTTTTCCTCCCGGTAGTACATCCAATGAAGCTGTGGTGTCAATGATGTATGGAGAACAACGTCCGACTAGATTACTTTTTACAAAAGCACATTGCAGCTAATCTTTCCGATCAGGAAAAATTGCAGCTGATGCAATTGCTGGATGACCCCGGGCAACTAAAGATCTGGAATGAACTGATAGGTGAATTATATCAGAAAAATGCTGGTGATGAAGCCGGTTTCCAGGCGGAAGAGGTGGTAAAACTGATACACTTTATCTTACATCATTCTCATCAGGATAACGAAAACGCCGTTGCTCCCGATGATCTCCTGGCTGCAGCTGGCGAAATACCTGCCGATAGCCACACTGCAGTAGCACCACCCGCTACGCGCCGCATCCATTTGTTGAAAACCACCTGGTTCCGTTATGCCGCCGCCGTATTAATGCTTGTTTTTGCAGGCGGTTATCTTTATTACAACCATACACCCAAACAGGAAATAGCCAGTATCATACATCCGGTACAGTTGCCAAATGATGTGCTTCCCGGCTCGGAGAAAGCTATGCTTACACTCAGCAGTGGTAAAAAAATCGCGTTGGACTCAAGTACCAGCGAAACGATTAATGATGGAGATCTGGGTATCAACAATAAGAATGGTACGCTGACCTATGGCAAATCGGCTGTTGTTTCCTATAACACCCTGAGTACGCCCAAAGGCGGTCAATATAAACTCACACTTCCTGATGGTACCAACGTGCTGCTCAATGCGGCCAGCAGTATCACCTATCCTACGTCGTTTCAGGGCAATGCCCGGGCGGTAAGTATTACCGGGGAAGCCTACTTTGAAGTAACGAGGGACCCTTCGAAACCTTTTACAGTTAAAACCTATAAGGACGAAATTGTTGTATTGGGGACTTCCTTCAATGTGAATAGCTATACCGATGAACCAGATGTAAAAACATCCCTACTGGAAGGGTCCGTACATGTTAATAATATAGTACTTAAACCAGGAGAAGCCTGTAGGAGCGGGAAAATAACGACAACCGATCTGGATCAGGACCTGGCATGGAAAAATGGCGTATTCAATTTCCATCATGTCAAATTAACGGATGCCATGCGGCAGCTTTCACGCTGGTATGATGTGGATGTCCGGTATGAAGGAAAACATACGGATGTTGAATTTGGCGGGGAAATCAGCAGGAAGCTGACGCTTAACCAGGTACTATCGGGCCTGCAAGACAAAGACGTACATTTTAACTTAAAAGGAAGAACACTTACTGTAATTCAATAATTAACCAAATATCTAAATAAATAAATCGGTCTTTTTCAAGTTATCTGGAATAAGAACCGGATTCCGCTTGCGACGGAATCCGGTGAAAAGTTCCCGGTCGACTTAATAAAAACTCAGGCATAAAGGAGTCTCTTCATTCATCAACCAAAAACCATACAAAAGTATGCAATTAACTGCTTCTATCCGCAGATGCTTTAGGGCAAGCGGGCTCTTAACCAAAATTTTGCAGGTTATGCAACTCACCCCTGTTTTTTTACTAGGGCTTTGTTTAAATGTGGCCGCAAATGGCCTGGCACAAACCATGACTTTTTCCGGCAAAGACGTGCCACTGGAGAAAGTGTTTACTGCCGTTAAACAGCAAACCGGCTACCTCGTCAGCTATAAGGTCAACCAGATACGGGGGACAAAGCCGGTAACAATTAATGCAAAAGAAGTACCCCTCGAAATCTTCCTGCAACGGGTACTCAAGGATCAGGCACTCGAATTTACTATTGAGGTAAATACGATTTTTATCAAAAGAAAGGAAGGAGAATCTTCCGTGGAGGCAAGCCCGTTGATACCGGTACCCAACCTGGCGTTCATTAATATTAAGATCAAAGGGAAGGTAACGAATGAAAAAGGAGAACCCCTGGTAGGTGTAACCGTAGCCGTTAAAGGAACGAACCGGGGCACTACCACCGATGGGGAAGGAAAATTTCAACTGTCCATTGATAGTGACCGCGATGCCGAACTGGAATTTTCTATTATCGGGTATCAGTTAAAAACAGTTAAAACAGCCAACCAGACAGAGTTTAATATTACGATGGTGGAACTTGTTTCCAAGTTAAATGATGTGGTGGTAGTGGCCTATGGCACACAGAAAAAGTCCTCGGTAACTGCTGCTGTTTCTACCTTAAAAGGAAAAGACATCGCTTCCACCCCGGTTTCTAACCTGGGTAATAGCCTGGGAGGCCGGGTACCGGGCGTCATCCTCAGACAAAACAACGGTGAGCCGGGAAATGACGGATCGGACATTTATATAAGAGGGATCTCTTCTACCGGTGCCAATCAGCCATTGCTCATTGTGGATGGTATACCAAGAGATTTTAAGCAACTGGACCCCAATACCATTGAGTCATTTACGGTTTTAAAGGATGCTGCTGCGGTAGCGCCCTATGGCGTGGCTGCTGCTAACGGCGTAATCCTGGTAACCACTAAAAGCGGAAAATCAGGCGCACCTTCTGTAACCTATAATGGTTATGTAGGCTTTCAGAACCCAACGGTATTTCCTGATTATGTCAGCGGTTACCAATATGGTGTATTACAAAATGCTGCGGCCAAGAATGCCGGTCTGCCGCTGCCATATTCTGATTTTGCCCTGCAGAAGCTGAAGGATGGATCTGATCCTGACGCTTATCCCAACCCGGATGTGTACAAGGATATCATTAAGAAAAATGCCATCTTAACCAATCATAATATCGAAGTTTCCGGCGGTACCGACAAGGTGAAGTATTATGGTAGTTTCAGCCATCAGATACAGCAAGGAATGTGGCCGGCAACGAATAACAAAAAATATAATCTCAACCTTAATTTAAGCGCCCAGGTAACCAATACAACGAAAATAACCTTTGGCGTAAATGGTAGGGTACAGAATGCCAATTACCCGTCAATAACCACCGGGCGTCTTTTTGAATTAATAGGATATACCCATACATCGAACGGGCCTTTGTATTTCAGTAATGGCGTACCAGGTACCTACATCACTTCCAGTCTTTTAAACAGTGGATATAATAAAATAAATACAACCGCACTGTATTCACAATTATCTATCGACCAGGATTTATCTTTTATCCCCGGATTAAAAGCGAGGGTAACAGTAGCTTATGATCCTACGATTGTGCTGAATAAACTCTGGCGGATTCCTATTCATAAAGGAAGCGTAGATACCACGAAGCATCCTTATGTGATTACAGATGGCATCTTTGAACAAACCAAAGCATCCCTGAATGAGAGTACTTCGCTGGCGCATCAACTTACCTATCAAGGGTCTTTGAGCTATGCCAGGGTATTTGGGAAAAGCAATGTAAGCGCCCTGGCGCTGTTTGAAGCGAAAGATAATTCTGCGCTTAGTCTCGCTGCGTCCAGAAGGAATTATAACCTGAGTATTGACGAAATCAGTATGGGTAGTTCAAGTGCGGCTGATATGACTACTTCCGGCACCTCTTCCAAAGCAAGACAGCTGGGATTGGTATATCGTGTTACTTATGATTATTCCAATAAATATTTATTCGAAGCCAGCGGAAGATACGATGGTAGTTATTATTTCGCTCCGGGACACCGGTTTGGCTTTTTCCCGGCATTTTCTGTTGGCTGGCGTTTGTCAGAAGAAAATTTCATGAAGGGTATCAGCTGGGTCAACAACCTGAAGATCAGGGGATCTTATGGTGAAGTGGGCGCCCTTGCGGGATCTGCCTTCCAGTACCTGAGTACATTCGGCGTTTACGGTCCGGCCTATGTTATTGGCGGACAGGCAGTACAGGCAACATTGGAAAGAAATGAGAATAATCCAAACATCACCTGGGAAAGGGCCAAGAAAAGTGACGTGGGTATAGAAGCTACTTTGTGGGGTGGATGGTTAACGATAGAAGCGGATTATTTTCACGAGAAGAGATCCAACATGCTGGTTAACCCTGACGTCATTGTTCCTGCCGAGTATGGAATAGGACTCAGCCAGGTAAACGCAGGGGTGATGCAGAACCAGGGTATTGATCTCTCCCTCAGCTCTTCTTACAATGTCTCCAAGGATCTGCAGGTTTCACTCAGTGGAAACTTTACCTATGCGAAAAATACGCTGCTGAAAGTATTTGAAACGGCTACCACCTACAATAATCCAAACAGGAGAGTAACCGGTAAGGCGCTTGGAACACAATTTGGCTACCATGCTTTAGGTTTCTTCCAGGTAGATGATTTTAAAGGTACAGGTGAACTGAAAGAAGGAATTGCTACACAACCATGGGGCGCCGTACAACCGGGTGATATCCGGTACGAGGATTTAAACGGAGATGGAAAGATCAACGATAATGATCTTACAAAGATTGGAGATCCGATTGTACCGCAAATTCTTTTTGGTATCACTCCCTCTGTACGTTACAAGGCGTTTTCAATAGATGTATTATTTCAGGGTGCAGCAAAAACAAACCTTTACCTGGACAGGCAAAATGCCTGGGCATTTCATAATGGTATGTCGGCGCTCGTAGAAAATATGAACTACTGGACACCTGAGAATCCGAATGCATTGAATCCACGGATCACTTCCGGGCCAACCACCAACAATACACAGACATCTTCTTTCTGGATGAAAAGCGGCGGCTATGTGCGGGTGAAAAGTGCGACGCTTTCCTATACCATTCCTACGACTATCTCGAAGAAAATCGGTAGTCAGAATGCAAGGGCATATGTATCCGGACAGAATGTTTTTACCTGGACAAAGCTGAAGAATTTTGATCCGGAAAGCACTTCTCCGTATTCAAATCTTTATCCCCAGCAGAAAGTTGTTAGTGTAGGCGTTAATATCACCTTTTAAGAATTTTAAAATATTGCATGATGAACAACGTAATTAAAAACCTCCATATAAAGGTTGCATCACTGCTGTTATTGGCGGTAAGTGTAACTTCCTGTAATAAATTTTTAGAAGTAGCTCCAAAGGACCAGGTGGCAGCGGCTACACTTTTTGAAAGCACCGGTAATGCGGACCTGTTTTTGAATAATGTGTACGCCCAGTTGCAAGGCCCGTTTACCACGTATGATCCAACGGAGAATTTTTCAGATAATGCCATGAACGGCGTGGGTGGAACGGCCAGCAGGGTGCTGTATGCTACTTCCGTATATACACCCAGCAATGCGCCAAGTTACTGGGGATTATACAATTATATCAGGGCCGCCAATGTATTCATCGCGCAGGTGAATGCTTCCACACTGGATGAAGCCTGGAAAAAACAAAGATTGGGCGAGGCCCGTTTTCTAAGGGCTTACTTCTACCATATATTATGGACATATTATGGAGGCGTACCCATTATTACAGATGTGTTGAGTCAGAAAGATGGGGATGAAATATTCAGGGAGCGCAATACCGATGAAGAAACCTTCAAATTCATTACAGACGAATGTGCAGCTATCGCTGAAGATCTTCCCCTGACAGCAGAATCAGGAAGAGCTACAAAAGGCGCGGCACTCACGCTGAAAGGCTGGTGTGAACTTTTTGCAGCCAGTACATTGAAGAATCCATCCAATGATAAAACCAAATGGGCGAAAGCAGCAGCTACGAACAAACAGGTAATGGATCTCAATAAATATACTTTATTCGCGGATTATAATACCCAGTTTTTTGAAGAGAACAATGATAATGTGGAGACGATCTTTGCGAAGAAATATTTAGGAGGAACCTCACTCGGAGGAGGCCGGGAAGGCTTACAGGGAACGTGGATCGTGGGTGGTATACAGCGTGCATACGGCGGTGTTAACCCTACCCAGGAACTGGTGGATGACTATGAAATGGCGAATGGACTTCCTATCACCGATCCCGCTTCAGGCTATAATCCGCAAAATCCTTATGTAGGCAGAGAACAAAGGTTTTACCAGTCAGTTATTTACGATGGCGCAAAATGGCTGGGTTATGAAATAGTTACCCGTCATGGTGTCGGTAGTAAAAATGAAACGGATCTGAGTAATATTAACGAGTCTACCAATACAGGATATTGTTTGCTGAAAGGATTGAATCCGAAGTATGCTATCAATGGAAATAACCAACAGAACAGCGCCAACTTTATCATATTCAGGTATGCGGAAGTATTGCTGAGTTATGCGGAAGCACAGAACGAAGCCGTAGGTCCGGATCCTTCCGTGTATGAAGCGATAAGACTGGTACGGGAGCGTTCAGCATTGCCTGCATTACCAGCTGGTTTGAACCAGGTGGAGATGCGTACGGCCATACGCCACGAACGTAGAATAGAACTGGCCTTTGAAGAAAAACGCTGGTTCGATCTGATCAGGTGGAAGATTGCAGAAACAAACCTGAACGGTAACTTACATGCCATACTCATAGAAAATGGCGTGTATACAATTATACCCGCTGCGGAAGGAAAGCGGATATTTTATCCTGAGAAAAATTACGTGTATCCTATCCCTCAGTCGGCCATTGATAAGAACAAAAAATTAGTGCAGAACCCGAATTATTAACCATACACCTGTCCACTGCATTGCCCCTTGTTTGGGGGGCAATGCGGTATGGCAGACATACAATGACAGGTGTTTTTTTAAATAAATTCAGTCATATGAAAAGTATCGGAGTTATTGATTTGAATAAAGTTTCTTTTAAACAGCGTGCAGACCGTTGGATTTCTTTTTCGCTTTTGCTGTTAGGTGCCACGTTTTTTGTTGCGCCGGCAGCCAGTGCGCAATTGCGTGCTGCGGTAGTGAAGGTAGATATTACACCTTCGGATTCGCAGTACCTGCTGGGCTACCAGGAGCGGAAGTCAACAGGCGTGCTGGACAAGATCTATCACCGCATTGTGGCAATAGATGATGGAACCACACAATTTTTTATTGTATCATCTGATCTCTGTCTGTATTCTCCTTCGGAATATGATAAGGTAGCTGCCAGGTTGCAGAAGCAATACGGCATCAATCCGTTGAATATATGGTGGTCAACCACGCATACGCATTCGGCGCCTGAAGTGGGGGTTACTGGTTTGTATGGCATCTATATGGGAGATCGTATCAAACACGAAGTAGACGCTGCTTATACGGCGATGGTGGAACAGAAATTAGTGGATGGCATCCTGGAAGCCCGTAAAAATCTCGTTCCTGCCCGTCTCGGTGTAGGCTGGGGTTTTTCACAGGCAAATATCAACCGCCGCGCAATTGATGTAAATGGTAAAGCCTCTCTGGGGCTCAATCCCGACGGACCAGTTGATCGCCGGATAGGATTGTTGCGATTGGATAAGGAAGATGGAAGCCCTTTGGTATTGATAGCTAATTATGCCATGCACGGAACCGTAATGAGCGGCGCTAATCTTGATATCAGCGGAGATGCGCCGGGAATCGTTGCGGAATATGTAGAGAAAAAAATAGGCGCACCGGTGCTGTATATCAATGGTGCTGCTGGTAACCTGGCACCTATTTACAGTACTTACCCGAATTGGAGAGCCGGACATTTAAGTCAGTTCAGGGTATTGTTGGGAGACAAAATTCTCGAAGCCAATGCAAAAATTAAATCAGGAATCGATAACCTGAAAATGGTAACAGGTGCGTTAACGGTAGAAACACCCAGGAAGCCGGGTATGGATTGGTCTGCGGATCTCGCGAAGTACAGCGTTACCAGGGCAGGTGTGAATATGGTGAAGCTACCCGTTCGTTTCCTGAAGATCAATGAAGAAATAGCCATATGGAGTGCGCCTATCGAGTTGTTTTGTGAAGTGTCTAATGAAGTGCGCAACCGCTCACCTTTTTCCTATACTTTTTATTTTGGGTATACCAATGGCTGGTTTGGTTATATGCCAACTGCATCTGAATGGCCGCACGGAGGATATGAAGTGGAAACGGTTTCACCGTTTACGGATGCTGCTGCAAAAGATCTGACAGAATCGGTTGTCGGATATTTACATGGAGACATGAAAACAAACCCATCTCCCGTAAAATCCAAACGAAAAAAATAGACCGTCAACATGCAATTTCAAATTAAAATGCAAATTTAACATGTATCATTTCCCTCGTTTTCATCCGTCTTTAATATATATATGCATATGTTTCGTGATTATGTCCGGTTGCCGCAATAGCACGCCAGCTGCCTCCTCCGGAGGGGTGAAGGCGTCGGAGGCACTTGCAACCATGCAGGTGGCAGATGGATTTAAAATTGAAATGATTGCTGCCGAACCGCTGATCTCCTCTCCTGTAGACATGGAAATTGATGAGTATGGACGTATGTATGTAGTTGAAATGCACGGGTACCCGCTTGATAAAAGCGGCACCGGAAACATCATTCTGCTAACGGATACCAATGGCGATGGCGTCATGGATAAACGCACCGTATTTAAAGATAACCTCATGCTGCCGACAGGGATCTTACGCTGGAAAAAAGGTATACTGGTGACCGACTCGCCGAATATACTTTACCTCGAAGATGCTGACAATGATGGCAAGGCGGAAGTGGTGGATACGGTATTGACCGGCTTTGGTCTCACCAATCCACAGCATAACCTGAACAGCCCTGTATACGGATTGGATAACTGGATCTATGCTGCGCATGAAGGGGTGGTGAAAACCAGGGATTATATGGAAGAATTTGGGGACGAAGGAACAGCTATTTATTATCCGGCTGATTCTAATGCTGTCCGGCTGCCGCAAAATGCCGGTGGGCGGTCTATCCGTTTTCGTCCTGACCGTACCAAACTCGAAATGCTTTCCAGCCGTTGCCAGTTTGGTCAAACCTTTGATCAGTGGGGCCACCTGTTTGGTTGCAACAACTCCAACCAGGGTTACCAGGAAGTGATTGCAAACCGTTATTTTGAACGCAATCCCAACCTGTTGGTATCAGATGCCACCCAATCCATGTCCGATCACCTGGATGCTGCGGAAGTATTTCCGACAACAACAAATCCTGACCGCCAGTTGCTCACGAATGTAGGTGTAATGACTTCCGCCTGCGGACTTACAGACTACATGGGAGATGCTTTTCCGGCGCCCTTCAATCAACATGTCACTTTCGTTGCGGAACCCGTAAGTAACCTGGTCCACGTGGATGTGCTGAAAGACAGCGGTGCAAGTTTTGTAGCCAGCAGAATTTTTCCTAACAAAGAATTTCTTACTTCTACGGATGCGTGGTCACGGCCGGTAAATATGTATGTTGGACCGGACGGCGCATTGTACGTACTTGATTATTACAGACGGGTCATTGAATCTCCTGAGTGGTTGTCTGCGGAAGTAGTGGCCGCCGGCGGATTGTATGACGGCGTTGAACAGGGAAGGATATATCGCATTACACCCACAAACGGCGCTACAGCAGCCTGGATGAAGGGACTTAAACTGGGTGATGCGAAAAGCGAAGAACTGGTAGCCTATCTTTCCAACAAAAACGCCTGGTGGAGAACAAATGCACAGCGTTTATTAGTAGACCGCTCAGATAAATCGGCCATTCCTGCTCTTGTTGCTATGACGCAGAACCCCTCATCTGATCTGGGCCGCCTGCATGCATTGTGGACACTGGAAGGAATGGGAGAACTCAGACCGGAACAAATTATAGCTGCTTTAAAAGATACAGTAGCGGGAGTACGGGAAAATGCGGTGAAGCTCGCGGAACTGCACCTCGATGCAGCACCGGAATTAGCCAAAACATTATTGTCCTTACAGGCAGATCCCAACCATAAAGTGCGGCTTCAATTGCTGCTGACATTGGGATTCTTAAATACACCTGAAGCAGCGCAGGCCAGGAATAAACTATTATTTACCGATATAAATGATAAGTGGGTACAGATCGCGGCGCTATCTGCCGGTTCATCGCAAACAGGATCTTTGTTGCAGGTAATCCTTAACAAGTATCAGCAGGATGTTCCTGCGTATGCTTCATTGGTACAGCGATTGACCACCATGATGGGCGGTAGCGACAGTGCGACAGTTATTCATGAACTGATCCGGAAATCTACAGGAACGCCATCTCCTAAAACAGAAGCGTGGCAGTCCGCCATCATGAAAGGACTGGCCCAGGGAATGAAAAACAGGAAGTCACCGCTGACCGTTGCAGAACCCGATCAGCAACTGCTTATTCACACGTTTTTTACCAGTCCGTCAAATGACTTGCGGCACGCGTCTTTTCAACTGTTGAAATCAACCGGTATATCAGATGACCTGGTGAAAGCGGCGGCTATTGCCCAGGCGCTAACCATTGCAGGTGATACAAAGTTGCCCGATGAAAAAAGAGCGGATGCAATAGATTTTATATCCTTGGGAGATGCTACTCCGCATCTGTCATTTCTCGAAAAATTAATCGTTCCCCAGGAACAGCCACGGGTGCAGCTTGCAGCGTTACGAACCATCAACACCATTCCATCTACAGAAGGTGCGCAATACTTGATACGTCAATGGCCGGTGATGACTACTGAAATAAGAGAGGCTGCCATCAGCGTATTTCTGCACAACCAGGAAAGGATCGCACTGTTGATAGACGCAATGGAGAAAAACCAGATACTCACCAGCAGTGTGAGCTTTAACACCAGTGTAGGGCTGATGCAGGTGCGGGATGAAAAGCTGCGGGAGCGTACCAGGAAATTATTTACAAGAAACCAGGAACAGGCAAAAACAATCAACAAAGAATACCAGGCTGCGCTTGAAATGAAAGGAGATCCGTTAAAAGGTAAAGAAGTGTACATGCAGAACTGTGCTATTTGTCACCAGGTAAAAGGAGGATCAGGCGTGTCTTTCGGACCGGATCTTGGAACCATTCACAATTGGAAAAAAGAAGATATCCTGGCCAATATACTGGACCCGAACCTGTCCATATTAGCAGGCTATGACCTTTGGCAGATTGAGTTGAATAATGGCGAATCTGTTCAGGGAATTATTGCTACCGAAACAGCTACCGCTATCACCGTGAAAAGTAATGGAAAGATGGACCGGCTTATTAACCGGCAGGATGTTAAGTCATTAAAATCACTGAGCATTTCGCCTATGCCGCAGGGGCTGGAAAAAAATATTGATAAGCAGGCAATGGCAGACCTGTTGACTTTTTTAAGACAGAACTAATGTATAGCACCCGTAAGGGAGAATTCCAATAATTGTATTTCAAAGACATACTATTTATGAAAATGCACGCTAAATTAACAGCCGTTCCACCTACCAGGCATCAACCAGAAACGGGTATTTTTTGCAGACTGATGATGATGCTGGTTTTTCTACTGGCAACCGAAGGGCTGTCTGCGGAAACGCCTGGCAGCAAAGCCCCGGGCGTTTTCCGAGCCGCTGTGGTAAAAGTTGATATTACACCGGATAGTCCAAAAATGTTGTTGGGTTATCAGGCGAGGCAGTCCACTGGTATCCATGACCGCATCTATCACCGGATCATTGCGCTGGATGATGGTGTAAACCAGTTCTTTTTAGTGTCATCCGATATCTGTGTTATATCACCTTCAGAGTATGATCATGTGGCATCGCTGTTGCAGCGGCAGCTGGGCATCAACCCGTTGAATTTCTGGTGGTCGCTCACGCATACACACTCTGCGCCTGAAGTGGGCGTTCCGGGGTTGCCGGCTGTGTTTATGGGAGAACGTTACAAACATGATGTAGATACTGCATATACCAAAGAGGTGGAGCAAAAATTAATTAACGGGATTATTGAAGCCCGCAAAAATCTTGTTGCAGCAAAATTGGGCATTGGCTGGGGATTTTCGCAAGCTAACATGAATCGCCGTGCAATTGATGTAGATGGTAAAGCATCTTTGGGCATGAATCCGGATGGACCGGTAGATCGCCGCATCGGTTTAATGCGGATTGATAAAGCAGATGGTACGCCGTTGGTGCTGATTTCAAATTATGCGATACATGGAACGGTGTTGGGTGGCACAAACCTGGATATCAGCGCAGATGTACCGGGACTGGTGTCTGAATATGTAGAAGAAAAAACCGGTGTTCCGCTTCTTTTTATAAACGGTGCTGCCGGTAACCTGGCGCCTATATACAGTACATATCCCAGTATTCAGTCGAGTCACCTGGGAGAGTTCCGCGTGCTGCTGGGCGACAAGATCCTGGACGCAAACAAGCAGATTACTTCTACTACAGCTGCAGTGAAATTAAACACGGGTTCAGTGACGGTGGAAACACCCCGGAAAGAAAAGCTGGGCTGGCCGGATGATATGGGTAAATACACCCGTACTTCCCAGGCAGGTGATCATACCATCCTGTTACCCATACGGTTTTTGAAGATCAATGAAGATATCGCTATATGGAGTGCGCCGGTTGAATTATTTTGCGAGATCTCCAATGATATACGCGATAAGTCACCGTTTCCATATACCTTCTATTTCGGCTATACCAACGGGTGGTTGGGATATCTTCCCAGCGAGGACCAGTTCAAACATGGCGGCTATGAAGTAGAAACGGTCAGCCCGTTTACCCCGTCCATACAAAAAGATCTGACGGAATCAGTGGTCGGGTACCTGTTTGGTGAAATGAAATCGACCCGTTAATAATATTTTTGGATTTATTTATTTTCTTATTTAGATATTTAGTTTCAGAAGAAGATATACTGCTGAAACTAAATATCTAAATAAGAAAAAATAAATCTAAAATATTATGCCATGATGACAAAACATGCTACCACTACTTTTGCGGTTTGTTTCATTACAATGTTGCTCTTATTCAACAGGGATGCGTATGCGCAGGTAGATAAGAGCCAGCTTTGCCAGGGTAAATACTGGACGGAAGCAGAAGGGAAAGAAAAATTGCAGGAATTTGCCACCAGCTATCATGATAAAGAGAGCTGGGAAACGAGGAAAGATAAGATCCGGCAAAATATTTTGCAGGGCGCCGGACTGAATCCGATGCCTGCAAAAACACCGCTTAACCCGATAATCCGGGATAAGAAAATAATGGATGGCTACACCGTTGAAAATGTAGCCTTTGAAAGCAGACCTGGTTTTTGGGTAACGGGCAATCTGTACAGGCCAGCGAAAGCGACCGGCAAAGTCCCCGGCATTTTGTGCCCGCATGGCCATTGGGACGATGGCCGTTTCCGGGATGACATGCAGTTCCGTTGTGCTGCGATGGCCAGGATGGGAGCAGTGGTGTTTGCATACGATATGGTGGGCTATGGGGAATCCACCCAAAGCGATCATAAGAACCCTGTTTTGGTAAAGCTACAAACCTGGAATAGTATCAGGGCGGTTGATTTTTTAGTTTCATTAAAAGATGTTGATGCAAAACGTATAGCCGTTACCGGTGCTTCCGGAGGAGGAACCCAATCGTTTGTATTAACTGCTATCGATAACAGGATTGCTGTTTCGGCGCCTGTAGTCATGGTGGCTGCTCATTTCTTTGGTGGCTGTGTTTGTGAAAGCGGTATGCCCATTCATAAGGCGCCCGGTTTTCAGACGAATAATGTGGAGATTGCTGCCTGTGCGGCGCCACGGCCTATGCTGCTCGTTTCCGACGGGGACGATTGGACAAAGAATACCCCGGAGGTTGAATACCCGTATATCAGGGATATCTATGCATTTTACAAGGCAGCTAACCAGGTGGAGAATGTGCATTTACCCAATGAAAAACATGACTATGGCATCTCAAAAAGAGAGGCGGTGTATCATTTCTTTGCCAGACACCTGGGATTAAACCTCAGCAAGGTGGAAGATAAAAATGGCAGTATTGACGAGTCATTTGTAAAAATTATCCCTAAAGAAAAGTTATGCGTATTTAATGCAGATCATCCCAGGCCGGCGAAGGCCATTACTGGTAATGAAGCGGTGGCAGCGTTGTTCGCAGGGAAGTAATACGATGTATAATTAAGTGCATAATAAAGAAAGCCGTCTCAGGGAATGAGACGGCTTTTTTGTTGACTACTTCAGATTGGCGGAAGTAGATAATTTTGGATGCGCTTTCAACGTTGCCAGCTATGGAATGGTTACCGTAGCATCCATTGTTGATTTATTTTCTTCTCCTGTAATACCTGTTACGGTGAGCTTCACCGTGTATGTGCCGGCAGTAGTATAGGTATGCGCAGGTGACGGAACATCAGCTTTCCCTCCATCTCCGAAATCCCAGGAATACTCAAGAGCATACGCGGAAGTGTTGGTAAACTGAATAGTATTGGGATCATCCTCCACGGGAGTACTTGTAAAACCCGCTACCGGTAAAGTGATTTTCGGATCAATAATTATAATTGTTTTACAGTTCGCAGGATTGACTTCCTTCTGCGGACTGCTAACCCCCACGCACAATGCATACAGCTGACCCGGATTGTTGCGCAGGAAATCGAGATCAACGCTCAGGGTAAAAGGAGCCCACTCTTTGCCACCTGCCATATCAACGGCAGATTCAATCGTGTATTTGTCGGCAGGCAAAAGCAGCGTGCCGGTTAATATGCTGGCATCAATCATCCGCGTAATGGTATCCGTATCCACTTTTATATCTACCGTAAATCCTCCGTTGTTGTTAATACCGGACCGGTACACGCTTAAAGGAACATTGAATTTTTTAGCAGCCATATCTACCACATACCTGAAAGGTTTGTTAGCCGGCGAAACACCGGCTATTATATAGTTGCCATTAACGGCGGCGGGCATGTAAATTTTTTGATCGGGATAGTCTGCATCTACTATCTCTTTATAACTACAGGAAGCCAGCGTAATAACAAATCCCGATAAGGCTACCAGTATTTTTATGTTGTTGACGAAACTATTTCTCATGATGTAATATTTGGTATGTTAAGATATAAACCATTACCACAGCGGGTTCTGTACCAGTTCTGTTGAAATGGTCAGCTCTCCCTGGGGAATAGGATACAAATACATTTTAGGATCAAACACGCGGTTCTCAACAACGATGGGTACATATTTGAATGAGCCATCCGTATTTTTAGTGATGTCTACACCGCGGAGTGGCACACCCAGGTAGGCAGGTCCCTGCATCCATCTGCGTACATCCCAGCTACGGTGATCTTCAAATGCAAATTCAACCCTGCGTTCATTGCGAATCCTTTCCCGCATAGCCGCCTGTGAGAGGTTGGAAGGCACTCCCGGCATATCAATGCCAGGTCTGGAGCGCACCATATCTACATAGGTTTTGATATCCGCATTGCCGGGGCTGTATTCATTCAGTGCTTCAGCATAATTCAGGTACATCTCCGGTAAGCGGATCAGTATCCAGCTGTGTACACTCGTATTGTTTAACAAGATGTTGGTATACTCACTCAGGTATTTTTTGAGATAATACCCGGTTTTAGTAGCGTTGGCGATGCCTTTGCCATCTTGTCCGCCGGCCCATATTTCCACGCCGCGGCTTTTATACCAGGTATTGTTGGTGATGATATTCAGATCCAGACGTGGGTCACGGTTGGCATAGGGATTGGCGGCTTGTACCGGATTTTCCCAGTTGAAAGGTGTACCGTCTTTCATTTCATAGGCATCTACCAGGTTTTGTGATGGCGTTGTTCCGCTTTCTCCCAGATCAAAACCAATCGGATAGTTGGCTTTTTCAAACTCGTTGCTACCACCATTGCGGCGGGTAAGAATGATTTCCGGGATGTTGTAGTTATTGAAAATGCTTCTGTAATCGTAATGCAGCCAATAGCTGGAACCTGCAAGATCAATAACAGCCTTTGCTGCTGCCGCTGCGGCCTGCCAGCGGGCCTGCCGGTCGCCGGTGAGGGAGATCAGTTCAGGATGGCCATAGCCACCGGCCCAGGAGGGCGTATTGAATAAATCGCTGGCGGCATACAATAGTACCCGGCTTTTCAGGGCGAGTGCCGCACCTTTGGTAGCCCTTCCCAGGTCAATGTCTGCATAAACAACCGGCAACGCTGCTGCGGCAGAATCACATTCATCCGTTACAAACTTGATACAATCTGCAAGTGTATTGCGTTTTATGCTTTTGAAATCGTCTGTCAGGGATAGTGCTTCTGTAAAAATAGGTACACCACCATAACGCTTTATCAATTCGGAATAGAAAAACGCCCTTAAAAAACGTGCTTCGTATTTCCACCTGCGTATTTCTGCGATCCGGGTATTATAAACACTCTGTTGTGAAGGACTTGGATCAAGCCTGTATACTTCCAGGTCAATACTATCGGATGATACGAGGAACTGGTTTACTTTGCGTATCGCTTTATAATACCTGCTCCAGGCATTATCCGGATTGTCAAATGCATTCCAGGAACCGTTATTAAACTTTTGTATGGCAGCTGTTTCGTTTGTATGTTCCGCTTCATCAGTAGCAGATGCCATCATG
The DNA here is from genome assembly GCF_964033635.1 of Chitinophaga sp. MM2321. Taxonomy (NCBI): domain Bacteria; kingdom Pseudomonadati; phylum Bacteroidota; class Chitinophagia; order Chitinophagales; family Chitinophagaceae; genus Chitinophaga; species Chitinophaga sp. MM2321. Next base: position 69,708 of record NZ_OZ035533.1, read on the forward strand.
GCCCTGTCTATATACAGAAACCCTTCCGGAAGATCCGTATATAACGATGCCTGCCTGTAACCGGTTTGTTGATAGGAAGAAGTAATCTGCTTTTCACTCTTGTTGGTCAGTACTTCCCGGTCCAGTTTTTCACAGGCGCTTACGCTTAACAGGATGAGCGCGATGAAAGGAAAGATGAAAATATTGTTTTTCATTTTTTTTGTATTAAATGTTCAGTTAAAACCGGATCCTAGTTCCTGCAGACAGTGTTCTTACTGCCGGATAACCAACTGAAAGTGTTTCAGGATCTATGTTGCCATCTATACCGTCAATTGAAAACAGGTTAGTACCGTTGATAAATACCCGCAGCATGTTAATATGAATTTTGCTGAGCGTGTTGGGAGGAAGCGTATAACCTACTTCCAGGCTGCGCAATTTTATAAAGCTGCCATTCCGCTGCCAGAAAGAAGAGTAACGGTAATTATTCAGATTATTCTGAGATGATAATCTGGGATAAGTAGCCGTTGCCGCTGTTTCCGGTGTCCATCTTCCAAGTGCCATGGGACTAACGGGTCCGTTATTCTGAAAGGCCTGGTAGTTTGCACCCAGGTAAATGGTATTGCCGCTTACGCCCTGAAACAGTGCATCCAGGTCAAATCCTTTGAACTGAAAACCGGTGTGCAGGGTGTAAGTAAGCGTGGGAAGCGCCGTTTTGCCAATCGGGTAAGCATCATTCTGATCAATTACATTATCTCCATTCTGATCTTTATATTTTATATCTCCCGGTTGAACAGGTGTGAAAATTTGTTTGGGACTGGCAGTAATATCCTGCTCATCTTTAAAGAAGCCAATGGCTTCCAGGCCAAAAGGCTGATTCACAGCGCGGCCTGTCTGGTATAAGTAGGTGTTTAACTGCACACTTTCGGAGTTGTACACTATTTTGTTTTTAGCATACCATGCACCGGTTTCCACAAACCATTGCAGGTTTTTAGCCGGGTTGCTGTTGTAACGCAGCATAGCTTCGAATCCCTGGTTGTTTACTTTTCCCACGTTCGTGGTAGGCAAATCAACGCCTACATATTGCGGTACCGTGAGGTTAGGCTGTGCCAGTATGTGATACCTGTCCTGTTTGAAGATGTCCAATGTTACCTGTAAACGCTTGGCAATAGTGGCTTCCAGGCCGAAGTTCATTTTCTTTTCTTTCTCCCAGGTAACACCGGTATTTGCAGGCGTTCCTTCTGCGAGCCCGGCTGTTCCTGTATTCCCGGTACCAAAATGTGGAGAAGCACCAAAGGGATATAGCTGATCAAACATAAACCGTTGTCCGCCTATCTTATCATTTCCAACTAATCCATAGGAGGCCCTTATTTTTAAATAGCTGAACACTGTACTCTCCTTCAGGAAAGCTTCTTCAGAAGCGATCCAGCCTGCTGATACAGCGGGGAAATAACCGAAGCGGTTGCCTTTGGGGAAATTCTCAGAGCCCATGTATGACAATGATAATTCCGCGATGTACTTGCGACTGTTGGCATAGGTAAACCGGCCACCTGCATTTATATGTTTGTAGGGAAGATTATTTCCGCTGATTTCATAAACATCCTGGTTGTACATGAGCATGGTGCTTATATCATGCTGTCCGAAGCTCCTGTTATAATCAAGAAAACCCTGTAGTGCATAGTTGCGCCATTGGTCCGACTGGCTTTCATCGCCTGTCAGGGATGTTTCCTGTCCGAATTTGGTATACACCGTATCGTTGCCTTGTTTTGAAATGGAGAACCTTTCATACTGCTTGCTTTTATTGGAGTAGCTGGTAAAAAAGTTATTCGAAGAGAAGGCAAGCGAAGCACTCAAACCAGGCGTCACCATGTCCAGTTGTTGGGTAAGCTTTATCGCGGACTGAAGGGATCTGCCGTTAGAAGTATAGGAGCCTGTTTGCAGCATATTGCCCAGCGGATTGGTAAATCGTGCATTGCCACCAAAACTTCCGTCAGGGTTATATACCGGGAAAGCGTTAGGCGGAATAGCTGCCATCAGGTCAAATAACCCTCCCGTGGTATTGCCCGCCGGATTGGCTTTGTCCTCTACCGTACCACCCAGTGTTACATACGCTGTGAGCCTTTTCGTTATGTTGATATCAACATTGGAACGGAAATTATACCGGCTGAATTTTGAATTGGTACTTTCTTCATTTTCGTTACCGGCCTTGATATACAAACCCTGGCTATTCATGGCATTTAATGCTACAAAATACCGGACGGTGCTGCTTCCACCATTGAAATTTAAATTGTAGTTGGAGATAGGCGCCGTATTTCTTAATGTTTGTTTATACCAGTTTACATCCGGATGAAAGTAAGGATCACTACCTGTTTTGTAGGCCTGCAAATCATTTTCCGTGTATAAAGCGGTTTTGCCATCGTTTACCAATGCTTCATTATAAAGCCGGGCATAGTCATATGAATTTGAAAATTTTGGAAGACCAATTGCATTGGTAAAACCCTGTTGCGTGCTGAAGGTTACTTCCAGCGGGCCTTCTTTACCTCTTTTCGTAGTGATCAGCAATACGCCGTTAGCTGCTCTGCTGCCATACAGGGCGGTTGCGGAAGCATCTTTCAGAAATGATACGGATTCAATTTCATCCGTAGTCAGTTGTTCAAAAGTGCTTTCATAACCATCTACGATGACTAAAAGATTGTGGCCGGCAGCGCCGAAAGTATTAACACCGCGTCCGTACAATGCGGGCGAATTGGCGCCTGGTTCACTGCTGCCTTGCATTACCGTCAAACCTGGTAATCTGCCAAACAGCGTGTTGGCCAGATTGGTGTTAAAGGATTTCTGCAATTCGGTTCCCTTTACCGTAGAAAGGGCGCCTGTTACCATCCAGGCGGGTTGTGAGCCGTATGCAATATGCACGGCTGCGTCTTTATTATTCACCTGTATGGCAGAATCGCCGGAAGGTGTTTGGGCGGTAGAAATTTTACTCCACCCGGTACTGAAAAGCAGGATTAAAAAGATACCCTGGTAATATGTAGATTTCATAAAGTTTCTTTTTTACTGTAGAAAATGCGGATGTCATTACACCTTACCAACCCGGGTTTTGTACCAGGTCACCTTTGTTTACTTCCGATGTTATAAAAGGATGTAAATACATTTTACGCAGGAAGGTGCGCACTTCATACACATAAGGTACATAGCGGATCTCCGTGCTGTTAGGAACTTCAGAGAGTTTTAGTCCCCAGAAATTTCCTTTCATGACACCATCATTTTCTGCAATCATCCAGCGTCTGATATCCCAGAAGCGTTGATCTTCATAGGCTAGTTCAATGTCACGTTCATTTCTTACCCGCAGTCTGAATTGGTCCTGATTGAGTCCGGTAGGAAGATCGGGCATACCGGAACGCTTTCTGATGATATTTACCGCGTCGTATGCCGCTGGTAACGGTCCTTGTGCTTCATTCAATGCTTCTGCATAGTTCAGATAAGCTTCTGCCAGGCGGAAGATCTGCCAGCTGGGTATTTGTGGAGAACCGTTGTCCAGGGTTTCCGGAATTAATTTGTGCATCCAGGAACCAATACTGTTTCCATTGATACAATCCATCACAGGTGTTTCCCTGTTCCAGTAGGAGCCATGATACGCGATTGTTTGTTTGAAACGGGGATCGAGTTCATCGTACTTTTTCATGAGATCATTACCGCCTGTTGCGCTCCAGGTTTGTGGGGTACCATCTTTCTTTTCATACTTACGTACAAAGTTATGTGTGGCCCATAAACCTCCCCATCCGGGGTTGACGATTTCATTCGGCTTCATTACTGCCCAGGGTAATTCCCAGGGGCTTCTCGGGCCAAATGATTTGTTGGCGAAAATTACTTCAGCGTTGTCAGGAGTGGACCATTCGTATTTATAGTTGAGATTCACACCTTTGTCAGTGATCAGGATAACACCGGCGGCAGGGGCCCAGTCGATAACGGCTTTGGCGGCATCTGCTGCCAGTTGCCAGCGGTTTTTATCTTCATTACCATAACATATCAGTTTGTTATTCTCGCCAAAATTCAAATAAGGCTGTGCGGTATTAAAGAGCGGACTGGCAGCGTATAGCAAGGCTCTCGCTTTCAACATCATCGCTGCACCTTTGGTGGCCCTGCCTCTCATGGTAGAAGGGTAGGTAGAAGGCAAAAGTGCTATTGCATCCGTACAATCGTTGACAATAAAATTGAAGCAATCTTCTATACTGCTTCTTGGAACTTTGAGGTCGTCTGTCAATTGGAAACGCTTGTCCACGATCGGAACGCCACCATAACGTTTCACCATTTCCATATAGTTTAACGCCCGTACGAACTTCGCTTCTCCCAACACCTGGTTTCTGTATGCATCATCCAGGCCGGGAACTTCACCCGTGCGTTCCAGGATAATGTTGCTCATGCGGATAGCAGTCCAGCGGAGATAAAACCGGTAATCTTCCAGGTTTACAATATCATTCGCATCTATATTTCCGGAGTTCCACCGCTGTGAAACCAGCCAGGATACAGCATATTCGGCTTCATCTGTGGCGCCCGCAGAGATATCGTAGGAGGCCGCATTGGTGAGGCTCCTGTCTTCCGTACAGTAACCGTGGTGGATACCATGCCGGTAAAGACTGGTCACATAGATTTCCAATTCGCTTTTGGAAGAGAAAAGTGTGTTTTCTGTAACATCTATCCCCGGTGCTTTATCCAGGAATGCCTTTTTACAGGACAGGATAGAAACACAGAGCAGTGCACAGATATAATAAGTTGTTATTTTTTTCATAATCGCCCTTATTAAAATTTAATATTAACACCAACGTTAACCGTCCTTGTTAATGGGTAAGGTTCGGTTCCATCAATCTCGCTGGGACTTTCAGGATCTATTCCGGGGTCCATATCGCTCCAGGTAAGGAGGTTATTGGCATTCAGGTAGAAGCGCGCGGAGCTGATGCCCACTCTCTTCAACATATTACCGGGTAATGTATAACCCACTTCCATGTTTTTTAAACGGACATAACTGGCATCCCTGATCCAATAGGTCGATTCTTTATAGTTGTGTTGTTGTGTTTCATAACCTATAGATAAATGCGGGAAATTAATGGGCAGCCCCTGATCATAACGCTCCTGGCTCCAGCTGCTCAGCAGGTTGTTGATAGCACCGCTATTGAGCGGAAAACCGATCATGGCAAGTCTTGGCATGTGTACCGATACATTGGTGGCGCCCAGGAACAAGACAGAGAAGTCGAATCCTTTGAAACTTCCACCGAAGGATAAACCGCCCATTTTTTCAGGGAAGTTGGAATAACCGATAGGCACTCTGTCATCATCCGTAATTCTTCCATCTCCGTTTACATCTTTATACCTGATGTCGCCGGGTTGAATTTTATTATTATTCCATTGTGATACCGGTCTGTTGGCATCATTTACTTCAGCCCAGGAATTATACAAACCTTCTGCTATTAACCCGAAGTACTGACCGAGGCGTTGTCCGCTGCGGTTCTGATAGGGCATAGGTTGCGGTATTTCATCCATGAATACAATCTTGTTGCGTGCAAAAGTGACATTGGCTTTTACCCAGTAGCGGAAGCTATTCACCTCGCTGTTAAATGCGATGTCGGCATCAAAACCTTTGTTCACCATCTTCCCAAAATTGTATGCCGGAAGAATAGCGCCTGTAATAGCAGGAATATTTTGTTTGGAAGCAAGGATATTATCCCTGTTTTCATTAAACCAGTCGGCAGTGATGGTAATTTTATCTTTCCAGAAAGAGAGTTCTATACCCAGATCCTTTTTCAGTGCACGTTCCCAGGTAAGATCCCCGTTGCCTAACGCACCTTCTACGGCAGTGTTATATTGGGTGAAATTGCTACCGGCTTCTCCGAAATAGTAACCGGGGTTGTTGGAATAAGTAAAGGAGGTAGGTCTGTAAAGGAACCTGGCGCCTCCGATCTTATCGTTTCCGACTTCACCATAGGAACCTCTTATTTTTATAAATGTCAGCACATCATTTTTAGGAAAGAAGGCTTCCTGGGAAGGCACCCAGCCCAGTGAGTATGCAGGGAAAAAGCCAAAGCGTTTGCCTTCGGCAAAGTTTTCCGTACCATTGTAGCCGATGTTAAATTCTGCGAGGTAACGGCCTTTGTAATCATAAGTGGCACGCCCTACAACGCCCTGGTAACCGTTGGGTACAAGGAAAGCCAGGTTAGGATCGAATAGTTTGCTCTGGTTGTACAGCAATAAGCCGGTAACGGTATGACTGCCAAAAGTTCTGTTGTAGTCCAGTCCGATTTCAGAATAAGTTCTCCTGTTTTTACCAATTACTTCATCAAACCCGAAAGCATCATCCAGGCTTTGTGGAATATAAACAATGTTGCCATCCGGTAATCTTTTAGCCAGGTAGTCAACCAGTCCTTTAGAATAGATATCGTTTTTATTATTAAAGTTCTGGTATGATATTTTTCCGTGGATAGAAAAGCCTTTGGTAATCATGTCCAGGTCGTAGTCCATTCTTACCGCACCATTGAGGTAGTTGCGGTATTCTTTTTTGTAACCGGCGCCCAGCATAATATTAATGGGATTTACCGGACCGGGCATGCCCAGCTGTACTACCTTACCATCTACTACACCGGGAGAATACAAAGGATTACCGTCTCCAAGGCCCTGGAAAACCCGGTTGGTATTCCAGTTGGCGCCTCTTCTGTTTTCTGTTTGCAGTGACAGATCGAGGGAAGCTTTCAACCGTTTGGTAATATCAAAATTGAAATTGGACCGGAGGTTATACCGTTTAAATTTCACCTGTGCATCGAAATCCGGTGACAGGGTAGTGTTCTTAAACAGGGCTTCCTGGGTAAACAATCCGCCGGAAACGAAGTATTTTACTTTTTCCGTTCCTCCGCTGATAGAGATATTATTTTGTGTTTGCAGGGAAGATTTTTTCAATAGCAGGTCGTACCAGTTGGTATTAGGATAAAATATAGGATCTTCTCCTGACCTGTATTTGGAAATAGCCTCATCACTATAAGTAGGCGTGTATACACTTCCCGTTATATAGGAATCGTATTTTTTAGCGGCGTTGTAAGACGTGGCATAATCCGCACTGTTCATCGGTGTCCTCACTGAGGTAAAGCTGGTTTGCGCCACATTGGAGGTGAAACTGAGTTGTGGTTTTCCCAGTTTACCCCTTTGGGTGGTGATCAGCAATACGCCATTAGCGCCTCTTACACCATAAATGGCGGTGGAGGAGGCATCTTTTAAAATAGTGACGCTGGCAATTTCGTTTGGATCAATGTTATTATAGTTGGCTACTTCTATACCATCTACCATAATCAAAGGGTCCTGTGATCCGGTAAATGTTCCGACACCCCTGATCCTTAGTTTTGACTGGTCATTGCCGGGTTCACCACTGGACTGTGTGGCCAGCAGACCCGACATGCGTCCTACCAGTGAGTTACTGATATTAGCTACGGGCGATTGCAGCAGGTCTTTGGTAGTAACAGTAGCAATAGCACCGGTTACGGATACTTTTTTCTGCGTACCATAACCTACCACCACTACTTCATTGAGTTTTTCCAGTTGTTCCAGCAAAGTAATATGTAATACGGTAGCATTACCTACTTTGCGCTCCTGTGTGATGTAGCCCATGTAGGTGAATATCAGCACGGCTTCTTCATCAGGCACTTTAATAGTGTATTTGCCCATGTCGTTGCTGACGGTAGCTGATTTTCCACCTTTTACCTGAATGCTTACACCAGGCAGGTTCTCGCCTTTTTCGCTTCTTACAGTACCTGTAATAATTACCTCAGCCGGTTTACTCCTGACTGAAAATGCAGTGTGATTTGTGCGGGGTGTGCCGGTCATCATGTCTTCCGGTGCTTTGCCATTGTCAGCAAGGGCACTCCCGGGAAGACAGAAAACTATAAATAGCGGCAGTACAATTTTTTTCATAAATAAATGGAATTTAGGATGCTGTTCATATTTATGATCTTTGGTTGACGGTCATTTAATATTTCGTTACTTCTTCATTATAATATAAGTAGGACGTTCGCTTACCGTAAGTGTGATGGCAGACTTGCCAGCCTTTTTCCATGCAGCCTGTGGTGCTTTCCCGTCGGCGGTGGCCATGCCTGCTACTTCAGTAGGTGTGCCTGGAAGATCTTTCAATGTGGTTTTGATTTCACGGGCTACATAAGTATCTTTTTCAAAGGTTTTAGCTCCGGTTGGTGACCAGGCCATCCAGATTACACGTGTAGGGTCTGTATCATGCTCAAATTCATATACGAACAAATCCCCGATATCTTTTTTCACAACGCGTTTGAAGCGGTAATCGCCCAGTGTTTTGTACAGCTGTTTCACTGCCCAGAAAGACATTTTTGGTTTAAATTCCCGTGTTAATCCGGAAGCCGCATGGAAAGATGCTTCATCATTGTCGTCATAGTAGTAGAGGTAGGCGCGGCTGATATCACGCTCCGCAAAAACGAGGAAAGAACGAACAAGGTATTGCGCCTGCTGTAAATCGGTAGCACCCTGCCAGTTGAGCTTCAGCGCCCAGTCCTTGCGGTATTTCATGGCTTCCGGTGTACAGGCGTCATAACCAAATTCGGTCACCCATATCTCTTTATCTGTCGCGTTTTTATTGCGCCATTCAACGGTTTCGTCGATCACTTTCAGGTAAGCGATGGAAGTATCTTCGGGATAGCTGCGATGCCAGTTGTTTTGTGTGGCCTCCGTTTTATCCATCGTGGAATACGTGTGTACATTGATCACATCATACAGGGGCAGAATATCTTTTTCAGCATACATACCACGTAAATCCTGCGAGTAGTCATCTCCGTTACGCGCCTGTGCGGTAGGGGTGAGGATCTTTGCTGCAGGGTCGCCATCACGGATACCCTGGGCCATTTGTTTGAAAACGGTTCTGAACAGGGCCGGATTAAACCGGGTGCCAGGTTCATTATCTATCTCAAAAGAGGTAGCCAGCTTATGTCTGCCCGAAGGGCCATAATAAGCGGCCATGGCTTTACCATAGTTATATGTCCACCGCTCCTGTCCTGCCCAGGCAGCTTCATAGCTGGGGGAGTTGGTACCGAAAGCGCCGAACTGGATACAGATATCCGTTTCAAAGCCCGCTTTTTTCCACGGACCATATACATCTTCCTTCCAGTTTACATGATTCGCACTTTCCGGTATGGTAACCGGTGCACCCAGTTTCTTTACATCCCAGTCTATATTATGGTAGTTGCGGACAAGCCGGCATACCTGGTTGTACAGTTCCGGTTTGAAGGTATAGTGGCCATTAATGCCCATGAAGTCTTTAAACAATGGCCTGGCTACAGGAGGAGATGTTTTTATTTTTCCAACTCCGGGCGCCGCTTTTTCTGCAGATTGCGAAAAGACAATCTGGCTTCCGATAATACTGATACAAGAAATCAGCAGTAAAATTTTCTTCACAGACGTAAAATTTTATTGGTAAAAAGATTGAGTGTACTAAAGAATGTTTTGTTGAACCGGACATAGGTAATGCGCATAGCTCCGCCACCACCCCGATGATGAGGGTGTTATCCAATGAATACCAGCTACAACCTTGTTGTTATGGATGCCTGGGCTGATGATTTATGCCTGTCTTTTTTTATTGAGTAGTCCCGGTCCTATCTGATCCGGAACGCATATAATGGAATTTGTCTGACTTATACCGACGTATACATTTGTGCCGGCTAATATGCTGTATACAGAATTTTATTTTTTTTGATTGAAAATAACGATGGAATTAATCTCTGAAAAGATGATGTTTACTAGCTGTTTATTTGTTTATTAATTGTATAATTAACAATTATTTTTTTAAACGTGAAAATCCGTAAAAAGGGCCTTTCATACACAATGTAGTAATTTGTTTTTAATAATTGTATGATTAACAATTATAATCCACATTAAAAAATGTAAATCATTTACTGTAAAGGATTTTGAGCTGTTTTTTATCCGGTCGGACCATATTTTTTTTATCTTGATAGGAAAATCAGGGATACCGGCGTGGGATAAGCGGTAAAGGAAGCCCTTGTGCGGTTATGCTTCCAATATATGTATGGTTTGTGTGTATAACAGGGCCTTTTTTTTGGTTGCATTATTTCATCATCCGGTTATTGGATCATGTTTATGATCTTAATAACCGGATGATGAAAGCACAGACTTTTTTACTCTTTTTCCAGGGTAATGTGGTAGGCAGATGATACAAAAGTAACGGCAGTGGGTTCCGTGATCATCTGTAGATAGGACTTGTCCGGAGCAGGATCTGTAAGTTTATAATAGATCACAGCCTCGCCGTTTTCTGAAAAAACAATACGGGTGATAGCAACCTGGTAACCGGAATTTGGTTTGCTTCCTCTTGAAATAGTAATGGTGTTAACACTGTCGTTTACAGGAACCGATGTAAAAGTAACCTCGTCCTGCGGCTTTGCAGCTTCGGCATTCGCCGTTTTATGGGATTGTATAAAGGTGGCGGCATTTTCTACCATCTTTGCTGCCTCTTCCGGCGTGATATAGGCTTTGGGGCGGAACTTTTCATTTTCCAGCGATACTACATTGAATTTAATCAACGTTTGTACGGCGGACAATGTTTCTTCCGAAAAGCTGGCTTCATCACCTACGTGCAGCCACATCATATTGGTAGGGTATTGCCCCGTAGTCTGAATACCCTGCAACAGGCTCAATGCAAATTGCTCCCTGGTCATCGCTGCTTCCGGTTTGATGGTCCGGTTTAGTTTTATACCGTTGTTGGCAGCTATAATAAGCGAATGTGCATAGGATGCCTTATTATTTGCATAGACGAAATAATCAGTTGCTTTGGGTTCTTTAATAAACCTGATATTGTCTATATTCAGCCCAAGCCCTCTTACAATGAGGTCAATACCCTGGCCAAAAGAGACGCGGTTTTTGGGTTTAGGGGCAGCTGTTATCTCTTTAATTATTTCAGTATTGCCCCCTTTACCTTCCCCATAAACTGTTGGAGCCTGAAACGTCAGGAGAAATACCGGTAATGCTAATGCAGTGTAGAAATTCATAGGAAATGTACTTTGCTATGCAGCGAATGTAGCAATTTTACCAGAAATCCCGCCAGGGAGCTACTCCTTTTGATAGCAGCCGTTGATGTTGGTCTATGCGCTGTTAAGCATGAAATGAATGAAATTTTGCTAACTTAGTTTGATAGATCCATGCGGCCTTGCGGCCATTACCGCTTTGTATGACCCAAAAAATAAAAATATTTTGTCCCCTTCCTGAGCTTTCAATCGTCATTAAGACGAAACAATAAAATTTTAAAACGATGAAAGAGTTCGTATTAATTTTCAGAAACAGCAGCAATCCTCATGCTAATCCATCTCCTGAACAATTGCAGGAAAGGATGAACTGGTTAGGAAGCGTTGCCGCTCAAAACAAATTGGCCGACAAAGGTAACAGGCTGTCTGTTAGCCAAGCGAAAACCCTGAAGCCCGGCAATGTAATAACGGATGGCCCTTACACGGAAATCAAGGAATTTATCAGTGGTTATATGATTGTAAAAACAGCGACCATTGAAGAAGCTATTGAACTGGCTAAAAGTAACCCTATTCTCCAGGCTGGGGGGAATATTGAAGTAAGAGCCATATTAACACCAGGCGATAACAGTTAAAGCTAATGGAAGAAAAGGTGACATCGCATCAGGAGCTTTTACCTCACTTATTCAGGTTGGAGTATGCTAAAATGACGGCAGTATTATGCCGTCATTTTGGCCTGAAGCATATTGAAATAGCGGAAGACATTGCCAGCGAAACATTTTTAAAAGCAACCGAAACATGGAGTGTACAAGGCATTCCTGTAAACCCTACGGCCTGGCTTTATACCGTGGCTAAAAACAAAACGAAAGACTACCTCAAACGGCTTACCCTTTTTGAAACACATATAAAAGGGGCTATTAAAACAAATGAATTTCAGGCTGAAGAGGACTTTGATTTTACACTGCAAACAATTGCCGATAGTCAATTGGCTATGATCTTTGCTGTTTGTAATCCAACCAACCCGAAGGAGGCACAAATCTGCCTGGCGCTTCAAATCCTTTGTGGGTTCAGTGTGGAAGAAATTGGCAATGCATTCCTCACAAAAAAAGCCACCATAAAAAAACGGTTGCAGCGGGCAAGGACAAACCTCCGCAACGATAATTTTCAAATCGGGCTATTACAGGAAGCCACCATACACGTAAGGCTTGATACGGTTTTAAGAACTTTATACCTGTTGTTTAATGAAGGCTATTTTTCTATTTCCGGCAATCATCTGATCCGGAAAGATCTTTGTTCTGAAGCCATCAGACTGGCACTTATCCTGACCGAAAATCCATTGACGAATACCACTGAATGCAATGCCCTGCTTGCCCTGATGTGTTTTCAAAGTTCGAGACTCGATGCCAGGGCGGATGACGCAGGAGAAACTATTCTGTATGAACAGCAGGATAAAAATTTGTGGAGCAAAGAACTGATCGAAAAAGGTAATTATTATTTGGTGAATGCCTGCTCAGGAAATGAAATTTCAAAATACCATTTGGAAGCAGGCATTGCATATTGGCATACAACCCCCACAGATAACAATAAATGGGAACATATTTTACAACTGTACAACCAGCTTATCCTTATAGAATATTCTCCCATGACAGCACTAAACAGGACATTTGCCTTTGCCAAAGTGTATGGAAATGAACAGGGAATAAAAGAAGCGGAGAAACTGCACCTGGTTGAGAGCAACTATTATCATTCTTTACTGGCCTATTTATTTGCCGACACCCATATTGACAAAGCTATCGGCTATTATAACAAAGCCATCGCCCTGACAAAATCTGAAACAGAAAAGAAAACCCTGCTGAAAGAAATTGAACGGCTCTGCAAGAAGAAAGATATCCCTTAACAGCGGCAACCTTCGGTACTGTAATGGGAAGAAAAAATTAACTTTAGTTATGAACTTCCCGCTTTTCAGCATCCTGATTGCCGGCTGCTTTTCCTTCGGCCTCCTGGAAAAAGTGTCCTGCCAGTCGTTGCGTATACATATGCCCGTACCTGGCAAAAGTATTCCGCAGGTAGATGAGGTAGTAGACAGCTTTATGGCCCGGTACCAGGTACCAGGTATGTCGGTGGCCATCACCCGCAATGGCAAACTCGTATACGCCAGCGGCTACGGTACCGCTGATAAGGCTACCGGTGAGAAAGTATCACCGGCCAGCCTGTTTCGTATTGCCAGCGTATCCAAGTCAATAACGGCAACGGCCATACTAAAACTGGTGGAAGCAAAAAAACTTTCACTGGATGATAACGTGTTTGGTCCCGGTGCAATACTGGGTACCAGCTACGGTACACGGCCTTACAGCAACTGGTTAAAAGCCATCACCATCAGGGAACTGCTGCAACACACCGGCGGCGGCTGGAGTAATAACGGTGAAGATCCTATGTTCAGTAATCCCGGCATGACTGCTCCCGCCCTCATTGCCTGGACGCTCGATCACATTTCCCTGAAATATGCCCCCGGTACAGTTTACGCCTATTCCAATTTCGGATACTGTGTATTGGGGAGAGTAATTGAAAAGGTAACCGGCCTGTCCTATGAGCAATATGTAAAGTCGGCTATCCTGGCGCCGTTGGGCATTACCACTATGCAAACGGGTGGCAATACTATGGCCGACAGGAAAAAGAAGGAAGTGAAATATTATGGTCAGCATGGGGAAAACCCATACGACTTTGATGTGGCCCGGATGGATGCGCATGGTGGATGGATCGCTTCTGCTACTGATCTGGCGCGGTTCCTGGCTGGTGTAGATGGATTTCCCACCAGGCCTGATGTATTGAGCAAGGCTTCTATAATGGCCATGACTACACCTTCCACAGCCAACCCGAATTATGCATTGGGCTGGCTGGTAAATGTGTATCATAACTGGTGGCATTCAGGCTCGTTGCCGGGTACCGCCAGCGAAATTGTACGTGCCGGGAATGGGTTCAGTTGGGTGTTGTTGTGCAATACCCGCGCAGAAGAAGGTTTTTTTAATGATCTCGATGGCCTGATATGGAAAGCGGTGAATGATAAAACAACGCGCTGGCCGGATGTGGATTTGTTTCAGGCAGTTCCATGATTGCCTAATTCCGCTACAGTGTTGCTGATTTTTTGGATCCGGCGGGTCCATATTCTTCTCAGCAGGAAGAGCTGTACGCCAAGGATCAGTACTACCGCAGCCAGGGTCCAGTAGGTGCCGGTTGTCCAGCGGATGTTGATTAAAAAGAACGCTATCATTCCGGCGAAACCCAATCCACGGGAGGTGACAGATACCGTGGCGTATTGCTTCAACCGGGATAGCTGCACTTTGAGCGATTGGATCAGGTCACTGCCGGCGGCCGGCCGTTTGGCCACGATGTAGCCTGCGAGGTTGTGCAGCAACATAAAAGAAAAAGAAGCTACCAGCAATATATTGGCATAAAGCGGTTTGGTATCGCCATCAAAAAAGTCATAGTACACCAGCAGAAAAACGACATAGCTGATGCTTTCAATCGTCAGCTGTGTTTTGATGTCTTTCAGTACGGGATAACTTTTTTTATCCACAATGGCTTGCAGTGCTGTCAGTTCCCTGGATGGCGTGGTGGCGCTGTCCCAGGCTGATTTTAAAGGATCTTGTGTCATGATTTATAATTTCAGGATGTTTTTGATCTTTGTTTTGATCCGGTTTAGTTTTACGCCCACATAATTTTCATCTATGCCGGTGATACCGGCTATTTCCTGGTAGGTCATATCTTCCAGGTAAAGTGCGATGATCGCTTTTTCAGCGTCGCTTAACTGCCGCAGTGCTGCAAAAAGTTGTTCCTGTTGTAATGCATGCGGCGGGTCCGGCGTGGTGGCTACCTGCTCGGGTAGTGTATCCGTATACGTTATGTCCGGCGTTCGCTTCCGGAAGGCTGCCAGGGCGGTATTCAACGCAATGCGGTACATCCACGTGGTGATTTTCGACTGTCCCTGGAAAGCAGGGAAGGATTTCCACAGCTGATAGATCATCTCCTGGAAAAGATCTTCCCGGTCTTCCGGCGTATCGCGGTACAGGCGGCAGATCTTGTGCAGGATACCCTGATGCTCCCCGATGATGAACAGAAATTCTTCCTTACTCATTTGCGTGTATTAAATTGGATATGCTGAAAAAACATACACTTGCTATTTGCAGGGATTAGTTGCAGGATAACAAACAAAACTTACAGATCAGGGGAATTTTTTTTGAAAAGATACCGGCGTCCTCTTATAACAGCACTTTGCCTACAGTGGCCAGGTTCCTTGTGGTGCTGACTACGCCCAGTTTTTTCTCCAGGTAATTGTTGGAAAACGGCGTCTTCATCAGGGTTTTGCGCGACAGGATATATACTTCGCGTCCATTGATATGGTAAGTTTCTGCTGCGCTTTGCAGGGAGGTGAGGATTTCCTGCGCATTTGCACCGGGTACTGTTTGTAAAAACGCCACATAGATCTGTATCTCTTTGTCCGGAACAATCCCGGGGAATGGGTTATTTTTCAAAATGGCATCCATCTCCTTAAAACTTCTAACGCAGGCGGGTATTTCAAATCCCAGTGCTTTCAGCATTTGCTTTTCAATTTTAGCTTCAATGGCAGCCGTGTCCGTGGAGGCACTTTCAAAAATGACATTACCACTTTGAATATAGGTGGTAATATTTTTAAATCCTGCTTTGGCGAAGAGTTCCCGCAGTACCTCCATTTTTACCATCCTGTTTCCACCCACATTGATAGCCCGGAGAAACGCAACATATCGTGTCATTGTAAAAAACTTTTTTTATTGATAGTTGAAGGGGAAGTTAGTTTTTTTACGCTCATCATCACTACAAAATAACTATAAAAAAAGCCGCCCATGATCACGGCGAGGTAATCTGCCCCTTCACATTTTATATAATGGAATTGATGATTGAACAGCAGGATAATTACAGTAAATACGGCCACCAATAGCCAGTAGCCCAGTTTCCGGAGGATGCCGCTTTTACTGCTGTTATGTTTTGCCGGTATTTTCAGGAAGAAGTAAAGAATGATCAGCAGTCCGGCGATGGAGCTGATGTATTGCAGGAGATACCACATTTTCATTGGATGGGCAAACAGGCTGACATCCTGCTGCAAAAATGGAAGCAGCCCTACAAAGTATCCATCGCCATGGGTAAAGGCATCGAGGAAGAAGTGCGATAGCACGCCCAGGATGACCGAAGCGATAACCACGAGGTAGTGGCGTTGGAAATAATGGTCCCAGTTGAATGACCGGAAATGGCCGATCCGGTTACCGGCCCAGGCCGGTAGCTGGCTGATCAGTGCCGGCTTTACCCCGTTATGATACAGAAAGGCCAGCAGCAGGGATAACGGGATGTCATATACGAAAATGCCCCACCATTGATGTCCTCCGTTGAAGTAGGGATTTAGTAAGATGAAATACAGGAAATCCGGTACCATACTGCCTATGATGAGTCCTGTGGCCGACAGGTATTTGTGTGGCCGGCAGGTGAAAGGGACTACTATTGCTATGTGTGAAATCGTAAATGGCATGTACGCTCTATTGGAGTTAAATTTAATTTATTTCTAATGAATTATAGTTGCACTGTGATGCGCCCCCTGATTTTTATTCGTCATGTGCAAATCGTCCATCATTTCCGGTATATTATCCAACAGCTGCTGCTGTTACAACACTTATGTTTGTATGGTCTTTACAAACAAAAAAAATGTGTTATGGCAAACTGGAAAATTGATGAATCACACAGCGAAATCGGCTTTAAAGTAAAACACCTCATGATTACAAACGTGAGTGGCTATTTTACACGTTTTACCGGCAGTATTCAAACTGAAAGCGACGATTTTCATGATGCTTCCATTTCCTTTGAAGCGGCGGCAGACAGCATCAACACACAGAATCAGCAGCGGGATGAGCATCTGCGGAACGGTGATTTTTTTGATGCGGCCAATTTTCCGAAGATCAGTTTTGTATCCAGGAAAGTGAAGAAAATAGATGAAGAGCAGTACAAACTGCTGGGCGATCTGACCATCAAGGATCAAACGCATCCTATTGAACTGGAAGTGATCCATAATGGTGTTACGGTAGACCCCAGGGGACAGCACAAAGCAGGCTTTGCACTGAAAGGGCGTATCCACCGGGCAGACTACGGCCTGCGCTGGAATGCCAGCACAGAAGCAGGGGGTATTGTACTCAGCGATGAAGTGAAGCTCAATATGGAAATACAACTCGTGAAGTCATAGGGCAAAGTTCTATCTTTGTGACCCGGCACATCGCCGATGATCAATGACCGAACATGAAATTTGAACAGTATAGTATTTCTTCCGAGATAAAGGACAGTTTGGCTGAACTGGGCTTCAAACGCCCTACAGACATTCAGTTTAAGGCTATTCCCTCTATCCTGAAAGGAGATGACGTAATGGCGATTGCCCAGACAGGAACGGGTAAAACGGCTGCTTTTGCCATACCCATCCTGCACCGCCTCCAGCAACAGGACCGGAGATACCGCAAAGGAAAATATGAGGTGAAATGCCTGGTAATGGTACCCACCAGGGAACTGGCGATACAGATTGCAGAAGTATTTCAGCAGATAGGACAATACACCGATCTCAGCATCCTCGCGCTGGTAGGCGGGGTAGACCAGGGCCCGCAGATCAAGGTACTGGAAAAGGGCGTGGATGTACTCATCGCCACACCCGGCCGTATGTTTGATCAGATTAACCAGGATCATATTGATCTCAGTAAGGTACAAACACTCATCCTCGACGAAGCAGATCATATGCTGGATCTTGGTTTTATCCGCGATATCCGGGATGTGATCAAACATATCCCCCGTAATCACCAGACCCTGTTCTTCTCCGCTACGCTGGACAAGGATATTAAAGACCTGGCTTACTCAGTGGTAAATAACCCGATCCGTATTCAGATCTCCCCGCAGGACCCCGTTTCTAAAAACGTAAGCCACGCCGTTGCCTACGTGGAAATGGATGATAAGCGTTTCTTCCTTGAACGCCTCCTGAAAGAATTTCCCGACAGCAAAATACTGATCTTCGTACGCACCAAAGTGCGCGCAGAACGTGTGGCTGCCGCTATGGAACGGGTCGGCGTAAAAAGTCTTACTATGCACGGAGGCAAAGTACAGGACGACCGCCTGCAGGTAATGGACGAATTCAAAAAAGGAGAGATCAAAGTGCTCATCACAACAGATGTGAATGCCCGTGGTATAGATATTCCCAATGTGGATTACGTGGTCAACTATGACCTGCCGGATGTCCCCGAAAACTATGTACACCGTGTAGGTCGTACAGGTCGTGGCGTACATAAAGGCCAGGCCGTATCTTTCTGTAGTACAGAGGAAAAACCGATACTGGATGAAATCCAGCAGTTCCTGGGAAAGGATATTACAGAGATGAAGATCAATAAAGATGATTACCGGGAAACGGTCAGTTTCTCCGAAGATATTCCGAATGATAACTGGCAGCTATTGCTGGATGAACATAATAAGGAGATGGAGAACGTGACGAAGAAGAAGAAAAAGAAGAAGAAGTAAAAAAAGGTTCCGGCTTACACCGGAACCTTTTTTTATATAAAATATAAGCAGTTGATTATTGTTTAACTATTTCTGCATTTACCAGGATCTCCACGGTAGGCGCTACTGCATAAACACCGGAAGGTAATTTGTCGGCATATTTCACACCAAAGTCGAAACGGTTAATCGTTGCTTTAGCCGTAAAACCTGCTCTCCACAAACCCCATGGGTCTCTTACAACACCGTTGTAATTAACGTCGAAGGCTACACGTTTTGTAGTGTTCCGGATCGTTACATCCGCTAACATTACATATTTGCTACCAGCTACTTTTTTGAAGGAAACGCTTTTTACTTTGATTTCAGAAAATTCGGCTGCATTGAAGAAGTCATCTGTTTTCAGGTGACCATCACGCTGTTCAACACCGGTACTGATACTGTTTACATCGGCAGAAAAATCTACTTTGGCATTCTGAAAGCTGGTGCTGTCGGTAGTTTCAATAGCACCGGTGAATTTTGCAAAATGTCCCTGAACATAGTTGATGCCCAGATGTTTTACGCTGAAACCAATGGAGGTATGTGCAGGATCTGCGCTCCATTTTACTTGTGCAAAAGTGGCAAGGCCGGCTAATACCAGCAGGGCTGTAGAGAATAACGATTTTTTCATTTTTGTTTTTTGTGTTGTATTAAACTGATAAATTATTTAGTGAGTTGACGGTCTACAGACCAGCGGCCTGCACCTTTTATGATCAGGGCAATGTTGATACCGATGACCAGTAAATGATATTCGAATCCTTCACCTTGCTGTGCGCCTGTCCAGTTCATAAAAAAGCCGTTGGCAGCATGCATGGAAATGGCTACCATCATGATGGCAGTACTCATGATCGCCCAGATTCGGGTAGTGAAGCCAATAAGGATCAGGAGTGCGCCGATGCTCTCGGTAAATATAACCAGGAATGCCAGTATGGCCGGTGTGCCTCCTTGTGTGAAATAATCCATGGTGGCTTTAAAACCGTGGCCGCCAAACATGCCCAGTAATTTCTGTGCGCCATGTGGTAATATGACCAATGCTACCGTTATGCGCACTATAAAGGCGGTGAGACTGTTGTCTGTTTGTAATAAACGTTTTAACATGTGTGTTGGATATGTAAGTGTGTACAAATATTGTCTATACAAGTATTAAGGCAAAAAAAATCAATCACGCAGTTTATCCAGTAATTCGTTCAGCATGCTCACTTCTTCTTTGGTAATTTTTTTAGTGAGACGCTTATGATTTTTGTCGATTATAGGTTCCAGTTCTGTTAAAAGCGCCTTTCCCTTATCGGTGATCTCGATTTCTACCTTGCGCCGGTTCGATTCACACTGGTTGCGTGTAAGGAGTCCTTTCTGGCGCAGCTTTTCCACCAGCCGGGTAGCATTGCTCATTTTATCCATCATGCGCTCCTGGATGTCCAGTAGGTTTAATGGTTTTGGGCTGCTGCCGCGGAGGATTCTTAATACGTTGAATTGCTGGGAAGAGATATCATACGGTTTTAATACATGTGATATGCCTACTTCCAGCCAGTTAGCTGTAAATACAATGTTCAGCATGGCACGTTGGTATTCATCTTTGAATCTTGTTTGTTTTATTTCATCTTCCAGTTTCATAATTACAAATACAACTGTTGTATATACAACAAAGGTAAGTGTATTTTTAATACCGGCAAATTATTTTCATAAAAAAGGGGAGGAATTGCGAATTCCTCCCCTTTTTTATGGCTTTTCCCTTTCTTAACTGTTATATCCTCCATCTATTGTGATAGCAGTACCGGTAATGTGGCCTCCTTCGGGAGAGGCGAGGAAAGCCACCAGGGAGGCAACATCCTCCACATCGCCATAATGCCCCAGCGAAATACCCTGCCGCTGCATAGCTGCATGGGGGCCATCAGCCGGATTCATCTCGGTATCGATAGGACCGGGCTGCACCAGGTTGACAGTAATACCACGTGATCCCAGATCGCGTGACAGCCCTTTGTTGAAGGCAGTAAGCGCCGATTTACTCATGGAGTAAAGGGTGCCTGTGGGGGCAGTGACCCTGTCGGCCATGCTACTGCCTATCGTGATAATGCTGTTGCCCTTTTCCATATGACGCGCCGCCGCCTGTGAAGCCACAAACACAGCGCGGGTATTCACGGCCATGGTAAGATCATAGTCTTCCAGCGTATAATCATCAAATGGTTTCATCACCGCCATACCGGCATTATTAACGAGTATGTCTATACGGCCAAATGTTTTGATGGTTTGATCTACTGCTGCAATCACAGCCTGGGAGTCAGCACTGTCGGCTGCCACCGCTAATGCGCGCTGCCCTTTTTCTTTCAGTTCAGTGACCAGTGCCGTAGCTTTCTCTGTGCTTTTTGTGTAGGTAAATGCTACCATAGCACCTTCTGCTGCAAGACGTTTAACGATGGCGGCACCCATACCGCGACTACCTCCTGTTACCAGGGCTATCTTATTTTCCAGACGTTTCATAAAAATAGTTTTTATGCCTGCAAAGCTAGACTGGTAGCCTGGATAAAAGAAGAGGGGTGTTAATTGTTAACTACTAACAAAAATGTTAGCGGGTATCAGTAGGGGGTTGTTAAAATGCATTTTTTAGTGAGATAAATAAAATGGCATTCTCATCTGAAAGAACATTGACTTTTACAGGTATTTTTCTTTGATGATTTGCAAATGATGGAGCTGGTGCCCCGCAATGGTAAAGCCCATTGCGAGGATACTCATTTCATATTTCCAGTTCATGCCTGTTCTCAGGAGGGTGTCATCGGAAAAACTTTTAAACAGCGCGATGGTGGAAATCCGTACGGCGATCAGCTCATCCAGTACATCCTGCAGGCTGCGGTTATCGATGAAGGTGTTGTCGGCAAACAGGTCCTGATCAAATCCAGGTGGTGATGTTTTATCGTGGCGTGCAAACAGTAAGGTGCGGTAGGCGAATACCCTTTCTGTATCCGTGATATGCTGGAATACATTTTTCAGCGTCCATTTGCCGGGTGCATAGGCATAATTGCCCTGTGGCTCCAGTTGTGCAATATTGAGTGCCTGTAGTGCCTGTAATGATTCATCCAGCGCAACGGAGAGGTCAATGTCCGGCACGTGGTCTACATAGCGGTCATAATATTCAAGAGCGGGGGATATAGCGGCCTTTTTCATGTGTGAAATTTTGTGGTAAATAAATGTACGAACATTTTTTCACGCCGTTGCTACGGGTAAATATCAGCCATATGTGCTTTGATTTCGTTTAGTCGTGTTCGTTATACAATCTCCCTGGGTGAGGCCTTTCTCTGGAAAACTAAATAGCCATATTACAAAATCTCCTTATTCTCATTAAATATATTTTATATATTTGTATACAACCTCCCTACTATGAAATATCTGCAACGATGTATAGCAGCGTTCCTGCTGCCGTTATCAGGCGCAATGTGGCCGGTACAGGCACAATCGCAGCAAGTGGCTGGTGAAACGCCTGCGCAATGGGATGCCCGCTGGATCACCAGTACAGAAGCGGCCCCTGCCTTATATGGGGTCTATCTTTTCCGTAAAACATTTACACTCACCAATTATTCCGGTCCGTTCCTCATTCACCTCACTGCGGATAACCGTTACCGTTTGTATGTCAACGGCCGCTTTGTGGCCATGGGACCCGCCCGGTCGGACCTGGCCAATTGGTACTACGAAACCCTCGATCTCAGTGCTTACCTTAAATACGGGACGAATGTAATCGCCGCGGAAGTGATCAATTACGGCCCGGATAAACCACGTGGACAACTTACACAGGCTACCGGTCTGCTGATACAGGGGCATACCGCCCGTGAGGCAGCCATCATCAATACCGGCAGCACACCCTGGCAGACCATGGAAGATGGTGCGGTGTACTGTAAGCCGGTAATAACCGCTCCCGGCGCTTTTTACGGCGCCTATCCCGGCGATAGTATCGTAGCGGAATACCATCCCTGGGACTGGCAGGAGGCTACCTATAACGACTCCTGCTGGGACAAGGCTGCAGTAGCTGCCCCCGTTACCCTGCAAGGCACCAGTGCGCTGGGCTGGCGTATGTTGTCGCCACGGCCGGTCGGACCACTCCAACATCAGCGCGAAAACTTTACCCGGATCGCAGAACAGGAAGGAGTCACTGTGCCGGCTGACTTTTTAAAAGGAATCAAGCCACTAACGATACCGGCTCAACGAAAAATAAGATTGCTGCTGGACCGTGGCCAACTGACTACCGGTTTCCCCGAACTACTGCTGAGTGGAGGACTGGACGCTTCGGTACGGATAACCTACCGGGCGCCTTACAACAATGAAACCATCGTGCAGGATGTAATCCGCCCCGATGGCGGTAACCGCCGAAAATTTACACCTGTTGGCTACCGCACCTTCAGGTATGTACAACTGGACATTGAAACCGGAAAATCGTCCCTCACCCTGGAAGATTACTACAACGTATATACGCAGTATGGACTGACGGAGAAAGCCGCCTTTTCCGCCTCGCCTGAAACAGATACGATCTGGCAGACGGCCCGGCGCATCGCCTTCGCCGGGGCTCAGGACAACCTGTATAATGATCTCTGGCAGGAACAGCTGCAATATATACAGGACGCGCATATTCACGGCCTGGGTATCCTGTATTTTTCGGGAGACGGTCAATTGTTGCGGAATGCACTGCGGCAATTCGACCAGTCACGCATTCCCGAAGGGTTGATCCGTACACGGTATCCTGCCGATGATATGCAGGTATCCGTTGCAGCTGCATTTGACTGGATCGTTGCCATCCAGGATTACCTGCTTTTTAAAGAAGATAAGGCGCTGGCAAAACAGCTATATCCCGGTGTTCGTAATATCCTCGACTGGTTTGCCCGCTACAGGGATGCGGCGACAGGACTACCGGGGAATATGCCTTACCGCGACAGCGCGGCTATTGCGCCCCTTACTTTCCAGTACCTGTATTCGCTGCGGCAGGCGGCCGCCATTGCCGGTTACTGCGATAAGCCCGCCGATTCTACGGCATATGTGCGTATAGCCGATAAGTTAAGAGAAGTGGTGTACAGGTATTGTTTTGATGCAGGTAAAGGATTGTATGCAGAAACAGCCGGTAAAAAAACGTTCTCCCGCTACACCAATGCCATGGCTGTACTGGCAGAGGCAGTACCGCCCAGGCAGGTGAAAAATGTAATGCAGCGGATGGTAAAAGAAAAAGCATTGCCGGAAGAATCACTCCGTGATAAGTTTTATATTTTCAGGGCCATGCAGGAAACAGGCACTACCGGCACCTTCCAGTCAGAACTGGCGCCCTGGCACCCGGTGCAGGAAGAAAATAGCAGCCTGTATCAATCTGTTACCTGCGTCGCCAATATATATCTGTTGGGCATAACCGCCGGTATCCAGTCAACTTCCTATGGCTTTAAAACAGCATTGATAGCGCCCGCTCCAGGCAACCTGAAACAGGTAAACGCTGCTATGCCCCATCCTGATGGTGGCATGATAGAAGTAGCACTCAACTTTGATGATAATCGTGTATCCGGTACCGTTACACTGCCCTTTGGCATCACCGGCAAATTCAGATGGAGAGGAAAAGAGACGGTGTTGCATGGAGGGCCCCAACACATAGAGATGTGATTTACGAATTTTTTGATTTTTTGATTTTGAGATTTATAGAAAGATATTTCCCGAAGATCTTCGCTTTAAATCCCAAAATCTCAAAATCAAAAAATTCGTAAATCCCTAAATATTTCTTTTCCTTCTTTTTGAATAGACATAATTAATCCCCAGCACCGCAATACATATAAACAGGCCAAAGAATTCCCTGGTATCTTCTATCCATGGCTTGGTGGCCTTCATGCTTTGGGCAATATTTTCTGCCTGATGCTGCTGCATCCAATCTACAACGCCATCTTTTGTAAAAAATAAATAGACTGCATAGGCGAGGTACACCAGTATACCACCGATATACCAGCTGCGGTAAAAACGGTGACGGGCTGCCAATGCGCAGAAAGTGGCAGCATAGAGATAGATAGGCATCCATACATACGGATCGGGATCGTTATATTGTAAACCCGCAAAAATGATAAACACCACACAAAAGAAAATATTAAACACTTTCATGAAACAGAAATTAGATCTTAAACATACATAAAAGAAGGACTTCCTGTACTATTTTATATATGGAAGGTCCCATTCTTTCTTTTTCAGGTGCGGCCTGCGAAAAGAAAGCAGGAAAAAACACCGTTGTATTTTAAAAAAATGTTAAAACAACACTTGTTTGAGCTAAAATATTGTTATATATTCGGCCTGTAATACTCATAATTCCACTTGAGAACCAAAATTTGAATTATTAACCAAAATCTGAATTATAGTTTAAGAACTACAAAAATGTGTTTCTCACTATTAATTTATTGACATTAAAACTCTTTTCAGTTAAGCGATCTTAAACGCTATTCGTCATGAGATGAGCTTTCTTTGGGGCAATCATACTGAACGTATGAACTCCATTCTGGTAGTTATGTTTTAACTGCTGCACAGTCACGTTTACTTTATTTGATCACACGTAGCGCATCATGCGTGTGTATTGAGTGAATTATGCTTTACATATTAACATGAAATTACTTTGCTACAAACATGCGTGGCACGGAACAGGATTTCTATGTAAAAAAAGTGCTGATCAGTGGTGAGATATATGATAGGTACTCTATTTCTTAACAAGTTTTCTTAAACGTTAGCCTTAAACCACGTTATGAAAAAACATTTTTACCAAGCACTAGCCGTGCTCTGCGGAATTCTGCTGTTACTGTCAGGCAGTAACGCATTTGCACAAACGAACGTTACGGGGAAAGTGTCTGATAAAGCATCAGGCAATGCGCTGCCGGGAGTTACAGTTTATATTAAAGGTACCAACCGGGGCACCGCTACTGACCCTAGTGGAAATTTTAGTTTGCAGGCTAAATCGGGTCAAACACTGATCTTCTCCTTTGTGGGATATGATCCACAGGAAGTCATTGTAAGCAGTGGCCCGATCAATATTTTAATGGCAGAAAAAGTCGGCTCCCTCGAAGAAGTAGTCGTAACCGGTTATGCCAGTCAGAAAAAGAAAGACCTGACTGGTGCCGTATCCATTGTAAAAGTGGAGAATCTTACCAAACAACCAACTTCACAAATCGCCAGCCAGTTGCAGGGACAGGTATCAGGCGTTACCGTGTTGGGAGGTGGACAACCAGGAGAGCAACCCCAGGTAAAAATCAGGGGGATCAATACTTTTGGTAACAACACGCCTTTGTATGTTATTGATGGCGTACCCGTATCTAACCTTACGGATGTGAATCCTAATGACGTACAAACCATGCAGGTGTTGAAAGATGCCGGCGCCGCTTCTATTTATGGTGCGCGTGCTGCCAATGGCGTAATTGTGATCACTACCAAAAGAGGTACCGGTAAAGTAAAGGTAACCTATGATGGTTATTATGGTACACAAAGGCCCCATAGCGGAAATCCATGGGGTATCCTGAACCCCCAGGAACAGGGTGACCTGAAATGGCTGGCACTTTCCAATTCAGGTTTAGCACTTAGTGATAAGCAATATGGTAATGGCGCTACACCGGTAGTACCTGATTATATTGCTCCGGCAGGATTGAAAGAAGGAGACCCGCTTACAAATCCTGATCTGTATTTTGTAAACCCGGAATATAAATCAGCTGGTGATCCCGCTACCTTTTACCGCATATCTAAAGCTAACAAACAAGGTACGGACTGGTTTCATGAAATCTTTAAACCAGCTCCTATTACCAGTCACAATATTTCTGTTTCCGGTGGTGGTGATATTGGTAGTTACTTCTTCTCCTTCTATTATTTCAATCAGCAGGGTACGCTCACCAATACCTACAACAAGCGGTATGCAATCCGTTCCAACAGTACTTTCAATATAACAGATCATATCCGGATAGGCGAGAATATGGAATACTCCCTGATCAACAATCCGCAGATCGCTGCCCTTACAGAAGGTAGCGGTATTGGTATGGCTTTCCGTGAACTGTCTATCATCCCGGTGTATGATATCAAAGGTAACTATGCGGGTTCCAGTGGTTCCGATCTTGGTAATGCCCGTAACCCGGTTGCTATACAGGATCGCTTTGGCAGAACCAAAGCACAGGCAAGCAGGTTACTGGGAAATGTATTTGCAGAAGCAGATATCCTCAAAAACTTTACACTGAGAACCAGTTTTGGTGGTGAAATATATTCATTCGATAACTACAATTTTGTTCTGCCGGAATATGAAAATGCGGAAAATAATACCGTGAATTCATTTACAGAAGGTGCGGGGAATGGTTATGACTGGACGTGGACCAACACGTTAACTTATCATAAGAATTTTAATCAGCAGCACGATCTGAAAGTACTGATAGGTACGGAAGCATTTGATAACCACTATCGCAATGTGACCGGAACAACCACTGATTATTTTTCGTTCGATCCAAACTTTGCGAACCTGTCCACCGGTACCGGTACACCTACCAATGGTAGTAGCTTTGGCTCAGATGGATTATTCTCCTTATTTGCAAGAGCGGATTACGCTTTCAAAGACCGCTATCTCCTCGGTGCCTTGATCCGTCGGGATGGTTCCAGCCGCTTTGGTAGCGCCAACAGGTATGGTAACTTCCCCGCGGTGAGTGCTGCATGGCGTATTTCCCAGGAAGAATTCATGAAAGGGATCAGCTGGATCTCAGATCTGAAGATCCGTGGTGGTTATGGTATTATGGGTAACCAGATTAACGTAGCGCCCGGCAATCAGTTCATTGCTTATGGCTTTAACAGAAGGTCCTCTTTTTACAGTATCAATGGTGCAGCTACTACCAGCCAGGGTTTCATGCTTACCCAACTGGGTAACCCCGCTGCTAAATGGGAAAGTAACGTAAACTCCAACATTGGTATCGATGCAACCTTATTTAAAGGCGCATTGGAATTTACAATAGACTACTATCAGAAAGAAGTAAGGGATCTGTTGTATAATCCTGAGTTGCCCGGTGTATACGGTGCTGCTACTGTTCCTTTCTCTAACGTAGCTAAAATGAAGAACAAAGGATGGGATGTGTCCATCACCAGTGTAAACAATCTTACCAAAGATCTCAAACTGGAATTAACCGGAACTTTAACCACTTATAAAAATACGATTCTCGCAATTTCTGAATCCGCTCCTTATTTCGACCTAGAAGGCCGCCGCTTCGGATCTCCTATTATCCGAAACGCTATCGGACAATCTATCAGTGAATTCTATGGTTATAAGGTTGTAGGTTTCTGGGATAGCAAGGAAGAGGTAGATGCTGCCAATGCTGCTGCTAAAGCCAAACATCCGGGCCTGGTAGAGTACCAGCTGGAGGCAGCGATGGGCCGCTTCAAATATGCAGATACGAATGGCGATGGTAAAGTAGATGCGGATGACCGAACCTATCTTGGCAATCCAAATCCTAAATTTTCTTATGGGCTTAATGTTGGTTTAACGTATAAGAATTTCGACTTCAGCGCATTTTTCTATGGAGTGCAGGGTAACAAAATATGGAACCAGGTACTTTGGTGGACTGATTTTTATCCTTCCTTCGTGGGGGCTAAAGGTAAAACAGCCTTATATGATTCCTGGACACCTACACACAAGAATGCCAAAGCTCCTATCCAGGAAATAGCATCCCATGCCAGTGCATCTGGTTCTCCTAATTCTTATTTCGTTGAAAACGGTTCTTATCTCCGTGCAAAGAATATGCTGATCGGGTATACACTCCCGAAGTATATGCTGGAACACATCGGGATTGAAAAATTCAGGGTATACGTACAGGCAGCAAATGTATTTACTATCACCAAGTATTCAGGTATTGATCCTGAAGTAGCTGGTAACTCACAGGCTTTCGGATTAGATGAAGGTGCTTATCCTAACCAACGTCAATACCTGGTAGGTGTGAATGTTACATTTTGATCTGGATCTTTTGTTGAACTGTAAAAATTAAACAAATGAAAGCATTAAGATATTCAAGTCTGATTCTAATTATAGGAATGCTCGCAGGCTTTTTCGCCGCATGTAAAAAGAGCTTCCTGGAACGTGCTCCGCAAGGCTCACTTTCTGAAGAGATCGTGGCAAATAAAGCAGGGGTTACTTATTTATTAATAGGTGCTTATGCTGCACTGGATGGCCAGGGAGATGGAGCCGCACTTGGTGGTGGTGATCCATGGCGGGCAGCGCCCACCAATTGGGTATATGGTAGTGTTGTGGGCGGTGAAGCACATAAAGGTAGTAATGCCGGTGACCAGGAACCGATCAATTCCATTGCTGCCAGCACGTATAATGCCAGTAACGATTTCTTTAATACCAAATGGAAAGCCGTATACGAAGGCGTTAACCGCTGTAACCTGACACTCAAAGAAATGCATCTGGCCACCGACATGAGCGATGCTGAAAAAACACAGGTAGAAGCAGAAGCCCGTTTCCTCCGTGGCCATTATTATTTTGAACTGAAGAAGTTCTTTAACAATGTGCCTTATATTTCAGATACAACCAGTAATGTAAAAGTGTCAAATGAAGTTGATATCTGGCCATTTATTGAGGCCGACTTTAAATTTGCCATGGATAACCTGCCGGAAACACAGGGTGGAGACGTAGCCAGGGTAAATAAATGGGCCGCACAAATCTACCTGGCTAAATCTTATCTCTATGAGAAAAAATATCAGGAAGCATTTACCTTGTTCCAGGACGCTATCGTAAAAGGTAAAACCAGTGCCGGTGTTGGATATAACCTGTCAACGAGATTTGAGAATAATTTCGATGCTGCCGCCAAACTGGGTAACCCGGAAGCTGTATTCTATATTGAAATGACAGCCAATGATGGTACAGGTAGTATTGCGAATGCCAATCCGGGCGAAATGCTGAACTTCCCTTATGGTGGCCCTACCACCTGCTGCGGATTTTTCCAGCCATCACAGGATCTTGTTAACTCTTACAGGGTGGATGCGGCTGGCTTGCCTTACCTGGACGATTATAATTCACACGCTGTAAAATCTGATATGAATATCAGCAGTTCAGACGCCTTTACACCAGATGCTGGTTTGCTGGACCCACGCCTGGACTGGACCGTAGGCCGTCGTGGATTGCCTTATCATGACTGGGGATATCATGCCGGTGCTTCCTGGCAGCGTGATCAGGCTTATAGCGGCCCTTATTCTCCCAAGAAAATGATGTACTGGAAAGCTACCCAGGATAAGTATCATGACGCACATTCCTGGGCGCCTGGTACAGCTATCAACGTTAATCTTATCCGCTTCGCGGACGTATTGCTGATGAACGCAGAATGCGCCGCCCAGATAGGAAATATGCCGGTGGCTACTGCGATGGTAAACAGGGTGCGCGACAGGATGAAGAATAATCCTGCAGAATGGCTGCATAAATATGTTCCCGGCACCACAAGTTTTGATCCTGCCGTGATGGCCGCGAATTATAAAATTGGTGATTATCCGGAGTTTTCAGATAAAACGCTCGCATTAAAAGCCATTTATTTTGAACGTAAACTGGAACTCGCTGAAGAAGGTCATCGTTTCTTTGATCTCTCCCGTTGGGGAATTGCTGACCAGGTGTTGAATGCATTTTATGCATACGAAGTAGGGACTGCTAAAATTCCTGATCTGACCGGTGCAGTATTTACCAAAGGTAAAAATGAATATTTCCCGATTCCACAACGTCAGATCGATCTGACTTTAAATGGAAGTGAACGCGTGCTGAAACAGAATGCAGGCTACTAGCATAATTATAAATTACTGATTACGGAGTTGTAGATAGATAGATGCGAAGATTATTCGCTACCATCTTCCTGCAACTCCGTAATTTGTATTTCTTTATATTGTGTTTGCCTGAAAACAGAACCCATGCCCAATCAACCAACAATAAAGCAACTAAGTACCGCTGCTTTATTCCTGATGGCTTCCTGCCTGGTCATTAGCAGCGGATGTCATACAACCGTAAAAGAAGAGAAAGGAAAAACACTGGCAGATAAATATTGTGGAAGTTGTCATTTGCCCGTATCCCCTGCAATGCTTGATAAAGAAACCTGGACGAAGCATGTTTTGCCGGCAATGGCGCTCAAATTAGGTATCAGGGTGTGGAGCGGGGATCAGTATTACCCACCAATGCCAGGCGAAAAGCCTGCCCTTGTAACCATGAATGAATGGACGGAACTCGTGGCATATTATGAGCAGCATGCACCGGAGAAACTGGCCTCCGCCAAACCACCAGTTAAGTTACAGCATGATTGGGCTGTTTTCTCCCTGAAAACGCCTGAAATCAAGGATAGCCTCTTCGTGGCCGCTACCACCATGGTGGCTTTTAATCCTGCAAACAGTGATTTGCTGACCAGCGATGGCAACAATACGCTTACCCGCTGGGATAGGGATCTCCGCGTGATAGATAGCCGCAAACTGCCTTCCCCTGCTGTTGATATACTGTTTACAAAAGATACGGCCGGTCAGCAACAAGCTATCCTCACCGAAATCGGTAACATGCGTGCATTGGATGTGTCCGCCGGTATTATTACCCGCCTCAATCTGAATGATCCGCAAAGCAAACAGTCCGATCTGATGCCTTTTCTCAAACGTCCTGTACAAACGGTGGAAGCAGATATTAATAAAGATGGTCTCATGGACCTGGTAGTATGCGCTTTTGGTCATAATCAGGGCGGCCTTTACTGGTTGAAACAACTCCCTGATCACAAGTATGAACAACAAACCATCTGGGAAGTGCCCGGCGCTATTCATGCAGTAACAGGTGACTTTAATCACGACGGCTGGACAGACCTCATGGTACTCTTTGCTGCCGGTGATGAAGGAATATGGTTGTTTGAAAATGATCATAAAGGTGGATTTAAATCATCCAACCTGCTGAGATTCCCTCCTATGAATGGTTCTACCAGTTTTCAACTGGCCGATTTCAATGGAGACGGCTTACTGGATATCCTGTATACCTGCGGAGATAATGCAGATTTTTCTATGATCCTTAAACCTTATCATGGTTTATACGTCTACGTAAATGAAGGAAATTCCCGATACCGGCAGGCCTGGTTTTATCCTATAAATGGTTGTACGAAAGCTGTAGCAGCAGATTTTAACCAGGACGGAAAAATTGATATCGCCACCATCGCTTTTTTTGCAGATATGAAAAATAATCCCGGTGAGAAATTTATTTTCTTTGAAGGAGCAGGTACACCATTTAACTTTGTACCGCATGCACCACCCATTGAAAAAGAAGGGCACTGGATTTGTATGGATGTGAAAGATTATGATCAGGATGGGGACCTCGATATCATACTAGGAAACTATGCCAGGGGTTTTATTATACAGGATGACTATAAACCGGAGTGGAAAGAATATCAACCGTTTATAGTCTTGCTAAACAATGCAAAACATCCGTAGCAACGACAAAAAACCGCTGTTTATTTGGAAGAGAAGTAGAATAATATGTATATTACAGGCGTCCAAATAATACAGCAATTAACACCTTGCAGACCGCCGTTAGCAAGGTGATAGAAAGATATCCTGATGAACAGTCAGGTTTTAGAATGGCGGAAGGAGAGGCAGCAATGCCTCTCTTTTATTTTTATGACCACCTATCAAATATTATCCTGAAAATGCGCGCAATCTGAGTAATCATGGCTATTTTTATTCAAAAATCGGCATTCTCATTTTAAACGGGATATATCAGTGGGGGAATATGTATACGATCAGGATAAAGTGAGCAGGCTGCTTGGAACGATCCTGGAAAATAACAGTAGTGAAAAAGCAACTGCGTGGTTGCAACAACGATTGCAACTCTTGCAACAAACCGGGGCTATACCGCAGTTTAATCAAACCTTTACTGCCATTCCGCGCTTTACAGGTAAAGAGATCATTGCAATAACAACAACTACACATCAGTTGCTGCAACAGGAAGTGCCCGGTCTTTTCGTACAGGGATGGACGTTAGATCGCCTCGCCAGGGTATGGTGGCTCCTGCAATTGCCTGTCAATAATAAAGAGGTATACCTGAACACCCTGGAAAACCTGTTCAACGCCGCTGAAATGAATGAACTGGCGGCATTATACAGCGCATTACCGCTACTGGCCTGGCCGGAAGAATGGAAGCTGCGCACCGCTGAAGGCATCCGTTCCAACATCGGCATCGTACAGGAAGCGATCATGCTGCACAACCCTTACCCGGCAAAATATCTCGACGAACCCGCATGGAATCAGCTGATTATGAAGGCTATCTTTACAGATAAGCCGATACACCAGGTAATAGGATTAGATGAACGCACCAACGCAGTACTCGCACAGATCCTGACCGATTTTGCACACGAACGCTGGGCTGCCGGAAGATCAGTATCTCCCATGCAATGGCGGATGCTGACAAACTTTATCCAGGCAGATAATATGGCAGACATCACCCGTATCTGGCATTCCGTAGATCCGGCAGAGAAAGGCGCCGCTGCACTGGTATGTGCAAAATCAACTTATCTTCCCGCAAAACAATTATTGGAACAATCACCGGCGATAGCCGCTGAAATAGCAGATGGCAGCCTTTCCTGGGAAGTCATCGCTAACAGGATAACAAAATAACAAAATCAGAAAATTCAAAAATATTTGATGATATGTGTGGTATTCATGAATTAACAGAAAAAGATCTTCAACCCCTTACTTATAGTCCTGCATACCTCGATAAAATAAAAGGAATGCGCTTTTTTGATCCGCATGTACACATGACCGCCCGCACTACGGACGATTATCAGGCCATGGCGGATGCCGGTGTAGTAGGTATTATTGAACCCGCTTTCTGGCTGGGACAGCCACGTACCGGCGTTGATACCTTCCGCGATTATTTCAGCAGCCTCGTTGGATGGGAGCGTTTCCGCGCTTCTCAATTCGGGATCAGGCATTACTGCACCATCGGCCTCAATTCAAAAGAAGCCAACAACGAAAAGCTGGCAGAAGCTGTCATGGAAATATTACCACAGTTTATTTATAAAGAAGGCGTAGTAGGTATCGGTGAAATCGGATTTGATGACCAGACGCCGCTGGAAGAAAAATATTACCGCGCACAACTGGAGCTGGCAAAAGAAGCCGGATTGCCGGTACAGATCCATACTCCGCACCGCGACAAGAAAAAAGGTACCCAGCGTAGCATGGATATCGCACTGGAACATGGATTGGAGCCTCACATGATCATTGTAGACCATAATAACGAGGAAACCGTGAAAGAAGTGCTGGATCGTGGCTTCTGGGCTGCGTTTACCATCTATCCCTTTACCAAAATGGGTAATGAGCGCATGGTAGCCGTTGTAAAACAGTACGGAAGCGGGCGTATCATGGTCAACTCCGCTGCAGACTGGGGTATCAGCGATCCACTGGCCGTTCCTAAGACGGCTGCTTTGATGCACGAAAGTGGTATTGACTTGAATGACATTCATTTGGTAACTTACACCAATGCCGTGAAAGCATTTGCACAGAGCGGACAACTGAACGAAGCTGATTTTGACATCGCCGGAAATATTGATCAGAGTGAAAAATATAATGGAAGCAGCGTTTTACGTGGTGGTCAGCAACCCAGAATTGATAAAAATACAACCATCATCCGGTAATGCCTGGCAGTTTCGTTACTGCTGGCAATTAACCAAATGAAAACCTGTTTACACGGTGAGTTACATTGTTAGCAAAGTGATTGGATACCTACGCCTGATGCGCCCGGCAAATATTATAACTGCGATTGCAGATATCTTAGCTGGTGTGGCCATTTCCGGCTATTTTTTACATGTAACCTTCCATACATGTACCCTGGACCTTATCCTTCCTGTTGTATGCCTCTGCCTGGCCACTATCGGCTTATACGGCGGCGGTGTAGTATTTAACGACGTATTTGATGCAACGCTCGACGCCGTGGAACGTCCGGAAAGACCCATTCCCAGCGGCGTGATCTCAAAAACACAGGCAATTATCCTGGGCAGCTACCTGCTCCTTGTGGGCATCCTTGCGGCCTTTTCCGTAGGGCGGCTCAATGGATATGCCGGCTGGCTGGCCCTCGCCACAGCTGCATCTGCCCTGAGCTATAATAAATGGGGGAAACATCACCCTGTATGGGGACCGCTGAATATGGGCCTCTGCCGCGGATTGAACCTGCTACTGGGTATCAGCATCGTACCCGCTGCTATTGAAACCTACTGGTGGATGGGCTTCATCCCCATCATATATATCGCTGCGGTCACCAATATCAGCCGCGGTGAAGTTCATGGTGGTAGTCAGCGAAGTTTGCAGATCACTGCTGCCTGTTATGCGGCAGTATTCATCACCATGGGCGTATTAGCTGCCATGCACCAGCAATTCCTGACCGCACTGCCCTTTATCCTGCTATTTGCATACATGATCATGAAACCACTGCTGAATGCCAGGAAGGACCCTTCAGGCCCCAACATCGGCAAAGCAGTGAAAGCAGGCATCGTAGCATTGGTGGTCATGAATGCCGCATGGGTAGCCGCTTTCGCCACCCTGCCTTTTGCATTAGCCGTATTGATCCTGTTACCCATCTCCATGTTACTAGGCAAGATGTTTTCCATAACATGAATATTTAGGAATTTTTTGATTTACGAATTTTTTGATTTTGAGATTTAAAGAAAAATATCCTCCGAAGATCTTCGCTTTAAATCTCAAAATCAAAAAATTCGTAAATCAAAAAATCCCTAAATGAAAAGCCTCCTCAATCAATCAACCCCCGCTTTATCGCTTCTTTCACCAGCCCCGCTGTATTTTTTACGGCTAGTTTCTGTGTGAGGTTAAGCCGGTGTGTTTCTACGGTGCGCAAACTGATATAGAGCATTTCCGCTATTTGCTGGTTGGAATGTTCTTCTGCAATCAGCGTCAGGATTTCCTTCTCCCGGCGGGTCAGCGGAATATCGTACCCGGAAGATTTCTGGCCGGTGATCATTTCATGCAATAGTTGATGTTTGATGCTCGCATCAAGGAATTGTTCTCCCGCATTTACTTTTTCGATGGCCTCTACCAGCGTGTCCTGGTCTGTGTTTTTAAGTAAATAACCGGTAGCGCCATTACGCAGCATTTGCTTGATATAATGGGACTCCGTAAAATTGGTGAGCGCAATAATTTTCACCTGCGGATGTTTTTTATGTACCAGTTTACATAGTTCCAGGCCGTCTATTTCGGGCATCTGTATATCCAGTAACAATACATCGGGTTGCGCCAGGGGTAAAGCGGCCATCAGTGCGGAGGCGGCATTGCTTTCATACACCACGGAAATGTGGGAGAAGGGCGCCAGCATGGCTTTTAATCCGTTAATAACCAGCAGATGGTCATCTGTAATGGCTAATTTAATTTGCATGTAGGTAGCTGTTAAAATAAAATTATACTTCCATCAGTTGCATGATGGCGATATTAAATTCAATATAGGCAGTCGTGCCGCGTCCTGTGGAAGCGTCAAGTTCCAGGTGGCCGTTTAATGCTTTTATCCTTGATTGTAAATTGTTTAGTCCCATGCCGGAATTGAGTGCTGCTGCGTGCTGAAAGCCGATGCCGTTATCTTCTACTGTAATCGTCAGCAACTGATCATGCTGTGTAAGTTGCACCAGTGCTTCTGTAGCGTGGGAATGCTTGATAATATTGTTGATCAGTTCCTGCACAATACGGTAAACAGACAACTCGAAATTTCCTTTGAAACGTTGCATGTTACCGGAAGTATAAAAGTTGATGCTCAGCTTTTTTGAGTGGCTCACATTCCGGCAGTAATAGTGCAACGCCTCTGCCAGTCCCATTCTGGCGAGGAGTTCGGGCATAAGGTTATGCGCTGTTTTTCTTACTTCCCCAATGGCATCATCCAGCATGCCCAGTGCGTGATTAAAACCGGTATCACTTTGTAAGAAAGTGCGTTCATGTTTTAAGGCGCCGAAATGCATTTTTACGGCAGATAATAAACCGCCTACACCATCATGAAGATCTTTGGATAAACGGGTACGTTCTTTTTCTTCGCCCTGCATCATGGCTTCCAGCACCTGCACGGTTTTTTCTATTTCCAGTGTTTGCAGTTGCTGCTGTTGCAGGTGGTGCCGGTGTTTTAGCCGTTGCCATCCGTAAAAGATCAATACCAGCGACAGTACAACACTGACGAGGAAGATGACGATCCACATATTTTTTTGTTGTAGTTGCAGGTCTTTTTGGGTGAGCTGCAATTTTTTTTCCGTGAGGTCGCGGTCCTTCTTTTCTGATTGGTATTGCATTTCCATTTGCTGTACATTCCTGCGGGTGGTATTTCCTACGAGGGAATCATTCAGGGCCTCATACGATTTTCTAAGATCAAAAGCGCGCTGGTATTGCCCTTGCTCGGCCTGGATATCGGAGGCTGTGAGGTAGGCGAGCCGTAGTTCGTCGCCCGCCTGGTTTTGCTTTGCCAGTGTAATAGCTTTTTTGATAAAGGTATCTGCGGCAGCATATTTTTTTGTCTTAAATAATTCCTGTCCGTAGCCCAGGTATATATAAGTGAGATAATCAGGTGCAGGGAATTTTTGTGAGACAGTTAATGCTGTTTCATATTGCGATAGCGCCAGGTCATGTTTATCCTGATCGGAATAGATGCTGGCGGTATTTATCAACCCATCGAGTACATAAGTACTGTCGCCGATTTGTCTGCCCAGTTGCATGGCCTTTTTAAAATAACCTTCTCCTTCCTCATAACGTTTCAGACGGCTGGCGCTGGTGCCCATGTTTACCAGTGCGGAGGCCATGCGTCGTTTGCTGTTGATGCGGACACCGTGCTGATAGGCCCTGTTGGCATATTCAAATCCTTTTTTATAATCTTCCAGGGTGATAAAAACAGACGCCAGGTTGTTGGTCATGATGCCGGCAAACAGGCTGTCACCCGCAGCATCCGCCAGTTTCAGCGCCTCCAGGTAACGCTCTGCTGCCGCCGGGAAATTGCTGACCTGCTGGTATTCATTGCCGCAATAGCTGATAGCACGCATCTGGTTAGTGGTATCACGCAAAGATTTGTAGATAATAACAGCTTGTTCCACCATGTACAACGACTGCAAATATTCCCCGCGCATATCCTGGATATACATGTAATAACAGGCGAAATCGGCTTTCCCTTTTGGGTAGTTCAGCTGCTGACTGAGCTTTAAGGCATGCTTAAAGATCTTGTCCGATTTCTCCAGGCTGTCTGGCAGAAAGGTGCAGGCATATACAATGAGCGTACTCACAAGACTGGTATCGGGCTTTTTCTGTTGGATCACTTTCAGCAGACTATCCTGCTCCGGGGTATGACTGGCCTGACTTTGCATACAAACGCAGCTAATAAAACAACAAAAGGCTACAACTTTTTTTAACATGGCATAATACACTTACTCAGCCTTGTGGCTGATCAGTTAATAATGAACGATTACCGGGTCGCATACACAATGAACAATCCACAGCAGGGGATAAATAAACATCTCCGGCCAGGCTCAGTGCTTGACATTTACGCAGCAATGCAACAAAAGAAGTACGATAAACAACCGATGTTACAGGGTTAACAATATGGGGCTCCTATATTCATCATCCGGACAAACAACTATCCTATTCTGGTAGTGCTACGAATGATTGTACAGACGACAATCATCAGGTAGACGCGTAAAGTTCTTTATTTCTGTTGTAATACACAATAGGTTATTGGATAAACGGAAGGAGGGGGATTACGTACTTTTCCCGGGTTGCTGCCGGAATGCCTTACCGGCGCGTATTCCAGACCGGGCACCCGGCATCCGTAGAAGTACGCAATTTTTTAAATAATGGTTTGTACCGTCAAACAGGGCTTCGAAATAAGGTTTCTTTGTGTCCGGTTAACGAATGAACCATGCTTTATTTGCATACCGATAACAACAACAGGTAGAACCCCAAAAATAGGCTCCGTTCCCGGAGCCTTATTCTTTGTATGATTTCACATTATTTCTATGTACTTTTAAAGGCTATATATTTTTAAGACAGATTGTTCGCGGATAAGCCATGGAGTACATTCAACAAAATTTTAACGTCAACTTTTCTTTCGGGGTTTTCTTTACCAGTCAGCTATTTGATCTTTCCAATACCTGTTTGTCAGCGTTCCTGGAATCCAGGGCGGAAGATGCTTTTCAGAAAAAATTACTGGTTATCCTGGATGGGGGTGTGGTAGCGCATCATCCGGACCTGCCCCGGCAAATCAGCGGCTACCTCAGTCAGGTACGCGGCTTTCAGCTGGCGCCTGAAATGATCACCATCACCGGTGGTGAAAGTGTGAAGAATGACCTGCCACTCCTGTTCAGACTGGTGGATGCTATTGATCAATACGGAATTGACCGGCATTCCTATGTAATAGGGATTGGCGGCGGTTCCCTGCTGGACCTGGTAGGGTTTGCAGCAGCCATTTCACACCGGGGTGTAAAACATATCCGGGTGCCTACCACCGTGCTATCACAAAACGACTCCGGCGTAGGCGTTAAAAACGGCGTAAACTATAAGGGGAAAAAGAATTTCCTGGGTTCCTTTGCGCCGCCTGCGGCTGTATTCAATGATGCCACCTTTTTACCAACCCTTGATCCCCGCGACTGGCGCTCCGGTATGGTGGAAGCCGTGAAGGTGGCCCTGATCCGCGACGCCCCCTTCTTTGAATGGATGGAGGAGCATGCCGTGGCCATGACTGCAGGCGATATACCGGCTATGCAGGAGCTGATCTACCGTTGCGCCGAACTGCATATGGCGCATATAGGCAGTGGCGGTGATCCGTTTGAAAGCGGCTCTTCCCGTCCGTTGGACTTCGGCCACTGGAGTGCGCATAAGCTGGAACAACTCACCAACTTTTCCTTGCGTCATGGAGAGGCGGTAGCTATCGGTATTGCTTTAGATAGCGTATATTCGTGCCTGTTAGGTTGGCTCGATGAACCTTCCATGCAACGCATCATTTCAGTACTCAAAAATATGCAATTACCTATCTGGCATCCGTTGCTGGAAAGACAGGATACCGAACCATCTCCCGTGGTGATAGGATTGGAAGAATTTCGCGAACACCTGGGAGGACGCCTGACCATTTCGCTCCTGCGTGCCATCGGCAAAGGAGAAGAAACGCATCATATGGACCTGGATTTGTTATACAAAGCAGTAGATATCTGCAAAAAATTACAATAATGCAAACACCTTACGGACATCTCACATATTGCACAAATATTCATCCCGGCGAAAACTGGCCGGATCATTTTGCACAGCTCAAAAAATTTATACCTGCTATCAAACAGCAGGTAAGCCCTGACCAGCCTTTTGGTATCGGGCTACGGGTTGCCAATTCCGCCAGCCTGGAACTGGCCAAGGAAGCCAATCTGAATGCTTTTAAGGAGTGGCTGAAACAGGAAGATTGTTATGTATTTACCATGAACGGTTTTCCTTACGGCGGCTTTCATAATGTAGTGGTAAAAGACCAGGTACATACACCTGACTGGACACAGGCAGACCGCGTAGCCTACACGATCCGCCTGTTCAGGATCCTGGCGGCCTTGCTGCCAGCCGGTATGGAAGGAGGTATTTCTACTTCACCGCTCTCTTACAAATACTGGTGCAACCGTTGCGAAGAAGAGAAAAATTCCTTTACAGAAAGTGCTACGCTCAATATGCTGCTGGTAGTGGAACAACTGGCACGTATCCACCGTAGTGGCGGGCCTTTGCTACACCTGGATGTAGAACCGGAACCGGATGGCCTCCTGGAAAATACCAGCGAATATATCAGCTGGTATTTTGAAGAGTTGTTGCCCTACGGTATTCCGTTTATGAAAGATAAATTTGATGTAGATGACCAAACAGCAGCAGACATGATTAAAACGCATGTGCAACTCTGCTATGATGTTTGTCATTTTGCCCTGGTATATGAAGCGCCGCAACGCGTGCTGGAACGCCTGCAACACCACGGTCTCAAAATAGGGAAGCTACAGATCAGTG
Source organism: Chitinophaga sp. MM2321 (assembly GCF_964033635.1). Taxonomy (NCBI): domain Bacteria; kingdom Pseudomonadati; phylum Bacteroidota; class Chitinophagia; order Chitinophagales; family Chitinophagaceae; genus Chitinophaga; species Chitinophaga sp. MM2321. The sequence continues at coordinate 110,273 of NZ_OZ035533.1, forward strand.
CAGCACTGAAAGCAGACCTGCCAACGGGTACGGACCAACGCAAAGAAGTGATCGATGCTTTCCGCAAATTTAACGAGCCCACTTACCTGCATCAGGTAATAGCCAGGAAGAAGTCAGGCGGATTTACGCACTACCCCGATTTGCCGGAAGCATTGGCTGATGCTGCAAATGAAGAGATTGTTGAATGGCGTTCCCATTTTCATGTACCGGTGTTTTTAGACAGGTTTGATGTATTGCAATCCACCCAGGATGATATTGTGCAGACGTTGGCATTGCAGCGGGAAAAGCCCTTTACCAGCCATATGGAAGTGGAAACATATACCTGGGATGTGCTGCCGGCAGCGTATAGGCAGGAAATGTCGCTGTCCGTTTCCCGCGAGCTGAACTGGATAAAGCAACAGCTCAACACAGGAACAGTTGGAATTGTGACGATGTAATTATAGCTTTATACCGGAAATGTAACGGTGAAGAATCTATGAGAAAGACAGTAGTAATTGATGTGGTTGGGCTATCCTCCTCTATTCTGGAGCACATGCCTTTTTTGCAGGCTTATACGCGGGAAAGGCATCTGGCTACGGTCACGCCTATGTTACCCGCGCTCACAACATCCGTGCAAAGCACCTATCTCACCGGGCAGTGGCCCAGTGAGCATGGCATCGTTGGCAATGGCTGGTATGACCGTACAGATAGCGAGATCAAATTCTGGAAGCAGTCCAACAAGCTGGTGGATGCTCCCAAGATCTGGGATAAAGCCCGCAAACTGGATCCTTCTTTTACCTGCTCACAGATGTGCTGGTGGTACAACATGTACGCGAATGTGGATTATTCCCTGACCCCACGCCCCAACTATCTTTCTGATGGCCGTAAAGTACCCGATTGCTATACATCGCCGGATACGCTGCGTGATTACCTGACAAAGGAACTCGGCCAGTTTCCCCTGTTCAATTACTGGGGGCCAACTGCCAGTATCAAGTCATCACAATGGATTGCGGATGCCGCCATTCTCACAGATAAACAACACGATCCTACGCTTACTTTTATCTATCTCCCGCACCTGGATTACTGTTTACAGAAATTTGGGCAGGATGTGGTTCATAATGCAAAAGAGATCAAAGAAATTGATGACGTCTGCAAACAGCTGATCACCTACTATCAGCAGAAAGGGTGCGATCCCATTGTATTATCTGAATATGGGATTACCAATGTAAATAATCCGATTCACCTGAACCGGCTATTAAGACAGGAAGGACTACTGTCTGTTCGTGTGGAAAGAGGATTGGAACTGCTGGACCCTGGTGCTTCCAAAGCCTTTGCAGTGGCCGATCATCAGATTGCGCACATTTATATCAACGATCCTTCCTGTTATAAAAAAGTACGTTCCATCCTCGAAAATGTTCCCGGTGTACAGCTGGTGCTCGACCGGGAAGGTAAGCGGCAAAATCACCTGTACCACGAGCGTAGCGGTGATCTCATCGCAGTAGCGGATGCCGACAGCTGGTTTACCTATTACTATTGGCTGGATGATCAGAAAGCACCCGATTTCGCCCGTATCGTGGATATTTTCCGTAAGCCGGGGTATGATCCGGTGGAGATGTTTATGAATCCTGCCGACCCGCTGATCAAGCTCAAGGCTGCCGGCAAACTCCTCAAAAAGAAACTGGGATTCCGCTACCTGATGAATGTAATTCCGCTGGATGCCACGCTCATCAAAGGCTCACATGGCAGGGTGGAAGAAAACCCGGTGTATCATCCGGTGGTGATCAGCAGCGAACCATTTTCCAAAACCCGGTTACAGGCAACTGATGTATATGAAGTGATATGGAATCATTTAGTGCATAAATAACCCGCGGGCTAACAATATTGCTAACGTGTAGCCATTTCCGTTATTTCATTTATCAAAAAAACGCCCGGACTCCGGATTATTTTTCTATTTTCATGCAACCGATTGCTTTTTTGATCAACGCCTTTATAAATAAACGCATTAACCAATAAATCAACAAGTCCGTTATGAAAAGAAGAGATTTTATTAAAACCGGTTCTGTAGCCGGTTTAGGAGCAGGGCTAACCATTCTCAACTTCCCTGTATTCGGGAAAAATGCACCCAGCAACAAATTGGTATTAGGGGTGATGGGCGTTAACTCCCGTGGCAACTGGCTGGCACAGGTGGCGGCTAAATTACCCGGCGCCGAAATAGGCTATATCTGCGATGTGGAAGACGGCGCCATCCAGAAAGGGTTGAAAGCTGTTGCGGGCGCTCAGCAGCGCAAGCCCACCGTTATTAAAGATATCCGCAAGCTGCTGGAACGGAAAGACTTTGATGCCCTCATCATCGCTGCACCCGACCACTGGCATGCACCAGCAGCCATTATGGCCACCGCTGCAGGCAAACATGTATACGTAGAAAAGCCCTGTGCACATAATCCGGAGGAAGGCGAACTGCTGATAGCAGCCGCCAAAAAATACAACCGGCTGGTGCAAATGGGCAACCAGCGCCGTTCCTGGCCTAATATGCAACAGGCCATCAAAGAAGTGAAAGAAGAAGGCATTATCGGCAAAGTGCATTACGGAAGGGGTTGGTATGTAAATGACCGCAAACCAATCGGCATCGGCAAAAAAATACCCGTGCCGGCTACACTGGACTGGGATCTGTGGCAGGGACCAGCTCCACGGCAGGAATACCAGGATAACGTTGTTCATTACGACTGGCATTGGCGCTGGAAATGGGGTACCTCCGAAACCTGCAACAACGCTACACACGAACTGGATTGCTTACGCTGGTTCATGGATGTGGAATTTCCTACGAAAGTAACTTCTGCCGGCGGTCGCTATGCCTACCCACCCGACGATTGGGAAACACCGGACACACAAACGCTCAACTTCGAATTTGAAGGCAACAAAGCCATCGCCTGGGAAGGCCGCAGCTGCGATCCTTTTAACCTGGAGGGCAGCGGTCGCGGATTTGCCCTCTTTGGCGAAAATGGCAGTCTATATAACTCAGGAGGCGACAGCTACCGGATTCTCGACAAAAAAAATAAAGTGGTGAAAGACGTGAAACAGGCTGCTAATCCTAATCAGAGTGTAACCAACACCGTTAGTCCGGCAGGCGAGTTTTATGATGCTATTCATATCAACAACTTCCTGGAAAGTATCCGTGGTAAAGCTACCCTGAATTCTGAAGTCGGCGTTGGCTACCGCAGCATCCTGTTATGCCTGCTGGGCAACATCGCACATCGCACCGGCCGCATCCTGCACACCGATCCGCAAAACGGTCATATCCTCCACGATGAGGAAGCCATGAAAATGTGGAAACGGGAATATGAGAAGGGATGGATGCCTAAAGTGTAATAATATTTTGAGATTTTTTGATTTACGAATTTAGGGATTTGAAATGCAGCGGAGACCTACACGGTTATCTTCACTGCATTTCAAATATCTAAATTCGTAAATCAAAAAATCTCAAAATATTTTATCGTTTTGGCGGCAAAAAGTATTTCGCAATATCAAAAGAGGGTGGTGGTGGATCTTCGCTGTAGGAGCGTTCCAGCACTTCCCTGGATGGGTATAGTTTAAAACCCCGCTGCCACATGGGAGTGGCTCTGGCAATATCGTTAGGGCCGGGATATACGCCGATATTTGTTTTATTGTAGATGTTCAGCAGACATTTTTCCAGCCGGGGCGCATTCATTTCCGCCAGTTCTATTTGCCATACATAGCGGTAAGAAGTATCGATAGCAATAGGTATCCAGATGCTTTTGTCGGTGGAGATAAGAAAGCTCCGTTCGGAGAAGTTGAAGTCTTTGATTAAAATAAGTCCTTCCTGTAGCGCCGGAGAAGCACCGGGCATATCCACGAAACCATATCCGCAGATATCTATCTTCCCCATGATCCTTCTTGTTCCCACCAATAATTTGATTTCCTCCATGATCTGATCGAGGTCGGTACCGGGACTGGAAAGCTCGTATTTGACAGGCGTCATTAGATGTGTGGGAAATAATAAGCGGGTATCCATACAGTTCATCAGCACGATGCGCATATCCTCAAAAATGCGCTCATCGGGGATGCCCGTCACATTATAGTCTTTGTAAAGATGGTCATCTGCGTCTTTAAATACCCAATTCACCGAATAACCTGCATATGGAAAATCAACTGTATGCATCATACAACAATATAACTAGGTTTTGCAAGAATGAAAATAACCATTATTTCAGTAGCTTTATAGACTAGCAATAAATATAATATATTGTTATCTCCCATAACTTATAGTTATTGTTATTATTTGTCTGCCGGTAGCAGTTCGCTTAATTTTGGCCCACCTGTAATTTTATACCTAACCCACACCACACACCATAGTGAACGTTCCGGAGGGATGAATGAGAATGGAGTATTTACAACAATCTGATTACCTGTCAGTACTAATGATAGGAGTAGTAGTCGGTTATTTATCGGGCCTGCTGGGTAAGGGCGGCAGTGCTATCAGTACACCTGCTTTGCAGATCTTTGCGGGGGTGAATCCTTTTTTTGCGCTGGCATCACCGTTACCGGCATCTATTTCCAGTACTTTATCTGCTACAGCGGTATATAGCCGGGAAAAATTGTTTAACAAGCGGGTAATATTGCTGGGCGCAGCTTTGGGGGTACCTGCCACCATTGCAGGGTCCTGTTTGAGTAGTTATCTTCCCGGAAAATCGCTGATGATCATGACGGCCGTATTTATTATGTGCGTGGGTGTATCGTTGATGTATACTTTTTGGCGCAATAAGGACGCATCGGTAGAAAAGCTGGTGAGCAGTGCGGATATTCCTGTCCGTAGACTAATCGGGGCTGCGTTGGTTATCGGCTTATTGTCAGGACTCCTCGCGAATGCAGGAGGTGTATTATTCAGTTCCTTTTTTATCAGGCGGTTGAAAATGCCGGTTAAACAGGCATTGGCCTGTGCGGTCGTTTTATCTGCGCTCTTATCTATACCTGGTGCATTGACGCATTGGTGGCTGGGACATATAGACTGGAATATTGCGTTGTTGTTATCGCTCACTGCTTTCCCTGCTTCTTACCTGGGCGCTAAAACAGCGGTGAAAATGAATACGCCGCTGCTGGAGAAGATCTTTGCGCTGACACTGATTATTTTTGGGTTATACGATATTTACTTTACGCTGGGGGCGTAAATAAAGCGTTTGTTCAATGATCACTTATGCATTCACTTTCGTCTTGTTGATGGCTTCCTGCTCTATCAGCGGGAGACTGCTTACAATCAGTTCGTATGCATTATGGAGGTAGCTTTCCAGTTCCGGCGCAGGCAGTATATCTTCCTTTACCACCTGTACCCAGTGATACCTCGCCAGATGTGGCGCCGGTACAATTCCAGGTCTTGAGATCAGCTGATGATACTGCGGCTGACTACATTTAAAGGATACGCGATGGGGAGGATCCAGGGATATCATGCAAAATAATTTCTCTCCTACAAAGAACCGTAGTTCATTGTCCCATTTTTTTTGTGTGGTAACAGCCGGTAATGACTGGCATAAATTAAGGGTGTGGTCAAACATAGCAGCAGGTTTAAAAGCGTCCATTATTAATACCGTTTTCCCGAACGGTATGTGTCAAAGCTATTACCCACCTCTTAACATATAAATATATGTCAATACGTGGTTAGGTTCATCGTGCTGTAAATAGTGTATGAAAACTGCTATATAAAATTAGCGAATAAAATGGATAAAAAATCGGGTCAGATTGTTTTCCCCGTGAAGAGGCCGATGGTATTGATGTCGTTATTTTTTTTTAATAGAAATTTAACAGGATTCCCGCCCTACCATGCTATGAAGCGAAGGATTTAACAAAACGGAACATTCCCCCGGGTGATCATTTACGGAGTTGCCATGCAGTACCATTATTGTGTTTTAATATTAATTTAGCTATTTTGGTGTTTTCAGGGCTAAACAGTGAACCAAAATATGCTGCCAGGGGGACAGGCTTTCCGGGGAATGCTGGATCATATCAACCATAACGAAAATGCACTGCTGACCGGGTTTGCTAATAAAGAAACTACGGCTTTTACAACTATTTACAACCGCTACTATATCGGGCTCCTGTCTTTTGCCCGGCGATTTGTTGTGTTGGAAATTGCGGAAGATATTATAGCGGAATCTTTTGTAAAGCTCTGGCAAACGCCGCATACCTTTGAAAGCCTTGCACAGATCCATCAATGGTTAAGGATTACCGTTCGCAATACCTGCCTGAATCATTTGCGCCAGCAAAAAAGCATGACAAGAAAACAGCAGGAAATGTTTGCATTGAATGAACTGGAATACGAGGATCAGTATTTCCGGGACAAAGTATATGCGGACCTTCACCACAGGATTATCGCTGAGATCGGAAAAATGCCACCCCAACAACAACATATTCTTAAAATGTTTTTCCTGGAAGAAATGAATAATGCTGCTATTGCCGATCATTTAAAGATATCTGTACAGGCGGTTAAAAATCAGAAAGTCACTGCGCTGAAAGCCCTGAGAAGGCTATTCAGTAAGGATGAACTGATCATTTGTATGGGCATGCTCTCCACTTTTTTCCCCTGGTTTTCAAAATAGATACAAATTGGGCTTGTACGATTGTATTGTTTGTGTGTTCCTTTTAAGGACATCACCGGAATAATTCATTATGACAGAAAAATCGGAGCGAATAAGCGAACTGATATTCCGCTTCCTCAATGAGGAGCTTTTGCCGGCAGAAGCGCAGGAGCTGGAAGAATGGCTGCAGGCGGATCTGCAAAACAGGCAATACTTTCTCTCGTTGGTGGAACCGGACAGCCTCCGGGAGGGTATTCAGCAGGCGTATACGTTGGAATCATCGCGTATTTCCGTGCAGGAACGGATATTGAAGACGATTGCGGAGGAAGCTGTACCCAAAAGGATACCGGTCCGCCGGATGGTTTTCCATCCTTACGGCTGGTGGGCTGCTGCTGCGGTGATCGCGGTATTGCTTTCTGTAGGATTATTCTTCTGGCCACAACGTACACATATCCCGCAACAGGGGCAAAGTCATGTGCCGGTCGCAGACGTGCTCCCTGCCAGCAACAAGGCGGTACTCACATTAGCAGACGGTGCTACCGTTACCCTGGATAGCACAGGGCAGCAGGTGATCAGGCAGGGCAATACTGCTATTCGTCAAAATAACGGGCAATTGGAATATGCGCCCCAGGGAGGGGAAGCTGTTGTTAGTTATAATGTGCTGACCACCCCCCGTGGCGGCCAGTTTGCCATCACACTGCCTGATGGTAGTAAAGTATGGCTTAATTCTGCCTCTTCGTTAAGATATCCCACTGCCTTTAAGGGGAAGGATAGAGTGGTGGAGTTAAAGGGACAAGGATACTTTGAAATTGCAGCGAATGCCAGCCAGCCATTTATTGTAAAGATTCCCGGCCGGCAAAACCTCCAGGGGGAAGTACATGACCTGGAAGTACAGGTACTGGGAACAAGCTTTGATATCATGGCATATCCGGATGAAACAGCCGTCAATACCACCTTGCTGGATGGTGCGGTGAAAGTCAGGAAGGGAGCAGTAGCTCAAGTGCTGCAACCGGGCCAGCAGGCTGTTTTGAATGATAAGGACACCAATATAGCCGTATCGCTGGTGGATGTCAGTAAAGTAGTGGCATGGAAGAACGGATTTTTTGTATTCAACAACATGAATCTGCCCGCTATTCTCCGGGAGATCTCACGATGGTATGATGTTGAAATCGTGTACAATGCACCACCCAATGGAAGGCTGTATGGTGGCGGCATCAGCAGGAAAAAGAGCCTGTCCGGTATATTACGTTTCCTGGAAGCAGGAGGAACCAATCATTTCAGGATCGAAGGCAGGCAGGTAATTGTAATGCCTTAAATCGTAGTTAATTTAAAAATATCTCTGTTCCTATATAAGGGAAAGGGCGTGCTATGCGCATCACCGAAGCTACCTCATTGTTCTATTTAAAACACACATATATGAAACCAAAAAACAAATAAGCGCCAACAAAAAAAACCGGGTCCTGATTCGTGGTCAGGATCCGGTAAAAATCTGGTAAACCTGATAATCTCAGTCAGACTATTTAAGTATCACCAAACATCGCAAAAGTATGTATTTAAAATTTAAAGAAAAGGTCCTATGCCCGCATAGGATATCAACCAAAATATGTCGAGTTATGAAAATGACCGCATTCATTATCCTTATTACATGTCTTCATGTGAGCGCCACCGGGTTCGCGCAGAAAGTCACGCTATCAGTGAAGAACACCCCCCTGAAACAGGTTTTTTCCACACTACTCATGCGAACCGGTGTTTCCATTATCTATGATGAAAGCTGGTTAGTGCATACAACGCCGGTCACGATTGATGTAAAAGATGCTACACTATTGCAGGTGCTGGACATCTGTGTCAAAAACCAGCCTATCACCTATGCCGTTGAAGACAATGATATCGTTATCATGCCTATAGTGGTAAAGCAATCATCCCTTCCCGCAGACACCATGAACAGGGTAACAGGATATGTATCTGATGAAAAAGGTCAGCCGTTGCCCAACGTGAGCATTACCATCAAGGGTACAAGAAGAGGGACGACTTCCGATCCCGGTGGACATTTTACCATCCAGGTACCCAACCGGAAATCCATCCTGTTGTTTTCATTCATCGGTTTTGAATCAAGAGAACTTCCGGTGACATCCAATATGGATGCCGTAAATATTTTGCTCGTTCAGGCGAATGCCGGTTTAAACGAAGTAGTGGTGACTGGTTATGCCACGCAGAAAAAATCGAACTTAACCGGCGCCGTGGAAGCTATCAGCGGCAAAGTGATTGCTTCCCGTCCGCAAGGCAACGTGGGACAAATGCTGCAGGGCGTTTCTCCCGGACTAAATATCTCCACTAATAATTCCGGTGGAGAGCCGGATGCTACGATGAATTTTAATATCCGCGGAATGGGTTCTCCTTTTATCCTGGTAGATGGGATGCCCATGAATATTAACCAGCTCAATCCAAACGATATAGAATCCATATCAGTATTGAAAGATGCCTCCTCTGCGGCTATCTATGGTGCTTATGCCCCCTATGGTGTGATCCTTATCACTACCAAAAAAGGTGGCTCCACGGATGGTAAACCGAACCTGAGCTATAACTCCAACGTAGAATGGGCTACTCCCATCAGGCTACCCAAACCTGCTAACGGACTGGAGTTTGCCAATGCCTGGAACGATGCCACCCGCAATTCCGATATGCCGCCTTTCTTCTCCGATGATATTGTTGAGAAGATCAAACAATACATGAACGATCCGGAGAATACGCCGGGAACTGCCCCCGATCCGCTCGATCCAAGCAAATGGGGAAAACATGAATACGCCAACGCCAGCACAGACTGGTACAAGGCACTCATCAAAAAATGGTCATTCCGCCAGAAACATAACCTCACCGTAGATGGAGGAAAAGATGGCCTTACTTATTATCTCTCCGCAGGATTGTATGATCACGGTGGACAAATGAAATATGGCAACGAACAGTACCAGCGATATAATATAGATGCCAAGATAAATACGAAAATCACCAAGTGGATGCAGGTGAATTTCCTTACCAAATACGCCAGGTCTAAATCAGATTATCCCAATGATGGCTATGGGCTTAACCGCACGGTTATGTGGCATGATCTCACGCGCAGGTATGCTACGGATCCGCTGAAATATCCGAATGGCGAGTATAGTGAGATGTCGCGCGTAAACGTGTATGAGCAAGGTGGCCGCGATGTTCAGCTCAACAATGAATTGTGGTTAAGACTTGAAAGTGTGCTGGAACCGGTAAAGAACTGGCTGATCAAAGGAGACTATTCCTGGAAAAATGCCAATCTTACCAACACCGCGCATCATGCCCTGGTACAGGCTACAGGCCCGGATGGTGGCCGCTATGTGGCGTTTGATACCCGGACACCTAACGATATTGCGCAGACCAGTGATGTAGATAATTACTGGACTTACAATATCTCCACTTCTTACGAAAAAAAGTTAAATGATCACAACGTCAAAGTATTGTTGGGGTATCAGCGGGAGTACCAGTATTATGGTGGTGTATATGGTTTGAAGAATAAACTGATTACAGATAATGTACCAGCCATCTCTACTGCCACCGGCGATATGACCACACGGGATTATATGTCCCACTGGGCTACTGAAGGTGCTTTCTTCCGCGTCAATTATGATTACAAAGAAAAATACCTGCTTGAAATGAATGCGCGCAGGAATGGAACATCCAGATTCGAGGATGGAAAACGTTCCGGTTTCTTTCCTTCCGTATCCAGCGGATACCGCATATCAGCCGAACCTTTCTGGCAGCCAATAAAGCCCTATATCAATTACCTGAAGCTCCGGGCGTCGTATGGTTCCCTGGGCAATCAGAATGTAGCCAATTACCTGTATATGCCAATAATGCCCATTACGCAACAGGTGTACTGGATCAATGGGGAAACAAGTCCGGTCGGTGTGGGTGCACCGGGCATTGCCAGCGCAGGATTAACCTGGGAAACCGTTAGAACAATGGATGTCGGATTGGATGCAACGCTCTTTAATAACCGGCTGGATGTAAGTTTTGACTATTTCAAAAGACGTGTTTTCAACATGCTGGGGACTTCCTATCCACTGCCTGCGGTGCTGGGCACTTCTGTACCGTTGGAAAACAATGCCGAAAAACTGAATACCGGCTGGGAAACTTCCCTTGGATGGAACGATGCTATCGGAGAGTGGAAATATAATGTCAGGTTCACCATTTCAGATTACAAAGTACAGATCACGAAATGGAATAACCCCAACAAAACCTTGTCCAGCAATTACGAAGGACAGCGGGAGGGAGATATATGGGGGTATACATCCAATGGATTATTTCAGTCCCAGGACGAAATCGCCAAACATGCCAGTCAATCGCTCTTTTACGCAAACTGGCATCCGGGAGATGTGCGGTATGAAGACCTGAACGGCGACGGCGTAATCAATTATGGCGACAGAACGCTCAATGATCATGGTGACCTGAGTGTGATCGGCAACGCCACACCGAGATACTCCTATGCCGTGAATCTTGGCCTGGCCTGGAAAGGCATAGACATGTCCATGTTCTGGATGGGTGTGGGAAAACGCGATGTATGGTTTAACGGCAATGTTTTCTGGGGACAACTGGGAGATGTATGGCAAAACAGCACTTTTAAGGAGCACCTGGATTACTGGAGTGAAAGCAATACCGGCGGCTATTATCCACGTCCTTATTTCAGCGGCGAAGGTGCAAAAAACAGGGAAGTGTCTTCGCTGTATCTGCAAAACGCTGCTTTCCTGCGGCTTAAATCACTGCAGGTGGGATACACCTTTCCTGACAGACTGCTCAGTAAAGCTTCCATTAAAAAAGTACGGGTATACTTCACCGGTGAAAACCTGTTAACCTTTTCAAAGATCAAAGGCATGTTTGATCCGGAGGGTATTTTCGGCACCTATGGACAGGGTAAAATCTATCCCTTGTCTTCCATTGTTTCATTCGGTGTAAATATTAATCTCTAAACTTTTTGAAATGAAAATAAGGTCATCATACTATATCTTTTTAATAGCAGGATTATTATTTACGGCTTGCCAGAAAGGCTTCCTGGATCAACGTCCTATGGATCAGATCTCCGAACCTGAATTCTGGAAAACAACCAGCGACCTGGAAGTTTACCTGAATAATTTTTATGCTTCCCTGCCCGACTGGGGCTCCCATAATGCGGGACCATACTGGGTAGATAACAATAGTGATAATATGGCCCCTGGCCTGTTTAATACCAGGCTGGCGGGTTTAACAACACTCCCCAACACCGATGGTGGCTGGGGTTGGAGTAATATCCGTTCTGTTAATCTCTTTCTTGAAAAGGCCCCGCAGGCAAGTGGCGGCACAGAGAAAGATCATTACATGGGCGAAGGATATTTTTTCAGGGCCTGGTATTATTTTGATCTGTTGCAACGCTTCGGAAACCTTCCCTGGATCGACAAAGCACTGACCACTAATTCGGAAGAATTATACCAGGAAAGACAATCGAGAAGCGTCATTGCAGATCATATACTTGAAGATCTCGATAAGGCGATCAGTTTATTGAAAGACAAAGAGAGTGCGCCACTTTTTCGTATCAACCGTTCTGTTGCCCTGGCTTTCAAATCACGCGTGGCGCTTTTTGAAGGAACCTGGGAAAAATACCACCAGGGAACTGCTTTTGGTGTGGAAGGCGCCAACCCCGCAAAATACCTGGAACAAGCTGCCAGCGCAGCTAAAACGTTGATGGACGGTAGAAAATTCGCCATCTTCAATAATGGAAATCCTGATAAAGATTATTCCCTGTTATTTAATCAATCTGATTTGTCTGGCAACAGCGAGATTATTTTCTGGCGGAAATACAAGCTGGGTATATCATCTCATAACGGTCAGCGTTATCTGGCTATCATTGCGGGTAATACAGGCATTACCCGGTCGCTGGTGCAGAGCTACCTCTGTACAGACGGACAGCCTGTTGCAGCCAGTCCACTTTACCAGGGCGATAACGGATTATTAAACGTAGTAAAGAACCGGGATGCCAGACTGAGGCAACTGATTTTTGTACCCGGCGATCCGATTACGATTGATTACAGCGGTGGTGGTGATACCTTATCAAAATTTCAAAAAGCAGCCGTCAACCTCGGCGGCGATTCCAGGGATGTTACCGGTTACCAGATAAAGAAAGGGTGCTATCCCGATAAAACATTGCAACAGGGCGACTTCATGTCTACCACTGCACCGATCATCTTCCGGCTGGGCGAAGTATTACTGAATTATGCAGAAGCAAAAGCTGAATTGGGTGTATTAACCCAGGCCGACCTGGATATCAGCATCAATTTATTAAGAGACAGAGCCGGCATGCCGCATCTCCTGCTCACAAAAATAGTAGCTGATCCTAACTGGGACTTCCCCGGTTTAACAGGTATCGTGAATGAAGTACGCAGGGAAAGAAGAGTGGAATTAGCCTGTGAAGGATTCCGGCTCAATGACCTGTTACGCTGGAAAGCAGATCAGCTGATCGTGAACAGGCGCCCTAAAGGTGCGAAGTTCGTACCCGGCGATTATCCTCCCAACACCAGTATCAGCCTGGATGCTCAGGGATACCTTGATCCTTACAAGGCTGCATTGCCCAATGGATACCAGTTCAAGCCGGAAAGAGATTACCTGAATCCGCTTCCTGCGTATGAACTTTCATTGAATGAAAAGCTGATGCAGAATCCGGGCTGGCCAAGAAAATAATGCAGATTTCTTTTCATCCGATAAACAAAAATATATGCTCGCCTGGTTATTTTCATGTCTCTGTTATTTTCATAGCGATACTTTTTTTATCAAGGATTTACAGCCTGCAGACAGCCTTCTTTCCTACAAGGTTCGTTTGATAGCGGATAACACCATGAACATTCACCAGGCAGCTGAAGCGGTGTGGGCGCAATGCGCGGAAATCAGTCCGCTGTATGAACCGTGGCAACACATGAATGGCGGCACTTCATTCCGGGCTTGTTATGACAGCCAGCACTTTTATTTCAGGTTCATGGTGAAGGATACCACACCGGTGAGTTTTGAGGTTGAAAACGAATTGGCGGTGGCCGATGGAGACCGGGTAGAAATGTTTTTTTCAAAAGACAATACCCTGCAGGATTATTATTGCCTGGAAATGTCTCCCAATGGAAAGGTGCTGGATTATCAGGCTGCTTACTACCGGATATTCAATAATACCTGGAACTTAAAAGGGCTGGTCATTTCCGCATCCGCTCATGACCGCGGGTACCAGGTATCCGGCAGTATTCCCCTTCGTTTTTTCAGGGACCTCGTTGGTGCCGGAGGATCACTGAAAGGCAGCAAAATAAGGGTGGGTGTTTTCAGGGCGGATAAAACAGCCACAGATTTTAACTGGTTTTCCTGGATCAACCCCGGCGTACCGGAACCTGATTTTCACATCCCTGCTGCTTTGGGATTATTTGAATTCTGATCATCCATTTTAACATACAAATTATTTACACGTTAAAACGAACAGGCAATGAACACAACAAATCATTTATTCAATCGCAGGACATTTTTAACCCGTACAACGCCGGCATTAGGTGCGTTATTGATACCAGGATTGTTTAGTAATGTATTCTCTGCTACAGCAGCATTTGAAAAACTTAAAACAAGAGGGGTAGTACTGGCTGTAGAAGACCTGGAGTCACTGGATTGGCCGTTGCTGGCCCATAAAGCGGGATTAACAACCATTGGTACGCATATCACGCCATCACAGGTATCTGCCTTTATCACATCACCAAAGGGGCAGCAATTCCTGGCCGATTGCAGGAAATATAAAATTGAAGTAGAGCATGAACTGCATGCGATGCGGGATTTATTGCCCCGCAATCTTTTTGAAAAGAAACCCGACATGTTCAGGATGAATGAACAGGGTGTCAGGGTACCGGATTTTAATTGCTGCGTGAGTTCAAAAGATGCATTGGATATCATTGCGGAAAATGCCGTAAAGTATGCGGAAGTACTCACCCCTACTACGGGCAGGTATTTTTACTGGATCGATGATGCGGTGCCTATGTGCAAATGCAGTTCCTGCAAAGACCTGAGCGATTCAGAGCAGGCCCTTATCATCGAGAATGCCATGATCAGGGCATTACGGAGGAAAGATCCAAATGCTACATTGGCGCATCTGGCCTATGTAAATACAATGCCTCCTCCGCAAAAAGTTAAACCGGAGCCCGGCATCTTCCTGGAATTTGCACCCATCTACCGGCAATGGGACAAACCATTGTCAGATAGCGCCGCAGGCATTGTTGCCCCCAAGCAGGGAAGTGGCGGCATGCTGACACATGGCCAAACGATGGAACTGCTGAAAGAAAACCTGCAGGTTTTCCCTGCCGACACTGCGCAGGTGCTGGAATACTGGCTGGATGTATCGTTACAAAGCAAATGGAAAAAGCCCGCGGTGAAAGTAGACTGGCATCCCGATGTATGCAGCAGTGATATCCGTACTTACGAACAGGCCGGTATCAGGCATGTCACTACTTTTGCCGTGTACATTGATGGCGCTTATAAGAACAGGTATAAAGACCTCGATTTTATCAATGAGTATGGGAATATTTTGAAGACAGGTAGGGTGAGAAAGAAATAAGTTGATGCCATCAGCCCCGTTCTTCCCCGCAAAGGGGGCCTGATCTCAGTAGACACCATGACGAAATCAAAGCCGCATACATCGCAGGATGTAGGCGGCTTTGTCGTTAGTTGCCGCAATTATTAATTATCTTACCTGGCAAGAATCCGTACCATGAGAAAAAAGAAAAAAGCAAAACTTGAGGAGGAGTTATATTGGTCAAACTTTTTCTATTTTAATGTCCCTGCTCACTTGAATGAAATTCCCACCCACATGGAGCGCCTAAATTTCAGAAGATACCATGTGGATGATGAAGGGATTTTAAAGATGGTCGGAGTTGTCAGATCTGTTTATCAGATGGACCTTGATGGAACAGATATTACCAATGAGGGGATCAGGCATTTGACGCAGCTTGAAAAGATACAGGAACTGAGGCTGAAAAACTGCAAAGGAATAGATAATGGTTGCCTGGAATTTCTGTATCAGATTAAAGGCCTGGAGTTGCTCTACCTGGGAGGATCGGGTATCACAGTGGATGGGCTTTCCGGTATTTCCTGCCTCAAAGATTTAAAAAGCTTTTATATTTCTGCTGATGATAATGAAGATCCTGAAAAGTTACGCAGTATAGCGGCATCGTTACCGCCCGGTTGTGAATTTATAGTAAATCACCGGGCGTTTTAAAGGAGGGTGCCCCGTTTAATATCCAGGGCACCCGTATAATTTTATCGTCCTGCCCAGCGGGCCATTTTTTGTTCCAGGATAGAAAGCGGCACACAACCATCTTTCAGCAGTTCATCGTGGAAAGAGGATAAGCTGAATTTATCACCCAGTTCCTGCGTGTATTTGTTACGTAGCTCACGGATTTTGATCTCACCGATTTTATAGGAGAGGGCTTGCCCGGGAATGGCCATGTAGCGTTCAATTTCTGCGGTTACTTCCTGTTCGGATACCGGTTCGTTGTCCATCATATATTTGATGGCCTGTTCGCGGGTCCAGCCTTTGGTGTGTAAACCAACGTCCACGACTAAACGAATAGCGCGGTGTATTTCATCGGACAAGCGGCCGAAGTACATGTAAGGGTCGGTATACAATCCCAGTTCTTTACCCAGGCTTTCACAATAGAGGGCATATCCTTCGCCGTAGGCGCCGATCCAGGAGAAGCGACGGAATTTAGGCAGCGAATCGTTTTCCTGTTGCAGCGAGAATTGGAAGTGATGACCAGGAATCGCTTCGTGGAGGAACAGGCATTCCATACCGGTATAGCTGAATTTGGTGGCGTCCAGTATGGGTACATAAAATACACCGGGACGGGTACCATCCGGGCTTCCCGGCATATATTCTGCGGAAGCGGAGGCCGCGCGGTAGGCTTCTGTTTGCCTGATCTCAAACTTTGTTTTTGGGAAATGACCATACATCTTTTTTACGCCCGGCATAATTTTGTTCTCAATCGCTTTGAATGAGTCGAGGATGGCAGCGGGAGTTTTGAAGATGCGTAACTTTTTATCCGTACGTACTGATAAAAAAAATGCGGGCAGGTCGCCTTTAAAACCGGTGCTGTTTTTCACCGCTTCCATTTCGTCACGGATGCGGGCTACTTCTTTCTCTCCCAGTTCAAAAATTTCTTCCGGCGATTTGTTGGTGGTGGTCCAGTATTTTATGAGATAGGTATAATAGGCGCTGCCATCTGGTATCCCGTTGATGCCGCTGCTGGCACGTGCTTTAGGAAGATATTCCTTTTCCATAAACTGGTGCAGTTTGGCGTATGATGGCAGGATATAATTTTCTATGGCGGCTGTATAATCCTTGGTCAGCTGGGCTTTTGCAGCTGCATCCAGGGAGTCGGGCAATGTTTTCAGGGGAGCATAGTACACATTGCCGGTATCTTTTTTTGCCAGGGCTGCCAGTTGTGGAATCGTTTTTACCACAAGAGATTTCGGCAACACATAGCCGGTAGCAATGCCGCGGCGCATATTGGCAATAGCGGTATCGGTCCATACGGCAAACCCCTGCATACGATGTATAAAGTTTTCGTAGTCCTTTCTGTTTTTAAATGGTTGGGCGGAAGACCCCGATCCCAGTTGCGCCAGGGTGAGCGGCAAACAGGTAAACTGTTGTACCGGCATCAGGTGATCATGAAAAGTTAGTCCTTCGCGGTTGATCTCAAATTCACGTTGCAGCATGTCGTAGGTAATGCGGTCATTACCGGATAAGACTGCCGTATCAATACCTTTCAGCTGTTGCTGCCAGGCGGCAAAGAAGGAGTCGGCATGCGCGCGATAGCTTTCGCTGATGTCAACGGGCAACTGGTCATTGTATTGATTTTCGCCGTTGAAGGTAGCCTGTAGTGGGTTTAAGGCCATGTTAGCATCGTAGTAAGCAGCAGCCAGGTGATGCAGTGAGTCCTGCATGGCGGATGGATTGCTATGGCTGCCTTTTTGCTGACAGGCCCCTGCAAAGAGGGCTCCCACCAGGATCAGACAACCTTTTAGTTTAGCCATTTGATTATTTTTTGATTTGGTGATTGGGTGTCGGAGGAGAATTCTTTTTGGAAGCTAAATAAAAACAGGAAAATAACCCAATAAAAAAAGCATTCCGAAGAATCGGAATGCTTATTTAGAACAGTGAACAATGAAAAAAAAGATAAAAAATATTTTATTTCAAGATTTTTATACGAATACTTTTATACGAAACTTCATTACCATGATCCTGTAAAAGGATGTGCCCTTCCGGCCACAGACCAAAATTTTTCCAGTTTTTATACTTGCTGATGGCCACCAGATCCTTGAATGCCTGGGACCCACGTTCATACTCCAACACTTTAAAACCATTCAGCCAATGTTCTACATGGTTATTCGGATACACAATAATACGACCTTTGTTCCATTCTCCAATGGGGTGCAGGGCACGTTTTTCTTGTTTTCTTGTAATCATGTCATACAAAGAAGCCAAGGTACGGTTTCCATCGCGTCCCAGCTTGGCATCCGGATGTCTTTCGTCATCCAGCACCTGGTATTCAAGCCCGATAGCTGATTTACCACCTGTTTCGTACGTCTCGCTTACAAAGTATTTTACTCCACTATTCGCGCCAGGCGTGAGTTTGAACATAAACTCCAGTTCAAATGCACCATATTGTTTCTCGGTGACAATATCACCACCGCTGCCTTCTTCGTTACCGTTGGAATGCTCAATGGTAAATACACCATCCTTCATTACCCAGCCTTTTGTAGGGAAATTTTTTTTGTATACCCCTCTCCAGCCGTTGGAGGTTTTGCCATCCCACAGCAGTTGGTAACCATTCTTTTTTTCCTGGCCTGAAATCGTGTTATCCACATTATTGACTACATAGATATTATCATAGGGAGAATATTGTTTAGCCCCCGGATTTTCTATGATGCGGATATTTTTCCAGTAGATGTTTTTATTGTCATCAGCCGCTTTTGTGCCGATGCCATGCACCTGGAGAGCGATGAAACCCTTTGGTAGTGCGGTATCCACCAGGTGGGCGGTAGGTATACCGTTTACCCATGTACGCATTTCATTACCTCGGCATTCAATGCGGTACTTGTTCCAGCCATCTTTTTTGAAGGCTTGCTGACCGGCAGGATTCAGCTCCATCGGGTATTGCCACCCTCTTCTGCCTTCTTCATAAATACCACCGCTCCATTTACGGTCGGATGGGTCAATTTCCATCTGATAGCCAAACACCCGGCCATTCTGATAGTCTGCCCTGCTCTGGCTGCGGAACTGGATACCGGAGTTAAACTCCTTTCCCAGCTTGAATTCAAGCTCCAATATAAAATCACCGTACTCTTTTTCTGTTACCAGGAAAGAGTTGGGCGTGTTCAGCACGGTTGTGCCTACTATCTCACCATTCTGGGCATTATATATCGCTTTCCCTCCCAGCTGTTTCCAGCCTTTGAGGTCTTTACCATTAAAAAGCGACTGCCACTGGGCTTTCTGCGCAAAGAGGCCGCTGCATATAAGAAGCAAGCTGCCACATAAAAGGATCGTTTTTTTCATAACTAAACCGGAATAAGGTGTCCAAAATAAACAATGAAAATGATTTTTACAACCGATTGCAAAGATTAAATAAGTATTTTTTTTACGCTTTCTGACCAAACCTACTAAATACGCCCATTCAGCAGAATTTATTTTGCAATCGTTTGCATTTATTTAAAAATGTCTTATTTTGGCCCTCAAGATAATTTCAACCAAAAAGGAACCAGAAAAGAATAACCCAAACCATATCTGAAAAACACCGTTATGAATAAACCAATTTTGCGTACATGCTGTGTAGCATTATGCCTGCTATTTCACCAGCTATCACACGCCCAGTCCATTTCCATTGAAGGAAATGTAAATGCCAAAGACCAGTCGCCACTACCAGGTGTAACAGTTGCCATAAAAGGACAATCGCTGGGAACCCAGACTGACATTAAAGGGCATTACAAACTGACTGTAAAAGATGCTGCCAACACGGTATTGACATTCTCCTTCATTGGGTTCACCACCCGCGAAGAACCTGTCAAAGGCCGCAGCATTATTAGTCTCACCCTGGAAGAAGATCAGAAAAAACTGGAGGAAATTGTCGTGGTAGGGTATGGTCAGCAAAAGAAAAAAGATGTGACCGGATCTATTTCATCCGTCAGCTCAAAGGCTATCCAGGATGTACCGGTCACCAATCCGCAACAGGCCCTGCAAGGACGCGCGCCCGGTGTGGAAGTAATCAATAACAGCAGCAAGCCGGGAGACGAGCCACAGGTCCGTATCCGCGGAAGCCGCTCCCTCAACGCCGGCAACGACCCGCTATATGTGGTAGACGGAATCCCGTATGCAGGTAACCTCAGCGACATCGGCACCGGTGTTATACAATCCATGGATATTTTGAAAGATGCCTCCGCCACCGCTATTTATGGCTCCAGAGGGGCCAACGGCGTTGTACTCATCACCACCCAGCGGGGGAAGGTGAGCAAACCGGTAGTGTCTTACAGCGGCTCCTATGGTTATGTACAGCAACTGGGAGAAACCGATATGATGGATGCCGGCCGGTTTATTGAAATGCGCCGCGAAGCCAGCAGAACAATCGGTAAGTATAATGATAATAATCCCGACTCTTCCGATGCGAAAATTTTTAACCCCGTGGAGCTGGCGAATATAAAGAAAGGAACAAACGTAGACTGGCAGAAGCTCCTGATCTCTCCGGGGTATCAGACCAATCATGCGGTGAGCGTGGCAGGCGGCAATGAAAAAACAAAATATACCGTCGGCATAGGCTACTTTAAAGACCAGGGCGTGCTGAAATTGCAGAGTTATGAACGTTATAACCTCAACCTGGGCATAGACCAGCAGATCGGCGACCGTGTAAAAGTAGGTGCGTCCCTGTTAGGCTCCTATAGTACCCGTACCGGTGAAACCTATAACGGTATCGACAATGCCCTGAAAATGCTGCCCATCGCAGCACCCTACGATTCCGCCGGTAATCTCATTACCTATCCCACAGGTGATAACCAGCAACCCAATCCATTACTGGATTACACCAATAATAACCGGGTGGAAAACATGAAACGCTTCCGCATCTTCGCCAGCTTATACGGCGAAGTGGAAATTACCGACGGCCTCAAATACAGGCTGAACGTAGGCCCGGACATACAGCATTATAACTATGGCATTTTCCAGGGTAAAAATAATACCAACCTGCTGATAGGCGGCGGCGATGCCACCGCCAGCAAAGGCAATGCATCCACCATTGCCTATACCATCGAAAACGTACTGACCTATAATAAAGTCATCAAAAAACACAGTATAGGCTTTACCGGTTTATACAGCGTACAGCGCCAGAATGTAGATATTTCCAGTACAAACGTGAGGGGGATTCCCGTAGAAACGCAGGAATATTATAACCTGGGCCAGGCATTGAATGTAACCGGGGTAACCAGCAGTCTGAGCTCCTGGACCATCCTGTCTTACATGGGTCGCCTGAACTATGGATTTAATGACCGCTATCTCTTAACCCTCACCCTGCGTGCAGATGGGTCCTCCCGCTTTGCACCGGGCAAACAATGGGGCTATTTCCCTTCCGTGGCCGCCGCCTGGAATATTATCAATGAAGATTTCCTGAAAGGCCAGCACATACTGGATAACCTGAAACTGCGCGCCAGCTTCGGACGTATCGGTAACACCGGTATTGCACCCTATGCTACGCAAGGTCAGTTAGCCAGGATACCTTATTCATTTGCTGGAAAAGGCTCTCTGGGCTTTGTGCCCAATGAATTGCGCAATCCTGATCTTACCTGGGAAACGACTACGTCAACGGATATAGGTCTTGATTTCGGCTTCTTCAACGGCCGTATTACCGGTGTTTTCGAATGGTACAACCAGAAAACAACGGACTTGCTGATGCCGCATCTGCTGCCTTACAGCAACGGGTTTAACAGTGTGCTGGAAAACGTGGGATCTTCCCGTAACAAGGGTATTGAAATAGGTATCGGCGCTACTGTGATCGACAACCCCGATGGTTTCGGCTGGAAAATGGATGTGAACTATTTCCGCAACACCTCTGAGATCCTGTCCATTGGCGGCGGACGGACTGCCGATGTGGGTAACGCCTGGTTTGTGGGTCAGCCTACCTATGTTTATTATGATTTTAAGAAGATAGGTATCTGGCAAACAAAAGATGCACAGGAAGCAGCATTGTACAACCTGAAACCAGGAGAAATCAGGCTGGAAGATGTGAATAATGACAAAAAAATTGATGCAAACGACCGGCAGATCCTGGGTTCTCCGCAACCTAAATGGTCTGGCGGAACTACGCAACGTTTCTCCTGGAAAGGGCTGGAACTGTCTGTTGTAGCGTTTGCGCGGGTAGGTAGTATGATCAAGAGTGATTTCTATCAGAACTATAACACGCTCTTTGGCCGTTATAATAATCTGAATATTAATTATTTCACACCCACTACACCATCCAATGATTTTCCCCGTCCTAATGCCAACCAGGAAAGACCCAGCAACTATCAATCACTCAGTTATTTCGATGGTTCCTTCTTCAAGATCAGGAATATAACACTGGCTTACTCCCTGCCAGATCCGGTAGTAAAGCGTATGCAGATGCAGGAACTGCGTTTCAATGTAAGCGTAAAACAGCCGCTGATCCTCGCACCATACCGCCAAACATGGAAAGGGGTTGATCCGGAAGATGTGAATGTGATAGGCATTGATGCACCCGCTACCTGGATGATCCAGTTTGGTGTAAATGCAAGGTTCTGATAATGGGATGATCTGATTTTAAATCTTTAAAAGTAAACGTATGAAAAATATAGTGTTGGGAATAACGCTGCTCGGTTTGACTGCCACTTCCTGTAACAAGATGTTGAAAGAAGAAGTGGTAACTAATGTGACTGATGCTTTCTATAATACTAAAAGTGGTTTTCAAACAGCCGTCACCGGATCGTATGTATCCATGCGGAATTTTTACAGCTCCGAACGCGGGATGACGCTGACCGTACCAGGTTCCGATACCTATACGAATGGCTCGGATGGTGATTTTAAATTTGCCAATCAATATACTTCCCAGCTGGATGCCCGCTACTCCCATCTCAGGGAAGTGTGGAATAGTTTCTATCAAACGATCAACACCTGTAATGTGGTGGTAGACCGGGCAGACAAGATCCCCGATCTGGATGAAGACACGAAGAAGAGGGGAGTAGCGGAAGCCCTGTTTTGCCGCGCTCATTATCATTTTGTGCTGATGGAATTATTTGGTGACATACCCTTACGACTACACGAAAACACCGCGATCGTTACGGAAGCACATCGTGATTCTGCCAGTCTCGTTTACGAGGCTGTTATTCAGGATCTGCTGACAGCCGAACAAAGCCTGCCGGATAACCAGGCTGAATGGGGCCGCGCCACCAAAGCAGCAGCCGAACACCTGCTGGCCCGTGTATACTTAACCCGCGCATCCTCTCCGCAGGCGCAGCCTACAGACTATAGCAATGCTGCGAAGTATGCCGACATGGTCATCAAGAATTATGGTTTTCAACTATTGCCTGATCCCGGACAAGTATGGGCACAGGGAAAAGAAAATAATGCCGAAACAATCTGGGCGGTGCAGTTTACCACTGATCCCCTGTATGGTTATCCCGATAATAATGCCTGCCGCTTTTTCCTGATGCAGTATGATGTATTGACCGGTATGAAACGCGACTTACCCAATGGTACGCCCTGGAAGCGTTTCAGACCTACAAAATTCCTGATAGATACCCTGTATAAAGACAGGACATACGATGTGCGTTATGAAAAGTTCTTCACCACTGTTTGGTATACCAATGCACCTACGGCTACCTTAAAAACGGGGGATACGGCTATTTATCTTCCCGGTAAAGATGTAACTGACCAGGAGATCGCCAGCAAAAAATACCTGCTGGTACCACCCCGTAACTATACGGAGAAGTTATATCCTTCATTGAATAAATTCCAGGATGCTTTGCGTCCGGATAATCAGGCTTCCGGCGTAAGACCATTTATTGCCTTCCGGCTGGCGGAAACCTACCTGATAGAAGCGGAAGCACTGATGATGCAAGGCGACAAACAAGGCGCCGCCGACCTGGTAAATGTGGTACGTATGAGAGCTGCCCGCCCCGGTGCTACGCCTACCGAAACACTCGCTAACCAGGAGGCTATGAAAGTAAGTGCCGCTGCTATGAATATCGACTTTATCCTGGATGAAAGAGGCCGCGAACTGATAGGCGAACAATTTGCCTGGTTTGATCTGAAACGGACCGGTAAGCTGCTGGAAAGAGTACAGCAACACAACCCGGAAGCTGCGGCTAATATTCAGCCCAGACATATGCTGCGGCCTATTCCGCAGGAACAGATAGACAGGTCTTCGAATCCGTTTCCGCAGAACCCAGGCTATTGACCAGGATTAAAAGATTAAAAGATTTACCGGATGGGTGTTTTGTTGTTTTTAATTTTTAAACAACAAAACACCCATCCGGTAAATCTTTTAATCTTTTAATCCTGGTGTCGTATCTTCATAAGCTAAAAAATATCAGATTTATGGCACAGAAGAAGATCTTATTACTGACCGGCGATTACGCCGAGGACTATGAAACAATGGTCCCTTTTCAGATGCTGCAAATGGTTGGTCATGAAGTACATGCGGTGTGTCCTGATAAAGCAGCCGGTGAAAAAATAAAAACAGCGATCCATGATTTTGAGGGTGATCAGACTTACAGTGAAAAGCCCGGTCATGGTTTTGTGCTCAACGCTACTTTCGCAGATATTGTTGCTGGGGATTATGACGCCCTGGTGATAGCCGGTGGCCGTGCGCCGGAGTACCTGCGGCTGAATAAAAATGTACTGGAGCTGGTAAAACACTTCTTTATAGCAGATAAGCCGGTGGCAGCTGTTTGTCATGGTATACAGATTTTAACGGCTGCTGATGTGGTGCGTGGTAAAAAGCTGACAGCTTATCCGGCTGTGGCGCCGGAGGTAACGGCTTCGGGTGGTACGTTCGTATCTGTTAATGTATATGAAGCGGTAGTAGATGGTAAACTGGTGACAGCTCCGGCATGGCCTGCCCATCCGCAGTGGATTGCTGCATTTTTACAGGTGCTGGGAACTACAATTACATTATAAATATTATGATTTATAAACAAATGATTTGTATTTAGATAGAGAAAGATTTAATTATCTTCCTACAGGGCTTTCTAATTATACTGTCATTGCTTACCTTTGCAGCCAAATTCAGGGGTGTATGCCTTTGGATGAATGGTCGTAATTCATAATTTGTAATTCGTAATCGATTAAAATATATGTCCGGGCAGCTTAAAGAAGTTCGAAACCGAATCAAATCTATTCAATCTGGTCAGCAGATCACAAAAGCCATGAAAATGGTAAGTGCTGCTAAATTAAGACGTGCACAGGATGCTATCTTGCTGATGCGCCCGTACGCCTTGAAACTCCAGGAAATGTTGCAGAATATTGTTTCCAACAGCGAAGGCAATATTGACACGCCGCTGGCAGCGCAACGTGCAGTTGAAAAAGTGCTGATCGTAGTCGTTACTTCAGACAGGGGCTTGTGCGGCGCCTTCAACTCCAACCTGATCAAAGCAGCTAAACGTGTTATCCGCGAAAAGTATGCAGAACAATTTGAGCAGGGCAAAGTAGAAATTATGCCTATCGGTAAAAAAGGCTATGACCACTTTTTACAGAATGGGTATAAGGTAAACGATAAATTCTGGCAGATCTTTACCAGTCTGAGCTTTGAACACGTAAAAGAAGCTGCTTCCGTAGCGATGAACGGGTTCATTGATGGTACTTATGATGCGGTGGAAATTATTTACAGCGAATTCAAAAACGCTGCTACCCAGATTTTTGTATCAGAGCAGTTCCTGCCTATTTCCAAAGTGGAAAACCAGGATAGCAGCAAAATGAAAGCTGACTTCATCTTCGAACCGGAAAAAGAGGTACTGGTAGCTGAACTGATGCCTAAGATCCTGAATACACAATTCTTCAAAGCCATCCTGGATTCGCATGCTTCCGAGCATGGCGCCCGTATGACTGCTATGGATAAGGCTACAGAAAACGCCAGCGAAATGCTGCGTTCCCTGAAGATCTCTTACAACCGTGCACGTCAGGCCGCCATTACAACGGAGCTGACAGAAATCGTGAGTGGTGCAGCTGCACTGGCGGGTTAAGCAGGACCAAGAAATTTATTCACACTACGTCAACAGGGAATATTTATATTTTCAGATTAGGGTCAAAGGCTGTATTTTCGGTCTTTGACCTTTTTTGTAAATCCATACTCCGCTTAACATATGGAAATATCACAGCTTATCCCGCATGTGGAAGCACTTATTTTTGCAGCCGACAGGCCACTACCAATGCTGGAAATATTGGATTTGCTGAATAATGCACTGGCCTTCCTGGAAGACCGCGCCACGCTGGACCAGGTTGAGGCAGCGATGGAAGCCATCCGGGAAAAATACAACTCCGAATTTTATGCTTTTGAAGTACGGAGCAGCGGCGGCGGCTATCAGTTCATGACCAAAAAAGAATATTACCAGACCGTTGCCCAGTTGAACGGCGATAAATTCCTGAAAAGGTTATCTACCGCAGCACTGGAAACACTGGCGATCATCGCTTACCGGCAACCTATTTCCAAGGGGGAAATTGAATATATCCGTGGTGTGAGTACCGATTATTCTATTCAGAAATTACTGGAAAAGGAACTGATCATTATTTCCGGCCGTAGTGAGGAACTACCCGGAAAGCCTTTGCTGTACACTGTTTCCCGCGGGTTTATGGATTATTTTGGTATCAACTCCCCGGCAGATCTGCCAAAACTCAAAGAGCTTTTCGACGAGGAAATGGTGCAGCCTACCCTTATCAACGATGAAACCGCTACCATTGGTCGCGGTGAAAACAATACACATACCCCCGATGCCGATACCTTACATGCCATGATGGTATCCGAAGAAGGCGAGCTACTGGACCCCGATCACGAACTGGATACCATTGAAAGATCCGATTACGGCCTGATGGAAGACGAAGAAGGAGCTACCGCTGCAGAGGATGAAAACGCGGAACCCGATGATGAAATCATCCCGTTCGATGAATTCCTGGCCGCTGCAAATGAAGAGGAATCTCCCGCCACCGGTACAGACGAACCGGCAACGGATGAAGAAATTACAGACGAAGAAACGGAGGAGGAGGAAGACGATGATGACGGTGATAACGATGATGATGATGATGACGAGGAAGATGACGAGGAAGATGATGATGAGGATGAAGAAGATAAAGAAGATGAGGATAAAGAAGAAGATGATAACAAGCAATAATAAAAGTTATAAAAAACGAGGGGCCGGCATCTTGCCGGCCCCTCGTTTTTTATAATCCTGCGATGACGCCGGCAAAAATACTGCTCAGTTTTTTATCTGCCATTCCGGCTACGGCAATAATTTCTTCGATAGAAACGGGGTGCAGGTTATCGGGATCGCATTCATCTGTAACAACAGAAACCGCTGCACACGGTAGTTGCAGCTGGTTAGCCACAATCACTTCCGGCACGGTACTCATGCCTACGAGGTCGGCGCCGATCATACGGAGGAAACGGTATTCTGCCCTGGTTTCCAGGTTGGGCCCCATAACGGATACGTATACACCGGATTGCAATGCGCCACCCTGGGCGGCAGCTACGGCCTGTAGTTTTGTGCCCAGCTGCGGATCATAGGGACAGCTCATATCAGGGAAACGGGGCCCGAATGCGGGCGAATTAAGGCCGCGCAGCGGGTTTTCCGGTTGCATATTAATATGGTCGTTCAATAAAATAAGATCCCCTTTTTTATAAGCAGGATTCATTCCGCCGGCAGCATTACTGAGCAGCAGTTGTTGAACGCCTAATGCCTTCATCACCCGCACCGGAAATGTAATTTGTTGCATGGTATACCCTTCATAATAATGAAAGCGTCCCTGCATGGCCACTATGGGGGTATCCCCGATATATCCGAAAATAAGATGCCCTTTATGTGACTCTACTGTAGATTCAGGGAAATGTGGTATTTGCTGATAAGGAATACTATGGGCTATTCTGATATGATTTACCAGCTCACCTAAACCGGTGCCCAGCACTACGCCTACACGCGGTTGCCCGAAAGAAAGGGATTGCAGGTAATCAGTAGCCGCAGTTATTTGTTGCAGTAACAGGTTCATACATCGTTGAATTTGCTGCAAATTAATTCCCTTTGCGTGCAATCAGGTAAAACAGGACCGGAAAAAATCTTTTAAACCAGAGAAGTATCCTTTCTTCCCTCGCAATCAGTACCAGTTTTTTACGTGTATGCATGGCCTTTAGGATGCGTTGGGCGCATACGGCTACGGGAATACCTTTTGCCTGGCCGGGGTCCATTTTACCGTATGGCTCGCCGCTGGCAGTGATGGCGGCATAGGTGATGGGCGTGTGAATACGGCCCGGACAAATCAGCGTGGTATATAAGCGGGGGATAGGTTGTTCTGTTTGCAGTGTCTCAAAGTATCCTTGCAGTGCATGTTTGGCGGCATTGTAACCGGAGCGCCAGGGATAGCCCATTAAACCGGCCATGCTGCTGATCACAATGATCTGGCCCGACTGCTGCTCCCGGAAATGCGGCAGCAATGCTTTGGTGAGCATCACCGGACCAAAGAAATTGACTTCCATCAGTTGCCTTACAGCACTTACCGGCGTATCTATAAGTTTGGACCGTTGTGTAACACCGGCATTATTTACCAGCACATCTATTTTACCAAAAAAACGGATGGCTTGTTGGGCGCCTTCATTTACCTGGGTTTCATTGGTAACATCCATCACCAGCACTTCGCAATGAGGTGTATGTGCAAGACAGGCGCTGCGTACGGCTTCCAGCGTTTCCCGGTTGCGGGCAGCGAGGATCAGCCGCGCTTTTTCTTTTGCCAGCAAAAGCGCCAGCTCCCGGCCTATCCCGGAGCTGGCGCCTGTAATAAGTATTACTTTATCTGTATAGATCTTTATGATTTTAACTCTACGATCTTAATGTTCTTCCATCTTACTTTGATACCACCGCCAGAGTGAATCTGCAAGGCTATCTGTCCGCTGGCAGCGCCTATTTTATCATCTTTCAGGGTGATCATTTCATGACCATTCAGCCAGGTGGTAACAACGTCGCCGGATACACGCACTTTCATGGTATTCCATTCGCCCATTTTCAGGTATTGTTCTTTTTCCTTGTCAGGCTGTATCAGCCATCCGCGGCCATAAGACTCGTAGATACCGCCGGTGTGCATGCCCGGAGGCGCTACTTCTGCCTGCCAGCCTGCGATCTTGGTACCATCCAGTGAAGAGTGGAAGAATACACCGCTGTTGCCGTTGGCTTCCTGTTTGAACTGTACGGTAAGCTCAAAATTTTTGAATTCCTTGTCGGTGCCGAGATAGCCGTATTCCTTATCTGGACCGCTTTCGCAAATCAATTCACCTTTATCCACGTACCATTTCTCTGTACCGTATATTTTCCAGCCGTCGAGATTCTTTCCGTTAAACAATGATTTGGCTTTTTGTGCATAAGCACCACTGGCGCCCAACATAAGGGCTGCGCAAAGGGCGATTTTTAAAATGGATTTATTCATGTTCCTTGTTTATTTACAGATTTTAGATTTTTTATTTAAAAGATCTGATATGAAGAGCTGTACCGGAAAAATAAAAAAGTCCCCCGGTATCACCGGAGGACTTCCAATATAAGCTACAATTTCTAAATTTTTAAATAACGGAATAACAAAATCGAAAATTACCGGGCAATATTTACGGCTCTCTTTTCACGGATCACCGTTACTTTGATCTGTCCGGGGTATTGCATTTCAGTCTGGATCTTGTTGGCAATCTCGAAAGACAGGCGGTCGGCATCATTATCTGATACTTTATCGCTTTCTACGATGATACGTAATTCCCTGCCAGCCTGGATAGCGTACGCTTTTTCCACACCGTCGTGGGCGAGGGCGAGGTTTTCCAGATCCTTGATACGTTGCAGGTAGCTTTGCATGATTTCACGGCGGGCACCTGGACGGGCGCCGCTGATGGCATCACAGGCCTGAACGATGGGGGAAATAACATACTGCATTTCCATTTCATCGTGGTGGGCGCCGATAGCATTTACAACTGCGGCATGCTCACCATATTTCTCAGCCAGTTTAGCACCGAGGAGGGCGTGGCTCAGTTCAGTTTCTTCATCCGGGACTTTACCAATATCATGCAGTAAGCCTGCGCGTTTGGCCAGTTTGGGATTCAGTCCCAGCTCAGCAGCCATTACCGCGCAAAGGTTAGCGGTTTCTTTGGAGTGCATGAGCAGGTTTTGTCCGTAGGAGGAGCGGAAACGCATCTTACCTACCAAACGTACCAGTTCTTTATGGAGGCCATGGATTCCAAGTTCGATCACGGTTCTTTCACCGATGTCCATTACCTGTTCTTCCAGTTGTTTCTTGGTTTTTTCTACCACTTCCTCAATACGTGCAGGGTGGATACGTCCATCCTGTACCAGGCGTTGGAGTGACAAACGGGCAATTTCGCGGCGCAACGGGTCGAAGGAAGATAATACGATGGCTTCAGGGGTGTCATCTACGATCAGATCTACACCGGTAGCGGCTTCGATGGCACGGATATTACGTCCTTCCCTACCAATGATCTGACCTTTTATTTCATCGCTTTCCAGCGTAAATACGGTGATGGTGTTCTCGATGGTTTGCTCGGCAGCGGTACGCTGAATAGATTGTATGATGATTTTTTTCGCTTCCTTGTTGGCCTTTAACTTGGCGTCTTCGATGATTTCCTGGATGTGCGAGAGTGCCTGTGAGCGGGCTTCTTCTTTCAGGCTTTCTACCAGTTGGTGTTTGGCTTCTTCTGCTGTCAGACCAGCTACTTTTTCGAGGCGGCGGATATGCTCTTCCTGGTGTTTTTCGAGTTCGGTACGCTTAATGGTTACCAGTTCCATTTGTCGGTTCAGCGTTTCCTTGATCGCATCATTTTCATTTAATTGCTTCTGAAGCTGATCGTTTTTCTGATTGAGTCCCTGTTCCTTCTGTTTGATCCGGTTTTCTGATTCAACCAGTTTCTGTGTACGCTGCAATACTTCTTTCTCGTGCTCGCTTTTTAATTGCAGGAATTTCTCTTTGGCTTCAAGTAACCTGTCTTTTTTCAGGTTTTCGGCGCTGATCTGGCCATCGGCTATGATCTTTTTAGCCTGTTGCTCAGCGTCTTCGATTTTTTGCTGTGTATTTTTGGCAAATATCACCTTACCTAGCACTATCCCTAAGATCAATGCCACTACAGCAGCTATTGTCGTATAAAGTGTAACATCCATATGAATTATTTATACTTGATTTATGTTGCATCCTCCTACCCCTTTTGCTGCTAAAACGCAACAGGGGCGAGAACTGACCCGCGAAAATACAAAAAAATAGCAGTAAAGCGTGTTTAATACATGATAAATAGCCAATTAGCTAAGTCATTGTTTAGCAAGGGGTAACGTGATTAACCCAATGCCTGGTTGATGATTTCTTCCAGCTTTTCCAGTTTCTCCTGGAGGAAGGGCGCCGTAATAGCTTGTGCTTTACCTCCGCTGGTAACGGGGTGAGTTGCATACATGATGAGGGCCATGGCAATATAGTCTTGCAGGTCTTTACCAGCATAAGAAGTCTTAAAATCAATGATCTTCTCATTCACTTCTTTCATAATACGGCGTAGCTCTTCTTCTTCTTCCGGTTTTATCTTGATCCGGTAAGAGCGGTCTGCAACGATAATATTGATAGGAATGAGTTGATCCATGATCTTTTAGAAATTGCGAAAGACAGTACAGCACAAAAAATACTGTGATCTGTCATTTGTAATTATTTTAATATCAGCCATTTAATAAGGCAATGCAGCGGTCAATTTCTTTGATATAATCATTGATTTTACCGCGGATTTCCCTTTTAAAGGCTACATCTTCTTCTGCTAAAGTGGTACCCTGGGCGGTGTCTGCAATTTTTCTCAATTGCAGCCTATCCTCCAGTCCCTGTATTGCCAGTTGCTGCTTTTGCAGCTCCTGCTGTTGTATTTTAACTTCCTCCTTCAGCGATACATTCTCCGTTTGCAGCAACTGGAGCTTTTTCACCAGCAACTGCAATCTTTCTTCCACGCGTTGAATGTACTGCTCTAAAACCATCTTTCTTTATCTTCTTATTTCCGCTTGTAACTGCGTTTCAAATGTTTTAACCAATTTGTCCATTACCCCGTCAATCTCCTTGTCAGTAAGTGTTTTCTGTGTATCCAGAAAGGTAAAGCTCACTGCATAGGATTTTTTGTTCGCCCCCAGTTTCTCGCTCTCAAACACATCGAAAAGATTTATTTCCTGCAACAGCTGCGACTTTACGGTCCGTGCAGCTGCTTCCACAGCAGCAAATTTAACCTCCTTGTCAAGTACCAGTGCCAGATCGCGGCGAACGGCAGGGAAGCGGGATATTTCCTTGTAAAAGTTATCACTTTTTTGCAAGAGTCCCAGTATTTTATCCCAATTAAAAGTGGCATACCATACCGGCTGCCGGATATCGAACTGTTTCAGTTTCTGTGTAGTTACGCCGCCAAGGGTGACCACTACCTGGTTTTTTACCTTGATTTCCCAGGCTGGTTGCAGCCCCGGATCGGTACTTTCCACCCATTGCAGGTTGCTATAGCCCAGCTGGCGCAGGATATTGCTGACAAAACCTTTCAGGAAATAGAAATCTACCGGGCTGGCTTTGTGCATCCAGGTTTCAGCTGTTTTTTTACCGGTGAGATACAGTACCAAGTGATTGGTTTCACCGTAGCCTTTCTCTTTTACCCGGTATGTTTTACCAAATTCAAAGAAGAACAGGTCTTCATTTTTACGGTTCAGGTTATAGGAAATACTCTCCAAACCGGTTTCCAGCATGGAAGGACGCATAATATCCAGTTCCACGGTGAGACTGTTCATCATTTTCACGGTATGCTCCAGTACTTCGGGCGTAAAGTATTTGCTGTTGGTAATGGAGTTGGTGAAGATCTCATTAAAACCGTTGCCTGCCAGGTAATCGCTGATTTTCTCCTTTACTTTTTCTCCGTCCGGCTGAGCGGAAATAGCGGGAGAGATCGTTACCCGGGACGGGATTTCTATATTGTCCAGGCCATCTATACGCATCACTTCCTCTACGAGATCGGCAGGCAGACTGATATCCGGCTTGCTATACGGCACGGATACACGGAGTCCTTCCGCTGTTTCAGAGAGGATATTGAAGCCGAGGCTGCGCAGAATATTTTTGATTTTTTCAGCAGGATAGTTACTGCCACTGAGTTTACGTATATAGGCATACGTAGTGGTGACCTCCGTTTTGTGTTTTACTACGGGATAAATATCAATGATCTCCGAAGCTGCTTTACCGCCGGCCAGCTCACAGATGAGGGAGGCAGCGCGTTGCAGTGCAAATACAACATTGGAAATATCCACTCCTTTTTCAAAGCGGGAAGCGGCGTCTGTACGCAGTCCATGACGGAAAGAAGTGGTACGGATACCACCGGCGCTGAAAAAGGCGCTTTCCAGGAAAATATTTTGTGTGGTATCGGTTACACCGGAATGGATGCCGCCAAATACACCGGCAATACACATGCCTTCGCCGGCGCCGTTGCAGATCATGAGGTCTGTTTCGTCCAGCTTTCTTTCTTTCTCATCCAGTGTTATAAAAGGAGTACCCTGCGGGAGATTTTTTACTACTACTGCATTCCCTTTTACCGCCGCTGCATCAAAAGCATGCAGGGGCTGACCTGTTTCGTGCAGGATGAAGTTGGTAATATCCACGATGTTATTAATAGGACGAACACCGATGGCTTCAAGATGTGTTTTTAGCCATTCCGGCGAAGGGGCTACCTGTACACCGGTGATGCTGATTCCGCTGTACCGCGGGCAGGCATCTGTATTTTCGATAGTAACGCTGATGGCTAAAGGAGTAGCTGCAACGGGCAGCGCCTTTATTTCCGGCAGTATTACCTGGTATTTATGGGTATGTTCTATATTATTAAGGAAAGCGCAAACATCTTTCGCCACGCCGACATGACTCATAGCGTCCATGCGATTGGGGGTAAGACCAATTTCGAAGATATGGTCCTGGGCAGGCCGGAATACTTCGCTGGCAGGGGTACCTGGTTGTAAAGCCGCGTCCAGCACCATAATGCCGTCGTGACTATTGCCCAGCCCGATTTCATCTTCAGCGCAAATCATGCCCTGGCTTTCTTCCCCACGGATCTTTGCTTTTTTCATGGTCAGCGGCTCGCCGCCAATGGGATAGATAGTGACGCCGATAGGGGCTACCACTACTTTTTGTCCAACGGCCACATTGGGCGCGCCACATACAATATGGAGGGGCGCTCCGTTGCCGGTATTAACTGTTGTGAGCCTCAGCTTATCTGCGTTGGGGTGTTGTTCTGCGGTCAGTACTTCACCTATCACCAATCCTGCCAGACTACCCTTCACCGCTTCAAATTTTTCGAGGCTTTCCACTTCCAGGCCTATACGTGTTAAAATAGTGGATAGTTCCTCCGGTGTAGGCTTTACTGGTAAATAATCACAAAGCCAGTTGTATGAAATCGTCATTTGTCAGCTCAATTTATAAAGAAGCGTAAAGTTAAGAAAGTTTCACGCAAAGCCGCAAAGAAGGCAACGGTACAACGATTAATATCTGATAAATAAATGTTTATCTGCATTTATAAGTAGTATTTCCGGATCAGGATACCAGGAGCAGAATGGCTTTTCGCTAAGATGGTCCGGAGGACCGCACATCGGTAAGCCGGGGTTTTAACCCCGGTTATGGCGGTAAATCCGGTTAATCTCCGTGGAGGTCTTCATGCGGAATTATCACCGGTTTATCTCCGTGGATATCTCTACGGAGATTATTGTGGATATCCTCGTTGGATCATCCCGGTTTCTCTCCGCGGAAACCATCGTGGGATGATCCCGGAAACCGTCGCCTCGTTTTATACGGTGACCATTACGGGTTAACGCATTTTTTTGCCGGGATTTAAACGCCGGTTTACCGATGTGCGGTTCTCCGGATCAATAGTATCGGAGTGCGTTTTTTGCTATGATTAACAGGGACTTACAGGAGCGGCTATACGTAATTGAGCAATGTTTGAAGGTTTTTGATGAAGAGCAGGTGATTTTTTACTTCCTGACTGGATGCTTTTACGGCCTTAAATTTTTTTTTGCACAATGTGTGTGAATAATCTGACCTTTGCATAGGAATTTTTTCTTGTTTCGGTGGATAACCATAGTAGCGTCAGTGGATAACTGACATTTTGCTGGTGGATAATCTGTGCGTGAAGCTTAATAAATTTAATGGTCAAATAAAAGGCGTTAATTAAAAAAATGCCTTTACCTTAGTTTGTACGGCTCGAAAAAGTTTACAATTTCTTAAAGCAGGAATCGTTGTAGAATGCGGAAATAAATGCATGCAAATAATTGTAAAAATATCTGGAAAGGCCATTGACAGTAACCTTTTATTAACATTTTTTAATACACTAACCATAAATGGATCTCAATCTTAAGAAAGACCGCAATGTGCGTAGAAAACCGTCCATTGAAGTGTCATCCTTGGTGTATGGCAAGATACCACCACAGGCTAAAGAATTGGAAGAAGCTGTTTTGGGAGCCGTAATGCTGGAGAAAGGTGCTTTTGATATTGTAATTGAAATATTGAAAGGCGAATGTTTTTATGTAGAAGCACACCAGCTGATATTTTCCGCCATGACAAGACTGGCGGCCAAATCAATGCCGGTAGACATTCTCACCGTTACAGAAGAACTCAAATCAATGGGTTCCCTGGAAGCAATAGGTGGTCCGTTTACGGTCATGAAACTTACCAATGCGGTTGTGTCTTCTGCAAATATAGAAGCACACGCGCGTATCATCCTGCAAAAATTCATTCAGCGTGAACTGATCAGGATTTCCGGTGAAATCCTGACGGAGTCGTATGAAGATACCGCCGATGTATTTGACCTGCTCGACAGCGCAGAGTCAAAACTGTTTGAGATCACGAATAATCACTTACGGAAAAACTATGATTCTATTGACCGCGTCCTGGTAAATACCATGAAGCGGATCGAAGATCTGCGTAATAAAGGAGATGATATTACAGGGGTGCCTTCGGGCTTCCCGTCGCTGGATGCGGTTACCTATGGCTGGCAATCAACGGATCTGATCATCATTGCGGCACGTCCGTCTGTGGGTAAGACCGCTTTTGCCCTGAACCTGGCGCGTAATGCGGCGCTGCATCCCCGCTTCCCGAAAGGCGCGGCAATCTTCTCTTTGGAAATGTCCTCCGGTCAGATTGTACAACGTATCCTCTCGGCCGAATCGGAGATAAAACTGGAAAAGATTTCGCGTGGTAAACTGGAAGAGTATGAAATGAAGAAGCTGATGACCCATGGTATTGAACGCCTGGCCAAAGCTCCTATCTTCATTGATGATACACCGGCGCTCAACATCTTTGAACTACGCGCCAAATGCCGCAGGCTCGTACACAACCACGGCGTAGGCGTGATCATCATTGACTACCTGCAGCTGATGAGTGGTAGCAGCGATGGACGCGGTACTAACCGTGAACAGGAGATCAGTAAGATCTCCCGCGATCTGAAAGGGCTCGCAAAGGAATTGCAGGTACCGGTTATCGCCCTGTCGCAGTTGAGCCGTGATGTGGAAAAACGTAAAGACGGTAACAAGATGCCGCAGTTGAGTGATCTCCGTGAATCCGGCGCGATTGAGCAGGATGCGGACATGGTAATGTTCCTTTATCGTCCTGAATACTACGAAATCAATACCAATGAAATGGGTGAATCCAACAAAGGAGAAACCCACGTTCGTATAGCCAAGCACCGTAACGGTCAGCTGGACACTATCAAACTCAGGGCTGTATTGGAATTCCAACGCTTTGAAGATGATGGCAGCCTTGAAAACCCCGGTGGTGGCAGTCCCTTCGCAGGTATCCGTCAGCAGCATAGCGGCGGCGGTAATGATGAGGCGAAACTGTATATACAGAAAGGGTCCAAGATGAATGATATGAACTTCGATGAAGGCTTTGAAGATGCACCATTTTAGCAAATAAATAATTAATAATTGCATAAGAGCCGGCATCAAATGATCGCCGGCTTTTTATATTAGGATTTGCAGGATGATAAGGATAGATATTACATCCGTTATAAAAACAAAACATCCATCCTTACAATCCTTACAATCTTGTAAATCCTGGTCTAATCCTGGTCTAATGAGACAGCTTTATTTTAAATACAAAGATTTTTACAAGGATAATTTCAGTTTAGCCTACCCCGTAGTCATTTCACAACTGGGGCATACCCTGGTTGGATTGTCAGATAGTCTTATTATTGGTCATACCGGTAAGGTACCGCTGGCGGCTGTATCGCTGGGCAACAGTTTGTTTACCATCTTTATGGTAACAGGTATCGGGTTTTCTTATGGTCTTACTCCGTTGATCGCACAGGAAAATGGTCGTGGCAACAAAAATGCTATCGGCCGGCTGCTTAGTCATAGTCTCGTTATTAATATGATTGTTGGGATATTGTTATCCGCAGTTATTTATATAGGAAGTACACACCTTAATCTGTTGAAACAGGAGCCGGATGTAGCGGAACAGGCGAGGCCGTTTTTACGCTACCTGGGCTTCTCTTTTATTCCGCTGATGTTGTTCTTATCTTTTAAGCAGTTTGCCGAAGGGCTGGGCTTTACACGGCAGGCGATGAACATCAGTATCATAGGTAATGTGATCAACATTGTCATTGGTATCACGCTGGTGTATGGCTTTTTTGGTTTTCCGCGTATGGGTGTGGTGGGTGTGGGTATCGCTACTTTTATCGACAGGCTGATCATGGGTATTACGATGGCTTTTTATGTATTGCGTGCACCCCGTTTCAAACCTTACCTGCGTGTTTTCAGTCTCTCCCGGCTGAAGGCGGCGACAATAAAAAAGATCCTCGGCATTGGCACACCGGTAGCCCTGCAATACATTTTTGAAGTGAGTGCATTCAGTGGCGCTGCCATCATGGTAGGCTGGATGGGCGCTGCCGAACTGGCTGCGCACCAGATAGCACTTAGCCTGGCTGCTATGACCTATATGATGGCCAGCGGGATCTCTGCAGCGGCAGGTATCAGGAGTGGTAATAATTTCGGGAAGAAAGATTTTCAATCGTTGCGTTTGTCGGCGATTGCCAGCTACCACATGGTGCTGGTGCTGATGGGAGGCGCTGCGCTGCTGTTTACCTTTGGTAACCAGTTGTTGCCAACGATGTATATCAATGATCCGCAGGTAGTACATATTGCTTCCGGGTTGCTTGTGATTGCAGCCTTCTTCCAGTTATTTGACGGTACACAGGTAGTAGGGTTGGGAATCCTCCGGGGTTTGGGTGATGTGCGTGTCCCTACGCTGATCACGATGGTGGCTTACTGGGTGATTGGCTTGCCGCTGGGGTATTACCTGGGCATAACCCTGGGCTTCGGCGTAGAAGGGGTATGGTGGGCGCTGCTGTTAGGGTTGCTGGTCGCTTCGGCATTACTCTTTGTACGGTTCCATACCAAAACAAAAAAACTGGATCAGGATTTACAGAATCCTTTTTAAATCCTGTTAACCTGGTTTACCTTTGCGCACATGGAATTGCCTGTTTTTTACGCGCCTGATATACAGCCGGATGCTGCTGAATACACCATGAATGAGGATACTTCCAAGTATTGTATCCAGGTACTCCGCCATGAAAAGGGGGATGGTGTGTTGCTGGCAGATGGTCGTGGGCATAAGTTTACGGCTGTTATTACAGATGATAACCGGAAGCGTTGCGGGGTGAAAATCACCCAATGTGAAACGGTGCCTCCGCCTGTACCGGCACTTCGTATAGCCATCTCCTTTACAAAAAGTGCTTCACGCATAGAATGGTTCCTGGAAAAAGCGACCGAAATAGGGATTCAAACTATTATTCCGCTGGTGAGCCAGCGAACAGAGAAAGAGAAAATAAAAGCAGAGCGGCTGCAAAATATATTAGTGTCTGCCATGTTGCAATCGCGGCAGTTTTATCTGCCCGATCTGCAGGCGCCGCAGGCTTTTGATAAAGTGGTGAAAAGCAATAAAGATCCGCAGCAACTGATTGCTCACTGTATTCCTGAAGAGAAAAAAGAATTGCAGCATCAGCTGCAGGCTGGTAAGGATACCATTATACTCATTGGCCCCGAAGGTGATTTTACACCGGAAGAAATAAAACTGGCACTGGATCAGGGCTTCCTGCCTGTGTCATTGGGGAAAACACGCCTGCGCACAGAAACAGCCGGCATGGTGGCGGTGACGATCATGAATACCAACCAATAAAATTTACGAATTTTTTGATTTACGAATTTTGGAATTTAAAATGCAGCGAAGATGATCTGATAACAAAAACTCATCTTCGCTGCATTTTAAATTCCAAAATTCGTAAATCAAAAAATCAAAAAATCCCTGAACGGGTTACTCCACTTTCGTCAACGTGGGTTCTTTTAATTCAATGGGTTTACTGCCTTTCCGCACTCTCATATTCAACATTTCCACACCGAATGAAAATGCCATTGCGAAATACACATAGTTTTTCAAGTGGAGATCATGTGCTTTTTCCGCATTCCAGCCTTCTACAATCAGGATGGCGCCTACCATTACCAGGAAGGAGAGGGCCAGCATTTTGAGTGTTGGATGTTTATGGATAAAGTCACTGATCCTGGGCGCAAACAGGAACATGACGATCATGGCAATAACTACTGCAATGATCATAACGGGTACCTGTTTGGCTAACCCTACTGCGGTGATGATACTATCGAATGAGAAGATGGTATCAATCAGAATGATTTGTCCTACTACATTCAGTAAAGAAACCGCCGGCTTGTTACCGTTTTTGATATTGATTCCTTCCTCATCGCCTTCCAACTTATGATGGATTTCGAGCGTGGTTTTAACGAGCAGGAAAAGTCCGCCGCCCAGCATGATAAGATCGCGGAGGCTGAAACCGTGGCTGCCAATGTGAAAGATAGGATCTACTGCCTTTACGATGTACCCGATGCATAACAACAGGATGATACGTACGGCTATGCCCGTGAACATCCAGATGCGGCGTGCGGCTGGTCGCTTTTCGGGGGGCAGCCTGTTCATGACAATCGAAACGAAGATGACATTGTCAATGCCCAGTACAACTTCCATCAGTATCAGGGTGAAGAGACTGATGAGTGACTCTGCGGTAAGAAATTGTTCCATATAGGTTAAAATTCAGATGGTGCGATATTATTTACGCAAACCGGCACAGATCTTTTTCACGATTGTTGGACCTTCGTAGATGAAGCCGGTATATACCTGCACCAGGGAAGCGCCTGCATCCAGTTTTTCCTGTGCATCGGCTGCCGTAAAAATGCCGCCTGCTGCAATGATGGGAATGCTGCCTTTACTTTGGGTGTGGATGTAACGGATCACCGCTGTTGATTTCTCTTTTACCGGTAGCCCGCTCAGTCCACCGGCGCCTATATTTTCTACAGTGGTAGCGGAAGTTTTTAAATCTTCCCGGCCAATAGTGGTGTTGGTTGCTACGATGCCCGCCAGCTTGGTTTCCTGCACAATTTCGATGATGTCATCCAGTTGTTCAATGGTCAGGTCAGGCGCTATTTTAAGTAAGATGGGCTTGGGCTTCAGCTTTTGCGCATTCAGCAATTGCAGGTGATACAGGAGCTGCTTTAGCGGTTCTTTCTCCTGTAAGGCGCGCAGGTTGGGTGTATTGGGAGAACTTACGTTCACCACAAAATAATCTGCTACATCATACAGCGCATGAAAACATTTCTCATAATCGCTGACAGCTTCCTCGTTAGAGGTGTTTTTATTTTTCCCGATATTACCTCCTACGATAATATTTGTTTTTTTGTGTTGCAAACGTTTAGCTGCTGCCACCGCACCTTCATTATTAAATCCCATCCGGTTGATCAGGGCTTTGTCTGCCGGCAGACGGAACAGCCGGGGCTGATCGTTGCCGGACTGCGGCAAGGGGGTAACGGTACCTATCTCCACAAATCCAAAACCGAGGCATGACAGCTCGTCGATATACCGGGCATCCTTATCAAAGCCGGCGGCCAATCCTACCGGATTGGGGAAATGAAGGCCAAAGAGTTCACGTTCCAGTCCTTTTGTTTTTACGCCGCAAAAGGCTTTCAGTAAGCTTTTGCCTAACGGTAGCGCATAAATGGTTTTCATCCCACGCATTACGCTGTGGTGAATGTTCTCCGGCGGAAACCGGAACAGTATATTTTTGATCAGGTTGTACATTGCGGGGTTAAAGATAACTATGATTTATGTGATTTTTGTGATTCTCCTGATTTGCGGAATCACATAAATCATAGTTATCTTTGGCGCTCATCATGTTGGAACTCCAAACATTTGAATTATTGTTCCGGGAAAACCATGCTCAATGCATTGCCTTTGCCACTCACTACACGGGAGATTCCCATGAAGCTGAGGAGATTGTGCAGCAGGTATTCCTGCGGTTATGGGAAAAACGGGATACGATTACGATCACCGGTTCTGTAAAAGCGTACCTGTTTTCCGCCATCCGTAATACGGCTATCAGCCAATGGCGCAAGGATAGTGTAAGATCAGACAGGGAAACAGATTATGGCACTACCCGTGAAACGGCCACCCAGGCTTCTGACCAGGTGAGGGAGCTGGAAGGGTTGTACCGGCAGGCGCTGGAACGGTTGCCGGCGCGTTGCCGCGAGGTATTTGTGCTGAGCCGTCAGCAAAATCTGAAGTATACAGAAATTGCCGCCACCATGAACATTTCCGTAAAAACAGTGGAAAATCAAATGGGTAAAGCACTCCGGATCCTACACCAGGAATTGAAAGAGTATCTTCCTTTACTTACCGGATTTTTTTTATAGAAAAAACAGGATGCATAGGGGATACACCATTTCCCATGCGTCTATTTATTGAATCCGCCTGATGGCGGTGACTAAAACATACAACTGCGCATGACACCTACATTTCCTGATGAGGCACTGTATACCTTGCTTTGCAAGTACCTGCTGGATGAAGCAGATACCGCGGAGCGTGCCTGGGTAGAAACGTGGCTGGCAGGTGATGCGGACAATCAGGCCTTGTTGGGGGCCTTGCGTAAAGTGCTGGCAACAGCTACCGCAGCGCAACCCACCGGTATGGAAACGGATACGGCCCATTCCTGGCAACAGTTGTACGGAAAAATGGACATCCCGCAGCAGCCAGGAGAAAAGACAGTGGTTGGAAAGCAACCACTGCGTGTTGTAAAATCGCGCTACACCTGGCTGAAAATAGCCGCAGCTTTTTTAATAATACTGGGCGCAGGCTGGTGGTTTCTTGTAAACACACCTGCGGCGCAAACATATGCAGGCCCTCAAACGGCACATTTGCAGGATGGCAGCAGTGTGCAATTATTAGCTGCTTCCAGGCTGGAAGTAGCCAGGGGTTATAATAGCAGTAACCGGAAAGTGAGTCTCCGCGGCGCTGCTACATTTGATGTGGCAGGTAATGCCGCCCAACCCTTTGTAGTGTTGCTGGGGCATACCGAAGTGAAAGTGCTGGGTACCCGTTTCCTGGTACGCTATGAACCGGGTAATTCCATGCTGACCGTGCATGTAAGTAGTGGTAAAGTAATGGTGATAGATCATGATAAAGCAGATAGTGTAGTACTCACGGAAGGGATGTTGTTGCAAAAAGATGACAGCCGCCCGGCTTTTCGTATAGCCGCTCACGTAACTGATATCGCAAAAAGATCGATGACATTCCGTGATACGCCCCTGGAAGAAGTACTGCATACGATCACCGAAGTATATGATGTGAAAGTGGAAGTAGACGATACGTCTCTGCTCAAACTGACTGTCAGCACCCATTTCAACGGTGAGAAAATTGACGATGTCATCAGCGCCCTGGCCCTGACGCTGAATGCGGACTGGGAGAAAACAGGAGAAAGACAATATAAATTGAAGTAGGAATTTAGCCCGATAATATCTGTATTATGTTATTAGCCAGGAAACTGCTAACAGGTATGTTACTGATGTGCATACCGTTAAGCGTTTTAGGGTGGGACTGGCAAACAAGAGTAACCGTAGTGGTAAAGGACCAGCCTTTACAGGTAGTGTGTGAATTACTGGAGAAAGAATATGGCATCCATTTTTCATATAGCAGGGAACTTGTCAACTTATCCCGCAAAGTTACTGTCACCGTATATCACCAGCGCCTGAAGAGCGTGCTGGAGGAGCTGTTTGTGCCCGATGAGATCCGTTATACCCGTGTAGGCGACCAGCTGGTATTACAGCCGGCCATCCGTACTACCCGCACTATCAGCGGTTATGTACAGGATGCCTTCAGCGGGGAAAAATTGCCGGGAGCCACTATCTGGTCGCCGGCATTGAAACAGGGTACCACTACCAACCAGTTTGGATATTTCAGCATCACCACCATAAAAGATACCAATAGCCTGGCCGTTTCTTATATCGGTTATGATACTTACCTGCAACCGGTTACCCATCGCGGTGATCAGTTGTTGACAGTGGCGTTATTGCCGGTGGCCAGTTTGAAGGAGGTCGTGGTGACGGCTATTGATAGGAATAAATTACAGGATCAGACACAGATGAGCAAGATGAGTATCCCGCAATCAGTGGTGCAATCCATGCCGAAGTTGCTGGGCGAGGCGGATCTTATGCGCACGCTGCATTCCATACCGGGCGTAGGTGGTGGTATGGACGGCGCCGGTGGTCTCCATGTGCGTGGTGGTAGTCCCGATCAGAACCTGATCCTGCTGGATGGTACGCCGGTATTTAATTTCTCACATTTTTTCGGCGTCTATTCCTTGCTGAATGCAGATGTAGTAAAATCTACAGAGCTGTATAAAGGCGCTTTCCCGGCGCGTTTCGGGGGACGCTTGTCTTCTGTGGTGGATATTACAATGAAAGATGGCGATATGAAAAATTATCACGGCGATGTGGGTGTTGGTATGATCTCCGCCCGGTTCAACCTGGAAGGACCTATTGTAAAAGATAAAACGTCGTTTATTATTTCCGGCCGCCGCTCTTATCCCGACCTGATTTAT
This sequence comes from Chitinophaga sp. MM2321, assembly GCF_964033635.1. Lineage (NCBI taxonomy): Bacteria > Pseudomonadati > Bacteroidota > Chitinophagia > Chitinophagales > Chitinophagaceae > Chitinophaga > Chitinophaga sp. MM2321. Next base: position 154,101 of record NZ_OZ035533.1, read on the forward strand.
AACATCCTGAGATCAGAAAATGATTTTGGTCGCGATGGCGCTTTCAATGCTTTTTTTTATGATGTACATGCCAAGATCAATCATATTTTTTCTCCGAAGGACCGCATCTATCTGAGTTTATATAAGGGAGAAGATAACCTGCTGGTTAAACAGGTACCGGACAACACCGATGTACCGGCAGACCCTACAAAGATCCGTACAGAGAGCGTCCGGTTCCGGTTGGGCTGGGGCAATACCATCGGGGCTTTGCGCTGGAATCATATTTACGGGCCACAGCTTTTTTCCAATGCATCCTTGAATTATTCGGAGTATGCTTTCCTCACGGAATATGGGTTTAAATATTCGCTGCCGGCTTCCCGTGAAAGCTCTGATCAGTATGGCACCTATTCTTCGCGGATGAAAAATGCCAGTGCAAAAATAGATTTTGATTACCGGCCGGACCCGCGTCATTCCATTCGTTTTGGTACAGCGGTGACGGGGCATTATTTTAAACCCGGCATGACTGATTTTGAAGATAAAAGCAGTGGCATACCGCCGCTGGATACAACGTACCGTGCATTAAAAACACAGGGACTGGAGTTTATACTGTACGCAGAAGATGACTGGCAACTTCGTACAGGCTTATACGTTAACCTGGGCGTGCATGCATCTGCATTCCTGGTAAATGGCCGGTTGTACCAATCGGTACAGCCCCGGCTGGGCTTCCGGTATATGCTGCCGCGCAACTGGGCGCTGAAAGGGGCTTATACGCATATGACACAGTATATTCATCTCTTATCCAACAATGGCATTTCTTTACCTATGGATATATGGGTACCCTCTACGCAACGTGTGGCGCCGATGTTTTCCAGACAGCTGGCTACAGGGTTAGCCAAAACCAGTAACAACGGCAGCTATGAATTTTCGATGGAAGGATATTTCAAATCCATGTTTAACATGATTGAGTATACCAGCGATCGTGGTTTTGTGAATCAGGACCTGGTTAACTGGGATGAAAAAGTGGTGGTAGGAAAAGGCTGGAGTTATGGCGGAGAAGTAATGATCCGGAAACAGAAAGGGAAAACAACCGGCTGGATCGGTTATACGCTGGCCTGGAGTACGCGCCGTTTTCCGGGCATTAACAACAACCAGACCTTTCCTTATAAATACGATCACCGGCATGATATAGAGCTGGTGTTGACGCAGCAACTGGGCAAGCACTGGGAGTTGTCCGGCTCCTGGCATTATACTACCGGCGCACCGCTTACGTTGCCTGTTTCCAGCTATGAGGGTACTACCGGGGCTTCGCCCTGGGACCCTGGTAGTGGTAGTCATGAGGTGGTGGACAGATATGATTACCGCTATAATTACAGAACAGAAAATATACACCGGCTGGATGTGGGTATCACTTACAGCAAGCAGAAAAAGTACTGGCGTAAAAGCTGGAACCTGAGTGTTTACAATGTATATAACCAGCAGAATCCGTTCTTTTATTATATGAAAAAAGATGAGGTGGAAAAGCAACGGTACCTGGCAAAGGTAACGGTACTGCCTATTCTGCCAAGTGTCACTTATTCAATCAGGTTTTAAAGAAAAAGGATGAAACATATTTTCGTATATGCTATACTGTTAGTATCTGTTTTCAGCAGTTGTGAAAAGCGGGTTAATTTTAAATTGCCCTATGAGGGCGATAAAATTGTGATCAATAGCCTGATACAACCCGATAGTGTTATATATGTGCGTGTAACACGTAGTGTGCCATCCATTGTGTATGATGAAAATGGTTTTACAGAGATAAAAGATGCGGCGGTAACCCTGGAACAGGATGGTGTGGTAATGGCGCCGGTGCAGCAGCAGCAGATTGGTGGACGCCGTTATTTTGTTTCCGCAGAGAAAGCTGTCCTGGGAAAGCAGTATACCATTCGTGCAGCCGTTGCCGGCATGCCGGCGGTAATGGGGGGAGATACCCTTCCTTCGGCACCGGAGGTGGGAGAAGCCACTGCACAGCGCGGTAGCAACCGGGTGCGTTTTACCCTGAAAGACCGTCCGGGTGCGGCCGACTATTACCGTGTGCGCATCTTTGCCTATGGCCCGGATCAGCAACCGGATACCTTGCGCTTCTTCCGGCTGGACCCTTCCTTTAATAATAACCTGGTGGATGTGATCACCAGCTTTGACAAAACCAGCCTGATCATGCATGATGAAAGGTTCAACGGGAAGCAGGTCAACTTTGTACTACAAACACAGGACCCCATTATCAATACCAGCTACCTGATGGTGGAAGTCAGCACACTCACGAAGAGCGCCTGTAATTACCTGGAAACAGTTGCTGCGCAGCAGGACAATGGCGCCGGTATTGCAGCGGAACCGGTGACTGTATTTACGAATGTGGTGAATGGCTATGGTATAGTGGCCGGCATCCATACAAAAAGGATGGTGATTAAAGTAGAATAACATCTCCCTTACCCGATAACCCTATGTTAACACATTGATATGTTTTAACTCTCCCCTTTTTTCTTATCTTACTCCAAGATACTTTTAAGGCTATTCTATATGTTATGCCTGAAATATTACCAACTGACCTGTTAGCACGTTTACAAGTCAGTGATTTTTCCGCGTTTGAGCTACTCTTCAATACCTATTGGGAGGGCCTTTACACGTACGCAGCCAAAATACTGGGGAGTCAGGATGATGCGCAAGACATCATCCAGGACTTGTTTACTGATATATGGGACAGAAGGGCGCAACTGGAAATCCATACCCACATCCGTTATTACCTTTTCAGCGCCGTCCGCAAGCAGATTCTTCGCAAGTTCCGGAACGACGGATTAAAAGAGAAACATCTGGAGAAATTTATCCTGCATAGTGAGCTCCGCTCGGAACTCACCCTGAGCACCCTCATCAATAAAGATATCATCAACCAGTTGCAGCAAGACCTGCAACATTTGCCTGAAAAGGAAAGACAAGTCTTTGTATCCTATCATTTTGATGAATTGAGTATCCGTGAAATTGCTGATAAAAACGGTACCGCCGAACAAACCGTCCGCAACCAGCTGGGAAACGCCTATCGAAAAGCGCGGCCGCTGCTCAATAAGTTGTTGATGCTCGTATGAGTAGCCGGAAACCAAAAAATCCCCTCCAATATTACCCGGATATTAATTTCTTTTTCCCGATAGTTAAAATCGATGGGTTGTGGTACTTAGTTATAAATACCACCTCTTGATCCGATCAAACGTTAAGGCATTAATAGACAGGTTTCTTGATGGTAAACCTGATCCGGCCGCCGGGCAGCTGCTGGAAGATTGGCTGGATATACTGGCTGCAGACGCTTCCTGGCCGGGGAATCCCCTGAACCGGCGCAGCAAGGAGCGGTTACGTAAAAGGATGCTGGCTACCGTGAGAGAACGTACGGGAAATGCACCCCGGGTAAGACATCTATGGAGAAATGTAGCTGCTGCCGCCTGTATGCTGGGGGTATTGGGTCTTGGCTATTATATGATCCATCGCGACAAGGTGATCGTTTACCAGGAACTCCGTACGGCTATCGGAGAGAAGAAGCTATTGCTACTGCCGGACAGTAGTAAGGTTTGGCTGGGCGCTAACTCTATCCTTAAATATGCCGTGCCTTTTGCTGCAAACAGAAGCATACAACTCATATCCGGGGAGGCCTTTTTTGAAGTGGCGCCTCTCACGAAGCGGCCATTTACGGTAGATACAGACAGCCTCCGGGTACTGGTACTGGGTACCTCCTTTAATATAAGGGCTTACGGTGAGCAACTGGAACTGGCCGTGAGCAGCGGTAAGGTAAAGGTGAGTAAAGGCGCGCAGGTGCTGGATGTACTCACGGCCAGGGAAGCACTGATTGTTGACAGGGCCGGCTATAAGACGCAACATAAAATAATAGATCCGGCCTATATAGGTGGCTGGAAAAACAACCAGATCATATTTGACGATATGCCGGTAGCAACTGTACTGGCATTGCTTGAAAATTATTATCCCGTAAAATTTATTGTCAGGAAGTTACCGGCCAGGCGTATCAGCGGCTCATTCCAGACCCGCTTGCGCGTACCGCAGATCATTCGTGTACTGGAAGAATTGACCGACCACCAGGTAATCATCAAACCTGCAGGAGCAGGTATTTACACTGTAGAATAAATCATCTCTATATGCATGTACGTATTATTAACGCAGGTAGAAGACTCTTCTTTGTTGCACTCTTGCTGTCCCTTGGCGGAAGCATAGCGGCACAACAGAAGTCCACGGTAATACAGGAGCTGCACGTAAAAGCAGGCTTACTGTCTGATGCCATCAAGTTGCTGCAAACGCAGAGCGGTATTGATATCGTCTACGATGTGGCTGTACTGAAAAATCATCGTGTGGAGAACCACGATTTCAAAAACCAGTCTGTGGATGAAGTACTGAGGGAGCTGCTGAAAGGAAGCGGGTTCCGGTTTACAACCACAGAAGGGGTGATCATCATCAGTAAAGAAAAAATGAGAAGTACCCTGACGGGTACGGTGACGGATCAGGAAACAGGGCTGCCCATACCAGGGGCAAGTGTACAGGTAAAAGGATCATCGCAGGGAAGTGTAACCAATGCGCAGGGCGCTTTCTCTTTGCAGGCGGATAATACAGGCGATACCCTCTTATTCAGTTACATAGGGTACAAGTCTGTACGGCTGCCATTGAATGGACAAAAGACGGTTACCATCCGCTTGAAATCCGATGCCAGTATGCTCAACAGCGTGGTGGTAGTGGGTTATGGTCAAACTACAAAAGGAGACCTCACGGGTGCGGTATCGCATGTATCGGCAGAGAATTTTAATAACGGTGTATTCAGTTCTCCGGAGCAGTTACTCCAGGGAAAAGTGCCGGGATTAAATATCACCCGTAGTGGCGATCCCAATGCCTCACCGGCAGTGATTCTCAGAGGGCCTTCCACTTTCCGGGAAGGAGAAGCACAGCAACCTTTCTATGTCATTGACGGGGTGCCGGGTGCCAATATTCAGCTGGTATCTCCTGCCGACATTGTATCTATGGATGTATTGAAAGATGCGGCTTCCACAGCCATTTATGGCGCGCGTGCTGCCAACGGCGTGATTATGATCACGACCCGCCGCGCCAAACCTGGTCAGAGTTGGGTGTCATACAATGCTTACGCCGCATTGGAACAGGTATCTAACCGCATTGATATGCTCACTGGTGATGAACTGCGCCAGTATCTGAAGGATAACGGCAAAAGCCTCGACCCGAAGTATGAAGATCATGTGAATACAGACTGGCAGAATGAAGTAACCCGCAAAGGTCTTTCCCATAATCATAACATTTCTTTTGGCGGCGGTAATGAAAAAACGGTGTTTGACGGAAGTGTTACCTATCTTCAGAATAATGGTATTATAAAAGGTTCCTCACTGGAACGGCTAAACGTACGTGCTAACCTGGAACAACGTGCATTCAATGATCTGTTGAAACTGAACTTATCTGTCAGCAACAGCATCGGTACACAGGAACGTATTCCCGACCTGGTATTCCAGAATATGCTGAACTATTTACCTACGGTCAATATTCTTAATCCGGATGGTACCTATAAAGAAGATTTTTCCCGTACAAGAGATTACCTGAACCCGGTTTCCCTGATCGATAATAATTCCGACCGGAGTAAGGATAAAATTATGCTGGGGAATGCACGGGCAGAGCTGAAACTGTTGCCGGGATTGAAATACACGGTAAGTCTCTCTTTACAGGATGAACAGGTTAACCGCGATATTTATAATAAACGTGCTTCGGGCATATCGCAGAACACCAAAGGACAAGCTACACGCAGCGCCTTTACCAACACACGTAAAGTACTGGAGAGTTATTTTAACTATGATAAGATATTTGGTAAACATGACCTGCGTTTGTTAGCCGGGTATTCCTGGCAGGAAGAGCGCAGGAATGATGGTTTCCAGACTTCCAACCAGGGCTTTGTTTCCGACGCCACACAAGGCGACAACCTGGGACTGGGAAGCCCTGTAGAAGGATTTAATCCTAATTATGGTACGCAACGGATCACGACCTTACGCTTCATCTCTTTTTATGGTCGTGTGAATTATCAGTATGCAGAAAAGTACATTTTCCAGGTATCTGCCAGGCAGGATGGTTCTTCTGCATTCGGTGCTAATAACCGCTGGGGTATCTTCCCCGCTGTTTCTGCGGCCTGGAAGGTCAACAAAGAAAACTTCCTGGCAGGTGTAAAGTGGATCGATGATCTGAAACTACGTGCAGGCTATGGCGTTACCGGTAACTCTCTCGGCTTTGATCCCCTGATTGCCATTCTTCGGAATGACCTGAAAGGCAAATTTTATTACAATGGTAAATTCCTGAATGCCATCGGGCCTACGCAGAATGAAAATCCTAACCTGCGCTGGGAACGTACCGGCATGGCCAATATCGGTCTTGATCTGACCGTACTGGAAGGCCGCCTGGGCTTTACTGCAGACTATTATGATAAGCGTACCACTGACCTGATCTATAGTTATGATGTACCTACTACCCAATATTTTGTGAATACCATGCTGGCCAATGTGGGAACGATGAGCAACAAGGGAATTGAATTGCAGGTGAATGCCGTACCATTAAAGACGGGCGCTTTTACCTGGACCACCTCCGCCAACGTAGCCCATAACAATAACCGGGTGGAATCACTTTCCAACGATATCTTTTCCCGCACCTATGTGGAAACAGCTGACTTGGGTGGAAAAGGACAATCCGGCAACAAATCACAGCGGTTGCTGGAAGGTGCTGCACTGGGCTCTTTTTATCTCTGGAAATATGTAGGCAAAGATAAAGACGGGGTGTCTGAATTCCTTTCTGCCAATGGAGGCAATACAACCATACCCAGTTTCACAGACCTGGTGTTTAGCGGTAATGCACAGCCTACATTGACCTATGGATGGAGCAACAGTTTTAACTATGGTAATTTCGATCTTAACTTTTTCCTGCGCGGCGTATCCGGTAATAAAATACTGAATGCTACACTGGCGAACCTGAACAGCCCTGCGGATGCGGCCAGTCAGAATATACCACGGTTTTCACTGGTAGATAAAGCTGAGGATAAAAACGCCCATTATATTTCTGACCGCTTCCTGGAAAGCGGCGCTTACCTGCGACTGGACAATGCTACGCTGGGGTATAACATACCGGTGCATAATAACTATGTACGCCGTTTACGTGTATACGTTTCCGGTAACAACCTGTTCGTGATTACGAAGTATAAGGGCATTGATCCGGAAGTAAATATGGGCGGGCTTACACCAGGTATCGACAACAATAATTTCTATCCGAAAACCCGTTCATTCCTGGTGGGTTTAAATGCTTCTTTCTAATGTTTAATTCAAAAACTGTTGACATGAAAAACATCATTATAACAGGTACGGCTATATGTTTACTGTTGCTTTCCGGCTGTACCAAGCTGGATGTGAAAGTAGAGTCGGAGTATGTGAAGGAGAATTTTCCTAATACAGCAGATGGGTTTATCGCAGCACTGGGCCCCATCTATACGCAACTGAGCGGTAGCTATGCTATAGACTACTGGCGTATGCAGGAGTTGTCTACAGATGAAGCGATTATACCTGCGCGGGATAATAACTACAACGATGGCGGGCAGTATCGTTTTCTGCATAAACATACCTGGACCAAAGATCATCCCACTGTAAGAAGTGTATGGGAATGGGGCTTCGGCGGTATCAATACCAGTAACCGGATTCTTGCCCTGTTTGAAAACGGACCGGATACGGATTTCAAAGCGCCGGCAATAGCAGAGGCGCGTGCAATGCGGGCATTGTACTATTTCTTTATGATGGACCTGTATGGTAAAGTGCCTATTATTACAAAATTTGGCGGCACTGAAATACCTGAGCAGTCAGATCGTGCAGCTGTTTTCGCTTTTATAGAACAGGAGCTGAAAGAAGTAGTGCCTTTACTGAGCAAGGAAACCGGACAGCTCACTTATTCCAAACCCACCAAATGGTTTGCATTTGCCTTGCTGACAAAAATGTATCTCAATGCGCAGGTGTATACCGGCAAGCCGATGTATAACGAAGCCGTAGCTATGGCAGACAGTATCCTGGCGGGTGGGAAGTATTCACTGGATGATAACTATGCCGCTATTTTTGCACCTGAAAACGGGCCGCAGATCAAGGAAACCATTTTTGCGATTCCCTATGATGCCAATGTGATCAAAGGAAATCAGTTTTCACGCTTTGGGCTGCATACCGGGTTACAGGAAAAGTATGCACTTCCTTTCCGCCCCAGCATTGCCATGAGTACGATTGCTTCTTTTTACCAGCGATTTAATCTCACCGGTGATGTACGCAATGATACGTGGCTGGCCGGACCCCAGACTAATTTTGATGGAACACCCATTCTGATCGGTACTACCAATAAAGGATTAGATAACAGCTACAGTGGCCCCGATCCGGATAAAGCCATCAAATGGCAGCTCACCTTTTCTCCGGAGATGCCTATGATCAGCGATACCGCGATGGATGTAGGTAACGATGAACTGGGTAAAGCCAGGGGCGTGCGTTCCATTAAATATTATCCTGACAAAAATACGCATCCGCAGGATCGTAATTCCAACAATGATGTGCCGGTATTCCGTTTGGCAGATGTATTGCTGATGAAGGCGGAAGCCATTAGCAGAGGCGCTGCTGCCACTGCGGTAAATGGTGAATTGCAGACACCGGATGTATTGGTAAACAAGATCAGGCAACGTGCGCATGCACCACTGGTAAGTGGCATAACGGTCAATGAACTGCTGGAGGAACGTGCCCGTGAAATGGCCTGGGAAGCCTGGCGCAGGAATGACCTGATCCGCTACGGCAAGTTTGAAAGTGGCTGGGAATTTAAAACAGACGGGGATATCAATAAGCGTATTTACCCGATACCAGCTACGGAGATCACCCTTAATCCGAAACTGATCCAGAATCCGGGGTATTAAAATAGTGCCGGTCGGCGAATGACGGCATTACAGGCAGTTGTATAGCGATGAATCTTCGCGTACGGCTACCCGTAATGCCGTCATTCGTATGTATGCTTTCCGGTATGTTTCTTGCGGCCTTGAACAAGTTTCAGATAAAACATGTTTTATACTTATGGAAGTTAAAGACTACTACAAAGTATTGGGTGTGGATAAGACAGCAACAGCGGAACAGATCAAGAAAGCATACCGTAAGCTGGCCGTAAAACACCATCCTGACAAGAACCAGGGTGATAAGGCGGCGGAAGAAAAATTTAAAGAAATCAATGAAGCGTATGAAGTGCTGAGTGATAAAGAGAAGCGGGGAAAGTATGATCAGTTCGGTGAAAACTACAAATATTACGAGCAGCATGGTGGCCGTCCGGAAGATTATGACTGGTCGCAATATGGCGGCCGGCAGCAGGGACAGGGCCGTTCCTACCAGGGTAATATGGAAGACCTGTTTGGTAATGGCGGCGGGGAAGGGAATTTCTCTGATTTCTTTGAACAGTTGTTTGGAAGCCATTTCTCCGGTGGTGGCCGCCGGCAGCAACAGGGTCCTGCCCGGGGCCGGGATGTGCAGGCTACTATGGAAGTATCGCTGGAAGATGCCTACAGTGGCGCTACCCGGCAGGTGGAAGTAAATGGCAGCCGGCTCAATATCAAATTAAAACCCGGCCTGCATGAAGGACAGGTGATCCGCCTGAAAGGCAAAGGTTCCCCCGGCCGGAAAGAAGGCGAACACGGCGACCTGCTCATTACCATACAGTTGGCCCCCCATCCGCAATTTGAACTAAAAGGACAGGATATTTATACGGATCTGCCCGTACCATTGTATACCGCCGTACTGGGAGGTAAGCTAACGGTACCTACACCCGGCGCTGCATTAAATATGAACATCCCGGCAGGAACAGACAGCGGGAAAGTGTTCCGGTTAAAAGGAAAAGGATTGCCTGCCTATGATCACAAAGGCGCTGCCGGAGATCTTTATATCAAAGCTGTTGTACACATACCCACACAGCTCACTGAAAAGGAAAAGGAATTGTTTCAGCAACTATCACAATTAAATGAGAAGGGTCATGCTTAAACTTTTTGATTATCTGGAAGAAGTGATCGCTACAGAAAGAATTACGCAGTTAAGGAACCCGCCATTGTTGTACACTGCCAGTGAGATCATGCAGGAGCTGGGTTATGGTGAACAAGGGATGGAACAGGAGCCGCTGGACAGGGCCATGCATGCCTGTGCTGCCCTTCAGATCCCGGTAAACTTTAATTTCAAAAAGATTTATTGTTATAAAGACGGAGAGATGGTAACAGACTGGCAACTGTCGGAACTGGCTACTTATCTTTTTATGATCAACTGTAATCCGCTGAATCCTGTGGTAGCAAAAGCCCAGCTGATATTTATGATGAAAGACAGGGTATGAGAGATATTAACAGAACAGGAATACTGATCGTTATTATCATGGGTACTACAATGGCTGGTATAGATTCCAGCATTGTTAATATATCCCTTCCCGTTATGAGCAAGCAGTTTAACTGTACGCTGAGTGAAATTGAATGGGTGATTACGGTATATATGCTGAGCTTTTCTGTACTGATGCCCCTTACCAACTGGCTCAAGAACAGGATCGGTTTTTTTAATCTTTATATCGGTGCTATTTCCCTGTTTACAATCGGGTCGTTATTATGTGCGCTCTCTACCAGCCTGGACTGGCTGCTTACAGGGCGGGTGGTGCAGGCATTGGGCGGCGGTGCGATGGCGCCTACTTCCATGGCCATCATATCGTATGTATTTCCAGCCAGGGTAAGAGGCACTGTATTGGGCTGGTGGGGATTGGGTAACCTGGTAGGGCCGGCCATGGGGCCAACATTGGGTGGAATTCTTACCCAGCAATTTGGCTGGCCATCTATCTTCTACATAAATCTCCCTATCGGTATACTGACTGTTATCCTGGCGTTCAAATACCTGGGTGTATTACGCAGTCAGCCTAAACTGAAATTACCTTTTGATATCTCAGGATTTGTGGCGCTGACCATGTTCCTGGTATGTTTGCAATACGGGATAGCGCGGGCGGAAGTGCTGGGCATTACATCTCCGGAAATTATTGTTACACTGGCTGTTGCTGTAATATCCCTTTTTGTTTTTATCTGGATAGATCGCAGGAAGAAGGAGCCTATTATGGACCTGCATCTTTTTACGAACTACTCTTTTGTAAGCTGTATCCTTGTTACGATTTCCCGTTCGGCGGCTTTGTTTGGTGGATTGTTCCTGCTGCCGTTCCTGCTCCAGGAACAGATGGGTTTTTCGGAAGGAGCTTCCGGGTTGCTCATCTTGCCAAACTCCGTTTTTATGGCGGCTTTAATGCCTTTTGCCGGTAAATGGTCTGATAAGCACGGGTCACGGGAAATCTCGCTGACAGGTATTGCCTTACTCGCCGTTTCCATGTATTTATTTTCATTGCTGGACAGGGGGAGCAGTATCTGGTTTGTGATCATCACGATGATTGTGAGAGGAGTAGGAATGGGACTTTTAGTGGCGCCACTGAACGCGGCTACACTCAGTGCTGTACGGCCCAGTGAAGTGACGATGGCCTCTTCTATCAGTACGCTGATGCAACAGGTAGGAGGCGCCATCGGCATAGCTGTGCTGGCCATCGTAACACAAAACTCTTACAACAATTATGTGCTTGCCGGTGCTACATCGCTGCAATCACATCACCTGGCGTTGCGCGAAGGATTTATTATCTCCCTGATTATACTCCTGGTTACCCTTGTTCCCGCCTGGTTTTTACCACGCAGAAATGTGGTGTTGAAAGATAGTGATGTACATATTGATACCTGATGATAAAAGATGCATGATTATTGGTTAATATAGCAGAACTATCCTGTTAGACATGGCGATAAATAATAAGAAGCATATATTAATGATTGATGATGACGAGGATGATTTTTTCCTCGTAAACGCGCTGCTACAGGATATTTCACCAGACCAGTATGCTTTGCAGTGGGCGTCTTCCTATAAGGAAGGGTTGATGGCTATTGAAACCCGGGTACATGACCTGTACCTGGTAGACTACCGGCTGGGGGGCAATACAGGGATTGATGTGTTGCACCATTTCCGCAACCTGGGCTATAAAGCCCCCGTTATCCTGTTTACCGGCAAAGGAGATTACCATATCGATAAAGAAGCGATGCTGGCAGGTGCAGCTGATTATCTTGTGAAAAGTGAAATTAATGCTGCGCTGCTGGAACGTGCTATCAGGTATACCCTTGATAAATACGCCCATTTGCAAGCCATTGAAAAAAGTGAAAAACGGTACTTCAGTATTTTTGAAAAATCCAATGATCTCATCTTACTGGCAGATTGTGAACATAAAATAGTGGCGGCTAATCCTGCTGCACTACAGATATTAAAATATGAAGAAGCCGTGCTGTATAATCACCGGCTGCAAAACCTGTTTGCCCAGGATGGGCAGATAAACGCTTTCCTGGAACAGCTTTGCAGCGAACAGGGTGTAGTGCAGCAGGAATATATCTTCCACACCCGGGAGGGGCATTTACTGGATGTAATTGTGAATGCCACCCTGCTCGATGAAAAAAAACAACTCTACCTGTGCATCATCCAGGATATTACAGAACGTAAGCGCAAGGCGCAGGAAAAACAACAGCAGGAAAAGTTTGCTATCACGGGCCGTATTGCCCGGTTGGTGGCGCATGAAGTGCGTAACCCGCTGACAAATATCCTGCTGGCGGTATCACAGCTGAAATCTGAGCCGGTTATGCAAACGGAAGACTCCCAGCTTTATCTTGATATTATGGAACGGAACTGTCACCGTATTAATCAATTGGTGACGGAGCTGCTGGAATCAACCCGGATGTCTGAGCTAAACATGCTGCCACAGGGCCTGAATGAGCTTGCTGCCAAAGCATTGCAGTTGGCAGCCGACCGGCTGCAACTCAATAATATTAAAGTGGTGCAGCAGTTAAGTGAGCCTGACCGGCAGATCATGGCAGATGAAGATAAAGTACTGATTGCCCTGCTGAATATTATCATCAACGGTGTTGAAGCCATGAAAGCAGGAGACGGTACACTAAGCATTCATACCTATCATGAACAGGACCGGGTGTATATACGTATAACCGATACCGGTAGTGGTATCCGCGAAGAAAATATCGCCAAGTTATTTGAACCTTTCTTTACCAATAAAACCAAAGGAACGGGGTTAGGACTCACAGCCACCCAGAATATTATTCTCCAGCATAAAGGGAATATTTCCGTGGAAAGCACGCCTGGCGAAGGAACCAGCTTTCTGATAAGTTTTCCGGTTGTGTAATTGTTGTTGGCACTGATTTACTCCGGTAGTTCTTCCTCTGCAGCTTTGATACCTGTTTTCGTAAAAGTTATTTTACGTTGTTTGTATAAAGTGCCGATGGTCATCTTGAATGTTTTCTTACTCATGCCAAAAAATTCCTGGATCTCTTCCGGTGAGGATTTATCGTGGTAGGGGAGGTAGCCATCGTTTTCCGCCAGTAGTCTTAATACTTTCTCTCCTTCATCTTCAACACGTTTGTATCCCGGCTGGCCGAGGATCACGTCAATTCTGTCTTCTTTGATCTGTTTGATAAAGCCGCTGAGTCTATCTCCTACTTCGATGGTACGGAATAAATCGCTGTGATGCAGGATGCCGGTGTGTTGGTTGTTAATGATTACTACATAACCGATATCGGAACGGCGGTATACCAGGAGGTCTACCTGGTCCAGTTCTTTTACGGTGAGGTTTTCATTGCTGAGGAAGCGGTCTATTTTTTCCGTGGCGGCGATGCGGCCGGTTTGTTCGTCGATGTATATTTTCACCAGGTATTCCTGTCCGGGAGCCATGCGGGTGAGCTGTTGTGATTGTGCCACGAACAGGTCTTTCATGAGGCCCCATTCCAGGAATGCGCCTTGTTTGGTAACGCTTAGAGCGGTCAGGTTTACGATATCGCCTACAATGCCCAAGGGTCTTTGGGTGGTGGCGATAAGGCGGTTTTCGGAGTCATGATACAGGAATACTTCCAGTTCATCGCCAATTTGGGTGCCTGCGGGTACAAACCTTGTGGGCAGCAGGATTTCCTGTTCAATACCTTCGAGATATACCCCGAAATCAGTTTCTTTTTTCACCCTTAACAGGTTGTACTCACCCACCTTTATCATAAAAAATCAGTTAATTATCAGGGTGCAAGTTACTTATAGATTGCCGGATTGTTGAAATCATATTCTGCTTACTTTTGTAAGATCGGCTATTTGCCAGGCATTTATTGCCTGTAATTCCTGGTCTGCACCAACCAAACCTCGCTTATGACGATTTTATCATTTACCCTGATCCTATTGTGTGGCGCCTTCCTTGCGGGTTTCCTGGGGTCGCTGACCGGACTGGGCGGCGGTGTAGTTATCATTCCGCTGCTGGCCCTGGTATTTCATGTAGATATACGTTATGCGATAGGTACGGCGCTGGTAGCTTCCATCGCCACATCTTCCGGTTCTGCATCTGCCTATGTGAAGGAGGGCATTACGAATATCCGGCTGGGGATGTTCCTGGAAATAGCCACTACTACGGGGGCTGTGGCGGGTGCGCTGATTGCGGTATTCATTCCTACCAATGTGGTGGCTATTATTTTTGGTATTGTGCTGATCTTCTCTGCTGTCATGTCGTTACAGCGTAAGAAGGAAAGCATTACAGATGAAGATGTCAGTAAGCTGGCGCGTCAGTTGCGGCTCAACAGCTCCTATCCTGTGGGTACCGGTGTGGTATCCTACAAGGTAAGGCATGTGCCGGGCGGCTATTTTATGATGATGTTTGCCGGTGTGATGTCGGGGTTGCTCGGCATAGGTTCCGGTGCTCTGAAGGTGCTGGCAATGGATAATATTATGCGGATTCCGTTTAAGGTGTCTACTACTACCAGTAATTTTATGATCGGCGTTACGGCTGCGGCCAGTGCGGTGGTGTATCTGCAACGGGGTTATATCAGTCCCGGCTTGTGTCTGCCGGTGGTGCTGGGCGTGCTGGCTGGCGCCTTTGCCGGTTCGCGGTTACTGGTACAAGCCAATGTAAAATGGCTACGGATCGTTTTTAATGTGGTCATCACTTTGCTGGCTTTGCAAATGATTTATAATGGTTTAACCGGAAAATTATAGACGATGAAGCGGTTATTTTCAAAACATTACTGGGCAGACAAAGACATTCAGCAGCTGATAGGCTGGCAGCTACGTATAGGCGTGATCGTGTCGAGCGTGGTGGTTTCCATTGGCGGCATTATTTACCTGTATCGTCACGGGCATGAACAACCGGCGTATGGCACTTTTACGGGTGTCCGCGAAGGACTGAACAACCTCCCCGGTATTTTGCACGGCGTAATGGCCGGGCAGGGACGCGATATTATCCAGTTGGGAGTGGTATTACTCATTGCTACCCCTATTATTCGTATACTCTTTTCCGTTATTGCATTTTTAATAGAGAAAGATTACCTGTATGTGGTGATCACCCTGATTGTATTAGGGGTTATTACGCTTAGTATGCTGGGACCGGAATTGATATAATTGGACATGTGACAGCAAATGAGTAATTGCTATCACATGTCTCATTTACAAAATGCCGGCTACTTCAATTTTTATAACAGCTACCACCGGGTCGGGGGATTGCGCCGGAACGCTGATCACGAGGCCATCTGCGCCGGTTGTTGTGTTTAATTTTTTACCACCGTCCAGCAGTTTTGCCTGTGTAATTTTATTTTTCAGACCAGAGACAACCAGTTTGCCATCAGCAGGCCATTCAAAAACGTGCAGGTATAAAGTTGTTTTGTTGCCGTTCACTTTTTTGGTGCACCGTCCCCATGGCAGTGCGCCCAGTGGGCTTCCCTGGGTGGCATAAATAGCTTCACCGTTTACCTTCATCCACTTTCCGATTGCCTGGAGACCGTCTATGCTGGCTTGCGGAAACTCACCTTCACCGGTGGGGCCAACGTTGAGCAGGTAGTTACCATTTTTGGAGGCGATGTCTACCAGGTTCCTGATCAGTGTTTCCGTGCTTTTCCATTTGTGGTCGTAGGTTTTATAGCCCCAGGTACCATTCATGGTCATACAGGTTTCCCAGTCGCGGCCATCGAGTTCAGACTGGTTGGGAATTTTCTGTTCAGGTGTTTTATAGTCACCGGGGAAGTTGGGTCTTTTCAGGCGGTCGTTGGTGATGATGTTGGGTTGCAGCGCGAGTACGGCTTGTAATTTCTGTGCGTATTCATCTGTCATGTTAGTAGGGGTGTCCCACCATAAAATAGCAACGTCGCCATAATTAGTAAGCAGTTCTTTCACCTGTGGTACAGCTACCTGGTCGATGTAATCAGACATAGCGCGGGTGGTTTGCGCCGGGTCCCAGTGGCCGGTGTGGGCGAGGGTGTATGCATCTATTTTTGCGGAGTCAGGGTTTGGCCATCCTTCTGTGGCTACTTTGCGGGCAGCAGCGCCGCCGGGATTGTTCCAGTCCTGCGCCTGCGAATAGTAGAAGCCCAGTTTGATACCATATTTTTTGCAGGCGGCTACGAGCGGAGTAAGTACGTCTTTGCCGTAAGGGGTTGCGTCTACAATGTTCCATTTGCTGGCAGCAGATTTGAACATGGCGAAGCCATCGTGGTGTTTTGCGGTGATCACGATATATTTCATGCCGGCGTCTCTGGCGGTTTTTACCCAGGCGTCTGCATCATATTTAATGGGGTTGAATTGCCGGGCATATTGCTGGTATTCGGCTACGGGTATTTTAGCGCGGTTCATGATCCATTCTGCGCCGCGGCCTACCTGGTGGCCTTTGTAGTTGCCGCCCAGTACGGCGTAGTCGCCCCAGTGGATAAACATGCCGAAGCGTGCTTCCCGCCACCATTTCATGTGCTGGTCATGCGATGATGCGGTGGTTTGAGCATAAATAGTTTGTGTTGCGCAGATATACACAAACAGCAGGAAACCCAGTTTTTTCATAACGCGATGTTGATGGTTTAATAATGTTATTGTAACCTGATCTATGCTATAGGAGAGCCGGGCCAATGATACGGGTTATTCATCTCTTTAAATACCTTTACTGCAATCGTTTGCATAAAGTTGGTAAAAAATAAGCGCATCGCGCTTCCTTTTTTCAAAACATGCTGATAACCCTTGTGAATCTATGATTAAAGATCGGATATTCAGCTATCGCAAATTGTACTGATTTTGCTTTTTTGTTGTGTTTTTTTCACAAAATATCATGGAATATTGATTTAGTAAGAACAGGTATTATCTTAGTAGTATCTGCATTTATCAAAATAAAGAAAGTATGGTGAACATGAAATCCGGTCTTGCACTCGTTGTTGCAATTTGTATAGCCGGCCTGGTACAGGCACAGCAAAAAGGGAATGCTGCAAAAACACAGCGGCCTAATATTGTACTTATTTATGCAGATGACCTTGGTTATGGAGATATCAGCTGCAACGGCGCCACCAAAGTGCATACACCGAATATAGACCGGCTGGCATCGCAGGGTATCCGGTTTACCAATGGCCACGCCTCGTCTGCTACGTGTACACCTTCCCGTTATTCCATCCTCACCGGTCAATATGCCTGGCGCAGAAAAGGAACCGGCATCGCACCCGGCGACGCCCCACTCATCATTGATACTGCCATGACCACACTACCTTCCATGCTGCAAAGCGCAGGCTACACCACCGGCGCGGTAGGCAAATGGCACCTGGGCATCGGCGATCAGAAAGGGCCCGACTGGAACGGGGAACTGAAACCCGGTCCACTGGAAATTGGCTTTCACTATTGCTGGATTATGCCGGCTACAGCAGACCGTGTTCCATGTGTATACGTAGAAAATCATCACGTAGCCAACCTTGACCCCAAAGACCCTATTAAAGTGAGTTATATCGCACCGATAGGTGATGAGCCTACCGGGAAAAATAACCCCGAGCTGCTCGTGATGAAAGCATCGCACGGACATAACAACGCTATTGTAAACGGAATAGGCCGCATCGGATTTATGCAGGGAGGTACGGCCGCCCTGTGGAAAGATGACCTCATTGCCGCCACCCTGACCGCGAAAGCGCAACATTTTATTATCGACAACAAAGCCAATCCTTTCTTTCTATATTTTGCTACACATGATATTCATGTACCCCGCGTTCCCGGTAAAGATTTCCTGGGTAAAAGCGGTCTGGGTGTACGTGGTGATGCCATCCTGCAACTGGACTGGACGGTAGGGCAAATCATGCATACGCTGGATAGTTTACATCTCACTCAAAATACAATCCTGGTATTTACGAGCGATAACGGCCCCGTGGTAGATGATGGTTACGAGGATCAGGCGGTGGAATTACTGAATGGACATACACCCGCCGGCCCGTTCCGGGGTGGCAAGTACAGTAACTTCGATGGTGGTGCCCACATCCCTTTTATTGTACGCTGGCCCGGTAAAGTGAAGCCCGGTGTTTCCGCTGCACTGGTAAGTCAGCTGGACCTGCTCCGCTCTTTCTCTGTACTGACCGGTCAGTCACTCAGCAAAGCAGCTGGCCCCGACAGTTATAATATGCTGGCAGCCTTTACCGGCAAGGATAAAAAGGGCCGGGAATCTATCATTGTACATGCCGGCGCACTCAGTATTATTAAAGGAAAGTGGAAGTATATTCAACCGGGTAAAGGTCCGCGGATAGACCGCAATGTGAACATTGAACTGGGTAACGACACCTTGCCGCAGCTCTATGATCTCAGCAAAGACCCCGGCGAAAAAAATAATGTGGCCGCCCAACATCCGGCAATTATAGCAGAACTGAAACCCGCATTAAACTCGCATTAAACCAGGCGTAAACCAGGCGTAAACCAGGGGGAAAGTCCATATTACGTGTGGGCATTGCCGTAGGAGTCCTTATTAAATTAAAATAACACCCCGGATCAAAACGGTTAACCGTTTTGGTCCGGGGTGTTATTTAGTATGTTTTTCTTTATGCAGTTTGCATCTCTTCCAGTTCCAGGACTTCAGTGGTCCATTTGCGGAGTTCATTGCAGAGCGTTGGATTATTGAGGAGTGATTGCCCGTAAGAGGGGATCATTTTTTTCAGCTTGATCTGCCATGCTTCTGTTTCCAGGTCTTCTTTGAAGCAGCGTCTCAACAGGTTGAGCATGATAGAAACGGCGGTAGATGCACCGGGAGAAGCGCCCAGCAGCGCGGCCAGGGAGCCATCTGCCGCACTTACCACTTCCGTTCCGAATTCGAGGATACCACCATGTTCAGGATCTTTTTTGATCACCTGTACACGTTGACCTGCGATTTCCAGTTCCCAGTCTTCCATCTGTGCTTCGGGGAAATATTCACGTAAGGCATCCAGCCTGTCTTCCGGCTTCTGGCGTACCTGTGCGATGAGATATTTCGTGAGGGGGATATTATCCAGGCCGGCAGACACCATGGGGTGAATGTTGTTGGCTTTGATAGATAAAGGAAGATCAAACACAGACCCGTTTTTCAGAAATTTGGTGGAGAATCCGGCGTAGGGGCCAAACAGCAATGCTTTTTCTCCGTCTATCATGCGGGTATCCAGGTGTGGCACCGACATCGGCGGCGCGCCTACAGAGGCTTTGCCATATACTTTTGCCTGGTGTTGTTCAATTATTTCCGGGTTAGTGCAACGCAGCCATTGACCACTTACCGGGAAACCGCCGAAGCCTTTTCCTTCCGGTATATCTGATTTTTCCAGCAGGGGCAGAGAGCCACCACCGGCGCCAATGAATACGAAATTTGTTTTAATGACTTGTTTCTCGCGGGTTTCGCGGTTCTTTACTTTGATCTGCCAGCTACCGTCTTCTGCTTTTTTCAGGTCACGTACATCGTGATTGAAATGGAGGCTGATGCCTTCCAGTGATTCGAGGTGGTTGAACAGCGCGCGGCTGAGTGCTCCAAAATTTACGTCGGTGCCCAGTTCCATGCGGGTAGCCGCTACTTTCTGTGAAGGGTCCCGACCATCCATTACCAGCGGCATCCAGTGTTCCAGTTGGGTCTTATCTTCGGAATATTTCATCCGATTGAAAAGGTGACACTGCTGCAGGGCTTTGTATCGCTTTTTCAGGTAATCCACATTTTCATCTCCCCAAACAAAACTCATATGGGGAATGCTTTGTATAAAGGTTTGTGGGTTGGAAACGATATTATTTGCTACCAGGTAGGCCCAAAACTGCCTGGAGACTTCGAATTGTTCAGCAATATTTACAGCCTTCTTGATATCTACTGATCCGTCCTGCTTCTGCGGAGTATAGTTCAGTTCACAAAATGCGGAATGGCCGGTACCTGCATTATTCCATGCGTCGGAACTTTCTGCGGCAGCCATATCCAGTCGCTCATAAATTGCAATGGTGAGTTCGGGTTGGAGCTCTTTCAGGAGCATTCCCAGTGTGGCGCTCATTATACCGGCGCCTATTAAAACCACATCCGGACCTGTTTCAGACGTACGCTTGCTACTAAACATAACCCTCTTTTTATTCGAGGGGCAAAGTTACAATCAAAACAGTTAAGCAGGGGAAGAAAATGCATGTTTTTGGTCAAATTAACAATCCGATTACAATTCTTTCTGAATAAATTGAAAGTTTGGGAAGTAGGGAAGAAAGTCTGCATCAGCCATGGATCAATATTTTTTGTATTTTATGATGGAGATGTTATATATGTTTGCCAGGGAGACAATTTTTTTCGGGGGTTGTCATCATTTTATCTTTTCATTAATCTCTTCCGGAGATGATATAATCACCGGTTGAATTTTTACTTTTATTGTATGATGAACAGACGCGATTTTTTCAGGGGCGTATCTGCCGCTATAGTCATTCAGGCTTGTGGAAAAATAGTATCCGCAGCCACCCGCCAACATTTCGACAGTAAAACGGTGTTCCGTTTTGCCATCGGGTCCGACTGGCATTATGGTCAGCCTGATACAAAGTATGACCTGTTCTACCAGGAGCTGCAAACGGCCTTTCATGCCTATGAAAGCAGCCATCCCTGCGAGTTTTTTGTGTTGAACGGGGACGTTATCCATAACAACCCGGCCTTGTTGTCACCTGCCGCCGCCCTGTTGAAAAAAATCCATCCCCGCGTTTTCGTCACCCGTGGCAACCACGACATGGTTACGCCGGAAGCCTGGGAACAGGCCTGGGGCTTCCCCCTGAACCACGACGTAGTGGTAAAAGACCAGGTCATCCTGCTGGGCGACACCGCCGACATCACCGGCAAATATCTTTGTCCGGATATGGACTGGTTTACCCGCAAGTTGGACCAATACAAACATGCCCCCAACATCTTTATATTCCTGCACATCACGCCGGTTAAATGGACCAAGCACGCCGTAGACTGCCCCGAATTCCAGGCGCTGATCCAGCAATACCCTAATGTAAGGGCCGTATTCAACGGTCATGACCATGATGAAGACAGCGTGAAAATGCTCAACGATAAAATACCTTTCCTTTTTGATGGTCACATCGGTGGCAGCTGGGGAACCGGCTACCGCGGTTTCCGTGTAATAGAGTTAAAAGAAGACGGCAGCATCCTTTCCTTTATCATGAATCCTTACAACAAACAGGGAGAACGGTCGTTCGGAAAAGCCATTGCAGCCGCTAAATAAGATTTACCTTGCCGGTAGAAAACATTTTAAGAGATGACCATACTGGAAGAGCTGGAACAGGAATATCATTTTACCTATCCATCTTTATATAAAAGACTATACAAAGACGGAATGCTTGACTGGGGTGAATTGAATCACGAATGGATCAATGACGTATACCCCGGATTAAAAGGATCACCGCCGCTGCTACTATTTGCCAACAACTTTGAACTGATGGATGGTGAAGGCATGTCGGAAGAACTGGAAGATGGTTTTCCTTTAGCTGATAAAACGCACCGCTTCGTACCATTTGCCTTTAACAGCACCGGCGACTGGTACGCTTTTTATTATAATCTGCAAAACGGAGAAGACATTCCGATTGTACAGGTAATGCGTGATGAAAATGAAGCAGTCATTCTCGCTAAAAACCTGCAGGACTTTATTTTTTCGCAGATGTTGGAAGCTGTAACCAACATGGATGCCAATACCCCTGACCTAATTGTTGACGGCGACTTTAAAGAAAACTGCCGCAATTTCCTGCGTACCCATGCCCCCTACCTGACACCACATCAACAGGGCATCGTAGCCGCCGCATATGAAAAAGGCGGTCTGACCGGATTGGAACTACATCCTATCCTGGAAGCGGAAATCAGTTTCGAATGGCTGGATAAAAGTTTTAAGTATAAGGTGGAATAAGACCAGGATTTTTTTGATTTTAAGGATTGGCCTGATGGGTCGGGGAGATTTTTTGCGATTTAATATTATAATTGTATATTATGTGTTAAAAAGTATGAGAGCTATTTGCACAAGTATTATTATGCTGTTTTCTGCTACCCAGGTATATGCACAACAAAATTCATATCCTTTACTTCCCGGAAAGGTGGGTATTGGCACTGATGCTCCGACAAAGTTGCTGGATGTAAGGGGTGATTTTAGGTTGGGATTAACGGAAGGTGGTACAGCCTACAGTATAGGGTTTACAAGGGCAGATGCACAGCTGTATGGAACTACCGCTGCCGGGCTTCTGTTGGGTGGCGATGGGACTGGAACAGATATGAACATTTCTCCTGCAGGTAACGTAGGGATAGGTGTTACAAATGCAGGTGCGCGTTTGCATGTTGTGAATGGCCAACAGCAGATAATGTTTGCCACAGGAACCTCCAGCTCCGGTTATACATTGAATATAGGGCTAAATGATGATGGGGTAAATTTTAATAATAATTCTTCACAGCGTGGATTCAATTTCAGTAATCAAAGCGGACAATTACTAACTATCAGTAATTCGGGAAATGTGGGCATTGGAACACCGCATTCAACTGGATATAAGCTGGCTGTAGCAGGAACAATAGCCGGCCGCAAGGTAAAGGTGACCCAGGAAACCTGGGCTGATGATGTATTCCATGATGATTATGCGCTTCCGTCTTTACAAGCGGTAGCCAACTTTATCCGGGTGAATAAGCATTTGCCGGAAATCCCTTCTGAAAAAGAGGTGAAGGCTGATGGATTGGATCTTGGTGAAATGAATCGGTTGCTGTTAAAGAAAGTAGAGGAGCTGACATTGTACATTATTCGTTTAGAGAATAATAACCTGGAATTAAATAAACGCATGGAAATGCTGGAGCAAAAGCACTGATACAATTACTTTGCATCGCTGTAGTTTTTTCGTGATTCCATTTTTTTACGAATGTCTATAAATTACAACTATGGTTGTATATGATTTGTCCCTTTTTATTGGTTCCTTTATTTCAAAGTTTGTTTAAAAAGCCTATAATGTTTGAATACCCTTATTCTTCGTAATTATTAGAACCGGATTCTCTTAGATATAGTTTTAGTACTGTAAAGTTCCTATACCCTCAAATATGAAATATCAAATAATTGCAGCCCTTATTCTTTTGTTTGCCCAAAACAGTGGTGCTCAAAATAACACCTTTCCCACAACAGGTAATGTAGGTATTGGCACAGGAGTAAGCGTCCCTCAAGGGAAGTTACAAATTGCAACGCTGGCGACAGATAGTGTTTCTTCTATACGAATTGGGACCGCCAATGACCGGGGGAAAATAGAAGTCCCTGTTAATGGTGTTTGTGGGGGATATAATATAGATTTTCATACCTGGCGCGATATTGATCCGAATCAGATAGGTGCAAGAATAAGAGCTGAAAGGATTAATACCTATTATGCCAATAATGCACTGATCCAGGGAATGGACCTTGTTTTTTCGACCTCTACCGGAAGGTCGCAGGATTTGCTTACTGAAAAAATGAGAATTCTGAGCAATGGAAATGTAGGCATAGGTGAAGTCAGCCCGCTCGCAAAACTGCATGTCACAGCAGTACAGGGGAGTCCATTTGCAACATTCGTACAGACAAATGTTGCGGCTGCGGATGGATCTCTGAGCATAATAAATAACACCAGTGCTCCTGGTTCTTTCATTCCCAGCCTGGTTGGCAAATCCTATGCACCCGGACGACCATTCGGGATATACGTTACCGGTATAGCAGAGGATATTGTACCATCAACAGCAGATGCCAGTGGCGCTGCTGTTGTCCTTGATGGCAGGACTAAAACCGCTAGCAAACTATTAAATAATAATGTATTAGCAGTGAGTAATTATGGTGAGAGCTTAATGATAGTAAAGGCAGACGGGAATGTTGGCATTGGTACTACAGATACCAAAGGATATAAACTGGCTGTGAATGGCAGCGGCATTTTTACCCGGCTGAAGGTTAAGTCTTATGGCACGTGGCCGGATTTTGTATTCGATCCTGGGTACCAACTTCATTCCTTAACGGACGTAGAAAAATATATTTCCCTTAACAAGCATCTCCCGGGTATTCCATCTGCTAAGGAAGCTGAAGAGGAAGGCATAGACCTCGGAGATATGAACAGTAAATTATTACAAAAAATAGAAGAATTGACACTTTATATCATTGATATGAAGAAAGAGGCATTAAAACAACAAAGCAGGGTGGATGATCTTGAGAGAATAATACAGCAACAATAATTCTTCAAATTTTATAAAAGATAAAACCTGTATGGAGAAAGTTTATAAAACCTTGCTTTTTGTTTTTTTGTTGATCATTAGCCACATGGCTTATGCTCAAAGTGTTACAGGGACTTTTAAAGTGAGTGGCGGCATAGATAAATTTTATCCTGTTACTTTTTTGGATGCGGGGTGGAACGCCAATGTTGCCCCTGAGTTGCAGATTGGTCGTTCAAATGTTCATCTTGATAGTTCCTGGCGCGGATCAATGACAGCCATATTCCGGTTCCATATTACTAATTGGGGAAGTGGTTCCGGTTTTATTGATGCGGACTTGCGCCAATATAATAACCCTAACTTAGGATATAAGCCATTTATAGCAGGATGGCGAGATGCTTCAGTGAGTAATGCTAATGCCCGTATTATCATTTGGCTTAGGGGAAATACGACCTATAATTATACGTGTACTTTTAATGTGAGCCCCGTAATTTATGATGGGGTTCTGAATCCACTCCCTTTTCAGGAGGTAGGCGGGCCTGCCCATTCTTTTAAAACAACCGTAGATACCTATGTGAACACAATGGGTTCAAGTTATAACCATTCGGCATATTTCAACGGAGGAGGTCTGAATTATTTTGCTGGTAGCGTGGGCATTGGAACCTTAACCACCGGGCCGCATAAACTGGCCGTAGAAGGCACTATTGGCGCCCGCAAGGTAAAGGTACAACAAAGCACCTGGGCTGATTATGTATTTCATCCTGAATATCAATTGCCTTCTCTTACTGCTGTAGAAGAATTTATTCTTGACAATAAACATTTGCCGGGTATCCCATCTGAGGCAGAAGTAAATAACAATGGAATAGATCTGGGTGATATGGACAAAATGCTACTTCAAAAAATAGAGGAATTGACACTGTATATGATAGAATTGAAAAAGGAGAATAATTTATTAAGAAGCCGGGTGGAAAAACTTGAAATTAAATAGTAAGGTATGAAAGGGTTTGTACTGTTATTGATATTGATGGCAACTATTGACGTGAAAGCGCAAACTGTCACTTACAGCACCATTGATTTTCCAAATGTGTATGCAAATAAAATAACAACCTGTTTGTTTAGTGCCAATTTCAGATCCGGATTCATTCATCAGACCAATGGTTCTATAAATATGGGGCTGACAGGTGTTAAAAATCACAATTTCAAATTCCGATGGTTGGCACATGATGCCGGAGCTATTGACTATTCATCTGATATTGATCAGGTAATGTACCTGGATGGTTGGGGAATCTGAATGTGAAGAATTCAATTGCTATAGGTGGTTTGAACTTTGATCCTACCAAGTATAAATTATTGGTGGAAGGGACTATTGGCGCAAGAAAATTGAAAATAACCCAGCTTAGTCCCTGGCCGGATTATGTATTTCAAGCAGACTATCCTCTTCCTTCATTATCGTATGTAGAAAGGTTTGTCAGGAATAATAAACGCTTACCGGATATACCTTCTCAGGAAGAAATAATGACCGATGGGTCAGACGTAGGAGAGATGAACAGGCTGCTTATGTTAAAGGTGGAAGAGCTGACGCTCTATATTATTGAGCTGAATAAGAAAGTGGAAGTATTACAGGCTTTGCATCAGGAGAGACCCAGGTAGTTTTTTAAATTTTATGTTAATGTAGGTGTATGAAACTTTTATCTTCACTGGTAATTATGCTTTTTTTTCTTTCCAGCGTTATTTACGCGCAGGATAGCCTGATCCATAAAATAGACCAGGTTCCCGGAAAGTATCTTTCACAGGTAAAGCAAAAATCAGATAAGCTGGAACGGCAGATTACTGCGCGTAGTGATAAAGTATTGAGCCGCTTCATGAAGCAGGAAGAAAAGCTGAAGCGGCGGTTGGGCCGTATTGACTCCCTTAAAGCAAATAATCTTTTTGCGCATTCCATTGATTCTTTAGGCAGTCTTAAAGCTAAAATGCATAGCAAACTGGATAAGTATGCAGGCCCGTTAACGCAGGCTGGCGGCCCTTATCTGGATAGTCTTGGTAATTCGCTCGCTTTTTTGAAGCAATCGAAAGATTTATTGCAGCAGTCAAAGGGCATCACAGATAAGTTGAATGGTTCTATGAAAGCTGTAGACAACCTGAAAGATAAATTACAACAGGCAGAACAGGTAAAAGCGTTTATCCGTGAACGTAAACAATTGCTGAAGGAGCAGTTGAGTCAGTATACAGGCTTTACCAAGGATCTGCAAAAGATGAATAAGGAGGCTTACTACTATGCACAGCAGATAAAGGAATATAAAGAGGTGTTTAAAGATAGAAAGAAGGCAGAGCAGCAGGCGATGGGCATCATTAAGAAAATACCTGCTTTTAATGACTTTATGCAAAAACATTCACAGTTGGCAAGTCTGTTTAATATGCCAACCGGCGATGCAGCCGCACAGAGCCTGGAAGGATTACAAACCCGTGTCCAGGTGGAGCAATTGATCCAGCAACGGCTGGGTAGCGGCCCTAATGCAGGAGCTGTTGTAAGTCAGCAGATGGCGGAAGCCCGCAGCAAATTTGATGAATTGAAAAGTAAGTTCCCGGATCTTGATAATGCCGCAGAGATGCCGGATTTCAAACCCAATGAAATGAAGACAAAAAGTTTCCTGCAACGGTTGGAGTTCGGCAGTAATATTCAGTTTCAACGTAGTAATAAATTTTTCCCCACCACCGGTGATCTGGCTGGGCAGGTAGCTTATAAGTTTCATAAAAATGGGAGTATAGGTGCGGGCCTTGCCTATAAACTAGGCATGGGTACCGGTTTTGATAACATCCGGTTTAGCAGTCAGGGTATGGGCATACGCTCCTTCATAGACTGGAAACTGAAAGGAACTTTTTTTCTTAATGGCGGCTATGAGCAAAACTATCAGCCCAACTATATCGCATTGCCTGAAGGCGTAGGGCAGCAATGGACACAGAGTGGATTGATCGGGATCAGTAAGAAGTATAAAATCAATAGCAAAATGAAAGGAAATATGATGGTGCTGTTTGATTTTTTATATAATCAGCATGTGCCGAGAACGGACCCGGTGAAAGTGAGGATGGGGTATAACTTTTAAGAGAGGCACGAGAAAGATTTTAGTTCTCTGGGATCGAAGGATTATTAGAAGATGAAATATTAGACCTGATTAAATAGTAAATAGGGTTATGAGATATATATTTCTAGTATTAATGTTGATATCTTATAGAGGGGTCGGGCAAACAACTCCTGAAATTCAATTGTCTAAAGTAATTGGCCCGTCGCCCACCGCAGCTTCCATACAGAAATATGGAGATTTTAAAGTGGGTACATACACGGGTGTACCAAATATTAATATTCCACTCTATACTATCCAGTTGAAAGACCTGACGGTGCCCATTTCTATCTCTTATCATGGTGGTGGTATTAAAGTTGATGAAGAGGCATCAAGAGTTGGGTTGGGGTGGAGCTTAAACGCCGGAGGCTCCATCAGTAGGAATGTTTTAGGATTGGATGACTTGTGGCAACAGAGTTTAGGACCGAATTCTTTTGACTTATTAGGATTTCCTTATTTACCACTTGTAAATGCTTTGAGTCTTCGCTTTGGAGGTTATACTTATGATATATCAAATAAACTTGGACTCACAGTAGATCCGAGTATGACCAATGTTACACTTGATTTGGAGCCGGATATTTTTTATTATAATCTTCTTGGAAATAGTGGGAAGTTTATGCTGCAAAAAAAGGATACGGCGGCGATTTTTGAAGATCCATCTTCTAATATTAAGATAAAATTCAAAATTGCTCCATATACGGTTAATGACACCACTACTGCGAGCAGGGTTGGAATAGACTGTACAATATCTGCTACAACAGATGACGGAACAATTTATTATTTTGATCAATTTGAAAGTTGTGAAATTGAAGCGGGTCCTGGCGGAGGTTCTGTGCCTGCACGGAATCATATTACAGCATGGTATCTGACTAAAATCAAAACGGTGAAAGGTACTGTTGTTAATTTTAATTATACACAATCGAAAACCGGGTATACATACACCCTCAATCAACCGTCAGTACGTAAGTATCCAATCCCTGTACAACCAGGCGCTCCTACAATTCTTGATACATTACCTATGGAAAGTGTGATTCCACGTAATAATTATAGAAATTTGTTGTTGAGCAGTATTACATCTACAAATTGCAATGTATATTTTAATTATGATAGCAGATTGGATCTTCAGGGAGATAAAAGGCTAGTTTCGGTAAATGTGATAGATTCAAAAGGGGCGACAATAAAGAAGATAAATTTGATCCAGGACTATTTTACTGCAAATGCCCCACTTAGTAACACGCTCGATTTAGGAGGTGCGCTATGGTACAACACATCAGGACTACCAGACAGCAATTGGATCACAAAAAGATTAAAATTAACTGAGCTAAGAGAAAGTTCACCCGACAATCAACTCACGCTTTCACATAAATTCATTTATAATGAAAACCTTCTTCCTGTAAAAAACAGTACTTCCCGTGATCATTGGGGATATTTCAACAATGCATCCAATGGAAAGAAGATATTGCCAGACCTGTACTGGGCCTTTCCTGGTCTGATACGTGTTGCCGCACCCCCTGTTTATGATTGCGTACCGGATAATCCTAATGATTTCAGTAATAGCAATATACTATATAGCGAGATTCCGCAAAGATATTATATGCATAATTTCGGCGCAAACAGGGAAATCGACACCAATTACAGCAAAGCATTTATGCTTGAGAAAATAATTTATCCTACTGGTGGTTATACCCAATTTACGTTTGAACAGAATACCTATGACAAGAAGAAGTCTTTTGTGCATGATCCTAATTCCGGCTTCTATGATTATACCCCCAATAACAAGAGTATTGCCTTTATTACAGGAGTTTCCGGCATTCCACCCGGATATACGCAATCATTCAGTTTGGATATATCTGCCAGTGATATTCTACCTGGTGATGCAGTGGCACTGGTTACGCTACGATTGAAAATATTAAAGGGAGGAAGTAACACTTATCCTTCTACTACCAACACTGTTATCACGCTTAAAAATGCCGGGGGAACAGTAGTGGGGCAGACAAGTTTCAACGCTTATAGCCAATTAACCAATAATGGAGACAACACCTATTCTCCAACTCCCATCAGGGGAAGGCTTCCTGTCGGGAATTATACGGTACAAATATCTTTTGGTGGCAATGATGTAGACAAGAATGCTGTATACTATAATATAACAGGAGATTGGCTTAGGGTGAATGATCAGAATACGGATAGTGTTATGTATAAATATGCAGGCGGATTGAGAATCAGAAACATTTCCAGCTATATTTCTGATGGCAATTTAGCATCATCCATCAACTATATTTATCATTTTACTGCGGATAATAACCATAATGGTATCCCTGAATTTTATTCTACGGGAAAGATGATGGAGCGGCCCAATTATTTTGACGCCACTTTAGGAGTTGTGCCCTATCAACTTATGCTTAAATCAACGTCAGATGCGAGTGCTAATATTGGATATGATAGTGTTATCATTGAACAAGGGAAGATTAGGCATCTGGAGGCATATGTGAATAGCAGTTACAGACCCAATATTTACAAAATGTATTACACATCCAACGGAAGTGAAATGATGCCGCTTGGATTATCTAATCTTCCTATATTTAATATACCTGGTGCAGGAATCCCTAATGACAATTTGAGTATTGATCTGTTTTTTGATTTTAAGCCAGCAGGGGTTAAAAATTTCTTTGATCAGGCAAATGGAAAGCTGACAAAATCTATTGACTATTCTTTTGACGCTTTAACTGGAGGTTACAAGATTGTAAAGCAACTTGAAACCACGTATACTGAACAGGGTGTCGGTACGGGGATAGGTGGAATTATATGGGGAGACAGGATTTATGCGAGTTCCAATGGCATTTTTCAAATTTGTCTGAAAGGGCTCCCCAAAATATATGGAGCGACGAATTATTTTTATCCGGCCTTCCGCTCTTTGTCAATATTACCATTGCAATCTACTGAGAGAATCTATACATCTACCGATTCTATTATAACAACTACATATTACGCTTATGCAAGTGGTAGTGGGAATAGTTTCAATTCATTACTCCGCAAAAAAAGCGTTATTGACAGTAAAAAGGATACACTAATTGATTCATATACTTATCCATTTGATTATACTATTTCTGGTAATGGTTGGTTGCAGAAAATGCAATCGACTCATATGGTTGCTGTGCCAGTGGAACAACGTACATTGAAAGGTACACTTACAACAGGGGGGACATTTACGCAGTTTGATACAAGCAATAATATAATTACCCCGGTGAAAATATTTCAACTGGAATTACCTGGCGGTCCCCAAATAATTAGCCAAACAGACCCTGGTGGAATTCTCCCGAACGCATATCAGCCGAAGGTTGATATAAAATATGATGTTGTTGGAAATGTAATAGAACAAAAGAAAATAAATAATGTAGCCGAAATCTACTTATGGGGTTATAATTCTCAGTATCCCGTGGCCAGCATTATTGGCAGCGACTATAATACGGCTAAGCAATATATTAGCCAGAGTATTTTGGACAATCCTGCTAATGATCAGGCGTTGCAGACGGAGTTGCAAAAGCTGCGGACCAACCTGCAAAACGCCTTGGTAACAACCTATACCTATAAGCTCCTGGTTGGTGCAACCAGTGTAATAGATCCTGTGGGGAAAGTTACATATTATGAATATGATTCCCTGGGCCGTTTAAGACTTATAAAAGACTCAAATGGTAAGATTATAAAGCAATACGACTACCAATATCAAAAGCCTGTTACCCAATAAGGACCCTATTGAAAAGTATATATATGAATAACATGTTCTCCTATATCGTAAAAACAAGTTTGCTGGTATTATTATGCGCTGGTTTGCAAGCCCAGTCTCCTGGTGGCGCCGCCCGGCCTGCAGCTACGCCTGTGGGTGTTCCGGCAGCTTATACCAATACAACAATCAATTATATTCGTACGTGGGAGCCCAGTATGCCTACAACCGATACAGCTGCGGTTGTTGCTACTAACCGCACTGTATCAGAAGTTAAGCAGGCCACCCAGTATTTTGATGGACTGGGCAGACCACTTCAAACAGTATCAAAGGGAACCAGTATTACAGGAAAGGATGTAGTTGCTCCTGTGATCTATGACGAATTCGGCCGGGAACAATTCAAATACCTGCCTTATGTACCACAATCAGGCAGCACTAACGATGGTAAGTTCAAAACGGATCCTTTCAATGGGCAGAAGGCATTTTATCAGTCTGCAACCCTAATGCCAGGTGCAGGTGGAGAAAGTATTTATTATAGCCGCGTTGATTATGAAGCGTCTCCCTTGAATCGTGTACTCAAAACATATGCACCAGGTAATAGCTGGGCAAAGAATGATCTATCATCAGTGGAGAGAGGTGGTAATCGCCCTATGCAAAGCCAGTACCTGGTGAATACGGTTGCTGATTCTGTCAGGATCTGGGATTTGGCTGCTAACGGCATCATCCCCACGAGTGCAAGTGGTAGAACCTATGCTGCTGGCCAGTTGTATAAAAATATAACTATTGACGAAGCTGGTAGCCAGTTGGTGGAATACAAAGACAAGGAAGGCAAGGTTATATTAAAGAAAGTGCAGTTGGCTACCACACCCGGTACCGCTCATATGGGATGGTTATGTACCTACTATGTATACGATGATCTGGGTAATCTGCGTTTTGTACTTTCTCCCCAGGCATTAGCAACCATTACCAGTACGTGGGTTATCAGTCCTGCCCTTGCAGCTGAGCTTTGTTTTATTTATCGTTATGATGGTCGTAACCGGATGATCGTGAAGAAAGTGCCGGGCGCTGACTCCACAGAAATGGTGTATGATGTGCGTGACCGCCTTGTGTTTTCACGGGATGGTAATATGAAAGGACTGAATAACTGGATGACTACCTTTTATGATGGTTTGAACCGGCCAACAATGACGGCCCTATATAACGCACCTGGAAAGGACCGCATCGGGTTACAGACAATCATGGATGGCGCCACTTCCAATACACAGTCTATTCCCTATACTTTCCCTGGTATTGCTGATCTGGTACTTGGGAACTACGATGGAAAAAATCTTTACCAGGCAACGAATAGTATCACTTTGCAGGATGGATTTGATTCGGGCACGGGAGCAGAGATTACGGCAGAAATTAATACTGCCATTAATAATGGTAGTACAACTATTACGGTTACCAACCCCTTGCCCAATATTCCGGTCAGCGCGTTAACACCACTGACTTATACTTTCTATAGTGCTTATGATTTTGCCGGAAAGCAGAACTATGCCAGTACCGATATTACCAAACCGCAGGCTGGCAGTAACCCTTATGCAGAACCGCTGCCAGCAACGCAGAGTAATATGGTACAGGGCATGGTGACAGGCACAAAAGTAAAGGTACTTGATACGAATCAATGGCTAACAACCACCATTTATTATAACGACAAAGGCAGGGTGATTCAGACGCTGTCAGATAATATCAGCGGAGGACTGGATATCGCAACCAGTCTGTATGACTTCAATGGTAAGCTATTGAGCACTTATGTACGTCATAAAAACCAGCGTAGCGGCACTACCCCCCAGACCACCATGCTGACTATGATGCACTACGACGCAGCTGGCCGTCTGGACTCCCTAAAGAAACGACTGAATGACAATGATACACTTCTGAGAACCATCGCTTTAAACAGCTATGATGAATTGGGGCAGCTGAAAGCAAAGCGTTTAGGCGTAACCGGTACTACTAGTCAGCTTGAAACACTGAACTATGAATACAATATCCGTGGGTGGCTTAAAAGTATCAATAAAAATTTCGTTGCTATTAACAATAGCACGAGTAATTGGTTTGGTCAGGATTTGAGTTATGACTATGGCTTTACTGCGAATCAATTCAACGGGAATATCGCCGGAGCCAAATGGAAAAGCCGTGCTGATGGCGCTGCCCGCGCCTATGGTTATGGCTATGACAAAGCTAACCGTATAACATTGGCAGATTATACGCAGGCGAACAGCGTTGGTACCGTCTGGGATAAGTCCGTCACGGACTTTTCAGTGAGTAACCTGACATATGATGCCAATGGTAATATAGGTAGCATGACGCAGAAAGGTAAAACCAGCACTATACCGGAGATGGTTGATCAGCTGACTTACAGTTATTTTCCCAATAGTAATAGATTAAAAGCAGTTGCTGATCCCATCAATACCAGCTCTGCGAAACTGGGAGATTTTATAGATGGCAATAAAACAGATGTTGATTATAGTTACGATCCAAATGGCAATCTTAAGCAGGATTTGAATAAAAGTATCAGCAGCATCACCTATAATCACCTGAACCTGCCACAAAGTATCAGCATAACCGGTAAGGGTACTATCACCTATCAGTATGATGCAGCCGGTACCAAACTCAGAAAGATAGTTACAGATAATACGGTAACACCGGCGAAAGTCACAACAACCGATTATATAGGTGGTTTTGTGTATCAAAATGATACACTACAGTTTGCTGGTCATGAAGAGGGCCGTATCCGCGCTATATTCAAACCGGGTTTTCCGGTTGGCTATAAGTATGACTATTTTGTAAAGGATCACCTGGGTAATGTACGCATGGTGTTGACAGAACAAACTGAGTTCAGTATGTATGCCGCCACCATGGAAACCGAGAAAGCGCCGGTTGAGACGACCCTATTTAGCAATGTGGATGAAACACGGGCAGATAAACCTGTTGGTTATCCCCAGGACGAAACAACAAACCAAAATTCCTTTGTAGCCAAACTCAATGCCAAAGCAGATGGTAAAAAGATTGGACCCTCCCTGGTTTTGCGGGTAATGGCCGGCGACACTATTCAGATAGGTGCTAAGGCATTTTACAAATCGCAAGGCCCTGTAACCGGTAAAACACCACCCCCCGCAGAGGATATGATAGCTGGTTTAGTACAAGCCTTTGGTAGTGCAGCTTCCGGTGGCAGTGATCATGGAGCAACTAGTCCGGATAACAATACTCCTTTTACGAATGACTTTTATAATAATAACTACCAGCGTCTCAAGCAAAAGGATCCGGATCAGAACCGGCAGGATAAACCCAAAGCTTACCTTAATTTTGTTTTGTTCGATGATCAGTTTAATTTAGTAGACGACAACAGTGGTGTAAAGCAGGTAAAAGGAACCCCTGATGAGTTGCAAACGCTGGCAGTAGACAAGATGCCGATTACAAAAAGCGGTTTTCTATATGTATACACCAGCAATGAAACGGAGCAGGATGTGTTCTTTGATAATGTGATACTAGGCGTTACTTCGGGGCCTTTGTTGGAGGAGACACATTATTATCCGTTTGGGTTGACGATGGCGGGGATAAGTTCAAATGCGTTGAAAGGGACACAATACTCAAAGAACAGAAAAGAGTTCAACGGTATAGAGCATACGACGGATTTAGACCTCAATCAGTATGATGCGTTTTATAGAAACCTTGATCCGCAGATAGGAAGATGGTGGCAAATAGATCCGAAGCCAACAGACTGGGAAAGTCCTTATGCAAGTATGGGTAATAATCCGATCAAAAGCTCCGATTTTTTAGGAGATACATTAATTGTTAGCGGAAGTCAGGCGGCCAAAACTCAATATGCCCAAATAACGAATACAGGGACAGGAGGGTTTTATAAAACTAATGTAGCAAAGGATGGCAACGTAACCTTAAGTCCGACGGGGAAAAAGGGAGAAATGACGGCAGAGCAGAAAGCTTTTTACAAAGATGTGTCAGGAGTTATAGAAACGGGAAAGGTTAATGTTGAGGTTGTTCAGAATGACAAAAGCGTAATTGGCGGTAGTTACGCATCAGGTAAAATTGATGTTAGTGATATATCATCATTTGGAAAAGGCCCTGTTATGTCTGCACCTAGCACTCTTGCACATGAAATCGTAGAACAATCAGACAAGCAACTGAACGGAACGAATTATACAGATGCTCATAAAAAAGCATTGGGCACAGAAGAAACGATAACAGGCTATAAGAGAGATAATGGCTCTCAGGTTAATAATGTTAAAGTTGATGCTGGAGGGGTTACCGGTAGTGTTAAAGTCAATTATAGCAAAGGCGGAGAAGTTAAAACAGTTACAATACATCTTAAAAACGGGAATATCACTAAAGTTGATCAATAATGATAAAAAATACTTTACCATTTATTTTGGTGTTCATTTGTTCGAGTTGTACTCTTGCACAAAAAAAGGATAGTGCTTCAACTAAGAATGGGCGCGATTCCCTTTTTGATTATCACTTTAAAATATTAGACTCCGTTGTTAATGCTAATATAACGGACACTATTTATTATTGCTGTACTCAGCAGATAGCGTTTATGGAAGAAAAAACGAAAATAGAATCGAAGTCGGATGGGACTCTGTTAGGCAAGTTGAGTTTTAGTAAAAGGGATTGGGAGGAGTGGCATAAATGGTATAAAGAACATTATCAGAAATAAAGAGATGTAGAAGAAGCGCCGCAGGCAATGCCTTGCGGCTCTTCTATTATGAGTTAAAAGCTTTTTTTGCTTTAGTGTTCTGGATGATATTATTATCGATGAGAAAATACACCTTCTCTTTAGTGTCCTCGTCGAGCTTCTCAATGTCCTGGATACGTTGCAGTGTTTTTTTATCAAAGTGAGCGTTAATCCCTTCACCCACGAGATAATCCAGCGATACGCCCAGCGCGTCAGCAATCCGTTTTGCAAAATCGATAGATGGCGTAGCATCCCCGCGCTCATACTTGCCTATAATCTCTCTGGATACGTTACTCTCAACAGCCAGGTCTGTTTTTGACGAGCCTTTTTGCTTGCGTAGTTCAGTTATGATCTTGGATATTTTTGTTCGAGTAAATGATACTGTAGAGATAATCTAAAAAAGAGAGATATGCAATTCTAGTTTCATGGACGGTAATACTTGAAATATAGTCATTAGCCCTGGATATCATAGAAAATATGAAGCGACTATTTTGGGTGTTTTTTGAGGTCTCTCTCAGAGGTTATTTATATCCTAGATACAGTTGGTCGCCGTATTCAGTTTGATACGGTGTCGCTCTAAGCTTCCTGCTGAAGTCAGATTGCCTTTTAGACTTATTTTTAGACATTCAGTTAACAATTAAAAAATTGTCTACCAAAGTCTTAATTCCCCACAAATAATTTTAATTAATTGGTTGCTGATATTGATATGTAATCTGTTTCAGTATTTTTCCGTCCTGATCTCGTATCAGTTTTAATCTATTACCTTTGTCATACTCATAAAATATAGTTTTCCCAGAAGGATCAGTTTCACTGCTTATACCAACCATTGGTGCATAGGTATATGTACTGACCATCGCTGTAGGAAGATTAATCCGAAGTTTATTTAATTCAGTCCTCATCTGTGTCTCAGTGGTAGCAGGACTATTGAGTACCGATAGATTAACATATTGTATAGCTGTATTATAGTCGGTTCCAATGATTTTGGCTACGGGATATAGCCCCTTGTAACCCCATATAAATGTCTCCTGAACGTTATTGTTTTGATGAAAGGATGTTAGATTTCCGAAATTATCATAAGTATCATAGGATAGAACCTGTTTATATCGCGGATCTATGCTAAAAGCAGAAGATATACCTGATGGGTAAGCTTGCCCGGCAGCACGATTGGAGAATTTAAAATTCGCTATAGGGACAGGTGATTCATTTTCCAACACTAGATCCTGGCGTTTAAAAGCACTGGAGGTTGCTTCATATATCGAAACATTCCCTGAAATTATAGTTTGGTTATTACCATCATCCCGATATTTTACAACTTCAATAGGTGATGCCAGATAGTTCGCATCTTTCATTGATTTGATAAAACCTGACATGTCTGCATAGTCCGGTGGATATGCCAGAAAGGTTACTTCATGATCATTACGGCTTCTTGTTTGTTTTATGCGGGTAGCTTGCAAGTAAGAAGGGTTGTCATAATAGTAATCAGTTTGATTAACAATGGAATCTGCAGCTTCAGTATAGAGTGTAGTTATGCTCCTGGTCAGCTTCTTAGACCCAATATACTTATATGCATCAAAAAAAGCAAAATAGTACTGTGAATAGGCATCTATCCAAGTACTATAGAAATATTCACCACCGGATCCAACCAGGTCATAACAGCCTACTCCTACATCATTTTTTGATACGTGAAGTCCCATTTTCGGCATTGCAGTTTTAAACTTAGTATATTCATTGATGGTTTTCTGAACAGCTACATAAGATCCATTTAGACTTTTATAATCAATTTGCCTTGCTAACTGTCCTTGTTCCCATTTATTATCAATCAAATAGCGATTCCCATATTCTTTAATCAAGCAACCAGCATATAAAGGACTCGTATAATCAAAATCATAGAAAGTTTTTCCATTATCCTTTCCATTGTTAGTTCTATATTCCTCTACCTCCTTATAAAATACAGGTACATTATTATTATATGCAAATGAACCTAATGGCTCACCCGAAATAGTTTTTGTGTAATACAAGGTAACTAAGCCGTCCGCTCCGGAGCTTCCGCATTGGTGAGATCCCTTTATTTTCTCATAAGTAAACGGGAAAAAATCTATGGCGCTAAGAAGAAATCCTTTTAAGTACTTGAAACTACGTCTCGAACTAGGGCTTATAGCATTAGGTTGATCGAAATAGGAGATGTTTTTAACTCTTAATCCTCCAACTACTTTACCAAACATACTACTATCAACCTGGTTATTCTCATACTGAAACAGAGTATATCCATTCGTAGGATAAATAATCTTCTTTAAAATATTGGCACTGGTATAATTACTGTCAGAATTTCTATCTCCCCAATTGTTGCTATATATGGGACTGGGATTAAATCCCTGTGCGATTGCTATTTCTGTTGGAATCAGACCTTTGTTGTTATACTTTCCATTATAAAATCCCCAATAATCAACACTTACAGCATTATCCAAATAGTTCACGGCCGGATGCGCAATTCTATAAGGAGGCAACAATACTGCCGTATTATATTCAAATGCATATTTTGTCTCAGCTGCTGTTTGTTCGGGAAAAATTATAGAATCCAGTTTTAACCGATAATTTGATGATTCGCCATAGGAGTTCTCTGAATTGTAGAAGTAGGATTGTTTAAACTTAATATCATTAATTTTAAAACCATTAAGCGCATACTGCCGTATACCTGTTATTCGCACTTTGTCCATATCTAACCTGTCACTACTTGCATCGAATTTGGTATATCCACCGTCATAAAGAATACTATCAATTTGCAATGTACTCATCAGTGTTGCTGTTCGGGATGCGAAGGTGTTATAATCAGGCCACTCACAGGTATTCTGAGCATACACTTTATAATAGGTATAGTATTGTGAATAATTATCAACATAAATACTATATGTAGGCTTGGATACATACTTAAAAACTACTTTACGACCACTGCTCAAATCAGTTATCTGTGCTAATAAGAGAGCACTAGGAACCGAATTACCTTGCACGGAAGACAATTCGGGAATATTAAATAAATACTCCAAGCCTTCATCCGATGTAATCTTAAAGCTGTTGGGAACTGTAAGGCCTCCTGTAACGTTTACTATCTTTAGTCCTTCATTATCAGAGCATGTTTGAATATTTCCATCTATATCGTAGAAAAAATAACCTGAAAGCTTTCCGCATTTAAAATAATATATCGGGTTTTCCTTTTGTGCATATCCATTTGCAATTTTCCATAGATAATCATAATGATTCTTTACAGGCAATGCCTGTCCCTGTGTTTTAACAGGTGCATTGGCAAATCTAAACTGTGTAGCCGCTTCATCCTGAACGGTAATGATACCGCCGTAGTCTAGTGACCAACCTAATCCGACCATACTGGCAATGTCTTGTACTTTTATCCCTCCTGTTGAGTAATTTATCGTAATTGGCACATTAATCTTCCCTATAGAAATATTGCACAAAGGAATTTGAATATTTGCTGCACCCGAAGTATAATCTAAAGGTAGATCTGATATCTTAAATAGAGAACCTGCTTCGGGAGAATTAGGTATAACTTTGGGGTTTGTGTAAAACTCACGAGGTGGCATTACCTGGGCAAAAGATATTGTGACGATAAGGAAAAGAAACAAGGTATAAAGGGCTCGCATATTCGTTACATTTTGGATAGTTAGAGTGTAATAAGCTTAATTATTTATACTACTAAAGTATAGTAGCAAGATTCTGAAAACCTTAATGATTCATTATCTTTTTTACAGGCTTTCGTTATATATTTTTGATTATTTAAGCAGATGCAATATCATAGATATCATGATAGTACATAATACTTGTCT
Source organism: Chitinophaga sp. MM2321 (assembly GCF_964033635.1). Lineage (NCBI taxonomy): Bacteria > Pseudomonadati > Bacteroidota > Chitinophagia > Chitinophagales > Chitinophagaceae > Chitinophaga > Chitinophaga sp. MM2321. The sequence goes on from NZ_OZ035533.1 coordinate 194,094, forward strand.
TGATAACGGGCTTGAAATCCTGGTTAGTTTCTAAGTACTGATGCATAATTTACATAAGGGAGAATGATTCTAATAATGGCATTTTTGAGATCTTTATTCTGATGTTGAGCATTAAAAGAGATCGATAGCACGCAATATACAATTTGAAAATCGGGACATTATAATAGGTATCAGGTTAATTACTATTACTCTAAATCATCATCAAGCCTAAGTAACGTAATTTTTCCCAATGAAACAAAAAATATATTTTTATAAAATATCATTGATGTTTTGTTTTAAACAAAACATTTTTAATTAATTGTTCCTACTTGATATTTATATGACATAGATTCACCGGTTATGGCCAATAGAATAAAACGGCTGGAAATGATTTGTATTTAATGACTTTCTCAAAGGAAAGAAGCCTAAGGCAAAGTAAAAGCACTCCTTTGAGTACTTTTACTTTATAAGTTGTCGCTAAAAGCGAGATGTATTTTGAGGGGCTCTCTACTTGTCAAAAAATCTAACCTAAATTAACAAGCATTACAGCTCCCCTCTACTCCTTATAAAAATCTATCAGCGCACCAAAATACGACTCCTGCCATCCGTCTACAATATCATCGTATGCTTTATCTGGTATATTGGTATGTCTCAATTCCGCATCGGTCCCTTTTTTGCCCGGGTGCAGGATAATAGTTACGATCGAAGGCGCTTCTTCATCTTCCCCGAAATACCATTGCTGTACAATCTTCCTGTCTTCCTTAAATTCGAGGTTTTTGCCTACGATGCTTTCTTCTCACAGAAGTGCGGTGTGCCAAATTTTTTTGGCCTTAGTATCTAAGCTAACTTAGAAATAGGCTATCTATAGCAATAAAAGAGGTGATTTTTTTATTATCAGTAGTATTGAAATTTACTTCTTTGAATGTGGTTGATCTGGCTGGTGAATATTCCATTATTGCGAAGTCCTTCCAAGAGAATAAAAAAAGGGATGGTAAGAATACCGCCCCCTAATATTTTAACCATATCCTATGAAAAACCTGAACCAAAGATATATACATCTGCGTTAGTGCGATGGCTTATTCCGTGAACGTATCATTATTGTTAGTGAATGCATGAAATAGCCCGGCGTTAACCAACCATTAACGGTTAGCCGGCTGTATCAGAGAGCATGTAAGATTGTGTGGAACTTAGTGTGGAAGTGCATTTGAGAGAATAAAAAAAAGGGATGGTAAGAATACCGCCCCCTAATATTTTAACCATATCCTATGAAAAACCTGAACCAAAGATATATACATCTGCGTTAGTGAGATGGCTTATTCCGTGAACGTATCATTATTGTTAGTGAATGCATGAAATAGCCCGGCGTTAACCAACCATTAACGGTTAGCCGGCTGTATCAGAGAGCATGTAAGATTGTGTGGAGCTTAGTGTGGAGGTGCATTTGAGGGAATAAAAAAAGGGATGGTAAGAATACCGCCCCCTAATATTTTAACCATATCCTATGAAAAACCTGAACCAAAGATATATGCATCTGCGTTAGTGCGATGGCTTATTCCGTGAACGTATCATTATTGTTAGTGAATGCATGAAATAGCCCGGCGTTAACCAACCATTAACGGTTAGCCGGCTGTATCAGAGAGCATGTAAGATTGTGTGGAACTTAGTGTGGAGGTGCATTTGAGGGAATAAAAAAAGGGATGGTAAGAATACCGCCCCCTAATATTTTAACCATATCCTATGAAAAACCTGAACCAAAGATATATGCATCTGCGTTAGTGCGATGGCTTATTCCGTGAACGTATCATTATTGTTGGTAAATGCATGATATAGCCCGGCATTAACTTATGCTTAACACTAAATCCACCTGTTTTCAGAAATATCAGGCTGGCTTTACTATCGGATACGGAGTATATACAGTTCAATCTACTCCTTATAAAAATCTATCAGCGCACCAAAATACGATTCCTGCCATCCGTCTACAATATCCTCATAGGCTTCATCTGGTATATTGGTATGTCTCAATTCCGCATCGGTCCCTTTTTTGCCCGGGTGCAGGATAATAGTGACGATTGAAGGCGCTTCTTCATCTTCCCCGAAATACCATTGCTGCACAATTTTCCGGCCGACCTCAAATTCGAGGTTTTTGCCTACAATACTATCTTCCCACATGGAAAATTCTGAGCCCGGTTCTGTGGACATTTCCGCGCGTTCACCTGTCCAGAGCTGTATGGTAGCCGGATTGGTCAATGCTGCGAATACTTCTTCCGGAAGTGCTGGTATGTTAAAGTACTTTTTGTAATCTTTCATGTTTGCTGGTTCTCGGCCAAAGCTAACAAATAGATAGGTTTTTGTGAAACCCATTTTAAAGGAGGAGGATTTGGATGGGTTAATATCCTAAAAGACCGCCTGCCTGGCAAAGCAACAGCCTTTGAATAGCCCGCATTTTTATGGGATGTGAAATGGTGATGTCAGAAAAATGTTTATCTTTTGCAGCATAAAGCATCCTTGAAAAATGAATACCGAACCCATTTTTTTTGAGACATCTGCTGCATTCCGCAGCTGGCTGAAAAAGCATCACCATAAAGAAACAGCACTGGTTGTAGGCTATTACAAAGTAGGTAGCGGCAAAAAGAGTATGTCCTGGTCCGAATCAGTGGATGAAGCCATTTGCTATGGCTGGATCGATGGCGTACGCAAAGGAATTGACGCGGAAAGTTATTACATCCGTTTTACGCCACGAAAACCCAGAAGCATCTGGAGTGCTGTCAATATCAAAAAAGTGGAAGACCTTACCAGGCAGGGATTGATGATGCCTGCGGGCATAGCCGCTTTCAACAAACGCGAGGAAAGCAGGTCGAGAGTTTACTCCCATGAAAAAGAAGAAGTGAAATTTTCTGCGGCATTTGAGGCGCAGTTCAAAGCCAATAAAAAAGCGTGGGAATATTTTCAGTCGATGCCGCCATCCTACAGAAAACCCGCTACTCATTGGGTGATGAGTGCCAAACAGGCCGCCACCAGTGAAAAGCGGTTAGCAGAACTGATCAGAGATTGCGAAGCCGGGAAGAAGATAAAGGTACTTAGTTATTGATATAGATATAATACCATGGAAAATATAAAAATAGCCACCGCGCAATTCGAAAATAAAAGTAATGATAAGGCCTACAACCTACAGGTGATCAGTGAGCTGTCGGCAAAGGCTGCTGCTGAAGGCGCGCAGGTGATCGCATTTCATGAATGCTCCATTACCGGCTATACGTTTGCCCGGCCACTTTCCAAAGCACAGCTGCTGGAGGTGGCGGAATTTATTCCTGATGGCCCCAGTATTATCCAACTGACTCAAATCGCAAGGGAACACGATATCATTATTTTAGCCGGACTATTTGAGAAAGACGCAGCAGATAAATTATACAAGGCTTATGTATGTGTGGATAAAAACGGGCTGGTGGCTAAATACAGAAAGCTCCATCCATTTATAAATCCACACCTGACACCGGGAGATGAATATATTGTTTTTGACCTGCTGGGATGGAAATGCGGTATTTTAATCTGTTATGATAACAATATCATTGAGAATGTAAGAGCCACCGCACTGCTGGGCGCCGATATTATCTTCATGCCACATGTAACGATGTGTACGCCGTCGTCCCGGCCGGGAGCGGGTTTTGTTGATCCTGCTTTATGGTACAACCGGGAAGCAGATCCAACTTCGTTGCGACTGGAGTTTGACGGACTGAAAGGAAGAAGCTGGTTGATGAAATGGTTACCGGCAAGGGCATATGACAATGCTATTTATGCGGTATTCTCCAATCCTATCGGGATGGATGATGACCAGCTGAAGAATGGCTGTGCAATGATCCTTGATCCGTTTGGAGATATTATTGTCGAATGCAGAAAACTGGACAACGATATCGCCATCGCCGTTATCACCCCTGAAAAACTTACACAGGCAGGCGGATACCGGTACCTGAAAGCAAGAAGACCGACACTGTACAAGGATATTATCGGACAGGATCATGTATCGGAACAGAAAGTGGTGTGGCTGGATAATAAATAGGGAGGGAGAAGTATTTTTTTTACTATTTTTAAAATTCCGGGGGATCAGCCAACATTAACCGAAAATGCAACCGGCCAGCCAGCGATGCATAGTAGTCCATATAGTGAAAAAGAGTTATTGAGCCGTATTGCTGCCGGAGATGAGGAAGCATATCAACTGATCTTTGAGCGTCACTGGGATGCGGTATTCTCTACTGCTTTATTGCTCACAAAATCACCCGAAGTAGCGGAAGATATTGCCCAGGACATTTTTGTGATGTTATGGGAGAAACGGGCACAACTCACTGCTATCGAAAAACTGGAAGGATTTCTCTTTATCAGCGCCCGCAACATGATCTACAGCCGGTTGCGGAAATTGGCTTCGGAAGATGCCTATCAGCAATATCTACGGGCTTATTTTAAAGAAAACAGTATCCCTGGCGGCGATGAGCGCGCTGAATTCCGGGAAATGGAACAAACGATTCATAAAGCCATCCGCCGGCTACCTCCCCAGCAGCAGAAGGCTTTCCGGCTTAGCCGCTTCGAAGGAATGCGGCACGAAGAAATTGCCGCCATGATGGGCGTTTCCAGGATTACCATCAAAAGCTATATCGTACAGGCGTTAGCCTCGCTACGGAAAATAGATTCCATCTATTATATCACCGTACTTCTCTCTCTTATTACAACTGTATCAAAATAAATTTTCCTGCCGGCACCTCCCTTTACGAAGGTTATGCGTCTTTAAGTAGTAACCGGCCCGGTAAGGGCATGTAATTCATTCTTTTTATGGAGTCAAAATCGCTATCAGCGTTAATTGCGCGGTATCTCAATGAAGATCTGAGCGAAGAAGAAGCGGCACAACTGTGGGCGTCACTGGAAAAAGAGGGTGACAAGGAGCAGTGGGACACAGCTATTTCAGCATTGTTGCTGAACAAGGCTGCGCATGGCTTATCTGACCCCGAAAGGATGAAGCAGGTGTTACGGTCAGTGCTGGAGGAGAAGAACGCGCAGTTGCCTTTAAAACCCGTTGGCGGCGCTTACCGTAGGTGGACCCGCTGGGCGGCAGCTGCGGTTATATTGGCCGCTATTGTTACCGGCGCCACTTTCCTGTTCTCTAAAAAAACGGCCGCTCCATTATCGGATATACCCGTTGCTCCGCAACACGACGTGAAGCCGGGAAGTAACAAGGCGGTACTCACGCTGGCAGATGGCAGTAAAATAGCACTGGGCAACACCGGCAACGGTGCGCTGGCGCAACAGGGCAACGTACAGGTGATCCAGCCCGATAGCGGACAGCTGGCCTACAATGCCGCTGGTACAGGAACCGCTCAGGCCATGCAATATAATATCCTGACCATTCCCCGCGGCGGACAGTTCCGCCTCACTTTACCCGATGGCACCAACGTATGGCTGAATGCAGCTTCTTCTATCCGTTATCCTACCGCGTTTACAGGTAACGACAGAAGCGTGCAGTTAACCGGAGAAGCATATTTTGAAGTTGCGAAAATAGCCAACAAGCCATTCCGTGTGTTGGTGAATGATATGGAAGTACAGGTGCTGGGAACGCATTTTAATGTAATGGCCTATACCGATGAATCGGCCATTAAAACAACCCTGCTGGAAGGTGCGGTAAATGTAAATACCGCCTCCGGCCAAACAAAACTGAGCCCGGGACAACAAGCCAGGCTTAAATCATCCGGGGGAATGACCGTCGTTAGTAATGTAGATGTAGATGAAATAGTGGCCTGGAAAAATGGTTACTTCCAGTTTAATCATGAACGCCTCACCGGCGTGATGCGGCAGATAGCCCGTTGGTATGATGTGGATGTAAGCTACGAGGGCAACGTGCCAGCCAGGGAATTTGGCGGGAAGATTTCGCGCAACAGCAGTATAGAAGACGTATTAAAGATATTAGAGCTAACCAAAGTCCATTTCAGAATCGAGAAAAAAAAGATCATCGTAATACCATGAATACAACCGTTATGAAAAAAGTTTAATCGCACAGCGGGGCCCAAAAAAACCGGAAGTGTTCGAGCACTTCCGGCAGATATCTGGGCAACCCATGAAAATCGTTCCACGACTCTCTCCACCTGGTTTTTATACCGGGGCGGGAATTCTTTACCCAAACAAATCAAATGTATGCATTTTAGTTCTATTTGCAGGCGACCGGATTGTCAACCACGGTGGATCGCCAAAACGCTAATGGCTATGAAGTTATCTGCCATCCTTTTATTTTGCGCATGTTTGCAGGTGAGTGCAACAGGTTATTCTCAGAACATAACCTTATCTGAAAAGAATGCGTCACTGGAAAAAGTCTTTCGGGCTATCGAAAGGCAAACGGGCTACGTGTTCTTTTTTGACCATCATCTGCTGGATCAGTCGAAAAAAGTAAGTATCGACATAAAATCTTCTCCCCTGGAAAAGGTGATGGAGTTATGTCTGAAAGATCAGTCTTTGACATACACCATTGTGGGGGGAAATATTGTGATAGAGCCCCGGGAATTTATAACCAACACACGGGTACCCGTTATCGCAGCACCGCCACCGCTGATGGAAATAAGGGGGAAGGTTACCGGCGCAGACGGAGAGCCGCTGCCAGGTGCTACGGTGATCATCAAAAATTCCAAAACCGGCACACAAACGGATGTAAACGGCTTCTTTAAACTAAACGTATCCACAGGTACTACCCTGGTCATTTCCTACATTGGATATGAATCCAGGGAAGTAATCGTTACGGATAACCAGTTGCTGAACATTGCACTGAAAGTAGAGATCAATAAATCTTCAGAAGTAGTGGTGATAGGTTATGGTATCGCCAAAAAGAGTGATCTCACCGGTGCGGTGTCACAAATAAAATCCGCAGACATTACCGCAGCACCTGCTACCAATATCATGCAGTCGTTGAGCGGCAGGGCTGCCGGTGTACAGGTACTACAGAACAACGGTGCCCCCGGCGGCGCTATCAGCGTGCGTATCAGAGGAATCAACTCTATCATGGGCGGCAACGATCCGCTGTATGTAATAGATGGTTTTCCTTACAACGGAAGCCCTACCTTTTTGCAGAACAGTGATATCGCTTCCATTGAAATATTAAAAGATGCCTCTTCTACCGCCATTTACGGCTCCAGGGGCGCCAATGGTATTGTAATCATTACTACAAAAAGCGGTAAGAAAACACCTGGCACTTCTGTCGATTTTAACGCAGGCTATACCGTACAATCAGTATCAAAAAAGATGAAACTGATGAACGCTGCACAGTATGCCACCCTGTATAACGAACGGGCTGTAAATGATAACCAGGCGCCATTCTTTACAAAGGAAATGATCGACTCTTTTTCGCTGCATCCCGGTACTGACTGGCAGGATCTGGTGATGCACCAGGCGCCCATGTACAATACCAATGTAACCGTAAACGGTGGCGGTGAAAGAACACGCTTCTCTTTATCCGGTGGTGTATTTTTACAGGATGGTATTGTCCGCAACAGTGATTATAAAAGATATTCTTTAAGAGGAAGTGTAGAACACGATATCAGCAAAATATTCACCGTTTCCTACAATGCTACGTTAACAAGACTCGACAGCCGCCGTCAGAACTCCGGATTGGGCAACAGGGGCAGTGACCTGATTTCCGCCATGCTCATGGCGCCTCCCACACTCACACCTTACCTGGCGGATGGTAGTTACCGCCGGTTAACAACCGCCTATCCGTTTATCTCCAATGCCATCATCAATCCGATGGTACCGCTCAATGAGAACACGGACCGTATAAAAGGCGACCGCGTATTTTCCAATGCTGCATTGACGATCAAGCCCTGGAAAGATCTCTCTATCAGGATCTCCGGTGGTATTGATAATTTAAATGACCGCACGGATGCCTATAAGAATATTGAGCCATCTACCAATTCAGTAGGTGATGCAAAGGTGGACACCAGGCAGTCTACCAGCCTGCTCAACGAAAACGTGATTTATTATAATAAACAACTGGGACAACACCGGATCAATGTAACCGCTGGTTTTACTTACCAGGATTATGTGACCACAACCGTACAAGGTTCCGGTATCAACTTCCTGAGTGATGTTGTAAACACAGGTGCATTAGGCAGTGCAGGTACACCCGGTATCCCCAAAAGCTCCTATGAAAAATGGGTGCTGTTGTCATACCTGGGCAGGGTGAACTATACGTTACAGGATAAATATCTTTTCACGGTTAGTATGCGGCGTGATGGTTCCTCCCGTTATTCACCAGGCAACAAATGGAGTAATTTCCCTTCTGCTGCTATTGCGTGGCGTGCATCTGATGAGCCATTCCTGAAAGGATCATCGCTGGTATCTGATCTGAAAGTAAGGGCCAGTTACGGTGCTACCGGTAGTACGGCCATCAATCCTTATCAGACCCTTAATCAGCTGGTGGCTGGCAATACTATTTTCGGGGATGCATTGGCTACTTCTTTTGCACCAGACAAGGTATTGCCCGGTAATCTCAAATGGGAAACCACTTACCAGAAAGACTTTGGTGTAGATGTAGCGTTGTTCAGTGACCTGATTCGGGTGACGGCTGACTTCTACCATAAGCGTACAAAAAATCTTTTGAATACAGTGCCGTTACCCGTTTCTATGGGGTATCGTACTACGTTGCGGAATGTTGGGGAGATGGAAAACAAAGGCATGGAGTTTTCAGTGGAAGCAGATGTGCTGAAAAAAGAAGTTACCTGGAATGTGGTAGCCAATATTTCTTTCAACCGTAATAAAATAGTAAAGCTGTATGACGGACAGGATATCTTCGGAAATGCATTGTATACCGGCTCTCTGAATGATTATATCAACTTGTTGAGAGAAGGTCAGCCATACGGTATTTTCTATGGCTATGTGGAAAATGGCTACACCGACAAAGGCAATCTGCAATATGCAGACCTGAACAAAGACGGTAGTATCAGTTCAGCAGATAAAACATACATCGGCGATCCTAATCCTGATTTTACGTATGGATTTAATTCTGTGACTGCCTACAAAGGATTTGAACTGTCACTGTTTATCCAGGGATCGCAGGGTAATGATATTTTCAACCTGAATAAAGCGGCTACACTCGATCTGGGTATGGGGCTGAATCTGCCGGCTGATGTGGCATACGACCACTGGACACCGGAAAATACCACCGCAAAATATCCGAAAATTACCAGCACTTTATCGGCCAATATGTCTACCCGTTTTGTGGAAGACGGCTCTTACCTGCGCTTTAAAAATATTCAGCTCGCCTATAATCTTCCTATAGGAAAAATGAACCTGAAATGGTTTAAAAAAGCACAGGTATATGTAAGCGGACAAAATCTCATCACTTTCACAAAGTATTCCTGGTATGATCCGGAAATAAATGCATTCGGTTCCACGTTTGCTCCTGGTGCAAATACTTCTATCAACCAAGGAATCGATTATGCTACTTATCCCACCAATAAGTCCGTAACGGTCGGCATCAGATGTGGGTTTTGATTTCTTCATACTTCAATCTTTTATATGAAATATTATATCCTCTTTATATCCGCACTGCTGTTATTTTCTTCCTGTGAGAAATTACTGGAAGAAAATCCGCAGTCTATTGCAGCAGAGAACTTTTATAATAATCCGGCAGAAGTGCAGGCAGGTTTGAATGCCATTTATACACCTATCCGCGGCGGTGGCAGTATGGGCGCTTTATACCAGATCCAGCTGGAAATATATACGGAGTATATGTATGGCCGTGGCAGCCATGCACCGCTCAATGATTACGTTGGACTGGATAATACCAATATTACCCGTACAGATGGGATGTGGACTACATTCTATGAGGCGATCCGTAATGCGAATATTGTTATTCAGAGAACGCCGCTGGGAACAAATCTGAATGACGCCGACCGCAGTAAATTCCTGGGAGAAGCCCGGTTCCTGCGGGGGTTATTATATTTTCACCTGGTGAGAAACTGGGCCGGTGTTCCTTTGCGCACAGAAAATAACATGGATTCCGTTAATCTCCCAAGAAGTACAAAGGAAGAAATTTATAATTTTATTGAAGCAGACCTGTTATATGCAGAAGCTAATCTCCCGGATGTTCCGCGGCTGCCCGGAGCACCTTCCACATGGGCGGTAAAAACTTTATTGGCAGACGTTTACATGAATATGAATGACTATCCGAAAGCACGTGATAAAGCATTGGAAGTGATCGGGTCAAATAAATTTTCGTTGGTGAATGTGATGGTACCGGATGATTTTGATAAGATCTTTGGGCCTGACGTACAGTCCTCCACGGAAGAAATATTTTACCTGAAATTTTCCAGAACACCTTCCGGTCAGGGCTTCGAATATCCTATGTATACACATTATCCCGGTACTATTTATTATCCTCCTGGTGGCTATTATACACTCTATAGCGATTCAGAGGAAAATTCTTTTGTAAAGAACTGGGATAAACAGGATCTGCGCTATATCTTTAACTGGTACGCACAAACGTTCGGTCTTTCCAATACGACTATTCTCAGTAAAAAATTCACGGATAAGGTCACAAACACCGCTGGAGGAAACGATTATCCGATGTACCGGTATGCGGATCTGCTGTTATTTTATGCAGAATCAGCCAGCAGGGCCAACAACGGGCCTACTGCCGATGCCATGGAAAAACTGAATATGGTACATCGCCGGGCCTATGGTAAAAACCCGCTTGTTGCAGATGCTACTGTAGATTTTAAGTTGAGTGATTATTCGTCTGCACAATCTTTTCTTGATCTGGTAGTAAAAGAAAGAGGGTATGAAGATTGTTCTGAAGGGAAACGCTGGCTGGACCTGAAGCGTATGGGTATTGCCAAAGACGTGATCAAAGCCGTGAAAGGAATAACCGTTGCAGACAAACATATGCTGTGGCCTATTCCCAGGATCGAATACAACTATAATAAAGCAATAGATCCCATCAAGGATCAGAATCCCGGTTACTAACCTTATCAAATGATTATGAAAGTAAAAAGAATTGTAACAGCCCTGGGTTGTCTGCTAATAGTAAGCAGCCAGCTGTTTGCGGGCGCTCCGAAAGAAGTGGACGTTTGTATATATGGCGGGACTTCGGCAGGTGTAATAGCAGCTTACACCGCTAAGAAATTAAATAAAACGGTACTGCTGATAGAACCCACTAAACATCTGGGAGGGCTTACCTCCGGCGGTCTGGGATATACAGACATCGGCAACAAGTATGCGATCAGTGGTATCTCCAGGGATTTTTACCGCCGCATCGGTACCCACTACGGAAAGTTTGAACAATGGATTTTTGAACCACATGTAGCCTCCGAAACTTTTGCACAGTATATCAAATCGGCAAAAGTAGACGTGTTGTACGGTCATCATATCACTTCCGCTAAAAAGGAAAACGGCTACATCACGGAAATTACCGTGGAAGGTAACGATGCCCAGGTGGTACGCGCTAAAATGTTCATCGACTGTTCCTATGAGGGCGACCTGATGGCAAAAGCCGGCGTACCTTATACTGTGGGCCGCGAAGCCAACAGTGATTATAATGAAACCTACAACGGTGTACAGCTGAGAAACAAACACCAGTTTCCCGATGGCATAGATCCTTACAAAACACCCGGCAAACCGGAGAGCGGATTGGTATGGGGTATCAGCCCCGAAAAGCTGGATGCGCAGGGTAGCGGCGATAAAAAAGTGCAGTCCTATAATTTCAGGATCTGCTTAACCAGCGATGTTGCCAACCAGGTGCCGATCACACAGCCACAGGATTACGATGCTTCCCGCTACGAGTTATTGCTGCGCGTACTGGATAAAACACCGGCGAAAGATCTGTGGGCTTTTCTGAAGTTTGATCTGATGCCCAACAAAAAAACGGATATCAACAACAACGGTGCTTTTTCAACAGATATGATCGGGATGAACTATAACTATCCGGAAGCAGATTATGCTACCCGTAAAAAGATCATCAGCGACCATGAAAGTTATACCAAAGGACTATTGTATTTCATCGGGCACGATGCGCGCATGCCACAGCACCTGCGCCAGGAAATGTTGAAATGGGGATATCCTAAAGATGAATACACCGATAACGGTCACTGGTCTCCGCAGTTATATGTAAGGGAAGTACGCCGCATGATCGGAGACTATGTAATGACGCAAGCCAATTGCGAAGGAAAGGAAACGGTAACAGATGGCGTAGGTATGGCGGCTTATACAATGGACTCACATAACTGTCAGCGTATAGTCGTAAACGGTATGGTGAAGAATGAAGGCGATGTACAGATAGGTGGCTTTGGTCCTTATCCCATTTCGTACCGGTCCATCATCCCGAAAGCGACCGATTGTAAAAACCTGCTGGTACCTGTTTGCCTGTCGGCCACCCACATCGCCTATGGCTCCATCCGGATGGAACCGGTGTTTATGGTGCTGGGTCAATCTGCTGCCACAGCAGCGGTAGAGGCTATTGAGCATCATTCATCCGTACAGGATGTGCCCATTAAAAAAGTGCGGGAACGACTCACCTCCAACCCGCTGGCAGATAACAGCATCCCCGAAATACTGGTGGATAATGACGATGCCGCGCACGTAACCATCACCGGCGACTGGAAAAAGGACAAAAGAGGAAGCTACGGTCCCTCTATGTTTACAGATAATAGTAAGGGCAGTGTGGCAAAGTCGATCCGCTTCTCTCCGGAAATTATCCGGAATGGAACCTATCACATTTACTCCTATGTACCAAAGGTGGCTAACCTGTCCGGTACCACCCTGGTGAAGATCTTTGACGGTAAAAAGGTTAATGAGGTAAAGATAACAGCGGATGCTATCCGGGTAGAAGGACAAACTTCCGGTGAATGGGTAGACCTGGGCGCCTATCGTTTATCAAAAGGCCAAAAAGCCTACGTAGAAGTAAATAATGATAAGGCGGACGGTGTTGTAGTGGCAGATGCGATGCTGTTTATCGCTAAATAAAGACCAGACCAGGATTTAACGGATAAAAAGGATTAGCAGGATGGGTGGAGGAGATATGAAAGTAGTATAATTATATTATTACGCTCATATATCCTCCACCCATCCTGCTAATCCTTTTTCCGTTAAATCCTGGTTTTGTTTAGCTTTATGTTGAAACAAGAATAGCGAACAGAAATTGTCTATAAGAGCCGTCCATAACGAATACGTATTGCTTGAACTGGTGGCCAAAGGTGACCAGCAAGCTTTTGAGGACCTTTTCCATGCGTATCATCAGCAATTGGCGGAATATATATTCCGGCTTACCGAATCGCAGGAAATGACCGAAGATATTGTACAGGATGTTTTCATCAAGCTATGGATGAAACGGGAAACATTGCCGGGGCTCAACAATTTTATCCACTACCTGTTCATTCTCAGCAGGAACCATACTTTTAATTGTCTGCGTAAAAAGGCTAACCAGGAAGTGCGTCACCGGGAATGGGCCAGGCAGTTTGAAGAAGAGACATATATGAATACCGCTCCGGAAAATGACTATAGCACACTCATAGAAACAGCCGTGAGCAAGCTGCCACCCCAGCAGCAGAAGGTGTATTTACTGAGCAGGCATCAACGTTTAAAACATGAGGAAATAGCAGCGCAGCTGGGTATTTCTGCAGAAACCTCCAAAAAACACATCAAACTGGCCCTGCGCGCCATTACCCAATATGTGCATCAGCATATGGATACGGTTATATTATTGATACTTCTGTCCATTTTTGCAAATAGGTATACGCCGTTTTGCGGACAACCTGCCCTCTTTTTATAATCGCCCGGAAAAATCTTTTTCTCCCGTTACCCCTTTTTCCTACCCGGCGGGTCTTTACTACAGACAAGCTATTTTATCATCCTTTTTTAATATAACTGCATGTCAGATAAAAGACTGACCTATTTATTTTTTCAATATTTCAATAAGACAATCGCAGCGGAAGAGTTGGATGAATTGATGTTGTTGTTAAATGATCCGGTAAATGAACAGCGGGTGAAAGTGCTGATGGAAGAGACCTACCAGGTGTTTGAACCTGGAAAGCGGGTGTTGGATGATGTACAGAGCAAACAATTATTTACCCGGATACTGGCCCATAGTGAACCTGTTGTAAAGGAATTGCCTGTTGGCCGACGTCGCACAATGTGGTGGCGTATGACAGCGGCAGCAGCCGTGCTGCTCCTGTTTTCTGCGGGATTTTATTGGTGGTCTGCCGACAGGTCGCAGCCATCGGTTGCTACAGCAGATAACAGGACCGATGTGTTGCCGGGTGGCAGTAAAGCTACCCTGCTACTGGCAGATGGGTCCACCATAACGCTCGACAGTACCGGTAACCAGGTGATTAAGCAGGGCAACGCCACTATCAATCAGTATAATGGGCGCTTGCAATACACCGGTAATAATACGGCAACAGTGAGCTACAACACCCTTGCCACTCCGCTGGGCGGCCAGTTTCGCATCACCTTACCGGATGGAAGTAATGTGTGGCTGAATTCCGCCTCTTCTCTCCGGTATCCTACTGCCTTTGCAGGAAAAGAGCGGGTAGTGGAGTTGCACGGCCAGGGATATTTTGAAATAGCACAAAATGCCAATCAGCCTTTTAAGGTAAGGGTATTACCGGAACAGGGACAACATACGCTGGGAGAAGAAAAGGGACCTGAAAAGCAGCCGATGGAGGTGCAGGTATTAGGTACCCACTTCGACATTATGGCTTATGCAGATGAAAGTACCGTAAAAACCACCCTGCTGGAAGGCGCAGTAAAAGTAAAACAAGGCATTACCCAGGCCACCCTGGAGCCGGGCCAGCAGGCTGTATTAAACAATGCCAGCAATGCACTGTTTGTTCAGGCAGCCGATATCAACCAGGTGATTGCCTGGAAAACAGGATTTTTTGAATTTGCCAATACAGACCTGGCCACTATTATGCGTCAGGTAGCCCGGTGGTATGATGTAGAGGTGGTGTTCCGCAACAAACATCCTTCGGAACAATTCTTCGGACGTGTCAGCCGGAACATGCCACTATCACACATCCTGCGCCTGCTGGAAGAAAATGGGCTTCATTTCAGTATGGAAGGAAAAAAGGTAACCGTTCTTTAAAAAGCATAGGATAATAGATAATATAATAAACACCTGTACCTGAAATGAAATAAGAAGAGATACTGTAAACAGATAAAAATTAAACACGTACACGTTATGAAGACTTAATTCTCCGGGAAAGGGTTATCCATTAAAAAACCGGAAGTGCTACCAACACTTCCGGCGAACTATTGGATAATGCCGAAAAAAAACAATCCAGTCAAAGACTACCTATTCCGTCATTACCAAACATTACAAAAGTATGCATTTAAATTTTTGCAGAAAAGCCACGTTTAGTAGCGAACTAATATCAACCAGGTTCACCAGGGGCATTGAAGAACATGATCAGCGAAGTAAATCCGTCTGGCGCGGATTCGTTAAGACCGCTGAAAGACTTTATCAGCTTAGTAAGTCTTCGCCTTTAAAAAGACGAATTGTCATGCAGATGAAATTGACCACCTTCCTTTTATTCGCTGCCTGCTTACATATCAGTGCAGCCGGATTATCACAGGATGTAACACTTGCCGTAAAGGATGCGCCGCTTCGCAAGGTACTTCTGGAAATTTCCAGGCAAACAGGTGTTTCCATCGTTGCCAATGAAACATTATTTGTCGGTACGCAGCCAGTTACAATCAATGTTAAGGAACTGTCTCTCCGCGAGGTGCTGGATATATGCTTAAAGAACCAGCCTGTCGGTTACACGATAGAGAACAATAATATCATCATTAAAAATACTTCCCCGGGCCGGTCACCGGCCCCACCTGCCGCTGCTAAAGACACCGTGATACCTGTGTCGGGCGTAGTAACAGATTCCACAGGCGTGCCTATACCAGGTGTAACGGTATTGGTAAAAGATACCAGGTCGGGT
The DNA here is from genome assembly GCF_964033635.1 of Chitinophaga sp. MM2321. Classification (NCBI taxonomy): domain Bacteria; kingdom Pseudomonadati; phylum Bacteroidota; class Chitinophagia; order Chitinophagales; family Chitinophagaceae; genus Chitinophaga; species Chitinophaga sp. MM2321. The sequence goes on from NZ_OZ035533.1 coordinate 210,023, forward strand.
ACACAAACAGATGCCAGCGGAAGATTTACCCTGTCACTATCGCCGGGGCGTACACTGGTATTTTCATATACCGGTTATCTGTCACAGGAAGTGGCGGTAGGTAGCCGCACCAGCCTGCATATCAATTTAATGACCGACATCAAATCACTGGAAAGCGTAGTGGTAATTGGTTATGGTACCAAAAGAAAACAAAGCCTCACAGGCGCCATTTCTGTGGTGAATGCCGACGTAATCAAATCGCGGCCTATTACCAACGCAGTAGCAGCCTTACAGGGTCAGGTACCCGGCCTCGTTGTGCAAAGATCATCCGGACAACCCGGTAGTGAAGGATTTGATCTGAATGTAAGGGGATATTCATCTACCAACGGTGGTAATTCCCCGCTGGTACTGATAGATGGTATTGCTGGCAGCTTTGATCTTTTGAACCCTGATGATATAGAATCCATCACCGTATTAAAAGATGCTTCTGCTTCCATCTATGGCGCACGGGCGGCTAACGGCGTTATGCTGGTCACCACCAAAAGAGGAAAAAAAGGTACCCCCAGTATCAATTACAGTAACAATTTCGCTGTTTCAAAATTAACGGGCATGATGAAAAGCCCTACCAACTACGAAATGGCGGTGATGGATAACGAAGCTAATATTCACAACAGCTCCGCACCTATGTACACGCAGGATATGCTGCAAAAAATATTGAGCAACGATTCTAACCCCATTCCCCATCCTTTGTATGGTGGCTGGATGCTTTTCTTTACCAATACCGATTGGAAAAATGCCGTGTTTGAAAACGGTTTTCAGCAGAAGCACAGCCTGAATGTTTCCGGCGGCGGCAATAATTCGAGTTATTATTTGTCGGGCAGCTACAGTAACCAGGCGGGCGTTGTAAGATATGCGAATGATAACAACCGCCGTTACAACCTGCGGATGAATTATAACTACGATTTCTTTAAATGGTTAAGGCTGGAATCAAAAGTTTCTTTTGAAGATCAGCGACGCACAGATATCGGTGGCATGGGAGGATGGAATATTACCGAAGCTATTTTCGGAATGCCCAATCACCCCGTTTATACACCGGACGGTAAATTCTTCGCCCAGGGTGGATGGGGTAACGCTGTAGCACAGGCCAAAGAGGGCGCTACCGCTACTTTTAATACGCGGAACATCAATACCAATTTCAAATTAATCGCTGATATTACCTCCGACCTGAAACTCAACCTGCAAGCGGGCATTAACTACCAGACCGGTAAAGACGAGGATATTGCCAAAGCAGTACCCCTTTACAACTGGGACGGAGGCCTTGCCTACTATGGTATTGCCAGCAGTCCGGAGCTGGGTTCCCTTACACTTACAAGCAGGGAAGCAAAGTACCGGAACTTCACAGGCTATCTTGAGTACAATAAGAACTTTGGAAAACATGAGCTGAATGTGATGGCCGGTATGGCGCATGAAGAAAACGATGACAGCTGGTTTAGCGCCTACAGGGATCATTTTGTAACAGCGGATCTGTGGTCCATGAACCTCGGTGGTACCCAGAATATGAAGAATGATAGCCGCGGAACCCAATGGGCTATCAGCTCTGCATTTTCCAGGGTCAGCTATAGCTTCGATAATAAATACCTGCTGGAAGCCAATTTCCGGTATGATGGCAGTTCCAGGTTTCAGCAGGCAACACGATGGGGGTTGTTTCCCGGCGTTTCAGCGGCCTGGCGTTTGTCTGAAGAAAATTTCATAAAAGAGTCAGGTTTATTCAACGACCTGAAGTTAAGGGCCTCCTACGGCCAAACCGGCAACCAGGAAGGCGTAGGATTGTATGATTATATCCAGCTCCTGAATATCAGTGGTCCATATCCTTTGGGTCCGGGCGGGCAGAATCAATCTGCTGCACTCGCAGGCATGGTGTCATTAAACAGAACCTGGGAAACACTGATCAACCGCAACATCGGTATAGATGCTTCCGTACTGGCATCCAGGCTGAACTTCTCTTTCGATTACTTTGTAAAAACCAATAAGGACCTGTTGATACCGGTTACTTATCCTTCCCTTTTGGGCGCTACTGCTCCTTACTCCAATTCCGGAGAGTTAAAAACCTGGGGTTTTGAAGCTTCCCTGGGATGGAAAGATAAAATCGGAAAACTGGATTATTCTGCCCGCGTGATCATCAGCGATGCACAGAATAAGATTGTAAACTACGGCGGTGCAGATACTTATGTACCCGGACTGAATATGATCAGGGAAGGCTACCCGATCAACACCTATTTCGCCTATGTTTTTGATGGCCTTATCCGTGATCAGAAACAGCTGGACGAATATAAAAAACTGGATGGCGTGCCTTCGGATATTGGTATAGGTGATGCGATGTTTAAAGATGTGAATGGTGATGGAAAGATCAGCCCTTACAGCGATAAAGCCGGCAGCGATGGTGATGTGGTGAATGTAGGTAGCATTACTCCCCGTTACAGCTACGGTGTAAACCTGAATGCAAAGTACCGGAATTTTGATGTGGGTATCTTCCTGCAGGGTGTTGGTAAAAGGGTGATGTTCAGGGAAGGTGAATACGCCATGCCATGGAGTGATTGGTGGAGACAACCACCTGAATTTTATTATGGTCAGACATGGAATGAAGACCGCCCTGACGCCGCCTATCCAAGGCTCACGCATGGTAATATCAGAACCTGGAATTACCAACCTTCTACGCTCCAGGAAATCAATGCTGCTTATGTAAGATTGAAAAACCTGACCGTTGGTTATTCCCTGCCGGCACCAGTGCTGCAAAGGGTTTCCATCGCGCAGGCACGTATCTATTTCAGCGGTCAGGATCTGGCAGAAATCCATCATGTAAAAGGTGGATGGGACCCGGAATCATCGCAGAATGGTTTTAATTATCCATTCCAGCGTTTGTATTCTTTTGGCCTTGACATAACCTTTTGACCGACCAAAAAATAAATCATCAGTTATGAAAATATTGCTCAATATATATAAATACCTCCCGATTGTTTTGCTGCTGGGAGGCTGTCAGAAATCGCTGAACCTTACACCAAAAGATCAGATATCAGACGCCTCTTTCTGGCAAAGACCGGAAGATTTCGAGTTAGCGGCTACCGATTTTTATTATGGTTTGCGGGAAGTGCCGTCCACCGGAAGTAATAATGCCGATACCCGTTATGTAGATAACAATGCCGATATCTCTTTCGGTTCAGGCGCGAATGCTGTCAGCAATGGATCTTTCCTGCCGCAGGCCACGTCACCGATATGGGATATTGCATATAAACAGATCAGGGGAACAAATTACCTGCTGGCAAAAGCACAGGAATCAGGCTTAGGCACTGCATTGGATCGCTGGGTGGGAGAAGCTCTGTTCTTCAGGGCTTACAATTATTATAGGTTGCTGTTAGCTTTTGGCGGTGTTCCAAAAATAGATAAAGTACTGGAAGTCACTTCGCCGGAACTATACACACCAAAGGCCTCGCAAAAGGAGATCATGGATTTCCTGCTGGGTGATCTGGAAAGCGCCATCGATAAACTACCGAAACAAAGTGATCTGGGAGAAGCTGAAATAGGAAGGGTTACACAGGGCGCTGCACTGGCGCTGAGAGCCAGGGCTGCTCTTTATATGGGCACCTGGGCCAGGTATCACAATGAAGGCGATGCCGCCAAATATATTGACATCGCTATTGATGCAGCAGATAAAGTAATCACCTCCGGTGAATATGGATTGTATGAAGGTAAGGGAGCAGACAGCTATAAATATCTTTTTATCCTCCAGGGAGATGACAGCCGGGAAGTGATTCTTGCAAGAAGATATTATGCCAACAGGATTACGCATAACTGGACCCGTGAACTCTGGTTTAATGCGATGGTACCCACCAAGAACCTGGCAGACATGTATCTTTCGAAAGATGGGTTACCGACAACAAAATCTTCTTTATTCCAGGGATATAGCACCCTTACCAGTGAGTTCCAGGACCGCGATCCCCGTATGGCCATGACCTTTATTGTGCCGGGAAGCACCATCTTCTTTGAAGGCGGTATCTGGCAGCCTACTTTTCCGGGCTTTACCGGAACAAATGCCACCCGCACCGGTTATATGTTACGGAAATTCCTCGATGAAACCATTGAAGCAGCTACTTTCCTGGGTGCCTATGATTTTAAGGAATTCCGCTATGGAGAAGTACTGCTGATACTGGCGGAAGCGTTGTATGAAAAGAACGGCGCCATCCTGGATCAGGATCTTAACCGCACCATTAATGTGTTGCGGAAAAGAGTAAACATGCCGGCCCTGACCAATGCTTTTGTGTCGGCCAATGGATTAAATATGCTTGATGAAATACGGCGGGAACGCACGGTGGAACTGGCTTTTGAAGGATTCAGAAGAGATGATCTCAGGCGTTGGAAAACTGCGGAAACCACTATGCCACAAGCTATCAGGGGTGTTAAGTTCACGGGTACCGCCTACCAGCAACGATATCCTGATCTCCGGATTGGCACAGACATACAAGTGGATAACAACGGATTTATCATTGCGGAGCCTGCGGCATCACGGCACTTCCTGCCCAAACATTATCTGGACCCGCTGCCATTGCAACAGATCCAGTTATCACATCAAACACTCGTACAAAATACCGGTTGGTAATAACCGCTTGCTGATATAAGCTGCATCAGTTTGCAGCAACGCTCCCGCCGCTGCTATAAAGCGGCGGGAGCTATTTACCTATTAACAAAATTAAAAGTAGTATGAAGAAAATAGCACTGATTTGTAGCCTGGCAGGTTTCTTTTCAATGACGTCGTTTGCGCAGCATAAAGGACAGGTGGACGCTGCCCGTTTGCCGGTATTAAGTGGACATTATGCACCGGAATATACGTTTGATAAAACCGTAGATGAACAGGCATGGACAGCCACCAAGCCAGGATTAAATGTTTCCTTCGGTTCAACAGATAAACTTTTCTTCAGAACTGAAGTGCCCGTACAGCAGGCATCCCAGTCCTGGGAAGCCACCGGCTGGAAAGGAGAAAGACTCAACACACAAATACTGGTATGGGCCACAGACACCCTGCAACAGGTGCGCTTTAATGTAAGCGACCTGGTAAATGCCGATGGGAAAACGATCAGCAGCGGACAGGTAAAGCTCAACATGATACGGTATGTATTATCTAACTATCCTTATGCAGCAAAAGATGTTGTATGTGGCGAGTCGCCCTATAAAGACGGTTTCCTGATGCCCGACAGGTTTGAGCCCTTTGAACGTTTTGAAGTACCCGGTAAAACGGTAAGACCGGTATGGCTATCACTGGATGTGCCGTCGAATACAGCGCCGGGTTCCTATACAGGCACCGTCACCGTAAATACAACAAAGCATACCGCCACCTTACAGGTAAAAATTAATGTACAGAATCAGCTGCTGCCGACGCCGCACGACTGGGGATACCGGCTTGACCTGTGGCAGAATCCATGGGCAGTAGCATCTTATAATCATCTGAAGCCCTGGTCTGAAGAACATAAAGTACTGCTGAAACAACATATGCAGTTATACGCCGATGCCGGTGGAAAATATATTACCACCTACGGTGTGCATTCTCCCTGGTCCGATAACTCTTACCGTTTGGAAGAAGGCATGATCGCCTGGATAAAAGAAAAGAACGGCGACTGGAAATTTGATTACAGCATTTTTGATGAATATGTGGAGATGTCGATGAAGATGGGAATTGATAAGGCCATCACTGTATACACGCCAGTACCCTGGGGCAACAGGTTCCGCTACCTCGATGCTGCCACCGGTAATTATGTGTATGAATCATGGGCACCCGGCACTGCAAAATACCAGGAAAACTTTCACGTGTTCCTAACCGATTTTAAAAAGCACCTGGAACAAAAAGGATGGTTTGGAAAAACATACCTGGGCATTAATGAAAATGAATTGCAGCAAACACTGGACGCGATAAAAGTGATTAAGGCGCATTCATCTGCATGGCGCATTACTTATGCGGGCAACTGGCATAAGGAACTGGATACCCTCCTGGATGACTATTCCTACCTGTATGGCGAAGAACCCAGTCAGAAAGAGCAGGCGCAACGTTCCGCCAGGGGCGCTTCTACCACTGTTTATGTTTGCTGTAATCCGCCTTTCCCCAATAACTTCGTTTTTTCTCCACCCATAGAAGGCAGGTGGATCAGCTGGTATGCAGCTTCACGTGGCTATGACGGCTTTCTTCGCTGGGCATATGATGCATGGCCGGAAGATCCGATGAGAGATGCCCGTCATGGTACCTGGGCTGCCGGCGATTGCTTCATGATTTACCCCGGCGGCAACAGCTGCATCCGTTTTGAAAAGATGCGGGAAGGGATCGTGGATTTTGAAAAGATACAGATCTTAAAAAAACTGGCTGCATCATCCAAAGACAAAGAAGTAAAAAAACTGTGGCAGGACTTTACACAACATTTGAAAATCTTCAGCAACGAACATGCTTATGTAGAAGAAAAAATTACGGGTGATGTGGATAAAGGAAGAAGTATGATGGAAACATTAAGTAATAAACTGGCCCGTTGAATGTAAAACACGTAAACAGTATTATGAAGATCAGGATATTATTATTGCTGCTGCTTGCATTATATGCAGGCAGCAGTTGCCTGGGAAACAACCTTCCTGGTAAAGTGCACTACAGCGAATATGAAGATTATATACTTACCCATGTACTGACGCCAACCGGGCCGGTACCAACCGCACTGGACCCCAATGGCGTGTATCCTTATGTTAGTTATGCAGAAACTTCCAACCGGCCGGTATTGAAAAAATACCAGTTTGTAGTACTGGAAAATGATCGGATGAAAGTGACGATCTGTCCCGGTTTGGGCGGAAAAGTTATCTCTATGATCCACAAACCGTCAGGGAAGGAAGTGTTGTATACACCCGGTGTGGTGCGGTATACAAGGATATTGCCGCGTTTTTATTTTGTGGCCGGTGGTATCGAAGTCAGCTTTCCTATTTCACATTCTCCTTCACAGAACGAGCAGGTGCTTTACAGAATTGATAGTACACAGGACAGGGTGTATGTTACCTGTGGCGAAAGGGAACTGCGTTTTGGTATGCAATGGTCTGTAGAATATTCATTAGGTCAGGATGATCATTTTTTAACGGAACGGGTGAAATATCATAATCCCGGTACCCATGCCTATCCCTGGATGAGCTGGTCCAATGCGGCCATGCCTTCTGCTGCGGATACCAGATACGATTTTCCCAAAGGAAGTGTACTCTCGCATGCATCCGTAATAGATACGATAGACTGGGCGGGACAGGGCCCAAAAACAGAACAGGATATTAAAGAGATGACCGGTTACTTCTGGAGAACAAAGGATGTAAATGCTTTTGGTGCTTTTACCCCTTCTCTGGGAACAGGACTTTATCATATTGCAGCCGATAAAATAGCACCCGGTATTAAGTTGTGGAGCTACGGAAGAGCGGGCGATAGCAGTTGGGCCACCCTCAGTACTGCCCGTCATGAACCCTATGTAGAGTTGCAGGGAGGTCCTGCCGGCGACCAATCCATTAAGCAGGAGCTGCAACCCAAACAAACGGGGTGGCATGTGGAATACTGGATACCTACCGATAAAGAGCTGGATATTTATTCGCTGAAGATGCCCGCCAATCATTTAAGACCAGTAGCAGATATTCCTTTATTTGAATGGGCACGGAAGGGAGAAGTGAAAGTGTGGAACGGTTTGATAACCGCTTATAAAACGAATGCCGCTTTACCTGATCCTCCGGGAATAGAAGAGCTCCTTTGGGCGCCTTCTGGTATGGAACAGCTGGATGCCCCTTTTAAACGGGCTATAGAGAAAACCAGTGGCAATATACAGGACCGCTGGAAATTTTATTATGGCGCATGGCTGGCCGGCAGGGGAAGAAATGAGGATGCGATGCACATATTATCTACCACTAAAACCGGATTAGCGAAGGTATTGTTAGCCAGGTTGCTTAAATTGAAGGGAGATATGCAGGGCGCAGCAAAAGCATTTGAAGCCATTAACGAACCCTGGCTGCAGATACATCCGCAGATCATCGTGGAAAGAGACAAGGTTTTACGCAACATGGGTTTACAAACAATCGCTGAAAGGGGAAGCTGGTTAACGAAAGTGGCGGCATTGACAGACGAATGGATTATTGAAAGAAGGATACAATTGCTGATAGACCAGGGCATGTTGCAACAGGCTAAAAACCTGTTGTTATCCACGCATTTTCAGCCGGTGCATCAAACCTATACGCGCACAGGATTATGGATGCAGCTGTGTGAAAAACTGAAAATGCCTTTCCTGCCTATACCGGCCCAGCTGGGAGAAGACCGGCTGGCCAGGTTCGGTGCGTACAGGGAATATGAGTAAAAAAATATCTGATCATCTGTAATTTCATTTTATGCCGGTTAACGTTAATGCAAAGGGTGTACAGCAAAATACTTTTGATGCCATTGTTATCGGCTCCGGTATCAGCGGAGGCTGGGCAGCCAAAGAGCTGTGCGAGCAGGGACTGAAAACACTGGTGCTGGAAAGAGGCCGGAATGTAGAACATATCAAAGACTATCCTACCGCTACCAAAGCGCCCTGGGAATTTAAACACCGGGGACAGATGACAAAGGAATTTTTACAGGAAAATCCTTTGATCTCCAAAGCAGCCGGATTCGGGGAAGACACCGCGCATTTTTTTATCAAAGACAATGACCATCCTTACATACAGGAAAAACCATTCGATTGGATACGTGGTTATCAGGTAGGGGGTAAATCCCTTACCTGGGGCCGCGCCTGCCAGCGTTGGAGCAATTTTGAATTTACGGCGCCGCAGCGTTACGGATACGGTATCGGGTGGCCCATAGATTATGAAACAATAGCACCCTGGTATGCACACGTTGAAAAATTTATAGGCGTATGCGGCACCCGTGATGGTATCGCCGCCATGCCTGATGGTGAATTTCTGCCACCGTTTGAACTGAATTGCGTAGAAGCACATATCCAGCAGCAGATCCGGGCTAATTACAAAGATCGTCACCTGGTACATGCAAGGTGGGCACATCTTACAGAGCCAAAGGAAATACATTTACAACAGGGAAGGGTAAAATGTCAGGCCCGGAATTTATGTATGCGGGGTTGTCCCTTCGGTGGTTATTTCAGTTCTGTTTCTTCTACATTGCCATGGGCAAAGAAAACAGGTAACCTGACCATCCGCCCGTTTTCTGTAGTGCATTCCATTATCTACGATGAGCAAAAAGGAAAAGCGACCGGCGTACGGGTGATTGATACAAACACAAAACAGATAACAGATTATTTTGCCCGCATTATCTTTTTAAATGCCGCTGCGCTCAACAGTAATCTCGTGCTACTCAACTCTACCAGCAAACGCTTTCCGAATGGGCTTGGTAACGACAACGGGTTGCTGGGAAAATACGTGGCGTTTCATAATTACAGGGCTTCTGTGAGTGCAGAAATGGAAGGAATGGAAGATAAATATTATTACGGACGGAATCCTACAGAACCCATTCTTGCCAACTACCGCAACCTGCAACGGCAGGATACGGATTATGTAGGCGGCTTTACCACTTTTATGGGCGCCTACCGGGGACGGGTAAACGAAGATTTATTAACAGAAAAAATTGGCGCAGATTATAAGAATGCATTGACAGAACCCGGTGGCTGGAAAACCTATATGTACATGCAGGGAGAAACCATTCAGAAAGAAACCAACCATGTAAGGTTAAGCCCTGATAAGAAGGACCAGTGGGGCATTCCCTTACTGATCATGTCTGTAGACTATGATGATAATGATGAAAGGATGATCAAAGATTTCCTCACGCAAAGTGCGGAAATGATGGACAAGGCAGGCTGTAAAAAGATTCAGCAGCATGATAATAAACAGGCTCCCGGCCTGGACATCCATGAAATGGGTGGATGTCGCATGGGCAGCGATGCCCGTACCTCTTTGCTAAACGAATGGAATCAGCTGCATCATTGCAAAAATGTATTTGTAACAGACGGCGCTGCGATGGCCAGCACCGGCAATCAGAGCCCCTCTCTTCTGTATATGGCCCTAACCGCCAGGGCAGCAGGCTATGCTGTCAGCGAAATGAAAAAAGGAAACTTATAGGCTTTATTTGATAATAACCCCTGCTGCCAAGGATTTGGTGGTATGAAGTGTGCATTGTCGCCTCTTTTTTCTGCCCGTTTCCTGCATAATCCGGCAAAAAAATGCGCTTTTATACTTGTCTTGTGATTTTTTTTGCCGAAATTAGTCATAGAATACCATCCTCCATGTTAAAACGGGAACGTCAGGCATATATCTTACACGAGGTAAACCTGCACAATAAGGTATTGTCGTCTCATCTGAGTGAGCAGATGCAGGTCTCTGAGGATACAATCCGTAGGGACCTGACAGCACTGGCGCTGGAAGGGAAGATCCTTAAAGTACATGGCGGCGGATTATCCAATTCGTTTCACCAGGGCATTGCTGCACAGGATGTTTATGCTATAGATGAGAAACGGACCATCGCACAAAAAGCCATCACGTTAATCAAGGACGGCATGTATGTATTAACAACCGGCGGAACGACCATTGTACAGCTGGCGAGGATACTACCCGCAGAGCTCCGGGCTACTTTTATTACCGTAAGCCTGCCGGCTGCTTTCGAATATGCAAATCATCCAAATATAGATGTGATTGTCATTGGTGATAGGCTCGCAAAAAATTCAAAGATCACCGTAGGCGGAGAAGCCATTTCAAAAATCAGGGATGTCCGCGCCGACCTGTGTTTCCTGGGCGTTAACGCCCTCGATGTAAAGGAAGGACTTACGGATAACGACTGGGATGTAGTACAGGTAAAAAAGGCAATGGTAACCACTTCCAGGAAAGTAGTCGCATTGTGTATCTCGGAGAAACTCAATACAGTAGAACACCTGAAAGTTTGTAATACGGAAGCCATAGATATATTGATTACAGAATTACCACCAAAGGCAAAGAAGCTACAGCCATATAGCAATAAGGGAATCAGGATCTTATAGGAAATCATCAACCAGCAACAGCCACCCAAAGCTGTGTTTTACAACAAACAAAACACGTAACTATTAAATCTTTTTTTATGAGAATTCGTCTATTAATGCGAATAGTGGGATGCAAGGGCCTGTTGCTCTTACTATTTATGAATTGCCTCGCAGCTGCGGCATTTGCGCAGACGAAAATATCCGGCAGGGTCACAGACGAGGCCGGTTCGCCACTACCAGGTATTACCGTAACCATCAGAACTACAAAGCTAGGCACACAAACAGATGCAGACGGCCGGTACAACATCAGCGTAAACCTGCCTCCCGGCAACTATACGCTGGCTTTTTCCGGCGTAGGATTCAAACAAAAAGACAGTAACGTAACATTGCGTGCAGGCGCCACCGTTACACAGGATATACAACTGGCAGTATCCGTGTCAAAACTGGATGAAATTGTGGTGACCGGTACTTCAGAAGGAACGACACGAAGACAGTTAGGTAACTACATCAGCACCGTAAAAGCCGATGAACTCAATAAAGGCGGTACCGGCAACGTGCTGGCGGCATTGCAGGGGAAAACAGCCGGCGCACAGATTTCACAGAACTCCGGTGATCCTTCCGGTGGCATCTCTGTAAAACTGCGTGGTATCAGTACTATCTCCGGTTCTACCGAACCTTTATATATTATTGATGGCGTTATTATCGATAACTCCACTACCCGCGTTACCAATGCAGATCCCAGCTACGCCGGCGGTACATTCGTTGGTAGTGTAGGACAGAACCGGCTGGCAGATATTAACCCCGCAGATATTGAACGCGTGGAAGTGCTGAATGGTGCCGCCGCCGCTGCTATCTATGGTTCCAGGGCCAACGCCGGTGTTATACAGATCTTCACCAAAAGAGGAAGCGCCGGTGCGCCGGTAGTTAATTTCTCTACCAATTTTTCCGTTAACCAGCTCCGGAAAAAACTGGATGTGAATGAAGCGCCTGTTAAATTTGGCGGCCCGCCGGATGTTTCTACACAAAATATCCTGACACCGGCAGTAACCACTACAACGGATGTAAAACGGTATGATTACCAGGACTTCATTTTCCGCACAGCAGTAGGAACTGATAACAACATTTCAGTAGCAGGTGGGAAGGACAAAACAAAATATTTTGCTTCTGCCAGCTATCTCTATAACCAGGGCATTATAAAAAATACGGATTACAGCCGATACAGTTTCCGCATAAACCTGGACCAGGAGCTGAATGACTGGATCAGCTTCAGCGCCAGTCTTAATTACATCTATAGTAAATCGCATGAAAAACCCGATGGTAATACGTTCTATTCTCCCATGAACTCCGTCACCATTATCGGTAACTATTACGACATAGGACAAAGAGATGCATTGGGTAACCTGATGGCAGTGGGCGAACGCGGACGTGTAAACCCCACCTCTGTTATAGAAGATTTCAGACAACAACAACAGGTAGGCAGGGTGATTGCAGGCGCCGGTATCAAGCTGAATCCCATCAAGGATTTAACGATAGATTATCGCCTCGGTATAGACAACTATAACCAGGACGGCACAACGTTTATGCCGGCATTCGCATACAATGTGAGCCCTGGCTTTTACGGCGGCGGCCCTAACCTGGACCCTACACAGAACGGGTATGCCAGCGCAGGTTCCAACACCTCTTTCATGATCAATCATGACTTGAATGCAACCTATAACTGGCAGATCAGCGATAACCTGGCCTCCGTTACACAGGTGGGGTATTCTTTGCAATACCAGCGCATGCATTATTCTTTGCAGCAGGGCAGAGGGTTACCGCCTTTTGTGCAAACAGCGGATAAGGCCACCACGATCATTCCCGGCGCAGATCAGCGCACGGAGTTGTCTATTTCCGGTGAATATATCCAACAGAATTTTAAGTACCGCAATCAACTCTTTCTTACCGGTGCGTTGCGTCTGGACGGATCTTCCGTATTTGGTGAAAATGAACGCAACCAGTTGTATACCAAGTTGAGCGGTAGTTATGTATTATCAGGAACAGATTTCTGGGAGAAGTCTTCAGTAGCACATTGGTGGAACCTGTTGAAATTGCGTGCAGCCTACGGCGAATCCGGTAACCTTACCGGTATCCCCGCTTATGGCAGGTTCAATACTTACATTGCTACGGCTTTCATCGGCGCTTCTTCCTTCCAGTCTTCCACCACTTATACAGATCCGGATGTGAAGCCGGAAAGACAACAGGAACTGGAAGTAGGTGCTGACCTCGCCTTTTTTGATAATCGTTTAGGCTTATCCGTTAACTACTACAACAAGCGGGTAAAAGACCTGCTGATCAGCAGAGCGGTGGCGCCTACAAATGGTTACTCCTTCGTGCAGGGCAACATCGGTACGCTGGAAAATAAAGGTGTTGAAGTGATCCTGAACGCCACCCCGGTGAAGACCACCGATTTTAACTGGGACCTGACCGCCATCTTCAATCATAACACCAACAAAGCAGTGGATATCGGGCAGTCGCTGGTATTATATAATACAAATGGTGGTGCGCCGATTGGTATCGCCAATGGTGAGCCGATAGGCTTCTTCTATGGCACCTTCTACGCCCGCGATGAAAATGGCAACATCCTGAAAAACCCCGCCGGTATACCGGTAACAGAAGCGGGTAAACAAACAGGCCCGCTCACTTATGAAACACAGCGGGATCCTGCAACAGGGCTGCCACCAAAAACAGCATCTGCATTGAATAAAAAGATCGGTGATCCCAATCCGCAATACACCGCTACGCTGACGAATGATTTCAGGTATAAAAAACTGGGGCTCCATATTCAGCTGGATGCCTTGCAGGGCGCCGATGTATTTAATGCCGACTACAGAACACGGCAGGGTGTTGATAATGGAAAAATAGCAGAACAGGAAGACAGAGGGCAGATACCACGCGGGTATATTGCAGGCGTTTACAATATCCTGGAGTTTAGAATTGATGACGGCTCTTTTGTAAAACTGCGGGAAGTATCGCTGAGTTATAGTTTCAACAAAATAAAAGGGTTGAGTGACCTCACAGTAAGTGTGGGTGGCCGTAACCTTATTTCCTGGGATAACTACAAAGGATATGACCCCGAACTGAATGCAGGAGGGCAAAGTACCATATTACGCGGTATTGATTTTGGTTCGGTACCGATACCAAGAACCTTTAATGTTGGTATCCGTGCAAAATTCTAAACCATTAAAAAGGTCAATCATGAAACCATATATCCAGCTATATAAATATTGTACGATCACTGCGTTGCTGTTGTTAGCGGTGGCTGCATGTAAAAAGAATTACCAGGACCCTTCCGGACCTTCGTCAACACAGGCTTACAGCTCCCCGACCGCACTCACAGATGTGGCGGTGGGCTTGCAGAACTGGTACGCCAGTACGCGGGTAGGGTTATTGTATACTACTGTTACAGCCGGTAGTTTACTCACCGGTGAAACCTATGTTACCAATCCCGGTAATACAGATGAAGCCCAGGTAGGCACCGGCGGCAAGGCCATTTTAAATACCAATTCCATTGTTACCGGCATGTGGGGCGTATCAAATAAGATCGTGTATGAAGCCGACAATGTATTGAGGAATACAAACACCGTTGTAACCGATAAAGGCTATGCCAGCGGGCTCATAGCCTACACGTCTATCTTCAAAGCGTTGGCGCTGGGGGTACAGGCTAATTTCTGGGAACAGGTGCCTGATACAATCGGCAAACCCGATTCAGTTACCACCGATGTGAAATTTATTCCTGGTAAACAGGGATACGCCAGGGCAGTAGGCGTATTGGACAATGCGATCAACGTAGTAACGGCAACGCCTATAGGTAGTAATTTCGGCGCTTATATTCCCAAAGGCATCAATATCGTTAACACGTTATATGCGCTGAAAGCCCGCTATGCTTTGTATGCAGGCGATTACGCCACGGCACTGGATGCCGCGGGTAAAGTAGTCCTCACGGCCGATGGAAAGTCTGCGTTCGTCTATAATGCGCAGATCACCAATCCTATCTATGCGTTGGTAACGGCTACCAATAATATTTACCAGGTAGTGGATTCGAGCATGGGACTGCCGGTAGCACTGCAACCGGACCTGTCGGATAAGCGCGTACCATTCTACATCTCCCGGCCGTCGAAAGGACCCCGTTTCAGTATCAACGGCTTCTTTAAAAGTAACCTGGATACCGTTCCTATCTTCCTGCCGGGAGAGATCATGCTCATAAAAGCAGAATGCTATGCACGTATGAATAATGTCCCAGCAGGACTGATAGAACTGAATAAAGTAGTGACCAAAACACCCGGTGAAGATCCGTATGGAGTAGGTGCTGGTCTGCCGCCGGTAGTGGCGCTTACACAGCAGGACCTGTTGACACTGATCTATAAACACCGGCGTATTGAATTGTTTATGGGCGCACAGGAGCTGGAGGACAGCCGGCGTTTTGGCCGCCCGGAAGCTGAACGGAAAAGCAATTATTTCCCTTATCCGTTTGTAGAAAGAAATGATAATCCGAATACACCAGCCGACCCGGATTGATGATGGTCTGGTTGAGGTGATACATACGGCAGACGGGCGTAGCGCGCTTGTCTGCCGTTATTGTTTTATGTTATATTTTTTAGGGAGATGATAAAACGCCCCCTTATATGCAGGAATGCTTTTGCCGGGATGTCTACACATTTCCCGGTGTGGTCGCTTCTTCTTCCCGATAAATAGTGGATCGGGTAACTTTGTACCATTATTTATTGTAAACTTACTATTAAATCATCGGCAGGAGTGTTAGATCAATTGAAAGCAAATATCAGGTACAGGCATATCATGATCGCGCTTCATGTGCTCATCTGGAGCATGTTGCTGCTGCTGCCTTACTTTGTTTCTACAGCAGACAATGATTACAGGGTCGGGCCCATACCCGGACTGTTCTTCACTTTGGCAGGCTTTATCCACATCATCATTTTTTATGGCAATGCTTACCTGCTGTATCCGCGGTTACTCAACTGGCGTTACTGGTGGCTGTATATCATCGCTGCTGTGTTGCTTTTGGTTGGGTCATTTCAGTTGAAATACCACATCATGGCGGCCTGGTTTCCGGAATTGCTGAAAAATGTGGGCGCTTATAAATTTGTATTCGGGCCTTCTGTTGTTGTATTTATCATCAGTATTATTTATCGTAAAATAATTGACCGGGCACGTTTTGAAAAAGAACAGAAAGAAAAGCAGGCAGCACAGCTTTCTACAGAGCTTAAATTTCTGCGCTCACAGATCAGTCCGCATTTTTTATTTAACGTTTTAACGAACCTGGTTTCGCTCGCAAGAAAAAAATCTGATCGGCTGGAACCTTCTCTCATCAAGCTTTCTGACCTGATGCGTTATATGTTGTATGACTCACAGGGAAAGAAAGTAGCTGTAACAAAAGAAATAACATACCTGAACAGTTATATTGAATTACAGAAACTGCGTTTTGGAAATGATGTGAAGATTGACAACAATATTGTGCTGGATGAATCGGCTGATCATTGCAACATAGAACCCATGCTACTCATCCCTTTCGTGGAGAATGCATTTAAGCATGGGGTGGGTTTAAAAGATCCGTGGATCAACATAAAATTAACGGTAAAGGATGGCGGACTGTTGTTTGAAGTGTTGAATCAGTACGATAATGAACCTGGTGAGAGCAAGGACGATAGTTCAGGTATTGGGTTGTTGAATGTGAAGTCACGGCTGGACTTGTTGTATAAAAATAACTATACCCTGACTATCAATAACGATGATAACCTGTTTCATATTACCTTAACTTTGAAGTTAACATGATACGCTGCATTGCTGTTGACGATGAACAACTTGTTCGTGACCTGCTGGAAGATAATATCCGGCAGATCCCCTTTTTGCAGTTGGTGAAGACCTGCAAAAATGCGCTGGAAGCGGCAGAGGTGTTACAAACCACCCAGGTTGACCTGATCTTTCTTGATATACAAATGCCCCGGCTGAATGGGTTGCAGTTTTTGCAATCGTTAAAAAATCCGCCGCTTGTTATTCTTGTTACCGCATACGAGCAGTATGCACTGGAAGGTTTCAATTTACAGGTAGCTGATTACCTGTTGAAGCCTTTTAGTTTTGAGCGTTTCCTGAAAGCCTGTAACCGCGCCAATGATTTATTCCGGCTGCAACAACAACCCGCTGCCACAGAAGAGATCACGGACTTTTTTGTCAATGTGGAATATACCCTTGTGAAGATCGTCGTGTCAGATATTACTTACATCGAAGGACTGAAAGACTATATCAGGATCCACCTGTCGTCTTCCCCAAAACCTGTACTTACGCGTATGACCATGAAAGCGATGGAAGAAAAACTACCTGCTGCTGCCTTTGTACGCACGCATAAATCCTTTCTGGCGGCGGTTGCAAAGATCACTTCCATCAAGCGTGACTTTGTATGTATCGGGGTAACAGAAGTGCCCGTCAGCGAGTTTTACAAAGAGAATATTACCCGCATGATCAACCGCCCAGAAAAATAGGTTACCAGAATTTTACTTTTTGTCGCGACACTTTCCGGTGTCATCTACTCTCCAAAAAAGCAGTTGTTATACCCGCTAGTTTTACCTGTAAATAACATTGCAGGCCATGAAAAACTATGCAGTAAAATATTTGTTGCCGGTTCTTTTACTAACCTGTGCCGGTCGCTTTTCTTTCGGGCAGCAACAGGCGGCGGATTCGCTTCATCACCTGGATACTATTCCCCGGCAGCGTACGCGCACCCTGCACGTAGTAACGGTAAGTGCAGGTTCATTCGAAGCCAGCGATAAGGCCAAAGGGGCCTCCCTTACACCCATCGATGCTGTGACGGTAGCAGGCAGTAATGGCGACATTACACAGGCGCTGCGTTCACTGCCCGGTGCACAGCAGATCGGGGATAAAGAAGGCTTGTTTGTGCGCGGTGGTACCGGTGAAGAAACAAAGCAATTTATTGACGGCACGCTGCTCAGAAATCCGAACTACCCATCCGTTCCCGGTATTCAGCAATATGCCCGTATCAATCCTTTTTTGTTTAAAGGGATCTTGTTCAGCTCCGGTGGTTATTCGGCCTTATATGGCCAGGCTATGAGCAGCGCCCTGATTATGGAGAGTGTGGACCTGCCGGAGAAATCATCCGCGAGTTTCAGCCTCTTCCCGGCCAATACCGGCATCGGGTTCCAGCAGCTGACAAAAAACAACCGCAGCAGTTATGGCGTTGACTTACATTATAGCAGTCAGCGCATCTATAATTCCGTTGTGCCGCAAAAACCTGATTTTTTTGCAGGGCCTGAATACATAGATGGCGATGCTAATTTCAGGATTAAGACCGGCAAAACCGGTATGCTGAAATTTTATACAACCTGGGATGTCAGTGATGTGGGCATGTATAATCCCGATATAGACAGTGCTGCGTTGCGGTCGGGCTACCGGGTGAAAGGAAAGAGCAGCTACAGCAATCTCAGTTATCGCAATGCGCTGAATGATGACTGGAAGATGGATATAGGGCTGACTTACAGTTATAACCGGATTACTACCAATAATAACCTGGTAGATGCCAAAGGTGCGGAGGTAAGTTTACCGGAAGCGCCGTTTAAGGATAAGTTCCGCTACAGCCGCATCACCTCCAATTTTGCGCAGGCCCGTATGGTGTTTACACGAAATTTTTCCCAGGGACAGGCCATCCGTTTTGGTGCGGAACATTTTTATTCGGAAGATAAAGGAACTGCCAATGATAGTGCACTGGCGCTTACCGATAACCTGACGGCGGCATTTGCCGAAGGCGATATTTACCTGGCTGATAACCTGGCTGCAAAAACAGGTGTTAGAATGGAATATTCTTCGCTGCTCCGCAAATGGGTGATTGCGCCACGTATCAGCCTGGCCTATCGCTTACCGGATGGTGGTCAGTTTAATGTAGCCTATGGCATTTTTTACCAGGAACCACAAAATGATTTTTTATATCATAACCGCGACCTGAATTTTTCAAGCGCCACACACTACGTGCTCAACTATACGAAAAAGATAAGTAACCGCCTCTTTCGCGTGGAAGCCTATTACAAACATTATAACGATCTCGTGAAAACATCGCCCGGTATCAGCACTGCCGGTACCGGCTACGCCAAAGGATTGGAATTTTTCTTCCGGGATAAAAGATCCATCAAAAACCTGGACTACTGGATCACCTATACTTACCTCGATACCAAAAGGGATTTCATGAATTATCCGTATGCACTGAGCCCTTCGTTTGCAGCGCCGCATACGGGGACTATCGCTATCAAAAAATTTATTCAAAGTATCTCCACCAGTGTGAATGTATCGTATGCAGTGGCCGCCGGCAGGCCCTATTATGATATCCGTTATAATCCTGCTATCAATAGCTGGCAGTTATACGACCAGGGAACTACCAAAGCTTACAGTGTGATGAACCTGCATGTTGCTTACCTGACATCTTTCTTTAAGCATTGGAAGCGAAAGGATTTTTCAGGCTTCGCCTTTGGTGTAAATAATCTGCTGGGCACCAGGCAGGTGTTTGGTTACAACTATAGTTATGATGGGCGTAACAAGATGCCCGTTACGTTACCTGCTACCCGGAACTATTTTATCGGTGTCTTTATGAGTTTTGGTATAGACCGTACGGACGATTTTCTGAATGATAATCTGTAAAAAAAATTTGTAAACAATTAATAAAACAACAACCGTATGAAAAAGTTAATCATTTCTTTCCTTGTCTCAGCACTGGCTTTAACCGGTATCTATGCACAAAATGGGAGTACCAGTAATACCCTCGAAAATGCAGTATCCGCACTGGATAAGGCCACTTCAGCAAAGGATTATGAAGCCCTGGAAAAGGATTTTTCAGCGATAGCCGCATCACAGAAAACTGCGTGGCTGCCCTATTATTACGCTGCTTTTTGTAATGCAAAAATCGGCTTCCTGTATGAAGATGATGGAGAAAGGATAGAACCTTACAGCAACAGGGGGGAGGAACAAATAAAAACGGCCCGGTCGCTGCTGGATAGCAGTAAACAAAAAACGGAACTATCTGAAGTGTACACGGTACTAAGTATGGTATACCGTACAAAAGTGTTTATCAATCCCATGACTTATGGCCGCAAATACGGGATGCTTTCTGACCAGTGTCTGAAGCAGGCAAAACAATTGAATCCGGAAAATCCAAGGGTTTTATACGTGGAAGCATGGGTGAAATACTATACCCCGAAAATGTGGGGTGGCGATAAAACGCTGGCAAAGCAACTGGCAGAACAAAGTCTGGCAAAGCTTTCCACAGCAACAGCCGGAGTTGCGCCACATTGGGGGAAAGCAGAAAATCAGGCGCTTTTAAGTAAATACAAATAATTCTTCACCGATAAATTTAATGATCATGATATTCCCATTCATCATTATAATCAGGATACTGTTTGTAGCCTGTATGGTATTTATTATCGGTTATGTTTTTGGCGGGTTCTCAAAGAAACGCGGACTGACTGTGATTACCAAGGTAGCTGCTATCCTTGCTATCGTGCTTTTTATAAGCGCCAATGTTATACTCATGCGTTTTGCATGGCATCATAACGATGGAAAAGATAACTGGCGTCACTGCGGACCTGTTCAAACGGAAAAGCAGCAATAAGCAGGAGTAGCTATTTGCGCAGGTTGTGTGAGTGGTGATGGTAAAATGCACCGTTCACACAACCTGCTACTTTGATGTAACCGGCACCACTACTTGTAGCTTGGTGAAATCTGATTCATCTCCCCTGGGTACACCAATATCGAAATCGCTTCTGTTTACTTTGAAGTTGCCCGTGAAAACACCATTGCCCCCATTATTTTTGAATGTAAATGGAATGATAAAGTTCTTTTTAATGCCATGCATTTCCAGTTCGCCTTTGGCTTCGTATACAGCGCCTTCTTTTGTTACGGAGGATGATACAAAATGAATGACCGGGTATTTGTCGGTATTAAACCAGCTCTCACCTTTGGCATGCCTGTTTTTCAGCCGGTTGCCGGTATTGATAGACGCAACATCAATGGTGACATCAAATTTTGCAGTGGAAACGTTTTGCTCATCAAAAATAATGGTCCCCTTTAATTTTTCGAAGACCCCATCGGCATACCTACCTTCAAATTTTACGGAATAGCCGTTGTTAATTTTCCATTGCGGGGAAGTAATGAACGTAAAGGCAGAAACGAATACTAATAGTACGGCGATGATCGGGTAAGCAATGCGTTTCATTTTAGTTCTTTTAATAATTAGTAAATCGAAAAATACCGGGGACGGGATATGCCTGTCTGCTGTCAAAATTAAGAAAGGATGCGCTTACTTGTAACAGGTTGGGTAAAGAATACCGGAGACAAATAAGATAATGCCCGTTTTTTTAGTATTTTAGGCCCTGCTGTCAACCAAAACCAGATACAAGAAAAGATAACAGTTTTCCTACGTAATGCATGATAAAGATAACTTAGACAGTGAGCGGGTACTACTGCAACGTATTGCTGAAGGCGATGGAAACGCCTTCCGTCAGCTGTTTGATCAATACCGTGATTTTATTTATTCTTTTGCGTTACGTATGACAGAATCCGATACCATCTCCAAAGATGTGGTACAGGAAGTATTTATCAAAATATGGTTGCAACGGGAAACCCTTTCTTCGTTGCATAATCTACCCGCCTATATCAACCGCTTAACCCGGAACCACGTCCTGAACGGGATCAAAAGAAAAGCATTCGAAACTACATTGCTAAAAGACCTGCATGCCGGCGAGCCTGATATTAAACGAAACACACCTGAAGAAACGCTCCTGAATAAAGAACTGGAGAACCTGATGAGCCGCGCCATCAACCATTTACCAAAGCAGCAGCAAAAGGTATACCGCATGAGCCGGATGGATGGTTTAAAACATGAGGAGATCGCCCGGGAGCTGCAAATTTCCAGGGAAACGGTCAAAAAGCATATGATGGCCGCCATATTGTCTATGCAACATTATATAAGAATACACGGCGGACCTGTCAGTATCCTGGCGATTTGTTTTGTTGGGTTGAGCCGCTAAAAAAATATTTCTCCTGCTACTACCCCTTTGTTCTCTCCCGATTGTCAGTATAGTATCGGGATTCATTCATCGTCACCAATCTGTTATGCATGCAAGGGGAAAGAATGGCCTATCTGTTAGGCCGCTATTATGATAAAACGTGTACTGCAGCTGAAAAGGCTGAGATACTGGCTAACATCAGCAAAGGTGAGCAGGATGACCTGGTGAAAGAAGTGCTGGAGAAATTGTTGGCGGGTCATGTGGCCGATCAGACGCTGGACGAGGGGAGTGCAGACGAATTATTTGCACGTATCCGCCAATCTGCTGTATCTGAAGAGGCAGTGCAGGAAACACCTGTGCACCGTCTTTATCCCCGGCTTCGTCGTTGGGGCGCTGCCGCAGCCGTCCTTTTGTTGTTGGGGGCAGGCGCCTATTTCCTGCGAAACAGGTCCGCACAACCGGAAGCAGCATATGCGGAAGCCAGTCACATCGTACCCGGTAGTAATAAGGCGGTGCTTACACTGGCAGATGGTTCTGTCATGAATCTTGACAGTGCCGGTAACCAGGTGATCCAGCAGGGGCCCATGGCTATCCTCCAACACAAAGGCCAGTTACAGTATATGGCACAGGGAACGGAAACAACAACGGGTTTTAATACGCTTAGTACGCCGCGTGGCGGACAGTTTCAGCTTACCTTATCAGATGGTACCCGGGTGTGGCTTAACTCCGCCAGCAGCCTGAAATACCCCACGGCTTTCCATGGAAAGGAAAGAGTGGTGGAACTAAACGGGCAGGGTTATTTTGAAATAGCAAAAAATGCCGGGCAGCCTTTCCGGGTTAAAGTAAATAATGGACTGGAAGTACAGGTGTTAGGCACCCATTTCGATATTATGGCATATCCGGATGAAGATGCCATTAAAACCACCCTGCTGGAGGGCATAGTCCGCGTAACGCAGGGATCTGTTGAACAAATGCTGAAGCCGGGACAACAGGCAGTTGCAACAACTGCTATGCAACATATTTCTGTAAAAGAAACCGATGTGAATAAGGTCATCGCCTGGAAGAATGGCCTGTTTATATTTAATAATGTGGAGCTGGGCGCTATCCTGAGAGAGATAGCCAGGTGGTATGATGTTGAGATCGTATATCAGACACCACCTAATAAAGACCTGTATGGCGGTGGGATGAGCAGGACGAAGAGCCTGTCGGAAGTACTACGCTTCCTGGAAGCCGGTGGTACGAATCATTTTAAAATTGAAGGACAAAAAGTAATTGTATTACCATAAATCAAAAAAAATAACTAAATCACTAAATACGTAAATCAAAAAATTCCTAAATGCCTTGGGCGTCATAAAAAAAACCGGAGATGTTGCAAGCATCTCCGGCTGAAATCTGGCGCTCTGATAATCTCTGTCAGACTATTTTAAGTATCACCAAACTCCACGAATGTATGAATTTTAAAGGAAAAGCCCTTTTAACACCTGGGCTGTCAACCAAATCCGTCTTTTGCGGGTTCACTGGAACCGTTGAAAGACATTATCTAAGTAAAATATGCCGGGTTATGAGAATGACCGCATTTATTTTCCTGATTACCTGCCTGCATGTGAGTGCCGTTGGCTACTCGCAGAAAGTGTCGTTATCGGTGAAGAATAAACCGCTTCAACAGGTTTTTGCGGAGATCATCTCGCAAACGGGGGTTTCTATTATTTATAATGAAAACTCACTTTCGCGTACGTCTCCCATTTCTATCAATGTTAAAAATGTGCAGCTGCAACAGGTGCTGGATATGTGTGTCCGGGATCAGCCGATTATGTATACGATAAACGGCAATAACATTGTTATTAAGACCAGACCGGTAAAAGTAACCGGTATGTTGACGGAAGCGATAGTAGCCGTTGTGGATACTATTACTGTGAGCGGTAAGGTGACCGATGAAAAGGGAGCGCCTGTTCCGGGCGCCACGGTGATGGTGAAAGGGGCGCGGCAGGGCGCCAGCACCAACAGTTACGGCGAGTTTGTATTAAAAAATATCCCGCAGGCGGCTGTTATAACCGTTTCCAGTATCGGTTATGTACCGCGTGAAATAGACATTGCCGGCCGTGCTACGGTAACGGTTACACTAAAAGAGTATGTAGGCCGTCTCAGTGAAACGGTGGTG
This sequence comes from Chitinophaga sp. MM2321, assembly GCF_964033635.1. Classification (NCBI taxonomy): domain Bacteria; kingdom Pseudomonadati; phylum Bacteroidota; class Chitinophagia; order Chitinophagales; family Chitinophagaceae; genus Chitinophaga; species Chitinophaga sp. MM2321. The sequence continues at coordinate 234,247 of NZ_OZ035533.1, forward strand.
GTAGGATATGGCACCGTAAAGAAAAGCGACCTAACCGGTTCTGTAGCCAGGATCGGGGAAGATGATATTAAAGCCACGCCTGTTACGGGGCTGGACAGGGCCATGCAGGGCCGTGCCGCCGGGGTGCTGGTAACGCAGAATTCGGCCAGGCCGGGCGGTGGGTCTACGATCCGCATCCGTGGTACCGGCTCGGTGAATGCAGGCAATGATCCGCTGTATGTAGTGGATGGTTTTCCTACACACGATATCAATGAGATCAACCCGGCAGATATAGAATCGATAGAGATATTGAAAGATGCATCCTCCACTGCTATCTATGGTTCACGCGGATCGAACGGCGTGGTAATGGTAACGACTAAACGTGGCAGAAAAGGGGAGTCCAGTATAAATTTTGAAAGCTATTACGGTGTTCAATCTGTTCGCCGGAAAATTCCGTTGCTGAATGCGCAGCAATATGCGGAATTTATTAACGAAGCCAGGATCAATGGTGGCGGTGCCGCCTATTTCGACGGTTCTTCTGCAACGCAGCCTTTGCCTGCAAGCCTGGGGAAAGGTACCGATTGGCAGGATGAAGTATTCCAGAATGCGCCGCTGCAAAGCTATCAGCTATCTATTTCAGGTGGCGAAGCAAAAACGCGGTATGCTATCTCCGGAAATATTTATGACCAGCAGGGGATCATCGCTAATTCAAACTTTAAGCGATATACTTTACGCGCCAATCTTGACCGCGAGGTGACTTCCCGGCTGAATGTAGGTCTTTCTATGCAGGGGGCTTATACCAAATCAAATGCTGCCCGCACGGAAACCGACGGTGGCGCCAGTTCCGGGGTCACAAATGCTGCTATTAACTACGCGCCTACCTTCCCGGTATTCAATGCCAATGGTAAATACTACCGTGACCAGGGCCCGTTGAACGGCAACCTGGTGGATAACCCGCTGGGTCTCGCCAATGAAATCACAGACCAGTTTTCCGTAACCCGTTTACTATCGAATTTTTTTGCGGAATATAAGATCATTGATGGATTGACTTTCCGTACTTCATGGGGAGCAGATCTCTTTAATACCAAGTCAAATTACTACGTTACACGACAGATAGGACTGGGCGCCGGTACTAACGGTGATGCATCTGTTTCTGCCAGTGAAAGTATTAACTGGCTAAACGAAAATACACTGACCTACAACCGTGTATTTGCAAAAGATCATAACGTTACTGCCCTGATAGGTTATACGTCGCAAGGTTATCACCAGGAAAATGTGACGGCCAATGCTACAAATTTCAACGATGATTTTGCTTTATTCAATAACCTCGCCGCAGGCGCCACATTGCGTACACCCGGTTCAGGTGCCGGCGACTGGGCTTTAGCCTCTTATCTGGCGCGTATCAACTATGGTTATGCCGACCGGTTTTTGCTCACTTTAACTGCGCGCAGGGATGGCTCTTCACGTTTCGGGCCTAATAAAAAATATGGTTTCTTTCCATCAGGCGCGTTTGCATGGCGGGTGATCAATGAGCAGTTCATGAAACAACAAAATGTGTTCTCTGACCTGAAATTCCGTGCCAGCTACGGGTTAACCGGTAATCAGGAAATAGGCGATTATGGTTATCTGTCATTCATTTCCAATGTAAAATATCCTTTTGGCAGTACCCCGGTTTTACAGGTGGGTGGTGTACCCGGCGGTATCAGTAATCATGATCTGAGCTGGGAAAAAAATGCACAGCTGGATGCCGGTATAGATGTGGGCTTCCTCAACAATCGTATCCAACTGACAGCAGATTATTATATCAAAACAACATCCGATCTGTTGTTTAGCGTGAATGTGCCGCAAACAACGGGCTATAGCAGTTCATTGCAGAACATAGGACAGGTAGAAAACAGGGGACTGGAACTGGGATTGAACACGATCAATATTGAAGGCCATGCGTTGCAGTGGAATTCCGCATTTACAATATCCTTTAACAGGAATAAAGTACTTAACCTGGATGGCCGCCCTGAATTCACCGCAGGTTCCGGTAGTGGACACCTGGGCGTGTGGGGCAGCACCATACTGATGAAAGTAGGAGAGCCGCTCGGTAATTTCTATGGTAGAAAAGTAACCGGTATCTTCCAGGATAAAGCAGAGATAGATGCATCTGCCCAAAAGAATGCAAGTCCCGGTGATCTGCGCTATGCCGACCTGAACGACGATGGCGTTATTAACGACCTGGATCGTACCGTAATAGGGAATGGAAATCCGAAGTTTTTTGGTGGATTGAATAATACGTTCACTTATAAAGGTGTAGAGCTGAACCTGTTTTTCCAGGGAAGTTATGGAAATGATATCCTCAACTTCGGTCGCTTTGATCTGTATAACCTGAATGGTAATAATAATCAGTCTGCCGATGTACTGGACCGTTGGACAGCCTCCAATCCCAGTAAAACAATTCCCCGTGCCAATGCTGCGGGTGGACAAAGGATTCTGTCCAGCTTCCACATTGAGGATGGTTCTTATCTGCGTCTGAAAAATATCTCACTCGGTTATCATCTCCCTTCGTCTCTCTTGAAAAAATTGTCGCTGGCCGATGTGAAAATTTATGCGTCTGCGCAAAACTGGTTTACGATTACCAATTACAAAGGCTATGATCCTGAAGTGAGCCGTTTCGGTAGTTCTTCTATTGATCAGGGTATGGATTATGGTGGTTATCCTACCTCCAAAAGTGTATTGGTAGGATTAAATGTAAAATTTTAAAATAGCACGAACATGCGACACCTCTTTATATTTATAGTCATCACTTTTTTGGCAACAGGCTGTAAGCCTGATCTGGAGCTTGCTCCCGACGGCTGGATGGCATCCAGTACTTTTTACAAAAATGCTTCCGATGCTGAATCGGCTGTAACCGGCGCCTATGCCATGTTATACGATGTATACCGTAACGAGCATATTTTAACACCTAATGTTATTGCGGCAGATGACGGTATTCCTTTCCTGACTGGTGCTGCGGATCGTGTGGCATTGTGGAAATATGAAATGGTTCCTTCCAATATATATACCGGGCAGATATGGAGTACTGCCTACAGGGGTATCCAGTTTTCAAACGTTGTGATTGCCCGTATTCCCGGTATTGATATGGATGAAACATTGAAGAAGCAATACGTTGGGGAAGCCCGGTTTTTAAGGGCCTTACATTATTTCAACCTGGTTCGTTTTTATGGCGGTGTACCAATTGTTACAGCCGAGATCACTACGCTGGTAGGTGTGGAAGCACCTAAAGCACCGATTGCAGATGTATATGATCTCATTGAAGCAGACCTGAAAGAAGCGGAAGCTGTGTTACCGAAAAGCTATACCGGTGGTAACGTCGGCAGGGCTACACAGGGCGCAGCCAAAGGGTTGCTGGCTAAGGTATATCTGACCAGGGCAGGCAATACATCCGGCTCGCCTTACTGGGCGCAGGCGGCAGCCAAAGCAAAGGAAGTGATTGACCTGAGCGTATATGATTTGTGGGATAATTATGCCGATGTATTTGCACTGGCAAACAGGGGAGGAAAAGAATCGTTATTCGAAGTATTGTTTGTAACAGATATACAGGGAAATTCATTTACTACCGGCTATGCCCCGCGTGGCGCACCTATTGTGCCCAACAACGGCTTTGGTATTTTCAGGGTCAGTAAATCGTTGTTTGATGAATATGCAGCGAATGATAAACGTAAAGCAGTTACTTTTTTAACTTCTTATGTTAATCCTGCTAATCAGCAAACCGTTCAGTTATCGGTTGATAATCCTGATCCGGCGCTGGCCGTTTCTTTCTGGAAATTAGCTGATCCAACCGTGAAGGTAGGATTGAATGGCGGTACCAGTTGGCCGTATATGCGTTATTCAGAGCTGTTGTTAATCTATGCCGAAGCGTTGGATGAATCAAAAGGTGCGCCTGATACAGAAGCTTATGCTGCTATTAATAAAGTGCGTAAACGTGCCGGACTGGGTGATTTGTCGGGATTATCAAAAGCGGCATTTAAAGATGCCATACTGGAAGAACGCCGCCTGGAATTATGTTTTGAAGGACATCGGTGGTTTGACCTGGTACGTACCGGTCGTCTCCTCGACGCTGTAAAAGCAGAGAACAGTTTCAGCCGCAATGCGCCTATTAAAAGCCATCAGATGCTGTTTCCTATTCCGCAGCGGGAAGTGGACGCCAACCATGCTTTAATACAGAATGACGGATACTGATTGATCATGATACAATAAACAGGCTATGAAGATTAAATATTTAATAACGATCTGCTGGTGTTTTTTGTCGGTGATAACATTTGCGCAATCCCGGTACGACGTAGTGGTATATGGAGGAACGCCCGGTGGATTCACAGCAGCGATCCAGGTGGCCAGGATGGGCAAGTCCGTCGTACTGATCGAACCATCTGCCCACATCGGTGGAATCGTCGTGAATGGTTTGGGAGTAACGGATATTGACAGCCAGCAGGCATTCCAGAACAGTGTGGCCGTAGGCGGTTTAGCCCTGGAATTTTATCGCCGTATTGCAAAGGTGTATGGAAGAGAGCAGGCGTTTGAAGATGCCTGGAAGAAGCATATTAAAAATCATGCGCTGTGGCCTCATGAACCGGGTGTTGCGGAAAAAGTGATCAAAGACTGGCTCGCCGAATATAAGATCGATGTTGTGATCAATGCGCGCCTGGTGGAAAGCCGGCAGGCAGTGCGCAAGAAAGGAACAACGATCTCACAGATCCGGCTGGAAAACGGCAGGACCATCAGTGGTAAAGTATTCATTGATGCTACTTATGAAGGTGACTTACTGGCGGCTGCGGGCATTTCCACTGCTATTGGCCGGGAAGCCAATGCGCAATACGGAGAAACCTTAAATGGTATCCGTGGTGAAACCACGCATGCGCAGTTCCAGGTAAAAGTAAATCCTTATAAAAATCCGGAAGATCCGAAAAGCGGCCTGATTGCAACTATCCAGGAAGGTGGGATCGGTATGCCCGGTGCGGCAGACAAGCATTTGCAGGCGTATTGTTTCCGCGCATGTTTAACAAGCAATCCTGCCAACAGGATTCCCTTTAAGAAGCCGGCAAACTACGATCGTAACAATTACGAAATCTATATCCGTTACATCAAAGCCGGTGGTCACCTGCTCCGGCCGTGGGTAAGTGTTCCCAACGGGAAGTCTGACCTGGGCGCCTGGCACGACCTGTCGCATAACCTGTACGGCATGAACGTAGATTATCCCGGTGGTAATTATGCTACGCGGAAACGGGTGTATGATGAGCACCGGACATTTACAGAAGGGCTTTTTTACTTCCTGGCCAATGACCCGCAGGTAGGACAACTGGACCCTGATCTGCAAAAGGAATGGGCTGCCTGGGGACTTACTAAAGATGAGTTTACCGATAATGAAGGTTGGCCGCATATGTTTTATGTGCGCGATGCACGGCGTATGGTGTCGGACTATGTGCTGACTGAACACCATATATTGAAACCTAATCCTACTCCTGTAGAAGATCCTGTAGGCGTGGCTTTCTGGCCTCCTGATGTGCACAGTGTCAGGAGAATAGTTAAAGACGGCTATGCTTATAACGAAGGATTTATTTTTGAGCCCAGTGGTTCCTGGAGGCCGTTGCCGGTTTCCTACCGCGCATTGGTGCCTAAAAAAACAGAATGTACCAATCTGCTCACACCTACTTGTCCTTCCTCCAGTCATATCGCCTATGGCGCTATCCGGCTGGAATGGACCTTCATGGTGTTGGGACAATCAACTGCTACTGCGGCGGTGTTGGCGATTGAAGGAAAAAAAGATGTACAGCAAGTAGATTATACAGCATTGAAAGATATTTTGTTGAAAGAAGGACAGGTGCTGGAACTGGCAGACTAAGCTGAAAAGAAAAAAGGCTTCATCGCAGCGATAGCGATGAAGCCTTTTTGTTGATACGATTATATCAATCCGGCGCAATTTCGACCAGGCAGATTTCCCTGGTTTGCAGCGGGAAATTTACCCGTACATTTCCATTTGAATAGCTACCTAATAATTTTTTGCCTGTTGCATTGACAAGATAAACTTTACCGGAGGCAGGAAGATCATAATCTGCGGATTTGAAATTCAGTTTTACCGGGTACACTTTATCATGGATGCTGGCGATGGCAATGCCCAGCATGTTATCTGCTGATTTCCAGGAAGAGCTATAAATGACCGGATATTTTTTATGAAAGGTGGTTACCTTTTCTTTTTGTCCGGCATAGATCGACAACTTGGAGATACTTAATTCTTCTTCGGGGATAACCATTTCCGGCGCTCTCCGGAACTCTCCATGCAGCAGATATTTTAAACACTTGTTCCTCACTTTTGCGAGTGTCAGGAGATAATCAATCTCTGTTTTCCTTTCTGTTGCCAGGTTAGGCAGGTAATTGGAGATCATCGGCTGCATGCCCCAGGTATAAGACCTGGCCTGTTCCATTAGGAATTGTTTGTTAAAAATAGTATCCAGCGGTTGTAAGGTGTTGGCGGGACGATGTTCAGCAGGCCACAGCTCATCATAAGGCGGGGTTAGTAAGGAAGAATAATTACCATAGGTGATACCATAAGGATGGTATACCACCTGGAAGAATGGAATGGGCTCCCAGTCCTGTGTGCCGGCATACCGTTCGCGGCTTACCTGTAAAACCAGGAAGGCATCAACATAAGGTAGCCAGTTCTCTCCAACACCTTCACCTGCCAGTGCAATTTTTTTATCAGGTAATACTTTTGACCTGATCTGTTGTGAAAGCGCAGTAGAGTTATGCACCCAGTAATTTCCACCACCAATGGTGTGTCCATGGCTTTTATCAAAGCACAGATAGCTTAAACAGGTTTGATCCATATACACCCCGTTCACATGGTAGTCATTGATTACGCTGTCTGCCAGTGCAGCATATTTATTTTTCCAGAAAGAAGTACCTACACACATAATGGTGAGTGCCTTGCCGCTGAAAATATTGAACACATGTGAACTGAGATTTCCCTTGCTATCTTTCAGGGCGTAGGGGTATGGTTGTTCCGCTTTCCAGCTTTGGGTAGATGTACCCCACTGGAACTGGTTCATGTATACCAGCGACTTCACACCATGCTCCTGCGACCATTTCACATTTTTAATAAATGATTCTTTTCCTTCCCGTGGCGGTAAATATTCCGGGAAGCCATCATCATAGGAACATCCATGCCACCAATGCCATAACACATTAACGGGAAGGCCTAAACGCTCTTTGAGATCCACTGCCGGTTTGAGCACCTGTTCTGATCTTCCCCTGTTCCATACCCAGAGGGCGGTGTTTTTCAGCCATTCGGGTGTTGCATTATTGGTAAGACGGCTATCGGCGCACCAGCTTTGCTGGACAGCCCATTCGCGATACTGTTCTGCTGCTGTTATCCAGTCGCCATGAAAAGACCCTACAATGGCATTATAGGGCTGTTTATAGGCAACCTGTGGGGAATCAAGTGCGGGAAAGTTTTCCAGCTGATACACCAGTGCGCCGTTATCCAGTAAAACCGCCATGTTTTTTCTATAGGCCGACACATCATCACAGGAGGCATAGAATCCTTTTCCCTGTTTGTTGTATAAAGCCAGCAATTGCATAGAAAGATGACCGGGAGAAACCCACTCAAATTTTTTGGTGGCGCCTTTCATACCGGCCAGTGCTGCACCGGGATTCTTTAGCAATTCTCCCATCCAGCTAGGCACTGCGAGGTATTCTTCTGCTGTATTCGACAACCCTGCTACCCTGGGGAAGACCACACTGGAGATCACTTCGTTTTTCAATCCCTCCACGGCTATATGCCAGGAAGATAAAGGCTTGTTCTCCTGCAGTGTAACGGTAACGGTTACTTTAAAATCATTGTTTTGTATGTCGCGCCCGTTTTTCCAGGTAAGCGTAAGGGTACGCGGGGAGCTGGTTTCATAGCGGAAGTCACTGAAGTTGCGGATATCCAGCTTGTGATTGACCCCATCTTTTAACAGGGAAAGTTCCCAGGGGGTATACGAGCCGGCGGCTTCGGTGTGGCTGATCATGGTATGTTTTTCCATATCTTCCATCGCAATAAATCCACCGTTACTTTTATTGAATGTCAGCCGCAGCTTGCCATTGTTCAGTTGTATGTTTCCGGTATCCGGTACGGGTGCTGCGTATACTGCTGTTGACAAGAGCATCATCCATACAGTCAGCACTAATTTTACTACCTGGCGGAAGGAGTGCTTACTATAGCTGTTTGTTATCATGAAATATTATTTTAGTGTTTGCGTTGTTTTTTTTCAGGAACAACCCTTAGTAAAATAGTAGCGCCTGGCTCCATATCCAGGGTTACTGTTTTGGTATTGCCGGCAATTATTTTTTTCGTCACCGGGTCTGATACCTGTGCATAAAAGGGGAGCTTCAATTCTTTCTTACCCCCTTTAACGGAATGTACACTCAGCCATCCGCGTCCGGCATATACTACATCTTCTGTGTTGAGATAGCGATGCACACCGGCGCTATCCCAGAGCTTTCCGAGTGCGGAAGCCGGCCATCGAAGTTTTTTGCTGAAAGTGGGCTGCGTTCCTGTCTCTTTGAAATAGATCGTTGTACCATATCCATCTGTTTGTAAAACCATCATGCCCTTAGCAGCCCATTTCTTTATCAAAGTCAGCTCCTGTTCATTGGGGTCCATTATCCCCATGAGCCAGATCACCTTATATTGTCCTGCAGACACTTTATTTAAATCGGTGCGGAGGTATAGATCGTACGGTGCACCGGTCTTTCCCAGCGCATAACGGTTGCCGGTAATTTCTCCGGTAAGTCCGCCGTAATCTTTATCCCACTCCTGTAATCTTTCATCTACTACTACCGCTACTTCCGGCTTCATTTGCGGACAGGCGGCATCGGGATATTCAACGAAATATTGCTGCCCCTCGTGTAATACGGCCAATAACGCCGGGTCACTAAACCAGCCACCCCACATATCAAACCACCAGCCACCATATCCATAAGCGAGCATGCGGGCGAGATTTTTGCGGAGGAGCGACACAGATGTTGACATCTTATCAGGTCCTATCCACACACCGTTGGTGTACCATTCGCCCGGAGGCGCTATTGCCGGTGCGCGCTCTTTTAATAAAGTAGTGAGCGTAGTGCGTGTATCATTTTCCGCCAGCCATAATTTACCATGCAGTTGAACGGATTTAATGGCCGCCATCGGGGCCCAGTCTTCTCCCGCAACACGGTTATAATCATTGGGACTGGAGAGGTAATCGAGGTACGGACAATCCAGTAGTTTGGCCAGTGCGCCGTGTCCTCTTCTTGGGTCGGACACGAAATAATGATAGCCATAAAATGCGCCTGTAAGCAGACAGTTATTACTGGCATCTTTTACGATTTTGCAGGAATAGGCGATGTGATCTGCAATCGTGGTAGCCTGAAAATCGAAAGTGTTGAAGTAACGCTGGTCAGTGGCCGCATTACGCCATTCCCGTTTCCTGTCTGTGCCGCTGATATCTGCTGGCAATGCCTGATCAAAGGTAATGGTTTGATCATTCCAGGCATGCCTGAGCGAATCTGTATTATCTGCATAATGTTGCCGGAGCCATTTCCTGAATGCCACTTTGCGTGCATTGCTTTCATCATAGAAATGGTCTTTGTAATGATAAAACCATTCTTCCGTAAACCCACCCGCTACATGCACGCCTGCTACGTGCGCGCTGTAAGGGGAATGCAGCAACCATTTTACTACTTCTCTCAGTACTTCCCCGGCGTCATGTTGCCATTTTGGGGAAGAAAAACTGGTGCGGTATCCGCTGCCATCGGGAAGTCTGCAAACCGCATCCGGGTTTTCTTTCTCCCACCATACCGGTGGATCGAGGTGCAAGCGGATAATCACTTTAGCCGCCGGGTCTGCACGCAGTACCTCCTCAAAATCATGGATAATACCCTTGTAATCGTAGGTGTTTTTCCCCAGCCATACCGGTGTTCTGAAAGGCTTGATACCTGAAGTGGAGTTAATGCCCCTGTCTCCCAGGTAAGCGGGAATATTGTAGAGATGTATACCTGCTATTGCTGCTTCACGGTAATACTTTTCCTCACCCAGGTACGACATATAAGCAAACGGTGGGTAAGGGGTATCATTGATATACAAAGCAGGGACGCCTGCTTTCATCCTCACAGCGGCACAGGAGCGTTCCGTCTCCTGTGCCTTTACAACCAGTTCTAAACAAACCAAAACTATGAGGACAATATATTTATTCATACGTTGATTAATTATTAATAACCGGGATTCTGATCGGCCTGACTGAGTTCAGGATTGGTGTCAATTTCCTGCTGAGGAATAGGCCAGAGCAGGTGAATATCCTGTACATCTTTTCCTAAATTGGCTTTGATCACCTGTTTAACTTTGCCGGTACGTTTCAGATCCAGCCAACGTTTTCCTTCCATAAAAAGTTCGTAGGCGCGTTCCTGTAATACCGTATCCCGGAATGCATCCAATGTCCAGCCGGTAGTAGGATAATCTTTGGGAGAAACGGAAGTGGCAGGAAAACCATAAGCTCTTCTTCTGATCATATTCAGGCGTTCAACAGCCACTGTTGACGGGCTTCCGCCTGCCATCGCATCTGCTTCTGCATAAATGAGCAATACATCAGCATATCTTAAAAAAGGATAATCATTTGCATGACCAACAGTAGTAGGAGCACCCGGATCTCTCCATTTGCTGAAAAGTACCGGCGTAGAAACCGGGAGGGTATCCAGTTTTCCTGTTTTCCGGTTGATGTAGGTAGTGAAGATATCCCATTGCTTGCGCAGATCCTGGTTATCCCATGCATTCAGAAAACGGTTATCCAGGGTGGAATAGATCACGTAGTTACCGAAAGGAGAAAATGTTGTTTCGCTCCATAACAAGTTGTGTGGCCATTCCCAGCCATCCAGGTGATTAAACTTAAGATAGAATATTTCTTCTGATGAACCATTTACAGTAGGACCAAAAACATTATCCCAATCATCTGTTTTGGTGATATTCACCAGTGAAAACTGGTTGGAAGCGATTACTTCTGCTGCTTTATCTTTTGCTACCTGCCAGTTGCCGGCAGTGAGGCTCACATCAGCCAGCAGTGCATTCGCTGCCTGGATGCCCGGTCTGCCATATTGTGCAGCCTTTTCAGGCAGGTTGGTCGCTGCAAATTCCAGATCGGCAACAATAGCGGCGTATACTTCTGCTATCGGTTTGCGTGCAGTGCTTTGTGGCGTTGTACTCAGGTATAAAGGCACGGCTCCCCAGTTCCTGACCAGGTGATAATAACTGAATGCCCGCAGGAATCTGGCTTCCGCTACCAATGCATTCTTATCTGTTTCACTGGCATTTGTAATACTGGGAATTTTTTCAATCGCAATATTGGCATTCCGGATGCTCCGGTAAAAACCATCCCAGATGGCGGCAACGCGTGAAATGTTAACAACATCCAGTCCTTTGTACTCTCCGATAATAGAGGTAGATCCCCTGCCTTCTGCATAATCTGCCATGATTTCCACTTGCAGGAAATAAGGGCCTCTGAATATACCGGGTCTTAAAGGGGCATAAACAGCATTCACAGCAGAACGGGCTTCATCCAGATTTTTATAAAAATTTACTTCTGCCAGCCTGTCTTCAGGTACTTCATCCAGGAATTTACTACAGGATGTAAGGCAAAGTAAAAAAAGTAGTATGAGACAATTATATGGTTTCATCATTTTCCCCTGTTTAAATGAGTTAGCATTAAAGTTTTACACGTAATCCAATCATAATAGATCGCGCATCCGGATAGCCGAATTGGTCAATTCCCCTTGAAATCCCTGCACCCCTGGTATTGATTTCTGGTGTATAAAAAGAATACTTCGTGAACGTAAACGCATTTTGTACCGCTACGTAGATCTGCGAACCCGCTAATACTACTTTGTCCTTTTTAAGTGTGTAGGATAATTGTATATTTTTAACCCTTACATAAGAACCATCTTCAATAAAACGGTCGGAACCCTGGTACCTGGTGGTTTTGCTGATCTTGGGATATTTGGCGTGCGGATCCGGATTCTGTTCTGTCCAGTAGTTTCCTAAAACATCTTTTATCTGATTGATACCAAAACTGAAACCATCTGCCACATTGGATAAATTATAGTTCAATATATCCACACCCTGTACACTGGTAACTAAAATGCTGAGATCAAAATTCTTATAACTCATGTGAGAATTTATACCCAGTACATAGTCTGGGTTAGGATCTCCTATGATGGTTCTGTCAAGACTGTTGATCACCCCGTTTTTATCCAGGTCTTTATAAACAATAGCGCCTTTATCATCCAGGCCATCTTCAAGATATCCGTAGAAAACACCTATCGGGTGTCCTTCCCGCACTAAGCTCATGGCTGGCAGCGTGTTTCCGAGGATAACGCCAAAGATGTCTGTTCCGCCACTTAATGTAAGTACCTTATTACGGTTCCTGGAAATATTTACGCCCATGTCCCATTTAAATGCGCCATCCTGTAAGATGTTGGCATTGATAGCGGCTTCTATTCCCTTGTTCTGCACAGCACCCAGGTTACTGATGGTGGTGGTATACCCTGAGGAAGAAGATACCGGTACAGAGCTTAACAGGTCATTTGTTCTCTTTGAATAATAATCAAAAGAGAGCGAGAACCGGCTGTTGAATAAAGCGATATCTACCCCTGCATCTACCTGTGTGGTTGTTTCCCACTTCAGATCAGGATTGGGTTTGATGCTTCCCGGTGCAAAACCAATATAGAGGTTATCGTCCAGGACTGTTTGTACGCTGGATAAAATAGCAAGCGACTGGTAGGGAGATAATGCTGTATTGCCCGTTACACCCCAGCTACCTCTCAGTTTCAGGTCGTTTACCACTGGTTTTATACCCTGCCAGAAATTTTCTTCACTCACTCTCCAGGCAAGAGCGGTAGAAGGGAAATAACCCCATCTGTTTGCCTTACCGAAACGGGAAGAACCATCAGCACGGATACTGGAAGTGAGTAAGTATTTTCCTTTATAGGAATAATTCAGTCTGCCCAGCCAGGATAAAATAGCATATTCATTGATGCTGGAAGTAGGAATGCCGGGAGAAGTACCTGACTGTAAGCTGTTATTTTCAAGTGTATTGGTCAGGAAACCTGTTGCACTGGCACCGAGTCCTGTGGCTGTATTTTTCTCGGATGTAAGACCACCCAGCAACGTGAAACGATGATCATTGTTCACTGTTTTTGTATAAGTCAAAGTATTCTCATTCACAATATTCATGGATTCACCATAGCTAATGCTGGCACTTCCGGTAGCAGATGGCTGGAAAATGGTAGGAGAATAAAAGTCTACCCGTGAGTTTTCATATTGTATACCTACAGAAGAGCGCAACACCAGGTCAGGGGTTAGCTTGCCCTCAATAAATAAGTTGGTGAGTAATGCGTTCCTGGTAGTGACGTTCTTTCTTTCAAGTGCCATCGCTACGGGGTTTTCAGCAATATCGGGACTAAAGGAATACTTTCTTACATTGCTGTAATTGCCTTGCTCATTGTACACCGGTACAGTCGGCGGAGATATCAGTGCGCCGCTCAGTACCCCGGATCCCCGTTCTGAATTTTCGCTGAATAATAAATTATTTTTTGTACGACTTACAATATTATTGAACGATACTTTCCATTTGTCACTGATGCTATGTTCTACGTTAGCCCTTAACTGTGCCTGGTTATAGTAGGAGTTAATGATTACTCCTTTTTGGTCGAAATAGCTTGCAGATAAACTAAACCGGGTTTTATCGTTGCCGCCGGAAACAGACAGGGAATGATTTTGAATGGGTGCTGTCTGAAATATTTCATCCTGCCAGTCGGTTCCTTTTCCGAATGACTGGATCTCTGCATCCGTGAAGAAAGGTGTGCCGTTATCATTTGCTGCGCGTTCATTGGCAAGTGTTGCAAATTCACGTGCATTCAGCATATCGATTTTCTTTGTCACCTGCTGAAAACCATAGTAGGAATCATATTCAACCAGTGTGCGACCGTTTTTTCCTTTTTTGGTAGTAACCATCACCACACCATTCGCACCTCTCGATCCATAGATAGCTGTTGCGGAGGCATCTTTCAAAATTTCTATAGATAAGATGTCGTTCGGATTAATATTATCGAGGGTACCGGTTATTGGAAAACCATCGATGACATACATCGGTTCGTTGCCGCCAATTAATGAATTACCACCACGTATACGTACGCTTAAAGCACTTCCTGGTTCACCCGAATTCTGCATTACCTGTACGCCAGGCGTTAGCCCTGTTAGCGCCTGCACAGGATTGCGGATAGCCTGCGCACTCAGTTGCTCGCCCCTTACAGAGGAAATTGAGCCCGTGAGATCGGACCGTTTTTGTGTGCCATATCCTACTACGATCACTTCATCCAGTTTGGAGAGTTCGGGTCGTAAAGCGACGTTCACCTGGCTCCTGGAAGCAACCGGTTCTTCAAAGCTCTGAAAGCCGATCATTCTGAATACCAGTACAGCGTCTTCATTTACCTGTTGTAGCCGGTATCTTCCTCTTTCATCTGAAATGGTACCTTTGGTGGTACCTTTTATGCCTACCGATACTCCCTGAACGGGGATGCCGGTATTATTGGTGATAACCCCGCCCACCGTATCTATCAGGGCAGGAGCCAGGTCTGTTTTTTTCTCCTCCACATTTTTCAGGCGGATGACAATTGTTTTATTCACCAGCTCATAAGTAAAAGGCTGGCCCGATAAACATTTCTGCAATACCTCTTCCAGTGGTGCATTTTTTATTTCTACGGTAACGGGCTTCGACAGCTCCATCAGTTCCGAATCATAGAGGAACAAGTACCCGCTTTGCGCTTTTATTTTTTTCAAAACATTATCCAGTACTGCATTTTTTTCCGACAGGCTAAACCGCTGGGAAAAGGCCGTAGCACTCACTTGCAAACACAAAACGGTAAGAGCGATAGCGGTGAGTTTCATGATCCGGTAAATTTTAAGATTAGGCGGAAAATTCCAGGTAAATACTTGGATACATCGCATAAGTATCCTTTTGCAAAACGCATTGACATTCATAAAAATGATGGAATTAAATGATAATTGATATTTTGGTTGACCCCTTTTTTGTATGCTGCTATTTTATTTTTGTCCCCTGATAGTGCGGCCTTCCATCTCAAATCTAATCCCACCGGCCATTTCCAGCATTTTTAATACTTCAGATAAGTTGGAATTTCTAAACACCATACCATTATAGCGTTTGTCCGGCATGCTGGCGTAGTCAACCTTTACGTCGTACCAGCGTTCAATCTGCCGCATAATATATTTGAGATTGGTGTTATTGAATTGAAAGATGCCATTTTTCCAGGCCACAGCTTCCAGCGTATCAATATTACGTGTACGCATACCCTGATCAGATAACTGTACCTGTTTGCCGGGATGGATGGTCTCACTTCTGTCACCTTTACTTACTTTGATGGCTCCTTCCAGCAATGTTGTTTCCATCACCGGTTCATTCGTATAGGCCATCACATTAAAATGCGTACCTAATACTTCTATATCAGCCCCATTTGATTGTACATGAAAAGGCTTGTTTTTGTTTTTAGCTACCTCAAAATAAGCTTCCCCGCTTAACTGTACCGTTCTTTCCTTTCCTGTAAATGCGGTAGGAAACTGAAGGGATGACTGTGCATTGAGCCATACCCTGGTGCCATCCGGTAAAACAATGATGTATTGACCACCTTTTGGTGTACTGAGTGTATTAAAAGCGATTTGTGCATCTTCTTTAGCCGCTTTCTGACCAGCGGTTTGCTTACTGATATCAAACACCAACCGGCCACTTTGTGATTTAATAATAGAGATATTGCCCTGTGTGGCGAGTACACCGTTATCAACACTATCCAATAATATCTGTGCGCCATTGGCGAGCGTGAGTATGGCCTTGTTACCACCCGGAGGAACATCCTTCAGGCGGGCGGTATCTGCCTCCGCCATTTGTGTGGACGGCGCGGCCTTGTGCAGTAAAGCATAGTATCCTGCTGAAAACACCACCAGCACAACAGCTGCCGCTGCCACCCATTTACGCAACGGTATGATGCGTGCCCCACTAGGCTCCTGCATCCGGATATCCTGCCTGATTTTGCGAAGCAACCGTTGTTTGTGTTGTTCTTCGCTGACAGCAAAGCTTTCCGGAATAATAAATGGCTTGTCGGGCGTGGCATTATACCAATCCGCAAACTCTTTTTCCTCTTCTGGCGTAATACTTCCATCCAGCCATTTAGCGGCTAATTCCTGGTAACGATGTGCATTGTTATCGGACTGCATGGAGGATCTTTACATATAAGTCCCTTCAGCGAAAGCAATCCCTTAGTCGGAGAGAAAAAAATTATAGAAAAAAGGAGAAAAACACCTGGTTTAACCCGGCGCGTAATGTTTTCATAGCCTTGCTCAGGTGGGCTTCCACGGTTTTTTCAGAAATATTCAGTTCTTCGGCAATTTGTTTTTGTGTATATCCTTTTTCCCGGCTATACCGGTATACCAGCTGGCACTTTTCTGGGAGATCCGCAACCAGCTTACTTAAACGCTCTTTTAATTCTTCAAATTCCAGCCATTCCTGGGTGGAATCATCAACAAGTGTCATGGCATCCAGGCTATCTTTATATTTTCGTTGTTGATGCAGCTTCGCCAATATCTTGATGACACGATATTTCACGGATACCGCCAGGTATACGCTTAATCCCGAGGTGATTTCCAGCTCTTCCCGCCTTCTCCAGAGAGACACAAAGATCTCCTGGACAATTTCTTCCGCTTCATCGGGATCCTGTATCCTGGCTACCGCAATCGCAAAAAGCCTATCCCAATAACGATGATAGATTTCAGTGAACGCACTTTCCCTTCCAGCCTTCAGCAGCTGCAATAATTCAATATCCGTATGATGGCTATGAATATGCATAATATTATATAAGACGGAACAACACAGGCATATTTATGATCGGCTTGGATATGAATGTATGAATTTTGAACGAAGTATTGCAAAAATTGAAATAAAAGGCGGGACAAATGTATGGATACAACTATTTATTTTTTGCTATGTTATCCCTAATTTCACTGAAATGATAGCATCACCTTTCTTATAAATAGCCGCTAAAAACCATGACAAATAACGAGGTAGCCCATTTACGTCTCATCAACCAACAACTTTTAACTTCAACGCTTACCACGCCGCAAAAGCTGGTGAGTTACTTTGGCGCCATGCAGGCGCAGGATTATGCAATGGCTAAATGGGGTATTGGCATCCGACTCCATACCACAGAAAAAGTAATTGAAGCAGCAATCAATAAGGCGGAGATTATCCGTACGCATGTTTTCCGGGGTACCTGGCATTTTGTAGCAGCCAATGATATCCGCTGGATGCTGCAAATTACCACGCTTCATGGGAAGAAACTTTTAAGCGCACAATTTAGAAAGTCAAATTTAGATGATAAGACTTTGCGTGGATTAAATAAAAAGATGGAAAAATTGCTGACAGGAAATAACCACCTGACGCGGGAAGAGATTTTACTGGAATTGAATGTCAAAAAATTTATTGAAGCAGGTATTCATCCCGCTTGGATTACAATGAATGCTGAACTTGATGGTATTTTGTGCAATGGAATAATGCGGGGCAAACAGCATACATACGCATTGCTGGATGAAAGATTGCCAGCCATAAAAGCAATAGACAGAGAAGAAGCATTGGCCCAGCTGGCAAAAATATATTTTACAAGTCATGGCCCTGCAACCTTATCTGATTTTGTGTGGTGGACAGGCTTATCCATCACCGAGGGGAAACTGGCCTTGGAATTAATAAAGCCGGCTTTTCAATCTTTTCAGATTGGTACACTAACGTATTGGTTTAAAGATAAGGGCCTGGTTGAAAAGGATGATAAGGAAACAATTCATTTTTTACCGGCGTTTGACGAGTTTTTAATTAGTTATAATAATAGAACGGCTTCCATCTCCCTGGAAAATCAACCGCATGCGTTTACAAAAAATGGCATTTTTAAACCCATCATTGTGGTAAACGGAAAAGTAGTAGGGATATGGAAACGCAGTTTTAAAAAGGATACTACTATTATAGAAACGCAGTTCTTTGAGCCCGTTAAAGCTGCGCGAAAGAAAATCATTTGGCAGGCGGCGGAAAAATATGGGAATTATATCGGGCTAAGAACAATGATTCAATAATAAAGGATCGTCTGTTTGCGCCGTTGCAAATGGCATCTCCTTTATACTTCTCCTATTGCTGGCCGCCGGCAGGAATACCGGAAACGAAGCAGCCCTCAAATCTATGGACTCGAAGGCTGCTGTTTTCTATAGTGCTATTTACCTGTAGTATCCATGTCCATGCCCATGATGATGATGGTGAGGAGGACGGGGATGACGATATCCCGGCCTGTCGCGGACCACCAGGCAACTGCTTAATCCCGATATAAGGATTGCTGTCAGGATAAGATATTTTAACGTTTTCATGATCGCAAGGTTTGAGTATGCATGATGAATTGATGGAAGTTAAGCGTCTGCAGGCGGTTTAAGCTTCTTGTTCCGCTATAGTAAATGATAAAACTGTGCCAGAATGGGGTTAGAACTGTTATCTATTGTTAACTTATTGAAAGTTTTACTATAAGTATTTCTTTTTTGTGTTTCTTGTATTTCAAATAGAGGAAGTTCGCAGGTAGTAAAATGTCTGTGATAGTTGTTTTGAATAAATAATGTAAAAGAAAAAGTTTGATGATCTCCCAAATTCTGAAAGATATTTATTAGTCTGGCTAAATATCATGGCATTCCTTATCTTCATGAATTACACCCTGCTCAGTAAAGCAAAATGGCGCATAACGCAAGCCCTGACGGTCTTCTTTGGAGGTCGCACTTTGCGTCCTCCAATTTTCAAACGCTTCTTTACTCATTTCAAACATGAAGTCTTTGGGAAACCGATTTATATTTCTTCTTATAAACCTCTTTCAACCCCACCTTCGTGGGAATCCGATAAAGAAATATGGCTTATCAAATATCTGAACCCCAAAAAAGAATTATATATTTGCACTTTATGAACTTCAGTAGTTTTACATATTCTCTGCCTGCAATAGCAGTCTAGCCACAGGTTAGACATCCTTGTTATTGTAATGTGTCATTTCCTGTGGCATAAATATTTTGTACAATTAACTTAATTAATAATTGTTGCAGTTTGAGCGTATGGCCAATAGGCCAATTGTGCTTTCAAACGCTGCTAAAAAAGAATAAAGGAAATGGAAATACCATCCACTATATTGATACGTGAAGAAAATAGCGAAGACCAAACAGCTGTTTTTCAATTACTCAACCTGGCTTTCAATCAAGCCGAAGAAGCTTTCTTAGTCGATAGACTAAGAAACAGTGCTGCTTTTATACCAAGCCTGTCCCTCGTTGCAGTTTTTGAAAATAAAATTGTAGGACACCTACTTTTCACTAAAATTAAAATCATAAGTGACGGGCAGCAAGCAACTGCTGCCTTGGCCTTAGCTCCTCTTTCGGTTCTACCTGAGTTTCAAAAACAGGGTATTGGAAAACAGCTGGTTGAAGAAGGACTTCAAAAAGCTACGGAACTGGGATACAATGCGGTCATAGTACTAGGCCACGAGCATTATTATCCAAGATTTGGCTTCCTTCCTGCCGACCAATGGCATATCGAACCTCCATTTAATGTTCCGCCACAAAATTTCATGGCGTTGGAATTAGTACCTGACGTATTGCAACGTGTTTCAGGAATGGTCGAATATGCGCCGGAATTTAATATCCTGTCTCCAAAAGTTACAAATGGCGTAATCGTGGAGACCGAAAGATTTATTTTGAAACCCTTAACATACGACCAGTTGGTAAAATATGTGCAATGCGACAATTCATTGGAAACTGAACTGAACCTGAATAAGTCGTCACGAATAGTCTCCACTGATCTGAAAGAAGCATTTGAACAAACTATTTTTCCAAATGTGACAGATAAAACCAAAAACTATTTGTATTTGACAATCTGGACAGCGATTTCAAAAACGGATAACAAAATGGTTGGTGATATATGCATGTATGGAGAACCCAATGCAGCAGGAGGAGTGGAAATTGGTTATGGAACCTATGATGAATTTCGCAATAAAGGTTTCATGACAGAAATTGTAAGTGGAATGATTAAATGGGTTGCAATACAACCTATCGTAAAATCAATAATTGCTTCAACCGATAAGACCAATACTGCTTCTTTCAAAGTGCTTGAAAAGAATGGGTTTATTAAAACGGGTGAGACAGCAACTTTATTCAATTGGAAACTAACAATAGATAATGGAACAAATATCTGACGGCCAATCGGGCTGTTCTTATTCCAACTAAAACAACAAAAGCCTCACATTTTTGTGAGGCTTTTGTTGTTTTAGTTGGAATAAAACTAGAACTCTTTATTGGTAGATTTAAGACGATTGAACCAATTGAAAGACAGTTCCTATCAACAATATTTAGGCACAGAAAAGGTTGACTAACCTAAACCTAAACAGCCACAAAGTCTTATGAAAGTAGGAAAACTAAAAAGATGACATTATCCCATTTCAGTAACTACCCCCTTTTCGTTAAGAAATTCCTTAAATTCCGCTTGTTGATTTTCCAAAGATTTTTAGTTTCCGAGTATGTCTTTTAAAAGTAATTCTAAACTTTGATTTGGCTGAGCCGATTTTAAGTTGAACATTTGGAATCATTTAATGTATTATTCGCTATTCAATAGAAAATGTGGAAGATGCATAATCTAATCCAGGAAGGTGGTTCTGTCGGGATTTATTATTCTATGTGAGTATGCTCACCATTTATCCATGATTGATTATTTATGGTTCTCCGCTCAAAAGAAGGGCGTGTGACTGAATATGTAGCTTATTATATTATATGAGTATTTTATTGCGTCTTGTGTGATTAAAAATGCTGCATATATGCCTCCGAAAATGCCTGTTTTTTCGATAGAAATGAAACCTTCACAATGAATAATAAGTATAATTTTAAGCCAAAGGAAAATTGATATGCAAACAATCAGGGAAAAGATGCCCGTAGCGCATTCTCAATTAACAAAACTGATTCGAAAAGTGAAGTTTCGTTTATTGCCGTTAATTGTGCTGATGTTCTCTTTGGCAATGCTAGACCGCTCTAATATTGGTTTTGTGAAGCATTATATTGAGATAGATATAGGAATCAGTGCTTCTGTATATGCACTTGGTGCAGGCATTTTCTTTATTGGATACGCCTTGTTTGAAGTCCCAAGCAATATGATTTTGCATAAAGTTGGTGCACGTCTATGGTTAAGCCGCATCATGGTAACATGGGGACTGGTTTCTATTGCCATGATTTTTGTACATGACCAAACGAGCTTTTATATTTTGAGATTTTTATTGGGTGCGACCGAAGCTGGTTTTTCACCTGGAGTTATTCTTTTCTTAACCTATTGGTTTCCTAAAACATATAGAGGACAAGCCTATGGCTGGTATTACCTCGGTGTGCCTATTGCATTTGTGATAGGTGGACCATTTTCGGGTTGGTTACTGGATTCAAGTTATACGTTCGGTTTTAAGAACTGGCAGTGGATGTTTATTGTTCAGGGGACGCTAACTGTTGTTGTTGGAATCATCGCTTTTTTTGTTTTAGTCAGTAAACCTGATCAGGCAAAGTGGTTAACACAGCATGAGAAACGATTATTAAATCAGGCTTTGGCAAAAGACCAGTCTCCACAAGATCAAACAGAAAATTCAAACAATCAACGTGTATTTACCGATTGGCGTGTTTGGCGTTTCGTGTTTATTTATTTCACCATTCAAATGAGTGTTTATGGTGTTTTGTTTTACTTACCAAGTAAATTGGCTGAATTACTAAATATACATGTCGGTTTAACGGTTGGATATTACAGTGCTATACCGTGGATTTGTACCCTATTTTTATTACCTATCATTACCCGAATTGCAGATAAAAAAGCCAACTGGAATAGCATGGCAATTTTAATGCTGTCATGTGCTGTTGTAGGCATTGGTCTTTCAACACAAATGACACATATCTTTCAATTTATGCTCATGATTTCACTCGCAGTTGTCGGTTTTATTG
Source organism: Chitinophaga sp. MM2321 (assembly GCF_964033635.1). Taxonomy (NCBI): domain Bacteria; kingdom Pseudomonadati; phylum Bacteroidota; class Chitinophagia; order Chitinophagales; family Chitinophagaceae; genus Chitinophaga; species Chitinophaga sp. MM2321. Next base: position 256,364 of record NZ_OZ035533.1, read on the forward strand.
TCGTACAACCTTTGTTTTGGCATTTACCTACCCAGTATTTATCTGGTCGTGCAGCTGCAATTGGGACGGCTTTAATTGGATCTGTAGGTAATTTAGGTGGTTTTGTTGCGCCAAATTTAAAAAACTGGGTAGACCAAATGTGGAATAATGACGTAGCTGGTTTAACTGTGCTGGCAATCATTGGTTTTATTGGTGTGATCTTTTTATTTTCGCTTACGCGTGAAGGATTAACAACCTATGAAGAAGCGATCAGGAAGGGAAAATGATATTTTTCGACATTTAGCTTATTTGTATGGTGTTTGTTTCAACATCTCCTGTTTTTTATGTCGAAAAATCTCTTTTTTTCATCATTAAGTATAGTTTTATATTGGAAGAAGGGACGGCCACCCATGTAGCAAAAGAGGTATTGAGCTACCGGGAAGCTCTGTATGATGGTTTTGAGAAAATGCGGGCGCAAAAAATTTTATTGCTCACTAACCTGATGGTTGAAATTGTTCAGATCGTCAAACAAAATAAGTCCGGTATTAGAAGCACACCGGGAACAGCATTGAAAAGTGCCATTTATGGTGTCTTTAAATGGAAAAAATATGCGTTTTTCTCTAAACTCCCCTTTATAATAGAAAAAAATCGGCAAAAGGATCTTCTTTTTTCTTTATGTTGGAAAAAAATCGCCGATATATCCATTTTATTGGAAAAAAATCGCTTATTTTGAGAATAATTGCGATTATAATGGAAAATAATATGCCTTTGCGCTTGCAGGAGATTATTTATGGTTCTTCTGATGATAAAATAAACAAGCAAATAAACCGGTGGGAAAGAGACGGAAAAATAAAGAAAATAGCGCCCAGGATTTATACCGGTAAGTTGGATGTTGCGCCGGAAGTAATCATTCGCCGCAATATCCTTCCTATCCTTGGGCAGAATTATAAAGGTGCGGTGCTAAGCCATCGCTCCGCATTTGAATTTAAACCGACCAGTTCTGGGAGCCTGTTTCTGACTTATACGTATACAAGAAAAATTGAGCTGCCTGGTATAACCCTGCGTATTCAGAAGGGAATGGGACCGGTTGAAGGTGATAACCGGTTTATTGGTGAACTTTTCGTCTCCCAGCAGGCGCGGGCTTTTCTGGAAAACCTACAGGTATCCCGAAGGCCTGGTCCGGATTCCAAGACACTGAGCCGGGCAGAGTTGGAAGAAAAGCTGGAAAGCATAATACGCGTTCATGGGGAAGATGCGATCAACCAACTCAGGGACAGCGCAAGAGAAATAGCGCCAATGCTCTTAATGACGGAGGAGTTTGAAAAGCTTAATGCTATTATTAGTTCCCTGTTAAGCACACATAGCTCCAAGTCACTTGTTTCAGGTGCTGCTAAGGCCAGGGCGATCGGAGTGCCTTATGACGGACCTAGAGTGGCCTTGTTTGAAGCACTTTTTGCTGCACTTCAGCAAAAGCAATTTGTAAGGAGGCCGGACCACAATACAAGCAGTCAATCTTTTGCTAATACGGCTTTTTATGAAAGCTATTTTTCCAATTATATCGAAGGAACAATCTTTGATATCAGCGAAGCACTTCAGATCATTGAAACACAGACTCCGATTGCTGCCAGGGATGAGGATTCCCATGACATACTCGGGACATTTCAATTGGTATCCAATCGCACGGAAATGGAAATCACGCCGACCTCGGGTGAACATCTACTGGATATTTTACAATACAGACATAAGATATTGCTTTCTGCAAGACAAAGTAAGAATCCAGGTGTACTTAAGGACAAGGATAACTATGCCGGTAATACGAAATTTGTAGAACATCAGTTGGTAAGAGGAACCCTGCTTAAAGCCTTCGATTTCTATAAGATATTACCTGTACCATTTTCAAAGGCAATTTTTATGATGTTTATGATCAGTGAAATTCACCCTTTTTTGGACGGTAATGGTCGATTGGCAAGGGTCATGATGAATGCTGAACTGGTAAAGGCGGGAGAATCGAAAATTATCATTCCAACGGTGTACCGGGAGGACTATATAGGTGCGCTTCGTAAGTTAACACGGCAAGGTGACCCGGAAATTTATATTCGGATGATGCAACGTGCACATGATTTTAGTGAGAATATCTATGGTGACAGTAGGGAGGAAATGCACAACTATTTGGAAAGTTGTAATGCCTTTATAGAAGATACAGAGGGAAAGGTACTTCAGTTTACGCCACGCTATCCGAAGGATGCTGCCGGTAAGCAAAGCGATGGCGGTCGTTAGGTTGGCGCCCAAAATAAGTTAGTCTGCAATTCTGGGATTATCATAACATGAAGAATAAATACCCTAGCCGATCGGCTGGGATATTTATTGGGGGAAATGTCAACATTAGCATGTTAACTTTTGTTAAGGTTATGCTTAGAATCTGTCGGCTATTTAAGCGGAATAGTACTGGTAGACATAACGTTTTACAGCGCATCAATAAATCATTGTGCCAACAAAAGATGAGATGTAGGTAGGTTATTACGAAGATCGTTTAATAAGCTTTGAGCCCTTTTGTATGCAAATAAAAAAGGGTTCCAGCGTAAGTCTGCTGAAACCCTTTACTAGCTTGTGACCCTGTAGGGACTCGAACCCTAGACCCGCTGATTAAGAGTCAGCTGCTCTACCAACTGAGCTACAGAGTCATTCATTTGTTAAAAAACGTGAGCGCAAATTTAACGGATCTTCCTGAACATTTATGTACTTTATTTAATTAAATTTGGTAGAAAGCTGTAAATGTGGATAAATATCCATTATGTTGATAATGTAACCGTTAGCTCATTATAAATTTTTTTTCATGCAAGAAGCGTACATAGTAGCCGGATACCGCACCGCGGTGGGTAAGTCTAAAAGGGGAGGATTTCGTTTTTACCGGCCTGACGACCTGGCTGTAGATGTGATCACCGCATTGCTCCAGTCTGTGCCACAGCTCGACCCCAAGCGGGTCGATGACCTGATCGTAGGGAATGCGGTGCCGGAAGCTGAACAGGGATTACAGATAGGCAGAATGATTTCTGTACGCGCCCTGGGCATCGATGTACCGGGCATGACGGTAAACCGTTACTGCGCATCCGGACTCGAAACGATTGCCATTGCAACCGCCAAAATCCAGACCGGAATGGCTGATTGTATTATTGCCGGAGGTACCGAGAGTATGAGCCTTGTACCTGTGGCCGGCTGGAAAACAGTACCTAATTACACCGTTGCAAGTGCTACACCTGATTATTATATAGGAATGGGACTCACCGCTGAAGCAGTGGCCAATGAATTTAAAGTAAGCCGCCAGGACCAGGATGAGTTCTCTTTTAAATCCCATCAGAAAGCATTAAACGCTATTAAAAGCGGGTATTTCAAATCGGGAATACTACCGATCAATGTGGAAGAAGTATATGTAGATGAGAAAGGGAAGAAGCAGCAACGCACTTTTACAGTAGATACAGATGAAGGTCCGCGTGCAGACACTTCCCTGGAAGCGTTGGCAAAACTGAAGCCGGTATTTGCCGCCGGCGGTTCTGTTACTGCCGGTAACTCATCACAAACATCTGATGGCGCCGCCTTCGTGATTGTGATGAGCGAAAGGATGGTGAAAGAGCTGGGGCTGAAGCCTATTGGCCGTTTGGTGGCATGCGTATCTGCCGGTGTGCATCCGCGCATTATGGGAGTAGGCCCTGTTGCTGCCGTGCCGAAGGTATTGCAGCGCGCAGGCAAAACACTCCAGGATATTGACCTCGTAGAACTGAATGAAGCCTTTGCTTCACAGTCTATTGCTGTAATCCGCGAGCTGGGTATCAATCCTGATATCGTAAATATCAATGGTGGTGCTATTGCATTGGGCCATCCGTTGGGATGTACCGGCGCCAAGCTCACCGTGCAATTATTGGGTGATATGAAACGGCTGAAGAAGAAATATGGTATCGTAACAGCTTGTGTAGGCGGTGGACAAGGGATCGCAGGTATTATTGAGAATATTGAATAGCGATAAGTTATACATTGCAAAGGCCGCGGAGGATTACCTTCGCGGCCTTTGCATTTTACCGGCTGCTAAGGAATAGCCAGTTTATTGATCGTGTCGTCATTCTTAATAACAGATACGATCTTAAATACTTTCAGAATTTTGTCGGCATGCAGCAACTGGTTGCCCCAATGCATATTGACAGATACCAGCATCAGCAAGCCCGGTTCGGTTGGATGTATGTGTACCTTTTTAATAGTAGCGATATCATTTTCCGCCACCACGAGATATACATGGCCGTTTTTGATTTCTTCCCAGGATGATAATGCTTCACAGATCACATATTCACCATCACAGATTTCGGGGTACATGCTGTCACCCAATACCTTTACACCAAAAGCACCGTGATTAAAAAAGGGAACCTGTATATGAAAAGAGGGCGTGATATGATTTTCATCCCTGATGAGGGAAACGATACCTGCAGTTACAGGGATATCATATACCGGGATGTTGCGTACTTCACCTGGTTGCAGGTCTGCAATGTGAATATGATCTAGTTGTAATAGTAATGCGTATTGTGCGGGATCAAGCTCATGACGGCCGGTGAGAACAAGCTTCTTTTGTTTCAGTGTTAAATTCAGGTCAACACCAAAGACGGTCCTGTAGTTTTCAAAAAAGTGGTTGGTAGGGAGTCTTTCTTTTGCCTTGGTACCTTCCTTTATATCATAATTGAGGTAGGTAGTGGGCGCAATGGCTGTCATTCTTGCAATGTCCTTCTTTCGTAAGTGTAATTTAGTTCTGATTATTGCCAAGATTTCCGTTATGGAGTCCATTTACAAACAAAAGATTATACATAGTCAAATAATAAATGTCATAAACGTGACTTGTAGCATCTTTTTTCATTACATTTGTATTGATTAAAGATTTGTCACCCGATAACAAATCTATTAATTTGATCCGGTAATTATCGTTTTGATGAAAAGATTTTTTTTGCAGAAATGTGAACAGCCATTGGCATGAAAAAACCCGGAGCGAAGCCCCGGGGAATAGTGTGGAGGAATTGTTCAGGTAATAGCTAATATCTTCTGCAATAAAAATGCAACGAAAATATTTTGCCTAAACGGGCAAATAAACCGAAATCCATTTTCCGTTCTTTGCGGATGGGTAGTTTCATAAATTTGATTTTTGATCAATAAAAGGGGCTGTCAATGCATTCGAAGGCTGGCAGCCTTTTTATTAGGTTAATTAATCTTTCAAAGATAGGTTTCCTTCCGGGTTTAAACAAAAAAATGGCAACGTATATAATTGATGATCAATTAATTATCAATATGATAATTAAACTATCCTTTTGATATTTATATGTTCAAATAACCGGATACAACCGGCTGTTTTCTTCCCCATTATAATTTATGCTGTTTGAATTAAACTTTTTATTAATTTGGCACCATAATCGGCCTTCCGCCACACTCAACCATATCGCTTTATGGATCGCAGACAATTCCTAACCTTATCGCCTGCCCGCAATACGCGGACCACTACCGCGTTTGCCCGCACTGCCACAGGCATTGCCCCATATACAGGCAGCTGGGGAACATTACAGCTGATACATCTCCTGAAACGCACCACCTTCGGTGCCACTCCTGCCAATATCAAAGCTTTCGCCGGCATGGATATGCAACAGGTAGTAGATGCATTGCTGACCCTTCAACCAGACCCTGCTCCACCTGTTAATAACTATGGCGTTGATGAAGGCGGTGTAGCGCCCGGCGCTACATGGGTCAGAGCCAAGATGGGGGATGAAGACCTCGAAAGAAAAAGGATCGGTTCCTATAAAGCCTGGTGGACGGGACAGATGATCAACCAACAGGCAAGCATACACGAAAAAATGGTGCTCTTCTGGCACAATCATTTCGTGACCGAAACAAGCATGGTCAATGACAGCCGCTTCATCTACCAATATAATCTTACCCTGCGCAGACTGGCATTGGGCAACTTTAAAGACCTTACCAAAGCTATTACGCTGGATCCCGGCATGCTGGTATATCTCAACGGATACCTCAATTCAAAAGGCGCCGCCGATGAAAACTATGCACGTGAACTGCATGAGCTTTTTACCGTAGGAAAAGGCCCCGACTCCGCATATACCGAAGATGATGTAAGAGCCACCGCACGTGTATTGACAGGATTCAGGGTAGACAGAGATACCATCACCAGTTACTTCAATACTACACAACACGACATTACCAATAAACAGTTCTCCGGTTTTTATTCCAATAAAGTGATTTCCGGTAAAACGGGTACTGCCGGCGCTTCTGAAATAGATGACCTGCTGAATATTATTTTTGCACAGGCAGAAGTAGCGAAATTTATCTGCCGGAAAATATATCGCTTCTTTGTGTATTACGATATAGATCAGGCTACAGAAGATAATGTAATCCTTCCACTGGCAGAGATTTTCCGCAGCAGCGGATATGATATTAAAATTACACTCAACGCACTTTTTACCAGCGAACACTTTTTTGATCCGCTGAATATGGCTTGCCTGATTAAAAGTCCCGCCGACTTTTGTATTGGTCTTTGCCGCGAGTTTGGTATCACCTTTCCTACAGATTATCCCACGCAATACCAGCAATGGGGCGCGATACACAGCCGCATGGCTTCTATGTTGCAAAACCTGGGAGATCCGCCACTGGTGGCCGGATGGGAGGCTTACTACCAGGAGCCTGCCTTTCATGAACTGTGGATCAATACTGACACATTACCCAAGCGTAACCAACTAAGCGACAGCCTGATCAGCGATGGTGGATTCAGCGGGCTACGCATTGACCCCATCGCCTTTGCAGAAAAATTGTCCAATCCAGCTGATCCCGTGGCACTGGTAAATGATTCGTTGGATATCCTTTATCGTGTAGGCGTTTCCGATACCGTGAAGGAGTTTTTGAAAACCACCATCCTGCTGAGTGGTCAGAATACGGATTCCTATTGGACCAACGCCTGGGATGCTTATAAAGCATCTCCCGGAAATGCTGCACTGAAGCAGGAAGTACACAGCCATTTACAATCGCTGTACAAATACATTATGGATCTGTCAGAATATCAATTATCCTGATCGCTGAAAAACCTTTCTATGAAAAGAAGAGATTTCCTGAAATATACCGCCCCAGCTGCCATTCTGCCAACCATCATTAATGGTTTTTCTATCAAGGCTTTCGGTACCTCGCCTATGCTCGCTGCATTGGGCGGCGCCGCAGCAGATAATGATCACGTGTTGGTAATGATCCAGCTGACAGGTGGTAACGATGGTCTGAATATGGTGATCCCACTGGATGTATACGGCAAATACCAGGCTGCCCGTACCAATATTGCCATCGAAGAAGGAAAGGTACTGCGACTGGATAACTACCTCAAATCCGGTATACATCCGGCTATGAAAGGTATTCAGCAATTATACAACGAAGGAAAAGTAAGCATTATACAAAGTGTTGGGTATCCATCTCCCAACTTCTCTCACTTCCGTGCTACTGACATATGGCTCACCGGGTCAGACTCCAACGAAGTGCTGACCAGCGGCTGGGGTGGACGTTACCTGGATGAAGAATATCCCGGACCACAGGATCAGTATCCCAATGCGGAAAATCCTGATCCGCTGGCCATACAGATAGGATCTATCGTATCGCCGGCATTCCAGGGAAAGGATGCCAGCAGAGGGATGGCGATTACCAGCGCCACCGATTTTTATAACCTGATAGACGGGGTAATAGACCCGGTACCCAACACCAAAGCAGGAAAGGAACTGGAATATATCCGGCTGATAGCCAAACAAACCAACAGCTACGAGAAATCCATTAAAGCTGCTGCCGCAAAAGTAATGGCGCAGGGTCCTTACCCGGCCAATAATGGCCTCGCGGATCAGCTGAAAATCGTAGCACGCCTCGTGGCCGGCGGATTAAAAACACGGCTCTACATGGTGAGTACCGGCGGTTTTGATACACATGCCAATCAAACCGATGCCGGCGATACCACGCAGGGCGGGCACGCTAAATTGCTGGGAGGTGTTTCTGATGCCATCAAAGCCTTCATGGACGACCTCAAAGGGTTGCATGCATCCCGCAGGGTAGTAGGCATGACTTTCTCTGAATTTGGACGCCGTATCAAGTCAAATTACAGTATGGGTACCGATCATGGTGCTGCCGCGCCTATGATCGTTTTCGGCGATTATGTGATGCAGGGTGTATTGGGCAACTCGCCTACCTTACCCGATACCACTTCTGTGATAGATAATATACCCATGCAATACGATTTCCGTTCTGTATATGCCTCCATCCTGGAGCAATGGTTCTGTGTGGATCAGACGGAGCTCAATAAAATACTGCAAAAAGATTATCAACGGTTGCCACTCATCAGCGGGGTAGCCTGCGGTGTGATCACCGGCCTGCCGGATCTGAATACAGACGATAAACATCTCATCACCAACAGTCCCAATCCTTTCTCTAACGCTACCAGTATTACCTATATTACCGGTAACGGTAACACGATGATACAGATCTTCGATACCACAGGACGCCTGGTAAGTGTGCCGGTAAATAAAGTGCATACCGCCGGCAGCTACACTTTCACCTTCGATGCGGAATATTTACCCACCGGTATCTATTACGCCCGTTTTCAGAATGGTGCCGTACAACAGGTAAGACCTATGCTGAAAGTCAAATAAAGTGATTTAGTCATTTAACTATTTTGTTATTTAGATATTCAGTTTCAGTAGTATATCTTTTTCTGGAAACAAAATCTCAAAATATTCATGCAACACTGTTGCAAATAAATAAAGTTTGTTACCTTTGGGTTCGTGTATAAAAACTACATACAAAAAATATTAGCGGTCATTCTGTTGGGGGTATTTACCCTCAATACAGTTCCGCGCGAGTTTATACACGAGTTTGTTGGTCACCATGATACGCAGGATCAGCACTCGCCGATTGGAGGCACAACGATCTCTGATCATCACCGTCACTGCGATTTCCTGCAGATAACCATAGAACCTTACGATCAGTATACCACTTATTATATAGCGCCGGTTCAACAAGTAATATGGGTTTTTAGCCCGCGCCCGTTACCGGAAATAACGCATACTTTTCACCGCGATCTCTCTCCCAGGGCACCTCCTGCAATGCTTTCCTGATTTTTCCGATACGTAATCATGATTGATTCACGTGTAATTTAATTATTGCCCAAAGCAATAACAGCTCATTCTTATTTACTGATTTTTTATTTTTTATATATGCATTATTTGCGTGTACTGATACTTGGTGTATTAAGTGTAATGTTGATGGCCCTTCCGTCGGCCTACGCCGGCGTAAACCCTGAAGACGGGGTGTACTCAAACGCTTTGAGCGGAAAAGTGGTAGACAAATCATCCCATACTGCATTACCCGGCGCTACCATATATCTCCCGGATCTCCGCGTAGGTGCCGCAGCAGATGCACAGGGAAATTATACTATCAAAAATCTTCCTAAAGGAAAATACCTGGTGGAAGTACATTATATCGGCTATAGCCAACATACGGAAATCATCACTATCAGCGGAGTTACCAGCAAGAATTTTGAGTTATCTGAAACATTGATAGAAAAAAATGAAGTGGTGATCACCGGCGCCAACCTGGCTACTTCTGTGAAGAAAACACCAACGCCTATCAGCATCATCCGCCGCGACTACCTGGACGATAACATCTCTACTAATATCATTGATGCGATTGCTAAAGTGCCGGGTGTAAGCCAGTTGTCTACCGGCCCTGCTGTATCCAAACCTTTTATCCGCGGACTGGGCTATAACCGCGTAGTAGTAGTGGGAGATGGCATACGCCAGGAAGGCCAGCAATGGGGTGATGAACATGGGATTGAGATAGACGATTATAATGTTAGCAAGATAGAAGTCCTGAAAGGACCGGGCTCCCTCACCTACGGCTCGGATGCACTGGCAGGGGTGATCAACATCGTTCCCCCGGCACCGTTACCCATAGGACATATTAAAGGGAATGTGGAAGCCAACTATCAGACCAACAACGGCCTGATGGCGTATCATGCCGATATCGCGGGGAATAACAACGGCTTCAGCTGGGGCGCTTATGTAACACAGAAACAGGCACACGATTATAAGAATAAGTATGATGATTATGTGTTTAACTCCCGTTTCAATAACACCAACTACGGCGCCAACATCGGTATTAATAAACAATGGGGTAACTCCCGCCTGAGCTTTACCTCTTTCAATCAGCACCTGGGCCTGGTAGAAGGAGAACGCGACAGCACCGGCAGGTTCCTGAAACTGATCAACGATAACGGTACGGAAGGTGAAGCAACAGCCACCGGCAGCGATAATAAATCGTATAGCATAATGGTACCCAAGCAACAGATCAACCACCAGAAAGTGGTATGGGATAACAACCTGTATCTCAATAACGGCGGCCGCTTAGGTCTGACACTGGGCTACCAGCTGAACCAGCGCCGTGAATATGGAGATGTTTTAAATCCCAATGAACCGGAGCTGTACCTCAAATTGCAGACTTTCAACTACGGCCTGAAATACTACCTGCCGGAAATGAGCGGCTGGCAAACAACCGTAGGCGTAAATGGTATGCAGCAGAAAAATGAAAACAAAGGCGAAGAATACCTGGTGCCTGCATATGATCTTTTCGACTTCGGCGCATTTGCAGTAACCAGCAAAACTTTCAATAAACTGACACTTAGCGGTGGTCTGCGTTTTGACAATCGCTCCCTTCATTCCAAAGCATTGCTCCTGGATGAGGAAGGAAAGCCTGCTTCTACCGGCGATGCAAAATTTGCTGGCTTTAACAGGAACTTCTCTAATATATCCGGTAGTGTAGGTCTTAGCTATGAAGCCAGTGATCGTGTTGTACTGAAACTCAATGCTGCCCGCGGTTTCCGCGCTCCGAACATTGCCGAGCTATCTGCGAACGGCGTACATGAAGGCACGATCAAATATGAATACGGTAACCAGGACCTGAAACCGGAAGTGAGCACACAGGTAGATGGCGGGATCGATTTCAATACCGAGCACATCTCACTTTCTGCCAGCCTGTTCTACAATCATATCAACAACTTCATCTTTTCGCGCAAGCTGTTTAATGCTGCCGGCGCAGATTCTATTCCTGCTACTGACAATGATGCAGGCTATGCGGCTTTCAAATATCAGCAAACAGACGCTAACCTTTACGGCGGCGAATTTACCCTGGATATACACCCGCATCCTATTGACTGGCTTCACTTTGAGAACACGGTTTCTTATGTAAAAGGAACTGCCAGTCATGCTACGGATTCTACAAAATATCTTCCGAACATTCCTGCTAACAGATGGTTATCGGAATTGAAAGGTCGATTCAAAAAAGTAGGTGGCCCTCTGAAAAATGCCTATGTAGGCGTACAGATGGATATGAACTTCGCAAAAAATGATGTGTTCTCCGCCTATGAAACAGAAACCCCTACCGGTAGCTATACATTATTCAATGCAGGTTTCGGGTCGGATTTTGTAAATAAGAAAAGTAAAGTATTATTCTCACTACATTTTGCCGTAAACAACTTCACAGATGTGGCTTATCAGAATAACCTGAGCCGGCTGAAATATGCACCTGTTAACGAGGTGACCGGTCGCGCAGGTGTATATAATGTAGGGCGTAATTTTAGTGTTAAACTGGCCATTCCTATTGATTTTAAATAGTGTTTGTCAGTGTTGTTACTTTAGAAGGGCTGGTCTTAGGACCGGCCTTTTTTGTAGGTGGTATCAACAATTTTGGTGTGTGTAGCTTTGTTATTTTTTATGTTGAAAAGAAATTCCGTTTGTTTATTTTCATGAGAGATAGAAAACGAAACCATCGTATCTTTTCCTTTGATCGATAAATAAGGTGTTGGTAAGAATGTTTCTGTACTATCTATTTCCCTGATATAATTGACCAGGCGTTTCCCTCCCCCGTTGATCAGGATCGTTTGCATGGAATCCGGCGTATTAAGGAAGGACACGGTAATGCCTGATAAACTAAATGCGGCACTGGAGCTATCTGTGTCACCACTGACCAATTTGAACACACGGGCGTTTTCCCCGGCAGCAGATGGCGCCTTTGCGCGCTGGTTATTATTCTTGCAGGCACCAAAGAGAAGTATAGATAGTGATAACAGGATGATAGCTTTACTCACGATATAGCGATATTTGGGTATAAAGCTATCGAATTTTTTATTGATGGTTAATGGTATTCTCTATTGTACTTTAATTGTATGGTTTGTGTATCGAGGGGGGAGAAGAGTACCGCTGATCTGATAAAATACTGTTCCCCTTTTTTGAAGATTTTGAACAATGGTTTTATATCAGCATGATAATCCACATCACGATCTATTGAATAACTATAATTACCAACGAGGGTATCATTTATCTCTGTTAAACTGCACCGGTCTGTAAATGCATATTGTATGCCGTTTGCAGAATAGGTGCAACTATCGTTCTCAACTAAAAGGGTGTAGACTATGCCAACGTTGAGATTGTTCATTCTTTCTTCAGTCTTCATACTGAAATAATACTCGCCATTCCATATGGATGGTATCTTTTCAGCATTGTTGTTATTGGGTAATGCAAGTTGCTGAATGCTATCCGTAGGCTGCTCCATTTTTGTGTTATTATTAATGCAACCTGTAAATAATACAGATAGATATAACCCAATCGGGAGAGATTTATACATTTTTCTGATTTTGTTGTTTTTCATCTGGATTAATAATTTTATCATTATTGAGTTCTGTTATAATTTCCAATGGATCCAGGCGTCCGTCAAAACCCATCGCTACTTTTTCTTTGGTTCTTATTTCAAAATGCAGGTGTTCCTGATTGATAGCGAGGTTTGAAGCATTCCCGGTTTTACCGGTATGCCCAATCACTGTACCGGCATCTACTGCATCGCCACCCTTGAAAATGCCTTTGTCTTTTAAGTGCGCATACATGAAGTAGTAATTTGTTCCATTATAATCGCCGTTCAGAACAATTACATTTCCATAAGAGGTGGACAGATACACTGTTGTAATAATGCCTGCTACACATGCATAGACATTAGAACCTACAGGCGCATAGAGATCCAGCCCCTGGTGTTTCCCACTTTTCCTGGACGTTATTATTCCGTATTTACTTCGCTCCGGTGACCAGGTTGTATACCAGCCTCTCAATTGTATATTATCGGTGGGATGATGCCAGTCGCGCTTTGTTGATTTGCCTTTCTCAGGATGCAATGGACAGCTTGCATCACAACCGTTTTTATAGTTAAGACCGGCGGCGTATTTCGTATGTATTATTGCACTTACTTCTTTTTTGGTAACAGTAAGATTATTATCTGTATCTAACCCCTTGTTTTCTTCATACCATGTTAGATTATGCTGCTGGTCATAATTACGGCTAAATACACTGTATTCATTACTCTTTCCTACCAATGACGGGTTTAGAATAGCCATGTAAAAGTCTTCCAGTGTATTAAGTTTCCCGGTATGATTTTTCAGGTGGAGATAGACATAGTCCAGTTGTTCGGTAGCGGACATATTCGCTAACTTTCTTTTCGTAATGTTTGCGCCTTTATTTTTGTTAAGATCCCGTATTGCCACTTGGGTAAACTGAATCAATCCTACCGCTTTTCTCTCAAGCTGCTTATCAGTGAGCTCCTCGGGCGTTGGTGTATTTTTTTTATTATAGCCGTTCAGTTGATAGGGCAGAAACGACCCACCGGTTTCAAAGGCCATGCATGTCATCAGGTGATTGGGATCGGCTTTGAGTTTTTTTGCAATTTCAATCACTTTCATTCTGAATGCGCAGGTTACTTTACTTCCCCATACCAATGAGCGACAGTCTTCTTTCTCCGTACACATGGGCACGCGTTCTACAACCACGGTGGCCCTGCCTTTCACGGCCTCTCTTAGTTTTACTTTATCTTCCCTGTACACAATGAGGGTGCGTGTATATACTGCGTTGAAATCCGGCATTTTTATCAGGGCATATACTGCGCTGCTGATATTTTCTTTGGGCAGTTGATGGAGGTTTAATTTCAGTAGCAGTTCTCCTTTTGTGTTGATGGTATATTTACCGGATTCGAGTATCCTATCGTTTTTTGTCAGTTGATATATTTCGGTGTAGGAATATACTGTCAGTGGCTGCTGTAGTTTATGGGATGGTCGCGCCAGGAGCAGGGTGATGTCCAGTTGCTTCTCTGCAAGGTTTGTGGCATATACCTTCAGCGCGATTTCGCGTTTGGTATCCGTGATAAAATATTCTTTGTGATCCTGCATATCGGTGAAGTAGGCTTTGTGAATTTTCGGGATGTCGTTTATCAGCAGGTAGTTGGTAGCTTTTAATGGGAACGACTGATCCGGATGTTTCACCTGCAAGGTGTTGTTGGGCTTGATTTTAAAAGATAGCAATCCTTGTTTGTCCAGGTCGCTTGCGGCTATCTTCTTTTTGATTTCATCATTGAGGCGGATATGGAAATATACTTTAGTGGTAGCGGGTAATATGATGTTGCGGGTGTATACCAGTTGATTGCGCAGAAGTTGCTGATTATATACTTCCAGTGTAACAGGTTCCGCTTCCATGCCGGTATGCTCAAAGTATGCACAAACATCCTGTCCATATCCGGCTTTGCGGATGATGTTGCCGTCGCTGTCTATCCATTTTCCGGAAGTGACAGCTGCCGAAGTTATATCAAAGGTGAGCCTGCCTTCTTTGGTTTTATCATAGAAGAAGGCATACAGGGTATACTTCCCTTGCTTTCCGAAGGTGTGTGTAAATGTTTGGTCGCCGTAGATGTTGGTGTTTTCGGGGCCTTCCAGTATCCAGCGTAGCTTGCATGATTCTGCTGCATTGAGCCGGGGGAATACGAGTTCACTGGCGGTGAAGGTGCATGGGATGCCTGATTTGGGTTTTCTGTCGCGTATAATGGCTTTTACAGCATTGTTACATACGATAATCTGTACTTGGTCTTTTTCTGTGCGACGACTGCCCGTAGCAGCAGTCACGATGTATTTTCCTGGCAGCGCAAACGATAGTTGTATACCTGTTTTGCCCTGCCCTGCGGGAATGTCTGTGGTGTGGCCTGTTTCGTCTGTTTGTTGCCAGTGGATCTGCGGGGCAGCATCTTCGGATGGTAGTATTAAAGTAAACGTTGCCGTGTCACCGGGACGTATAACCGTGTGCGTAGTTTTCAGCCGGATGGGTTTATCGGGTTGTATGCTGATAATCTTGTAGACTCTGGCGCCCGCATCTTCTCCATACTGAAGGCGAAGGGTATAATTCCCGGCTTGTGGAAAAGAGTATTCGAAGATAGGATTACCGGTTAGCGTAGTGACAAGGTGATCGTTCTTATCTGCCAGGAACCATCGCAGCAGTGCCGTTTCTGCGGGTGTTGGTTCCATCGTAAAACGTGCTTTGTACGATTGCGGGCTGTTGCTATGGATGGCCGCGGGCCCATCGATCCCGGCTATTTTATTAGACGCGGCGTATACACGCACAAAGGCGCTTACAGTTTCGGACCCGCTGCCGTAAGCTTCTACGGTATATTCTCCATTATCAAATACCGCTGTCAGCGAAGGACCATGGTTACCAAAACTATAAAGCTGTACACCTGCCTGGTAGATGGCCCAACATACCTGTTCCTGCTCTTCTGCTGTAGGATATGGATTTTCGTTACCGTAGGACTGTACTTCAAAAAGTATTGCTGTATCCGGACGCACATATACCACACTATTTTCTTCACTTCCTGTTTCGCCGCAACATATTTGTGTAACGATGACCGGCCGCAGCTGCCGGGGTTTACGCAAGGTTTTAATATCCTCGTTTGTCAGCGATGGGAAGGATAACGGTACCGCACGTACGTTTATATGATCCGATGCAGCAGCTCCCGGCTGCCGGAGTTGTCCATGTTGCAGGATGGATATTTTGCCGCCACGTGCGGTGCAGATGGCTTTGGCATTCTCCGGAAGGGGATAGGCGCCATTGCTCAGGAGAAGACGCTGTTCCTTGTTGTCTATCTGCCACAGCAGTTGCGCCATACAGGGCTCCGGCTTTCCGGTTGCCATGCAGCTGCCGAAGTTCAGCGACCTGGTATCTTTATCCTGATCTGTTGCGATGAGTTTTTCGGTGCCTTCAGTATCATTGATATAATATTTCCGGTGAGCCGTTACCAGCAGGTAAGCCGGCAGTACGGCTTTGTCGCAGCGGCATAGTGCTCCCTGGCATACGAGGAATACGGGTTCCACGGCCTGTGGCTTCACGGTGTCGGATATACGTTGCATAGCGCATCATTTTAATTTTGAGGATGGATGTATGGGCATTATTAACAGCTGCTCCCGCAGGGATAGCCGCTGCCCGAGGTAATGAAATATTTCACACCTGGAAGAAATGAATTCCGATGTGTCAGGTGCTGTAACGCAGTTGTAGTAAAGTTCTCCGGCCTGTTCATCGGGTAGCTTGCCAATGATATGCATTTCCCGTTCCCTGTTTTCGTGGATGGTATTCACTTGTTTGACAACCTGATAGGTTACATCCCGCATGGGAATCTCCGCGGGTTGATCTTTTCGTTTCGATAGCAGGTAGGTCTGTATAAAGAGGTCGTGCTGTAAAATATGATCAGGCGGCATATGATTGGTGATCCTGTTGTGCGCCTGCTGCAACAGGTTAGCTGTAATGTCGTCGCCGGAGGGTGCTTCTATGAGCGGGCCCATGGCTTGCCAGCGTAGCTGTATATCGTCTTTATTAACAATGGTAACAGCTGTGCCATCGGCCTGATGGTTGATTTGCAGGGGATATAAAATTTGCAGCGTGCGTATGCTGAGTTCATCCAGGATCGACTCCGGCGCCATGATAAAGAAGGCGCGGCGGTCGATCTCGATCTTTGCCAGTAACCCTTTTCGCTGTAGTCGCAGGGATGCAGTGTAAGTGATAGTGTTTGCCGGCATCTCGCTCCCTATATAGTGTACGAGCGTATGCGTGACCCGGTAGTGTTGCAGGGCTTTCGTTTTGGTAGCAGTCATGTCAGAATAATTTTATTTTTTCTACACTTTTTATATCTACTGTTTTGGAAGATGCCAGCACCATATTTTCCTTTATACTGTTGATGTCTATGCATTCAGCCACTTCTTTCAGCGTTTTGGAGGTACGGGTGAAATTTTCGCGCGCTTGCTGCATAATATGTGTTGCCATCAGTGTGGCATGGGTGCCGGCATAGGCGTTCATATCTTCTCCGGCGCCTTGCGAAATATTTTCGCCGGCATGCATCTCTATATTTTCTGTTGCCTGTATGCGGATATTCCGTGCTTTCAGCAGTAGTTCTTCGGGTGCGGTAATGGTGATATTCCGTGCCTGGGTATCCATACTAATGGCGTTACCGTTTCTGTCGCTGATAATGATCTGTTCTTCGCCGGTACTGTCATCCAGCATAATGGTATGCCCGCTGCGGGTTTTGATTACCTTCAGGTTATTGCCGGCATCGCCAAATGGCGTATGTGCCTTACCGTTATATGCTGCGCCCATTACAAAAGGCAGCTCAGGATTTCCTCCTTCAAAACCCACCCAAACTTCTTCCCCTGTTTCGGGCATAAAGTGAAACCCTTTGCCACCGCCACCATGCGGGCATATAAACCGGATCCAGGGTGTGCTGCCCTGCTGCTGCCACCTGAACCTTACACGTAGCCGGCCAAGTCCTTCGGGGTCATGATTTTCTGTTACCACGGCGCTCTGCGACTCACAGGGAGGGACGGTGTTTGTGCGCACATCACATACGTTATTGTCCGCAGGAATACCGGTGAAGCTGTTGTAGTACATGCCGTTGCCGCTACAGTGATGCGTCAGCTGCGTGATGGTAAATTCTCCGTGCTGCTCCCGTGAAAGGAGTGATTCACCGGTACAAACGGTATCGCCTATACGAATACCCGGATGTTTGCTATGCCCTTTTAGTTGTACAAGTCCCGCAATATGGCGTTTGCGCTGTAACTGCGCCCATGCTGCTACCTGCGCATTTGCCGGCCCGTGAAAGGATTCGCCGGATTTATTGCAGGATGATCGATGATAAAGTCTGTTGCCCGTCTTCAATGCATGCGCGGTATCAGGATTCATATTGCCCGTAGATGTCATGGTAGTTGTTGTTACACAACTGTCTTGCCGGTAGTCGTAGTGGTTCACAGTCGTGTTACCGGATTTCACCTGCCATTGGAGGTTAAAGTCTACAAGGCTCACCGGGTGTAACAGCTTTATATTGGCAGGGGTATAAGCGCCGAAAATGATTCGCTGCCCGTCATAAAAGAACCATTCGCCGAAACGTGCTGCCAGTCTTTGCAGAAAAACGAAGTTACTTTCCCTGTATTGCACAAGATAGGGATGGGTAGCGGTGTTCACCGGGGCTATCAGTGCATTGCCGGCGAGGGGACCACAATTTTTCATATGGCCGTTTACGATAGTGCCCAGTGTTTGCGCTTCAAACACCTGTATATGTGGATTATTATCCAGCAGGATGGTAAGGCTTTCACCCTTTACCAGGCAAAATCCCTGGGTACCGTCGCTTTCTTTACCTGCGTGTACGGCTGTTATCAATCCGTTGAAGCGGAGCTCTCCCGGCGCCGTGGCAGCTTCAACGGGAATAATGTGGATGCTGATTTCCTGGCCAAGCAGCTCCCGGCTGCCGGTAAAAAGCCCTTTCCCGCCGTGATGTAGCCAGTCATAACTGATCAGCAGTTCAAAGCTGTGGTGACCATTCATACTTTGTTGGATGGTCAGTGTCTGGAAGTGCCGGAATTCCTTCCCCGCGATAGATATGGTAGTATGGGTATTCAATGGCATGACAACCTGTTTTATTTTGTGAGGGGTTTAAATGATGGATGCAGGGGCCTTACAAGGGCCATGGGTTTTGGTAGGCAGACTGATTCAGCACCAGTTCCCTGGCGGATAATTTTATCCTGATCTGCATGGGTTGTTCTCCGCTCGCCTTAAAATGTTCTGCGTATTCAATGCAGTAAGCATCTTTAAAATGCAGCTCTTTCAACCGCGAAAGCGCGTCCCGCCGTAGAAAGGTGATACAGCCGCTTTTTGTTTGCGTATTGGAAATCATCCAATCGAAAAGATGCGTATCTCCGCCTGATTCCACAACAACGGCTACAATACCTCCCTGGGGCCGGGTGGCGGGCTTTCCGTTATGGTCTGTCGTTTGGGTGAAAACGAATTGACATTCCAATACGTTCATTTCTTCCCCGTTAATACTGATAGTTGCTTTAAATGACATGTGACTGTTGGTTTAATGTTAAAACAACAGGCATGCAAGATGAGTGCAGGATGTAAATGCCGGATGGGCTTTTCTTCTAAGAATTAAATCCTATAGGTGAACAATTAATGACCCGGACTTGATATGGTTTTCGTTCTTTTACTGAAAATACAATTTTCTATTGAGATCAAGATAATTTCGAAATATTTTTTTGTAAAAAATGATGCTGGATAGCTACCACTTATGTAAATTAGTTATGTAATATTAAAGGATTTTGTAGTTTAGCTCCACTTTTAAAAAAGGTGTGTGATTGATTGTCCCGCCGCGAATTGCAAGAGCAGTTTTCCCTCATTTATTTTGGTTTTTTGCTGAGTCAAGTTTTTTCTGACCACCAAATGGTTCAGATTTTGGTTGAAAAAGAAAGGGGCTGTCTCCACAGCCCCCTGTTTTTTTCCAATATTTTTCTGATAACATTCTCTAGTGATGATGATGGTGTTCCGGCTTCTCCAGCTTCTCTGTACTTTCATCATAATACACAAAGAAATAAAGATAGATAACCCGCGAAATCCGCATCAGCCAGGGTTGTATAAGCACCAGCAATACGCCGTTTACACCCAGCCATATAAAAATGCTGTTGTCTCTCCACGTGATACCAAAAATGAGCGCATACCAGATCAGGTTAAATACACTGAAGGCAACTGATAAAGCATAGCTCACATACCCTGTTCCAAACCAGAACCCTGTTTCCAACTCAAATTTCTGTCGGCATACCGGGCAGTTATCATACATGTTGAAGATCTTTGAAAACCTCACATGAAAAGGATTCTGATCTTTATACATATTTCCTTTTCTGCATTTCGGACACTTCATTGTTAGCATGCTGAGGAAATAATTCGGGCGCTTATGTTCCATTTGATTTTTGATAATTCGGGCAAAAGTAAGCCTTTTAATTTATTACACTGCTTCCAGCTTACGCTCGCCGATCTGCTGGCGCCACATGGCATAATACAGCCCTTTTTCTTCCAGGAGGTCCGCATGTTTACCCATTTCTACGATACGTCCTTTTTCCAGTACATAAATGCGATCTGCATGCATGATGGTGCTCAAACGGTGGGCGATCATAACGGTAATATGCTGCTTGCTGGCCGTTACCTGCCGCACCGTTTTCGTAATTTCTTCTTCCGTAATAGAATCCAGGGCAGACGTAGCCTCGTCAAACACCAGTAACCGCGGCTTGCGCAGCAAGGCACGGGCAATGGATAAACGTTGTTTTTCTCCCCCCGAAATTTTAATACCACCTTCACCGATCACCGTTTCCAGTCCCTTGTCGGCCCTTGCCAGTAAAGAATAACAGGACGCTTTGCTCAACGCCTCCATTACATCCGCATCCGTTGCGCCCGGATTCACGAACAACAGGTTTTCCCGGATAGTACCCGCAAACAGTTGCGTATCCTGTGTTACAAAGCCCACCTGGTGACGCAGTTCTTCCATGTCTACGTCATTGGCATCTACGCCGTTATAGAAAATATGGCCTTCATTGGGTTTGTATAATCCTACCAACAGCTTTACCAGCGTGGTTTTACCGGAACCGGACGGGCCTACGAAAGCAATCGTTTCTCCCACCTGCGCGGAAAAGTTAACATGATCCAAAGCCTTGGTGGTGGCGGTGAGATGTTTAAAACCCACCTGCTTGAACAACAGCTCATCAATATGCCGGATCTTAACAGGATTGGCTGGCATTTCTTCTACCGGCGTATTTAAAATCCCCTGAAAATTCAACAGCGATACCTGTGCTTCCCTGTAGTTCAGGATGATGTTACCCAGCTCCTGCAAAGGTCCGAAAATGAAGAAGGAGTAGAGTTGTAAGGTCATCAGCTGACCAATGGAAACAATATCACGATAGATATAAAACAACAGCAGAAACAGAATGGCCTGCCGCATCAGGTTTACAAAAGTACCCTGCACAAAACTGATACTACGGATGCTGCGTACCTTTTTCAGTTCCAGCATCAGGATCTTCAGCGTAGTAGAGTTCAGCCGTCTGATCTCCTGCTGGGTCAGCCCAAGACTTTTTACCAGCTCAATATTTCGCAGGGATTCCGTGGTGGAACCCGCCAGCGCGGTGGTTTCCTTTACAATTGTTTTCTGTATCACCTTTATCTTTCTGCTCAGTACATTCATCAGCAAACCCAGCAAAACAGAACCTCCCAGGTATACCAGCACCAGGGTCCAATGCACACTGATAGCATACACCATCACAAAAATGACCCCTATCATGGCCACAAACAGCACGTTTACAAAAGAGGTGATAAATTTCTCACAATCTGTTCTTACTTTCTGGAGGATAGCCAGCGTTTCCCCGCTGCGCTGATCTTCAAACTGCTGGTAAGGCAGGCGTAGTGAGTGTTTTAACCCGTCTGTATATACCTGCGCGCCAAATTTCTGCACAATCACATTCACAAAATAATCCTGGAAAGCCTTCGCTATCCTGGATACCATGGCTACGCCGATAGCAGCGCCCAGCAATAGTAATACTCCTTTCAGATAACTGCTCTCCCCACGGGCAATATCCCCGATGGCATGCGGATGAGAGGCAAACTGGTCAATGATCTTACCGAAAATGTAAGGGTCCATTAAGGAAAACAACTGGTTAACAGTAGCCAGCAGCAAGGCCAGCGCAATAAGTCCTTTATAGTTCTTTAAATAATGTAGTAATAATTTCATATATCAGATTTCCTGGTGGACAAAGTTACTGTATGTTGCAACATATTCAGAGTAAAAGTCTCGTCAATTTTTACGCAAAAAATGGTAACTTAATAGTAGTAAGTTCTTTCATAGGGCACGGTGATTAACGATTACTTTATTAAACCTCCACATATGAAAACATATGATGAGAAACATATTAAAAACATCGTATTGCTAGGCGCACCCAAAAGCGGCAAAACCACCCTCTCCGAAACCATGCTGTTTGAAGCCGGTATTATCAGTAAACGCGGAACTGTAGAAGAAAAAAACACCATATCTGATTACCACGACATAGAACACGAACGCAGCAATTCCGTATATGCTACCTGTATGCATACGGAATGGAGAGATTATAAGATCAATATAATAGATACCCCCGGCCTGGAAGACTTCATCGGTGAAGTAATTGCGGCCATTCGTGTATGCGATACCGCTGTATTGCTACTCAATGCCCAGTACGGAGTGGAAGTAGGTACGGAACTGATCTGGGATTATGTGGATAAATACCGTAAACCCACCATCCTGGCCGTCAACCAGCTGGATACCGAACAGGCCAATTTCAATAAAACCGTGGAAGATGCCACCCGCATCCTGGGAAATGCAGTAACCGTTATGCAATACCCGGTAAACCAGGGCCCAGGATTCAATGCCATCATAGATCTCCTGAAAATGACCCTCTACCGCTTCCCGGAAAATGGCGGCAAACCGGAAAAACTACCCATCCCCGCCGATGAAAAGGAAAGGGCGGAACAACTGCATAACGCACTCGTGGAAAAGGCCGCAGAAAATGACGACACCCTCATGGAGCTGTATTTCGAGAAAGGCAGTCTCGATGAAGACGAACTACGACAGGGCATCAAAATAGGGATGCTGAAACACCAGGTTTTCCCGGTGTTTTGTTTATCTGCCAAAAACAACATGGGCAGTGGCCGGTTAATGGGCTTTATAGATAATGTAGCGCCGTCTGCGGTGGAAATGCCACCGGAAATGACGGAAGCAGGTAAGGAAGTGCCCTGCAATCCTGCCGGACCCGCCTGTTTATTTATATTCAAAACATTACAGGAACCGCATATCGGTCGTCTCTCTTTTTTTAAAGTGATGTCCGGCGAAGTCAGGCCCGGCATGGAGCTGATCAATGAAAAAGGGAATACCACCGAACGTATCAGCCAGCTGTTTATTGCTGATGGCAGGAACCGTAACAACGTGGAATCCCTCCGTGCCGGAGATATCGGGTGTACCCTGAAGCTGAAAAATACGCTGACTAATCAAACCCTGTGCGATAAAAGTTTTGGTGCGCAACAAATAGATCCCATCCGCTTCCCTTCTCCCAAAGCACGTGTGGCCATTGAAGCAAAGAATAAGGGAGATGATGAGAAACTGAGCGAAGTACTGGCAGAAATTCACATGGAAGATCCTACCCTGGAAGTGGAATTCAACCGCGAACTGAAACAGGTGATTCTCCATGGCCAGGGCGACCTGCACCTGCTCATTACAAAATGGCGGCTGGAAAATATCTATAAGATGCAGGTAGACTTCCACGCAGCAAAAATACCTTACCGTGAAACCATCCGTAAACCGGCGCTGGCATCTTACCGGCATAAAAAGCAATCCGGTGGTGCAGGACAGTTTGGAGAAGTATTTCTGAAGATAGAACCCTGGTATGAAGGGATGCCTCCCTTTAAAGATTATACCGTTCGTGATACGGAAGAAGTGCCGCTGCAATGGGGCGGCAAGCTCGTTTTTAATAATTGTATTGTAGGCGGTGCTATAGACAACCGCTTCCTGCCATCCATCCTCAAAGGTGTGATGGAAAAAATGCAGGAAGGCCCACTAACGGGATCGTATGTACGTGATATACGGGTAAGCGTATACGATGGTAAAATGCACCCGGTAGACAGTAACGATATTTCCTTCAAAATAGCCGGTATGATGGCTTTTCGGGAAGCTTTCCACCAGGCTGCTCCTCAGCTGCTGGAGCCCGTCTTTGACCTGGAGGCAACCGCTCCCGATGTTATGATGGGCGATATTATGAGTGAATTACAAAGCCGCAGGAGCATCATAACGGGCATGGATACACTAAACGGGTACCAGGTCATAAAAGCGCGCATCCCACAGGCAGAACTGGATAAACTCTTCTCCGCACTTCGCAACGTAACCCAGGGTAAAGCAAAGATCAAATCGCAATTCGCAGAGTATGCGCCGGTACCACCGGAGCTACAGAAAAAACTAAGTGACGAGTACCAAAAGACGGAGGCAGCATAATTTATTTTAATTCCCCCATCCCGCTCTATCCAGGCTCCGGTACTGTATTGCTTCTGCCATATGCGCTACTTCCACGGTTTCACTTGCTGCCAGGTCGGCAATGGTTCTGCTGACTTTCAATATCCTGTCATACGCGCGGGCAGAGAGCTTTAGTTTATTGATCGCATTTTTCAATAGTGTATTGCAGGCATCACTCACCACGCATACGGTTGCCAGTTGCTGACTATTCATCTGCGCATTGTTGTAAATGCCCGGTGAAGCAGCAAACCTGGCTGCCTGTACCGCACGCGCGGCGATAACACGGTCGCGGATATACGCACTTGGCTCACTTTTATGTGGAGCTGATAATGATGAAAAAGATACCGGTGTTACTTCCACATGAAGATCAATGCGGTCCAGCAGCGGGCCGGAAACTTTGTTGAGGTATTTCTGCACCATCCCGGCGGCACAGGTACATTCTTTTTCAGGATGGTTGAAATAGCCGCAGGGGCAGGGATTCATGGATGCCAGCAACATGAAGCCGGCAGGGAAGTCAATGGCGGTGCGGGCCCGTGAAATCGTAACTCTCCGTTCTTCAATTGGCTGCCGCATCACTTCCAGTACTTTGCGTTTAAACTCAGGTAACTCGTCCAGGAAAAGCACCCCGTTATGCGCCAGTGAAATTTCACCGGGCTGTGGAATGCTGCCACCGCCTACCAGTGCGGTGTCGCTGATGGTATGGTGTGGCGACCGGAAGGGCCTGCGTGCAATCAGCGACGCATGCTCTGGTAGTTTACCGGCAACAGAATGGATTTTGGTGGTTTCCAGTGCTTCCTGCAAAGTGAGGGGAGGGAGTATGGTGGGTAATCTTTTCGCCAGCATGGTTTTGCCCGCACCGGGTGGTCCGATCAATATGGCATTATGCCCGCCGGCAGCGGCTATTTCCAGCGCACGCTTGATATTGTGTTGCCCTTTTACATCGCTGAAATCAACATCGAATGCGCCTTGTGCGGAGAAGAAATCGTCCCGCGCATCTATGCTTTCCGGCGGCAGGCTGCCCGGATGATCAAAGAAGCGCAACACATCGGCGAGATGTGAAATGCCATATACTTCCAATTGGCTCACCATGGCTGCCTCACGGGCATTCTGTGCAGGTACGATGAATCCGCGGAACCCTTCTTTGCGGGCCTGTATCGCCATGGGTAATGCACCTTTGATGGGCAACAAAGTGCCATCCAGCGATAGTTCCCCCATCATGAGGTAATCCCCGAAAGTAGTGGCGCTTACATGACCGGAAGCCCCCAACATACCAACTGCTATCGGCAGGTCGTAAGCCGCGCCGGCCTTACGTATATCTGCTGGCGCCATATTCACAACAGTCCTGGTTCTTGGCATCGGATACCCCAGGTTATTGATGGCCGACTCAATACGCCGCTCACTCTCCTTTACGGCATTATCCGGGAGCCCTACAATAAATAACTTGTTTCCTTGTGAAGCAACATTTACTTCAATCGTGATGGTAATGGCATCTACGCCCTGAATGGCGCTGCCAAAGGTTTTAACAATCATATGGAGCTGGGTTAACAGCTACTAATATAGGAATAAATTATCGTCAGCCAATCTGGTTCAGCAGATCCAGCACTTTCTCCCGCTTCAATATTAAATAACCGATTTTCTCTTTTGCAATACCATCTTTCAACAAATAAGTAAAATGCAGGTTATCATCAAACACTTCAGACTCAAAATATTTGAAGAGAATTCTTTTTTCATCACGCAGTTCATCCGCTATTTCATAGAGATGGGTAGATAAAATAAAAAGACAGTTAGTACTGCGCAGCAATCCGCGGATAACCGCCAGGGAACAGTTTTTAGCGTCTTCTACATTCGTGCCTTTAAACATTTCATCTATCAGTACCAGCCAGTTTTTGCCGTTATTGATCTGTATGATGGTATTTTTAATCCGTAATACTTCGCTGTAAAAATAACTTTCACCTTTAAAGATATTATCCTGCACCTGTATGTTGCTGGAAATACCATGGAAAAAGCTCAGCTCCATTTGCTCCGCAGGCACGCCCATGCCTATATGCGCCATGAACACTGCAATACCTACTGCCCTGATAAATGTTGTTTTGCCGGCCATATTAGCGCCGGTGAGGAACATGAAGTGATTGGTTTCATCCAGCGAAAGATCATAGGCTATCGGTTCAGGCAAAATAATATGATAGAGCTGCGATGCTTTTATCAGCGGCTGCGTACTGCCGGAAAACATAGGGAAGTGCAGGTTATAATGCTTCATGGCTTTGGCCATGCCATAGAAGGCATCTAACTGATGATATAAAGTAACCAGTTCTTCCACTACTTTTCTATGTCTTCTCCTGACATAATTATCATAGCGCATGATCTGTACATAGTTCAGCTTACCTTCTTCTTCTGCCTGTAAAATATCACTGAAATCCTGCCGGTGCAGTAGCTGCTCCGCCCTGTCCAGCAAGGTTTTTAGCACTTTTGGTGTCTCGTCTGAATTGAATACGCTTACAAAAGTGCGGAAACCACGCAGCAGATTTACCAGTTGTGTAAAAGAGAATTTTATGTACCCGAAATCAGGGGCATACATGGTTTTATTAATTGCAGCCTGAATATGAAGTGCAACACCTTCCGTATTTGAAATGGGCTCTATCTGCGCTTCCATATAATTTTCCACCACCACAATAGTACCGTTGGAAATAATGGAGGGCCAGTTACTTTCCTGTTCCAGTATATATTTCAGTGCTTTCTGTCTGCTTTCAATGGTTGCAATGTTCTGAAGGGGAGAGCTGAACAGTTGACGGAGGTATTCGCGTCCACCTGCGGTGGTCGTGAAGTTCAGCCGGTTAAAAAGGGAATATTCTTCATCCCTGTTGAAAATAGACAGGTCGTTATAGGATGTTTTGTCCAATTGCATGCAACGACATTTTGGTTAATATATGCAGATAGATGCCAGAAATGAAAAATTCCACAATCCGTAAATCCCCAAATCGGATTAGGAATTGAACGCCAGTCGTTTCCCTTTTACAGATTCATCAAATTTACCATTGTTATAAGCCAGGTGGCCGCTTACAAAAGTGTGTGTGATGGCTGCGGGGAAGGTATGACCATCAAATGGGCTCCAGCCGCATTTATAATAAATATTTTGTTTGTTCACGGATGTATTGCCTTGCAGGTCTACGATTACACAGTCTGCAAAATATCCTTCGCGTAAAAATCCTCTTTCTTTTATGTTGAAGCAGATAGCCGGCGCATGGCTCATTTTTTCCACTACTTTTTCTATGGAGATAGCACCTTGTCTGGCATATTCCAGCATGAGGAGCAAGCTGTGTTGCACTAATGGCACACCGGATGGCGCTTGCAGATAGGGTTGTTGTTTTTCTGCCCAGGTATGCGGCGCATGGTCTGTAGCAATGATATCAAGGCGGTCGTCCAGGAGTCCCTGCCACAGGGCGGTTTTGTTTTCCGGTGCTTTGATAGCCGGGTTGCATTTGATGAGATTACCGTATTGTGCATAATCATCTGCGGTGAAGTGCAGGTGATGTACACACACTTCGGCGGTGATGCGTTTGTCTGCCAGCGGCATCATATTGCTGAAGAGTTGTAATTCTTTGGCGGTGGAGATATGCAGGATGTGCAGGCGGGCATCATGTTTTTTGGCAAATTGAACGGCCGTCCATGACGACTCGAAACAGGCTTCCACATTGCGTATGAGCGGATGGTCGGCAGCGGTGAGCTGGTCGCCTTTTTCGCGTTGGAACTGTTCCATATTGGCACGGATGATTTTTTCATCTTCACAGTGTGTGGCAATCAGGAGTTCAGTACCGGAAAATATTTTTTCCAGGGTGAGATAATTATCTACCAGCATATTACCGGTGGAAGAACCCATAAATATTTTCACACCGCAAACACTGTCTTTTTTGCTATTCGTTTTCAGGACTTCTTCCACATTATCGTTGGAAACGCCCATGAAAAAAGAGTAGTTAGCCAGGGAATGTTGTTTTCCGATGACATATTTATCTTCCAGTAATTCCTGGGTAAGGGCTGCGGGTTTGGTGTTGGGCATTTCCATGAAGCTGGTAGTGCCACCGGCCACGGCTGCGCGTGCTTCTGTATAAATAGTGGCTTTTTCTGTCAGGCCCGGCTCCCGGAAATGCACCTGGTCGTCTATAACGCCCGGCAGCAGATGTTTTCCTTCTCCGTTAATTTCTGTGTAATTTCCACTGGCAGTTATGTTGGAGGCTATTTTTTCAATGCGGTTGTTGCTGATCAACACATCCTGTACCGTAGTACGCCCTTCATTTACTACCGATATATTTCTGATGAGATAATTTTGCATACAACAAAAATAGATAATTCCGATTTACCCTTCAAGGTGAATCGAAAACACGATCATTCTTGATTGCAGCTTTTCGATAACATTTGCATAGCGAAGGTGAGGATCTTTCACGAGTACATTGCCAAGACCGTTGCTGATCTTGAACTCAGGCGAAAAGATGAAGCTTTCGAAGTAAAATTCAAAGCCGGCGCCGGCTTCATAGCCGTAGTCGCTTTTTTTGATCTTGATGAGGTCCTCTGCTCTGCGTGCGCGTGCATTGGAGGCCAGATCGTAGTCATATTTCAGGCCACCGATCACATATACGCGCATGTTGTTGATGCGGTCTGACTTAAACTTTACTTGTAGCGGGAAGCTCAGCAGGATGGATTCAATCTTTTTCTCGGTATCCTGTGGTTTGGGATAGGTATCGCGGTAGTAGAGGTTTTTGGAAGCGAAGAAGAGCTGCGGATTAAAACGCAGGTCAAAATGCTCGCTCAGGCGTGCATTGGCCAGTAATCCCAGGTTGAAGCCCATTGTTTTCAGGGGCTCGGCCACCATAATGGAGTCATCAGCCAGGAAGGCCGTGCTGTGCGTAAGTTTGAAATAGGACTGGTTGGCAGCCAGTGTAATTCCAAAGTAGTAGGGCTTTGCATCGTGTTCCTCCATATTCAGGTTTGATTGTGCTTTTGCCGGCAGCACAATCGTTGCTAACAGGAATATCAGCGCGTAGCGCAGTAGATGGAACATATGCCGAAGGATAGCGTTTTGCATGTAACGGCCTGGAAACCTGTGTTAATTAATATTGTTTTCATCGCTTCACCCTGCGGAAATGCTTTCACTGATTCCGGCAGATAACTGTAAGCAGCTTCACTTTTGGCGATCCATTTCCCGATCAGGGGCGTGATATAACGAAAATACAAATTATATAATTGTTTAATGGGGAAAACTGTTGGATTGGAAAATTCAAGGATCACCAATTTGCCCGCCGGTTTCAGTACCCGCCTCATTTCAGACAGCCCTTTTTCCAGATTCTCAAAATTGCGCACACCAAAGGCTACTGTTATGGCATCAAACGTCTGTTCCGGAAAACTTATTGTTTCGCTATCGCCCAGTTGCAGGGTAATTTTGTTGTCCAGCCCCAGTTTTTTGATCTTTTCGCGGCCATGGGAAAGCATTCCTTCAGATATATCGATGCCCACAATGCTGTCAGGACGGAGGCGCTTTTCGGCCATGATGGCGAAGTCGCCGGTGCCGGTAGCCACATCCAGCATCTGTTTGGGCTGAAGGGACTTTAAATAGGAAAGCGCCTTTTTACGCCAGATAACGTCGATTCCGAGCGACATAAAATGGTTAAGAAAGTCGTAACGGAAAGCAATATCATCAAACATGGATGCTATCTGCTCCTTCTTGCTTAATTTTGACCCTTCAAAGGGAACGATCTTCTGAACATTTGCATTTTCTGACATAGGCCGCAAAGTTAAAGAAAATGTAGGCATATGGCGGACAGCAAATCAGGAGAAGCGGGATTTTTAATGGAACAAAGTAATATCATTATGATTATTAAGTCAGCAGAATATCTTATCAGCAGCCCGGATTGGGAGAAATGTCCCACCCCCAATATGCCGGAATATGCCTTTATAGGCCGTTCCAACGTAGGGAAGTCTTCGCTGATCAATATATTGGCTAACAACGAGAAACTGGCTAAAACGTCCGGAACACCCGGTAAAACGCAGCTGATAAACCATTTTGTTATAAACCAGTTGTGGTACCTGGTAGATCTGCCCGGCTACGGATTTGCTAAAAGAAGTTTGTCTCAGCGCCGGCAATGGGAACAAATGATCGAAAACTACCTGCGCAAACGTCCCAACCTGGTCAGTGTTTTTGTGCTCATCGACAGTCGTCATGCCCCGCAGAAAATAGATCTGGAGTTTGTGAACCAGCTGGGTGCCTGGAATATTCCTTTCAGCCTGGTATTTACAAAAGCCGATAAAAGCACGCAGGCAGAAGTAAGCCGCAACGTAAAAACTTTCTTAAACAAGATGCGCGAAACCTGGCAGTTCCTGCCACCTAATTTCGTTACTTCTACCGTAAAGAAAACCGGCAGAGATGCCATCCTCACTTATATTGATGAACTGAATGCACAGTTCAGGGCCATTGCCTGAGTAAGGGTTCCGTCTATATAAAAAGGTCTAACGTGTACACATACACGTTAGACCTTTTTTATTGGCATAAAGTACAAACCGTATATAAAGTGTAAGGAGAAAAGGAAATGTTACAGGAATAGCTAGAAAGGAGGCCGGATAGGGGAGAGGGAATCACCTGACGTGAGAAATCACATCATAAAAGTAAAGAGAGGTACAATATTACAGGTGCGTTCGGCTGGTTTAATTTACCACCTTATCAGCGCAGCTGCTACTGGCAAAAGCTTCGGGTTTGGCTTTGAAAGCGAAGCCCATACCGAGGATGTAACCCATGGCTTCACGCAGGGCCAGGTTACTTTTGAATTGCGGATTCGTATTGATATCTGCGTGTACTTCCATGTCTACATCGTATTCGGTAAACAGGTCACACAGTTCATACGCAATTTCAATACTCTTGGCTACTTCCACCAGCATACGTTCTTTGATGGAATAGCAGTCTTTGGTTTTTTCATTGTGGATAAACATAAATCCGCCGTGACCTTCCCGCAGGAAAACGATTACTGTAGCAAATTCAGTATCCACTCCCTTTACCTGGGAATCGGTGCCAATGCACACTTTCAGGCGATAGCCCAGGCCTGTTTCGCGAATAATGGCTTGTCGCACTTCTTCCTTGACCGGAAGGTGGATGGCCTCTCCATTAAATCTTCTCCATTGCATAAAGAGCATAATTAAATAGTGAACATGCGAATGCGTCAGATGATATTGCCAGCCGAATGAAGTAATGCCAAGCTAGTTACGGATCAACAAAATGGAATGGATCCATTGGGTAAGAACAACGGGTATGTATTCTTCGAATATACGAAAAAGCTGTTAGCCATAACTAACAGCTTTTATTATAATTTAATTAATTTTTTTGAGAGAGATGATCAGCTAGAACTGTCCTGTGCTCAGCATTACCAGCGTACAGGCTTCTACCGGCTGAATATTATGCTGCGTGGCCATTGCTGCCAGTTCTTCATTTTCCGTTCCGGGATTGAAGATTATGCGGCGGGGATGCAGCTGAAGGATATAATCGTAATACTCCTGCTGCAATACAGGATTCAGGTAAAGGGTAACGGTATCTACGTTTTCCAGTGCCGGATGTTCCGTGATCACCGGCGTATCGCCGATGCTGGCAGCGCGTTTGCCGATAGCTACTACCGGGTGTCCTTTGGCGGTGAGCCTTGTTACGGCCATGTTGCTGTATCTTGCCGGGTTAGGTGAAGCACCTAATACCACGGTGAGCTTTTTGTCATTGGTGGTTTCCATCTTCCAAAATTACGAAATCCGGCACAAGTGATAAGCACGGTGCAGTCATGTTTGAAATAGAATGATAAAAGATTTATTTGATGAGTTTCAGCAAGCTGCTGTAAAACCAGTTCTCTTCTGATTTAATAAAAGCACTAATGGTTTTATCGGTTTGTTGTGCAAACTTGTTGATGTTGGAGATGGAATCTTTGAAGGATTTCAGTTCCCTGTCTTTCGGGTCGCCTTCTGCCTGTTGTAGTTGCAGCAGTACTTTCATGATAGGGTCCAGTTCCCTTTTCTTTCTTTCCCGGGCAATGTAGGTAGCTACTTTCCAGATATCTTTTTCTGCAATAAAAAACTCTTTTCTTTCACCGGGAATAAGTACCCGTTCTACGAGTCCCCAGTTGATCAGCTCCCGCACATTCATGTTGGTATTTCCCCGGGAGATATTCAGTTCGGCCATGATATTATCAGCACTCAACGGATCAGGCATCACCAGCAATAACGCGTGGATCTGAGCCATGGTACGGTTAATACCCCATTGAGCCCCCAGTGATCCCCAGGTTTGGATAAACTGCGCTTTTGCTTCTACTAAATTCATATGATGCTATTTTCAGTTCAAATGTATACCAAGTTTTTGAACTTTCAAAAGATAATGAAAGGACCAGGATTAAAGGATTATAAGATTTATCGGATGGGTGTTTTGTTGTTTGATTTTTTTTAAAAGAATTTTTAAACCTAAATCCTGTATCGCTATTTCAGGACTAGACAGCATAATAAAAAAAGAAGTCCTGCTTGTTAAGGCAGGACTTCTTTCTATACAAATTTTTATACAATTCTAATTAAACAACAAAACACCCATCCGATAAATCTTATAATCCTTTAATCCTGGTCTATACCAGCATTGTCACCGGATTTTCCAGGTACCCTTTCAGGGTTGCGAGGAAACGTGCGCCTACGGCTCCGTCCACACTTCTGTGGTCGCAGCTCAGGGTGAGCTTCATGATGTTGGCTATTTTCACCTGGCCTTTTTCCACGATGGCTGTTTCCTTGATACCACCTACAGCCAGGATAGCAGAATCCGGCGGGTTGATGATAGCAGTGAACTCTTCGATACCCAGCATCCCCAGGTTGGAGATGGTAAAGGTATTTCCGGAGAAATCGGGTGGTTGCAGTTTTTTGTTTTTGGCTTTGTCGTATAGTCCTTTTGCTTCACCAGCTATCTGGCTCAGTGTTTTCTGATCAGCAAAACGGATTACCGGAACAATCAGGCCATCTTCGATAGCTACTGCGGAACCGATATGAATATGTTGGTTATGACGGATAAAGTCTCCCATCCAGCTGCTGTTGACATCAGGATGCTGGCGCAATGCCAGTGCAGAAGCTTTGATCACCATGTCATTGAAGGAAATCTTCACGGGAGAGATTTCGTTGATGGCCTTGCGGGCATCCATGGCTTTATCCATATTCACTTCTATTTTCAGGTAGAAGTGAGGAGCTGTAAACTTGCTTTCGCTCAGGCGTTTGGCAATAACCTGGCGCATTTTGGTAAGCGGTGTATCGGTATAACCTTCCTGTCCGGCTGGTACAAAAGCGGGTGCAGTTGCAGCGCCGGTTTGAGCAGCAGCAGGTGCCGCAGCGGCAGCAGGAACGAAATTATCCACATCTTTTTTCACGATGCGGCCATTATCACCGGAACCAGCTACCTGCTGAATGTCGATGCCTTTTTCTGCCGCCAGCTTTTTAGCCAGGGGAGAAGCTTTCACACGACCATCAGTAGTATTGGCGGTTGCTGTTGTGGCAGCGGGTGCCGCATCAGCAGCGGGAGTGGCGGCAGGAGCAGCAGCGCCTTCTGTTGCTTTCGCAGCAGGGGCCGCGTTTTCAGCAGCCAGGATAGCATCTATACTGGTGCCTGGTTTGCCTACTATAGCGATGATACCATTTATTTTGGCAGCTTCGCCTTCTTTCACGCCTACATATAATAAAGTACCGTCGGCATAGCCCATTACTTCCATGGTTGCTTTATCCGTTTCCACTTCAGCCAGTACATCATCATTCTTCACTACATCGCCTACTTTTTTATTCCAGGCAACTATTTTTCCTTCTGTCATGGTATCGCTCAGGAGCGGCATCCGGATAACAGTTGCATTTTTCAGTGCTTCTTTCAATGCAGCATCATCAGCAGCGGGAGCAGCTTGTGGCGCTGGCGCCGGTGCTGCAGCTGCTGGTTGGGCAGGAGTAGCCGCCGCAGCAGCAGGTGCGCTGGCGGAGCTTTCCAGTAAAGGTTTATAGTCCTCTCCCGGTTTGCCTACAATGGCAATTATTTCATTAATCTTAGCTGCTTTTCCTTTTTCCACGCCAATGTACAACAAGGTTCCTTCCACATACCCCATCACTTCCATTGTTGCTTTATCGGTCTCCACTTCAGCAATCACATCGTCTGCTTTTACTTTATCGCCCACCTTTTTATGCCATGCCGCAATCACCCCTTCCGTCATCGTATCACTCAAGAGGGGCATTCTGATAACTTCTGCCATAGTGTTTATTCGAAATTTTGCTCAAACCTACATGTTTTTGCGCAAAAACGCAAAGAAGGAATGGCAAACTGTTTAAAAATGTCTAATGATAGTTAATATTCAATAAGCGGAATTTGGATCAAAAATCCAGTTCCATATTAAGCCTGTCTTTCAGCTCTTTTACCAGTGGATATTTTTCCGACATCTGCTGGAACTGCTCCCTGCTGGAAAGTGGTGCCGGGCCTATATCCTGTGTCTGCTGACTTTCATCCAGCTGTAGGGTGAGGATGAGCATCGGACTGTTGAATTTCTGCTTGAAGAAATCAGATATTTCCAGCTTTTCCTCTTCCATAAAGCGGTACTGCACAATGTTACGGCTTACGATGCCTATCTCCCCGGGTCCCAGCAATTTCAGCAAGGCCAGTTGGAGGTTACTCACCACCGTCATTTTATTGGCTTGTCTGAACCGGTCAATAAATTCCTCCCAATATACATGCACCGCGCCCATCGTAAGGGGAATGCTCTGTACTACCGTAATATCCTGGTGTTTGGCTGCCATCGCCTCTTTCATGGCTGCGAGGCCGGTTAGCTTACTCGTAGCTGTGCTGGAGCCGGTTGTTTTGGCGGTTGGAGCAGGAGGTACGGCTGGCTGCACGGGCGCCGGAGCAGGAGCGGTAGCTGTCATGGCTGGCTGACTTACAGGAGTAGCTACTGGCGGTGTTGCCGGTACAGGCGCTACTGCAGCGGGTTTTTCAACGGGTGGGGTCACCGGACGCGCGGTTTCCACCGTTAGTATGGCGGTTTCCGGCGAGGCAGCTGTAATACTGGCGCTGGTGGCTGGTTTGTCGGCCAGTGCTTTAGCCGGTAAAGGCTGTGCTGTTGGTGCGCGCAGCTTTTGCGGCGGTGTACCGTCCGCTACCAGTTTTTTCTTGGATATTTCTCCATTGCTGTCATCCGTCACCAGTGAAATGGCCTGCTGAAGATAGCAGAGCTTGATCAGTGACATTTCCACATGCAACCGCTTGTTGCGTGCCAGGCGGTAGTTGATCTCCGTTTCATTGAGGAGATGCAGGGCCGTGATCAGGTAGGCCGGACTGATCTTTCCGGACAACTGTTTGTAACGTTCTTTCAGGTTGCCTGATACCTCTACGAGGTGCAGTGCTTTATCTTCCTTGCTTAGCAGGAGGTTTCGTAAAAACTCCGCCAGGCCGTTCAGGAAATTATCTCCCTCAAAACCTTTCTGTAAAATTTCATCAAATATCAGCAGGGTGGTCGCTACATCCTGTTGTAATACGCTGTCCATCACCCGGAAAAAATAATCGTAATCCAGGATGTTCAGGTGTTCCAGCGTATTCTGATAGGTAAGATGCCCGCTGGTAAAGCTGACGATCTTATCCAGTGTACTCAGGGAGTCGCGCATACAGCCATCCGTTTTCTGCGCTACCAGGTGCAGGGCATCCGGCTCCGCCTGGATCTTTTCTTTGACACAGATCTCCTGTAAATGGTCTACGGTATCCTGGATGGTGATCCGTTTAAAATCAAAGATCTGGCAACGGCTCAGGATCGTAGGCAGGATTTTATGCTTTTCTGTAGTGGCCAGGATGAAGATCGCGTAGGATGGCGGCTCTTCAAGGGTTTTCAAAAAAGCATTGAATGCCGCGGAACTCAGCATGTGTACCTCATCTATAATATAGATCTTATATTTTCCGGCCTGTGGAGAAAAGCGGACCTGCTCCACCAGGGTACGGATATCGTCTACGGAGTTATTGGATGCGGCATCAAGCTCGTGAATGTTAAAGGAACTGCCTTCATTAAAGGATTTGCAGGAATGACACTCATTACATGCCTCCCCGTCTGGTTGCAGGTTCTCGCAGTTGATTGTCTTCGCCAGGATACGCGCACAGGTGGTCTTTCCAACTCCCCTCGGACCACAAAACAGGAAGGCATGTGCCAGCTGGTTATTGCGGATGGCGTTTTTAAGGGTGGTGGTGATATGTGCTTGTCCTACTACAGTTGAAAAGTTCTGCGGACGATACTTACGGGCTGAAACGATAAAATTCTCCATATGACTGCTACGCTTTCGCGAGCGCCGAAAATACGCACAAATTCACTAAGAGAAAAATAGGTGCTACCGGCGCTGCTTTGACAGGTGTTTATCACCTTGGTTCAAAGGTTAATATGAACTCAAGAAATGATTTTTTTAATAATATAATGTTGTTATTGTACTGTTCCATGACGGAAGACGTGATTTCGTGCAGTTCCTGGATAGCCACGTAATCGGGTACGTGGTCCCGGATAAATATGCACTCCTGTTGCCGGAACCTGCGGATCTTTTCTTTCATCTCTTTGGCAATAGCACTGGTAAAGATTTTATCGGAAGTGATTTCGTGCAACAGTTTGCGGAAATTCCAGCATTCGGCGGAGAGCTCATCAAAACAGGGTTGCAGCTGGTCTATGGTGGTATGGCTGGTACCAAACAGCTGGCTGATTCCATGAATGACCCTGATCACCTGGTCATTGAGCCGGTTGGAATATTCCTGGTGCCGCACGATGCGGCAATATTTTTCCTGCATGGTGGCGGCCGTTTCAGGGCTGATCTCCAGGGCTTTCCTGTAATGATAGCAGAAGGCCAGCTGATCATGTCCGAAAAGCCATTGTTGTTCTGCTTCCACCTGTGCTGCCAGTTGGCGGGCCAGTTGAAGCGCATGGCCGGGCACATATTTCTGTCCGTCAAATTCAAAGTAACGGGTCTGGAACTGTCCGACCGCAATGGCCTGCAGCGTTTCCACATCCTGCCGGTCGCGGTAAAAACGCCGCATACGCCGCACGATATCGGGGTGATAAATGCTTTGCAGGTTGCACGCCCCAGCTTCTTCCGGTTGTAATAGTCCGCTGATTGCCCCGTTCATGACCGGGAAGGAACGATTATCATAGTAATCATTAAATGTCCGCGGGTATTCGTATAGCCGGTGCTGTTGGGTCAGGTCTTTGATAAAAGAGTCGGGCGCCAGCCATTCAAACGGCCGGCTGCCGGGGGATATCATATCATACACCTGGCAGGTAACACGCTCCTGGAGGTTTTCAGGCTCGTTAAACAACAGCCATGCGCTCACGGTAAGCTGTTTGCAGCATACATTCGCCTGCTGGTAGTGTTCCTCCCGGTCTTCCCGTGTAGGGTGGGAAGTCCACTGGTCGCGGAGTTGCACCCGGCTTTTGAGAAAGGTATGGAAGTAGGTGTCTGTGATAACAGGCAGCCCCTGTGGGTCCAGTACCATATTATTCTGCCCGGCATAATATTGAAGCAATGCGCGCTGTACATTAAAAATATTACGGAAACGGAATGCATGGTCTTCCAGTTCCGGTAATTTATGCATACAATGATCCATGCAGTAACTACCCATTTCCATTCTGCGCATGCTGCTGATGGCAGCTTTTGTACCCGCCAGCGAAACAGCCAGGGTATCGGCATGTAATTCCATTTCCCTGCTTAACTCCAGGTATTGGCGGTTGATAAGCTGGTAGAGCTTTCTCAGCAGGTACCGGATACCGTTTACGATCCAGGTGGTAATGTGTGCGAAAAATCCCAGCAAACTGCCGCCACTGCCCCAACGGATGATGATATCACTCCACCGGTCATTTTCATACAGCATATTATATAATGCCTTATTCAAAGCATACACATAGCTGCCCAGCTTCATACTGCGCCGGGAAAAGTGCGCAAACTCATGTGCCAGTACCATTTTGAATTCACTGATGTTTACACTGTTCACAAGCCCCAGACCTATTTCGAGGTTCTTTCGTCCGGGCCAGAATAAACTCAGCAAACTGCTGTTGTAAAATACCGATGTATTCACCTCCGGTACCACAAATATTTTTTTGGGAAAGCTGATCTGCGTTTCTTTTACCAGCTGGGTAATAAAGTTAAATAACCGGGGATGGCTATCTGCATTGATGCGGGTACGATAAGGATGGGAAGGCGCGCGTTTGTTAAAAAGAAAGATGACCAGGAAAAACAAGAGCATCCCACCCAGCAACACGAGTCCAAGCCCGGTGATGATGGTGTACACTTTCGGATGCATTCCGATCAGCACAATGCCACCTGTCAGGCAAGCAATTGACAGGGCTACGGTCGTCATTAACAACACCACGTACAATAGAAAAAAGAGCACTATATAACTGATCACTTTCACTATCTGTTGCTTAAACAACATCGTGGGCTGCAGGAGTACAGGGTATAGATTCCCCGGACTCTCCGGATATAAGCTGGTCATAACATAATATCTGGTTAAATACGATGGCCATTGCAAAAGGGATTTAAATATATAGAATATTCAGAAATTAATTCCCCCGGAGAAAGCCCATCGGATATTTATATGAGCATCACCCAGCTGCCGGCGTGCAAACCGGCGCTGCGTCAGTTCTCCTGCAAGCCTCTTTTAGGCCAGCATCGGATGTCGTTTGTAGGGAACGGTACGATCAAATAAATAACGATAGGTAGTCAGTTGCCGGGTAGGCGTAGCGCCCAGTGCTTCCGCAACATTCAGCATCCGTGGATTAAAGTCACCGATCCACTGCATTTCATAGTCGGTATAATGAGCGGCATTGGATTGTATTAATTTTGCCCCTTCCACAATCATATAAGCATCTATGCCTTTGCCCTGGAATTCGGGTACAATACCGAAAATAATGCCTACCATTTTTTTACAGTGGCCTCTTAATTTCAGCCAGGCAAAAAGCAGTTTTTGTAACGGTCCCAGTTTGCCATTCATATGTTTCAGGTATTGATTCAGATCGGGCAGATTTAACCAGATGGCTATCGGATTGCCATCGTGATACACAAACCACGCAATCTTTTCATCCATGAGGGGCTTCATCTGTTTGAAAAGCGCCAGCACCTGACCTTTACTCATTTCCTTACCCCCCGCATGTTGCGCCCATGCTTTATTGTATACAATGCTGAAATCTTCCGCAAATTTTTCCAGTTCATTTTTCCGGATATGCCTGGCGGAAAATGCAGGGTCACTGCTGATGGCATCATGTCGTTCAAAAAATTTAGGCAGCAGCTGATCACTCACCTTCATGCCGTAACAAACCTGGTTAAAGAATAACTGGAAACCATAGGTTTCAAACAACCGGATATAATAAGGGGGATTGAAATTCATGCCATATAACGGTTCATGGAAACCTTTTGTCAATAGTCCCCACCAGTTATTGCGTTCACCAAAATTGATAGGGCCATCCATGGCGCCCATTCCTTTTTCCTGTAGCCATTGTTTGGCGGTATTGAATAAAAGATCCGCGGCTGCCTGGTTATCGATACAATCAAAGAAGCCTACACCGCCTACCAGGCATTCATCTCCTTTGGTTTTATATTTTTTATTTACAAATGCGGCTATTCTGCCGGCCAGTTTTCCCTGATCATCTTTCAGAATCCATCTTACACATTCCCCAAAACGGAAAGCCTTATTCTTCTCCCGGTCAAATACATTGTTGATATCCTTATCCAGCGGCCTTATCCATCCCGGTACATCTTTGTTCAATATTACATGTACATCCACAAACTGAACCGCAGTTTGCGCATTGTTTACTAAAATCAATTCCATTGGGACCATTTGTACAAATGTAATAAAAACCCTCGTTGGCACTATTTTTTCTGTGAACACGGTATGAAGCGCAATTATATTTATCCCGTTATATTACTGCTCCTTACTATTATTTTCGGATTGGGCTACTGCCGGCAGCAAAAGCAGGTACGTAGTGTATTGTCGGAAAATCAACGGCTATGGAATGAAAACCGGGATCTCCGCAAAAGCCTGGAGCAATCCGGGGCTGTGACGCAACAGATCAATGACCGCCAGGATGTACAGCAGCGGGTAGCGGGGCAGTTTATCGAAAGACGCGCCTATTACCGCCGCAACTGGCGACAATTCATTGCTGTGAGCACCAGTGATTACCGTACCGGTTTTCTGGGCGGGATCAAGGATCTCAGTATTACTGTACGTAACCAGACGGAATATCCCCTGGACAATGTAGTTGTAATGGTACAGTACATGCGCAACAATAACGAGGTGTTTAAAACAGAACAATATACACTCAGCAATATTCCGGAGAAAGGCACGCGTACCATTGCAGCGTCCAACAGCCGGAAAGGAAGTAAAGTAAACCTGAAACTGATCAGTATTACGAGCCAGCCTATGAATTTTTGCTGGTCGGTGAATAAGCCTGCTCCTGCGGATAACCCCGACCCTTTTGAGTGTGTACCCACCCCCCGGAATAATCAGTAGCTTTGCCCTATGATCAGCTTACTACCAATTACTATTGCAGATGAGGCAGTAAAAAAATTGTATGAAGATGCTTTTCCTTATGAAGAGAGAAGAGACTGGGAAAACCTGTTGGCGCTGATAGCATCGGGGAAACTAAGCCTGTTGCATATTTCCCGGGATCATGCTTTTGCAGGATTTTTATGTTACTGGACTTTACCGGATTTTACGTTCATTGAATATTTTGCCATCCACCCCGATGCCCGGGGAGGAGGTATAGGTAGTCAGATCATGCAGCAGCTGGGTACAAAGTTTGGAAATATAGTGTTGGAAGTGGAGCCTCCACTAACGGAGCAGGCTATACGTCGTATTGCATTTTATGAAAGATTGGGGTACCAGGTATTTTCACAGGCATACCAGCAACCTCCGTATCATGATAATTATCCGCCGCTGGAGTTGCGCCTGATGCAGAAAGGTTTCACTTCAGATGAAGCTTCTTTTTTGCGGATTAAAGATCAATTATATAAACACGTTTATAATAAATAAAAAGCCTGATGACCGGCCTATGCCAGTCATCAGGCGTATATATTCAGCTGTGGTCTAGTCTCTTTTTACACGTCCGGATGATCCTTCACTACTACTTCCTTCGCTTCTGCTGGGCGCTACACGCTGCGGACGCGATTGTTGTTGCTGCTGTTGTTGTGCCCTTTGCTGTTGTTGTTGCTGTGCTCTCTGCTGTTGCTGCTGTTGCTGTTGTTCCCGTTGTACTCTTTGTTGTTGTTGCTGCTGCTGTTGCTGTTGTCTTTGTACCTGTTGTTGTTGCTGTTGTTCCCGCTGTACCCTTTGTTGCTGTTGCTGCTGTTGTTGTTGTCTCTGTACCTGCTGCTGTTGTTGCTGTTGCTCCCTTTGTACCCTTTGTTGTTGTTGCTGTTGTACCTGCTGTTGTCTTTGAACCTGTTGCTGTTGTTGTTGCTGCTGTTGCAGGTTGTTAGCCGGTTGGGGGGTAACCCTTGACGGCCGGGTGTTATTATTATTTACCGGTGGAGTGGTCCTGTTGCCGGGATTGGTATTATTTGTGGGCTGGGTTGCATTCCTTGATGGCTGAACCCTGCCGTTGTTATTATTGTTATTATCTGCAGGCTGCACGCGGGAAGGCCTGTTATTGTTATCTGTATTCACCGGTCTGGTGTTATTGGCCGGGGTAGTGACCCGGTTTCTGTCTGCCACACGACCTCTTTGTATAGCGGCTGCATCAGGGCGGTAGATCCGCAATTGATTATTATTGATCTGTCCTGTACCTGGTCTGTCGCTGTTGCTGACCCTTACTGGTCTTACCGTAGAACCCACATAGCGTTGTACTTCGGTAGCACTCGGACCGGTAACAACCCTGTTCCTGTTATATACATTTGTATTGTTGATAATAGTGGTGTTATTGATGATGGTAACATTCCGGCTGTTATTCACATAATAGTTGTGAATACGCGGGCTGTTGATATATTGTCTTGGTACAAATGACCAGTAAGCTGATGGTACGTTGTAGTAGCCGCCACCTGCATACATATTAGGTCCCATTGGCGCCCATCCATAATAATCTCCACCACTTCTCCAGTTCACCCATGCAGGGCCCCATTCGTTGCCGGGAATCCACATCCAGCCATTGAAGTCATCAAACATCCAGCGGCCATAGTGGAATGCTGCCCATCCCCAGGGATAGTCGGACATCCAGGTCCAGCCATAGTCTGTATATACCCAGTGGCCATCTGTATTATATGGTCTGAAATCCCGGCCGGCATTTGGTATCCATACCTGGTCATATCCGGGGTAGTTTACCCAACGGCCATACGGACTTAATTCATCATAAAAGGAAATGGAGGCGCCTATCTGTACCTGTTGGGCTGGCCCGTATGTGGAATAGGTAGAAGCGCAGCTGCCCAAAAAGAAGGATACAAGGACGAGAGATAATCCGGTATGTTTTATTAATCTGTTCATAGCTCCTGTTTTTTAGTCTTGATTGGTTTTGCTGTTATTAGACTTCGTGGAGTAATGTCTTACTTTTTTCGTATTTCCTGCTGAGGTATTGGAACGCGGTCTAAATGCAATGTTTTTTTTAAATTATGTTAAAGAAAATTGTTAAATTTTTTATAACGCTTTGTCTGTATATCAGCGTTATAATCTATGTATGGCAAAAATGGGTCCAATTAATTTAGTGCGCTGTAACTGCCTGTGGTAGGGCGTTTTAAGAAACGGCCGGCGGAAATAGCGGTGGAAAAATAAAAACCCGTTTAGTAAAATACCAAACGGGTTTTTCGCTTTTTGTCTTTTATTCAGATCATATCATCATAAAGGTCAATTTACACTTTATACTCTCCTACTTTGGTGCCGTCATCTTTCAGCATGGTGAGTACGAGTTGGTGCTGGTCTGCTTTTATTTTGATCAGGGTGCGTTTATCATCTTTAGGGCCACCGCCGATGATCAACGGATAGTCGTGTTGACCAGGAACGGGCGCATATACACCGTATTTGTGGGTGTGCCCGCAAATGAGGATATCAATTTTATGTTTATTGAAAAGACCGCCGAACATGTCGCGGCAATGAACGGTACCATGCCATTCGCCGCCGTGATAATGCGGGATGTGCATCATGACTACTTTATGTTTTGCTTTTTTATAAGCCTGACTTTGCAGCTCTTTTTCCAGCCACCTGGCCTGTTGTACACGGTAGGCGTCGAAATCTACGATGCCGCCATAAACGGGATGCGTATCTTCCTTGTCTTCTCCGGTATCCAGTACTATTGCGTGAACGGGACCCCAGGTAAAAGAGAAGTAATTTGAATGACCGGGATTATCGAAATACTGGTGCCATTCGCGGGCATATTTACCACGGGTTTCGTGGTTGCCACGCACATACATGAAAGGTTTATGAGTAGAGAATGTTTCGCCGCAGGGAGTGAGCATGTGGTCGATTATTTGTTTCTCGTCTGACTGGTAGTCAAATACATCTCCGTTAAAAAAAACAAAATCGTACGGGTCTTGTCCGTTCAGTCCCATCAGGTGGGGAATAGATTCCGGGCGGTCATGAATATCATTGATCATGAGCCAGGACACTTCTTTTGCCTGTGGGTCCGGTGCGGTGAATGTGTAGATATCGCTTTCAATGGTGGCGCCATAGGTGAGCTTGTAAGGTTGAAAGTCTACAATGTCTTTAGAGTATACTTTATAGCTGTATTTTTTGCCGGGTTGCAGGTTGTCCAGTTCAATCCTATGAAGACAGTTATTGGCTTCCACGAGGCCGTAGCTGACGCGTTGGGCTTTCTGGTCTGTTTTGCCGTCGGTGCCATATTCCACCCAGCTGTAGCAGGGGCGGGCGGTGAGCCACCTGATGGAAATGGTGTCTGGTCCCGGGTATTGGAGATATGGTTTGCATAAAAAAATGTGTTCATTGTCGGCAGTATGTTGAGTGCTGGATAAGTTTGCTGCTTTGGCGGCAAAGGGGGAGAGGCCGGCTACGCCGAGTAAACCGGCTTTTGAGAGGTTGCCGAGGAATGACCGGCGGGATAGTTCACTGCGTTCTTTCATATTATTTTATTGTATATATGATAATTTATTAAAAATAATCAACAGAATAAGAAAAGCGTATTATTTTTATATGAATGGCTAATTTTTTGGCGGATACGTTAGCAAATAGTTATAAGTAATAAAAATTAATAATTTGATAGGCTGCGCTTTGCATTGCAAGGAAACAAAAAGGAGTTATTGATAAAACAAGTGGAAAATGGGGTAGAAAAAGGTTTTTTTTCGTGAATAGCTTTTTGATATTCACCCATTAACTATTACCTTTGCGGCAAATTTTGGAAACTTATTTACACATGTAAATGGGTTTTTGAGGAAGTAACTTTTTAGTATTTTATAAACCTCTTTAAAAATATGCCTAACACAGGTAAGATCAAACAGATTATCGGTCCCGTGGTGGACGTGCACTTTGATAGCAAATTGCCGGAAATCTACAACGCATTGGAAATTACCCGCGAAAATGGTCAGAAGGTAATATTGGAAGTACAACAACACCTGGGAGAAGACAGTGTGCGTTGTGTGGCAATGGACTCCACTGATGGTATGGTTCGTGGAATGGTTGTAGTAGATAAAGGCACTCCGATTAAAATGCCGGTAGGCGACCAGGTTAAGGGACGTTTGTTTAATGTGGTAGGT
Organism: Chitinophaga sp. MM2321; assembly: GCF_964033635.1. Lineage (NCBI taxonomy): Bacteria > Pseudomonadati > Bacteroidota > Chitinophagia > Chitinophagales > Chitinophagaceae > Chitinophaga > Chitinophaga sp. MM2321. The sequence goes on from NZ_OZ035533.1 coordinate 301,346, forward strand.
GAAGCTATTGACGGTTTGGGCGATGTTGACGCCAGCGATGGTAATTCCATTCACCGTCAGCCGCCAAGATTCGAAGATCTGGCTACTGATACAGAAGTACTGTTTACCGGTATCAAAGTAATTGACCTGATTGAGCCTTATGCAAAAGGTGGTAAGATCGGTTTGTTCGGTGGTGCGGGTGTAGGTAAAACCGTATTGATCCAGGAGCTGATCAACAACATTGCAAAAGGTTACGAAGGTTTGTCCGTATTCGCCGGTGTAGGTGAGCGTACCCGTGAAGGGAATGATCTGATGCGTGAAATGATTGAAGCCGGTATCGTAAAATACGGTGATAAATTTATGGAATCAATGGAACACGGTGGCTGGGATGTTGCTGCTGTGGATAAAGAATTACTGAAACAATCACAGGCTACGTTTGTGTTTGGTCAGATGAACGAACCACCGGGAGCACGTGCGCGTGTAGCCTTGTCTGGTTTAACACTGGCAGAATATTTCCGTGATGGAGATGGTACTGCAGGTGGTGGTCGTGATATCCTGTTCTTCGTAGATAACATCTTCCGTTTCACCCAGGCAGGTTCTGAAGTATCCGCGCTGTTAGGCCGTATGCCTTCTGCGGTGGGTTATCAGCCTACACTGGCTACTGAAATGGGACTGATGCAGGAACGTATCACTTCCACTAAAAATGGTTCCATCACTTCCGTACAGGCGGTTTACGTACCTGCGGATGATTTGACGGATCCGGCTCCGGCTACTACGTTCTCCCACCTGGATGCTACTACGGTACTGGATCGTAAGATCTCCGATCTTGGTATCTATCCTGCGGTGAGCCCACTGGAATCAACTTCCCGTATCCTTTCTCCTTCTATCGTTGGTGAAGCACACTACAACTGTGCACAGCGTGTGAAAATGATCCTGCAACGCTACAAGGAATTACAGGATATCATCGCTATCCTCGGTCTGGATGAATTGAGCGACGAAGATAAACTCACTGTATCCCGTGCCCGTCGTGTACAACGTTTCCTGTCACAACCATTCCACGTGGCAGAACAGTTTACCGGTCTGAAAGGTGTACTGGTTCCGATCGAAGAAACTATCCGTGGTTTCAATATGATCATGGACGGTGAAGTAGATGAGTATCCTGAAGCAGCTTTCAACCTCGTAGGTAACATCGAAGCAGCTATTGAAAAAGGTAAGAAATTACTGGAAGCAGCGAATAACTAATTTTGTAAATGATCCCGGTTACGCCGGGATCATTCACCATTCACCATTTACGATCATAACATGCTATTAGAAGTATTAACACCAGAAAGAAAATTATATGCAGGCGAAGTGTACGGCGTACAATTGCCCGGCATTGACGGTTCTTTTGAAATACTGGATAAACATGCGCCATTAATTGCTGCCCTCGGAAATGGTAAAATGAAAGTGCTGAAAGATAAAAACCACAGTGAGTTTTTTACTATCAGCGGCGGATTTGTAGAGGTACTGCGCAACAAGGCTACCGTGCTCGTAGAAGGCGCTGTGGCTGTAGCAAAATAAACATACTACCAGTATAAAATAATAAGACAGGCCGGGTAAGACTACCCGGCCTTCGTTTTGTCCTAACTATTCCAATCTTAGAAGACCCGGAACACGTAAGATTACCTGCCGGGATTTCCGCTATTATTCATTTCTGTACAATACATTCCCTGTCCGGCCATCATGATAAGATGGCCGTAGTTATGTATATACATCCATGAATAGCCGTTTCAATGGCTATTGTATATTACCTAATGAATGATGCCTCGATAATAATCAATTGTTGATCAGGTAAAATCTGGCGTTTGTCTATAGAAGGAGCAAATGATTTTCATAGGTTTTGCCTTCATAGGTGTATGCTATCGGTTTTTGTGTTTACCTGAAAAATGGGCTGTATAAATCGTTTACCCGCTCTAAACACTTTAGCAAGATATTTAATTTGTTTTAAAAAACGCCATTCATTTTATTCAATTTTTACCCCCATAAACGGTTGTGCCCGCATGTGGTTAGCTGTCAGAATATTAGGATTTAGTTGAGAGAAGGATCAATGGGAAAATTTGCCATCAGAGCAAAGTTACTGCCCAGGTTTTTGAGGGATTGCTGCCATATTTGTTGTTCTTTCTGTTCAAATATCAAGGCGGCGGTACTCCCGGAAGTGATCCAGGATTTGCCTTTTAACTCTTCCTCCAGCTGTCCGCCTGTCCACCCCGAATAACCAATAAAGAACTTGATCTTTTTCAGGTCCAGCAGCCCCTTGTTCAGCAGCTCCACTACATTGTCGAACCTGCCGCCCCAGAATACACCGGGCACTATCTCCACACCACCTGTTATCAGCTCAGGCTGTTGGTGTACAAAGTGGATGGTATCCACCTGCACAGGGCCACCATAAAATACGGGGATATTATTCATCAGCACATCAGGGATCAATGAATCCAGGTGCTGATCAAAGAGTTTATTAATCACGAAACCAAAACTGCCTTGCTCCTGGTATTCACAGAGCAGGATCACTGTACGGGCAAAGTTCGGATCTTTCAGAAATGGATCAGCTATCAGCAAAACGCCGGGCGACAAGGTTACCATATGTATACAATTTGATCGCTAACCAAATTTAATTAAATGATTGATACAAAGCACGAAAGAAAGGAAACAATAAAAGAAGAAGTGGGTAAAACCGGAAAAAAGAAAATAAAAAAAAGGAGGCTAGAAAACCTCCTTACCATTTTATCAACCAAAATCTAAATCGCTTATGGAACGAATCCACGTCGATGTATGTAGAAAGTTTAATTACTTTGTTATATATGATACTAATCAAATTTAGTACCAATATTGTATAGCAAAGGTAAGGAAAGTAGAACTAATAAAATGAGCAGATGCCAGTTAAAATTACGTTAAAGTAATATTGTATTGCAGTAGAGAAGTATAGCTGCCAACCTAACTATTTAATTTTGTATCATAGTTGCTATAGCAAATATCTTTTTTAACAATTAATAATTTCCCAGGTTAAGTATATTTAAGCCTGACTTGACTTTCATGATACCACTGAAGAGAATATTTCCCGTAATCGTTGTGCTTATTACGCTGTCGCTGTTTGGCATTATTTACATCCAGGTAAACTGGATCAAAAGCGCCATTGCCATTAAAAAGGAGCAGCTTTTTGAGCGTTCTGTAGGCATGATAAGAGACGTACAGAACGACATGCTGTATACCCGCCAGACTGCCCTTATGTTTAAGCTGAACGGCAAGGACCCTAACGCAATTAAGGGGTTCGGGATGGATATGAACAGGCTGCCTTACAACCAACCCCCTGTAAGCGATTTTTTTACCGTACAGGAACTGAGGAAATGTATACAGACCAATATGAGGAAAAATCACCTCGATTCCGCTCATTTCGAATTTGCCATCCTTGCCCCGGTGGTGGGGATTGGTTCCCAGTTGAAAATGCATTCGGCCGGCTTTGAAAAAATGTACCAGGAGAACCAGCGGGATAGTGTTAGTGAACATAAAAAGTACCAGATACCGGTCATCCCACTGGAAGATGTCAGTAACCTCGGGCCACAAACGGAGAGCCTCATGATCATCATGCGGGCAGATGATTCCATCGCCAAACAGCTGGGCTTTATGATCTCCGGCGGGGTCCTGTTTACCATGATCATCGTCACCGCCTTTGCCCTCACCATCCGTACCCTGCTGAATCAGAAAAAGCTCTCAGAGATAAAGTCTGATTTCATCAACAATATGACCCATGAACTGAAAACGCCGCTGGCCACTATCTCCCTGGCCATTGACGCTATCGGGAACGAAAAAGTGTTGAATAAGCCGGATAAGATCCGTTACTTCTCCGGCATTATCAAAGAGGAGAATAAACGCATGAACAAACAGGTGGAAAGTATCCTCCAGTCTGCCCTGCTGGAAAAAGATGAAATCGGACTTAAACTACAGGCTACAGACGTGCATGCTGTTATCCAGAATACGACGGATAACCTGCAACTGCAACTATCCGCCAAAAGCGGGGTGGTAGATCTGCAACTCGATGCCATTAACCCGGTGATCATGGCAGATGATGTACATTTCTCCAACGTGATCTTTAACCTGATGGATAATGCCATCAAGTATTCCAACGAAAACCTGGAAATAAAGATACATACCTATAACACCCGTAAAAGCCTGTTCCTGATCATTACAGACAACGGTATCGGCATGAGCCGGGATACTATTTCGCGTATCTTTGAAAAATTCTACCGCGCACATACGGGTAATGTACACAACGTAAAAGGCTTCGGTCTTGGTCTTACCTACGTGAAAGCGATCGTAGATGCACATAAAGGAAAAATTAAGGTGGAAAGCACAGTGGGTAAAGGAAGTAAATTTACCCTGGAATTTCCGCAGGACTAGACTAGCTAAAGGTTATGAGCATGACATTAACTGAAAAAGAAATACAGCATTTTAAAAATCCTATAGCCGTTCCCGGTATAGGCCTGGAAATGCAGGAAAAGTTACAGGATGCCCGTGTATTGGTGGTTGGCGCCGGTGGTCTTGGCAGCCCGGTGTTGCAATACCTCAGTGCCAGCGGCGTGGGTGTATTGGGCATTGCGGACTATGGTGTTATCAATGATGAAGATATGCACCGGCAACCTATATACCAGATGCAGGATATCCGTAAACATAAAGCTAAAATGGCTGCCAGTAGGCTTTGGGCGGTGAATCCCTACACAAAACATTACCCGATGCTGGTACAGGTGAAGCCGGAAAATATAGCCCTGCTCCTGGTAGGCTTTGACCTGGTGATCGATTGCTCCCAGCATCAGCCTACGCACCTGGTGATCAATGATGCCTGTGTAAAGCACGATAAACCTTTTGTAATAGGGGAAGTACACAACTGGATGGCCTGGTGTGCCGGCTTTAATATGCCCATGCCCGATGGTTCCACTTCGGCCACTTACCGCTGTGCGCTGGAGCTCACAGAAGGATACCGCAACTTCGATGCAGGCGCTATCGGCGCCACACACGGCGCTACCGGTATGCATATCGTTTGTGAAGTACTGAAATACCTGATTGGTGTACCGGGCGGACTCGCCGGCAAGCTCCATGGCATGGATTATCTGCACAATCAAACCCAGTTGCACGACCTGACGCCCGATCCGGCAGTGTTGCAAAATACCCGTGAACAGGGTGTTTTATCGGCGGAGGAATATGGGCTGGAAATAGTACCGGATGTGGAAGACTAGCTGCTAATCGCAGGTCAGGATGCTCTTCAGTTCTCCTACTTTCAGTTCGTGCTTCAGTCCCAGTTTCAGCGCATAATTTTCTGTCTGGTGTCCGCAAGGGAAACCATAACATACCGGGTAGCCATAATCCTTTACGATGTTGTGGATAATTTCATACTCCGTCTGACCAAAAGGAGTATTAGTATCTTTTCCGTCAACGAAGGCGCCCACTACAAGGCCTGCCAGTTTATCCAGCCAGCCGGCGCGTTTGAGGTTATACATCATGCGGTCTATGTTGTAGCGGTATTCCCCGATATCTTCCAGCAGCAGGATTTTGCCTTTGGTATCCACCTGGGATCGGCTGCCGGAAACATTGGCCAGCATGGACAAGTTGCCGCCTACGAGTGCCCCGGTGGCTTTGCCGGCCCGGTTTAGTGTATGCGAGGGCGTTGTATAGCGGTAAGGCTTGCCTTTTAAAGCAGCAGCGAGGCTATGCACGTATTCATTTTCAGCAGTAGCCGGTGTAATGCCGCTGCACATGAGGGTATGCAGGGAAGCAATATTATAACGCTGATGGATATGTGCGTGCAGGGCGGTAACATCGCTATAGCCGCAAAGCCATTTTGGATGTTTCCGGAAGCGGGTGAAATCGAGTTTATCGAGGATACACACCATACCATAGCCACCACGGCCAAATACAATGGCTTTTATTTCAGGATCGTCCAGCATATCCTGTAATTCTTCCAGCCGCAGTTCATCGGGTGCGGAAAAATTGTGGAAGCTGGTGCCTACCGTAATACCCAGGTGTACCCGGTATCCCCATGCGTCTAATATGCCGGCTGCATATTCTGCCGCCTGCAGCTCCATTTTACTGCTGGAGCAGGTAACTCCTATCAGATCGCCTTTTTTCAGATATGGCGGAATTTTTACCATTGTACTTTTGTTTACCTTTGCAGATTAGTGAATACATTTACTATTCGCGAACTAAGGTGGTAAATTGTTTGGTGATTCCAAAAACAAAAATCCGATTTAAAATTTATTTAAGCATTCTTTAAGATAGTATGGGAAAATTTAATAGATATTTAATAACTGCGGCACTACCGTATGCCAATGGCCCGGTACATATAGGCCATCTGGCCGGCTGCTATCTGCCTGCAGATATTTATGTAAGATATCTGCGCGCTAAAAAAGCAGATGTAAAATTCGTTTGCGGTTCGGATGAACATGGTGTTCCTATCACCATCAAAGCCATGAAAGAAAATGTAACCCCGCAGGATATTGTGGATAAATACCACAAGATCATCAGCGACAGCTTCGCCGCAATGGGTATCTCTTTCGACATCTTTGCCCGTACCAGTGATCCCATACATCACCAGACAGCTTCGGATTTTTTTCTGAAGATGTATAACGACGGCCTGTTTGAAGAAAAAGAAACAGAACAATATTTTGACCCGGAAAAGAAAGTTTTCCTGGCAGACAGATACATCATCGGTACCTGCCCCAAATGCGGCAATGATAAGGCTTACGGCGATCAGTGCGAACGCTGTGGCAGCTCACTAAGCCCCGATGAACTGATCAACCCGCACTCCGCCCTCAGCGACGCCGTGCCCATAAAGAAAACAACGAAGCACTGGTACATGCCGCTCCAGAACTATGAACCCTGGCTGAAAGAATGGCTGCTGGAAGGTCATAAAGAGTGGAAAAATAACGTATACGGACAGTGTAAAAGCTGGCTGGACAACGGCCTGCAAAGCCGCGCCATGACCCGCGACAGCAACTGGGGGATCAAAGTTCCTTTGCCGGATGCAGACGGAAAAGTACTCTACGTATGGTTTGATGCGCCTATCGGTTATATTTCCGCTACCAAAGAACTCACCCCGGACTGGGCTGACTACTGGTGTAAGGATGATACCAAACTGGTACATTTTATCGGGAAAGATAATATCGTATTTCACTGTATCATTTTCCCCGCTATGCTCAAGGCGCACGGCAATTTCGTTTTCCCGGAAAACGTGCCTGCCAACGAGTTCCTGAATATTGAAGGAGAAAAAGTATCTACCTCCCGCAACTGGGCGGTATGGATAAATGATTATATCCAGGACTTCCCCGATCAGCAGGATATCCTGCGCTATGTACTGTGCAGTACTGCGCCGGAAACAAAAGACAACGACTTCACCTGGAAAGATTTCCAGGACCGCAATAATAATGAGCTGGTAGCCATCTTCGGTAACTTCATCAACCGTACCATGGTGCTGATGCACAAGCTGTGCGGTGGTAAAGTGCCACGGCTACACGAAGAGTTTGTGGAAGCTGCCGACAAAGACCTGGTGAAAGAATTTACCCTTTCCAAAGAAAAGATTGAGAGCAGCCTGGAAAACTACCGTTTCCGGGAAGCCCTGGCGGAAGTTATTGACCTGGCCAGAAAAGGAAACCAGTATTTACAGAAAAATGAGCCCTGGAAACTGGCGTCTGCCATGGAAAGGATCAAAGCGGGTACAGCTGATCCGCTGTATACAGAAAAGGATCTGCTGATGTTGCAGGGCAAAATAGACAACTGTTTGTATGTATGCCTGCAACTTACTGCCAACCTGGCCATCTTTATAAATCCGTTCCTGCCCTTTACCGCCAGAAAAATCTGTCACATGGTGAAAGTGGTGGACCGTATGCTGGAATGGGAAAATGCCGGCAGTGACACCTTGCTGAAAGTAGGCTACACCCTGCGTGCGCCGGAATTGCTCTTCAAAAAAGTGGAAGACGACCAGGTAAAAGCACAGGTAGAAAAACTGCATGCCGGCCTGAAAAAGTCTGCTGCTGAAGCTGCCGCCGCGGCTCCTGCACCCGTTGCAGAAGAAAAAGCTGCTGCACCGGCCAAACCGGAAATCCAGTTCGACGACTTCGCAAAACTGGACCTGCGTGTAGGAACCATCCTGTCTGCAGAAAAAGTAGAGAAGGCTGATAAATTACTGAAACTGCTGATAGACATAGGTACAGAGCAACGTACCGTTGTATCCGGCATTGCTATGCACTTCAAACCGGAAGACATCATTGGCAAACAGGTAACCCTGGTAGCCAACCTGGCGCCCCGCAAAATGCGCGGCATCGAAAGTCAGGGCATGATCCTGATGGCAGAAGATAACGGCAAACTGATCTTTGTAAATCCCGCCGAAGCCGTACAACCCGGTAGTGGTGTGAGTTAATTACAGAATTACTCCGTAGCCTGATGATGGAAGTACAAAAAATGCTAAATTCAATGATCGGTAAAGTTAAGTCACAATTGCTGGAAGCTCCGCTAAGACTAACCGCTGACAGCTAAATGCTAAAAGCTATGCAAAGACACATCAACAAAGTAGCCGTATTAGGCTCTGGAGTAATGGGATCAAGAATTGCCTGTCATTTTGCAGGTATTGGCGTACAGGTTTTATTGCTGGATATTACGCCCAGGGAATTAAACGATGCAGAGAAAAAGAAAAATCTGGCGCTGGACAGCCCCGCTGTAAAAAACCGGATTGTGAACGATGCCCTGCTGGCTGCTGTGAAGTCAAATCCTTCCCCCGTATACAACAAAGATGTGGTGAAACGTATTAAAACGGGCAACTTCACCGATGATATGAAGCGCATCGCTGATGTAGACTGGATCATAGAAGTAGTGGTAGAAAACCTGGATGTGAAGAAAACCGTGTTTGAACAGGTGGAGAAATTCCGCAAACCCGGTACACTCATCACTTCCAATACCTCCGGTATTCCCATTCACCTGATGACCGAAGGCCGCAGCGAAGATTTCCAAAAGCATTTCTGCGGAACGCACTTCTTTAATCCTCCCCGTTACCTGCGCTTACTCGAAATTATACCTACACCACATACTGATCCGGCCGTCATCGATTTCCTGATGCACTACGGTGATCTTTACCTGGGCAAAACAACCGTGTTGTGTAAAGACACGCCCGCGTTTATTGCCAACAGGGTAGGCGTGTATTCTATCATGGCTATTTTTCACATCATGCAGGAAATGGGATTAGGTGTTGATGAAATCGACGCCTTAACCGGTCCGGTGATTGGTCATCCTAAATCAGCCACCTTCCGTACAGCGGATGTGGTGGGCATTGATACCCTGGTGCGGGTAGCCAAAGGCGTGATGGAAAACTGTCCGGATGATGAAGCCATCAGCATTTTCAAGATTCCACTGTTTCTGCAGAAAGTGGTGGAAAACAACTGGCTGGGAGATAAGACCGGGCAAGGCTTCTATAAAAAAACAAAAGGAGAGGGTGGCAGCAAGGAAATTCTGACGCTCGACCTGAACACCATGGAATACGGGCCTAAACAAAAGGCCAGGTTTGCCAGTATAGATGCGGCCAAACCGGTGGAAGACCTGAAGCAGCGCATTCGCATGCTGGCAGCGGCTACCGATAAAGCCGGGGAGTTCTATCAGCAGCTTCATGCTTACCTGTTCGCCTATGTATCGCACCGTGTGCCTGAAATAGCCGATGATATCTACAAAGTAGATGACGCCATGAAAGCTGGTTTCGGCTGGGAAATCGGCCCTTTCGAAAACTGGGACCTGCTGGGTGTGGAAGCATCCATCAAGCTCATAGAAGAAAAAGGACTGACAGTAGCCCAATGGGTGAAAGATATGCTGGCAAAGGGTATCAAGAGTTTTTATAAAATTGATAACGGCAAGAAATTTTATTATGACCTCGCCTCACAGGCTTACAAAGCCATGCCGGGCGAAGGAGAATTTATTATACTCGAAAACTTCTCCAATAATGTTGTCTGGAAAAACAGCGTCTGCAACCTGATCGACATCGGCGATGGTGTGGTGTGTTTCGACTGGAAAACCAAGATGAACACTATTGGCGGAGAAGTACTGGAAGGGTTGAATAAGGCGGTAGACCGTGCGGAGAAAGATTTCCGCGGACTGGTAGTGGGTAATGAAGGCACAAATTTTTCTGCCGGCGCAAACGTCGGTATGATATTTATGCTGGCAGCCGAACAGGAATTTGATGAGCTGGATATGGCGGTGCGCCTGTTCCAGCGTTCTACGATGCGGTTGCGTTATTCCAATATTCCGGTAGTAGTGGCACCACATGCACTGACATTGGGTGGTGGTTGTGAGATGTGTTTACATGCAGATAAAATACAGGCAGCTGCCGAAACTTATATTGGTCTTGTAGAACTGGGCGTAGGGCTGATCCCCGGCGGTGGCGGTACCAAAGAAATGGCGTTGCGCGCAAGCCTGGAATATAAAGAAGGCCGTATAGAAGAAGAACCATTGAAAGATTACTTCATGACCGTAGCCACTGCCAAAGTAGCGACTTCCGGTTTTGAAGGATTTGATATGGGCGTACTGCGCAAAGGGCATGATGAAATTACCCTGAATCCGGCCCGTCTTATTGCAGACGCCAAACGTAGTGTGATTGCGCTGGCAGATGAAGGATATACCCGACCGGTGGAAAGAACCGATGTGAAAGTGATGGGCCGCAGCGCGCTGGGCGCCCTGCTGGCAGGTGTGTATGCGATGAAGTTTGGCAACTACATTTCTGAACACGATCAGAAAGTGGCCAACAAACTGGCTTATGTGATGTGTGGCGGCGATTTAACAGAACCTTCTTTCGTGAGCGAACAATACCTGCTGGACCTGGAACGCGAAGCGTTTCTGAGTTTGTGTGGTGAGCGCAAAACGTTGGAACGTTTGCAGAGCGTGATCAAAACGGGCAAGCCGGTACGTAATTAACAATGTAAATGTAAGTTCAGGGGAAATGTAGTGAAGATTTGCCATAAGATCATTCGCTGCATTTTCCTCTTTTTTTATATCATTCATAACAGATCTTTTACCAGTGCCAGTTCTATCCTTACAAAACATCTCAAAAAAGTACGGGCCTGTGCAGGCCTTATCGGGGGTATCTTTTGATGTGCCGCCGGGTGCCATCTTCGGTGTACTGGGCCCTAACGGCAGCGGCAAAACCACGTTGCTGGGCATCGTTACCGACGTGTTGAAAGCCGATAGCGGCAGCTTTACGCTTTTTGACAAAACGGCCACCGCCAGCGAACGCCGGCAGATAGGTACTTTGCTGGAAACACCGAACTTTTATCATTACCTGAGTGCCTATAAAAATCTGGAGATCTCCGCTGCTATCAAGCAACGTGGCCATGATGATATTGCCCGCGTACTGGATATCTGTGGCCTCACAGCAAGACAACATTCCCCCTTCAAAACCTATTCACTTGGTATGAAGCAGCGGCTGGCTATTGCCGCCGTGTTGCTCGGTGATCCGGAAGTACTCATCCTGGATGAACCTACCAATGGGCTGGACCCCGCAGGTATTGCTGAAGTGCGGGATCTGTTGCGTCGCCTCGCGGATACAGGCAAAACCATTATCCTGGCCAGCCACCTGCTGGATGAAGTGGAAAAAGTATGCACACATGTAGCCATTCTGCGCGCGGGTAAGCTATTGCTCTCCGGCGCTGTTAATGAAGTGATCAGCCGTCATGATTACCTGGAGCTGGCTGCGGCAGACAACAACGCGCTATGCACGGCCATGCTGCAATACCCCGGCTGTACCAGCGCCCGCGTCAACGGCGCCAGCGTGATAGCGGTGTTCAGCACACAACCCGATGCCGCAGCGGTAAACAGCTATTGCGCCCAACAGGGCATATGGTTGCAACAACTGCAACTGCGCAAAAAGAGCCTTGAAAAAGCATTCCTTGAAATTACCAACGTCTCCGCATCATGAAACAGCTCATTTATACAGAATGGCTCAAAGTAAAAAATTACCGTACTTTCTGGGTAATGCTTATCGTCGCCGTAGCCGTAATTCCAGCCGGAAACTATGTGCCGGCAGAAGTATTTACACGCCAGCTGGGCGATGCAACGAAAATGCTGGGATCATCGCCCTTTAATTATCCAACCGTATGGCAGACAGTGGCCAATGTGAGCAGCTATATCTCTTCCCTGTTCGGACTGTTGCTGATGATCCTGGTGACCAACGAATATACTTACCGCACCAACCGCCAGAATATTATTGACGGCTGGGAACGGAAACAGTTTGTATATGCCAAACTCTTTTGGGTGCTGCTGTTGTCGGTACTGGCGTTTGTAGTAGCCACGCTTACCGCCGCGGTTTTCGGTGCAGCCTATGGTACCTCCGGTTTCAGTACAGAAGGTTTTGTGTATATGTTCTACTACTTTTTCCAGGTATTGCTCACCCTTTGTTTTGCCCTGTTGCTGAGTGTATTGGTAAAGCGGGCAGGCTTTGCCATCGTGATATTCCTGGGTTATACCATGATGCTGGAGCAGACATTTGTATTCATCCTGAAAAAAAATGTTGGACCGATAGGAGGGCTGTTGCCGTTGCAAACCGGTGATGAGTTGTTGCCTTTCCCTTTAGTCGGTAATATGATGAAAACAGTAGACAGGTATGAAGACAGCACCTACCTGGTTTGCTTGTTTGTATATATCGCTATTGCCATCTACCTGGTTTTCAGGAAGGTATTAAAATCGGATCTTTAAAATTATCTATATATTTCACATTCTTTTAAAGCGAAATGATTGGAAGAGAGCTTAAATTTGTTGTGCAAAGTTAAAACGTGAATTATGGGTAAACAGGAGAAAGTGATACTGGTCACAAATGATGATGGGATAACGGCGCCGGGTATACGTGCTTTGATCGAAGCGGTGCGGCCACTCGGAAGAGTGGTGGTAGTGGCGCCGGACAGCCCCCAATCAGGGAAAGGCCATGCCATTACAATTGGTGTACCGCTGCGGTTGGAAAAGGTGGATATTTTTGAAGGTATTGAAGCATGGCAATGCTCCGGAACACCGGTGGATTGCGTAAAACTGGCCCGCGATAAGATCCTGCATGCAAAGCCGGATATCTGTGTAAGTGGCATTAACCACGGCGCTAATCATTCTATCAACGTAATTTATTCAGGCACGATGTCGGCTGCCATGGAAGCGGCTATTGAAGGTATTCCTTCCGTTGGGTTTTCTTTCCTGGAGTATAGCTATGATGCTGATTTCTCCCTGCCGGCAAAAGTGGCGCGGGAAGTAACACAGCGGATGTTGGCATCGGAACTGCCGGTAGGTACTTTGTTTAATGTAAACATCCCTATTGTCAGTGAGAAAGATTACAAAGGTCTGAAGATCAGCCGGCAGGCAGATGCCAAGTGGGTGGAAGAATTTGATGAACGCCGTGATCCGCATGGTAAAAAATACTATTGGCTCACCGGTGAATTTAAAAACCGTGATACGGGTGAAGATACAGATGTATGGGCGCTGGAGAATAATTATGCCTCCCTGGTGCCGGTGCAGTTCGATCTCACCAATTATAAGTTGAAAAAGAAGTTGGAAGAGGAGTGGAAGGATTTGTGAATAGAGATAGCTGTAGATCCTGATATCGCATTATAATAGCAGTATGTTAAAAAAAGACAATCTCTCCTTGGGAATTGTGCTGGGGTTTATCACACCTTTGCTGGCATTTTTCCTTTATTATTTTTTTGTAATCAAGCCGCATAATAATATCGGCCTGGGACAGTTTTTTGCGATCCTGAAAGATAACAGGCAAATGATTCCGAAAATCACCAGCATTTGTTTGCTGGTAAACGGGCTGGTCTTTTATCTGTATACCAGGAAGCGGAGAGATATTACTGCAAAGGGAGTTTTCCTTGTTACCATGTTGTATGCCATAGGTATATTGTTACTCAAACTGATCAGATAATTTTTAATACAACACCATATTGAAATATTACATTATTGCGGGAGAAGCCTCTGGTGACTTGCATGGCAGCAACCTTGTCAGACAATTAAAACAGCAGGACACGTCTGCGGATATACGTAGTTGGGGCGGTGATATGATGGAACAGGCCGGTGCCCATGTAATAAAGCATTACAAGGAGCTGGCATTTATGGGTTTCGTGGAAGTAGTCATGAACCTGCGTACGATATTGCGTAATATTGATTTTTGTAAGAAAGATATTACCGCTTTTCAACCGGATGTGGTGGTATTGGTAGATTACCCCGGCTTCAACCTGCGTATTGCCGAATGGGCAAAGCAGCAAGGGTTTAAAACCGTATTCTATATTTCTCCCCAGGTATGGGCCTGGAAAGAAAGCAGGGTAAAAAAGATCAGGGAATGTGTAGATAAGATGTTGTGTATCCTGCCTTTTGAAAAAGAGTTTTATCACAAATGGGGCTACGAAGTGGAGTATGTAGGACATCCATTGGTAGAAGTGATCAAAGCGGCTAAAGAGCAACCGGCAGATGCGCCGCTATCTGATAAGCCCGTAATTGCGGTATTGCCGGGTAGCCGTAAACAGGAAGTAAGCGTAAAGTTACCCATCATGCTCACGATGGCAAAGCACTTCCCGGAATACCAGTTTGTAGTAGCACAGGCGCCCAGCCTGGACGATCACTTCCTGGAGGGGCTCACCGGGCAGCATCCGAACGTTTCCATGGTCAAAGGTCAAACCTACAAGTTGTTGCGGCAGGCAAAAGCGGCCCTGGTTACTTCTGGCACCGCTACGCTGGAAACTGCGCTGTTCGGTGTTCCTGAGGTAGTATGCTACAAAGGGAATCCTATTTCTTACTTCTTCGCCAAAAAACTGATCAAAGTAAAATACATCTCCCTGGTAAACCTGGTCATGGATAAGCTGGTGGTGAAAGAGCTGATCCAGCACGACCTCACAGAAGAAAATCTGTTAAAGGAACTCACCAGCCTGCTGAAGGATGATGCGGCCCGTCAGCGCGTAATGACCGACTACGCCGACTTGTGGCATAAGCTGGGCGAGAAGGATGCCAGCAAAAGAGCCGCGGAAGTGATTGCACAATTTGCTAAAGCGTAATCAGCGGATCAGTGTTTTCTGATCAACCGGACTATCAATATAATCAAGGCTACCAGGAATAAAAGGATCGATATACGGTTCATACCGTGCATCATAGCTACATAGCGTGTAGTGGGTGCATTCGGGTCTTTTTTGCCAATATAGAAGTATCGAAGGATTTGATGCCAGATGCTTTTCATACCTCAAAGATCGTAAATCAGTGTTATTTTTGACCCTGTAGAAAAATGAGGATATGAAATATATTGGCTGGAGCCGCATCTGTATCGCGCTCTTTTTTTTAACCTGTTTTACTAAATCGATTTATGCACAGGATACAAGCGGAAATCCGCTGTTATCCGGTTGGGAATTTTCCCGTGCAGATGAAGGCATCTGGCGTCCTGCCACCGTGCCGGGCACGGTACACACCGATCTGCTGGCGCTGAAACTCATCCCTGATCCATTTGTGGGCACCAATGAAAAAGCAGTGCAATGGGTAGACAAAAAAGACTGGCTGTATCGTAAAAAATGGAATGTTACTGCAGCGGAGCTGCAATATGACGTGATAGAACTGGATTTTAAAGGACTGGATACGTATGCGGAAGTGTATCTGAACAACCACCTGGTCCTGCAATCTGCCAATATGTTTGTAGAAAGGGTGCTAAACGTAAAAAACCGGCTGGTAGCCGGTGAAAATGAGTTGCGCATCCTGTTTAAAAGCCCCGTTAAGCACGACATGCCGAAATTCCTGGCAGACAGTGTGATCTATCCTGCCGGCAACGATGCCAGCGATATTCCTCTAAGTATTTATGCCCGCAAAGCGCCGTATCACTACGGTTGGGACTGGGGCCCGCGCCTGGTTACTTCAGGGATCTGGCGGCCTGTTTATTTACGGTCCTGGAATAAAGCCACCATCCGCGATGTTTGGTGGCAACAAACAAAGCTGGATGCCACACACGCAGGTATGAATGCCCGGGTTACCCTGGAAGCAGCTACTGCGGGCACTTACAGCATGCATATCTCCCGGCAGTTGTCCGGTAAAACAACGGTAGTGACCACGCTGCCCGTGACCCTGAAAAAGGGTATCAACACTGTAAATGTACCTTTTACAATCAGGCAACCGCAGCTATGGTGGCCCGCCGGAATGGGAGAGCAGACAGGTTATACCTTTAAGGCGGAATTGCGCAGCAACCGGGAAACACTGGCACAGCAACAGGAATTTATTGGTCTACGCACCATTGAAGTGGTCAACAAACCCGATAGCCTGGGCGAGAGCTTTTATGTGAAAGTGAATGGTAAGCCTGTTTTTATGAAAGGCGCCAACTATATCCCGCAGGATAATTTCCTGCCCCGCGTAACCGAAAAGCAGTACCAGCGATTGTTTGAAGATATGCATAGCTCCGGCTTTAATATGGTACGTGTATGGGGAGGCGGTATTTATGAAGAAGATAAATTTTATACACTGGCAGATAAGATGGGAATCCTAGTATGGCAGGATTTCATGTTTGCCTGCACACTCTATCCTTCCGATACGGCTTTCCTGCAAAATGTAAAAGAGGAGGCAGCCTATAATATCCGGCGGCTGCGTAACCATCCTTCGCTGGCGCTCTGGTGTGGTAATAACGAAGTAGCGGTCGCGATAAAGAACTGGGGCTGGGAAAACGGTTACGCCTATACGGAAACACAATGGAACAGTTTACTGAAAGGATACGATGCGCTTTTTAAAGAAGTATTGCCGCAACAGGTACAGGAAAATGATCCCGGGAAATTCTATTTCCATTCTTCTCCCATCAGTAACTGGGGAAAGCAAGAAGATTTTGCAAAAGGAGATAACCATTACTGGGGCGTATGGCATGGGATGGAATGGTTTGAAGCCTTTAATACGCATGTTCCCCGTTTTATGAGCGAGTATGGTTTTCAGTCGTTTCCCGGTATGGAAACCATCAACACCTTTGCGACAAAAGATGATTACGACATTTTCTCAAATGTAATGCAGGGACATCAGAAGAGCCCTGCCAAAGGAAATACGGCTATCAAAACCTATATGCTGCACTATTATCAGGCACCAAAGGATTTTCCTTCCTTTGTATACCTCAGCCAGGTATTGCAGGCGGAAGGTATGAAAGTGGCCATAGAAGCGCACCGCAGGGCGATGCCTTATTGTATGGGTACTTTGTACTGGCAGCTCAATGATTGCTGGCCGGGCGCTTCCTGGTCGGGAAGGGATTACTACGGCCGTTGGAAAGCCCTGCAATACTATGTAAAAGAAGCCTTTAAACCCCGGCTGGTATCTACTGTGATAGAAGCGGGAAAGCTGGTTACCTACATCGTTTCAGACGAACAGACGGACCGGAAAGCAGACCTGGTGCTTACAGCTGTTGATACCGGCGGCAAGCAGCTGTGGCAGCAAACATTGAAAGACATCACCATCAGGGCCAATACCAGCAAAAAGTTTTTTACGGTGGATACCGCGGAGATTTTACAGGGAAAGAACCCCGCGACGGTAATATTCCATGCGCAACTGCGAATTGACAGTAAGGATATGGAAAGAAATATCTTTTACTTTACCGCGGCAAAAGACATGAGGCTGGAAACGCCGCAGATCCAGGTCACTTTTGGTAAGCAACAGCAGCAGGGGGAATATGTGTATGTAACCATCAGGTCGGATAAACTGGCGAGAAATGTTTACCTGAACCTGGAAGATGCCGCGCCGGAAGAGCGTTTTGAAGAAAATTATTTTGATTTGTTGCCAGGAGAAAATAAAACCATCAGATTGTATACAGGAAGAAACCCGGTAGCCATAAAGGCTGCTTTGAAAATAACATCTTTGGTAGATTCTTATAAACATTGACTATGCGAAAATTATGGATGGCATTAGGTTGCGTGTGGATGTGTGTAAATGCAGCCAATGCACAAAGCGGGGAGTCGCCCTATGTGCCCGAAACGGATCAGGCAGTGATCCAAAAGCTGGATGAGTGGCAGGACTGGAAGTTCGGGATGATTGTACACTGGGGGGCTTATTCCCAGTGGGGTGTAGTGGAATCCTGGAGTATCTGTCCGGAAGACGAGCCATGGACAAGCCGGAAGTTTCCGAAAATGCCCTATTTCGAATACCTGCAAAAGTATGAAGCACTGGCAAAGTCCTTCAATCCTACCCATTTTGCACCGGAACATTGGGCTAAAGCGGCGAAAGATGCCGGTATGAAGTACCTGGTATTTACTACCAAACACCATGACGGCTTCTGTATGTTTGATACCAAACAAACAGATTACAAGGTAACAGCGCCGGATGGCGCATTCAGCAAGAATCCGCGCGCCAATATCGCAAAAGAAGTATTTGAGGCTTTTCGTAAGGAAGGCATTCATGCCGGCGCTTACTTTTCCAAACCAGACTGGCACTCAGATGCTTACTGGTGGGATTATTTCCCGCCAAAGGACCGGAACGTGAACTACGATGTGAAGAAATATCCGGAGAGATGGAACCAGTTCAAACAGTTTACCTACAACCAGATTGAAGAGCTGATGACCGGCTACGGCAAGCTCGAAATCCTTTGGCTGGATGGTGGCTGGGTGCGGCCGCTGGGGCAGCAGACCAAAGAATCTTTGTCCTGGAGTAAAACGTTGCCACAGGACCAGGATATTGATATGGGACGGATCACTGCTATGGCGCGGAGCCACCAGCCTGGATTGATTGTGGTAGACCGTAGTGTGCACGGGCCGTATGAAAATTACCGTACGCCGGAGCAGGAGATCCCGGAAAAGCCGTTGAGCTATCCCTGGGAAACCTGTATGACCATGGGAAGTTCCTGGTCTTACGTACCGGATGATAAATATAAATCTGTGAACACCATCGTTCACAACCTGGTGGATATTGTGGCCAAAGGCGGCAACTATTTGCTGAATGTAGGTCCCGGCCCGGATGGAGAGCTACATGCGCAGGCTTACACTACCATGAAGGGAATCGGCGCCTGGATGAAGATAAACGGGGAGGCTATTTATGGCACCCGTGCGGTGGCGCCTTATAAAGATGGCAAGGTGTGTTTTACCCGCAACAAGAAAGATGGCAGCGTTTACGCGATCTATCTGCTGGATGAAAACGAAAAATTACCTGCTTCCATCACTTTTAAGGGGATGATTCCGGCAAAAGGGACCCGTTTGGAGGTGTTAGGAACTAAAAATAAATTAATGTGGAAAACTACAACGGAAGGGGTAGTGGTAAAAATGCCTGAAAGTGTTCGTCAGAAAGACTGGAAGCATGCTGTGGCCATCAGGATTCCGGCTGTGGATAAGATGTGATATTTATGTGAATAGCAGGTGAATAAACAAAAAGTCAGGCTGCCGCTTACCCGCGGTAGCCTTTTTTTTGTTTTATAGTAGAACACTTTTACCAAAGGGAGTCATATGAACAACAACCTGCATAAAAATCCGCAACTGAGCACCAATATCAACAAGAATCCCAGAATCTTACTTGTAGAGGACGACATGGTGTATGGTAACATTGTAAAGAAGAACCTGGAAGAAGTTGGATATCGGGTAGAACATTGTTTTGACGGCCAGCAAGGCTGGGAAAAATTTCAGCAAACACGTTATGATCTTTGTCTGGTAGACATTGTACTGCCAAAAATGAATGGTTTTGAGCTGGCACACGAAATCCGCAAGAAAACAACGCTAACCCCCATTTTCTTCTTTTCTTCCGAGCGAACGATGGACGGGGACCGTATGGGTGGTTTTGATCTTGGCGCCGACGGCTACCTGGTGAAGCCATTCAGCTTGCCGGAGCTGCAATACCGCATCCTTTCCTTTCTGAAATGGACCAGGCCCATTAAGACAGAACTCCTTATCGGCCATTCCTTTGGCCAGTTCATCTTCCATTACCGGAAGCTGAAGGTGTATGATAAGGATATTACCGGCGCCATTGGTAAAATTTCCCCGACAGAAGCCAAAGTGCTCCGCTACTTCTTTTCCCGTCCCAATATCATCATCAAACGTGATGAACTGCTGCTGAAGGTGTGGGGTAAAGATGATTTTTATTCCAGCCGTACGATGGATGTATTCCTCGGCAAGGTGCGCAAACAGCTGAAAATTGAACCACGTATTGAACTGGAAACAATTCATAACGTTGGTATCCGCCTGAATGTGCCCGAAGACCTGAAGGTCGAAAAGATTACGATCCCGCTTAATAATTCTATGTTGTAGTTTTGGTGTTTCCTATTTATAAGCATGGCAGGACCTTCCAGGGTCCGCCATGCTTTTTTGTATGCTTATAAGTATTTCATTTCCTGCTTTTCTTTCAGATTATATTAAATCGTAACTTTAAGCCCGATGGAAACAGTGGTAGTTCAAAAATATAATTTAGACGAAGAGCAGGAAAAGAAAGAGATAGTCCGGCATTACCGCGCTTTATTAAGGGCATTGAAACCCCGTTTGAAAAAAGGCGACCGGGAGCTGGTACGCACTGCTTTTGAAATGGCAGCAGATGCCCATAAGGAAATGCGGCGCAAATCCGGTGAACCTTATATTCTGCATCCCCTGGCCGTAGCACAGATTTGTGTGGAAGAAGCCGGACTGGGCGTACGTTCAGCCATTTGTGCCTTACTGCATGATACCGTGGAAGACACAGAGGTGACCCTGGAAGACGTATCCCGTGAATTTGGTAATGAGATCGCCCACATCGTGGATGGCCTCACCAAAATATCTACCGTCATTGATTCCAGTACCAGCACGGCACAGGCGGAGAATTTCAAGAAAATATTGCTGACCCTGGCAGATGATCCCAGGGTAATCCTGATCAAGCTGGCAGACAGGCTGCATAATATGCGCACGCTGGACAGCATGAGCCGGGAAAAACAGCTGAAAATAGCCTCGGAAACCGTATTTATCTACGCCCCGCTGGCCCACCGTCTCGGATTGTATAACATCAAATCCGAAATGGAAGACCTGGCTATGAAGTACACGGAGCAACAAACCTACCGTGAAATAGCCCGGCGTCTTAAAGAAACAAAACGCGAGCGTACCCGCTATATCAACGAATTTATCAAGCCTATCAAGGAAGTATTGCAGGAAGAAGGATTTGTTTTCGACATCTATGGTCGTCCCAAGTCGATCCATTCCATTCATAATAAGATCAAAACCAAAGGAGTTGCCTTTGAAGAGGTATACGATCTTTTTGCCATCCGCATTATCCTGGACTCTTCATTGGAAA
This sequence comes from Chitinophaga sp. MM2321, assembly GCF_964033635.1. Taxonomy (NCBI): domain Bacteria; kingdom Pseudomonadati; phylum Bacteroidota; class Chitinophagia; order Chitinophagales; family Chitinophagaceae; genus Chitinophaga; species Chitinophaga sp. MM2321. Next base: position 322,580 of record NZ_OZ035533.1, read on the forward strand.
AGGAAAAAGCAGATTGCTGGAAAGTGTATTCCATCATCACAGACTTCTACCACCCCAGCCCGGAACGTACGCGCGACTGGCTGAGCAACCCAAAATCCAATGGTTATGAGGCATTGCACGTAACCGTGATGGGGCCCAACGGAAAATGGGTAGAGGTGCAGATTCGCTCCAAACGCATGAATGAATACGCTGAAAAAGGCGTGGCAGCGCACTGGCGCTATAAGGAAGGCAGTCCCAATCCGCAGCAGGAATCCAAATTTGATCAGTGGTTTACCCAGATCCGGGAAATCCTGAACAACCCCGATTCCAATACGCTGGACTTCCTCGCCGATTTCAAAAGCAATCTTTTTACCGAAGAAATTTACGTTTATACACCAAAAGGTGATCTGAAAATATTGCCGGTCAACTCTACTGCGCTGGATTTTGCTTATTCTATCCATAGTGCGGTAGGGAACAAGTGTATCGGCGCCAAAGTGAATTATAAACTGGTACCGCTCAGCCACAAGCTCCGCAGTGGGGACCAGGTAGAGATTATTACGTCCAACAAACAGAAGCCGTCGGAAGACTGGCTCAACTTTGTACTGACGGCCAAAGCAAAATCCAAAATCAAGGATGCGCTCAAGGAAGAAAAACGAAAAGTGGCCATGGACGGGAAGGCTGCGCTGGAACGCAAGCTGGATCACATGAAAATTACCACCAGTCAACATAATATTAATGAGCTGGTACAATTCTATAAACAACCTTCCCCGCTGGACCTGTATTACCAGGTAGCGGTTAAGAATATTGACCTGAAAGAGCTCAAACAGTTTTCTGTTTTGGGCGACAAGCTGGAACCCCCAAAACCGGTAAAAGTACCGGAACATGTGCCGGAAGAACACGTGAAGCACCAGATTCCTTCCAAAAAAGATGCGGAACTGATCATTTTCGGTGAAAGCTCAGACAGGATTGCCTATAAGCTGGCCAATTGTTGCCGTCCTATTCCGGGCGACGACGTGTTTGGGTTTATTACCGCCAGCGAAGGGTTGAAGATCCACCGCACCAACTGCCCCAATGCCGCGCAGTTACTGGCTAATTATGGCCATCGGGTGGTAAAGACCAAGTGGGTGAAAAACAGGGAGATATCCTTCCTGACAGGGCTGCGTATCATAGGTATGGATGATGTGGGTGTCATTCATAAGATCACCAATATTATTTCCGGCGAACTGAAAGTAAATATTTCCGCGCTCAGTATTGAGTCGAAAGAGGGCTTATTCGAGGGGCTGATCAAAGTGTATGTACATGATAAGGAGGAACTGGACGAGCTCGTGGAAAGGCTTAAAAAGCTGGATGGGATACAATCTGTGCAGCGTTTGGAAGAGTCCTGATTATTTAGTCATTTTACTATTTTGTTATTTAGTTATTTTGCTTTGGTGGCGGATCTGCTACAGGGATTAAATGTCTGAATACGAAAATCAAAAAATTCCTAAATGATTTGTAATTTCGCAGCTTCTTTTAAAAAGCAACAACCTCCGATAATTAATTAAATCATTATGGTAGACGTTTTGTTAGGCCTGCAATGGGGCGACGAAGGTAAAGGTAAAATTGTGGACTATTTTGCCGGCAGGTACGACGTGATTGCCCGTTTCCAGGGTGGACCGAACGCAGGTCATACCTTGTATGTAAATGGACAGAAAGTAGTTTTGCGCACCATTCCTTCCGGTGTATTCCATGAGAAGACCATTAACCTTATCGGTAACGGCGTGGTACTGGATCCGGTGGCATTTAAAAAGGAAAGTGAAGATATTTCAGCCCTGGGTATAGACCTGACAAAAAATCTTTTTATTGCGGAAAAAACGCATATTATTGTTCCTACGCACCGTGCGCTGGACAAGGCTTCCGAAATATCAAAAGGAAATGACAAAATAGGTTCTACCTTGAAAGGTATAGGCCCTGCCTATATGGATAAAACAGGCCGGAACGGTTTACGCGTCGGAGATGTACTCTCTCCCAATTTTAAAGCGTTATACGAAAAACTGAAGCAGAAGCATCTGCAACTGCTGTCTCAATACGATATTGAAGGACTCAACGAAGATATTGCTGCCTGGGAAGCTGAGTTTTTTGAAGCCATCCCTTTCCTGCAGCAAATGAATGTGGTAAGTGGAGAATATTTCCTGAACGAAAAACTGAAAGCCGGTAAGAAAGTGCTGGCGGAAGGTGCGCAGGGAAGTATGCTGGACGTAGATTTCGGTACTTATCCATTTGTAACTTCTTCCAATACTATTTCTGCCGGTGTATGTACCGGTCTGGGAATTGCGCCACAGTGGATTAAAGAAGTAATTGGCGTTACCAAAGCATATTGTACCCGCGTAGGTAGCGGACCATTCCCTACTGAGCTGCATGACGCTACCGGCGAAAGGTTGCGTGCTGCCGGTCATGAGTTTGGTGCTGTAACAGGCCGTCCCCGCCGCTGTGGCTGGATTGACCTGGTTGCCCTGAACTATACCTGCATGCTGAGCGGCGTTACGCAACTGGTGATGACAAAAAGTGATGTACTGGATGAATTTGATGAAGTTTTAGCTTGCACCGCTTATGAAATTGATGGTAAACAAACCAAACAATTACCTTTCCAGTTAAATGGTCTGGACATTAAACCGGTGTGGGAAACATTTAAAGGCTGGAGTGAAAAAACTGCTACCTGCAAGCAATTCAATGAGTTACCAGCTGAAATGACAGCATTTGTATCAGCAGTAGATAAATATCTGGAGGTACCGGTGAAATATGTTTCCAACGGGCCGGGACGCGATCAGATCCTCGAAAAATAGATCCAAAAAAAGTAAGGAAAAAAAACGGCAAAAAAAATTTGGCTAATAAAAAAAACTGTTAAAACTTTACGGCAAAGAAATTAAGTGACCTATTATGAAATCAAAATCTGATAAAGAGAAAGAGACGAAAAAAACTACTTCTCCTAAGACTGCAAAAGACGCTCCTAAAGCTGCGGCCAAGCCTAAGAAAGAGGTGGATGATGATGATGATGAGGATGAAGAGGAGGATGAAACCACTTCCAAAACGGCCTCAAAAAAATCAGATAAGCCAGCTTCAAAATCCAAGCGTAAAAACGACGATGAGGATGAGGAAGACGGAGATGATGATAGCGATGATGCAGATGATGCCTGGGAGAAAGGAGAAGATGATGATTATGATCCTGACTTTGAAGAGTTTGACATGCCTAAGTCAAAAGGTAAACGCGGCCGGCCAAGCACTGGCGGTAAAAAAGCCGATGACGATGATGATCTGGGCATCGATGATGAATTCAAGGACATGGATCTGTTCAATGATCGTTTTGACGATGAGGACGATGATTTTTAAGCACTAAAGCGATTATTATCAGGATATTTCACACTTTTCCGATTGATGATCACAAAATATTTAAGCAACAAATGTTGGATTGGGGAAACCAGTTCAACATTTGTTGTTTATTGGACAATAATAATTATCCATCTGCCTATCATCAATACGAAGTCCTGTTGGCTGCGGATGCATTGCAACTGCTGGAAGTAAATGCCGGCAACGCTTTCACCGCTTTACAGGATTTTTATGATATCCACAAAGACTGGCTTTTCGGTCATCTCTCCTACGATCTTAAGAATGAAGTAGTACCTGGGCTGAAATCCCGTAACCCCGATGGTATTGGCTTTGCAGATATGTGCTTTTTCAGGCCCCGCGTGGTTATCCGGCTCCAACAGGAGCAGGTGCATATTGGCGGTGAAGCCTTCACGGAGCAGGAAGCACTGGCGGTATACCAGGAATGCCTGCGTATGCCCGTTAACGTGATACAGCCCGCTGTGGCCCGCGTGCAGCAGCTCCGGGCGCACCTAGATCACGACCGCTACATCCGTGCTGTGAAAGACCTGCAAGGACACATTCAGCGCGGTGATTGTTATGAAGTAAATTTCTGCCGGGAAAATTATATGGAAGGAGTGAGCGTATATCCGCCTGCGTTATTTACGCAGCTGAATACCCTGTCACCGGCACCTTTTGCAGCATATTACCGGGTACATGATAAATATCTGATCTGTTCCAGTCCCGAACGTTTTTTGCAGAAGAAAGGAAACACCGTTATCTCCCAGCCAATAAAAGGAACCAGCCGCAAAGACCCCGATCCCGCTGTGGATCTGCAATTGCGGCAACAACTGTTGCGCAGTGCAAAAGAGCGCGCTGAAAATATTATGGTGGTAGACCTGGTAAGAAATGATTTGTCACATACAGCCCTGCGCGGCAGTGTTAAAGTTGTCGAGTTGTGTGGCATCTATTCTTTTGCACAGGTACATCACATGATTTCTACTATCTCCGCACAATTATCTCCCGATATACCGCTTACTGAAGTGATCAGCCATGCTTTCCCGATGGGCTCCATGACAGGCGCCCCTAAAATCCGGGTGATGGAACTGATTGAACAATACGAGCAAAGCCGCCGTGGACTTTATTCCGGTGCTGTTGGCTACATCACCCCTGCAGGTGATTTCGATTTCAATGTAGTTATTCGCAGTATGCTCTATAATGCAGCCAATCAATATTTGTCTTTCCAGACCGGTTCCGCCATCACTTTTTCCAGTGATCCCGAAAAAGAGTGGGAAGAATGTTTGCTGAAAGCTGCTGCGATGAATAAAACACTTATTTAAATAATTGTTCCATTGCTTCCTGTACCGTAGGGTAGGAGAACTGGAATCCGGTATCCTGGATTTTACGGGAAGAGGCATTTACGCTTTTCAGTACTTCGATGCTCATCTCTCCCAGGGCGAGTTTCAGAGCAAAAGCAGGAACATAGCTGGTGACGTAACTGCGCCCTTTGGCAGCATGGGCCATCGCCAGTACCAGTTCCTTATGCGTCACGGGGTTGGGGGCTACTGCATTGTAAATGCCCTCCAGGCGGTCGTTTACGATGGCATTGAAATATAACCTGACGAGATCCTGGATGTGTATCCAGCTGATATATTGGTCGCCGGAACCGAGAATGGTGGCAAATCCAAAACGAAGTGGTTTATAAAATTCTTTGAGTGCGCCGCCGTCCTTACTCAGCACCATGCCGGTGCGGAATATGACCAGTTTCTTATCCAGTGAGATAACCTGTGCAATACTTTTTTCCCAGGCAACGGAGGTAGTGCCGAGGTAGTCATCAGCCGGGGGATCAGTTTCTGTAAAGGGATGATCTTTTGTAATGCCATAATAGCCGGTAGCGGAGGCACTGATCACTTTTTTTACTTTATTCGGATTTGTTTGTAATGCCTTAAAGATCAGTTCACTGCTCTTTGTACGGCTATCAATAATTTCCTGTTTACGTGCAGTTGTCCAGCGTTTATCTCCTACATTGGCGCCCGCCAGATGTACAATATAATCAGCCTGCTGTAAGGCAGAGATGTCCAGTGTTTGTTGCTCAATATCCCAGCGTGCATAACTGACAGCCTTGTTAGTGCCCTTTTCAGGTTGCCTGGTAAGAATAATCACCTTGTAGCCGCGCTCCAGCAGCTGGTTGGTTAACGCCGTACCCACCAGTCCAGTTCCGCCGGTTATAATAACGGTCTCCATTAAGTATAGTCTGCTTTTAAAAAAAAATAATTTATTAAAATTACACAATAAATCGGGCCTTTTGGTATTTAAGTAAGAGCGGGAATCACATCGCGGAAATTGGCGCATTAAATTCTTATTTTTAATGTAAGTTTGAAAATGGTGCATTCAGTTGCATCTTCACCGTCTCAACAACGACAATATTTGAAACTCAGATACAGCATGCATACGCTATACCGCATCCAACTGTTATTGTTGCTGCTATTTGCCGGCACCGCAGCAATGGCCCAGAAGATATCCTATTCAGAACCCGAAAAGGATGACTACAAAAGCACCGAATTTGAAATCATTGGCAAAGTAGCTGGTAATATCCTCGTGTATAAAACAGACCGTGGCGATTATGCCGTGTCTGTATATGATGGGGAAATGCAGCTGAAAGACCGGGTGAAACTGGACTTCCTGCCAAGGAAGGTGATCAGCATGGACTTTGTAGCCTATCAGAACAAAGTGCTGATGATCTACCAGTTCCAGCGCAAGGATGCCGTATATAGTTTTTGCGCCACCATGTCGCCGGATGCAAAGTTTAATGATGCGCCGCTGATGATCGATTCTACCCGTATCGGCCTCTATTCAAAAGAGAACAAGGTGTATTCCGTAGAAGTATCGGAAGATAAGAACCGGATCATGGTATATAAGATTAACCAGGATAAGGAAGATAACAACGTATTTTATACATTCCTGTATGATAGCGCCATGGCCCTGGTAAACAACAGTCGTTTATCGCTCCCGATGCAGGGTAAAAAACAATTCCTCAGCAATTTCAATCTCACCAACGAAGGTGATCTGCTGTTTAATAAACTGGAACGTACTGCTAACCGCGACTATGTGATCAGCGGAACAATGGTACTGAAACGCCCCCTGGTAGATAGTTTCGAAACGTCCGGTCTGCAGTTCAAATCACAGTTGCTCGATGAGGTAAAGATGAAACTGGATAACAGCCGGCATACTGCACTGGTTACCGCTTTTTACTATAAACAGAAAAGAGGGAATGTGGAAGGCATGTATCTTTACAAGCATGATTATACGGCCAACAAGCCCGTGTATGAAAAGTCGGTGGTGTTTTCTCCGGAGCTGAAAATGAATGCCCGGGGAGAGTCCAATACCAGCAGCGCATTCAATGATTATTTTATACGTCGCATCATTAATACCAGTAACGGTGGGTTTCTGCTGACGGCGGAATCTTTCTATACTTCCTCCCGCTATCAGCCCTGGAACCGCTGGAACTATATGTATGGCAGCCCTTACGGCGGTATGTATGCGCCTTATTACTATTCTCCTTATTCTCCGATGTACTATAACCCTTACTACTGGAACAATTCACAAGGGGTGCGTTATCATTATGATAATATAGCTGTGCTGTCATTTGATGAAGAAGGTAATATGCAGTGGAATAATTTTGTCCGCAAAGCCCAGTTTGATGATAATGCAGATCTGTATCTGTCTTATCTGATGGTGAATGTGGGCAGTGAACTGCGTTTCCTTTATAATGAACTGGACAGAAGAAATTATCTGTTGACAGATGTGAGCCTGGCGCCTGGCGGTAAAGTAAACCGCATGCCTACACTGCGTAACCTGGACAAAGGTTTTACCTGGATGCCGCGTTATGGTAAACAGATCAGTGGCCGTACAGTAGTGGTACCATGTATCTACAGGAATTATATTTGCTTTGCTAAAATTGACTTTTAATCACACCTTTGCACAGTGATAAGATTTTTCCGTTCAGGCAATCCGCTTACGGTTTTGCTGTTGTTAATGTATACCCTGCTGGTTAAGTTTTACTACCTGTTGCATCCGGTTGCCTATATCGCAGATGGATCGGAAGGGTTGTTGTATGAGCTGCTTGTAAAATGGCTGCACGGGCTGGTGGGGGGGAGTCCTCTTTTTTTTACCAGCGTGGCCATTATCATCATATTCCTGCAAGCGTTGTTGTTTACAAAGGTCATTAACCATCACCGGTTATTTCCCAGGTCAACATATTTGCCGGCGATGTGCTTCCTGCTTTTTACCTCGATGTTGCAGAGCTGGAATGTATTTTCACCGGCGTTGCTGGTAAACCTGATCATGGTATGGGTTTTTTCCAGTATAACGGAGTTGTACACACGTACTTCAGCCCGGGATGTGGTATTTAATATTGGTTTTGCGCTGGGAGTCTGTGGGTTATTCTATTTCCCGGCTATTATCCTTTGCCTGTTGTTGCTGGTAAGTATGCTGATTATGCGTGCTTTCAGGCTGGCGGAGTGGATCATTGCCATCCTGGGATTAATTTGCCCGCTGTACCTGATGGGAACTTATTTGTTTTTAACGGGACAGATAACCTTGTTGCGTAAGATTCCGAATATCGGGCTGTCATTGCCCCGGATTACGGATTATAAGGTGTGGGGCGCCATGGTAGCTTGCGTGCTTTTCTTTGTCATTGGCTGGTTAGTGTTGCAGCGCCCATTGAAAAAAATGTTGATCCAGGGTCGTAAGATATGGGCGGTATTGATCATTTATGTATTGGTAGCAGTATTGGTTCCTTTCTTCAATGTGCATTTTTCTCCAGGTTATTGGGTGCTGGTCGTATTGCCTGTCTCCATTTTTGCGGGACATGTATTCTGGTCAGTCACTAATGACACATTTGCGAATATTATCCACTTCATTACGCTGGCATATGTAATCGTAATGCAATATTTTAGCTAAACCTTCATTTTAAGCGGTTGATTCCCAGTAATTTGTTAAATCAGGGTAAGTGGCAATGGAAAATTGCGAATGTAGAAGTAATTTTGTGCTTTCCTGGCGGGGTTGTTATTAGTGAATAATGTAATATGACGCACAGGGAAACGATACATTTAAAAATATTATTTACACATAAACACAAAACATTTTCAGATGAAATTTGGTGTTGTCACCTTTCCGGGTTCTAACTGTGATCATGACATGATTGATTCCCTGCGTAACGATCTGGGACAGGAAGTAATAGAGCTGTGGCATAAGGATAAGGACCTGAGCGCATTTAGCACAACAGATTGTATTGTATTACCGGGTGGATTTTCCTACGGTGATTACCTGCGTTGCGGCGCTATCGCCAGGTTCAGCCCTATGATGCAGAGTGTGATCGAGTTTGCCAACAAAGGAGGTCGTGTAATAGGCGTATGTAATGGTTTCCAGGTACTGTGCGAAGCCGGGCTGTTGCCGGGTGTATTGTTACAGAATCAGAACCAGCAGTTCATCTGCAAAAATATTTTCCTGAAAAGTGAAAATAGCGCCGCTTCTCTCACAAAGGATGTTACCGGCAGACCACTGATGATTCCTATTGCCCATGGCGAAGGACGTTACTATGCCGATGATACCACACTGGATCAACTGGAAAAGAATAAGCAGATCCTGTTTCGTTACTGTGATGAATTTGGCAACATTATTGACTCAGCTAACCATAACGGTGCCATCCGTAACATCGCTGGTATCTGTAACAAGGAAAGGAATGTTTTTGGAATGATGCCGCATCCTGAAAGGGCTACCAGCCGTAGTCTTGGTAATACCGACGGACAGCTCATTTTCCAGAGCCTGATCAATAATAACTAGGTAGAACCGACCAACCATATAAAAAGAAAAGCATGAAAAAGGTATTAACAGTATTGGCTTTATTTGCCTTGCCTATATTGGCGAGTGCGCAGATTGAGAATCCGGTAAAATGGAACTTTACTGCGAAAAAGGTGAATGCAACAACATACGAAGTGCACGCTACTGCAACAATAGATGCGGGTTGGCATTTATATGCACTGGAAGCGGGCGAAGGCCCGGTGTCCACCTCTTTTAAATTCTCCAAAAATCCGTTGGTAGCCACAGTGGGTAAAGTGGTGGAAGTAGGTAAAGTGCACAAATCTTTCGACAAAAACTTTAATTCAGAACTGAAATATTACGAAAACACCGTTGATTTTGTGCAGAAAGTTACCGTAAAAGGTAAAGCTGCCACAAAAGTGAAAGGTTCCGTGGAGTTTATGGTATGTGATGATCATCAGTGTTTACCACCGAAAGAACTGGAATTTGCCGTTAGTGTGGGAGGAAAATAATTTGCACCCGGTAATGAAAGATACGTTATTTGATAAACGAGTTCCTCTAAAAGGAACTCGTTGTCATTTATTATACGCTATATTATTTAAAGCCTATTGATTATATGAAGCATTTGCTTGCGTTGCTGATACCGGTTTTTGCCTTGTTTGCCTTTAGTGCAAACGCGCAGGAACAAAGCCCGAAGCCCGTGAAGTGGCAGTTTTCCGCAGAGAAAAAGAATAGCCAGGAATATGTGTTGCACGCAAAGGGTACCATAGAAAAAGACTGGCTGCTTTTTTCTACCACCATGGGAGATGATGATCCCAACACGCGGATCGTACTGGATAGTTCCGTTGCCGGAAATATTACAGGGATACAGGAAGCCGGAAAATTAAACAGCCGGAAAGAACCGCTGTTTGACAACCTTGAAATCAAATACTTTGAGCAGGAAGTAGAACTGCAGGCCACTGTAAAATTCAGTGGTGATGTACCTGCATCCGTAAAAGGTATGGTGAGCTATATGGCGCTGAAAGGTGATGAGGTAGCAGGACCGGAAGAAGAAGCTTTTAAATTCAATAAAGATGCAGGCGGCAACCTCGTAAGCGTAGATGCCGGTTTGCAGGAGTCTGCCGACAACGCGCAAACGCTGAAGCGTACAGCCATCGATCTGCAACATCCTGTGAAGGATTGTGGCGGTATCGGTCATGAAGGCAGTAGCAAAAAAAGCCTCTGGGGACTATTCATTTTAGGGGTGATAGGCGGTTTTATCGCATTATTCACACCCTGCGTTTTCCCGATGATCCCACTCACGGTTTCTTTCTTTACCAAAAAATCGCAGGATAAGAAAAAGGGTGTAATGAATGCCATGATCTATGGTTTTTTCATCTTCCTGATCTATGTGTTACTCAGCTTGCCGTTTCACTTCCTGGATTCACTGAATCCGGAAATACTAAATAATATATCTACCAATATCTGGCTGAACCTCATCTTCTTCGTTGTTTTCATTGTATTTGCCATTTCTTTCTTTGGCTATTTTGAAATATCGATGCCCAGTAGTCTTGCTAACAAGGTAGACGCTAAAACGGGTGTAGGCGGTTTGGTTGGTATTTTCTTCATGGCTTTAACTTTGGCGCTGGTATCCTTCTCCTGTACAGGTCCTATCCTGGGTTCTTTGCTGGCAGGTTCCTTATCTACGGATGGTGGTGCGATGCAGTTATCTGTAGGAATGGCGGGCTTCGGATTTGCGCTGGCATTGCCTTTCGCCTTATTTGCCTTATTCCCGGGATGGCTTAATTCATTGCCAAAATCCGGTGGCTGGCTCACTTCCGTAAAGGTGGTACTGGGTTTCCTGGAACTGGCCATGGCGATCAAATTCCTGTCAAACGCGGATCTGGTAAAACATTGGGGCATTCTGCCACGTGAAGTATTCTTTGCTATCTGGATCATTATCGGTATCTGTATTGTATTGTACCTGTTTGGTAAGATCCGCTTCCCGCATGATTCCCCAATCAAGAAACTGAGTACGGCGAGAATTGTGCTGGCATTGATTTTCCTGGCATTTACACTTTACCTGGTGCCGGGTGTTACCAATACAAAATATGCCAATCGTTCATTGATCAGCGGTTTCCCGCCACCATTGAGCTACAGCATTTATGGTGACGCCGCTGCAAAAGGTGTGGAAGCTGATGTAGTGAATGATTATGAGAAAGCACTGAAACTGGCGAAGGAACAGAACAAACCGATCCTGCTCGATTTTACCGGTTGGGCATGTGTTAATTGCCGTAAAATGGAGGAAAATGTATGGACTAAAGATGAAGTGAAAGTGCTGATAGAAGAGAACTATATCCTGGTATCATTGTATGTGGATGACCGCAAGGTATTACCGGAAGATGAACAGTTCCTGTTTACAACCAGCAATGGTCATAAGAAGAAAATAATAACGATTGGTGATAAGTTTGCGACCATGCAAACAGAAACATTTGCCAATAATTCCCAACCCTTTTATGCGTTGATCAGTCCTGATGAGCAACTGCTCACACGTCCTGTAGGGTATACACCGGATGCAAAAGTATATGCTGACTGGCTGAAATGTGGTCTGGAAGCGTTTAAGAACAAGCAATAACTGATTTGCATAAAAAGTAAAAAGCCCCGGAAGTTCAACTTCCGGGGCTTTTTTTATCGTATACGTTCGTAATTAAAATTCAAATTGCAGCAATGCGGCTGCGGAGATCTTCTCCTGTTTGCCATCGGCCAGGTTTTTTATGCTCACAAGATTCTCCTGTAGTTCTGATTCTCCCAGGATGATCACATAGGGGATGCCTCTTTTGTCGGCATACTTCATTTGTTTATCCATTTTGGCGCTTTCGTGGAACAGTTCAGCGGCGATCCCTTTTTCGCGAAGCTGCATCATGTAGCTGAAAGCGGTGCGGGCGCTGGCTTCCCCAAGATTCAGGAAAAGCACTTTAGTGGATTGCTGTGCCGCCTGCGGAAAGAGTTGCAGTTCTTCCAGCACATCATAGATGCGGTCTACACCAAAGGAGATCCCTACGCCGGAGATACCTTTCAGACCAAAAAGACCAGTGAGGTCATCGTATCTTCCGCCGCCTCCGATGCTGCCCATTTTCACGGTAGCAGGGGCTTTCACTTCCACGATCATACCGGTGTAGTAGTTGAGGCCACGTGCCAGTGTAACGTCTATAACAGGCGTTGTGTTGAAATTACCGTAGCCGGAATTGATAACGAAATCCAGTTCTTCTATACCTTTCAGCGCAGTGGGAGAGGATTGCAGCAGTTCTTTCAGTTGCACTAATTTTTCATCGCTGTTGCCGCTGATAGCCAGGAACTGTTCAATAGTAACGATGTCTGCTGCTGAGAGTCCGCGTTCCGTTAGTTCCTTGCGTACGCCTTCAGCGCCGATTTTATCCAGTTTATCGATGGCGATGGTGATATCGGTGAGCAGTTCGGATTTTCCGATCACTTCAGCCAGGCCACTTAATATTTTGCGGTTGTTGATGCGTAGTTCGTAGCCTTGTAAGCCCAGTTTTGTTAATACGGTATCATAGATCAGCAGCAGTTCCACTTCATTGAGGAGGGAGTTACTGCCTACCACGTCGGCATCACACTGATAGAATTCGCGGTAACGGCCTCTCTGCGGCTTATCTGCACGCCATACAGGCTGCATCTGATAGCGTTTGAAGGGTAGTGCCAGTTCGTGCTGATTCATCACTACATAGCGTGCAAACGGGATGGTGAGGTCATAGCGGAGGGCCTTTTCCGTGATGGCGGATACGAGTGTTTTGTTGTCTGTTGCTGCTTGTGCATCGTTGAATATGTCGCCATTGTTCAGCACTTTGAACATCAGTTTATCGCCTTCTTCGCCGTATTTACCGGTGAGGGTAGATAAATTTTCCATTGCAGGCGTTTCCAGCGGCTGGAAGCCAAATACCTCAAAGGTTTCACGGATGGTCTGGAATATATAGTTCCGTTTTCTTACTACCACCGGACCAAAATCACGGGTACCTTTAGGAATGCCGGGTTTTATCATCTCAAAAAAATATTAAAAGTTTTACTGCTTTTTATCTGCAATGCATTCGCATGCCTGGTAAATCAATTTGTAAACCGGGGCAAAGAGAGCGTCATCATACCAGGGGTCGGGCACCTCTTTTTCATCTTCCAAAAGAAAATGTACTTTGGCTTTATCTGCTTCATTACGGGCCTGTCGTACTACATCGTTATAGTTGCTGCGATCCATTACATAGATCTGGTCAAATGCGTCAAAGTCGGCGGGCCGGAACTGCCGGCCGCGCAGGCTGGAGATGTCCACGCCCTGTTTGCGGGCTTCTTTTACCGAGCGGTGATCCGGTGGGTCGCCCACGTGCCAGTTACCGGTGCCGGCAGAATCAATTTCCCAGTCCAGTCCTTTTGCTGCTGCCAGCTGCCGCATAATGCCTTCCGCCAGCGGGGAGCGACAAATATTACCCAGGCATACCATCAGTATCTTCATGCGTATAAAAATTGATTATCAGCCCGCAAACCTACAAGATATTATGGAAATCTTTGCCCATTTGCATCTTTATCGGGTAGTTTATCATCAAAAGTGCTGATAATACCAATATCTTACCTTACAATACACGATCTTATGTTAATTGTAATTCGCAGGCAATGATCAATTTTTAGATCAAAAAATTAAAACATGTTGAAAAAATGACCCAAATTGAAGCTGGCAGAGCAAATGGCATTGGTTTTGGCCCTGTTTTTTAACATTTTTCTAAAATTCTCAATACCAGATTAAAAAATATTTTTTTGTATAATTGTAACTCGCAACATGGAAATGCAGGAAGAACAAACAAACAGACGACTGGAAAACAAGTACAGGCCAATGGGTGAACTGATAAGAGGAATCTTCTTTATTCTCTTTGGTCTCTTCGCAATCTTTGCGGAAAAACTGGGTATGGGAGAGTTCCGTATATCCCCTCAGATGATGACAGCTTTGGGTGCAGTACTTGTGCTCTACGGTGTTTTCAGGGTATATAATGGTATCAGGAAGATTTTTTTTAACAGGAACTAAAGGGAGGTTGATATGTTTTTCAGTTTTACTAAAACGAATGCTGTATATTTATCAGCTGTGACTTTGCTAATGGCGGCTTGTGGTCCGAATCCCAATGCGAAGAAATTAGATACTTCATCGGAAGGCACCATTCACATCAGTGTGGACGAAACCTATAAACCGCTGATTGATTCAGAGATAAAAGTTTTCGAATCATTGTATCCTAAGGCACATATCATCCCTACCTATAAACCGGAGGCTGATTGTTTTAAAGATCTTTTAAATGATAGCGCACGTCTGGTAATAGTGACGCGCGATTTTAACCAGGAGGAACGTGATTATATCAAGAAGACAAAAATCACTCCGAACAGCCTTCTGCTGGCCTGGGATGCGCTTGCGCTGGTCGTGAACAACAGTAATCCGGACTCCATCCTTACGATGGACCAGGTACGGGCGATCATGGACGGCACTGACACGGAAAGAAAATGGCAGCTGGTGTTTGATAATGCCAACTCAAGCACGGTGCGCTATATTCGGGATTCCATCAATAAAGGTAAACCTTTGCCCACCACTACAATGGCGGCAAAAACTAATCCTGAAGTGATTGATTATGTATCCAAAAACAAAAACGCTATTGGTGTAATTGGTGTTAGCTGGATCTCTGATCCTGATGACTCATTGGCCATGGCTTTTACGAATAAGGTAAGAGTAGTAAAGTTAAGAGCAGACGGCGGATCAGAATTTGTAAGACCTTACCAGGCTTACATTGGTATTGGCTCATATCCATTAAAACGAGGTTTCTATTATTGCCTGAAAGAAACCCATCATGGCTTGGGCACAGGATTTGCAACTTTCCTCGGAAGTTATGAGGGGCAGCTGGTTATTAAGCAGGCCCGGTTATTTCCGGCGAGGTTGAATGTGGTATTCAGGGAAGCCAATCTTAAATAATAAAAAAACACAACTAAAACTAAAACCAGATTGCAAATGAACAGACGGAAAAGTTTACTCGTAGCTTTGCTGTGCGCCGCCTCAGGTAGCGTGATGGCTCAATCTGTGGAGGATGGATTGAAAGACCTGTATTATGGTAAGAATCTGTCCGCAAAACAGACTTTTGAGAAAGTGATTGCTGCGAAACCTACGGATGACAAAGCTTATTACTACATGGGGATAGCACAACTCGCACTGGAAGATAATGCCGGCGCTGCCGCTACTTTCCAGAAGGGTTTACAGACCGTTCCTACCTCTGCTTTATTACAGGCAGCTATGGGAAGGATTGACCTGATCAAAGGTGATGCTGCTGCTGCCAAAACAAAATTTGAAGCTGCCAGCACCGCTACTGAAGGCCGTGATGGTGACGTGGCACGTGCTATTGCTGATGCCAATACAGAAGTAAAAGGTGGCGATCGCGCTTATGCACTCACCGTGATGGAGAAACTCCTGAACAATGAAGGCCGTAAGAAAAAACAACAATACACTGCTACTGCAGCTGATTATATTGAGTTAGGCGATGCTTACCGCTACCTCGGTGGCGAAAATGGTGGTAAAGCTATTTCCACTTACGAAAAAGCACTCGAACTGGAACCAAATAACGCGGAAGCTGTGATGAAAGAAGGGCTGGTAAACTACAACGCCAGGCTGAAAGCTGAAGCGGTGGCTGACTGGACCAAGGCTACAAACCTGGACCCCAAATATGCACCTGCCTTCCACGAACTGTTCCTGTTTTACACCACACCTAAGAAAGACCAGTTGTCATGGGACAGAGCGGCTGATTACCTGGAAAAATACATGCAGGTAGCTGATCCGGCTGATAAACTGAAGAATGACTACTATTCTGCTTCTATCTCTTTCTTCAAGAAAGATTATGAAAATGCGATCACCAAAGGTAAAGCTGCTTTAGCAGGTGCTGATGAAGTTTATAAAGGCAAATTCAGCCGCCTGATAGGAGATGCATACCTGCAGAAAGGCGATTCACTGGGTGCTAAACAGGTGATGGATGAATATGTAAAAAGTGTTGGTGAAAGCAAACTGGAACCACTGGATTATAAATTGCTGAGTGAAATCTATGGCCGCGTTGTAGTGGCAGATTCCGCACAGGCAGCTATTAACGATTCCCTGGCTTCTATGTACCTGGAGAATTATGCTACTTCAGATACGACCAAAGATGCAGACACTTACCGTCTCGTAGCAGAATCTTTCAAGAAACTGCGTGACTACAAACGTTCTGCTGAATGGTATACCAAACTGGTGAACGATTTTGATGATAAAGCCAATACCGGCAAGATCCAGGATTATTTCTGGAAAGGTACCATGGAACTCTATGCACGTGATTACGATGCTGCTGATTCCACTTTTGGTTCTTTCGTAGCCAAATACCCTGAACAGGAAGCTTTTGGATTATATTGGAGAGGTCGTGCTAACATGGCGAAAGATTCTGACGCCAAATTAGGTCTCGCTGTTCCTTATTTCGAAAAGTTCTTTGAAGCAGGCGGTGCTGAAAAAATGAAACCTACCCAGTTAATGTACCCTTACCAGTACATGATGATCTATTTCTATAACAAGGAAGATAAAGCGAATCTGCAGACTTATATTGATAAAGTACTGTCTATAGATCCGAATAATGCTACTGTTAAGCAGATCAAGGAAAACCAGGATTCTACCAAGGCGGCGCCCGTGAGTGCTCCTAAGCCGAAACCCGGACAAAACAAGAAATAATCAATTGACTTTTGTTCAATAAAGTAAAACCCCCTGTACTTCAGGGGGTTTTTTAGTTCCCGTTTGGCAAAAAAAGATAATATTTTAAATCCTAATAGATTTGATATTTGGTTTACTTGCAGTATTTTTGCGCATTCGGACAATGTTTTTATCGGGAAGCTTATGTATACAGATACTGTATTTTTGTCAGCAACGACTACTCCTTTTAGCTATTTCCCTATAGTATTGCAATTAATTGCTGCTTTAGGTTTCGTGGGGATCACCATGCTAGCCACTCACTTTATGGGTCCCAAGCGTAAAACAAGCGATAAGCTGATTAATTTTGAAAGTGGGATTGAGCAGAAAGGTAATGCCAGACAGCCCGTGGCAATCAAATATTTCCTGACTGCCATCCTTTTTGTGTTGTTTGACGTGGAAGTGATCTTTTTTTACCCATACGCTGTTAACTTTAAAGATTTGGGTTGGGAAGGTTTTATGGCTATGCTGATGTTTGTGGGCTTCTTTTTGTGTGGATTTATCTACATAACGAAGAAAGGAGCACTGAAGTGGGAAGACTAATCTTAAACTTTAAATCTTAATCAAATGGCTCGTCCGGTTCAATATAATAATAAGGTGAAGATGGTGGAAATCCCTGAGGGATATTCCGGTGAAGGATTTTATGCCACCTCTTTTGATAAAGTGATAGGTTTGGCACGTAAAAATTCCATCTGGCCTTTGCCGTTTGCGACATCCTGCTGCGGTATTGAGTTTATGGCTACTATGGCGGCTACCTATGATATGGCACGTTTTGGCGCGGAACGTATGGCTTTTACGCCCCGCCAGTGTGACTTGCTCATGGTGATGGGTACTATTTCCAAGAAAATGGGCCCTATTGTACGCCAGGTATACCTGCAGATGGCTGAACCCCGCTGGGTAATGGCAGTAGGCGCCTGCGCCAGCAGTGGTGGTATCTTTGATACTTATTCCGTATTACAGGGTATCGACCAGGTAATACCGGTAGATGTATATGTGCCGGGATGCCCTCCCAGACCTGAAGGCATCATAGACGGCTTCATGAAGGTGCAGGACCTGGTAGGACAGGAAAGCCTCCGCCGCCGTAATTCAGACAGGTACAGAGAGCTGATGGAGTCCTACGGTATCAAATAGATAGTGAGTGTGAATGGTAAATCGTAACAAGTAAATTTCAAATTGTTAATGTCTTTAACAAACGAACGCATACAGCAACGCCTGACAGAGAAGTTTGGAGATGTGCTGACCGGTTTTGAAGAGCCGTTTGGGATGCTTACCCTGACTGCACAGAAAGATTATAACCTGAAAGTAATGCAATTCCTGTTTGACGACGAGGAGTTGCGTTTTCGTTTTCTGACAGATATCACTGCTGTGCATTATCCGGAAAGAAAAGACGAAGAACTGGCGGTAGTTTATCACCTGCACAACCTGCAGGATAATGTTAGGCTGCGCCTGAAAGTATACGCACCCGTTGCAGCACCACAGGTATTTACAGCCACTATGCTGTATGCATCTGCCAACTGGATGGAACGTGAAACATATGACTTTTACGGGATTGACTTTGTAGGTCATCCTAACCTGATTCGTATCCTGAACGTGGACGAAATGGATTATTTCCCCATGAGAAAGGAATTCCCGCTGGAAGACGCTATGCGTATAGACAAAGACGACGAGATGTTTGGTCGGGGCGGAAACATTTAATTCAACTTAGGATATGTTAGAGCAGAAACAACATATAAAGCTGCCGGAAGGCTCCATAGAAAAGACTACGACCACACTGAACCTGGGTCCTACCCACCCGGCTACACACGGCGTATTTCAGAATATACTGGAAATAGATGGTGAAAGGATTGTCAGTGCTGTATCTACCGTAGGGTATATTCACCGTGCATTTGAAAAGATCGCGGAACGCCGTCCTTATTACCAGGTTACACCACTTACAGACCGCCTTAATTACTGTTCGGCCCCTATCAATAATATCGGCTGGATACTCACCGTAGAGAAGCTGCTGGGCATTGAAATGCCTAAGCGGGTGGATTATCTGCGCGTGATCATCATGGAACTGGCGCGTATTGCAGATCACCTGATCTGTAGTTCGGTAATGGGGGTGGATACCGGTGCGTTAACAGGTTTCGTATACCTGATGACCTACCGTGAACTCATCTACGAAATTTACGAGGAAGTATGCGGCTCCCGTCTTACGACGAACATATGCCGTATCGGCGGTTTTGAAAGGAATTTCACACCGGCTGCCTTCCAGAAAATAGAACGTTTCCTGGCAGAATATCCTGCTGTACTGAGAGAATTTGAAACCCTCCTTACCCGCAACCGTATCTTTATGGAACGTACGCAGGGTGTAGGTGGTATCAGTGCGGAAAGGGCGCTCAGTTACGGCTTTACAGGTCCTAACCTGCGTGCTGCCGGCGTTGATTACGATGTACGTATAGCGAGTCCGTACTGCTCTTACGAGGACTTTGATTTCGCTGTTCCGGTAGGTACTACCGGCGATAGCTACGACCGTTACCAGGTGCGCAACGCAGAAATGTGGGAAAGTCTCAGCATTATCCGTCAGGCGATGGATAAGTTGAAAGACCTGCCCGATGATGTGTATCATGCAGATGTACCTGCCTATTATCTTCCGGATAAAGAGGATGTATATACGAAAATGGAAGCACTGATCTATCACTTTAAAATTGTGATGGGTGAGATAGAAATATTACCGGGAGAAATATACAATGCGGTGGAAGGCGCCAACGGTGAATTGGGTTTTTACCTGATCAGCGATGGTGGTAGGAGCCCTTACAGGCTGCACTTCCGTCGTCCCTGTTTTATCTACTATCAGGCCTATGCCGAGCTGTCACAGGGATCTATGTTGAGTGATGCTATTGTGTGCATGAGTAGTCTGAACCTGATTGCAGGTGAGCTGGATGCGTAAAAGCATACACGAATTTTTGAAGATTAAAGCTGATTAAAATAATGGCTGTGGTTCAATTTTCTGAAGAGAAACTGAATAAAGTAAAAGAGATCATTGCACGCTATCCGGAAGGAAGGCAGAAAAGTGCTTTGATACCGGTGTTGCATCTGGCGCAGGAAGCATTTGATGGATGGTTGAGTGCGGAAACGATGGACTATGTTGCTTCTTTGCTGCAACTGCAGCCGATTGAAGTGTATGAAGTGGCAACTTTCTACAGCATGTTCAACCTGAAGCCTGTTGGCAAATACCTGTTTGAGGTATGTCAGACCGGCCCATGCATGGTGAATGGTTCCGACCAGATCATTGACTATATAAAGAGCAAGCTGGGTATCGGCGTAGGTGAAACTACCCCCGATGGCTTATTCACCCTTAAAACGGTAGAATGTCTCGGCGCCTGCGGATACGCACCCATGATGCAGTTAGGCAAGCATTTCCGTGAACACCTGACACCTGCAAAGGTGGATGAGATCATCGCGGAATGCAAGGCTAAAGCAAATTGATACGGGTATACGCAAGGCATAAAAGATATATCACACAAATCTGTTGATGGTGCGTGGTTAACCAATCACCATTAAACCATAAGGAAGAAAATGGGACGCAAATTACTGTTAGACAAAGCACATATAGAAGGTATCCGGTATTATGATACTTACCGGAGTAATGGCGGTTATGCGGCAGCGGAGAAGGCGCTGAAAAGCATAGGCCCCGAAGGCGTACTGGAAGAAGTGAAGAAGAGCGGCCTGAGAGGTCGTGGTGGTGCAGGTTTTCCTACCGGCCTGAAATGGAGCTTCATCGCAAAACCGGAAGGTGTGCCCCGTTATCTCGTTTGCAATGCGGATGAATCAGAACCCGGTACGTTTAAAGACCGCTACCTGATGGAATTTATTCCGCACCTGCTGATAGAAGGCCTGATCATCTCCAGCTTTGCATTGGGTGCTAACAGTGCGTATATCTATATCCGTGGTGAATATGCCTGGATTCCTGATATCCTGGAACAGGCCATCGCAGAAGCAAAGAACAAAGGCTGGCTTGGTAAAAATATTATGGGTACCGGCTTTGACCTCGAAATATATGTACAGCGCGGCGCCGGCGCTTATATCTGCGGAGAAGAAACTGCCCTGATAGAATCGCTGGAAGGCAAACGCGGCAATCCCCGTATCAAGCCGCCATTCCCGGCTGTGAAAGGATTATGGCAATGCCCTACCGTAGTAAACAACGTAGAAACCCTCGCTGCTGTGGTGCCTATCATCAACATCGGCGGCGACGAATATATTAAATACGGCACCGGCAAATCTACCGGTACCAAACTGATCTCGGCCTGCGGGAATATCAATAAACCCGGTGTTTATGAGATCGAAATGAACATCTCTGTAGAAGAATTTATTTATTCAGACGAATATTGCGGCGGTATCAAAAATGGTAAACGGCTGAAAGCCTGTATCCCTGGCGGATCTTCTGTACCAGTGCTACCGGCTAACCTGCTGTTGAAAACTGCCAAAGGAGAAACCCGCATGATGACCTACGAAAGCCTCAACGATGGTGGTTTTGCCACCGGTTCCATGTTGGGTTCCGGCGGATTTATTGTGATGGATGAAGACCAGTGTATTGTTCGTAATACGCTTACTTTTGCCCGCTTCTACCACCACGAAAGCTGCGGACAGTGCAGCCCTTGCCGGGAAGGTACCGGCTGGATGAAGAAAGTACTGAACAATATTGAGTATGGTAAAGGGAAAATGAGTGATATAGACCTGTTGTGGGATATTCAACGGAAGATAGAAGGCAACACCATCTGCCCGCTCGGCGACGCCGCCGCATGGCCGGTAGCTGCTGCTATCCGTCATTTCCGGGATGAATTTGAATGGCATGTGAAAAACCCGGATGAAGCGATCACCCGCAACTTTGGCCTGGCACATTATGCTGACCCGCTGCCGGTACCGGAAGCCGCAGCTATATAACGGTCATACATATACTGAACAAGGAATCAATATATAAATAAACGTTGCTCCCTGAAAAGAGCAAAAAAGATATTAAGATGGCGGAGGAAAAGAAATTATTTAAGGTTAAGATCGATAACATCTCCGTAGAGGTCGAACCTGGTACTACTATACTGAATGCGGCCCGGAAGATTGGTGGGGACATTGTGCCGCCGGCTATGTGCTACTATTCCAAGTTGCAGGGTAGCGGTGGTAAATGCCGTACCTGCCTGGTAAAAGTATCCAAAGGCTCCGAAGCTGATCCACGTCCCATGCCTAAACTGGTGGCCAGCTGCCGTACTACCGTGATGGATGGTATGGAAGTAGCCAACATCACTTCTCCGGAAGTACAGGAGGCCCGTAAGGGTGTAGTGGAATTCCTGCTGCTGAATCATCCGCTGGACTGCCCCGTATGCGACCAGGCCGGCGAATGCCACCTCCAGGATCTGAGCTACGAACACGGTGCAGACAGCACCCGCTATGAATTTAAACGCCGAACTTTTGAAAAAATCGATATAGGAGATAAGATCAAATTGCACATGACGCGCTGCATCCTTTGCTACCGTTGTGTGTACACCGCTGATCAGCTCACCAATAAACGTGAACACGGTATACTGGGCCGCGGAGACGCTTCCGAAATCAGTACCTACATTCAGCAATCACTCGACAACGACTTTATCGGTAATGTTATTGATGTTTGTCCCGTAGGCGCCCTGACAGACCAGACCTTCCGTTTCAAAAACAGGGTATGGTTCCTCAAACCAATGGATGCACACCGCGACTGTGAGAACGAAAAATGCTGCGGTAAAACAGTGGTGTGGATGCGGGGTAATGAAGTATTCCGCGTAACTGCCCGCAAGGATCAATATGGTGAAGTGGAAGATTTTATCTGTGATACCTGCCGCTTTGATAAAAAAGAAGCGAAAGACTGGATCATTGAAGGCCCACGCAAAATTAGCCGTCACAGTGTTATTTCTCAGGGACATTATGTGAATACCGTAACGCCGAAAGATGCGCTGGTGGAAGTAATGAGTGGAAGACAGCCTAAACTGCTGTTCGACATTCACTCCACAAGTGAAGTAAACAGACCCGATATAGATTTGTCAAAGATCGATGGTCCGGCTCACTCGGATGACTTTAATCACAGTAATTCGTAATTCGTAATTCGTAATTGGAAATGACGTTATTAAGCATAGACTGGTTGTTCATTATTGAAAAAGTACTGTTGATATCAGTAGTATTGGTGCTGTCGCTGGTAGTGGCCATGTATTCTACCTGGGGAGAAAGAAAGGTGGCGGCCTGGATCCAGGATCGTTTGGGTCCCAACCGTGCAGGCCCCATAGGTTTGTTGCAGCCGCTGGCAGATGGTGGTAAGCTCTTCTTCAAAGAAGAAATTATTCCGACCAACTCTAACGGTTTCCTCTTTATCCTCGGGCCTTCTATTGCCATGCTGGTGGCTTGTATGACCAGTGCCGTTATTCCCTGGGGTGATACCCTCACCATTGGTGGCCGCACCGTTTCCCTGCAGGTCGCAGATGTAAACATCGGCATCCTGTTCATCTTTGCGGTAGTGAGTATGGGCGTGTATGGTATTATGATAGGCGGCTGGGCTTCCAACAATAAATATTCCCTGCTGGCTTCTGTACGCGCGGCTTCCCAGATCATCTCTTACGAATTGCCGATGGGGCTTGCCCTGATCGCATTGCTGATGCTCACAGGTACCCTGAGTCTGAAAGAAATCGTGGAACAGCAACGCCATAGCTTGTGGAACGTCGTGTATCAGCCACTGGGCTTCTTTATCTTCCTGGTTTGTGCTTTTGCAGAATGTAACCGGGCGCCTTTTGATCTGCCGGAGGCAGAAAATGAATTAAATGGTGGTTATCACCTGGAATATTCTTCCATGAAACTGGGCTTTTTCCTTTTTGCAGAATATATCAATATGTTCATCAGTTCCGCACTGATTGCTACCATGTACTTCGGCGGCTATGCCTTCCCGTTTATGGACAGTCTGGGATTGAGTCCGAACATGCTGACAATACTGGGTTTCCTGGCGTTGTTTATTAAAACACTCTTGTTTATATTCTTCTTTATGTGGGTGCGTTGGACCGTTCCGAGATTCCGTTATGATCAGCTGATGCGTTTGGGTTGGAAGATCCTGATTCCTTTGGCGCTGGCCAATATGCTGATTACCGGAGCAGTGGTACTGATGCGTCAACACTAATTAATTGTTTACCTGATACACACTGAAAAGTGTGGTCTATATAAAGCATTTACTATGCAAGCATTAACAAACAGGGCGAAAGCAGTAGATCGAAGACCGATGAGCTTCATGGAGAAACTATATATTCCTGCTATTGCAAAAGGAATGTTGGTGACTATAAAGCACCTTTTTCAACGTAAGGCAACCATTAGTTTCCCTGAGCAAAAACGTGATTTCAGCCCGGTGTTCCGTGGGTTACATGTATTGAACCGGGATGAAGAAGGACGTGAAAGATGTACTGCCTGCGGATTGTGTGCCGTAGCATGTCCGGCGGAAGCGATTACGATGGAAGCGGCAGAAAGAAAGCCGGGAGAAGAAAATCTGTATAGAGAAGAGAAGTATGCAGCGAAGTATGAGATTAATATGCTGCGTTGCATTTTCTGTGGATTTTGTGAAGAGGCTTGTCCCAAAGATGCGATTTACATGTCTGAAACCTTTGCTCCATCTAACTATCAGCGTAAAGGGTTTATTTATGGAAAAGATGATTTACTGATTCCTGATCCGAAAGAGCAGGGTAAATAATATTATTCACAGCGCACATTAGCTAAAAAATACAATAGTCAAACATAGCAGAGATGGGAATGAGTATACAACAAATAATTTTCATGGTGCTTTCGTTCATCGCCCTGGTATCGGCGTTGGGCGTGGTGTTGAGCAAGAATCCCGTGACGAGTGTATTGTGCCTGATCGTAACCTTCTTTACCATAGCAGGGCATTATATTATGCTGAATGCCCAGTTCCTGGCTGTGGTGCATATCATCGTATATGCGGGCGCCATCATGGTATTGTTCCTTTATGTGATGATGTTGATGAACATGAATGCTGACCTGGAACCACAAAAGCGTAACTGGTTGAAATATGCCGGCGCTATCAGTGGCGGTGCATTGCTGGTGGTATTGGTAGCCGCCCTGCGTGATGCGAGTATGCCGGCATTAGGACCTGAAGCGACAGATGTAGGACTGATCAAAAATCTGGGTCAAACATTATTCAAACAATATGTAGTACCATTTGAGGTGAGCAGTATCCTGTTTCTCAGTGCAATGGTAGGTGCAGTTGTTATTGGTAAAAAAGATTAAGACGGGGTTCGGTATAAAATCTCAAAATCAAAAAATCTCAAAATTATTATGCCTGTTCAATATTACATATTCCTGAGTATCGCCTTGTTCTGCATAGGTGTGATGGGTGTGCTGATGCGTCGTAATGCGATCATCATATTTATGTGCATAGAGCTGATGCTGAATGCGGTAAACCTGCTGATGGTGGCATTTTCCAAGATGTGGGCTGATGCCGGGAGAGTAGATGCAGGGTCGGCACAATTGTTTGTATTCTTCATTATGGTGGTAGCAGCTGCAGAAGTAGCAGTGGGGCTGGCAATTATTACAATGGTCTACAGAAATACACACTCCGTAGATATAAATATTCTTAACAGGCTGAAGAATTAATAGTTCTTTCTTCTTAATTATTAATTGTTTCGACGTCGTAAATAGAATTGATAAATGATTAATCTAGTTTGGCTGGTACCATTTTTACCGTTATTGGGTTTCCTGATAAATGGATTGGGGCGCAGATTTTTGTCCAAGTCCCTGGTAGGATTTATTGGAAGCGGCACCGTGTTGGCTTCCTTCGTGGTAAGCGTATTGATATTTTTGCAGGTAAAAGAACCTGGATTTCAGGCACAGGTAGTACACCTGTTTGATTTCATTTCTGTAGGCACCCTACACATTCCCTTTGCATTTCAGATAGATCAGCTCAGTGTTTTATTTCTCCTGGTAATCACCGGCGTAGGTACACTGATCCATATTTACTCCACCTCTTATATGCATGATGAAAGCGATGAGAGTTTTGCGAGATATTTCGCTTATCTCAATCTCTTCATTTTTTCCATGCTCATCCTGGTGTTAGGCGCCAACTATGTAATGATGTTCATTGGATGGGAAGGGGTAGGATTATGTTCTTATCTGCTTATTGGTTTCTGGTTTAAAAATAACAGTTATAATAACGCGGCTAAAAAAGCATTCGTGATGAACCGGATCGGCGATCTTGGTTTCCTGATCGGGATCTTCTTTATGATCCTGCAATTCGGCACGGTTACTTTTCCGGAAGTATTTGCCAAAGCAGCGCCGCTGGGTATCAACAATCCAACGATTATAGCCATAGCGATCCTGCTGTTTGTAGGTGCGATGGGTAAATCTGCACAGATTCCTTTATATACCTGGCTGCCTGATGCGATGGCGGGTCCTACGCCGGTATCTGCACTGATCCACGCGGCTACGATGGTTACCGCTGGTATCTATATGATTGCCCGCAGTAACGTGCTTTATACGCTGGCGCCCCATATCCAGACGCTGATTGCGATCATTGGTCTGGCTACTGCGTTGTTTGCGGCTTCTATTGCACTGAAACAAAATGATATCAAGAAAGTGCTGGCTTACTCTACGGTGAGCCAGTTGGGTTATATGTTCCTCGCCCTGGGTGTAGGTGCTTACTCTGCCGCCGTGTTTCACGTCATGACGCACGCTTTCTTCAAAGCTTTATTGTTCCTCGGTTCCGGTTCTGTTATTCATGCCATGGGTGGCGAACAGGATATCCGTAAGATGGGTGGCCTGAAAAAGTTCATGCCTTCCACGCACTGGACATTCCTGGTAGGATGCCTGGCTATTGCCGGTATTCCGGGGTTCTCCGGCTTCTTTTCCAAAGATGAAATACTGGCGCATGCTTACGCCAACAACCCTGTACTGTATGTACTGGGACTGCTGGGCGCACTGATGACCGCCTTTTACATGTTCCGTTTATACTACATTACTTTTTCCGGTAAATTCCGTGGTACCCATGAACAGGAACATCATCTGCATGAAAGTCCTGCTACGATGACCATTCCTTTGATCATCCTGGCTGTATTATCCATCTTTGGTGGTTATATTGGTTTACCCGAAGTATTTGGTGTGAAGAATGCGCTGGCAGAATACCTGTCACCGATCTTTGCGCCGTCTGCTCCTTTTGTATTGGAACATCACCTGTCACACACAACAGAATGGTTACTGATGGGTGTGAGTAGTGTGCTGGTGATTGTATTCATATTGCTGGCGCGTCAGAAATTTGCCGCTTATGAAGAGAAGGGTCAGGAGAATACCGGTCTGGCAAAAGTGCTCGAAAACAAATGGTATATAGATGAACTGTATGATGCAATCATTGTAAAACCACTGCAGGAGCTTTCCCGCTTCTTCCGTGATACCGTTGAAAAAGCAGGGATAGACCGGCTTGTAAATGGAGTAGGGCGCAGTGTACAATGGGGCAGCCAGCAGATCCGCCTTGTGCAGAATGGGCAGGTAGGATTTTACATCTTTGCCATGGTGATCGGTATGATCTTATTATTTGTGATCGGATTCTTATTATAAACCAATAGCGGAAGTTACAAGCGCAGATAAATTATGTTGACAGTTTTATTAATATTGATTCCTCTCCTGGCGGGCCTTATTGCATTTGGTCTGAAGGGGTCCGGGCCTAAAGTGCTGGGCATGATTTCGTCCCTGGCAACGGTGGCGGTAGCAATAGCAGCAGCATGCCGTTTGCATACGGCTCCTGACAGTCTTTCTTTTGTTGCCAGCTGGGTTCCGCAACTGGGAAGTCAGTTCAGCGTAGGGGTTGACGGAATGGGCATGATGCTGTGTTTACTCACGGCCATTGCTTTTCTCCTTGTTTTTCTTACTATCTATAACCGCAACTACGAAAGTTCCAACGGCTTTTATGGCCTGATGTTATTATCGCAGGCTGGTATGACCGGTGTTTTCACCGCTTTTGATGCCCTGCAATTTTACATCTTCTGGGAACTGGCGCTGATACCTGTATATTTCCTCTGCTCACTGTGGGGAGGTGAAAAACGTATAGCCGTTACCTTTAAATTCTTCATTTATACATTCCTGGGTTCATTGTTGATGCTGGTAGGTATTATCTACCTGTATTTCCAGACACCTGATCATTCTTTCAGCTGGATAGCTTTTACCAGCCTGCAATTGAATGTAGAAGACCAGAAATGGCTGTTCTGGCTGTTCTTTGTGGCCTTTGCCATCAAGATGCCGGTATTCCCTTTCCATACCTGGCAGCCGGATACTTACGAACAATCTTCTACACCGGTCACTATGATTCTTTCAGGTGTAATGGTGAAGATGGGTTTGTTTGGCGTGATCCGCTGGCTGATCCCGGTGCTGCCGCAAGGCGCTGCCATGTGGTCTGATGTGGCTATCGTGCTGTCTGTTATCGGTATCATCTATGCTTCGTGTATAGCCATGGTACAGAATGATCTGAAACGACTGGTCGCTTACTCTTCCATCGCCCACGTAGGGTTGATGTGCGCTGCGATTTTTGCCAATAATGAGCAAAGCATGCAGGGGGTAATGGTACAGATGTTTAACCATGGTATCAACATCATTGGTTTGTGGATCATCATAGAATTTATACAGAACCGCCTGGGCGTGAAGAATATGGACCAGTTGGGCGGTATTGCGCAGAAAGCGCCACGGATGGCTATCTTCCTCGTTATTATCAGTCTTGCTAATATCGGTTTACCACTCACCAACGGTTTTATCGGGGAGTTCCTGATGTTCAGCGGATTGTTCCAGTATAATCATTGGTTTATGGCGTTTGCGGGATTGGGCATCATCCTGGCAGCAATATATACCCTGAACATGATCCAGAAAGTGATTTTCGGAGAGAAGAATGAATTAACGGATACCACTACAGACTTACAGCCGGGTGAAACCCTGGCATTAAGCCTGATTGTGATCATGATCATGGTGCTGGGCGTTTATCCCAAACTGATGTTGGATCTGGTAGGCAAAGTATTTTGAGATTTGTTTATTTAGTTATTTTGGGATTTAGTATCGGAATCTAAATAACTAAATCTGAAAATATGCAAATGAAAAATTTAAACGGGTTTTGTAACGCAAAAATATGAATGCACTAATTTCTACTGCTTTATCGGGCGTTGTTCTGATGTTTGTTGGTTTATTTGTACGCAATAAGCAGCATATTAAATTCTTTGCCATAGCGGCCATCATAATAGCATTTATTGCTAATCTGGCGCAGTATCCATCCGTGGAGCTAGGCGGCTATACCGTATACGGCATGATTGAGGTGACCAAATTCAGCGTGCTGTTCAATGCAGTAGCATTGGGACTAACCCTGGTATATTTCCTGTTGTCGGGGAGTGAATTTGAAAAAGTAGGGGAGCATGTGGCAGACTATTTTGCCCTGATATTCTTTATCCTGGCAGGGATCTCGATGGCCTCCACTTTCAGCAACCTGCTGATGTTGTTCCTGGCGATAGAAATTATGTCTATCCCGCAGTATATCCTCGCGGGTAGCGACCGGAAAAGCCTGAAAAGCAATGAGGCATCCCTCAAATATTTCCTGATGGGTGCTTTCTCTACCGGTATCATGCTGATGGGTATTACCCTTATTTATGGTGCTGCCGGTACTTTCAATATAACAGAACTGGGACTCGGCTCTGAAACCGTGCATCCGTTGTCGTTATGCGGTATCATCCTGATGGTATTTGCGCTCTCTTTCAAAGTATCTGCTGCTCCTTTCCATTTCTGGACACCAGATGTATACGATGGTTCTCCCACCGTATTTACCTCTTTTATGGCTACCATCGTGAAAGCAGGTGGATTCATCGCTTTCCTGCGGATGTTCCATGTGAGTTTTGCGGGTGGTGCTATCAGCGAACACTGGACACTGATCCTGTCTATCATTACAGCACTTACCCTGATTGTGGGTAATTTCAGCGCCGTATTCCAGCAAAGTGTAAAACGTATGCTGGCTTACTCCAGTATTGCACAGGCGGGCTTCATGCTGTTTGCTGTTGTGGCGATGAACAATATGGCAACACAGGGCATTATCCTGTACGCAGCTGCTTACAGTGTGGCTACTATCGGCGTATTTGCCGTGCTGATGAAACTAAAAGACTACACTTTTGAAGGATTTAATGGTCTTGCCCGCAAACAGCCACTGGTGGCGCTGGCAGTAACTATTTTCCTGTTTTCACTGGCAGGTATTCCGGCTACCGCCGGCTTCTTCGCCAAATATTTTGTACTGGCTGCCGCCATACAGCAGGGTAACCTGCTCTGGCTGGTGATTATAGCTGTACTCTGCGCTACTATCAGTGTATACTACTATTTCCGCGTGATCATCGCCATGTACTTCAAGCAAGGTGATCCCGAAGTTGAAAATATCTCCGGCGGCTTCAAAGCTGCGCTGATCCTGGCAGTAGCTATCGTGCTGGTGCTTGGATTGTTCCCTAACTTACTAATAGGCCACTTATAATATTTAGAGATTTATTTATTTTTTGATTTATTTATTTTGTTTCAAAGGAAGATATACCGCTGAAACAAAATAAATAAATCAAAAAATAAATAAATACCCAAATACTTATTATGTTAACTTTATTGGTATGCAATCTCTGGATATCTTTTCCCTGGCATATCGTTCTGTGAGTGGCAACAGGCTGCGCACGGGCCTTACAGTGGCTATCATTGCTGTAGGGATCACAGTACTGGTGGGCATCCTTACGGCGATAGACAGCATGAAAAATAGCATCTATACCAGCTTTGCCAGTATGGGCGCCAATAGTTTCTCCCTCCGCAACAGGGACATGCAGGTGCATATAGGCGATGATAATGAGAAGGCATCCAAAGGGAACAAGAATGTCAAAAAAGTAAAAAAATCCAATAGTTATAAACCCATTCGTTACCAGGAAGCCCTGCTTTTCAAACAACGTTATAAGTTCCCGGCTACAGTGAGCATTTCTTTCCGGGCCTCCGGTATTGCTACCGTGTATAAAGATGATAAGAAAACCAATCCGAATGTACAGGTGATCGGGGGAGATGAAAGCTACCTGGATATTTCCAATTATGAGATTTCAGCGGGACGTAATTTCAATTCACTTGATGTGGAATCCGGTCGTAATGTGGCTATACTTGGTAAGGATGTGGCCGAAAAACTATTCGGGAAGAAATTGAAAGATGTCGTCAATAATACCATCCGGGTAGGGGATATCCGTTACCGCGTGGTGGGGGTGCTGGCTACCAAAGGCAGCAGCAACATTATGAGTGCGGACAATGTGGTGATCACTACCGTGAATAACACCCGGCGGGTCTTTGACCGACCCAATGCCAGTTATCAGATAGGTGTGGCCGTTAAAGATATCAAGCAGATGGATGCGGCACAGGGAGAAGCCACCGGCGCTTTCCGTATTATCAGGGGACTGGCTATTAATGAAGAAGATAATTTTGTGATCAGTAAAAGTGACAGCATCGCAGAAATGTTGTTTGCCAGCCTGAGTAAAGTAAACCTTTTTGCCATCGCTATTGCCTTTATCACACTCTTTGGTTCTGCTATCGGACTGATGAATATTATGCTGGTATCTGTAGCGGAGCGAACCCGTGAAATAGGCGTTACCAAAGCATTAGGCGCCACCAGCCATACTATCCGTACCCAGTTCCTGTATGAAGCCATTATCATTAGTGTAATGGGCGGATTGATAGGTGTATTCATGGGAATGTTACTGGGCAACATTGTATCTGCATTGCTTAAATCCTCGTTTATAATCCCCTGGCTATGGATTCTTATCGGCGTAAGTCTTTGCGCAGCTGTTGGCTTAGTCTCCGGTATTTACCCCGCCTATAAGGCATCTAAACTCGACCCTATCATCGCATTGCGGTACGAATAAACCGCTAAATGATAAAATCCCAAAATCAATTTATTATCTTGTTCTTTTCCATCGTTATGTAAAAGACAAGTTATATGCCCTTATTGATTGTTATTGCGGCTATTCTGTTATTGGTAATATTGGTTACCTGGTGCCGCCTGAATACTTTCCTGTCTTTCCTGATTGTGTCATTGCTCATGGGCCTTGCGTTGCGCATGAATATCATGGATATTACGCAATCCATCACCACCGGTATCGGTAAAATACTGGGGTCGCTTATTGTGGTCATCGTTTTTGGCAGTATGCTGGGAAAGTTAGTGGCAGAAAGCGGTGCGGGACAGAAGATTGCGGGTGTGCTCATGAATATGTTTGGGCCGCGTTATATTCAGTGGTCATTAATGTTGACAGGTTTTATTGTAGGTATTCCGTTGTTTTACAACATCGGTTTTGTATTGATGGTACCGCTGATCTTTACGGTGGCTGCACAAACCAAGCTGCCGGTGGTATATCTCGGTATTCCTATGCTGGCATCTTTATCCGTAACACATGGTTATTTGCCGCCACATCCTTCGCCTACAGCACTGGTGCAACAGTTTCATGCCAGTATGGGGCTCACGTTGCTGTATGGTTTTATCGTTGCTGTTCCGGCGATTATCCTGGCGGGGCCTGTGTTTTCACGTTTTCTCAAACATTATAATACTTCACCGTCAAAAATGTTTGTGGTGGAACCCATGCCGGAAGATCAGTTGCCGGGCATGGGTGTAAGTCTTTTTGCGGCATTGTTGCCTGTATTGTTGCTGGCATTCACTGCTATTGCTAAAATGCTTATTCCGGAAGCCAGTATTTTTTATAGTATTGCCAACTGGCTGGGCGATCCGTTGATCGTGATGCTGCTGGCGGTATTAAACGGGATGTACCTGTTGGGCCTGAGAAGAAAGATGCCGGTGAAAAAAGTAATGGGGATCATGGATGATGCGGTACGCGATGTTGCCGTGATCATCCTGGTGATAGGTGGCTCCGGTGCATTGACACAACTGTTGCACGACAGTAAGGTAAGTGATTATATAGCCGTTACTTTACAGAATATGCACCTGCATCCGTTGTTGCTGGCCTGGGGCATAGCGGCAATCATCCGGGTATGTATTGGTTCCGCTACGGTAGCGGGTCTTACTACCGCAGGAATTGTGGCGCCCATGATTATTTCTTCCGGTGTAAACCCCAATTTGATGGTGCTGGCTACCGGTGCCGGCAGTCTCATGTTTTCGCACGTGAATGACGGCGGTTTCTGGATGTTCAAGGAATATTTTAACTTGTCGGTGAAAGACACCATCAAAACCTGGTCGGTAATGGAAACCATCGTTTCTGTAACGGGGCTGGCAGGTACTTTACTTTTAAGTATGATTGTATAACGTAAACATATAAACGAATAATATGACACCAACAGAAAGATTCCAGGCTTTAGGGCTGAAGCTGCCACCAGCACCCGCTCCATCAGGCGTATACAAGCCGGTGCTGATAGACGGCAAACATGTGTATGCATCGGGTCATGGCCCTGTGCAGGATGATAAAAGTCTGATCATCGGCCGTATAGGAAGGGAACTGTCCATGGAGGAAGGCAAGCTGGCCGCCCGTCAGGTGGGCCTGACCATCCTGTCTACGTTGGTAGCCAACCTCGGTAGCCTGGATAAAATAAAACGTGTGATCAAAGTATTGGGCATGGTAAACTGTGTTCCTGAGTTTGAACGTCATCCGTATATTATCAATGGTTGCAGCGAGCTGTTTGCCCAGGTATGGGGAGAAGAGAATGGAATAGGCGTGCGCAGTGCAGTGGGTTTTGGTTCTTTGCCGGATAATATCCCGGTAGAAATAGAAGCCTTGTTTGAACTGGCGTAATTATCCATCTTCCATCATAAAAATACAAAACAGCATGGAGTGGTATCAGCTTACAAACATAGACCAGATTGATTCTCCGGCTATTGTTATGTATAAGGACAGGGTAGCAGAAAACATCCGTCTTTTAACGACGATGATAGATGATGTACAACGGTTACGCCCCCACGTAAAAACGAATAAGACTGCGGAAGTAGTGAAAATGATGCAGGATGCAGGTATTCAACGTTTCAAATGTGCCACCATTGCGGAGGCTGAAATGCTGGGGATGTTGGCAGCGGCAGATGTATTGCTGGCGTATCAACCCGTAGGCCCCAAGGTGGTGCGTTTGCTGGAGTTGGTACAAAAATATCCGGGTACTGCTTTTTCCTGCCTGGTAGATAACCGCACCACTGCGGAGGCTATCAGTAAAGTGTTTGCAGCACAGTCCCGTCGGCTGCCTGTTTACATAGACCTGAATGTAGGCATGAACCGCACCGGTATCAAACCGGGAAAGGATGCACTGGCATTGTATCAATACCTGCACACCTTACCGGGTATTACACCGGCCGGACTGCATGCATACGATGGCCATCTGCATGAAACGGATATGGCTATACGAAAACAACATTGCGACGAAGCATACGCACCTGTAGCGGAATTGTCCCGTGCTATTCTTGACAGTGGCCTGCCACAACCGCAGATCATTGCAGGAGGCTCACCTACATTTCCTATACATGCGCAGCGGGCAGGCATTCAGTGCAGCCCCGGCACATTCGTATTCTGGGACTGGGGATATGCCAACAACCTACCGGAACAACCCTTTAACTGGGCCGCCGTAGTTATTACGAGAGTGATTTCTGTTATTGATGAACACCACTTATGCCTTGACCTTGGACATAAATCCATCGCTGCCGAGAGCCCGCAACCGCGTGTATATTTTCTGAATGTACCAGCGGCGCAACCAGTATCGCAAAGTGAAGAACACCTGGTGGTGGAAGTAACAGACGCTTCGCAATATCCTGTAGGCACTGTGTTCTATGGGGTACCGCTGCATATTTGTCCGACAGTAGCCTTATATGAAAGGGCGTATGTGGCTGAAAATAATTCCTGCATCGGCACCTGGCGGATTGTAGCGAGGGACAGACAACTTAGTATTTAACCAGGATTAAAGAATAATAGGATTTTTAGGATGGGCGTTATATATGTGATATTAGCGAATAATCTTCGCGATCATTATATAACGCCCATCCTAAAAATCCTATTATCCTTTAATCCTGGTCTAATAATACAATTGCGATAACACGTTGGTTTCATCGTATGTTTTGGGCTTTAATCCCATGAACTCCGTGTATTGTGTGGGGGTGAGCAGTGCTTTTAGTTTTGTCTGTAGCCCGTGTTGCATGCTGTTTACCTTGGTTTTATAGGCGGTTTCATTGCTGTGTTGTAATGGCTGGAGGGCTATTTTTTGTTGGAGGTAACGGCTAATGATGGGGAGCAGTTTTGGTTTTTGTTTGTCTGTCAGAAAAAGTGATTTATCCAGTTTGCTGAGAATGGAATTAGCGGTGCCTTCTATGTTCATGGTAGGAGCCTGCCATTCCGTGCTGATCTTCGCAGCATATACCACGGAACAAATGGCTGATAATAGCAACAGAGATACGATCAGTTTTTTCATATGTGGTGTGGATTTATGTTAGTTTACTGCTATCTAAATATACTAAATAGCCATAAACAATCCATTGGCGCTGCATCATCCGGCAATAGTTTTTCATCATTGTATAATGATATTTAGGGCCAAAAATGTAAGTAATAATGATATGGGGAGATGATTACCCTGGTAGCCTGGCCCCATCTGCTTTGGTGAGAGTGAAGAAGAGAATATATCCGGCTACGATGCCGCTCAGAAATCCGGTGAGATGTGCAGCATTGTCTATTCCTACCGCAAAGAGGGCAGCTACAAAATTCAATGCCACGAACAGGCTGATACTAACCAGGAGGGTTTTACGTGCGGAAGGCCGGAAAAGAGAGGTGGTTAATAATGCGAGAAACACGCCATAGAGCCCGAAAATAGCGCCGGATGCGCCTACGCCCACTGCACTTTTATGATACCAGATGCTGGCATAATCTGCCAGGATACCCGTCAATAGATAGGTAATTACAAATCTATATCGGCGCAGCACCGGTTCCAAGAACATGCCGACTATAAATAACCCCAGCATATTGGTAAAGAGGTGCCATAATCCTGCATGCAGGAACATACTGGTAAGCAGGCGCCAGTACTGGCTATGCATGGTAAGCGGCCAATAGTTGGCCCCCCAGTGGAGCAATTGTTCGCCGTTTCCCCACCATATATCCATACCCGTTAATGTAGTGAGCAGGAATACGATCACATTCATCCCAATCAGCAGGAGAGTTATGGGCATTGTTTTGAGTCGGGCACTGAAATCCATTCACTAAAAGTTACGGATTATTCCTGAAAGCGAAAGGGGCGTTGTGTTATTGGTATAAGTAATCGAGTGTGAGCTGTGTATCCGTCCCCAACTTCGTATATCCTTCTGTATGCAGGTGTACCCTTGCATTTTCGGGATAACCATTTCTGTTATATGCATAAAAGAACTGGATGGTTGTTTGTCGCTGGTATTCCTGTGCATATTGTTTGTACACCGATTTTTCCTTTTCGGCTACTTTAATGAGGGTAGGATTATTGGCACTGATGTGCAGCAACATGTAAGTAATATCGGCAAAGGGGCCAGCAACGGGTACCGGAGAAATTCCTGGGCCCAACAGGAGTTGGTTGACAAGCGGGCGTAAGGGGTTGGTAGAAGTATCCCATTCATAATTGGCGCTGCGTACAAAGATGCTGGTATCTTTATTTCCGCCGGTTACAGAGTCAGTACAGAGGTTTTTCCAATTGGGATTTCCATCTGTATAATCCCAACTGATGGCCTGTGTGGAATCAGAGTACTTCATAGCTACCGGTAATCCTTTCTGCCAGCTGATCTTAGCTGTCCTTACGGGTTTGTCGGTGCCATCATAATATTGTACTTCTTCAACATTGCCGTGTTTATCCCATGTTTTTACGGTGGCACGTTGCTGTATCTGTTGACGCCTGTTATCCTGGTGAGTGGCTACCATACCTGTAATACGGTTGGAGCTGTCGTAGGTGAAAGTGGTGGTGTTTGTATCATTTTCCTGGTTGTGTTTTACCAGTTCTACGAGATGTCCGTCGCTATCGTACCGGAAAGTGTATTGCGGAATCGTATCACCATGTATGGTGATGGTCGTTAAACGCAGGGGCCCGGCCTGTTTGTTTTTATTGGTACTGCATGCGGTGATGAGTACAGGTATCAGCAAACAATAAAAATATTTTTTCATACGGCGGTATAATATGAGTATGAAAATACTAATAAGATTTGAGTTTTTGTGTAGTAGCATGGCTGAGGTCCCGGAAGGAGGAAATGATGTACTCCTTCATGCTGTTATGGGAGTGGAGCAGGATAGAACAATGGATGTCCATATCCCCGGTATAAATGGATTCGTTGTGCATTTCTATATAATCAACTTTGAGATGCCTGTACCATTGTTCAAATATTTTCTTTCTACCTGCTCCTCTGCTGTCGGCACTGTCACAAACAAAAAATAGTATTTTGTCCTGATTGTTTTGCAGGTAATGAATGATAAGCCAGGTGATAGTAAATCTTACATTTATATCCAGCCTGGGTTTTCCGGTTTCCGTGATTCTATCGAACCCGAAAGTGAGTACTTCTCCGGAGAATTCGGGATAATCATGAAAATAGCTTTGCCCATCTCCAAAATAGACAGCATACACAACGTTTTGCTCCGTTGTGAATTCATAAAATCCGCTTTTTAGCTCAGAAAGTTTATAGAGGTTGAACAAACTTAATGCCTTTAGATTTTAATTCAGATAAATCACGACCGTTCGTAATGTAATCATGAATCAATTTCTTATCCTCTATCATCTTCTTCAGAATCGCGACGATTTTAGGATCAGGCTTTGATATGTTTTCTTGTGGTTTCATTGTGTTACATTACAAATATACCCCAAAAATAACTACGTAAAAAATGGCTTTTGTTAACAGCTTCTAAACGCCCGGTTTTTTTTCAAAAAAAATCCCGGACTGAATCAGCCCGGGAAATTCTTTTATTCAACAACGTTGAAATATTATTCAGCTACTACTTCAAACTGCAGTTCGGTTTCGTTGCCTTTACCGAAATCCAGGCGAGCTCTGTAAGTACCTAATTCTTTAACATCATCAAGGATGTGAATACGGCGACGGTCAATTTCGTAACCTTTCTGTTCTTTAATTGCACGGGCAATCTGAACACCAGTTACGCTACCGAAGATCTTACCGGAAGTACCGGTTTTAGCGCCAATTCTAACAGGAGATGCACTCAGCACTTCCACTACTTTCGCAATTTCAGCCAGCAGTTTTTCTTCTCTTACTTTCTGCACTTTCAGGCGTTCCTGCAGTTGCTTCATGTTGGAAGGGCTAGCTTCTACTGCAACTTTCTGGGGAATCAGAAAGTTCCTGGCGTAACCATTTTTTACGTTAACCAGTTCATTCTTTTGACCCAGGTTATCTACGTCTTGTATTAAGATAATTTGCATAACTTCTTACTTTAAAAGGTCAGTAACATAAGGCAATAAAGCCATTTGACGAGCTTTCTTAATAGCCTGGGCTACTTTACGCTGAAATTTCAGGGAGTTGCCTGTGATACGACGGGGTAACATTTTACCCTGATCGTTCAGAAATTTCTTCAAAAACTCACCGTCTTTGTAATCTATGTACCTGATGCCCATTTTCTTGAAACGACAGTATTTCTTCTGACGTTTCTCAGTTTTTACGGCTGTTAAGTACTTAATTTCCTGTTTTTTTGGTTTAACTGCCATAATTTTAAGCTTCAGTGGTTTTAGATTCAGC
The DNA here is from genome assembly GCF_964033635.1 of Chitinophaga sp. MM2321. NCBI lineage: Bacteria > Pseudomonadati > Bacteroidota > Chitinophagia > Chitinophagales > Chitinophagaceae > Chitinophaga > Chitinophaga sp. MM2321. Next base: position 361,201 of record NZ_OZ035533.1, read on the forward strand.
GTTTACACCGTGTTTCTTGCGACCGTTATACGCTACAGCATGCTTGTCGAGAGCAGTTACCATGTGGCGTAATACGTTTTCATCGCGGTTCAGCTGGATTTTCAGCTTCTCATTGAGGTCGGATGGCGCATTGTACTCCAGAACAACATACATTCCTGTAGTCTTTTTCCGGATCGGATACGCCAGTGATCTTAATCCCCAGGGATTTTCGTGCGTGATTTCTCCACCGTTATCTTTAATGATATCGGCGAATTTCTTCTGAGCGGCTTTGTAGTCATCCTCAGAAAGCACAGGGGTAAAGATCACCATCAATTCGTAGTTCATAAATTCCCTGTTTTAAATGGTTTTAATTAAAAAAAATTGGATCGCAAAGATACAGAACTATTCCCAATTTCCACTTCCCAATACCCATAAAACCTTAAATATCTCGTCTTTTCTAGCTGATGATATATATCATATTGATTATCAGTGATATATTATCAACATTTTCAGACAGTTTTAATGATTAATAAGCACTTTGCTAACCCGTACCTGATCGCCGGACTGCACTCTCAGGAAATAAATACCCATCGGCAGGTTGTTAATATCTAATGTTTTGTAGTTCCTTCCCTTGATCAGATCTGTTTTACCCTGGTAACGGATCCGTCCCTGTACATCTATTAACTGTACACTGGCAGGCCCACTCCTGGCCCAATCCACCCAAAACTGCAGCTGATGCCCCAGTATCGTCCAGAGTAGCTTCAGCCAATAGTCTTTATCCGTTAAAAGCACCGTTTTTACTGCACTGTATTTAATACCGCCATCCAGCGCCGTTAGCTTCAGGCGATATTGTGCAAATCCCGGCCACGGCCGCTCATCATACGCCATATAGCTGGAAGCCTCACTGGTGCTGCCATGGGCAGGTATGGTGTCCACCGCCTCAAAAGTCCGGAAATTACGGGAACGCTCTATCACAAAAGAGGCGCTGTTAATTTCATAAGGGGTATGCCATGTCAGCTGCACCTTGCCGCCATCGGCTTTGGCGTCAAATCCTGACAAGGGCAAGGGGGTGCTCAGGACTGACAGGTTGTAACGGCTCATCACCGGGTAATGGTCTGTAGTAGTGCTGCTGTAGCTGCTCACCAGCCTTTCCACCTGCGTTTGTATCCGCGCAGATGCCGGCACGTAAGCCACGCCCACTTCGTTGGATGCGATCACATTATCTATTACAGAAGCATAACTGGCGGTAGATCTTTGACCGGCCAGGCTCAGTGGCAGTGTTAATGGTCTGTAATCCGTACTGTCGTTCATAAAATCTATGTAGGAGGTCGTAGTATCGGGCGCCAGTTCTGTGGTAATGGTTTTCGAGAGATCATCGTTAAAATCGCCCAACATAATAATATTACTGTATGGGTATTGCAGATCCAGCGAGTCTTTCAGCTCTTTCAAACCATCTTTACGCCGGTTCCATGACGTGATCTTTTCCGGTTTGGTACCCGTGTTGGCCTTGGCATGCAGCAATACAAACTGAATCCGGGCGGAGTCGTTGTTCAGCCGTGCCGTGGCTTCCAGCAGGTAAGGGAACCTTCCGGACGACCAGTTGTAATAGGAGGTAGTACTACCTCCCTGCCGTAGTACGCCATAGGTGCGGATTTTACGGATCACCGATGTTTTGTATACAAAGGCCAGCTTCTGTGCACTCACGTAGTCCGCATCTGTTAAGCTATCGGCATAGGAGCCGAAGTCTGACATCACATAACTGTAGCCGGGCAGTTGACTCACCACTGCGCGGAACCGGGCGGTGTCCACTACTTCTGCCAGTGCAAAAATATCGGCATCCAGTGTTTGCAGGATGGTGGTCACGTTGGCCTGCTGCAAGCTGTCATTGGCGGGGTTTTGCGCGGGACTGCCAAACCATTCTATATTCCAGTTTACAACTTTCAGCGAACGGAGAGAGGTGCCGGAGAGTATAATATGACTGTCTGCAAAGCCGGGAGCGTTGAAGACAAGGGCGCCGTTGTAAGCCTGGTTTGCGGCTGTGGGGGCAAATTTCACCCATACTTGTTGCGGACCTTCATTTATTTCTGCCAGGGAGAAACTTACGTTACTGCCATAACTGCTGCTATCACGCGACAGGAGGAAACCCGCCGGGGCGGTGATGTGCAGGTCGCCGGTGAAATCATTGCCCCAGAAACGGATGCCCTGTGGCGCTGATTGCTGCATGTTTTTCACATAGTCAAAGTCCAGTGCTGCCGGACTACTGGTTAGTGAAGGCGCCGGTGCTGCGGTGGTATCTGTTATACCGAAATCGTCAATGGTCCATCTTGCCGCTTGCTGGGCAGGCGAAGAGGTATACACAAATGCGATGTACACATTAGCCTGTTTAAACGCTGCGAGGTTGACCTGATCCGTGGTTGTCCATATATCGCTGGCTGCATCCGGGAAGCGGCCATTGATGGTATGCCAGGTAGCCAGGCGGGGATCGCCTACGCCGGTATAGTCATCGGATACCCGCAGGGACAGCGCCGGACCCGTGAAAGCGGTTCTGCTGCTGAAGTGCAACAGCGGAAACTGCAAGCCGGTAAGATCAAAGGCAGGAGAGATGAGCCAATCCTCATTTTCAACGGCGCCGCCACTGAAACCGTTTATCTGTACGGCATTACTGTTATTTTGTCCGAAGGTAGTGCAGCCCCATAGTTGTGAGCCGCTCACGCTGTATTGTGTAAAACCGCCGCTCAATTCACTGCTGCCATTGGGTGTGCAGTCGTTAAAGTTCACATTCAGCTCCTGGCTGCCGGTGCTGAAATACCACTGCAAGCTGTCTGCAATACCCGCAAAATCATTACCTGAGAAGTCTTTCACCACGGCGCTATCGGCTGTAATAAAGTACTGTTGATGGGGTTGTAGTATCTTTTTTAGTGAAAGCATATTGTTGTTGATCTGTACTACCGCGCTGTTTACGGCAAACGTATCCGTTGCGCCGTTGCTGCTGTTGTGCAGAATAATGTGACCACTGCCTGCCTGTATGTTTTCGCTGAAGATGGCGCTGATCTGTGTTACAGGAGAAACACCGGTGGCTGCTGCGGCCGGAACGAGGCTGCTGATAACCGGTGCGGTGCTGTCTTTTCCCGAACCGGCGGCCTTTACATTGTCTATGGCAAAGCCGGGTCTGGAGCCGGCACCGCTGATTTGCCTGTTTACCCACCGGAGTTGCACCAGCAACTGGTTGTTGCAATCTGATGGCAGCATCGTTGATTTGTTAACCGTGTTTTGTGGTAAAGTGATACCGGAACCGGTTTGCTTCACCAGGTTATTCTGATATGCTGTTTCGCCGATATTTATGAAACTACCGGTGTCGCCTATACGATACTGTAATATTACTTCATTAATGCGTGTATTGGAGGTACTATCGTAAGGATTCCTGATCGTCATTACATCATAGCTGATTGTTACATTCAGTTGACCGCTGGTGTTAAGCGCCAGTACCAGTGCATTGTCTGCGCTGCCACTGTTGAGGAATCCGGTTTTGCCACTATAGTTGTATACGCCGTTACCCGTGGAAGATGCGCTGCCATTGGCTATCAACGCTTTATCTGCTGCCGGCGGCAACGTGTTAAAATTGCCGGAAGGAGCGCCATCTAACAACCAGCCCTGCCAGCCATCCGGGTAGGCAGTGGCAGCTGCAGGCAGGTCATCAAAGTCCTGCTGAAAAGGCAGTGGCCGGGCAGCAGGATTTGTTTGCGCCGAAACCTCGTACCAGCCTGTAATACATAGCAATGATAAGGAGAGTAGGATTTTCTTCATAGTATGGTTTTAGATGGGTGGGGTGTTCAGTATTTTGGTTAAATAAATCTACTGAATTGTAGCAGATCGCCAGCTGTTTTATATGAACTATTTGTTAATTTAACAGGGTTGTTGATATTGTGTTTTAACTTAATGTCATTTAAATTGTTTGAGTGATAACTTTATATGCTATATTTTTAGAGATGATGGCTTGTCATCTTGTCAGCTAAACCCTGCTGGCACACACTTTGAAAAAAAACATAAAAAAATCAGATAACCAATGCAAAAAGGCGCAATACGTGTTCAAACGGAAAATATCTTTCCAATCATCAAGAAATTCCTTTATTCAGACCATGAAATTTTTATCCGTGAACTGGTAAGCAACGCAGTAGATGCTACGCAGAAACTGAAAACATTGGCCAGTGTAGGTGAGTACAAAGGAGAACTGGGCAATATTGATATTGAAGTAAGACTGGATAAAGAGAAAAAGACGATCACCATTGCCGATCATGGTGTAGGAATGACGGCGGAAGAAGTTGACAAATACATTAACCAGGTTGCATTTTCAGGTGCGGAAGAGTTTCTGAAAAAATATAAAGGACAGGAAAACGGCACCAATATAATCGGGCACTTCGGGCTTGGTTTCTATTCATCATTTATGGTGAGCAGTGAAGTGGAAATATTTTCGAAGTCCTGGAAAGAAGATGCAACCGCTGTTCGCTGGGAATGCGATGGAAGCCCCGAATACCAGCTGGAAGAGGTAACCAAGGAAGAAAGAGGCACTGAAATCGTGATGCATATCAATGAAGAAAGTGAAGAGTTCCTGGACGAAGGCCGCATACGTACCATCCTGGAAAAATTCTGTAAGTTCCTGCCGGTACCCGTAAAATTTGAAGATCAGCAGATTAACAATACCAACCCGGCCTGGACTAAAAAGCCCAGCGAACTGACAACAGAAGATTATCAGAATTTTTATAAAGAATTATATCCGTTTGCAGAAGCGCCGTTGTTCTGGATACATCTCAATGTGGATTATCCGTTCAGTCTCACCGGTATTCTTTATTTCCCCAAGATCAGCAAGAGTCATGAAATACAGAAAGATAAAATCAACCTGTATTCCAACCAGGTATATGTAACGGACGAAGTAAAAGATATCGTACCGGAATTTCTGATGTTACTGCATGGCGTGATTGATAGTCCGGATATTCCGCTGAACGTGAGCCGCAGCTATTTACAGGGTGATCCTAATGTGAAGAAGATCAACGCCCATATCACGAAAAAGGTGGCAGACAAACTGGACGAAATATTCCGCAATGACCGCAAAGAATTTGAAGAGAAATGGGAATCCATCGGATTGTTCGTGAAGTACGGCATGATGACAGACGACAAGTTCATGGACAAGGCGAATAAGTTCCTGTTGCTGGAAGATGTGGATGGTGGTAAATTCTATACCCAGGAAGAATACCGCGCCGCCGCGGCTCCATTGCAAACCAACAGTGAAGAAAAGCTGGTAATCCTTTATGCTACCAACCCGGTGCAGCAGGACAGCTATGTACAGGCTGCAAAAAGTAAAGGTTTCATTGTGGTGAAAATGGAAACACTGGTAGATGCAGCTTTCATCAACAATATAGAAGTGAAGTGGGAGAAGGCACAATTTACCCGCGTGGATGCGGATATCGCTGATAACCTGATTAATAAAGATGAAAACGCCACTACCGTATTATCAGCAGAGCAGGAAGGTGTATTGAAAGAAATTTTTGGTACACAGATCACGCAGCCCAATATAAAAGTAGAGTTGAAAGGATTGAGTGCAGATGCGCAACCAGTGATCGTTACCCGTCCTGAATTAATGCGTCGTATGAAAGATATGGTAGCTATGGGCGGTGGCGGAATGAACTGGTATGCAGCTATGCCTGATGAAATAAACATGACGGTAAATGCGAACCATCCTGTGTACCTGCAGATCCTGGATGAAAAAGATAACGGATTGCAACAGAAGCAAATAAAGAATCTCGCGGATCTGGCATTATTATCGCAGAATCTTTTAACAGGTGCAGATCTTACCGCATTTGTAAACAGAAGCGTGGAATTGCTATCTGCAGGAAAAAAATAAAATAATGTAACTACACAATAAAAAAATATTTTCCTTTTCCTGTTTTTTAGTTTTTATTTGCAGCACCCCCTAGCTGCGGACTCTAACCAAGACGCAGGAGAAAAATATTGAGAAACCTGTCCTCCGGCATGAAGCTGGAGGACTTTTTAGTTTATAGTAGTTATATGAAAAAAAGAGCAATTAAACTTTTTAGCCATGTTTTTGTGCTGAGCACACTAGCACTTTTCTCCTGTTCTAAAACAGGTGAACTTATTCCTGTTGTCCCACCGGCAACACCAATTGATACCGTGGCAAAGCCAACGCCGCCACCGGTTAAAGACACCCTTCCGTCGCAAACGAACGGAATCACGGTGCAGGATGTTAACTCGGGAGGGGCCAATATTACCAACTATCTCCTGTATATCCCTGATGGATATAATGAGAACCAGGACAAATGGCCTATTGTTATATCTCTGCATGGAGTAGGGGAAATAGGTTCTGACATTAATGTTGTAAGAAACACTGGATTACCAAAAGTAGTAAAGGGTAAACCGTTTATTATGGTAGCGCCGCAATGCCGCAGCAACTGGTGGAATGCCGATGCACTGGAAGTGTTTTACAAAGCCATCATGGCTAAGTATCGTATTGATCCAAGCAGGGTATATCTTACTGGTTTAAGTATGGGCGGAATGCTGACATGGTCCTGGGCAGAAGCGCATCCGGAACATTTTGCAGCTATTATCCCGATTGCCGGCAACGGAGATGTGAAACAGGTTAGCAAGATAAAGAATACACCGGTATGGGCTTTCCATTCTGCAAATGATGGTACCGTAAGCGTAAATGGTTCACGTGATATGGTGAATGCACTGAAAGCAATCGGAGGCAATGTAAAATATACAGAATATCCTGATGGTGGTCATGATTCATGGACAAGGGCTTATGCTACCCCGGAACTGTATACCTGGTTATTGCAACAGCATAAGTAAATAACAAAATAAACAAATAACAATATTCGTAAATAGCAATTGGTTTTTGGTCAGCGACTGAAAACTAGTTGCTATTTGCTCTTATATCAATCACTTTCATTTGCAGGGTGGTTTGACCGTTCCACTCGTTTTCATCGAGATTAAAAACGATATCAAATGGCTTTTTACTGGCGATGATGGGGAATTTCTCTGCCATATAAAAACCGATACCGGACATGGTTGGACCCGACCGGCCTTGTTTAACCGAAAACTTGATATGATCATCCTTTACAAGTTTTGAATAGCCGGTGTCAGTGAGGTTTCTGGCGAGGAAGACGGGGCGGAGGTTATCCGGTCCCAATGGTTCAAATTGTTTCAGGATATTATAAAAAGCAGGGGTAATATCAGAGAAGTAAATTTCGGAGTCAATCACTATTTCCGGGATGAGTTGATCGGGGAGAATAGAGTTGGCAACCACTTCTTCAAATCTTTCCTGGAAGGCCTTTACATTTTCTGTTTTGAGTGTCATACCGGCAGCATAGAAGTGTCCGCCATAGTTTTCCAGCAGATCCCTGCACTGATGAATGGCTTCATATACATTGAAACCCATCACAGAACGTGCAGATCCCGCCACCTTATCGTTTGACTGCGTAAGAATAATAGTAGGACGATAATAATGTTTATCTATTAATCTGGAAGCAACAATTCCCACTACGCCTTTATGCCAGTGGGCCTGGTACAATACTGTAGATTTTTTCTCACCGATGGCTGCGTCATTTTGCAGCAGCAGGATGGCTTCCTGGGTAATGGTACTGTCTATTTCTTTGCGGTCAAAATTATCTGCATGCAACACTTCGGCGATGGCCGCTGCTTTTTCCAGGTCATTTTCAATAAAGAGATTTACTGCTTTTCTGGCATCATCCATGCGGCCGGCCGCATTTACACGGGGCGCAATCACAAATACGAGGTTGGCGATGGTGAGCCTTTCTTTCAGGGCGCTGAGTGTGATCAGTGCTTTGATGCCCGGTAAAGGGTCGTCATTTACTTTTATAAGTCCGTGGAAAGCCAGTATCCTGTTTTCCCCTGTCATGGGTACAATATCCGCAGCGATACTGGTAGCTACCAGATCGAGGTATTTATTGGCTGCAGTTGCGGGGATGCCTCTCTTTTGTGCAAAGGCGCAGATCAGCTTATAGCCAATACCGCAGCCGCTTAGTTCCTTGTAGGGGTAGGGGCAGTCATATTGTTTTGGGTTCAGGATGGCTACAGCCGGTGGCAGTATGGCATCGGGGAGGTGATGATCGCAGATAATGAAATCTATGCCCAGTTCTTTTGCGCGGGCAATATGATCGATTGATTTTATGCCGCAGTCCAGTGCAATAACCAGGCTGAAATCGTGATCCCTGGCATAATCAATGCCTTGTATAGAGATCCCGTATCCTTCCCGGTAGCGATGGGGAATATAGAATTCGATGTTGGTGTAGAAGTTATGTAGAAAAGCGTACACAGTAGCTACTGCCGTTGTGCCATCTACATCATAATCACCATATATCAGTATTTTTTCATGCCGGAATAAAGCCAGTTCAATACGGGAAATAGCCTTGTCCATGTCTTTCATTAGCCATGGATCATGTAAATCGGCCAGGGTAGGGCGAAAAAACTGCCGGGCACCCTCAAAGGTTTGTATACTACGTTGCACCAGCAGTCTGCATAACAAAGGGTGTATGCGGAGGGACGACTGAAGTAATTTTTCCTGATTCGGTTGATGTGCTTTTACTGTCCAGCGTTTTTGCATTATATTTTTTCAGGTAAGGAGAAACAGATTAAAAATGTAAAATGATAAGCGTAAAATGTAAAGGTAGTTTTGCGTTGCTGCTGCATTTTACTTTTACATTTTACATTTATTATTTTACATTTTACATTTTTTTCTTTTTAAAACGTCCTGTCTGTAGTAAATCGGACCAGTGATTCCAATCCGTTTCTGATCTCATTTTCCGGGAAGCGGTGTAAGATGGTAAGTGCTTCGTCGCGGTATGCTAACATTTTTTGTTTGGTGTAATCAATTCCTCCGGAGGATTTCACTAATTGAATGACTTCTTCTACACGGTCCTTATCAGTATTATGATTTTTTACTATGTTGATGATTTTTCTACGGATTTCGGGTGTGGCATGTTCCAGGGTGTAAATAAGCGGTAGTGTCATCTTTTTTTCCCGGATGTCAATTCCTGTCGGTTTACCAATTTTGGCAGCCCCATAATCGAAAAGGTCATCTTTAATCTGGAAGGCCACCCCTACTTTTTCGCCAAAAAGGCGCATTTGTTCGGTGGAGTTTTCGTCGTTGCTGGCGCTCCATGCGCCGGCAGCGCAGGCGGAAGCCAGCAGTGATGCGGTTTTGCGGCGAATGATCTCAAAGTAAACGGCTTCCGTGATATTCAGTTTACGGGTTTTTTCAATCTGCATCAGTTCTCCTTCACTCATTTCCTTTACGGCTTCGGATAATATCTGTAAAGATCGGAAGTCATTATTGTTAAGGGACAGCAACAGACCTTTAGATAGTAAATAATCACCTACGAGTACAGCTATCTTGTTCTTCCACAGGGCATTGATGGAAAAGAGGCCACGGCGTTGATTGGCGTCATCCACCACATCGTCGTGCACCAGGGTGGCAGTATGTAGTAATTCTACCAATGCGGCGGCACGGTAGGTGCTTTCCTGGATTTCTTCGCTGAAAAGTCTGGCGGACAATAAAACAAACATGGGTCTTATCTGCTTTCCCTTACGCTTCACGATGTAATGCATGATCCGGTCGAGCAGCGGTACATGACTTTTTACTGAATCCGCAAACTTATTTTCAAAATCCTGTAATTCCTTACCTATCAGGTGCTTTATATCGTCCATGTATTAAATAAAAAGGTTTGCTAAGCTAGGGTATAAATGGCATATTTTAACATTTTGGCCTTTAATTTGTATAGAGAGTATAACATTCTCTTAACAGGATTTAAAGGATCCTTTAACAGGACTTATAGAAACCCTTAACGTAACCGGTAAATAAGGTATATAAATACTTTCAGTTAAGCTTTCATATTGAAGGACTTATCAATGAAAATAATATTGCAAGAAAAATTTGTATATTCATTTATGATATTTACCTTTGCTAGGTAAAAAACGGGTTATTAGTAAATTTTTAACAGTTTTTAAATAAAAACACAATTATGGCAAGCAAAAAGTACTTATTACTGGCAGGCGCTGTGAGTTTACTAGCAGCATCTTCTGGTTTTGCACAGGTTCAACCCACCGGCTATGATGCGCTGGATTCATCCAAAGTGTCAGGCAAGCGGTTGGTACAACAAAATAACTTCCTGAACCACCAGTCGAATTTCCCTGCTAAACCTAGGGATCAGTGGGAACTCGGTTTCAGCGGCGGTTTACATGTGATCAGCGGAACTGTTCCGGCTCAACCAGGTTTTGGTGGCGGTATCTCCCTGAGAAAAGCACTGGGACACACTTTTTCATTAAGAGCTGAATACATCGGTTCCATTGATAAAGGTCAGGACTACAAAAAACGCCCTAGTCCAGGATTAGTAGGTGGGATTAACCCATGGGCTAAGACTGCAGCACTCAATGGTGGTATGATTGTACCTAATTACAAATCTCAGAACCACCAGTTGTCTTTGGATGTAATCGCATCTTTAAGCAACATCCTGTTCTACAGAGCAGAACCTAAAGTTAACTGGTACTTACTGGGTGGTTATTCTATCGTAATGGCTGACGTTGACGTTGATGCGTTAAATGCTAGCGGTAACGGTTATGACTACAGCTCCATCAATTTTGGTGCTAAACGTAGTGACATCAGAAAACAACTGAACAATCTGAGAGACAAGAAGTACGAACAGAATGCTCCTTCTCAGGGTAACAGAATTGCTATCGGTCGTAACAACGACAACCAGCTGCTCCGTCACGCACTGGATCTGGGTACCGGCGTTGCATTCAAAGTGTCAAAACGTTTCAACATCGGTATTGAAGAAAAAGTTACTATGCCTTTCGACGCATACCTGGACGGCCTTGCTGGTCCCGGCGGTGCTAGCAAAGACTTCTATTCTTACACCAGTGTTCGTCTGAACTTCAACCTGGGTAACCCAGCTAAACGCGTACAGCCATTATGGTGGATCAACCCACTGGAATATGCTTACAGCGAGCTGAGCAACCCACGTCACATGAAACTGCCTACTCCTGTTCTGCCTGATGCTGACGGTGATGGCGTTACTGACCAGTTCGATCGCGAGCCTAACACACCAGCAGGTGCTCCTGTTGATGTTCATGGTGTAGCTAAAGATACTGATGGCGATGGTGTTCCTGACTACAAAGACAAACAGCTGATCACGCCTACTTATTGCCAGCCAGTTGATGCTGATGGTGTTGGTAAATGCCCGGATCCTGAATGCTGCAAGGACCGTGTACAAGCTTCTTGTGCTACCCTGGTTCTGCCAAGCGTATCTTTCAAAGGTAGCTCCACTAAAATTTCAAAAGATCAGGAAGCTATCCTGTCAAGTGTTGCTGCTACCCTGAAAACCAATCCTTCCTGCAACGTACTGGTTACCGGTCACGCAGGTGCTAAAGGTAAAAAAGGTGGTGTTGATCTGAGCAGCCGTCGTGTTGATTCAGTTATCGACTACCTGGCCGACAAACAAGGAATCGATCGCGGTCGTTTCATCAAACAAAATACTCCTGGTGAGTCTGGTACTGTTGACTTAGCTCCTGCTAACTAATAAGTATCCCTCATTGAGATGATAATTCTGGCCCTCTCCCGCGCTTAGCCGGGAGAGGGCTTTTTTTATTGACAACAACGAAAATGGCTGTTATATGATTTATTGTTGTTCTCAATATTTACCCCTAATTTTGGAGGCTTTTTAATCAATTACTTTAACGTGCGAATAAACATTAACAGGGTATCCCTGGCAGGTTTAGTTGTAGCCCTGGGTATTATTTACGGCGATATCGGAACTTCTCCGCTCTACGTTTTCAAAGCCATTGTAGGCGGAAACCCCATCAGTGACCTACTCGTTATCGGCGGTATCTCCTGTATTATATGGACACTTACCCTACAAACCACGGTTAAGTATGTAATTCTGACCTTACGGGCAGATAATAAAGGAGAAGGTGGTATCTTCTCCCTCTATGCGCTCGTTCGCCGCCACGCCAGATGGACCGTTATATTCGGTATGATCGGCGGCGCTGCTCTGCTGGCAGACGGCATCATTACTCCTCCCATTACCGTTACTTCCGCCATTGAAGGGCTTCGTACCCTGGAAGTTTTTAAAGATCTCAGCCAGATAACCATTGTAAAAATCGTTCTTACGATTATCAGTGGCCTCTTTATCATGCAGCAATTCGGTACGGTGTCTATCGGCCGTATGTTTGGCCCTATCATGGTACTCTGGTTCTCTATGCTTGGTATTCTCGGTATTTCGCACATTGCCGACGATATCAGCATATTCAAGGCATTCAGCCCCCATTATGCCATAGAACTGCTGACAACCTACCCTAAAGGCTTTTTAATCCTGGGCGCCGTATTTCTCTGTACAACGGGAGCGGAGGCACTATATTCTGACCTTGGCCACTGTGGCAGAGGCAATATCCGGGTTTCCTGGATCTTCGTTAAATCTTGTCTTGTTTTGAATTATCTCGGACAGGGCGCCTGGTTACTTACCCAAAAAGGACAGATTCTTCCAAAAGACCAGAATCCGTTCTTTACCATTATGCCGGAGTGGTTCGTCATCTTTGGTGTATTAATAGCCACGATGGCATCTATCATTGCCAGCCAGGCATTGATCTCCGGATCATTTACCCTGATTGCAGAAGCCATGCGGCTCAACCTCTGGCCTAAGATGCGGGTGAATTACCCTACTGAAATGCGGGGTCAGTTATATATTCCCGGCATCAACACCATGTTATTTGTAGGATGCACGGCCATCGTACTCCTCTTCCAGGAATCGTCGCATATGGAGGCTGCCTACGGCCTTTCTATTACCATTTGTATGCTCATGACTTCCTGTCTGTTTGCTTTTTATCTATATACCCGAAGGGTATGGGTAGGGTGGATCCTGCTCTACCTGGTGGTTTATTTCTCCATAGAATTTTCTTTCCTCTTTGCTAACCTGGTGAAATTTATGCACGGTGGTTATGTAACAGTAGTGGTAGCAGGAGGACTGTTCATCGTTATGATAGCCTGGTTTAAATCCCGGAAAATCAAGAACCGGTACGTGGAATTTGTACGGCTGGAAGATTATCTGCCTATTATCCAGGAGCTGAGCAATGATACCACTATCCCCAAATATGCTACACACCTTGTGTACATGAGCAGTGCCGACAACCCGAAAGAAATAGAACATAAGATCATTTATTCTATCCTCAACAAAAAACCCAAACGGGCAGATATTTACTGGTTTGTACACGTAGATGTGGTAGATGAACCTTATTTAAGTGAATATTCCGTGCAAACGATCATCCCCAATGAAGTGATCCGGGTGGAGTTCCGCCTTGGCTTTAAAGTGGAACAGCGTATCAACCTGATGTTCAGGATGGTGGTGGAAGATATGGTGCGCAACAAGGAAGTGAATATCACCAGCCGCTATGAATCGCTGAGTAAAAACAATGTGGTAGGCGATTTCCAGTTTATTGTAATGGAGAAATTCCTCTCGCACGATAATGATTTACCCCTGTACGAAAGGATGATCATGAAAATGTATTTCTTCCTGAAAAAAATCAGCTTATCGGAAGAACGTGGTTTCGGACTGGACTCCAGTTATGTGACCATCGAGAAATACCCGCTGGTAGTAGCACCCGTAACAAATCTTCAACTAAAAAGAATCGTACATTAATGTAGGAATTTGGTTATTCAGAGATGCAGGAATTTTGTTTCTGTTCCGAAAATCCATTTTTTTTATAGATATTGAGGTTTAAGGAATTGGGATTTATCAGCTAAATTCCAAAATATCTGAATCTCTAAATTTTCGTATGGTGAACAAATTTTTTGGCATGCTGGTACTGCTGGCACTGCAACAAAACCTATGGGCACAATCTATTCCTGCCCGCGACTACCAGGAACTGCCCGACCCACGGCCTGTTAATCAGGCTTCCTGGGATGCTGTAAAAGACAACCAGCTTCGTGTAGCTTTTGGTACTGCTGATACCCGTTATGAAAAAAGGAACGCTCCCGATAATAACGGTCTCTCAAAAACATGGACGACCAAAGCCTGGAAAGGTGAACGGGTGCATACACAACTAGTCATCTGGAGTAAACAACCACAAACGGCTCTCAGTTTAGAGACAACACCGCTGGTAAACAGCAAAGGCGACAGGATTGCTGCCAGTGCAGTAACTACCGGTTTTGTGAGATATGTGCTAACAGATGAACTGAATAAAGATGGCAGTGGCTGTGGTTTCCGTAAACCAGGTGATTTCGACTCTTCTCTCGTTGCAGATGGTATTGATATCATCAACAAAAGAGAACTCGCTGCCCGTACTACCCAACCGGTATGGCTTAGTATACAGGTGCCAGCCAATACGCCTGCGGGGGTTTATAAAGGCGATATACAGGTGAAAAAAGGTGCGGTTACCATTAACATGCCTTATTCAATAGAGGTGCTTAATCGTACCCTTCCGGCTCCTAAAGACTGGCAGTTCCATCTTGATCTGTGGCAGAGTCCTGACGCAGTGGCACGTATGTACAATGTAAAACCCTGGAGCGATGCTCATTTCAAGGCCATGAAGCCTTACATGGAAATGCTGGCAGCTGCCGGACAAAAAGCTATTACTGCGGCTATTATTTATGATCCATGGAACAGCCAGACAGAAGATGTTTATGGTACGATGGTGAAATGGACCAAAAAGAAAAATGGTACCTGGACCTACGACTATACTGTTTTTGATAAATGGGTGCAGTTCATGATGGACCTTGGTATTAACAAGGGAATCAACTGCTACAGCATGATTCCATGGAATCTGAAGTTTTATTATTACGATGAAGCTGCCGGAAAAGATACATTTATTGTAGCAAAACCAGGCACACCTGAATATACTGCACACTGGCAGCCTATGCTGTCTGATTTTGTAAAGCACCTGAAAGCAAAAGGCTGGTTCAACATCACTGCCATCGCAATGGATGAAAGACCTATGAAAGATATGCAACAGGCATTAACCATTATCAGAAAAGCGGATAAGGACTTTAAAGTATCTCTGGCAGGCAGCTATCACGAACCACTTGCTACTGAAATTTATGATTACAGTATTGCCTCCAAAGAAGCATTTCCTGCGGATGTGATGAAAGCCCGTGTAGAAAAGGGATTGCCAACTACTTTTTATACCTGCTGTACAGAAGGTTTTCCGAATACATTCACTTTCTCTCCAACTGCGGAAGCTGCGTGGATGGGATGGCATTCGGCCTCCAAAGGCTATACGGGTTATCTGCGTTGGGCATATAACTGTTGGGTAAAAGCACCATTGCAGGATTCCCGGTTCCGTGCCTGGGCAGCCGGCGATACCTATTTCGTATATCCGGGACCGAGATCTTCTATCCGTTTTGAGAGACTGGTGGAAGGTATCCAGGACTATGAGAAAATCAGGATATTGCGCGCTGAATTCTCCAAAACGAATAATACAGCGGCGTTGAAGAGACTGGATAAAATGCTGGCACCTTTTGATATAGATGCCCTGAAAACAACGCCGGCAGCGGCTATGCTGAGTGAAGCAAAAGAAACACTGAACAAATTCTAAAATACTTCCGCATAAAAAAAGTCCTCCGGAGAACCGGAGGACTTTTTTTTAACACAACTAAAAAACAATCAAGTTCGTCAATCGGGCTTTTTCCCATCTAAAAAGGTATTGATAGTATTTATTTCGGTGTGACTGTTCTGACCCGGATCGCTTACTGTATAGTTGGAATACAGGTGTTCGGCAGAGCCGGCACCATTGTCCAGGTTTATATTGCGACGCAGATAAGCAGGCACATTTTCTATTTCTGTGTTGTTATCCATGTTCTTCACATTGAAGCTGATGCTGCGCAGTTTTGCCACTCTTTCCGCCTGTTTGCGTTTCTGTTCTTCTAGCTCTTCATATGAATGCTGCATAGACACTTCAGGTGGTGCGGGTGGTGGTGGTGGCGGCGTTACTTCTTCTTCCTCTTCCTTGTACACCATTTTCATTTCAGGTGGCGGCGGTGTGCTGCCTGGTTCCACATAAATATGTGCTGGTCTGTTGAGGTAACCGCCTGCACCGTTACCAGCTTGTGGCTGAATCACGTTTACGTTGGGTTGTTGTGGTTGATGAACAGATGGCTGTTGCGGCAGCTGCTGTTGTTGCAGTTGTTGCTGCTGCATCTGGTGCATTTGCTGCTGGATCTGTTGTTGTTGCTGTTGCAGCAGTTGCTCCGCTGTCATTGGTTGCGGTTGCGGCTGTGGCTGCGGTTGTGATTGCGGTTCTGCCGGCAACTGTTGAATGTTCAGCACATAGTTCTGACGGGCAGGTGCTATGGGCGCCTGCTGTTGTGGCTGATACGATTGCTGGGGTGGTGTATAAGCCATGATAGGCTCAGGATGAACGATCACCGGTTCCATCAGGCGTGGGGCCATCAGGTCCTGTGGCTCCTGGAACAAAAGTCCCTGGGCCTGTTGTGCGCTCATTTTTTTTTCGTCACCATCCTTACCTAATTGCATCACAATTTTAGGTTCCGAGTTTTCAGTGTTAGTAGACGTTAGCTTTTGTTGCTGAATGGGTTTTTGTTCAAAACCGGTGGCAATAATTGTAACGCCCAGCATTCTGTCCAGTGTTGGATCGTAGCCCACACCGAGGATTACATCGCAATCTTCGCCGGCCTGGCTTTGCACGTATGCCTGGATAACATCCATTTCATCCAGTGTGTGTTCGAACTCACCTTCAGAAGAAGAGATGTTGATCAGGATCCATTTGGCGCCGCGGATATCGTTGTCGTTCAGTAATGGAGAAGTCAGTGCATCTTCGATTGCTCTTTGTGCGCGGTTTTCACCTTCAGCGAGGGAAGCACCGAGGATAGCCACACCACCGTTACGCATAACGGTACAAACGTCCGCAAAATCGACGTTGATCTGACCGGTAGAGTTGATCACATCAGTGATACATTTAGCGGCGGTAGCGAGGACATTATCTGCTTTTTCGAAGGCGGCCTTGAATTTCAGGTCACCGAATTTCTGCCTTAATTTATCGTTGGAAATAATCAGCAGGGTATCTACATACTCTTTCAGACGGCTTACGCCTTCATCGGCCTGTAGCATCCTTTTCTTGCCTTCGTAAGAAAACGGGGTGGTAACAATACCCACAGTGAGAATACCGAGCTCCTTACAGATCTTCGCGATAATAGGAGCGCCACCTGTACCGGTACCACCACCCATACCAGCTGTAATGAATGCCATTTTGGTATTCACCTCCAGTATCTTTTTGATTTCCTCAAAGGATTCTTCCGTTGCCTGTTTACCAATCTCTGGATTGGCGCCGGCTCCCAGTCCCTGCGTAAGGTGTGGCCCCAACTGTATTTTGTTGGGCACAGGACTATTAGCAATAGACTGAGCATCAGTATTGCAGATGATAAAATTCACCCCTTCAATGCGCTGGTTATACATATGATTCACCGCATTACTTCCACCGCCACCAATACCAATGACTTTGATGATAGAAGATTTTTCCTTAGGAAGATCAAAGTGTATCATGACTCTATACTTTTATGGGTTAGTACGAATAATTAATAATGAACGATTAAGAATTAAGTGCGTGTATGCTTTACTGTTATTATGGTTCATTTGTCCTGTCATTATTAATTATCGTCTTAATTCTTACTTGTTTAATAAACGTTTGTTTTTTGCAACAATTGCGCCACTTCGTATTTACAGTTTTGCATCTTCTTCTTCTGTAAACATGTCGATGATCTTTGTTTTCATTTTGTCAAGGAAATTCTTGAGCGATGCATTCCTTTCTTTTGCTTTCCTGTCCTGAATTTCCTGGCTTGAGGGGATGTCTTCATCTGACCAGCCTTCCTGTTGGGAAAACGTTTGGGAGGCCTGTTCTTTAGCCAGGTAGCTTGTATTAATTTTTACATAATTTTCTTCCAGTGCTGTACGATCATTTTCGAAATCGTTGTAGCCTTTCAGGATCAGGCCGACACAGGTAGCATACATAGGTTTGGTTAATTCATCTATGTGACCACTTGCGAGGTGTTCATTCGGGAAACCGATACGTGCGCTGGCGCCGGTAGTATATTCTGTCAGCTGAATGAGGTGTTTCAGCTGGGAACCGCCACCGGTAAGGATAATACCACCATTCAGCATTTTATTATCCATGCCGATCTGTTTGAGATGATACACAACAAAATCGAGGATTTCGCTCATGCGCGCCTGGATGATATGGGCCAGGTTTTTCACAGAGATTTCCTTGGGACTTTGACCGCGTAAACCGGGGATGGTAATATAAGCGTTGCTTTTGGCTTCATCTGCCAGTGCGTAACCGAATTGTACCTTCATCTGTTCCGCCTGTGTTTTCAATACACCCAGGCCGTTCTTGATATCGTTGGTGATATTTTCGCCTCCGTAGGGGATCACCGCAGTATGCTTGAGGATACCTTCGTAAAACACTGCCAGATCAGTGGTACCACCACCTATATCTACAATGGCTACACCTGCTTCAAAGTCCATGTCGCACATAACAGCGGCGGCAGATGCCAGGGGTTGAAGCACCAGGTCGCGGATCTTGAGACCTGATTTTTCTACGCTGCGGTTAATGTTGCGGATGGCATTTTTATCGCCGGTAATGATGTGGAAATTTGCACCCACCTTCACCCCCGACATACCAATGGGGTAGGTGATATTCTGCAAACTGTCCACAATGTATTGCTGCGGGATGACATCAATGATTTGATCACTGGCAGGGATAACGGTCTTGTACTGATCGTTGATTAACTGATCAATATCTTTCTGGGATATTTCCGCATCGGTGTCGTTGCGTACAATATCTCCGCGGGTTTGCAAACTTTTGATATGGTGACCGGCTATGCCTACGTATACTTCGTTAATCTCCAGGTTGGGGTTGGATGCATAACAATTTTCCAGGGCTTGCCTGATAGCCTTGATCGTTTGATCAATGTTCAGCACCATACCGTGCTGCACACCAAACGATGTAGCTTTACCGAATCCCAGGATTTCCAGTTTCCCGTATTCATTCTTCCGTCCTGCAATCGCAGCAATCTTCGTAGTTCCTATGTCGAGGCCTACAATGATGGGAGCTTCCTGATTCATGGCGTTTTTTGTTTTTTTGATGTGTTAACAGATTTATTCCCTGGCTTATATACTGCTTTAGGTTGTTGCTTAGGCGGCGCTGCTGCTTTTTCTTTCGTCACGTGTTTTTCTTTTTGCGTTTTAGCCTTTGCTTTTACTGTAGCCACCGGTTTTGCTACCGGTTTCACAGCTACCGGTTGCTCCGCTTTCGTTTCGGGCGGTTTTTCCGGGGGGTCCTCGCTGTCTGCAATGGGTGGCTCATCTGCAATGGCCAGTTTCAGGCTGTCGCGCCGGATCTCTGGTTGCAAAGGAGTTACGCCATCTTTACGCGTGCACACTACTTCGTTTTCAAATGCGATGTTGATGCGCGTGTAATTGTTCCAGCCTACTCTATTCAATCCTTCTTTATAAAAAGCCAACAGTTTTGTAAATTTTTTTTCAATATCAGTTCCTTCTCCGAATGCGATCACCTGGTCACCCATTTTAGGAATAAATTCAAACCTGCGATCACCGGTAATCATCAGCTGTTCTACCTGTGCCATCCAGAAAGGGTTCTTGCCGATGAAAGTTCCCATATCCACTATCTGTGCAGTTAACAGGCTGTCTGTTTGTTGCAGCTTTTCCGCATCAGTGGGGAAGCTGGTGAAAACAGGCACCCTGGCTGCATAGCGGGACGACACCGGAATGCGGTCTGCTGTTTCGTCCAGGTAAAAACTATTACCTGAAAAAGTAAACACACGCGCAACAGGTTCCCGTTGCGTCACTTTGACATGCAGGTTTTGCTGATTGTCAAAATAGATCTCTGCATTCTTTACCCATGGGTCCTGGTCTACAATATTTTCCAGCGCACCGATGTTGATCTCACCAACAGGTTTGCCAACGGGATTCAGTTTTTTATCTTTCGTAATCAGTGATTTAATATCATTCGCTTCAATAAAAAAATTATCATCCTTTCCATCAAATTTTACCTGGATACTTTTGCATTTGCCTGCATCTTTATCCTGGATAGCCGCTGCCAGCAATACCACAAAGCCTGTCATAACCAATCCCCACAACAGGACGGTAGCAAGCTTTTTTAATATGGTGCTGGTTTTAGACATTCTTTTATTTAGTTATTTTTTTATTTTATTGTGTTTTGTTGTTTGTTTTATTTAAGTAGATGACTGATCGGTTCTTTTAACTGATCAATATCTCCGGCGCCGGCGGTGATAAGTAATGACACATCATTTTTCTTTATCCATTCCAGCACTTCCTCTTTTTGTAAGATCTGTACCGGCACTGTAATCTTTGCAGCGAGTATTTCGCTGGTTACTCCTTCAATAGGCAGTTCACGTGCCGGGTAGATCGGGAGTAAGATCACTTCATCGGCCAGGGAAAGACTTTCTGCAAAACCATCTGCCAGATCACGGGTGCGGGTAAATAAATGCGGTTGAAATATTACCGTACATTTTTTACCGGGGAATAATGCTTTTGCGCTGGTGATCAGTGCACGCAGTTCTTCCGGATGATGCGCGTAGTCGTCTATATATACCTGTTGCTCATTTTTGATGACGTATTCAAACCTCCGTTTGATACCTTTAAAGCTGGCCATGGCCGCTTTTATCTTATCTGCGCCTATTCCCAGCAGGTGTGCTACCGTGATGGCAGCTACTGCATTCTCCACATTGTGCATGCCGCCGAGGTGCATTTGAATGTTATCGATCATCCAATCCTGCTGCATCACATCAAACTCATATCCACCGTTTATCATGCGTATGTTGGCTGCATATGCATTGGCAACATCGTTCTGTATACTATACAACAATTTATTTGTTGCATTCAGCTCATTATTGCGATGTAGGCCGAACCTGGCAATCAGCGTGCCATTAGGTTTGATATTGTGTGTATATTCAATAAAAGCATCTTCCATAGCCGTTGCTGTACCATAAATATCCAGGTGGTCTGCATCCATGGCAGTCAACACCGCTATATCCGGACTTAATTTCAGAAAAGAACGGTCGTATTCATCTGCTTCAATCACTGCTACCGCTTTTTCACTACTCCAGAAATTCTTGTTGTAGTTCACGCTGATCCCGCCCAGGAAAGCATTACAGCCATATCCACTGTCGGTGAGCAGGTGTGCTATCATGGTGGAAACGGTTGTTTTACCGTGGGTGCCTGCTACCGTAATGGCAAACATGGACCGGGTAATTTCCTGCAATACGTCGCTGCGTTTTACCACTTCAAAGTTATGACCACGGTACCATTGCAGTTCTGTATGTGTGGTCGGGATAGCCGGCGTATATACGACCAGGTTAGTTGCCTGATCTAATATATTGATGTCGTCTGTATAATGGATCTGCATACCTTCCGCTTCCAGTTGCCTGGTGAGTGGGGTGGAAGTACGGTCATAACCGCTTACCTGCACGCCCTTTTCGTTGAAAAAGCGTGCAATGGCGCTCATGCCAATACCACCGATGCCGATGAAATAAACCCGTTGTATGTTGTTCAAATCCATATATCTATCTACAATAACTTCTTCTCAATATGCCTGTTTCAAAAAATGCTGATCACTTCTTTCGCGATCATCATGTCTGCGTTTGGATTCCCCAAACTGCCGATATGTTGCTCCAATTGTTCCATCAGCGCCCTGTTTTGTAACAGGTTAAATAATACGTTGCCCAGTTGCGTCCTTACTTCTTCATCCTTAATGATGAGTCCTGCTTTTTTATTTACCAGGTTCATCGCGTTGGAAGTTTGATGATCTTCTGCCGCAAAAGGGTAGGGCACAAAGATCACCGGCTTTTTCACTACGCATAATTCTGCGATGGCCAGCGCGCCTGCGCGCGACAGCACTACATCAGCAGCTTTGTAGGCAAAGTCCATGACATTAATAAATTCATGCACCTTTATATTTGCCGCAAAAGGCGCTGCTGCTGCTTTTGCCGTTTCGTAATATGGTTTGCCTGTTTGCCAGATCAGTTGCAGATCTTTCTGCACAATTGTTTCCAGCAAAGGTTGTAATGCTTCGTTGATCGATTTCGCACCGAGGCTTCCGCCTACGGCGAATATTGTTTTCTTTGTATGGCTTAGTCCAAAATGTTGCAGGGCATCTTCCCGGCTCACGGCAGACTGTGTGATGTTGTTCCTCACCGGGTTGCCGGTGAACACCAGTTTGCCGGCAGGAAAAAACTTATCCATACCATCATATGCCACGCAGATCTTTTTTGCTTTCTTACCCAGTATCTTATTGGTTTTACCGGCAAAAGAGTTCTGTTCCTGTATCAATGTCGGGATACCATTCCGTTGTGCTTTTCTCAACATAGGAAAGCTGGCGTAGCCACCTACACCTACTACAGCATCCGGCCGGAAGCTTTCCAGTATTGCTTTTGCCTGTCTCAGGCTTTTCCAGATTTTGAAAGGCAGCAGTATATTTTTGAAGATATTACTGCGATTGAAGCCGGCTATTTCCAGTCCTTTGATAGGATAACCCGCTTGTGGCACTTTCTCCATTTCCATTTTACCGAGGGCACCTACAAAGAGAATTTCTATATCCGGTTCAATTTTTTTCAACGCATTAGCAATAGCTATCGCAGGGAAGATATGTCCTCCTGTGCCGCCACCTGCTATTATCACTTTGCGTTGCATGTTGTACCTGTTGTTATTGATTATTATAAATACGTATTAAGCGACTGCAGCGTTTTCTGTCTGCGCAATTACTTTTTCCAAACGTTCTTTTTCTGCCTGTTTACCTTCCATCTCTTCCACATTACGTGCTACACTGAGGATGATACCGATGGCCATACTGGTAAATAATACAGAAGAGCCACCCATACTTACCAGTGGAAGGGTAACTCCTGTAACCGGGAACAGTTGTACGTTTACCGCCATATTGGTTAACGCCTGTATCACCAGTGTTACACTTAATCCTACTGCCAGGAATGCACCAAAAGCATAAGGACATTTTCTATAGATCCTGATACTCCGCAGCAGCAACAGCATATAGGCGGCCAGGATCAGGAATGCGCCAAACATGCCATACTCTTCAATGATTGTTGCGTAGATATAATCAGAGTAGGCGTGTGGCAAAAAGTTGCGTTGCGTACTGTTACCGGGGCCTTTACCCAGCACACCACCACCGGCAATCGCGATGTTGGCCTGTTGTACCTGGTAGGGCATCTCACTGTGTTCATTATTTACAAAGTTGTCGATACGTTTTTCCCATGTTTTGGTACGCATCTCCATGCCTGTCATTTTTGCTACAAAGAACATGAGCACTATCAGTACCATTCCTGCTGCAACCATGGAAGCGAGGAACCTTACGGGTACCCTGCCGATGAAACACAGCAACATACAGCTGGCGCCCAGCAGTAATGCGGTACTCATATTGGCGGGCATGATCAGTACACAGATGATACCTACCGGAATAATGATCGGTAGGAATCCTTTTCTAAAATCGTTGATCACGTGTTGTTTTTTTGACAACTGCCTGCTTACATACATGAATAAGGCCAGTTTGGCCACATCCGATGTTTGGAAGGTAAGGTTGATGATCGGTAGCCTGATCCATCTGCTGGCTTCATTGATATTCGAACCGAATGCCAGTGTATATATCAGCAGCGGTATGGATACCAGGAAGCCTATCTGTGCCACACGGGCGTAAATGGTATAATTTACGCGGTGTGCAAAGTAGATGATCAGCAAACCCATTACCAGTACCGTGAGCTGTTTCAGCAGATAATATTCTGTGTGGCCACCACGTTCGCGGTAGGCCAGTGAACCGGTGGCGCTATATACAGCCAGCAAGCTAACCAGCGATAGAAAAAATACTATCGTCCAGATAACTTTATCGCCTTTTGTCCTATAGAGCAATGAGTTCATTTATTTGTTTTTAGTCTTCAGCTAATGGCTGTCAACTTTTCGTTTATTCTTACCCGTTATTCAACCTGTTACCTTTTACTACAATGCTATCACTGCTTCTTTGAACTTGCGTCCCCTGTCTTCATAATTTTTAAACAGGTCGAAGCTGGCACAAGCCGGTGAAAGCATCACGATATCACCTTTGGTAGCCTGTTCGAAAGCGGCCTTTACGGCTTCTTCCATGCTACTGGTGTTGATCATGACAGGCGTATCTTTCGATAACGCTGCTGCTATCGGTGTGTTATCTATGCCCAGGCAAATAATGGCTTTTACTTTTTCCTTCACCAGATCACGGATAGCATTGTAGTCATTGCCTTTGTCTACACCGCCCATGATCAGTACGATCGGCTTGTCGAAACTTTCGAGGGCGAACCATACGGAATTAACATTGGTGGCTTTGCTGTCGTTGATAAAATCAACGCCTTTCACGGTAGCCACATATTCCATCCGGTGCTCGAGGCTTTTGAATGACGTAAGGCTCTCTCGGATCTTTTCTTTTCGTATATCCATGGTTCTGCCTGCAATTCCTGCTGCCATCGAATTATATAAATTGTGTTTGCCTTTTAATGACAGATCATACATGGACATGATTACCGGTTCTCCATCGACCTCGATGTGCACCTGGTCGTTGGCAATAAAGCCGCCTTCTTTCAGTGGTTTCATGATGGTAAAAGGTATTAATGTTGAATAAATGGGTTGCTGCGCTAAATGCTGCATGATCTCATGGTCGTCCATGCAATAGATGAAGTAATCCTCCTTCGTCTGGTTCATGGCGATTCTGAATTTGGCCGCTGCATAGTTTTCCATTTTGTACTCGTAGCGGTCCAGATGATCAGGCGTAATGTTCAGCAGGATGGCCACATTGGGTTTAAACTCCTTTATGTCATCCAGCTGGAAGCTGCTGATTTCAATCACATAATACTCCGCTGGTGCGGTCGCCACCTGCCTGGCATAGCTTACACCAATATTGCCAACCATGGCCACATCGAGTCCTGCAGACTTAAAGATGTGGTAGGTGAGGGCCGTAGTAGTGCTTTTGCCGTTGCTGCCGGTGATGGCAATAATCTTTTTACCTGTCGAGAAACGGTAGGCCAACTCTATCTCGGAAATCACGGGTACACCTTTTTCGCGTACCTTTTTCATCAGTTCCGATTTTTCGGGGATGCCGGGGCTTTTTACTATTTCGTCTGCCCCCAGGATCACATCCCAGGAATGATGTCCTTCTTCAAAAGAGATGTGGTTTACCGCCAGTTCCTGTTTATAGTTATCTTTTATAATGCTGCCATCGGATACGAACACATCATACCCCTGCTGTTTTCCCAGCAAGGCCGCGCCTATTCCACTTTCACCGGCTCCTAATATGATGAGTTTGTGTTTCATTTTTTTTCTTCGTTATGAATATTTGTGATTATCTCATTTTAAATGTTGCAATAGCAAATACCACGCACATCACGGTCACGATCCAGAAGCGTACGGATATTTTACTTTCATGATAGCCAATCTTCTGATAGTGGTGATGCAGCGGCGACATTTTCAGTATACGTCTGCCTTCACCATATTTCTTCTTTGTGTATTTAAAGTAAGACACCTGCAACATCACAGACAACAGTTCCACCAGGAATACGCCGCAGAAAATCGGGATCAGCAATTCCTTCCGCACAATGAAGGCCAGTGCAGCAATGATGCCTCCCAGTGCCAGGCTGCCGGTATCTCCCATGAACACCTGCGCCGGATAAGCATTGTACCAGAGGAAACCTACACAGGCACCTACGAAAGCCGCAATGAAAATAGACAGCTCTCCCAGGTTAGGGATGTACATGATGTTCAGGTATTCTGCAAACTGGATGTTGCCCGATACATAAGCAAAAATGCCGAGACATACTCCGATTATGCCCGACACTCCTGTTGCCAGGCCATCCAATCCATCCGTTATATTTGCGCCGTTGGATACGGCGGTGATGATAAAGATGACGATCAGTATATAGATGACGAACGTATATTTTTCTGCGCCGGGTATCCAGGAGATCAGTTTGGAATAATTGAACTCATGATTTTTTACAAAAGGAATAGTGGTGATGGGCGTTTTCACATCCACAAACCGGTGTCCGTCTTTAGTAACGCGTTCCGGATGATTGGTCATCTGTCTTTCGTAGGGGGCCAGTTTCTTGGCGCCAATTACCTCGCGGGATACTACCACATCGGTATTGAAATAGAGGGTAGATCCTACGATCAAACCAAGACCAACCTGTCCCAGTATTTTGAACCTGCCGGCCAATCCTTCTTTATTCTTTTTAAATACTTTGATATAATCGTCCAGGAATCCGATCAGCCCCAGCCAAACGGTACATAATAAAACCAGCCAGATATATACATTGGCGATCTGCGCAAAAAGTAAAGTAGGGATGATGATAGCAGCGAGTATAATAAGCCCCCCCATAGTAGGTGTGCCCTTCTTGGTGTTTTCACCCTGAAGGCCCAGCTCACGGATCGTTTCACCGATCTGTTTGCGTTGCAGGAGTTTTATAATACGTTTACCCAATAACAAGGAGATAACCAGCGAGAGCAGGAGTGCCATCGTTACGCGGAAGGTGATAAACTGAAACATTCCACCACCAACGATGCTGTAGTTAAATTCTGTTTTCAGGTAATTTAAAAAATAATATAACATACGTTTTAGTCGAAGCTGTCCGGCCCGCCATATGCGGATCGTAGCTGTTAAGTCATTGAGTTATTAAGTATCAGTTCTTCGAAAAATTATTTATCCATCATCTTCATCATCTCCAGCAGCACCTGTTTATCGTCGAAGGGATGTTTCACCCCATTTATATCCTGGTATTTTTCGTGGCCTTTTCCTGCCACGAGGATGATATCTTCTTTGCCGGCGAGGGTGACTGCGGTTTTAATCGCTTCTTTCCTATCGGTAATGGATATCACTTTCTTTTTAAGGTGAACGGGAACGCCTGCTTCCATTTCATGAATGATCGCCGCCGGGTCTTCTGAGCGGGGATTATCGGAAGTCAGGATTACACGGTCACTATTTTCTGCGGCTACATCCGCCATTACAGGGCGTTTCGCTGTATCTCTGTCGCCACCGCAGCCCACTACGGTGATCACCTTTTCGTATCCTTTGCGCAGGTTTTTAATCGTAGCCAGTACATTTTTTAATGCATCCGGCGTATGTGCGTAGTCCACGATAGCGATAATCTGCTCCTGGTCTGAAACGATGTAATCAAACCTGCCTTCAGCGCCTTGTATGTCACTGAGCGCCTGCAATACTTTCGCTTTTTCTTTGCCCAGCAATATGGCGGCGCCATAAACAGCCAGCAGGTTGTAGGCATTAAACTCACCTATCAGGCGGAAGTGTACTTCTACATCGCCTATCTGCATTACCAGACCGGTAAGATTATTTTCCAGGATCTTACCCTTGAAATCGGCCAGGGTGCGGAGGCTATAGGTGGCTTTCTTCGCTTTGGTATTTTGCAGCATCACGTTACCACGTTTATCATCGAGGTTGGTGAGGGCAAATGCCGGTGCTGTCAGGTTATCAAAAAATGATTTCTTCACCCGGATATATTCATCAAATGTTTTGTGATAATCCAGGTGATCGTGTGTGATATTACTGAAGATGCCTCCCGCGAATTTTAAACCTGCAATACGTTGCTGGTGGATAGCATGGGAGCTAACCTCCATAAATGCATAGAGGCAACCTTCGTCTACCATTTTTGCCAGCAGGGCATTCAGGTTGATAGGGTCCGGTGTTGTATGCGTGGCCGGTATAACGTTGTCGCCTATCTGGTTTTGTACGGTAGATAATAATCCACATTGATAACCGAGCCTGGTAAATAAACGGAACAGCAGGGTAGCAATGGTGGTTTTACCATTGGTGCCGGTAACCCCTACCAGTTGCATTTTATGCGAAGGGTTATCATAATAGTTACCTGCCATAATACCGCTGGCATTGGCGCTGTTATCTACCTGGATATAGCATACCTCATCTGATAACTGTGCCGGTAATGTTTCGCATATGATCGCCGCAGCGCCTTGTGCTACCGCTTTTTCTATGTACAGGTGGCCATCCACATGTACGCCTTTCACCGCAATGAAAGCATCTCCGGATCCTACGGACCTGGAATCAATGCTCAATGCGTTTACGGTAATGCTTGTATTACCATGAACAGCTATGATGCTTACATTATACAATATGTCACGCAGCGTCTTCATCTAACTCAGTTCTATTACTATCGTTTGTTCGTTTCCTATTTTAGTTCCGCCGGGAAGTGATTGTACTTTCACTTTGCCGGCTCCTTTTACCACTACGCGCAGTCCTGCATTTTCGAGCAGGTACAGCGCATCTTTCAATCCCATTCCTGTTACATCCGGTACGGCGCCTTTTGTTTGGGCAACCGGTTGGAAATCAATTTTCCGGTCGGTTACTTTGGCGCTTACCCAGCTGTTATTGGCAACAGTGCCATTCCAGGGCAGTTGTAAGGTGCCGAGGATTTGTTTCCATTCCTGTCCTCTTCCGTTTTTCAGTGCCAGCATGGTATCCAGTTGCATGGTTGCCTGCATGGGTTGTTGTTTTTCCACAGCAGTGGCAAACAGTTTATCTGCTACTTCGCGGAACACCGGTCCGGCCACGTTTGCGCCATAAAAGCGCAAGGCGTGGGGTTTGTTTTTAATCACTACCACGCAGGTATACTGCGGATCATTTGTCGGAAAATAACCGGCAAATGAGGCCTGGTAGATCTTGTCTGCATAACCGCGGTTGCCGTTTGCAACCAGGGCGGTACCTGTTTTACCTGCGAAGTTGTAGTAGGGGGTACGCAATTTTCTTGCAGTACCATCTATGGGTACACCTTCCAGCATCGCCTGTACCTGTTTGAGTGTATTGTTTGAACAAATGCTGTCCAGCAATACGGTGGGCTCAAACTGTTTAACTACCTGGCCATATTCCATGACAGAATTGACGAGGTAGGGTTTCATCATTTTACCGTTGTTAGCCACTGCATTGTACAACATGCACGTTTGCAGCGGGCTTATCAGCACTTCGTACCCGAATGCCATCCAGGGTAGCGTAGTATTGCTCCAGGTTTTGGAGCTGGTGGTTTTAATCACCGGGCGTCCTTCGCCTACCAGGTCGATCCCCGTACTTTGATCCAGTCTCAGTCTTTTGAGATGGGATACAAATTTGTTGGGTTGTTTTCCATAAAACTGCACGGCCA
The DNA here is from genome assembly GCF_964033635.1 of Chitinophaga sp. MM2321. Taxonomy (NCBI): domain Bacteria; kingdom Pseudomonadati; phylum Bacteroidota; class Chitinophagia; order Chitinophagales; family Chitinophagaceae; genus Chitinophaga; species Chitinophaga sp. MM2321. The sequence continues at coordinate 390,434 of NZ_OZ035533.1, forward strand.
GTTTGGCCATGCCTACATTTGAACTGAGTTCGAATGCATGTTTGATCGTTACATTCTGCGGGCCCGGATGCGGTTCGGAATCGAATACCGTTCTGCGTCCTACCTGCCAGCGGCCACCATCCATGTTCACCATGGAATTCATGGTAGCATATTTATCTTCCAGTACTGCAATAACGGTGGCGAGCTTGAATGTTGATCCGGGCTCGCCTACCTGCAATGCGTAGTTCATATCTTCCCAGTATCCGCCATCGGATTGTCGTCCGAGGTTGGCTACTGCTTTTATTTTGCCTGTTTTCACTTCCATGAGGATACAGGTACCATGGTCTGCTTCGTTTTGCACCATCATGTTCATGAGGGCGGTTTCCACGATGTCCTGCATATTTACATCGATGGTGGTGATCACGTCGCGGCCATTTTCCGGTTCTATATCATATCCTTCCACCGGTACGTAGGTACCTCCGGCGATGCGGCGCATCAGTCTTTTACCGGTAACGCCTTTCAGGTATTCGTTGTATGTTCTTTCCAGTCCAACGCTCTGGGAGTTCTCGCGTGCCAGTCCTATTGTTCTGTTGGCGAGCAGTTTAAAGGGATTGATGCGCTTACTTTTTGTTTCCGCGATCATACCGCCTTTATTTTTCCCCAGTCTGAACATCGGGAAGTTGCGTAGTTGCTGATACTGGTTAAAGGGTACATCTCTTTTTAATAAGAAGTAGCGGTCCTTTGATTTGTATCCTTCCTGCAACATTTGTTTATAGCCGGCTTTACTGCGGTCACCAAACAATTGTGAAAGGTTCAGCGCCAGTGAGTCGACATTTTCTTTAAATGCTTTTCCACCTTTATCACGGAGGCCATCGGCGGCAAAATCTATCCGGATATCGAAATACGGAATGGAGGTAGACAGCATTCTGCCTTCCTCCGAATAGATGGTGCCTCTTTCAGCGTCCAGGGCTACGTAGCCGGTATGGAGACTGTCAGCCATACTACGCCAGTAGTTTCCTTTTACGTTCTGTATATAAAATACCTTTGCCAGGATGGCGACGCCAAACAGTACCATGCCAATTACGCATAGATAAACCCGCCACAATATGTCCTTTTTTACATCCACGTATGTTTAGCTAAAGGCTTTATAAAGAGATACCTGATACTGGCTGCGTTTTTTATGAGATGCTTGCCATGTTGAATTTAGCAGCATCCCCGTCCTGCCATGATATGCAGGCGGGCAGCATCAGGTATCAATGTTAAAATCATTTGTCAGTTTCCTTTTTCAACACAATCTTTTGTGGAGGGGAGCTGAGTTGTTTAAGGCCCAGCGGCTCTACAGACTTGCTGACTTCACTCATCTTACTTTGAAACATGAGCTCACTTTTCACGTTGATGTATTCCCATTTCAGCTCTTTTATTTCTTTGCCAAGCTTATTAATACGGCGGATTTTCTTTTCAGCGAGGTGACTATTGGCGATATAAATCAAAGCCAGTACCGACAGGAATCCGATGAAGGGCATGTTTTGTACCAACGCGCTGTAGTTGATGCGTAACCGCCATTCTCTTTTCGGTTCCCGGGGAGCAGTTGTTTCTGCTGCCGGCGATTCCTGGATTGTCTCTATATTTTCTTCCTTCAACACGCGCAATGCCTTTTAAAAATCTTACAATATAAAATTGAAGCCAATCACAACAGATGTGTATATAGGATAAGGATAGGATCTTGTGAGGCGGCGTAATACCGTATCACGATGTTTTTTCGGCTACCCGCAGTTTTGCGCTTCTCGATCTGCTGTTGATCTTTAATTCTGCATCACTGGCGGTAACCGGTTTTTTTGTGATTAATCTGAACAATTTAGGGGGTGTTTCCATTGCAAACGGATCTTCCTGTGCTTCCTCGAAACTGCCTGTCTTCATAAAACCTTTTACCAGTCTGTCTTCCAGCGAATGAAAGGTGATCGTGGCCAGTCGTCCTCCTGGTTTTAATACATTGGCAGACTGGGTCAGTAAATCTTTTAAGGCGCCCAGTTCATCGTTAACGGCTATACGTAAAGCCTGGAAAACCTGTGCAAGATATTTCTGCGGATTACCTTTTACGATGGGCTGGATCACAGCTTTAAAATCTGTGATGGTGCGCATGGGGTGTGCTTTCCGCAGCTTTACAATGGTTTGTGCCAGGGTTTTGGCATTGGTTACTTCTCCGTATTCCTGGAAAATCAGTTGTAACCTTGCTTCACCCCAGGTTGCCAGTATTTGTGCAGCCGTAAGTGTTGTTCTCGTATCCATCCGCATGTCCAGATCGCCTTCGAAGCGGGTACTGAAACCTCTTTCTGCTGTATCAAACTGGTGCGATGAAACGCCCAGGTCTGCCAGTATGCCGTCAACCTGTTCTGCTTTATGAAATTTCAGAAAGCGTTGCAGATGCCGGAAATTTTGTTGCACAAATGTTACGCGTTCATCTATAATCCTGTTACGATATGCATCTTCATCCTGATCAAATACGATCAGCCGTCCTTTTTCGCCCAGTTTCTCCAGTATGGCTTTCGCATGACCTCCGCCTCCAAACGTTGCATCTACATAAATCCCTTCCGGGTGGATGTTTAGCAATGTTATTGTTTCCTGCAGCAGAACGGGTAGGTGATATTGTTGTTCGCCCATGTGCTCCAGTTTAAATTGAAATATTATTATCTCCTCCTCCCATTACCTGTTGAGCCAGATCACTGAAGGCTCCCGGTGAGAAATTTTCAAAGAACTCCTGGTATTTACCTATATCCCAGATCTCGATTTTATTGGATGCTGCTGCCAGCACAATATCTTTTTCCAGATTGGCGTACGACAGCAGGTTTTTCGGTACCAGCAGTCTTCCCGCGCTATCTAATTCCAGTATCGTAGCACCGTTTAAGAAGTAGCGCCTAAATTCCCTAACTTTCGGGTCAAAATCATTCAGCTTGCTGACACGTTCAAAAATGGGCTGCCACTCATTCATGGGGTACAATGACAGGCATTTCTCAAATCCACGGTTTATCACAAACTGTCCTCCGGCCCCTTCGACTAACTGCTTTTTGAATCCGGCAGGTAGTAAAAAGCGTCCTTTTGCGTCCAGCGTTGCTTCATATTCACCTAAAAAACCTGTCATACCATGGGGCAAAGTAAATGAAAATCCATTTTCTAACACAAAATAACACTTTTTCCCACTTTTTAACGAAAAAATACTTTATAAATTTTTTCCACAGAAAGAAAAGAGCCAATGGAGGGAGTTTGACTGCCATTTATTCACCTGCTATGTGTATTGCGTATGGATATATGTTGATAATGTGTTAATATAAGCGGAGTGAATGTGTGTATCTGTCATATCTGTTATTTGTACCGCTGCCCGGCAGCTATAGCCGGGTGAGGAATTTTACCGGAGAAAAAATTATATGTGAATAAATATTTTAATTTGATGACCTTTTTAGCATCGTTTGACACTTTTTCCCCGTTTTACCTTTTCAGATTCGGGCTGCCGCCCCAACTTCTTTGTACCTTTTTTGCCTTTCTGCTGTCATTTCTTTATTTTTGACGGCAGCTGTTTTCAATGGGATACCGTAACAGATAGGGGAGCCTATCACCGGGAAAGTCCCGCAGCGCATCTGTTTCAAAGGTTTGGCAACACAGAAAAGGGAAAAACCGGTTGCTGGATAAAAATGCGGGCTTCGCCGATTTAATTGCCTCTTTTACAAAATTTTAACAGCAATGAAAATCTCTCTGCCTTACATTTACATTTAATTCTTAATTTTGCCACTCTTTTATGCGGAAATTTTTATTGTACATCAGTGTTCTTGCGCTTATAGTGTCCACTTCCTGTAATAAGGAGCTGAGGAGGATAGAAAAAAGCAACAACTTCGAAAAGAAGCTGGCATATGCCGATCAGTTGTATCAGAAGAAAAAATACAATACGGCGCAAACACTTTACCAGGACCTGTTACAGGTGTATAAGGGAACGGAGAAGTTTGAGGCCCTGTATTACAATTACGCATACTGTTCCTATTATGTAAAGGATTATACGCAGGCAGGCTTTCATTTTAAAAACTACCTGGACGTATTCCCCAACAGCCCGAGAGCGGTGGAAATTGATTACATGCAGGCCTATTGCTATTATAAGCTGTCACCCAAAGTGTCATTGGATCAAACCAATACCATGAAGGCGATCGCTGCCATGCAAACCTTCATTAACAACTACCCCCAGGCGGAAAAAGTAGCGGAAGCCAACCTGGTAATAGAACTGTGCCGCCGCAAACTGGAGAAAAAAGAATTTACCAGTGCTGAACTGTATTATAACCTGGGCTTTTATAAAGCCGCGGGTATTGCCTTCAAAAACCTGATGCGCAATTACCCCGACTCTGATAAAAGCGATGGTTACAAGATAATGGCCATCAGGTCTTATTTTAATTATGCCCGGAATAGTGTGGAAGGCAAGCAGAAAGAACGCTACGAAACCGTTCTGAGCGAATATCTGGACTTTGCAGACCACTATCCGACCAGCAAATTGAAGCCTGAAGCCGAAAAATTTTATACCTTAGCGCAAAACAATATAAAATCCCTGGATAATGAGCAAAATAAAGCGAAGTCTAACCAGTAGTCTTAATCCCTGGGTAGAAACAAGAAACACTACCGATATTAAGAACCGTACCGGTAATTTATATGAATCTATTGCCATCATAGCCAAACGTGCCAATCAGATCAATATTTCCGTGAAAGAGGAGCTCCATTCCAAGCTGGAAGAGTTTGCCAGTCATACTGACAACCTCGAAGAAGTACACGAAAATAAAGAACAGATAGAGATTTCCCGTTTTTACGAAAGACTGGCAAATCCTGCTATCCAGGCCACACAGGAATTCCTGGACAACAAGATTTATCACCGCAAGAACGACGACGATCTGTTTAGCTAATCCCGCCACACATTATTTTGTGAGGTACGCGATTGCGAAAAATAAAAATATTAATTTCATGGCGGCAGAAGCATTTCTGCCGCTTTTGTTTTTATATATCCATGGACGCTACCAAGATGCTACAAGGAAAAAAGGTCCTGCTGGGAGTTTCCGGCAGCATTGCCGCCTACAAGGCCGCTACCCTGACCCGCCTGCTGGTGAAGGAAGGAGCGATTGTAAAAGTAGTGATGACACCGGCAGCGACCGGTTTTATCACCCCGCTCACCCTCGCCACCCTCTCCAAAAATGAGGTTCCCCTGAATATCAGTGATCATAACAGCTGGAACAACCACGTCATGCTGGGCCGGTGGGCCGACGTGATGGTGATTGCACCCGCTTCTGCCAATACCATGGCTAAAATGGCCCTGGGCTTATGTGATAACCTGCTGTTGGCCGTATACCTGTCTGCCACCTGCCCGGTTTTATTTGCACCGGCCATGGATGAAGACATGTGGCATCATCCCGCTACCCGCGCTAACCTGGAAAAGCTCCGCAGCTACGGGCACCAGCAAATCCCGGTAGCTTCCGGTGAACTGGCTAGTGGCCTCGTCGGCGAAGGCCGCATGGCGGAACCTGAAGATATCATCACCCTGCTGCAACAACATTTCAGCCAGGCCGGCGGAACTAACAGACCACTGAACGGGAAAACCGCTGTGGTTACCGCTGGTCCCACCATCGAACATATTGATCCGGTACGCTTTATCAGCAACCACTCCAGTGGTAAAATGGGCATCGCCCTGGCAGAAGCCCTCGCAGATGCCGGTGCACAGGTACAGCTTGTACTCGGGCCTACCCACCTCACTACGCAACATCCCGGCATTACCATTATACCGGTAAAATCAGCCGAAGATATGTATAACAGTGTGCTGGCAATATTCCCGCAGACAGACATCGTGGTGGCCGCCGCTGCCGTGGCAGACTATCGCCCGGCTCAGGTGGCAGATAAGAAGATCAAGAAAGCGGAACAGGCACTCAGCATCTCCCTGGAAAAAACAACCGATATATTACGTACCCTCGGTAATAACAAAAAGCCGCATCAACTACTGATCGGTTTTTCCCTGGAAACAAATAATGAAAAGGAATACGCCCTGAAAAAGCTGCGCGAAAAACATCTCGACATGATTGTTATGAACTCCCTGGCAGATGCCGGCGCCGGCTTTAACTATGATACCAACAAAGTAACCCTGTTTGACAGCAAAGGAAATGAAAACAGTCTTCCGCTGAAGTCAAAACAGGCTGTTGCCAAGGATATTGTTTCTGCTATAATCGAACTGCAACATGCATAACCGTTTCCCTTACGTGGTGCTGCTGGCAGGCGCCATTATTTTATTGTGCTGCCGTCCTGCCCATGCCCAGGAGATCAGGGCCAACGTAACCGTGGTCGCCAGCCAGGTGCAGGGCGTGGATAAAAAAATATTCACGACGCTGCAGACTTCCCTCAAAGAATTTCTGAACAACCGACACTGGGCAAATGATGCCTTTACCCCGGCAGAAAGGATTGAGTGTAATTTTCTGTTGAATGTAACCGGGCAAACCGCTGAAAATACTTTTAGAGCTACGCTCACGATACAGGCCACCCGCCCGGTTTATAACAGCAGCTATGTCACCAGCCTGCTGAATACACAGGATAATAATGTCCTGTTCCGGTATGCGGAGTTCCAGCCGCTGGAATTCAGCGATAACAGGGTAGTAGGCAATGATCCGCTGGCATCCAATCTCACCGCCATCATGGCCTATTATGTGTACATTATCCTGGGCCTGGACTATGACTCTTTTGCACCACGTGGTGGCGATCCCTATTACAAAAAGGCGCTTAATATTGTAAGTAATGCACCGGATGGGAAAGATATTTCCGGCTGGAAAGCATTTGAAGGCCAGCGTAACCGCTACTGGCTGCAGGATAATTTACTGAATGTAAAATTCAATAACTTCCATGATGTAATGTACCAGTATCACCGCATGGGAATGGACGTGATGTATGACGATGTGAACAAAGGCCGCGCTACTATCATGAATTGTCTGAACCTGTTGTTCGCTATTCACCAGGATATTCCGAACTCCATGCTGTTACAGACATTTTTTTCTGCCAAGGCAGATGAATTACAGAAGATATTTTCCAAAGCAATGCCGCAGGAAAAGAGCAGGGCGGCGGAATTGCTGTCACAGATGGATGTACCCAATGCGCAGAAGTACCAGCAAATGAAGTAAAGCTTTTTGTCTTTTAGTAAAAAATAATAACGATCATCAGGAAACAACAAACGGCTACTAAAAGCTAATAGCTGCCAAAAGAGAAAAAGATGAAGAATATAACAAGGCTCCTCACAGGCTTATTATTGTTTTTATTTTCCTGTGGTGAGGGAGATAGTGTGCCACGCAACATCATCGGCAAAGAAAAGATGAGCGCGATCCTGGTGGATATGACGCTGGCAGACGCCTATAGCAACGAATTAATGGTGCAGGCCCTGCGACTTCCTGATTCATTGCGGCAGGAAAAGGTAAAGGTGTTTTACAAACAGATCCTGGATCTTCATAAAGTAAGTATAAAAGAATTTACAACCAGCTATGCTTACTATGAAAGTCATCCGGATAAATTGAGAGATGTATTCCAGGTGGTACAGGCAGATATCAGCGCAAGAAAAAATAAACTGGGCAATCCAATCGACGAAAACGCACCATTACTATTCCGTTTGAAAAGTATATTCCCATATGCAGAAAAAGTTATCGCCCTGCCGAGAACCGATACTATACGGCCTTTCGTGAAACGGGCGCTTGTAAAATAAAAACACCGAAACATGAACAAAGTATTCGCAAATGCAGCTGAAGCCATACATGATATACAAGATGGCGCGGTGATAATGCTGGGAGGATTTGGTTTATGTGGTATTCCTGAAAACAGTATCCATGCACTGGTAGATAAAGGTTCGAAAGATCTTATCTGTATTTCCAATAACGCAGGTGTGGATGACTTTGGACTGGGCCTTCTTTTAAAGACCCGGCAGATCAGGAAGATGATGTCATCGTATGTAGGAGAAAACGCCGAATTTGAACGGCAGTTACTGGCCGGAGAACTGGAAGTAGACCTGATTCCACAAGGTACTTTAGCCACCCGTATCCAGATGGCCGCAATGGGCATCCCCGCTTTTTTTACCCCCGCCGGTTATGGAACCGAAATTGCCGAAGGCAAAGAGACACGTGAATTTGATGGCAAGCAATACCTGATGGAAATGGCGCTGCACGCAGACTTCGCCATTGTGAAAGCCTGGAAAGGCGATACCATGGGAAACCTGCAATTCCGGAAGGCTACCCGCAACTTCAGTACCTCCATGGCCAAAGCAGGGCAGGTTACTATTGTTGAAGTGGAACAGCTGGTACAACCCGGTGAGCTGGACCCGGATCAGATCCATGTGGCCGGGATCTATGTGCACCGCATCTTCCAGGGAAGTAATTATGAAAAACGGATAGAACGTAAAACCGTGAAGATGTAATAGCGCACTATTACAATGCAGCAAAAGTCCACCAATTTCCATCTCTCAAAATCAGTTTTTATGTCGCTTGATAAATATGGTATCGCCAAAAGAATCGCGCAGGAATTACAGGATGGTATGTATGTAAACCTGGGCATCGGTATTCCTACCCTGGTAGCCAATTATATTCCCGCAGGTATTTCTATTATGATGCAGTCTGAAAACGGGATGTTGGGCATGGGTCCTTATCCGTTGGAAGAAGACATCGATGCTGACCTGATCAATGCCGGCAAAGAAACGGTTACTTTATTACCTGGTGGCAGCTTCTTCGACTCTGCCGAAAGTTTTGGAATGATCCGCGCCGGTAAGGTAGACCTCACCGTACTCGGTGCTATGGAAGTATCTCAGCGTGGTGATATTGCCAACTGGAAAATTCCTGGTAAGATGGTGAAAGGAATGGGCGGCGCTATGGACCTCGTAGCTTCTGCCCGGAACATCATTGTAGCCATGATGCATACCAACCCCAAAGGTGAAAGCAAACTATTACCCCAATGTACGCTGCCGCTGACCGGCGTTAACTGCGTAAAGAAAATAGTCACCGAGCTCGCAGTACTGGAAGTTACGCCGGATGGCTTTAAGCTGTTGGAGCGTGCGCCGGGTGTGAGCGTAGAAGAAATCAAATCAAAAACTGCCGGAAAACTGATCATAGCAGGAGAAATTCCTGAAATGGTTTTGTGATAAATTCTTATCGAGGTGTTTATTTTTTAAGGAAACGTACTTTTACGCTTGCGTTATAAATTAAATATTTATAATCTTGCATAATAAATCGTTAATTCCAAACAGATCCTTATAACTAAACACAACCTATGAAGAGAATTTCTACCTTCCTGTTACTGTCATGCAGTACACTGTCGTTGTATGCCCAGGATTTTGCCGGGTTCCGTACCAGTAATTATGCCGGGGTAAACAGTGTTTTTTCCAACCCGGCCAACATCGCCGACAGCCGTTACCGCTGGGATGTAAACCTGGTTTCCTTAAACGTGGGTGTATCCAACAACCAGCTGAAATATAGCCTGGGAGATGTGGGCAACGCTTTTGGTGAAGACACCCTTAAGAGCCAGCTCTTTGGTCAGAGCAAAGGGTTGACACGCGCCCTGGTAAATGTAACGGTGAATGTACCATCTTTCATGTTCAATGTAGGTAAGATGTCTTTTGCTGTTACTTCCCGTGCCCGCGTGGTAGCCAATGTTACGGACATAGATGGTAAACTTGCGGACAAAGTAATGAACGACTTCTCCGATATAGATCCTGATGCGTTTCCTTACACCCTTGCATCCAACAGCAATATGCGCATTGCATTAAATGCCTGGTCTGAGTATGGCGTGTCTGCTGCGCGTGAAGTGATCAGTGCAGGACCACACTTCCTGAAAGCGGGCGTTACCCTGAAGTACCTGGCAGGCGCTGGTAGCGGTAGTATAAATATTGACCGGCTGCACGCTACCATGGATGTAGATGAAGCACAACAGGATACTTACCTGACCAACGCTTCGGGTCGCATTGGTATGAATTTTTCCGGCATCAATATGTCCGATTTCAAAGTGGAAGATGTTACACGCACTACAGGCCGCGGTTTTGGCGCCGATCTGGGTCTGGTATATGAATATCGTCCTGACAGTGAAATCAGTGCCAACAAAGGATTAAACAAATATAAATTCCGCTTTGGCTTGTCGCTGGTAGATTTTGGCAAGATTAAATATGAAAAGGATATGTCGCGCAGTGGAAGCTATGCGATCAACATTCCTGCCAACCAGAACTTTTATATGAGCAGCCTGGAAGGTGTACAGCTGGATAATTACAATACTGAGCTGGCGAAGTATCCACAGTATTTTACAGCTGATAGCGACAACAGCAATACCGGCTATTCCATCAGTTTACCTACAACTTTGCAACTGGATGGCGACTATCATATCCATCATTCATTTTATGTAAACGTGGGTGTACAACTGGCTTTAACTTCGGGTGAAAACAAACCTTACAACACCCAATATTACAGTGGATTCAGTATTACACCACGTTATGATGGCCGTATATTTGGTTTCTTCCTGCCTGTTAGTTACAATGCATTAACTAAAATGAATGCCGGCGCCAGCGTACGTGTTGGTCCGTTGTTCTTTGGTTCGGGCAGTGTGTTGAGCGCCCTGTTCGGTTCTTCTCACCAGGTCGATGGATTCCTTGGGATCAGGTTTGGTGGCCTGCAGAAACGGAAATGATTTTGATGTTTTTTTATTTATAGATGCAGATATTTTGTTTCAATAATACATGCTGCATTGAAACAAAATATCTGCATCTATAAATAAAGAAATGACAAAATTATTGGGTAACTTACAACTTGCTAAAAAATGTCCGAGGTGCAAGTTGGTTTTCTTTGTTATAACGGTAAATATGTCCCCGCTGCTGACCCGATTTTTACTGCAGATAATCGTTCATTCCGTTATGGAGATGGATGTTTTGAAACCCTGAAAGTATACCAGGGGAATGTACTGCTGGCGGATTTACATTTTGAGCGATTACTCGCCAGTCTTAACCTCCTGCACTTTGATATCCCTGCCAGTTTTACCAAAGCTTTTTTTATCGGGCACATTATTGATCTGTGCAACAAGAATAACATGTCTGCCATGGCGCGGGTGAGGTTTGCGGTATTTCGCTCTGATGGCGGGTTGTACGACCCTATCAATAATTTACCCAACTTCGTGATCCAGTCGTGGGACCTGAGCCCCGGCGTATTGGAGCTGAATGAAAACGGCCTGGTCATGGATATTTTTCCGGATGTGAAAAAGAGTTGTGATAAATTGTCTTCCATCAAATCCAATAACTGTTTGCCTTATGTAATGGCTGCGATGTATGCAAAACAACATCAGCTGAATGAAGCTGTGCTGCTGAATCAATATGGCCGCGTAGCAGACAGTACAATCGCCAATATATTTGTGGTGCATCATAAAACAATCTATACACCACCTTTATCAGAAGGATGTGTATGTGGTGTGATGCGTAAATACCTGCTTAAAACAGTACTGAATTTTAAAGTAGAAGAAAAACCACTTGCGGTAGAAGACCTGGAAAATGCAGATGAAATCTTTTTAACCAATGCCATCTACGGTATACGCTGGGTGGGCCTCTTCCGCGATAGCAGCTATGGCAACGCCACTGCTGCTATCCTGCACGAAATACTTCACGAAGGCATGTTATAAAAATGGGTCCGGAAATATTTGAAAAGAGAGACGTTATAGAAAGTAACGGTGACCTATATACGATTTTTACTCCCTGCTGTCAAAGTAGCGGCATCCATTAATGCCTTCACGGCTGCTTCCCCTTCAGCGCCGAGGTCGAGACTAAAATCATTTACATATAAATCAATATGCTGGCGCATCACTTGTTCATCCATTTCCTGTGCGTGTGATTTTACATAATCAGACAGCTGTGGATATTCGCTATAGGCGTGTTGCAAACTTTTATGAATGAGTGTATCTACCTGGGCGCGCGTTTCGGCGGGTATATCTTTGCGGATGAAGATGCCGCCTAACGGAATAGGATTTCCGGTGGTTTGCTCCCAGTATTCGCCCATGTCCATCAGTTTTACGAGTCCTTTCAGCTGGTAGGTGAAGCGGTTTTCGTGAATGATCACGCCGGCATCTACATCGCCGTTGAGCACGGCGTTTTCTATTTCTGAAAACAGCATCACCTGTTTGTGCTGAGCTTCCGGAAAGGCAATAGAGAAGAGGAGATTGGCGGTGGTGTTTTCACCGGGGATTGCTATTCTCAGGTTTTTGATAGCTTCTTTAGGGTAATCTTTTTTAGCGATGAGCAGTGGCCCGCAACCCCGGCCAAGTGCGCTGCCGCTGTTGAGCAGGTCGTATTGCGCACTTACTTTCAGGTATACGGCGAAGCTCAGTTTGGTAATGGGTAGCTTGCCTTCCAGCGCCCATCTGTTGAGCGTTTCCACGTCTTCCAGTTGTGTGTCGAATGTAAAGCCCTGCGTGTCGATCTTGTTATTTACCATTGCGTCAAAAATGAAAGTATCATTCGGACAAGGTGAAAAGCCAATAGATAAATGCATATACTATCAAAATTTTATTTATAATCAGATAAGAGACAGTGTCTCTGCTGTTTTGATCAATTCATTGTTGAGTGCCTTAATGGCAGCCGGGATCTTCCACTTACTTTTATCTCTTACTTCCACGTAGTTGGATAAGCTGCGGAGCTGGAGGAAGGGAATATTTTCCAGCAGGCAGGCGTAGTGAAAGGCGGCGCCTTCCATGCTTTCTATGTCGGGTGCGTATTTGCTTTCCAGCCGGGCAATGGTGGACAGGCTGCCGCTGACCATATTCACGCTAACGCCTGTGGCCCTTTGTAATGCAGGCTGGTGGGGAAGTCCGGCGAAGGTGTTTACAAGACTATCGCCCGTGAAAGGTGGCTGTGAAGGTTGCCAGAGCTGAATATCAAATAAATCTTTAAACTGATCATGGTCTTCCGCTCCGAGGTCGGCGAGGTATTCTTTTTCCACCATCACTACCGTGCCCAGTTCCCATTCGTGGCGAAAACAGCCGCCAATGCCGGCCTGAATGGCCATATCCGGGCGGTGGGCCGCCAGGTACCTTCCCAGGCTGAACGCGGTGTGCATCATGCCGATACCGGCAATGAGTATTTCAATATCGCAGTTGGCCAGGCGGTATTGGTGGGCAGATACGGCTTGGCTATGTTGGTCCAGGAAGTCCATAAATGGCTGTATTTCCAGTGTGGTAGCCGCGGTAACCAATAATTTCATGGGGCAAAATTACATCAAAAATGGTTGTTCCCCGTGTAAAACAATTGACAGGAATAAGGATAAATAGGGACGAACTCATGGAATAATGGTATTTTTGCAAAAATTTTTTGTTATAATGATCTATTTAACGCGCGTAGAAAACTTCAATGCAGCGCATAAGTTATCTAATCCGGGCTGGAGCATAGAAAAGAATGAAGAAGTTTTTGGAAAATGCGCCAATGCTAACTGGCATGGTCATAACTACGAACTGCACGTTACCATAAAAGGCAATCCCGATGCTGAAACGGGTTTTGTATTCAATGCTAAAACACTGGGTGTAATTGTAAAGGATGTAGTGATCGAAAAGATAGATCACCGCAACCTGAATCTGGATGTGGATTTTATGGCAGGTAAGTTTACCTCTGCTGAAAATCTGGCTATCGCCATATGGGACCAGCTGGCCCCGCATCTGCCTGCAGAAGTGCAGTTGCATTGCATCAAGTTGTATGAAACACCACGCATATACGTAGAATACTACGGTGGTAAATAAAAAACGGTAAGGGGTAGGATGAAGGCCGTTCATCCGGCCAGTGACGGAGATCGATATGACGTTGTGCCGAAGAAAAGTGCATTAATCAGATTTGGAATTTGATAAAATCATATAAGGATGGCGTATAATAAGGTTGAAAGTTATGATGATGAGATCACGTCCGGTCTTATTACCAATTACAAAGACAGTCTGGCATTGTTGGGCGAGGATCCGGAGCGGGAAGGACTGCTGAAAACACCTGAGCGCGTAGCGAAAGCGATGCAGTACCTTACACAAGGTTATCAACAGGATGCGAAAGAGATCCTGAATGGTGCAAAGTTTACAGAAGCTTATAGCGAGATGGTGATTGTAAAAGATATTGAATTGTATTCGTTGTGTGAGCATCATATGTTACCATTCTTCGGAAAGGCGCACGTGGCCTATATTCCCAATGGCTATATCACTGGCCTGAGCAAGATAGCCCGTGTTGTGGAAGTGTTTGCCCGCCGTTTACAGGTGCAGGAACGCATGACGCACCAGGTGCTGGATGCTATCCAGGATACGCTGCAACCGTTAGGGGTGGCGGTAGTGATAGAAGCGCAGCATCTGTGTATGATGATGCGGGGCGTACAAAAACAGAACTCACTGACCACCACTTCTGCCTTCAGCGGCCAGTTTGAAGATGGCAGAACCCGGAGTGAATTCATGAAACTGATCAGTAAGTAGGGGGAACCCGTTATTATAAAAAATGGTTTAGCCAGCTGCTGGTTAAACCATTTTTGTTTTTATTTGCATTCGAAATACCAATCTTTTTTATATTAAAATTTAATTGATTGTATATTTGAATTGTTTTTTATTTGACATCAACAATACAACATAACCAACATGAAGCATGCATATGTATTTCCCGGACAAGGATCTCAGTTTCCGGGCATGGGCAAAAACCTGTATGACACCAATGCAAAAGCAAAAGAGCTGTTTGAGCAAGCCAACGAAATTTTAGGATTCCGCATTTCTGATATCATGTTTACGGGTACAGATGAGGACCTGAAGCAAACAAAAGTTACACAGCCGGCTGTTTTTCTGCATGCGGTCATTGCTTTTCTGTGTACAGAACATGCGCAACCTGAAATGGTGGCTGGTCATTCGCTGGGAGAATTTTCCGCACTGGTAGCCAATGGCGTGTTGTCATTTGAAGCAGCCCTGCGGCTGGTAGCTATCAGAGCTAATGCCATGCAGAAAGCCTGTGAGGTGCAACCATCTACTATGGCGGCTGTACTGGCGCTGGATGATGCAAAGGTGGAAGAGCTGTGTGCAAAAGTAACAGCAGATACCGGCGAGATTGTTGTTCCTGCTAATTATAACTGTCCCGGTCAACTGGTTATTTCCGGTAGCCTCAAAGGTGTAGAAATCGCCTGCGAAGTAATGAAAGCAGCAGGTGCAAAAAGAGCCCTGATATTGCCTGTGGGTGGTGCATTCCACTCTCCGCTGATGGCGCCTGCCAAAGAAGAGCTGAAAGCTGCTATTGAAGAAACTACTTTCAATACACCATTATGCCCCATTTATCAGAACGTGGTGGCAACCGCCGTTACTGATCCGGCACAGATCAAACAAAACCTGATTGATCAGCTGACCGGCGCTGTAAAATGGACGCAATCCGTTCAGGCCATGGTAGCAGACGGCGGTAAGGAATTTACCGAAGTGGGCCCTGGTAAAGTATTACAAGGACTCATCCAGAAAATCAATAAAGAAACGGTTGTAAACGGCATCAATTAATATTTAGGGATTTTTTGATTTACGAATTTAGGGATTTGAAATGCAGCGGAAGTGATCAATTAAATCTCCGCCGCATTTCAAATCCCTAAATTCGTAAATCAAAAAATCCCTAAATATTTAATTCCATTTCGTACTGCGATAAGTATTGTTTTAATCCCGCCTGTTCCAGGAAGTGTCCTATTTCCGGAAATTTTTCATCGATATTAATAATGCTCATAGGGCCGTTAAGCGCAACAGCGGCGTGTTGCAGCAGTGCGCTGCCGATGCCTTTTCTGCGGAAACGGGGATGTATGGCGATGTTCCGGATACGCCGGCTTTCTTTGTGTACGCTTATATATCCGGCTAACTGCCCGTCAATAAAGGCTTCCCAGGTGATAGTGAGTGCCTGTTCCCGCTGAATGGACATGGGTGTATTAGACCAGGCGGGTTGCATATCCATGAAAGGAGAGAGGATAGTCCAGTCAGGATTTGTATTTTTTTGTATGGAGATGCCTGCCATTGCTTTATCTATCTGCACAGTGCCTTTGTAAGCATGGAACGTGCGTGTTTTGTGGAAACCACTGTTCGTATACGCTTTGATAGCAGGCAGATTGGTGCTGATCACTTCCAGCAGGATCTTCCTGATACCTTTTTGCTGATAAACCGGGATGAATTTATCATACATCTTTTGTACGAGATGTTGTCCGCGGTAGGCCGGCATTACGCCGGTGCCACCATTGTATAATACCCGTGGCTTTTTATCATGATCTGTTCCATGCAACATAAATGCGCTGAGGGTATCGTCGTGGAAAGCGCCAACAGAGTAGGCCCGTTGCAGGTTTTCGCCTTTGATCTTTTGTTCCAGGATAGAAGGTGTCAGGTGCAGCGGTACGATATAATCACTGAAGGCTTCATTGAAAGTATGGCAGATACTTTCTGTAGATACGTGGCGAAGATCACGGAAATCGTGGAGGATGATCATAAACGTAAAGTATGTCATCAATATTAATGATGATTGATGACATACCACGACAGATTTTTATGAGCGGAAAAGTTATTGTAATTCAACACTTACATTGATCCACTCTGCATCAAATTTATCTGTATATTTTTTGTAGAATTTTATCGCGGGTTCATTCCATTCCAGTACCTGGAATACGATGCCATTGAAATGTTTTTCTTTTGCTTCCGCGATCAGCTGGTCAAACAGCAGTTTGCCCACACCCTTACCACGCCAGCTTTCTGTGACGATAATATCTTCCAGGTACATCCGGCTTCCTTTCCAGGTAGAGTAGCGGATGTAGTACAAGGCAAATCCAACAATCATCTCCTTATTATCAGTAACAACAAATGCTTTCCATACCGGGTTGGAACCAAAACCGGCATCTTCAAAATGTGCGAGACTCACCGTTACTTCCTGCGGTGCTTTTTCAAATTCAGCGAGTTCCCGGATAAGTTCCAGCAACCGCGGACAATCTTCTTTTCGTGCAACCCTTAACGTTATATCCTGCATGTTTTTGTATTTTAAATCTGGTCAACCGGCCTGACATTTCAACAAAGCCGGTCTTTTACCCGCTTTCCGGGCAAGTAGTAAAATAATTAAAATTGTGCTTACCCCCGCAAAGATCGCAAGGTAAATTGAAAAACAATATTGTAATTTGTTACTGATTGCAGGAGAATCTCACTAATCTTTTTTGTACATGAAAGAAATACTGGTGCGGTATGCATCCTATAACCACTGGGCCAACCAGCAACTGGTAGCGATGCTGTTGAAGCTGAATGAGGAGCAAACGGATCGTGACCTGGGCGGGAGTTTTTCCACACTCCGGAATACCGTCCTTCATTTATGGACTGTGGAAAGTATCTGGTACCAGCGGTTGCTGTTAATAGAGCGGCCCATAGATCCTGCCACCGGTTTTACAGGGGCCTTTGCAGCTGCATGCGAGGCATGGCTACAGCAGTCTTTACAATTCCGGGAATGGGCGCAGAGCGCCACCCTGGCGAGGTTGGACCATACAATTGCCTACACGCGCCAAAAAAGTGAACACTATAAAATAGAGGTGTCGGTATTGTTGATGCATGTTTTCAATCACAGTACTTTTCACCGCGGACAACTGGTGCATATGCTGCGGCAGCTGGGGGTCAATAAATTCCCGGCTACGGACTACCGGCATTATAAACCCAGAAAATAGGCTGTTTTATATTATTTTTACCGTAGATCCTGCTAAAGTTCCATTATGAATGCTGCTTCTTTTTATGCAAAAGCCCCCAGGCACCTGGTGGCAGTAGATTGTATCATCTTTGGTTTCGATGAAGGCCGGTTAAAGTTACTGGTGATGAAGCGAAAAGTCGCTCCCATGGCTGGCGAATGGTCGCTGGTAGGAGGTTTTGTGCAAGAGGAGGAAAGCACGGATGAAGCAGCGGGAAGGGTATTAACCCACACCACCGGCCTGGAAAATATCTACATGGATCAGTTGCACTGTTATGGCGAAGTAGCCCGTGATTCGGGCGCCAGGGTTATTTCTGTTGCCTACTACGCCCTGATACGTATCCGGGATCATGACCGCCCGCTGGCCCAGGAACACGGTGCGCACTGGCTGGAGCTGCATGAAATTCCTGCCCTGATCTTTGATCATAACCGCATGATAGAAGACGCTCTGGTAGAACTCCGCAATAATGCCAAGTTCCATCCTATTGGTTTTGAATTATTGCCGGAGAAATTCACGCTGTCACAACTCCGTAGCCTATACGAAGAAATATATCAGAAAACGCTTGACAAGCGTAACTTCCGGAAAAAGATCCTTTCACTGGATGTAATGGAGAAACTGGAAGAAAAAGACAAAACTTCTTCCAAGAAAGGGGCACACCTGTATCGTTTTGATTCAGAGAAATACGCCACCCTGATGAGAAAAGGACTTGTGTTTGAGATATAGTCCGGAAAGGGAAAGAATTTTCGATTTTTTGATTTAGAGATTTTATTTCAGCGCAAAATCTGTTACTGAAACAAAATCTCTAAATCAAAAAATCAAGAAATCCCTAAATTTTATTTACCCACTTTATCCCCGTCATATGCCCACTTGATGTAGTTGGCACCCCAGGTGAAGCCACCGCCAAAGGCTGCCATGATCAGGTTGTCGCCTTTTTTGAGTTGCTTTTCATAATCCCACAGGCATAAAGGAATAGTACCGGCAGTGGTGTTACCATAGCGGTGGATATTCATCATTACCTTTTCATCGGGGAGGTTAATGTATTGGGAAGTGGCGCTGATAATGCGTTTGTTGGCCTGATGCGGAACGAGCCAGGCAATATCTTCGGAGCGGAGGTTATTGCGTTGTAGCACACCGTTTGCGGCTTCGGTCATGTTGGCAACGGCATATTTAAATACCATTTTACCTTCCTGGTGTACATAGTGTTCCCGGTTATTAACCGTTTCCAGGTTGGCTGGTTTTACGGAGCCACCAGCTTTCATGTGCAGGTATTCGCGGCCGTGGCCATCACTTTTCAGGATGCTGTCGATAAGACCGTAACCTTCTGTATTTGGTTCCAGCAATACACCGCCGGCGCCGTCGCCAAAGATGATGCAGGTAGTTCTGTCTGTATAGTCAATAATGGAGCTCATTTTATCGGCACCTATTACCATTACTTTTTGGTAACGGCCACTTTCAATGAAACGGGCGCCTGTTTCCAGTGCGAAGAGGAAGCCGGAGCAGGCAGCACTGATATCGAAGCCAAAAGCGTTTTTAGCGCCGATCTTATCCGTTACAACGTTGGCTGTAGCTGGAAATGTCATGTCCGGGGTAACAGTAGCTACAATCAGCAGGTCAATTTCTTCCGGGGAAATGCCTCTTTTTTTGCAGATTTCGAGGGCTACCGGAACACACAGATCGGAGGTACCTTTCCCTTCTCCCTTCAGAATTCTTCTCTCAGAAATCCCGGTACGGGTCAATATCCAGTCATCTGTTGTTTCTACTAATTTTTCTAGTTCCTGGTTAGTTAACACGTAATCGGGAACATACCCACCCACCGCAGTAATGGCGGCCGTTATTTTATTCATATGAACTAATATGTGTTTAAAACGAGGCGTAAAAATACGATATAAACGAATATTTCCTAAAAAACTCCCATATGATCCACTTAAAGAATTGCCAATCCGCTAAAAGTTAGCATCTTTGCGACTGTTAAATGAAATACATTTTTAATCATTTTTCGTAAGTTTAAGTAATTTACCGAACCTTTTACCTTCTATGATCGCTTATTTGAATGGAAAATTAACTTACAAATCCCCGGCTCTTGTTCACATAGACGTGCATGGAATAGGATATGAAGTACAGATTAGTCTGAATACCTATTCCCGTATCCAGGATCTGGAAAGCTGTAAATTGTTAACCTTCCTTCAGATTAAGGAAGACGCGCATACTTTGTATGGTTTTTTTGAAGATGCAGAAAGAAGTTTGTTTCTCCTGTTATTAGGGGTATCAGGTGTAGGCGCCAGCACAGCGCGTATGATGTTGTCTTCTCTGCAACCGGAAGATATTCAACGGGCTATCATGATGGAAAATGAGAAGATGTTGGAAAGTGTGAAAGGGATCGGGGCTAAAACAGCCAAACGTATCATACTGGAACTGAAAGATAAACTGGGAAAGCATAAGGATACCGGTACACATTTATCTGTAGCATCAAACAATACAATTCATGAAGATGCGTTAAATGCACTGGTAACACTTGGAATAGCCAGGAATATGGCGGATTCGGCGATCCGGAGAGTTATGAAAAACGAACCATTATTACAAAACTTGGAAGAGCTGATAAAGAAGGCCTTGAAAAGTTTATAATTTATAAATGTCCTCTATAAAACCTATTTTTCTTGGCAAGAAAGACTTACTATGGTGCTTTTGCAGTAATAGGAATTGTATCTTTTATCATTGTTGACACTGCCGCAAGGGATCGTTCGGGAAATCGCAAGTTATTACATCAGCAGAGCTGGAAGGCAGACACCTCAATTACGGGTAATACCAAAATCGATACTTCCGGGAAAAAAGATACCTTAAAATATCCCATCCAGGACAGACGTGGCCCCACCATTACGGATCCAACGTCCAGGAATGCTATTGATCTGAAAGATCCGTCAAATATCAACAAAACAGTAGAATACGATCCCATTACCAAACAATATACCGTTACCGAAAAAATCGGCGATCAATATTATCGTAACCCTACTTATATGAACTTTGACGAGTTCTATAAGTTGCAGTCCACTCAAAGTGAACAGGATTACTGGCAGAAAAGGGCCAGCATGTTGGGTAACCTCAACCAGCGCGGCAATGGTCCCAACCTGTACAACGGTAATAACCTCTTTGACCGCATCTTCGGTGGCAGCAAAGTGGATATCCGGCCACAAGGTAGCCTGGACCTCACTTTCGGCTACCAGGGACAGAATATCAAAAACCCCGTGCTGGTAGAACAGGCGCGTAAGAACGGCGGCTTCAATTTTGATATGGGGATCAACATGAACGTAACCGGTAAAATTGGGGAGAAGCTCAAACTGATCACCAACTACAATACCCAGTCAACTTTCGACTTTGAAAACCAGGTAAAACTGGAATATACCGGCTATAACGACGAAATTATCAAGAAAATTGAAGCCGGTAATGTGAGCTTCCCGTTACGCAGTTCCCTCATATCGGGGATCCAGTCGCTGTTTGGGGTAAAAACACAATTACAGTTTGGCCGCCTGACGGTAACAAGTGTACTCTCCAATCAGAAGTCACAGAAGCAAAACCTCATGCTGAAAGGTGGTACCATGGTACAGGATTATAATATCCGCGCCGATGAATATGAAGACAACAGGCATTTCCTGCTGGCACAGTTCTTCCGCGATACATTTAACTATGCCATGTCTAACCTGCCTATCATCCGTTCCCTCACCAATATCAACCGGGTGGAAGTATGGGTAACCAATAAAACCGGCGCTACCACCCAAACCCGTGATATCGTAGGTTTGATGGATCTGGCAGAATACAAACCCTATAACCCTAATATTCACGTTAATACCACTTCGAAACTGCCAGACAGGGGAACCAATGACCTGTACGGTAACCTGGTGAGCGATCCGGCCAGCCGTAATACCGGTACTGTTGTGAGCCGATTGCTGGCGTTGGGATTGCAGCCGGTATCGGAGTTTGAGAAAACATTCGCCCGCAAACTGGATTCTACAGAATATTATGTCAATAAACAACTGGGCTTCATCTCCCTTAATCAACAATTACAACCGGATGAAGTACTGGCCGTAGCCTATCAATATACCAGCAACGGCAGGACTTACCAGGTGGGTGAGTTTTCGCAGGATGTACCACCGGATCAGAATAACAGCGCCAATCAGCCGGTGCTGTTCCTGAAATTGCTGAAAGCTACTTCTGCACGCCCTACACTCCCGGTGTGGGACCTGATGATGAAGAACGTATATTCCACCGGCGGCTTCCAGCTCAATAAGGAAGACTTCCGCATGGACGTATTTTATAAAGATCCCGGCGCTGAAAGCAGGCCCCCCAGTGATAAACGCTACCTCCCCGATGCCAAAGGCGAATTCGAAGGCGCTCCTATCATCACGGTACTGAACCTGGACCGGCTTAATAACCAGCTCGATCCACAACCGGATGGTGTGTTTGACTACGTGGAAGGCTATACGATCAACTCCCTGCAGGGCAAGATCATGTTCCCGGTGCTGGAACCCTTTTCCCAGGGCCTGAAAAAGGCTTTCGGTGGCGATGTCAACCTGGAAAAACAATATCTCTACAATGTTTTGTATGACTCCATCAAAGTGGTGGCGCAACAGTTTCCGCAGCTAAACCGCTATGTTATCCGCGGGTCCTATAAATCGGCTAACTCTTCTGAAATCAACCTGGGCGGTGGTATTACCATTCCACCAGGATCAGTAACCGTTACCGCCGGAGGTCAACAACTGCGGGAGAACGTGGATTTTATTATCGATTATAACCTGGGCCGTCTCAAAATTATTAACAGTGGTGTGTTAAACTCCGGTGTGCCCATCAATGTGCAGTTTGAAAACAATGCGATGTTCGGACAGCAGGTCCGTAACTATTTTGGTACGCGGCTGGATTATCTGGTGAATGATAAACTGAGCCTGGGCGGTACCGTAGTGCGGATGAGCGAGCGCCCTTATTATCAGAAGGTGAACTACGGCGAAGATCCTATCAAGAACACCATGGTAGGACTGGATGCGAACTATGCTTCCGAATGGAAAGGGTTGTCACGCATACTCGATAAGCTCCCCAACTATACCACTGCATCTCCCTCCAGTATCCTGTTTACCGGTGAGGTGGCGCGGTTGTTTCCGGGTCACAGTAAGCTGATTAACGAGCCGGGCAGCAAGCAGGGAACAGCTTATATCGATGATTTTGAAGGCGTGAAGAGTGGATACGATCTCAAATTCCCTGCTACCAGCTGGGCATTGGCATCTACGCCAAAAGGCGCTACCAACGCCAGTGGAACAGTAATGTTCCCTGAAGCAGAATTGAGTAACCTGCTTGAATACGGTAAAAACAGGGCTAAACTGGCGTGGTATATTATTGAGCCTACGCTGCAATTACCCAGATCGCCAAACCTGCCACCAGGTATAAGTATAGATGATCAGTCAGATCCGCGTGTAAGGCTTGTGTACCAGAAAGAAGTATTCCAGAACAGGTCTACTGATTTCGGACAGAGTCAGCTCAGCACCCTCGATCTGGCCTATTATCCTACTGAAAGAGGTCCTTACAACTTTACCAGCAGCCCTACGGCAATGGATCGTAATGGGGTCCTGGCAAGACCACAGGCCAAATGGGGCGGTATCATGCGCGCCATTGATAACAGTGATTTTGAAACGGCTAATATCGAATACATCGAATTCTGGATACAGGATCCTTTTATCAAACAACCGAATAGTACCGGCGGATCGCTCTATTTCAACCTGGGTAACGTTTCTGAGGATATCCTCAAGGATTCCAAGAAGTTTTTTGAAAACGGTATGCCCGATCCCAACCAGGACCCGAATAAGATCGATTCATCCAAATGGGGCCGTCAGCCTAAGTTCCAGCAGCAGATTACCCAGGCATTCGACAATGACCCTAATATCCGCAACTACCAGGACGTAGGTTATGATGGTTTGAAATCAGCAGATGAAGCCGCCTTCTTCAAAAGCTATATGGATACCCTGAACATGAACTTCGCCGGATCACCGGTAATGGATGAGGCCAGGAAAGATCCATCGCTGGATGATTATGTACACTACCGCAATTCCAGCTATGATGTTCAACATACCGACATCCTGGGCCGTTATAAAAATTATAGCAACCCCGAAGGCAACTCACCGGTATC
The DNA here is from genome assembly GCF_964033635.1 of Chitinophaga sp. MM2321. Lineage (NCBI taxonomy): Bacteria > Pseudomonadati > Bacteroidota > Chitinophagia > Chitinophagales > Chitinophagaceae > Chitinophaga > Chitinophaga sp. MM2321. Next base: position 414,302 of record NZ_OZ035533.1, read on the forward strand.
TGATCCTAAATCACAATACTCTACTGCTGCCACCAATATTCCTGAGTCAGAAGATCTGAATAGAGATAATACCATGAATGAAACAGAGGAATACTTTCAATACCGGGTAGACCTCAAACCTAACATGGTAGTAGGTAGTAACTTTATTGTGGATAAGATAGATGCCAAAGTAGATCTGCCAAACGGACAGAAAACGACGGAAGCATGGTACCAGTTTAAAGTACCACTGAACCAGTTTAATAATAAAGTAGGCAACATCCCGGATTTTAAATCTATCCGCTTCATGCGTATGTTCCTGACTAATTTCACTGATCCGGTGGTCGTGCGTTTTGCCAAGCTTGAGCTGGTACGTAACCAGTGGCGCCGTTATATGTATGAGTTGCGGCCGGGTGATCCTATTCCATTGGATCAGTCAACTACTTTCAATTCATCGGCTGTAAATATTGAAGAAAACTCTTCGCGCACACCTATTCCATACGTACTGCCGGCAGGTGTTGTGCGTCAGCAAACGATCAGTACCAACAATACCACCCTGCAACTAAATGAGCAATCATTATCCTTGCAGCTCTGTAACCTGAAAGATGGTGAAATCCGTGCGCTATACAAAACACTGAACCTGGATTTGCGTCAGTATAAAAAGATGGAGATGTATATCCACGCGGAAGCAGTGGAATCGGCTACCTCTCTGAAAGATGGACAGGTGCAGGCGGTGATCCGTATCGGTAGCGATTTTGTAAGCAACTACTACGAATACCGCATTCCCCTGAAAGTAACACCATGGAATTCCAGGGCAGCTACAGAAATATGGCCGGAAGGAAATAACCTGCAACTGGTGATGTCTAAGCTTAGTCAGCTGAAACAATTGCGTAACATGTGCGACTCCTGTTCTCCGTTGTTACCATATCCGCAAACAGCAGTAGCCGATGAATTTGGTAATTTCATGTCGGTAGTGGGTAACCCGAGTCTGGGTGATGCACGTACCATGATGATTGGTATCCTGAATCCAAAGGATGATGGACAGCCCCGTTGTGCGGAAGTATGGCTGGATGAACTCCGGTTATCTGATTTTGATGAAAAGGGCGGCTATGCAGCATTGGCGAGAGCGGATATCCAATTGTCCGATCTGGGAACGGTATCGGTTTCAGGAAATATGCACACCGCAGGCTTTGGAAATATTGACCAGCGTGTAAATGAACGTTTCCGCGATAACTTCCTGCAATACGATGCAGCTGCCAACCTTGATCTTGGAAAGCTGTTACCCAAAAAAGCAGGTATCTCTATTCCTGTATATGCCGGTTATTCACAGTCTTCCAGCAATCCTGAATATGATCCTTATGATCTGGATATTAAGTTGAAAGATAAAATTGCATTGGCAAGGTCGACGCGGGAAAAGGATTCTATCCGAAAAGATGCGCAGGATTTTACATCTATCACCAGTCTTAATTTTACCAATGTGCGTAAGCTCAATCTGCGTCCTGGTAAAAAACATATATGGGATATCGAAAATTTTGATGTCAGCTATTCCTTCTCCAAGATCAACCGGCATAATCCGCTCATACAAAATGATCAGCTCACCAAACACCGTGGTGGCCTGGGATACAACTATGCCGGACAGCCACATTACCTGGAGCCGTTTAAGAAACTGCTCAAAAGTAAAACGCACTGGCTGGATCTGATCCGGGACATGAATATAAACTACGTACCGGCCATCGTGAGTTTCCGGGCGGATATAACCAGGCAGTTCGGAGCTTCGCGTATCCGCAACGTAGGTGGGGATGTTAAATTCCAGCTGCCGGAAACGTATGATAAGTACTTTACGTTCGATAGATACTATACACTGAAATGGGATCTTACCCGTAGTATCAACATTGAATTTAATGCGGTAAACAATGCCCGCATTGATGAACCGAATGGCCGTATCAACAACGCCGATAAAAAAGATACTGTGCGTACCAACTTCTTCAAAGGCGGACGTACCACCAATTACATGCACAATGCAAACTTTACCTATACGTTGCCTACCGCTAAATTCCCGGCTTTAAGCTGGACAAACATCGCTTTCGGCTATAGCACGGAATACAGGTGGACAGGTGCTTCCAGGCTGGCTATTTATCTCGGTAACGCAATAGAAAATACACAACAGAAAACGCTGACAGCAGAATTTAAATTTGTTGATCTCTATAACAAATCTAAATTCCTGCGACAAGTAAATGCGCGTAAACCGCAAAACAATAATAATAACCAGCAGAATAAAAATGACAATGCAAACAACAATAAAGCCGCGGTGAACCAGTCGCAAGCCGCTGCTACAAGTGATATATCGCCGTGGGTGAAAGGCTTGCTGAAGCCTATCATGATGCTGAAACGTATAGGATTCAACTACAATGAAAATGCAGGTACCAGCTTACCCGGTTATATAGACAGTACTAAAGTACTTGGTATGAACTGGGCTTCCCTGGCGCCGGGCCTTAACTTCGTATTTGGCTATCAGCCGGATAAAAAATGGTTGGACAACTTCTCTAAAAAAGGACTCGTTACACCGGATACGTTGTTTAACATACAAATGCAACAGCAGTTTACACAACGGTGGGATGCACAGGCACAGCTGGAGCCATTCAATGATCTGCGTATTGATCTGAACATGACGAAATCGTTTACCAAAACGCATACGGAGCTGTTTAAATCATTGTCTGATACTTCCGGTTTCCAACACCTGAGCCCTTATGATGCAGGCGGTTTTGAAATCACTTATATCGCTATTAAAACGATGTTCGGGAAAATCAATACCAGAGATGGTATCTCCCAGACCTTCCGCAATTTTGAAGCCTATCGTAATTCAATTTCAAAAAGACTGGGTGCCGCCAATCCATATAATAATGATCCGAATGTACCAGTGTATGATCCTAAAGATCCTACTTACCGTTACGGCTATACGCGATATGCACAGGATGTGCTGATACCTGCATTCCTGGCAGCTTACACCGGTAAGAGTCCTGATAAGGTTGGATTATTGAAGGAAGGAAATGATAATGTGAAAAGTAATCCTTTCAGTAACTTCTTCCCAAAACCTAACTGGCGTCTTACTTATAACGGATTGACAAAACTGGAACCATTCCGTAGTTTCCTGACCAACTTCACAGTTACGCACGCGTATGTTGGTTCGTTGAGTATGAACTCGTACAATACTTCCATGTACTTCGAAGACCCAAGACTGGCAGGTTATCCGGCGTTCAGGGATACGATATCAGGCAACTACTATCCGTATTTCCTGGTGCCTAACCTCACGCTTACGGAACAGTTTTCGCCTTTAATTGGTATTGATCTGACATTTACAAACAGTCTGAATGCGCGTTTTGAATTCAGGAAAAGCCGTTCACTCAGCCTGAGTCTCATTGACTACCAACTTACAGAGTTGCGTTCCAGTGAAATTGTGGTGGGCGCCGGTTATCGTGTGAGAGGATTGCAATTGCCTTTTGCTATCAATAAAAGCGGCAACAAAAAATTACAGAATGACCTGAACTTCCGGCTGGATCTGAGCCTCCGCGATGATAAAACCGCCAACAACCGGCTGGATGCCGATCTGGTTATTCCTACCAGCGGACAGAAAGTAGTAGGCATAGCGCCATCTATTGACTATGTGGTGAATAATCGCCTGAACCTCCGGTTCTTCTATGACCGCAGACAAACCATACCGGTTATTTCTACGGCCTATCCAATCACCAATACGAGAGGAGGGATTACGTTCAGGTTTGTGCTTTCGCAGTAGAAAATATTTAGGTTTTTTTGACATAAATAAGGGCTGATCATTAGATCAGCCCTTATAGTTTCTATGAAGATCCTTGCCATGGATAAAGATGCCCGCTTAAAAGCGTGTATTGGCCAGACTGGGACTCAACAAAGCGACCGGCGATTTCAGCCTGCCCCAGGCCAGCGCCACGTATAGCATGCACAGGAGGAATACTATATTTGATCCAAGTAGGAAGGAAAATACACCGATTCCTAATGCCAGCAAAGTAAAAATGGCTCCCCCCATACTTCTCGTCAATAGAAAAAAGGAAAGCAGAAATAAAACAGCCCATGTTCCGTTTACACCAAATCTGAAAGTTTCTATCGCTGCCAGCACGGTGACAAGTAATACAATTAATGAAAAAGGAATTATATCGCGATAGGGTGGGGGCATCATTTCCTTATCCGGTTTAATACTGTTTACCAACCGATTATTGGTATCTACTAGCTCAATGCTATCCAGTACAAGCCTGTTCTTACTATTCAGGTGGGGCACCAGTAGTTGTTTTTTTTCTTTGGGGCGAAGGTCTTCAATAAAGTAACCCAGCAGCTGGTTTACATGCACAGGTCCGTGCTTGTCATGTTCCTGGTAGAAAAAAGTAACCCGCTTATAAGTTATATTCCCGGTATTTTCTATTTTGAATTCAAAGACAGGTTTCGATGTGTAACCTAGCGTTTCGTGCTGATCAATGGTAACTTTTCTTGTGGTGTTAAAGATATCGTCTATACCTGGTTGCATGGTAGCAGTATGTCCGCTGACAGCCTTATAGGATGCGAAGTATTGGTACGCGTTTACTTTTTTTATGTGAATGCCGTTAACGGCGGGCAAAGATTGAAGCCAGGCCCGCAGACGTTGGTTATACCCGCTTTTGCGGTAAATGGCAAATGCGACCATTCCAATGCCGATAAGAAGTGCTTGCCAATAAGATAGCGACAGATTATAAATCATAACGTACAGGAATTTTAATTACTGAGTATATTCAAATGTTTATTCATGATGCACTATGTGCGCCAAAATAGTCTTTCCAGGATTTTTTGGTGAACCAGTCGAGTCCCAGAAACAAACCACATAGTATAGCCGTCACCGTGAGACCTTCCGTCAAGGCGGCATATAGCAACAATGGCATGATCGTGCTTCCCAATGTGCTTAACATGAAAGTTAAAAGCGCAGTGATAACAGCTACTACTGCCATCACGATGAGAAACACATTTGATGCGACCATGCAAAAACCGGCGGCGATACAGACGGTAATGATCCATACCGGAAACTGTATGATTTTTCCTTTCGGCATGTTAAGGTTGACCGGGAAGGTAGCGTGGTGGGAATTTTCTCCGAACTGTCCAAAATGGACGAAGTATAAATTTTCCAGTACAAGGTCGTATTGCTTCCTCCCCTGAATAGTTGCTGTAAAGGTTTCGCCCGGACGAATGTCGCTGACTGCTTCCTGTTTATATTCACCTTCCCGTATCCTGCCATGTTGGTCATATTCGCCATACTGAAACCAGATTTGGTTCCAGGACGCCTGGCTGTCGTTACGGAGCGTGATTTCCCAGGCCTGCGCGGTGGTGTAGGAATAACTTCTGTTTTCCTTCACCTCTGTTACTGTCTTGTTTTTTATAGTAATGTCATAACCATTGAGTGCAGACGCTTGCGTCACATATCTGTATGGTTTTATAGCTATTACTTTTATGCCGTTAACCGCGGCCACATCCTGTAGCGATTGATTGATCCGGTGTTGCTGCTGTTTTTTAATGTAATTGCAAATCCCGATAATCACCATCACAATTGCTAATGTAAATAAGGAAGATGGTTCAAACAGCTTGCTGAATGACCCTGCGCCCTGCGAAAAAGCGTACATGGGAGAGGTAATAATCAAAAACGTGATTAATAGGCACGGGGGAATACTTCTTTTCATATAGGGGGTAATGTTAAATGTTAAATATATAAATTTTCCGGTATAGTGGGAATAGCTTCACGAAAATTTTCACTGCATTTTTAAATAACTAAATCAAAAAATCTAAAAAGATTTTTCTCTACCTTTGTTCCGTGAAATATCTCCTCATCATATGCATTTTCCTTGGGCTCCTGCTGCAAAACTTCAGCCAGAGCTTCATTGTGATGCAGTTCCGGAGGAATCAGGATTACATTGCAAAGGTGCTTTGTGAAAACAAAAGCAAGCCTGAAATGCATTGCGATGGAAAGTGTTATCTCAAAAAAGAACTTGATAGGAATACCCAACAAGAAAAAAATACTAATAGTGGAAAGGAACGTTTTGAAGTAATGTTTGTTGAAGACCTGCATTCCTTTTTAACCACGCCTGCTCCTGATCAGGTTTCTTTCACAGTATTTTATAGAGACCCTTTCCTTGATACCCCTGTACATTCTATCTTCCACCCGCCACAGGCATAGGTTTACTAAGATTTTTCTGAAAGATGATAATGCGTAGCTGTTTACAGTTAGATGCTATTGCTATGCGCGTTCCTCATCTTTCCGGATTCTCCTTTCTTATTATTTCTACAAGAACCAATGTGTTTGCCAATGGCAAACGACAAACAATTGATACATGAAACAATGTTGTTTACTCATCATTGCCTGTATGATTGTGCAGATAGGTCATGCCCAGCAGTTAAAGGGACGGATAGCAGATGCACAAACCCGGGAAGCTTTACCAGGTGTGAATATACAGTTATTACAGGCACAGGAAGGATGTACTACAAATAAGCAAGGCAGCTACGAATTGCGGGCAATAACATCGGACTCCTTACAAATTTCTTATCTCGGTTATATAACAAAAAAGGTGGCAGTAATAGTTGCGCAAAAAATGCCGGTCATCTACCTGCAACCTGCTGCTACCAATCTGAATGAAATTATCGTATCCTCTTCGCGGGATAAACAATACCGTACAGATGCCCCGATGGCCATCAGTACTATTTCACCACAAACGTTACAGGAAACAAAAGCCACCACACTGGATAAGGTGCTGAACAAAGTGAGCGGGGTATATATGGTGGATCTGGGCAATGAACAACATACCATGGCCATCCGGCAGCCAATTGGCTACAAGAGCTTGTTTCTTTACCTGGAAGATGGTATTCCTATCCGCACTATCGGCGACTTCAATCATAATGCACTGATAGAAATAAATATGGCTGCGTTACGGAATATTGAAGTGATCCGGGGTCCCGCTTCTTCTTTATATGGTAGCGAAGCAGTGGGCGGTGCTGTGAATTTTATTACGGCTGCTCCAACACTGGTACCTACCGCTAAAGTACAGCTGGAAGGAAGTAACTGGGGATATAAGCGCACTGATTTCAGTGTGTCTAATACCAGCGGAAAAGCGGGGTTTATCGTTGGTGGTTATTATGCTAATCAAAGTAATGGTTACATGGATCACAGCGACTTTCACAAGCTGGCGCTTACGGCCAGGGTGGATTATCAACTGAATGAAAAAAGTAAATGGACTACTGCCGCAACATTGGTCAACTACAAAACAGATCAGACCGGAGGATTGGACAGTGCGCACTTTTATGCAAAGGACTACCGTAATTTTCAGACGTTCAGCTACCGGGAGGTAAAGGCTTTGCGGATCCGCAGTACGCTGGATCATGAATGGAATAGCAGCAGCCACACCACCGTGACAGCTTTCTTTCGTCACAGTACTATCGGACAAAATCCCTTTTATGCTATTAAAGATGTGGCTAATACCCTGACAGCGAGGGGGGAAATAAACAGTGATGCCTTTCAGAGTTATGGTGTGATAGCGCAGCATAAAAAAGAGTTCGGTTGGAAACGTGCGGCGCTGATAGCCGGCGTGAGTGCGGACTATAGTCCGGCTACCTATTTAGCAGACTATATTGATATTACAAAGGATGCTGCCGGTTATTATACCGGTTATCAACAAACAGATTCGGTATTGACAAGCTATCACGTCGGTTTATTTAATACAGCAGCTTATACACAGTTTGAATTTTCGCCTATAGCAGATATGCGCGTAGTAGCCGCATTGCGTTACGACAGGATGGATTATGATTTTGATAATCATCTTACGCCGTCGGCATTTACCGGTGCACCGAGTGAACGCAATAATTTTAATGCGCTCACACCCAAGCTGGGCCTTACTTACAAGTTGGGTAACAATCGTGGCTTGTATGCCAATTACAGCCGTGGGTTTGCGCCACCCAATATCTCTGAATTATACAGAGGTGTAAAGGTGCCGGTATTGCAATCCGCTACGTATGATAACTATGAAGTGGGTGGCTGGCTTGGCTTTGCAAAAGATAAAGGCTATGTGGATGTGAGTGTGTATGAGATGAAAGGCACCAATGAAATTGTGAGTGTGCGTGATGCGGATGGTGCATACGAGAACCGTAATGCCGGCGCCACCACGCACCGGGGTGTAGAATGGAATGTAAAATATACACCGTTGCCGGGTATTTTTGTACGTACCAGCGGTACCTATGCATCTCATATCTTCAACGCCTATACGGAGAATGGGAAGACCTATAATAATAACCAGATGAATGGTGCACCTAAATGGATCACGAATACAGAAGTGGTGTGGAAACCTTTGTTCCTGAAGGGTTTCCGGCTGGCTGGGGAATGGCAGTATATCAGCAGTTATTTTATGGATGCAGCCAATACAGCCATGTATAAGGGGTATAATTTATTTAATGCCCGCGCAGGATATGTTTTTAAAAACATAGAATGCTGGATCAACTGGTTGAATGTGGGGGATCAGTTGTATGCCACTACAGCTGAAAAATCTGCCTATGGTAAATCCTATCGGGTGGGTCCGCGGCAAACATTCAATTTCGGGGTGGCCTATACATTCACAGGAAAAAAATAATGACATGAAGCAGGTAATTGTTTTGATGATGATGATAACAGGACTGCTGTCGTGCCGCCAGAATGGCGTGCAGCAGGGAATCCCAGCGCGGCTGTCCCATAAAGGTGCGGATGCTTCCTGTCCTTTTATTACAAAAAGTGCAACAGGTGGTACTGTGGTCAGCTGGGTGGAAAAGGATACGGCGGCAGATACCGGTGTGATGTATTACGCGGTATCTAACGATAACGGGCATACGTTTTCGGACCCGGTAGTTATACCGGTTACCCAGGGTGTTTTTCCACATGCGGAAAATATGCCCAAGTTGCTGTTTAAACCGGATGGGGAAGTGATCGCGTTGTTTGGTGTGGAGCAGCATGACCTGCGCAATAAATATGCAGGGAAGGTGATGTATGCGCGCTCACCGGATAATGGTAAAACATGGACGGAGGCGTTGCCGCTGGTAACCGATACGGCCGGCTATGATCAGCGTTATTTTGACCTGGCATTGCTACCTGATGGGGAAGCCGCGGCTATCTGGCTGGACAACAGAAAGAATACGAACGCCGAAGGATCTACGCTTTACTTTGCGGTTACTACCGACAGGGCGGGCTTCGGAGAAGCCAGGCCGTTGGCGCAAACAGTTTGTCAGTGTTGCCGCACCAAAATGTATGTGGCAGACAATGGGGATATCCATGTGGCCTACCGCGATATTATCAATGATTCAATCCGGGATATGGTACACCAGGTATCTGTAGACGGAGGTAAATCGTTTAGCAAACCCGTACGCATCAGTGCTGATAACTGGGTGGTGAATGGTTGTCCGCATACCGGCCCTGCATTGACGGCTAACAACCAGGGGCTTCATTTTGCCTGGTTTACAATGGGCGGCGGACAAGGTGTTTTTTACGCCCGGTCTGCTGATAACGGCAACACCTATACGCAAAAGGAGTCTTTGAGTAAAGCGCCGATGGCGAAGCATCCGCAGATAGTTACTGCCGCCAATAATGATATTGTGATTGTATGGGATGAACCGGTGAAATGGCAACAGGATTTCATGAGCAGGATAGGATTCCTGCATAAATCGCCGGATGGAAAGACATTGGAAACCGGTCATCTTACTGCAGATAGTACATATGCTACTTTCCCGGTGACGGGAGCTTTGCGCAACGGACAGGTATTGGTGGCCTATACAGGAAGGAACGGCAATGTGGGAGAAGTGTTGTATCAGTTAGTGGAACTTTAAAAAGAAATGGCCGTCCACCGTGGACGGCCATTTAAAAATCTTTTAACTGTAACCCAAAGAGTAACCACTCTGGCCGTTCCAGCTTTTACGGGCTGCCCACCGGCCGTAGTTGCCTCTGCGGGAGCTGTCAAAATAATAGCGCCACTGGTCTTTCCACCTTGGGTAGTACAGTCGCAGTAAGTACATAGTTAAGAATGTAAGCATAGGGATAAGGTTTCATTAAAGGATAGTATAGGTATTCTAAATTAGTTAGCTGGCATCGGTATACCTTTTCTGCGAACGAAGAGGTAAGTTGCGCAGAAAAGATATAAATGTCTCCAAATATAGATTGAAAATTTTAACTATGTAATAACATTTAAGTGTTAATTTTTATCCGTATAGTAGGCATTTGCCTGTTGCAGGGGGGTAAGCACCAGGTCATTAATACATACATGAGGCGGCAGGGAGGTGCAATAGAATACCACGTCAGCCACATCCTGGGGGCTTAAAGGGATAAACCCTTTGTACACCTCTTTCGCCTTTGCTTCGTCGCCTTTAAAGCGGATCAGTGAAAACTCGGTTTCGGCGGCGCCCGGATGAATAGCAGTTACTTTGATCCGGTAGGAAAGCAGATCTATACGCATCCCTTGCGAAATAGCATCCACGGCGGCTTTGGTGGCGCAATACACATTGCCTTTGGCATATACATGTTTGGCCGCTGTAGAGCCGATATTAATAATATGGCCGGTAGTCCGGGAGCGCATCCAGGGAATCACGGTATGGGATACATATAGCAGCCCTTTTACATTCGTATCTATCATCGCATCCCAGTCGCTGGTATCGCCTTCGTCAATAGTGCTTAAACCGGCAGCCAGCCCGGCATTATTTATCAGCACATCTATTTTTTTCCATTCTTCAGGAATATTACCCAGTACAGCCTTTACAGCGGCTTCATCTCTCACATCAAAATGCAATGGCAGTACATTCGCGCCATATTCCTGTGTCAATTGCGTTTGCAGTGCATCCAGCCTGTCTTTCCGGCGACCGGTAATAATCACATCATAACCTTTGGCAGCGAATGTTGCTGCGCATGCCTGGCCTAAACCGGCAGTAGCACCTGTAATAAGAACTATACCCATTAGAATGATTTAAGATAATGCTGTAAAATTACGAATCAGACCAGGATTAACATGATTTTTAAGGATTTACCTGATTAATGTTACCGTTCCCTTCTTCATCATCTCTTTTCCGGTAAAGTCAGTGCCTTGCAATATCCACAGGTAAGTGTCTATTGGGGCTGGCATCCCTTTGTAGGTACCGTCCCACCCATTCCGGAAATCGGTGGAGGAATAAATTTCCTGGCCCCAGCGGTTGAAGATCCGGAAAAATTTATAGGTGGTAATACCTACCGGGATAAACCGGAAGCGGTCATTCACGCCATCTCCGTTTGGTGTAAAGGCATTGGGGATGTACATTTCAGGGCCGGTGTAATATTTTACACTGATGGTATCGAAGCCAAAGCATCCCTGCTGGTTGGATACACGCAGTACAAAAGAGATGTCTTTGTTGTAATTGAGTAACGGGTTAGCAATCATGGGGTTGCTCAAACCATCGGAGGGTTGCCAGGAATAGAAGTCGCCGCCGCTACCCTGCAAGGTGAGCAGTTGCCCTTTCGCCAGTATGGTATCATTGCCGGCAAACGGATTTACTTCATAGATGCGGATGTTTTTCGTGACCGTCTTCTCACATTGTTTGTCTGTGGTAAGTGTCAGCGAAACCGTGTACACCGTCCCTTTAGGAAATGTATACCGGATGTCGCGCGTATTGCCGGGCGCCACGATACTGTCTGTGAGACCGATATCCCAGGTGCGGCTGGTAATATTTCCGTATTTATAGGAAGATGTATCTTCAAAATCAACAGGATCTCCTTTGCAAAAACCGGTGCTGATAAAACCGGCTTTTAATCCCGGGTAGTTATGTACTTCGCCGGTAATACTGTCGGTACAGGTCAGCGAAGGATTTACCACCAGTTTTACCTGGTATACGCCGGTATCAGGATATTGGTGAAAGAAGATGGTTTTGCTATCCGTGATGGTATCAGTCCCGTCGCCAAACGTCCAGCGGTAAGTAGAGGTGAAGCCGGAAATACTGTAATTGGGCATCGCTACCTCCAGCGAAGGATCTTCCCCGCAGTTCCGCAGCACAGACGGAAAGTCCGCTGTGATTTTCGTCTGGCAGTCGAAAACTGTCAACAGGATATCTTTGCTGTGTGTGCCCAGAAATTGCTTGGTGGGCCGGTCATATTCATTTACGCATACCGTGACTACATACTTTCCCGGCCGGTCCGGCGTACAGGTGATCATGCCGCTGGGCGAAATGGAGATGGCCGGACTGCCGCCCATGGGATTATTACCCGAATAAGGCGGAATATACCGTACGGTGGAAGTATAAGGCGGTGGTGTGCTGGAATTGGTTTCGTTGGTGATGGTGCCATCCGTGAGTGCGCTGCATAAATTATAGGTGAGACTATCACCATCTTCATCATACGCGGCATAATCAACAGCAAATGGCAGTTTATTGCAGATAACAATAGCAGTATCCTTGTCAAAGAAAGCACTGTTATTATTAGGCCGTGATCCTATACCGGGAATAACGGTGTAGAAAGTAGATCCTTCATGTTCTGAATCGTAGATATTCGTCAGCTTTTCACCGCGGCAGCATCGTTGTGATGATACATAATAACCGCCCGCAGCGGGTTCCAGCTCTATGGTAGCGGTGTAAAAAGCAACTTCCAGGTGTTGTGCCTGTGGCGCAAGACAGGGGTTTTTTAGCGTATCAATGAGTGGTTGTACATTACTTATATAGAGATATACTGCTGACAGGATCTTTGTTCCGCTGGCACTATACACATTTGCAGTTACCGGATTCTCAAACCTGTCGATACAACCCTGGCGGTCGCCGCAGGTAAAGTCTGCGTCGCGGTATAATTTTAGTGTGATGAGATAACGGTAGCGGGTATTATCTCCATTCATTCCTATCGTCTTATAATAAATTTCGCCACCAATGATGTGGTATCCAGCTGCAAAGAGGTTGAACAAACAGCAGCTCAATACCAGTAAAACAGCTCTCTTCATGACGGGGTGGTACTGCTCCCTGAATTAACAAATAAAGAGCAGATCCTGTTCAGTCTGTTGTCTGATTATTTGGCTAAAAACGCAATGATCAAACAATCAAACAACTACATCTCTAAATCATCTTATGAGTGTAACGGTGCCTTTGCGGATGATGGTTTTGTTATGGATATCCTGCCCCTGTACTACCCATACATAGGTACCCACGGCGGCGGGTTCGCCATTTATGCGCCCGTCCCAGCCCTGGAGATAGGCGGTGGTGCTGTACATCATTTTTCCCCAGCGGTCAAATATCCGGAAGAAATCCATTTTTACAATGCCCACCGGCAATGGGCGGAAGAGATCATTTAAACCATCTCCATTGGGAGAGAATGCGTTAGGTATGTAGATGTCCGGTCCTACGATGAACCGCACGAAAATATTGTCCTGACCTGAACAACCTTCCAGCGTATAGGCGGTAACGGTATAGGTGATATCCCGGTTATAATTGGTAACAGGATTGGGAAGGTTTGCATTATCGAGGCCACTCACGGGCGACCATGTATAGTGTACGCCGCCGGTTGCATGCAACTGGAATGGCTGGTTCAGCATCACAATGGTATCGTTGCCGGCAAAGGCGGGTACCGGTGGTACTACCTTCACCAGTGCTGTAGCGGTAATCGGTTTGGGACATCCCAGTGTATCCGTTACCGTTACTGTGTAAAGCGTGGTGTCGGGAGGATGTGCTACGGTAATTGCCTGCGACGGATGATCTGTATAAAAAGGTGGCGACCAGCGGTAATAGGCGCCGCCACCGGCCCGCAGCGTTACCGGTGTGCCAAAACAGATCGTTGTATCAGGTGCGGCTGTGGCCATGGGTGGATCTACTACTTTCAGGGTAACGGTATCGGCTGTATGACATTTTCCCAGCGATGCCCTGACCTCGTATGATTGCCGGGGTGGTGCAGGTGTTACAAAAGCATCTGCATTATTGCTTACAACCACACTGTTATCCAGGTTCGTCCAACGGTATTCATAAGCGCCATCTGACTGTGAAAGCAGGTGGATCTCATCATTGGTACACACCGTACTATCGGGGATGGTATGAAGCAGCAGGGTATCTTTTACATCTACCAAAATATTTTTATCATTCGTACAGCCCTGGCTATCCGTAAAGGTTACGTTATAGCTGGTATCTGTTGTCGGGAAAACAATTGGATCCGCCGTATTGGGACGGAGGATTTTATAGTCGTCGGGAGTCCATTTAAACGTGCCGGGTAAGCTGCTCGCAGCCCACATCTGCAGACTGTCTTTTAAACAAAGCAACGTATCTGCTGTAGCATTGAAAGGTGGCTTATCGTAGACCGTCAGTGAATGGGCAATCGTTTTTTCACAACCAACGGTAGAACGGGCAAACAGCTTTACTTCGTAGGTGCCCGGTGCTTTGTACTGATAAATTGTATCCTTGGCATTGGAGGTGTCTCCGTTGCCAAAGTCCCATTTATAATATTCAATTGATCCTACGGTAGCACGGGAGCGATCAGTGAAAACGGTTGGTCTTTGCGTACATGCGCCTAATGTGGTAAAATCAGGATTGAATACAGGATATACGTAAGCGATAGCGGTGGCGCTATCGCCGCAGTTACTTTCTTTATCTACATATAATTTTACAGTATAGGTGCCATCATTGGCATAAGTATGATTAACAGGGGCGGTACTGTTGGTTGGCAAAGTGGTGCCATCGCCAAAGTCCCACAAGTAAGGCTTTCCGGGCGTACTGGTGTTGGTGAAAGTGATCGTCCTGCTGGAGCAGTCGGCATACTTTTCAGGCATGGCGGCGGTTACCTGTTTCACGCAGGTGGTTACATTGATGTGAAAATCTTTTCGCAATGTGCCGATCTTTTTCCCGTTACGCATTTCATTTACACAAACGGTTACCACATATTTACCGGCTGCTGGTGCAATGCCTGATATGATACCTGTTTTGGGATCTATCTTCACATCCGGTCCCAATGGACTCTGGCCGGTAAAGGGACTGGTATATTGTACAAAGCTGTACGGCGGATTTACTGCGGCAGGTGGAATCCCTGACTGGTCTGTTGTTGATCCGCCTTTGTAAGCATCACAAAATTCGTAGCTAAGTTCGTCTGCCACATCAGGGTCTTTGGCAGAAAAATCATAAGTAAACTTCTTGCCGGCACATACGAGGGTGGCTTCTTCTTTATTAAAAATGGGGCTGGAATTACCTGCTGCACCGCTGTTACTACCCGGTATTTCTGTAAAATAAGTAGCACCAGTACCGCGGTCGTTTGGGGTGCCGGAAATAGGATCAGATACGATATTCACCATAAATGCATCGCGGCAGCAACTCTGAAAGGCAATCACATATCCTTCCGCATTGAGAGGGAGTGTGATGTCTGTTTCAAACAAGCCTACCTGGAAACATACGGGTGGGGGATTCACGATACAAGGGTCTACCTGTGCAAGGTTCTTAACCTGGAAGTCTGTTCTCCCGATCGTATAGGTGCTTACCTTGCTGTTATTACTTTTGTCAAATGATGCGAGGATGATAGTGCTTGGCATTTCTGCGATCCTTTCGCCGCTTTCGCAGATGCGGTATAGTTTCATGGATACCCGGTAGGTATACATGTTGCCAGTTTTTCCCTTAAACGTATAGTATATCTGTCCACCTATAATATGGCTACCATACACTGAAGCAGTGCATACCAGGCATACCAGGATGAACAGGATCTTTTTCAAAGCGGCCTTGGTTTAGATTAGATTAAAGTTGACAAAAAGAAATAAATTGTTTTAAGATCATATTACTTTCCTCAAATACTTCCCACATACCCATGTGGCCTACTTCTTCAAAAATTTGAATGCTGCTTACCCGGGGTAATGTAATCTGTGGTAATATGACATCCAGTGGAACCGCATTATCATCTTTCCCTATTACAAACAAAACAGGAACATGCAAATTTTTCAGCAATGCTGTACGGTCGGGGCGTTGCATCATGGCTTCATACCAGGCTACTACTGCTTCCGTGCTGCACTGTATGCCCATTGCTACATAAGCTTCTACCCGGGCTGGTTCCCGGGGTTTGAACACGGGGCTGAACATATTAGGCAATGTTTGCCTTAGAAATGTTTCTCCACCATATTGCTGCATTAATTTTATGGACTTGCGGCGGGCTTCTTTTTTCTCTTCGCTATCTGCTGTTGCGGTAGAATGAAAGAGTCCCAACCCTGCTATCAGTGTTGGGTATTTTTCCGCCAGCGCCAGCGCAACGTAGCCTCCCATAGAGTGGCCGATCACGACTGCGCGTTCAATATTTTCGGCTAACAGTATCGCATACACGTAGTCAGCCATTGATTCAACGGTGAGCGGCGTAGCAAACGCAACGGCCGCTGTTCCTGGCAAATCGGGGGTAATGATCCTGTATTCATCCCTGAGATAAGCCTGTTGTATCTCCCATAAACTACCGTTTTCTGAAAATCCGTGAATCAACACTACTACCGGACCTTGTCCTTCATCCTGGTATCCGTGGGTTCCGTCATTGATTGTGTTCCGCATGTCTTAAACCGGGAATAAATCGTGAAATAAAAGCATGTACCAATAACAAGATACAAAATATTAGTGCTCCTTTTGAAAGGAGATCCCCATTTTTTACGTAGAACGTAATATCATACCGCGGTGTTACAGTTGCCTTAATAACAGCTTCTTGCCAGTAAGGTTGGGGTTGATAAATATTACCAGCGGGGTCAATCACTGCAGAGGTGCCGGTATTGGCGCTGCGGGCCACCCAGCGCCTGGTTTCAATGGCACGGATCCGGGCGTATTGTACGTGTTGGCGATGGCCTTCTGTATTGCC
This sequence comes from Chitinophaga sp. MM2321, assembly GCF_964033635.1. NCBI lineage: Bacteria > Pseudomonadati > Bacteroidota > Chitinophagia > Chitinophagales > Chitinophagaceae > Chitinophaga > Chitinophaga sp. MM2321. The sequence goes on from NZ_OZ035533.1 coordinate 431,118, forward strand.
CCACCAGCCGTCATTGGTTATAATCACTAAAAGATTAGCGCCCGGTTTAACGCCTCCCGCTACATAATTGCTGAAAACAGATTCGTAACAGATAGTTGGGAAGATGTTAATGCTGTCTGCCGGATTGGTAAACATTTCAACACCGGGGGTACGGCCATAGCTGCCGGTAATACCGCCGAAATCGAGCGCCACGCTTTGCATAAACGCCAGGTAGCGCACATAGGGCACCAGTTCTGCACCCGGCACCAGCTCATATTTATGATAGATCTGGATGTGTTGGGAAGTGTCTATCTGCAAGGCGGTATTAAACGCATCCCAGCGGACGCCGTCATTTGTTTGCCTGGAAGTAACCGGTACTTCATCGGTGCCGGTATATTGCTTCATGGTAACGGCACCTGTGATCAGTTTTGCTTTGGGATATTTGCGCAGCATTTCCCGGATCGAGATCACCTCCTGCTGGTAGTTCAGCTGATGTTCCCAGGCGCCTTGCGGAAACAGGGCTGTTTCCGGCCAGATGATATAACGGGTATCACTATCCGCTTTTTGTTCGGTGAGCTGCATAAACTTTTCCAGTTGCTGCATAGCGGAACCGGAATTGAATTTCTCATCATACGGATCAATATTGGGTTGCACAATCACAATACCTGTTTTGTGTGCAGGATTGTCGGGTGTTGGACGAATGAAGACAGATAATATTAAGGGAAGTACTATTACAGCCGCTGGTTTCCATATTTCATAACGCAATACCTGCGGCCAGGTAAGATCGTATATGCGTGCCCGTTTCCATACCTGGTAAATGGTGATATTGCCCAGCAGTACCCATAAAGTACCACCACTGGCGCCGGTGATTTCATACCACTGTATCCATCCTGGTCTTAATGCAAATGCATTTCCCAATACCAGCCAGGGCCAGCTGAATTCCCAGGTCTGATGAATATATTCAAACGTTAACCAATATACGATCAGTGAAAAATAAGATACTATTTCAGGTAATTTCCGGCGGGTGTTTTTATATGCCAGCCAGGGAATGCTCATCAACAGGGCGTTGAAGCTGTTGGCAAATACGCCGCTGGCGGGTAAAGTAGTATTGCCTACCCACCAGGTGGTGGCCACATTCCATAGCAATAAAGAGAAGAAGATCAGCCCGAAATATTTCAGCCGGTGATGTACTTTTTCTGTGAGATATAGCAAGGGTATAAATCCCACAAATATAAGCGGCGTGAAAGGCATGGTAGGCCAGGCTAACCAAAGAACTACACTACTGAGTATGCTTAGCAGAAAAAATAAAATCTTCATCTAAAATTATGAATTACGAATGGCAGATTGCGAACAGGAGCGAAGATAAGATAACCTACTTACATCTCCCCACAACACTGTAATTCGTAATTCCTAATCTGTAACCGGGGCCTATCTGCTATAGTTCGGTGCTTCTTTGGTGATCACCACATCATGCGGGTGATTTTCTTTTACGGTGGCGGCAGTGATTTTTACAAACTGTGCTCCTTGTAATGCTTTTACATCTTTGGAACCGGTAAGTCCCATACCTGCACGAAGACCGCCTACAAATTGCTGGATAATTTCAGACAGGTTGCCTTTGTAAGGAACACGGCCTACGATGCCTTCCGGTACCAGTTTCTTGATATCATCTTCATCCTGGAAATAACGGTCTTTACTACCTTCCTGCATGGCTTCAATAGAACCCATACCACGATATGACTTGAATTTACGGCCTTCGTAGATGATCGTTTCTCCGGGGCTTTCTTCCACACCTGCAAAGATGGAACCGGCCATGATAGTGGAAGCGCCTGCGGCCAGGGCTTTTACCATATCACCGGTATAACGGATACCGCCATCTGCAATCACCGGGATACCCAGTTTTTTCAGTGCACTGGCTGCTTCCATTACAGCAGACAGTTGCGGGAAACCAGCGCCTGTTACGATACGGGTAGTACAGATAGAGCCGGGGCCTACACCTACTTTTACCGCGTCGGCACCTGCCTGCGCCAGTGCCAGTGCACCTTCTGCTGTGGCTACGTTGCCGGCAATCACCTGTAGTTTGGGGAAAGCTTTCTTTAATTTCTTCAGGTTGTTTAATACCGCAATAGAATGACCATGTGAGCTATCCAGGCAAACTACATCCACACCTACATTGATCAGCGCCTGTGCGCGGTCCAGTAAGTCGGGGGTGATGCCAAGTGCTGCCCCTACCAGTAAACGGCCGAATTCGTCCTTTACAGCGTTAGGGAAGCTGGTCAGCTGAAGGATGTCGCGGTAAGTGATTAGTCCTGCCAGTTTGCCTTGCTTGTTAACAACCGGTAACTTTTCGATTTTATATTGCTGGAGAATTTTTTCCGCCTTTTTCAGATCGGTACCTTCGGGAGCTGTGATGAGATTTTCGCTCGTCATCACTTCTTTTACGAGGCGTTTTTTATTTTTTTCAAACCGCAGATCCCTGTTGGTCAGGATACCTACCAGTTTGTTGTTGTCATCAATGATAGGGATACCACCGATGCCGTTTTCTTTCATGAGCCGGAGTGCTTCACCGATAGTAGCGTCTATTTTCAGCGTAACGGGATCTATGATCATACCGCTTTCGCTACGTTTTACGCGTCTTACCATTTCGGCTTGTCGCTCGATGCTCATGTTTTTGTGGAGAATACCTATGCCGCCTTCCCTCGCCAGCGCAATCGCCAAAGTGGCTTCCGTAACAGTGTCCATCGCTGCGGATACCATTGGTATATTCAGCCGTATGTTTTTTGTTAGTTGCGTAGAGAGATTTACTTCTTTAGGCAGAACTTCAGAGTAGGCCGGAACCAGGAGCACATCATCAAATGTAAGTCCGTCAGCTACAAATTTGGGTTTAGATTTTCCCGCAGGCATGATGCAACTATTAATCAGTGAAAAAATAATTGCACGCAAATCTAGGTTTATTTACGCAATAAATAAAATTAAGAAAACATTAAATGTAGTTAAACCAGCTCGTAACGCTGTCCGGGTAAGCTTTTGAGCACACTTTGCATTTCCAGGTTAAATACCGCTGTGGCCACCTGGCTGCCGGATAAACAGGTTTGAAGATACAATTCTTCCAGATGCCGCTGCGTCTTTTCCCGGAAAAGGGCCAGGATCTGTTTTTCGTCTTCCGTCAACTGCAAAAAAAGCTCCCTTTGTACAGTGGGGACGGGTTTAATAGCTTCGTCCCAGCCCATTACCTGCAGGATATCGGCTGCACCTGTTACCAGCATCGCTTTATTATTTTTTATCAGGTGATGACAACCGGCGGCATGTGCATCATGAATACGCCCCGGAATGCAGAAAACATCCCGGTTATACCCAAATGCCAGGTCGGCGGTAATGAGAGAACCACCCTGTATGCCGCTTTCAATGACCACCGTAGCATCGCAAATGCCTGCTACAATGCGGTTCCGCTTGGGGAAATTCTGCCTGTCCGGTTCCGTATGGCTCATAAACTCCGTTAACAGGCCACCCTGTTCCAGCATTTGTACCGCTACCTGTTTGTGTGCCTGTGGGTAAATACGGTCCAGGCCATGCGCCAGGACGCCTATGGTAGGCATACCGGTCGCCAATGCTGTTTTGTGGGCCAGAATGTCAATGCCGTAGGCGAGGCCGCTTACGAGGGTAATATTGGCCATTGCGAGGTCCTTTACCAATTGCTCGCAAACCGTTTTCCCGTAAACAGAAGGATGACGTGTACCTACAATATTCAAAATGCGTGGTGGATTCAGGGAAGCATTGCCCTTGTAATACAGCAGCGCCGGGCTATCATAACAATGATGCAGCCGTTGCGGATAAGCCGGATCTGTCCGGAATAAAGGCCGGATCCTGTACTTCTCTATAAATGCTATTTCTTTTTCCACTGCGGCAAAATCGCGGAAATGATGAATGGCGGCAGCTCTCACAGCGCCAACAGTTTCTGTTTTTTCCAGTTCATACTTTTTTGCACGGAAAATATTGCCGGCACTACCAAATGTTTCCAGCAGTTTTTTAATAATTACATCACCAATCAATGGAATACGGGTTAATGCAATCTGATACATTAATTCCTGGGGCATAACAAACATGTTTCCATTAAATTACAATAATATTTACGGATTTTTTGATTTACGAATTTAGAGATTTGAAATGCAGCGGAGATTATCAAAAATCAGATCTTCGCTGCATTTCAAATCTCTAAATTCGTAAATCAAAAAATCCGTAAATATTTAGAGGCTTATTATCTTAAACACGGTTCTTCTGTTTGCGGCACGACCGTCTTCTGTATCGTTGGTGACAATGGGTTGGGTTTCGCCATAACCTATGGCGGTGAGACGTTTCGCGTCGATCCCTTTTTCTGTTAAATAAGTCACCACGGATTTAGCCCGGTTTTCTGACAGCAGTAGATTGTCTTTATCACTGCCTACATTATCCGTATGTCCGGCGATTTCTATTTTTACAGACGGGTTATCCTGCAACAGTTTGACCAGTTTGTCCAACTCCACTACAGAGGCGGGTTCCAGGTTGTATTGTTTACTGTTGAAGAAGATATTATGGAGGATGATACTGGCGTTTGCAGCCAGTGGTTGCAGGGGTATATTTTTCTCAAAAGGCAGCCCCGGATTATGATCTTTCAGCGAGAAGTTATCGGAGTAGAACAGGTATCCTTTTTTATTGACGTGGAAGGCGTAATCTTTTCCTACGGGTAGCGGCGCCAGGAAGTCGCCGTTGTCGTCGGTTTTTACGGCTGCAATATGATAGCCACCTTGCAGATCAATGACGTCTATGTTAGCTGTCAGGCGATCATGTGTGATGGTATCATACACGAATCCTTTTACATACAGCGTTTGCAGGGGTCTTGCTTCCGGGTACAATTCAAAGCTGTAAATATCGAGTCCTCCGCGGGTATCGGAACGGTCGGAGGCGAAGTAGGCGGTTTTGCCATTGGCTTCCACTACGAGTGAAGCATCTTCATCAATGGTGTTGATGGGGTAGCCGAGGTTGGTGGCTGGTCCCCAGCTGCCATCGGGTTGGCGGCGGGAATAAAATATATCCAGTCCGCCGTAACCGGGATGTCCGTTGGAAGAAAAATACAGCGTTTGTCCGTCGGCGTGAATGAAAGGTGTTGTTTCCCTGCCGCTGGTATTGATATTGGGTCCCATCCGCTCAGGAGTGCTCCAGCGGCCGTTTTCCAGGCGTTTGCTGGTGAATATATCCGCACCGTTGTCAGGTGTTTCCCTTGCGAAATAAAGTGTTTGTTTGTCGGCTGTTAAACAGGGTTGTGATTCCCAGTCGCGGGTATTGATGGGTGCGCCGATGTTTTGTGGTGCTGTCCAGCCGGATGGCGTTTTCATGGAGAAATAAATATCGCAGCTCCCTTTTCCTTCCGGAAATTCACAGCCGGTAAAAACGAGCATGGTGCCATCCTGCGATATGTTTTGCGCGCCTTCATTAAAGGAGGTGTTCACCGGTTCTCCCATGTTTTGTGCGGGCGACCAGCCGCTGCTGTCGCGGTAGGTAATATAAAAATCTTCGTTGCGACCATTTACACGCCGCGTAAAGATGAGTGTTTTACTGTCGATGGTAAGGGATGGGAAATATTCAGGGTCCTTGCTGTTGATAGGATCACCCAGGTTCTCCGGATGGAAGGGCACTTTCTGCTGGCTTTTATTCACGGCAAAGTCATAGTTGGCCCTGAGCTTTTCAGCAGTATTATTTTTTGATTTTATGGTAGAAAGATATTGAGTGATTAACTGTAACGCCCCTACGAAATTTCCGGTTCCGGCCATCGCCCTGGAGTAGGCCATTATCACAGGTTTGATAGCGGTGCTATCCAGCTGTTTTAATTTATCGAAGGCGGTGGTAGCAGCGGCATAGTCTTTCAGTTCCACATAGCATAAACCCATTTGTCCGTAAGCATCTGTAAAGGTGGGGGCTGTTTTCAATGCATCCTGAAGGAAACCGATGGCTTCTTTGGTATGATACGTACGTACCGCATCCACGGCACGGTCAAAGCTGGCTTTTGCCTTTTTAGGGGCGGTTTCGTACGTGACGGTCTGTGCCCGCATTTGCAGGCTGGCAAACAATAAACAGCTCAATATTATCAGGAAGGTTTTTTTCATAGTATGTATTCACAATGTAAATATAACCCGGAATAAAATATATAGCCATTTGTTTATTTATGTAACGCGTTGTGCTATTAAATTGCCCCCTCCCAACCTCCCCCGAAGGGGGAGGAGAAAGAAAACGAGGGCTTATTTTCGTCGTTGAGGTGGCTATCTAATGTAGGTAGGTAATATTATGTCATCTGGCCACATAAGATACTCCCGTATTATCCGTAAAATGGTTGTAATCAAAGGTCAAAATAAGACCACTTTCCTTTCTCCTCCCCCTTCGGGGGAGGTTGGGAGGGGGCAATTTAATAGCACAATGCGTTCCGAATACATAAATTCGTAAATTCCTAAATCTCAAAATATTTTACTCAGGGAACATTGATGTATTTATGTATTTGCATCGATAACGTCCACTGTGGGTTGTCTTTGATATAATCAATGATCAGTGGTGTCATTTGCGCACTGCGGTCCCATTCGGGTTGGAGGTATAATTTACAGTGCTTTCCTGCCAGCGCAGCATATTTTTCTGCCCAGGCAAAATCTGCTTTGTTGAAGATGACCACTTTCAGCTCATGAGCTGCTTTACAGATGTCGGGGAGCGGCGCCTTAAATTTTTTGGGAGATAAGGTGATCCAGTCCCAGTTTCCGCTGAGAGGAGAGGAGCCGGAAGTTTCTATGTGGGTTTGAAAACCTTGTTTATGCAGTGCTTTGGTCAGGAGATCCAGGTTGTGCATCAGTGGCTCACCGCCAGTGATGACAGCAATGCGGGCCGGATATTTCGCTGCTTCACCGATGATATTATCAACAGCAACCTGCGGATGTTTATCAGCATCCCAGCTATCTTTCACATCGCACCAATGACAGCCAACATCGCAGCCGCCGAGTCTTACAAAATAGGCAGCCCTTCCCTGATGGAATCCTTCACCCTGAATAGTGTAAAAGCGTTCCATCACCGGAAGGGTAGTGGTATTAATATTTGTTGTTATTACAGACATGACTTACTTCACAAAGATCCGGTTTTTGGCCGGAACTTTTTTTAATTCATACTTCCTTTCAGGCCAATGTTTGCATGATAGGTATTCTTCAGCAATGCGGCGATGGTCATAGGACCTACACCACCGGGTACCGGTGATATGTAGCTGCATTTGGGCGCTACTTCATCAAATTTCACATCACCTTTGAGGCGGAAACCGCTCTTTTTGCTGGCATCTTCTACACGGTTGATCCCTACATCCACAATTACAGCACCTTCTTTCACCATGTCAGCGGTCACAAAATCAGGTTTGCCGATAGCTGCGATAATAATATCCGCCTGCCGGCAGATTTCAGCCAGGTTATGTGTTTGTGAGTGTGTAAGCGTTACGGTACAGTTGCCGGGATACGTGTTGCGGCTCAGTAAAATGCTCATCGGCGTACCTACAATATGGCTGCGACCTATTACCACGGCGTGTTTGCCTTTGGTAGGAATCTGGTAATGTTCCAGCATCAGCATAATACCATATGGGGTAGCCGGAATGAAAGCAGGTAACCCGCTTACCATTTTACCCACATTCATCGGGTGAAAACCATCTACATCCTTGCTTGGATCAATGGTGTTGATCACCAGTTCTTCGTTGATGTGTTTAGGCAAGGGTAATTGCACCAATATACCATCTACATCCGTATTCTCATTGAGTAAGGTGATCTGATCGAGCAGGTGTTTTTCTGAAATCTGTGCATCAAAGCGGAGCAGGGTAGAATTGTATCCGCATTGCGCGCATGATTTAACCTTGGATGCTACGTAGGTTTCACTCGCCGGATTGTTACCCACCAGTATAGCTGCCAGGTGGGGCAATTTTTTACCAGCGGCCTTTAATTCAGCCACCTGAGCGGCTAATTGGGCCTTAATGGCCTCTGAAACTAGTTTACCGTCTAAAATTTGCATGTGCAAAGGTAAGAATCATTTGGGGATTTTTTGATTTTGGTATTCAGCTATTTTGTTTCAGCAGCACGTCTGTCTCGGAAACAAAATCTCTAAATTCGTAAATCAAAAAATCCCTAAATGTTTAATGGTCGCTGGTCCAGCAAAACAAGTGCTCTCTGGGGAGCTCTTGTTTTGCTCAGGCATTGCGCCCGTCAGAACCTGCGTTTAGTGGAAGTTATAAGGCAAGGTTTAAATATAGGTCATCTTGCTGACACTTGCAACAAGCGGCCTCAGATCACATGATATTATGATATTTTATATTATAGTTTAGGGGCAGCGGCCAATATTTCAGCATCGGCAGCGGCAGCATATTTTTCGAAATTAAGGATAAACTGGTTGGCCAGATTCCTGGCTTGTTCATCGTAAGCGGCTTTATTTTCCCAGGTATTGCGTGGGTTCAGTATGTTTTCCGGTACACCGGGACAGGTATCCGGAATAGCAAAACCGAATACCGGATGCGGATGGAAAGCCGCATGATCCAGTTCGCCTTTCAGTGCCGCCGCAATCATAGCGCGGGTATACGCCAGTTTGATACGGTTGCCGGTACCATAGGCGCCACCTGTCCAGCCGGTATTGATCAGCCACACATTTACTTTATGCAGGCGCATTCTTTCACCCAACATCTGTGCATACTGCGCAGGATGCAGCGGAAGGAACGGTGCGCCAAAGCAGGCGCTGAAAGTGGATTTAGGTTCGGTAACGCCGGCTTCTGTACCCGCTACCTTGGCGGTATAACCGGAAATGAACTGGTACATCGCCTGACCGGGAGATAGCTTTGAAACGGGTGGCAATACACCGTAAGCGTCGCAGGTCAGGAAGAAAATATTTTTAGGAATGCCGCCAACAGCGGGTTCCAGTACATTATCAATATAGTGCAATGGATAAGATACACGGGTGTTTTCCGTAATACTTTTATCTGCGTAGTTAACGGTGTTGGTGCCGGGGAAGAAGCGGGTATTCTCCAGCAGCGCGCCTTTGCGTACTGCATGAAAAATCTGTGGTTCTTTATCTTCACTGAGGTCAATACATTTTGCATAGCAGCCACCTTCAAAGTTGAATACACCGGAAGCAGTCCAGCCATGTTCATCGTCGCCAATGAGTTTGCGGGAAGGATCTGCACTCAGCGTGGTTTTGCCGGTACCACTCAAACCAAAAAATATAGCAGTATCGCCATCATCGCCCTGGTTGGCGGAACAGTGCATGCTCAGCACCTGCTTGTTATGCGGTAAAACATAGTTCAGGATGGTGAAAATGCCTTTTTTAACTTCTCCGGTATAGGCGCTGCCGCCTATGATGATAATTTTCCGGGAGAAGTTGATGACAGAGAAGTTTTGCTGACGGGTTCCATCAGTAGTCGGATCTGCCAGGCAGCCGGGCGCCTGGATCACGGTCCATTCCGGATGCATATAATCCTGTTCTTCTTCTGTAGGGCGAAGAAACATGTTGTATGCAAACAGGCTTGACCAGGGCGTTTCCGTGATCACTTTGATGTTGATACGGTAATCATCATCTGCACAGGCATAACAATCGCGTACCCACACATCTTTACCGGCAAAATAACCGGTGATCCTGCGGTATAAACGATCAAAAAATGCTGTTGAAATAGGAAGGTTGAAGTCATTCCAGTTGATGGTAGTCGCCGTCATAGCATCTTCCACAATAAATCTGTCTTTGGGGGAACGGCCTGTATACTCACCGGTATTGACAGCCAATGCGCCGCTATCCGCGATTACGCCTTGTTTTCTGGCTATCGTCTGTTCTTCCAGCTTCCCGGGCGAGAGCTGATAATATACATTCGTCGTGTTCTCTATGCCAAGTTCCCGTAAATCGGAAACAGGGTTCCTTACGCTACTCATTTGCATAAACGCAAGATTGTTTTGGTGTAAAAGGCAAAACTAGTGATTTTTTGATATTATCTAATTTTATCGGTGTTGTACCAGCAAAATTTAGATGAATGAGATAGTATTAGTGTGTTTTTTTGATGAATGTACAGTTAGCGGACTTTTCCTTGCAGGATATTAAAATCTAAATGTGTTAATATAACATTAAGTATTAATCATGTGATATTAGTACGATCTTGCGATTTAGTGCCGTTGAAATTAACCGATTTAGCAGTTCCTCCTTCTCTCACATTTCTAAATCCCAAAATTTACCTAGGTTTGAAGCCTCATTTGAAATCAAGAAGATATGAAGAATCTGCCCTTGGATCCGCAGCTGTTTGTTAAAAACCGCCAGCGTTTTGTGGCTAAAATGCAGCCGCAATCTATAGCTATCATCAATTCCAATGATGAATTGCCGAGCAATGGTGATGCGCTGTATAAATTCAAACAAAACTCAGACCTGTACTGGCTCACAGGTATTGACCAGGAAGATACGATGGTGGTATTGTTTCCGGATAACCCGGATCCCAAATACCGTGAAGTGCTGGTATTGGTGCGTCCCAACGAGTTAAAGGAAAAGTGGGATGGACACCGGTTGCGCAGGGAAGAAGCATTTGCTGTTTCCGGTATGTCTACGGTAGTATGGCTCGATAGCCTGGATGCTTTGCTCCAGCAATGGATCAATGACGCTGCCAACATCTACCTTAATTCCAATGAAAATAACCGCAAAGGCAGCCTGGTACCTGTAAAGGATTACCGTTATGTGCAGGAAATGAAAGCGCGTTATCCATTACACAATTATGTGCGTGCGGCCCTTCTTTTTAAAGAACTGCGTGCCGTAAAAACGGCGGAAGAAATAGCTGTGATGCAGGTGGCGATGGATATTACGGAGAAAGCTTTCCGTCGTATCCTGCAATTTATAAAACCAGGTGTATGGGAGCATGAAATTCATGCAGAGATCGTACACGAGTTTCTGCGCAATCGCTCTGCCGGTGAGGCTTATGGCTCTATCATCGCTTCCGGCGACCGTGCACGCACCCTGCATTATGTTTCCAATAACCAGGAGTGTAAAGATGGTGAATTGATCCTGATGGATTTTGGTGCGGAATACGGTGGTTATAATGCCGATCTTACCCGCACAGTGCCCGTAAACGGGAAGTTCAGCGCCCGTCAGCGCCAGGTATACGATGCCTGTCTGCACCTGCATAACTATGCAAAAGCTATTCTCCGTCCCGGTATCACTATTGCAAAATATCACGAAATGGTGGGCGTGGAAGCCGGAAAAGAATTTGTAAAGCTGGGCCTGCTCACAGGTGCCGACATCAAAAACCAGGACCCTGAAACACCGGCTTACCGCAAATACCTGTACCATGGCATCTCCCACCACCTGGGTGTGGATGTACATGATTTGGGTCCCTCTTTTCATAAACCTGTTCCTGAAGGTGCAGTAATGACCATCGAACCAGGCATTTATATTGAAGAAGAAAAAATGGGTATCCGCATAGAAAATAATATCTGGCTCACTGCCGCTGGTAATGTAGACCTGATGAAAAACATTCCTATTACGGCGGATGAAATAGAAGCCCTGATGAAGTAGGGAATATTTTGAGATTTTTTGATTTAGGGATTTGAAATGCAGCGGAGATTATCTGATCAGGTCTCCGCTGCATTTCAAATCCCTAAATCCGTAAATCAAAAAATCTCAAAATCAAAAAATGATGTCTATTTTGTTCACAAATCACTTGAATGCGACAATTACCCAATATTATTACCCTATGTAATCTTTTTTGTGGAGCACTGGCTATCATATGCGTGTTGTATGCGCCGGAGTTCCGGGCTGAGTTTAACGGTACCGACTATACGATTGTGAGTCCTGAACCGGTATACTGGGCATCTGCGCTGGTGGTGCTGGCCGCAGTTTTTGATTTTTTTGATGGCCTTGTGGCCCGGTTATTAAAAGTGCAGTCGCCTATGGGTAAGGAGCTGGACTCATTGGCTGATGTGGTGACCTTTGGCGTAGTACCCGGTATGATGCTGTATCGCCTGTTGCGCAGTGCTTATTTCCAGCAACCTGATGTGTTTGACGTGTCTATTGTAAACCTGGCGCCGGCTTTGCTGGTTCCGTGCTTTGCTGCATACAGACTGGCAAAATTCAACCTGGATACCAGGCAAACGGTTAGTTTTATCGGGGTGCCTACTCCCGCAGTAGGCTTGCTGGTAGCGTCTTTCCCTTTAATTGTGCTGTATAATCCTTATAACCTGGCGCATTGGTTACAGAATATATGGATGCTTTATGCCATCATTGCAGTACTCTGTTATCTCATGGTGGCGGAAATACCCATGATGAGCTTGAAGATTAAAGACAAGACACTGAAATCAAACTGGCCCAAGCTTTTGTTGATTGCCGTAACACTCGTCAGTATTCCTTTTCTGGGCTTTGCCACCGTACCATTTGTATTCATTTCTTATATAATATTATCATTAATCGCCCCGCCTAATTCGTAAATCGTAATTTTTGATGTAGGTTTGCGGCAAAATTTTTAGCACAATGACTTTTACTGCACATATCAATGTGATGCCACTGAAAGAATTATTGGACCCGCAAGGTAAAGCGGTGATGAGTGGTCTCAAAAACCTTGGCATGGGCCAGGTACAAGATGTACGGATTGGAAAACACATTACCCTGCAAATTGAAGCCGCCAGCAAGGAAGATGCGCAACAGATTGCTGAAAGCGCCTGTCAGAAGCTGTTGGCTAACCAGGTAATGGAATCTTTTGAAGTACAAATACAATAATAAATTTTGGAATTTTGGAATTTTGAGATTTTGTTTCAAATGGCCATCTTCCTTCCAAGGAGAATAACTATTAGAAACAGAATTCCAAAATTCCAAAATCAAAAAATTCCAAAATGAAATTATATCTCATTCCTTCTCCCATCGGCAATCTCGCCGATATGACCTACAGGGCTGTAAAAGTGCTGGAGGAAGCGGACCTGATCCTGGCGGAAGATACCCGTACATCGAGTGTACTCTTACGGCATTATCAGATCAATAAACCAGTTACGCCCTATCATCAGCATAACGAACATAAAATAGTACAGCACCTGCTGGAGCAGCTGCAGGGTGGCAAAAGCATGGCTATGCTCACAGACGCCGGTACCCCCGGTGTTTCTGATCCTGGTTTTTTACTGGTGCGTGAATGCGTTCGTGCGGGCGTACCCGTGGAATGTCTGCCTGGCGCCACCGCATTTGTACCCGCATTGGTGAACAGCGGCATTCCCCTGAACCGCTTTATCTTTGAAGGCTTCCTACCCCTTAAAAAAGGCCGCCACACACTTTTTACACAACTGTCAACAGAAGAACGTACCATCGTTTTTTACGAATCCCCCATGCGGCTGGTGAAAACACTGGCAGACCTCATCCAGTATTTCGGTGCAGACCGCCCCTGTTCCGTGAGCCGTGAACTCACCAAAATGTTTGAAGAAAATAAACGCGGTACTTTACAGGAGGTCCACGACTATTTCAAAGAAAAAGGCGTGAAAGGCGAAATCGTTGTAGTCGTGCAGGGTGCAGCCTGATATTTCCCCACATCCACCACTAAAAGTTAAAAGCTTAATTTAGCACCCTGAATCAAATTTTTTTACGGAAATGAAGTATTGGGTACTAGGAAGCTGTTTCGCTATTACTATGCTGGCGGGCAGTTGGTTACAGCTACAGGCACAGTCAGATCGCTGGCAACAAAGTGTAAAATATACCATGAATGTGGCAGTGGATGCACCTGCCAATAAATTCAGCGGTCAACAACATCTTGAATATTATAATAACTCCCCCGATACACTCAAAAAAGTATTTTATCACCTGTACTGGAACGCCTTTCAGCCTAACAGCATGATGGATGTGCGCAGCAGGGAACTGGGGAAAATATTACTGGGGAAAGATAAAGGTGGAAACGACCGCTATGACTGGGATAGCCGTGTACGTGACAGGATCTCCCAACTGGGGCCTGATGAAATAGGCTACCAGAAAGTGCTTTCACTGAAACGCGATGGTAAACCGCAAAAGTATAAAGTAGTGGAAACCATCCTGGAAGTATCGCTGGATAAACCGATCCTGCCGCATACAAAAGCCGTATTTGATATGGACTTTGAAGCCCAGGTACCTGTGCAGATCCGCCGCAGTGGCCGAAGTAACGCCGAGGGGGTTGACTTCTCCATGGCGCAGTGGTATCCTAAAATGTGTGAATATGACTACGAAGGCTGGCATCCTACTCCTTACATCGCCCGTGAATTTTATGGTGTATGGGGCGATTATGATGTAAAGATCACCATCGATAAAAAATATATTCTTGGCGGAACCGGCTACCTGCAAAACCCTAACCAGATCGGTTATGGCTATGAAACACCCGGTACAAAAGTAAACAGGCCCGCAGGCAAAACACTCACCTGGCATTTCATCGCGCCAAAAGTACACGATTTCATGTGGGCGGCTGATCCGGACTATAAACACATTACACAGCAGGTGGATGGTTTTACGGCGCATTTCCTGTATCTCGAAAATGATACCACCCGCGAAACATGGCCTAAGCTGGCTAAAATGATCCCTGCTGCTTACGATTATATCAAAGTGCATTACGGCGCCTATCCTTACAAACAGTACTCCTTTATTCAGGGCGGAGATGGTGGCATGGAATATCCGATGGCCACACTTATTGTTGGTAACGGCTCTATGAGCGGCTTATACAGTGTAGCTATCCACGAATGGATGCACAGCTGGTACCAGGGAGTGCTGGCTACCAATGAAAGCCTGTATCCCTGGATGGATGAAGGTTTTACCACCTTCGGACAGAATAATATCATTCACTATACCACCGATTCACTAAATGTGAAGAGTCCACATGCCAGCTCTTACGCAGGATATTTTGCATTGGTAAATAGTCCGTTTGAAGAACCGGCTTCTACGCATGCCGATCATTACAATACCAACTACGGATATAGTCTTACTGCTTATTCCAAAGGCGCCGTTTTCCTGGAGCAACTCGGTTATGTAATCGGGGCTGATAACCGTGATAGTGGCCTGATACGCTACTACAATGAATGGCGTTTCAAACATCCGAATATGAATGATTTTATTCGCGTGATGGAGAAAGAAAGCGGTATTCAACTGGACTGGTACAAACAATATTTTATCAATTCCACCAAACATGTGGATTATGGTATCGACAGTGTATATGAAAAGGATAATAAAACAATTGTGCGCCTGCGCCGTATTGGTTTGATGCCGATGCCGGTCGACTTCATGATCACTGATACCAAGGGAAATAAAGTGCTGCACTACATCCCGTTGTCGATCATGTTCGGAGAAAAACCAAATGAGTATCGGGCCATAAAACGTATAGTCGATACCGGTTGGTACTGGACAAATCCCACATACGAAGTTGAAGTGAATATGCCATTATCTGATATTAAAGAGATGGAAATAGACCCAAGCCAGCGGCTGGCGGATGTGGACAGAAGCAATAACAAACGCTAGTTTTCATCGTTTTATGTAATAATCCGGGTGGTGTTTCAAAAAAGCCATCCGGATTATTATTTTGATCGCGTCAGTTATAATTTGATCTGTAAGCCGGCTTCAACCATCGCTTTCATATTTCGCGGATTAAATTCCATTCCCCCCATAGTACTACCCAGCGGCCTCTCCGGCCGGATGACGTGAATATTAAGGTTCACTTTTCCTTTGAAAGGATTTGCATCGGGGGTTTCAAAGTATTGATCTATATCTGCAGGAGAAATACCGGCAGCTTTCATATTATCTTTTACCGCATCGAGGTAATGCAGGGCCTTGTTGTATAACTGTGGAATCCGGATATCGTGCAGGGCAATATCGCTGGTGGCCCAGTCTGTGGTTCTTTCCAGGGAATCTATTACACGCTTGAATAAAAAGTTATTGGCTTCGGGTATTTCGGGGGTGAGTAATACCACATAAATATCGGTGGCGCCATTGTCAATAGCCAGTTGTATTGGAGTATAGGAGGGGCCTCCGCCATCCATGAACTGTAGCGGTTCAGTTGATGCGGCGGTTACCTCAACGGGCGACATAAATACCGGTTGACTGAAAGACGCTGCCACTGCTTCCCGCAAAGCGGATGTACCGGATAGTTGCACTACATCATAGTCTTTATCCGGCGTAACTGTTTGCTTGTTGGAAAAAAAAGTGGTGCGTTTTGTTTGAAGGCATCTCCCTGCTATGAAAACCGCTTTATCTGTTTCCATAAACGATTTAAAGCGGGCTTCCGTAATGATGGAGTTGATTTTATGTTTGAGCGGGGTGGTGTTATAGAGGGAGTTATTGTTGGTAAATCTTTGAATAGGATTTCCTGTGTTGATGATATCGGCTGTGTTGAGCGAGGTGTAAAATTTTTCCAGCAGGTCTGTTTCCTTCAATGCATTCAGGAGTACAATTAATGAACCGGTGCCGGTGCCAACGAGCATATCAAATTGTATATCGGGCCGTTTTTCATGCAGATATTTAAGTACGCCAACGGTGAAGGCACTACGGACTCCGCCACCGCTGATCAATAAAGCAGTTTTAGACATGACAATCGTTTAGGGGTGTTTATAAAGATGTATTGCCGGGTTGGTGAAAGATGAGGTGCCGGCAATATCTTCCCTACAATTTACAAAATCCGGTGATAAAAAAAACGGATCAAAACTGGTTATAGTCCTGATCCGTTATCAATGATATAATTATGCTAGAAAATAAGTTGTTGTAATTGATTTTCCCATGTATGGCTTTGCAGTTCATGGTCTTTCAGACGCTGCAAATGGTGCTGGTTGTGATAGGCCGTAAAATAAAGCATTTCCCGGATGGTGATTTTGCCCAGCAACGGATGCGGTAAGCGATATTTATCCAGCTCATTTTCAGACCAGCTCAAGAGGCATTTCTCTAATTTATTTTTTTGTTTGATGAAGTCCTGTACTAATACGGGGCGTTGTGGGAGATATACCACACCCGGCTGATATGCTTTGGTGGATTTAGCTCCTTTTGCCAGTAATAGCTGGTATTGGGTTACCACTGCTTCGTATGGGCGTGAGGGTTGCTTTGCGGCACCGAAGTAGTGCAGCATGAACCGGGGATAGCTCATAGCAGTGCTAACGGGCCTGGCAGCTTTTATAAGATGGTGAAGTTGCTGTCCTGCTGACCATTTCCCATATGGCGACGCTGTAAAGCGGTGATCCGGTAGTGTACGGATGAAATCAACAAAATTATCGAAACTCTTATTCAACAAAGATTGGATCTCGTGCTGGTTCAGGTACATAGGAGTATGATTTAAAGGGTGCAGAAAACACAAAACCTCGCGCTTTAATAATCAATATACCCGGGCCATTGCATTCGTACTGAAGTTACGTATGATTTGCGACGTTTCCAATAAAAAAAGATATATCGAAAAAAAATATATATAAATTATAGTGAAAAATGATCGGGTCAGGTCATTTATGCTGGATTTTTTTGAAATTATTCCAGCACTTCACATAAAAAGCCTTGTGTTCTGACGAAATTAATAATAGTATTTTCTTCTACATTCAGATCCGCAATGCGTAAAACCCTGTCACAATCTTCAAGATCTACATGGCAGGTGCCTACCTCAAAATTGGTTTCAATCGCATGGATCATCTGTTGCCGTTCCTGTTGGCTGATTATATTGGTTTTGAAGATACCTATCATGGCAGGATAGTTTTAAAGTGAATCTTTTTCTTTTTCAGGCGCATTTTTGTGCGTTTCGTCCTGTTCATCAAAAGGATCTGCATGGTTGTTCCATCTGTTGAACCTGCCGGGACCACAATGATTCCTCAGGTGTTCTTTCATCCTTTCACGCTGTTCGGGCGACATATTGGCCATGCGTTCCTTGATCTTTTCTTTCCACTGTCCGCGCTGTCCCCAGGGGCCAAAACCGCGTTGATGGTTATGCCAGCCAAAAAGCAGTTTGCCGAGCAACAACAGTCCTAATGCCTGCCAGTAAGTGATCACCGGGCCATGGAAAATTTCAGGGATCAGCCAGTTCCACAGCAGCATGGTGACGAAGATGACCAGGGCAAAAAATGCCAGGCCCATGAAAGCGAACCCGATTTTTTTAAGCACCCTTTTACTATCTCTTTGATGTCTCATATCTTAATATTTTAATTTTCTCAGTTATCTAAAAGTTCGCGGTAAAGTTCTGCCAACCGTTCGCGCAAATACAATACTGCATACCGTTTGCGCGAGAGCAGGGTATTTACACTGACCCCTGTTTCTTCGCTCATCTCTTTAAAAGATCTTCCTTCCAGTTCATGTTGTAAAAATACCTGCCGTTGTTCTGCCGGTAAATCATCTACTGCCTGCATGATGGCTTCAGACATGATTTTGCGCACCATGGGCGTATCAGCCTGTAAGGCGTCATCAGAAAGGATTTCGGGCAAAAAAAGCACTTCTTCGCCTTCTATTTCGCGGATGTAATCAGTGAAAGGTGTTTCCTTTTTCTTGCGGAACCAGTCGGTGATCCGGTTGCGGGTTACGGCAAACAGCCAGCCGGTGATAGAATCTATCTGACTGCCCAGCCGCAGGTATTCTGTAAACTGATACAGTACATCCTGTAAAATATCCTCTGCATCCGATGCATTATTTACCCGCTGCCTGATAAAGTGCAGTAAACGCTTACGTTCTTGCTTTACGGTTGCCTGTATGCGCTCGTTTTGCTCTTGGGCCATAATGCTGTTTGTGAGGAGCAACTGTTTCATCGTAATAAGGATGACGAAACAGGGATGCGGATATTTTATTTTTTTAAAAAAATATCTGGAGAGATCCTAAAACACCGGGAGAAGGGTTGTCAGCTCAGCTTTTGGCCATTACAATATATTTTTCTTTAAAGCTTTCTTCCGGGAAGATGTCGTAGATGTCCAGCAGTTTTGGCTTTACGCCACTATCGGAGATTTCCTGGGCGAGGTCGCCACCTTTCAGGCAGATCAGCCCCTTTTCGAATTTTTTGCCGGGTACAACAGATTTCTTCAGTACCGGCTTACTCCAGCGCCATAAATCGCCCAAAGGCGCCACTGCACGGGATACCACGATATCGAATTTACGGTTTTTGATCTCTTCCACGCGGCTGTGTGCAGTGGTCACGTTCTTTAATTGCAACGCTTCTGCCACGCCCTGCACTACTTTTATTTTTTTACCGATAGAATCTACGAGATGGAATTGTACTTCAGGAAAGAAAATGGCGAGTGGAATGCCGGGAAACCCACCACCGGTACCCAGGTCCAGTATCTGGGTGCCTGCCTGGAAATCGGCTATGGCAGCTATACTGAGCGAGTGTAAAACGTGTTTTTCATATAATGCCTCAATATCTTTGCGGGATATAACATTGATCTTTTCGTTCCACTCCTGGTATAAGTCCTTTAATGCCGTGAATTGTGCCAGCTGTACATCAGAGAAGTCGCTGAAATACTTTAAAATAATTTCCATGGCGCAAAAATAACCAAGATTAACCAGGATTAAAGGATTAATAAGATTTACCGGATGGGTGTTTTGTTGTCTGATTAAAAATTTATTTCATTATTAAGAAAGAAGAAGTCCTGCTTTGTTACGGCAGGACTTCTTTCTATAAAATCTTTAAAAAAATCAAACAACAAAACACCCATCCGGTAAATCTTATTAATCCTTTAATCCTGGTCAGTTACCACTTGTTCTTTGAGCGGAATAACAGTGCGGGCGTAAATATAATGTAGTACAGGAACATGAATATATCCATCAGCCAGCTGTACTTGAAAAGATCGCGTTCGTCCAGTTTGCGCATGGCGGCAAAATTGATGATGGTTTGTACCAGCAGCTTACCGCCAAAAATGGCTAATGCATACCAAAGGATGGGCGGTGGAAAGAACAGTGCCAGTATAAATGCCGGATAAAAGAGGAAATGTGTGAGCGAAAAGAGTCCCAGCACAAATTTGTGGATAAAACGGTAATGTTTGCCGGTAGACATATGCCGGGTCTTTTGCCGGAACCAGCTTTTCCAGCTCATTTTGGGCTCAGAATAGGTAAATGCCTGCTTATCAATGACTACGCCTACATTTTTTCTGTTGGCAGCCGCGTTTACAAACAGGTCATCATCTCCGCTGGCGATGTGCTGGTGGCCGGTAAAGCCTTTGTGTTTGAAGAACAGTTCTCTTTTATAGGCCAGGTTACGGCCTACACCCATATAAGGCATGCCGCTCATGGCAAAGGAGAGATGTTGCAACGCACTGAAAAATGTTTCATACCGGATGAGCTTGTTCAAAAAGCCTGGCTTTTTATGATAGGCGCCGTAGCCCAGCACAATTTCCCTTTTATCATTATTAAATCCCTGGCTCATGAGCGACAGCCAGTAGGTGCTGGCTGGCTTACAATCCGCATCGGTGAGCAGTACATGCTCATATTTCGCACCTTTCAGCCCGATAGATAACGGATATTTTTTGCCGGGAATGAATTTCGCCGCCTGTTTTATCTCAATATGGCGATAATGAGGGTAGCCTGGCTCAATAGAGCGCAGGTAGTATTTGGTATCATCTTCAGAATTATCATTTACCACAATAACCTCATATTCAGGTGTGTGATGGTTGTGATATCGCTGCTGCAATACGCCTGGCAGGTTTTTCTGTAGATTCAGCTCTTCGTCTTTTGCGCAGATGATCACAGAAAATGGGCCGTCAGGCGCATGGTCCAGGTCAAATTTGCGACGATAAAAGGCTACCCGGGAAAAGACAAATAGAAAGTATATGGTCTGAATCCCTGCTACGGCAGCAAAAAAGTATAAGGCAATTTCACCCAGATGGTCAAGCATAATGCTGGCAAAAATATAATATTTTTATTATCTGTAAAATAAAATAATGATTTAGGGATGTACGATTTACGATTTTTTGATTTTGGGTTTTGAAATGTAGTGAAGACCGGAAAATCTTCGCTGCATTTCAAATAACTAAATACCAAAATTCCAAAATCCCAAAATGAATCCGGTATCTTTGCACGCTGAATTTACGACTTTGAATTTTGAACTGATTACTACAGATAGTGGCAGCAATGCCAGGGCAGGAAAAATAACCACTGCCCACGGTGAAATAGAGACGCCGATTTTTATGCCGGTGGGTACGGTGGGCAGCGTAAAGGCTGTTACACAGGAGCAGCTGCATGATGCGGTGAAGGCAGAAATCATTCTTGGCAATACCTATCACCTGTATTTACGGCCCGGGCTGGAAGTGTTGTCACTTGCCGGCGGACTGCATAAATTTAATGGCTGGAACAAGCCTATCCTGACGGATAGTGGTGGTTACCAGGTGTTTTCACTGGCCGCCAACCGCAAGATCAAAGAGGAAGGCGTGGTATTCCAGTCGCACATAGATGGCTCCCGCCACCTGTTTACACCCGAAAATGTGATGGATATTCAGCGCACCATCGGGGCCGATATCATTATGGCCTTTGATGAATGCCCGCCTTATCCTTCAGAATACCGCTATGCCCGCAAGTCCATGGAGCTGACACACCGTTGGCTGGACCGCTGTATTCAGCGGTTAAAGGACACACAGCCTGCTTACGGCCATGAACAAACGCTGTTCCCCATTATACAGGGTAGTACCTATAAAGATCTGCGTGCGGCCTCTGCTGCGTACATCGCCTCCAGCGATTGCGCCGGTAATGCCATTGGTGGCTTGAGCGTAGGAGAGCCGGAAGGAGAGATGTATGAAATGTGCGGACTGGTATGTGATATCCTTCCCAAAGAAAAGCCCCGCTACCTGATGGGAGTGGGCACACCCTGGAATATCCTGGAAAATATTGCCCTGGGGGTAGATATGTTTGACTGCGTAATGCCTACCCGTAATGGCCGCAATGGGATGCTGTTTACCTGGAATGGAGTGATCAACATCCGTAATAAGAGATGGGCAACTGATTTCAACCCGATCGATGAAAATAGTCCCTGCTTTGCTACCCGCGATTATTCCCGGGCATACCTGCGTCACCTGTTTGTAGCCGGTGAAATATTAGGCATGACATTGGCGAGTATCCATAACCTGGCCTTTTACCTGGAGCTGGTGAAGGAAGCCCGCCGTCAGATCCTGGCCGGTACCTTTGCTACCTGGAAAACCGGTATGGTGAACCAGTTGAAAACACGCCTCTAAAAACTCAGACTATAAAATAAACGAATATCTTTGGGTTCATGACTAAAATAGACTGGTACATTTTACGCAAGCTCATTGGCACTTTCATTTATTCGCTCATGATATTGCTGGTCATTTCTGTGGTGATCGACATTACAGAGAAGATAGATGATTTCCTGAAGTATCATATATCGCTGCATGATGTAATCGTGGACTATTATTTTGGTTTTATTCCGCATATCGCTGCGTTGCTGTTCCCGTTATTTATTTTTATCTCCGTTATATTTTTCACCTCCAAAATGGCCTACCGTTCGGAGATCATTGCCATCCTCAGTGCTGGCGTGAGCTTTCGCCGGTTTCTGCGCCCTTACTGGATAGGTGCTTTTTTGTTTGGCGGCCTGTTGTGGCTGGCTAATTTCTGGGTAGTACCCAATGCCAACCGGATACGGACCACTTTTGAAAATACCCGGATCCGCACACCGGATGATCAGAAGTCGCAATATGACCGCACCAGCCGTATCGATAGTTTTACCTACGTCACTTTTGGTACCTATGATCCGAATTACAGGAGTGGCAGCAATTTTACGCTGGAGAAAGTGGATGCACAGAATATGACGTTGAAGATCAGGGCCGACCGGGTTACCTGGGATTCTGTAGCCAAATCGTGGCGCCTGGATTATGTGTCGGTGCGCACCATGAACGGGTTAAAGGAAACGTGGGTCAGCCGCCAGGATACCCTGCTCAAAATGGCGCTGTCGCCCAAAGACCTGGTAGATGTTAAGAATCTCCAGGAAGCCATGACCACCCCCGACCTGAGGAGATATATCAAACGTGAATCCATCCGCGGTTCCGAAGGACTAAATACATACTGGGTTGAATATTATCGTAGAACCGCTGCTGCTGCGGCTGTAGTAATACTTACACTCATCGGCGGTATCATTGCGGCCAAAAAAGTACGGGGTGGCAGCGGCCTGCATCTTGCTGTAGGCATAGTGATCAGCGCCAGCTATATCATCCTGATGCAGTTTACCACCGTTTTCTCCGTAAAGGCAGACCTGAACCCACTCCTGGCCGTATGGATCCCCAACTTCCTTTTCGGGGGATTGGCACTGTACCTGTACAGACGTGCGCCCAAATGACCAGGATTATATGGATTATAAAGATTTATAGGATTTAACTGGAAGAATGATGCGAATATTTTCGCTCTAATCTTCCAGTTAAATCCTATAAATCTTTATAATCCATATAATCCTGGTTTCAATATTTTCAATTCATTCTGAAAAAAATACGTTCCACAAAGGGTAGGTGGTTATTTGTTAATTTGCATATTTAATGATTTGCAGATCAGGTATTTAATATGTATGTTGTGACGTGTATCTGACTGGTTGATACCCCCTTAAAAGTTGTTAAATTGGCATTAAATAACACGAAATGGTGGTAACTTCGTTAACAAATCATTACTTTTGGCAATTGATCGATTTTGTTTTCATTTTTATAAACTATAGCAGTAAAATGGGGTACATAAAAGAAAAATTCAAGGTTAAAGCAGATGAACTTAACATTGACGTAAAGGACCTGATAAAGAATCACGGATCAAAAAAAGTTGATGACGTTACGGTATCACAGGTGTATCAGGGTATGCGCGGTATTACCGGGCTGGTAACTGAAACTTCCCTGCTGGATGCAAATGAGGGTATCCGTTTTCGCGGATATTCAATTCCTGAATTGAGAGAGCATCTGCCAAAGGCGCCGGGAGGCGCAGAACCATTACCGGAAGGTTTGTTTTACCTGATGCTGATTGGAGAACTGCCTACCGAAGCGGATGTGCAGTATCTGTCAAGCATGTGGGGCCGTCGTTCTCATGTACCCAACCACGTATTTGCTGCTATAGAGGCTTTGCCCATTACTGCTCACCCCATGACGATGTTCAACGTTGGTATTATGGCATTGCAAACAGAATCGTCTTTTGCACAGGCATATTCCAATGGAATAAATAAAAAAGATTACTGGAGTTATACGTACGAGGACACGATGAACCTCATTGCACGCTTACCCCGAATTGCTGCTTACGTATATCGCCGCAAATATAAAGGTGGACAACATATTCAGCCTAATGGCATGCTGGACTGGGGTGCTAACTTTGCACACATGCTGGGTTACTCCGACGAAGGCTTCAAAGAACTGATGCGCCTGTACATGGTGATCCACGCCGACCACGAAGGTGGTAACGTGAGCGCACACACGACGCACCTCGTAGGTTCTGCCCTTAGTGATGTATACCTGTCATTCGCAGCCGGTATGAATGGGCTGGCAGGTCCTCTCCACGGTTTGGCCAACCAGGAGGTGATCAAATGGATACTCAGTATGCGCGAAGAACTGGGTGGTGGAATGCCAACCAAAGAACAGATCGAAGCATACGTTCGCAAAACATTGTCTGAAGGTAAAGTAGTACCCGGATATGGTCACGCAGTACTGCGTAAAACAGATCCCCGCTTCACCGCTCAGATGGAGTTTGCAAAGAAACACCTGCCGAATGATGAACTGGTGAAAATTGTGTGGATGGTGTATGAAACAGTTCCCCCGATTTTGAAAGAACTGGGAAAAGTAAAAAATCCATGGCCTAACGTTGATGCACATTCCGGTTCCTTACTGGTGCATTATGGCATGGTAGAATATGAATTCTATACCGTATTATTTGGCGTATCCCGTGCTTTAGGTGTATTGGCTTCCCTGTGCTGGGACAGAGCTTTGGGACTTTCCCTGGAAAGACCAAAATCTGTTACCACCGAATGGATGAAACAATTTGTAGAAGGAAAGGTGGATGCCATCGCCGAATAAAACCAGGATTAAATGGATTTAAATGATTCGCCTGATTGAACTTTTGTTGGGATAGATAGTTTATCTTCTCTGAATAACAAAAGTTCAATCAGGCGAATCATTTAAATCCATTTAATCCTGGTCAAAAATTTAACACCTATTTCTACTTTCACGACCATATTATCAAATCCGATAGAATACCTGAAGGGCGTAGGCCCGCAGAAGGGAGAACTGTTGCGTAAAGAGATCGGTGTACATACGTTCGGCGACCTGTTGCAATATTTCCCTTTCCGGTATGTAGACAGAACCAAGATAGACAAGATTGCTTCCCTGAGTGGTAACGAAGACTTTGTGCAGATCCGCGGACGGATCATCCGCATGGATGTAGTGGGTGAAAACAGGGGGAAAAGATTAGTGGCCACGCTGAAAGATGAATCAGGCACTATTGACCTGGTATGGTTTCAGGGGTGGCAATGGATGCAGAAATCACTGCGCGAAAATGTGGGCTACCTGGTGTTTGGCCGGATCTCCGTATTTAACGGGATACCGCAGCTGGCACACCCGGAAATGGACCTGCTCACAGAAGAACTGGCTACCGGCAAACAATTCCTGGAACCTGTTTATTATACTACTGAAAAACTGAAAGCGCGCGGACTAACGGCGAAGGCTATAGGAAAATTAACCAAAACATTACTCGAACAATTATCTCCCCTTGAAATCAGGGAAAATATTCCGGTGGGCATATTACAGCAGTACCGGTTGATGTTAAGGTCTACCGCATATTTTAAAATACACCAGCCCGGCAACGAGGAAGAAGCACAGCTGGCACAACGCCGACTGAAATTTGAAGAACTGTTTATAGCACAGATCCGTATCTGCCGGTTAAAAATCAAAAGACACAAACAATCGCATGGTTATATTTTCAGGGCGGTCGGAGAATCATTCAATGACTTCTATAACAACCACCTTCCTTTCAGTTTGACCGGCGCACAAAAGCGTGTGTTGAAAGAAATACGGATGGACACTGTACATGGCCGGCAAATGAACCGCCTGTTGCAGGGAGATGTGGGTAGCGGTAAAACCATGGTAGCACTGCTTGCCATGCTGCTGGCAATGGATAATGGTTTCCAGGCCTGCCTGATGGCGCCTACTGAAATCCTTGCCCAGCAACATTTCAAAGGACTTTCCGAATTATTGCAACATATGCCGGTAGGCATTGCCATACTTACCGGCAGCATCAAAGGTAAGGCCCGCAAAAAGATACTGGAAGGCGTAGCCGATGGCAGTATCCATTTCCTGGTAGGTACGCATGCCGTGCTGGAAAAAGGCGTTGCCTTCCGCAACCTGGGCCTGGCCATCGTGGATGAACAACACCGTTTCGGTGTGGCACAACGGGCACGACTATGGGAAAAAAATGATATTCCACCGCATATCCTGGTAATGACAGCAACGCCTATTCCGCGTACACTCGCCATGACCATTTACGGGGACCTGGATGTTTCTGTGATAGATGAAATGCCGCCCGGCCGCAAACCCATTACTACCGTACATCGTACAGAATACCAGCGCCCGCAGGTGATGGATTTTATTAAGGAAGAAGTGAAGAAAGGCAGACAGGCATATATCGTTTATCCCCTCATTGAGGAGAGCGAAAAACTGGACTATGAAAACCTGATGAAGGGCTATGAAGAAGTAAAAGCTTTTTTCCCCGAACCGCACTATTACATCAGCATGGTGCATGGTCGTCAGCCGGCGGAGATGCGCGAAACCAATATGCAACGTTTTGTATCCGGCGATACAAATATCATGGTGGCTACCACGGTGATTGAAGTAGGGGTGAACGTACCGAACGCGTCTGTTATGGTGATAGAAAGCACGGAGCGGTTTGGGCTTTCCCAGTTGCACCAGTTGCGTGGCCGCGTAGGCAGGGGGGCGGAACAATCCTTTTGCATCCTCCTGACCGGCAATAAGCTGGGCCAGGTATCAAAAGAACGCATTAATGTAATGGTACAAACCAACAACGGATTTATTATCTCTGAGAAAGATATGGAACTCCGGGGGCCGGGTGATATTGAAGGTACCCGTCAGAGTGGAATACTGGACTTTAAACTGGCTGATATCCTCAATGACAAGGCGATCCTGGATGCCGCCCGTGCCAGCGCGGAAAAGATCCTGGAAGAGGATACAGATCTCATGTTGCCTGAGAATCAAGCCTTAAATGATTTTTTAGCTGCCCAGCGAAGTAAATCTCAATGGAGTAAAATTTCCTGACCTTTTTAACGTTTATTAATTTATACAGTCTGATATTTTAGTATAACGCTTGAACTGTACAATAACAGCAGTGTTATTATGCGCGCACCCGTAACAATTTGACAGGCTTCTGCGTTTATAATGGTATATTAGTTTTTAAGCATAAAAATAAATCTGATCCCGTTGAAATTTACTTTCCCGACCGGCCTTATTGGAATGATTATCCTGCTGTTGTTCACCGGACACCTCGTTCTGGCGCAACAATCAACGAATTTTACACCATTGAAATTTGTTGAAAATAAAGGACAGTGGGATCAGCAGGTCTTATACAAAACAGAACTTGACGGCGCTGCTATCTATCTGAAAAAATCAGGGTTTACTTTCCTGGTTTTTAACAAGAATGATATGTATGCTTTGAATGAATATGTTCATGGTCATTCTCACGGCGGCACCGATACCACCCTGGTGGAAATAAAGAAATATAAAGGCGGTGACACCCGTTCTACCGGAGAGAAACCGCCACCAAGGCCGGGCGCCGCACCAAATGTAAGAGGGCATGCCTACAATGTAACGTTTCTCAATGCCAATGAAAACCCTGAAATAACACCGGACAAACCCCAGGAAGTTATCAGTAATTACTTTATCGGAAACGACCGGAGCAAATGGGCTTCAGGCGTTAAGTCTTACCAGGGAGTGTTCTATAAATCGCTTTACCCCGGTATTGATGCACACATTTATTCTGATGCTTCCCAGTTGAAATACGACCTCATTTTACAACCCGGCGCCAACCCCGATAAGATCCAACTGTCGTATGAAGGCGCTACAGGGCTGGAATTGAAAAAAGGACAACTGTATGTGCGTACATCCGTTGGCGATGTAATAGAACAACTGCCTTTTGCTTATCAGTATGTTAATAATCAGCGGGTTCCGGTGAAAGTTTCCTATCGTTTAAACGGGACCAGGCTGGGCTTTAAGATATCCGGTGATTACAACCCTGCTTATCCGCTGGTCATTGACCCGGTGTACGTTTTTTCCACCGTTTCCGGTTCCCGGGCAGATAACTGGGGCTTTACCGCTACTTATGACGATGCCGGCAACTTTTATGGCGGCGGTATCGTATTCAATAACGGTTACCCGGTTACACCGGGTGCCGTACAAAGTGTTTTTGGTGGCGACAAATTCGATATCGCCATCTCCAAATTTTCGCCAAACGGAAGCCGTTTGCTGTATGCCACTTACCTGGGCGGTACCGGCGTAGAGCAGCCGCATAGCCTGTTTGTAGATCCGCAGGGCAACCTCGTGATCTCAGGCAGAACTACCTCCAGCAATTTCCCCAATGATCATGTTATTGGCAACAGGGGAGGATGGGATATTATCGTTACCAAACTGAATGCCACCGGTACAGGTATTATCGGTTCGCTGGTAATAGCCGGTTCAGGGGATGATGGCGTGAATATGAGAGATAACCGTGAAGGTGGCGATTGGGTGCTGTTACGTAATTACGGCGATGATGCCCGCAGCGAGGTAGTGATAGATAATGCCGGCTATATTTATGTGGCCAGCTGTACCCGCTCAACAGATTTTCCGGTAACAGCCGGGGTTTTTCAACCCGCTCCCGGTGGTTCACAGGATGGCGTGGTGATGAAGATCAACCCCATGTGCCAGGGCCTTGTATGGGCCAGTTACCTCGGCGGTGCCAAAGAAGATGCTGCCTATGTTATTGCGCTGAACGGTCTAAATACATTATACGTAGCGGGTGGTACGGCCAGTGAAAATTTTCCGATGAAGGGTAATTCAGTATATCCGGCTTACCGTGGTGGTGTTTGCGATGGCTTTATTGCGCATATTGCCAACGATGGCAGTTCCATTTTGCAAAGTACCTACATCGGGTCTGATGATCCGTCTCCCGACCAGGTGTACGGTATTCAGCTGGATAGAAACGGGTTTGTATATGTAATGGGTACTACGGAAGGTACCTGGCCTTCAAAACAGCCTGCCGGTACCAGCACTTTTTATAATGATAAATCACTACAATTCATTACCAAATTGCAACCGGACCTCTCTGCGCTGGTATATTCCACCACTTTTGGCAAGAGCCGTAATGTGGCTGGAACACCGGCTATTTCACCTACGGCCTTCCTGGTAGACCGCTGCGAAAATGTGTATGTATCCGGATGGGGGGGCGGTATCAATACTTCCCTGCATTATCCTAATTCAGGTACTGCGGGTATGCCCATAAAAAATCCACTGCAACGTACTACCGACGGGATGGATTTTTACTTTTTTGTATTGCAACGGGATGCAACAGATATCTTATTCGGCAGCTATTTCGGTGGCGCCGGTTTATACGAACACGTGGATGGCGGTACTAGCCGCTTTGACCGTAACGGTATCATTTACCAGGGTATTTGTGCCTGGTGTAATGTTAGCAACAATGGCAGCAAGCCACGGTATCCTACCACGCCGGGCGCCTATTCCAGTACGCCGCCGCAGGGATGTAATTTCGGTGCACTGAAAATTGCGTTCAACCTGGATGGTGTGAAAGCCAGTATTAAAACAAAGGATCGCAGAAAGAATTACTGCTTCCCGGAAGCGATTATTTTTGAAGATACCACCGGCACGCATGGTGATAAGTGGGAATGGAATTTCGGAGACGGCACGGGTAATATTACCACCACAGTGCCCACCATGACGCACACTTACGCAGCAGTAGGAACTTATCCCGTCCGGCTGGTGAAGTTTGATGCGGCCAGTTGTAATGGCACCGATACGGTATATACAGAAGTGAAACTGGGACTCAACAGGGCTACGCTGGCGTTTACTCCGCACAGGCAGCCACCTTGCGAATCGCTGTCCTACATTTTTACGAATAGCTCACATCCAGACCAGCCGGACGGCGTATTCACAGACAGTTCTTTCATCCTGGATTTCGGAGATGGTACCCCACCTCAATATGTTGGACCACCAAAAATGGATTACCCACATCAATTTGCAAGCCCGGGTATTTATAACGTAACACTTACACTCGTAGATACGAATTTCTGTAATGCACCGCAAACAGAAACCATTCCATTACGTGTAGCCGCAGACGTTACCGCGTTGTTTAATTCGCCGGATACTATCTGTGTAGGTACTCAACTGCAGATGGATAATGCTACGCTGGGTGGTGAAAGCTTCCTGTGGTGGTTTGAAGATGATAACTCTTATTCCTCCGATCCTTATCCGTTACATACCTTTAATACAGCGGGTTCGTGGGAAGTAAAACTGGTGGCTATTGATCAGAATACCTGTAACGAGAAAGACAGTATCACCAAAGTGATACTGGTAGCAGATCTGCCGAAAGCGGATTTTGACTATTCCCCACTCAAGCCCACAGAAAATACACCGGCAACCTTTACTAACCTCTCCCAGAATGCCACACATTACCTGTGGAACTTTGGAGATGGTGATACTACCTCTGTGAGAGATCCGCAACATCAGTATCTCAAAACAGGTACGTATAATGTTTGTCTTACCGCTGCTAACCTGGAAGGCTGTACGGAAACTGTTTGTAAACCCATCAGTGCTATCGTAGTGCCGTTGTTTGATGTACCCTCTGCTTTCTCGCCGAACAACGACGGCAAGAATGACATATTCAATGTGAAGAGTTTTGGCGCGGCCAAGTTCAATCTTAAAATTTTTAACCGCTGGGGGCAGCTGGTATTTGAAAGTAATGACCCCAGAATAGGCTGGGATGGTACCTTTAAAGGCACCATTCAGGCGATGGATGCTTATGCCTATATTGTAAACCTGGAGTTTACAGATGGCACAAAGGCCAATAAGTCGGGCAGTGTAACCTTGTTAAGATGATGAGCCATGAAGAAGCAGATTGTTAAATTTTCAACAGGTTTGGTAATGTTGCTCATTACTGCACTGAGCGGGTACGCACAGGACCTGCACTTTTCGCAGTATTTCAACTCACCGTTAACCACCAACCCTGCTAATACCGGGTTTATTCCTGATGGAAATTTCCGGGTAGGTATTAACTTCCGCGATCAGTGGGCAAGCATTCCTGTGCCTTACAGAACGATGTCTGCTTATGGTGATTTTCAGTTGTTCCGCGATAAGCTCACTTACGGCTGGGTAGGTATAGGCGGCGTTATCCTGCGCGATGTGGCAGGTAGCGGCAACCTTACTTCTACCAAAGCATACGGCTCTATTGCGTATCACCAGCTTCTGGGAGAAAGCAGTCTCTTATCCCTGGGCTTTAATGCCGGTACCGCCAATAAGCGCGTGGATATTACCAAGCTTACTTTTGGTGATCAGTGGAATGGTAAATTCTTTGATTCGCAGATGTCAACATCAGAACCGATTACACAATCGAGTATCAGTTACTTTGATTTACAGGTAGGGATGAATTATGCTTATTTTCCCACAGAGAACCTGTATGTAAATGCCGGTTTTTCTGTGCAGCACGTAAATACGCCGAGAGAAACTTTTTATAGCGGCAACAATGTGGTGCCGCGTCGTTACATCGGGTTCCTGAATGCCAGTATTAAACTGAGCGACCAGGTTATCATCAATCCCGGTGGTTATTATTCACAGCAGGCCGGTACACATGAAGTGGTGGGCGGATTGAATGCTGCTTATAATTTATCCGGCGATGGGGAGAAGCAGGTGTACGGAGGTGTGTATTATCGTTTAAGTGATGCAGCTGTGTTCCTGGTTGGTTATCAGATCAGTAATATAAAGATGATGTTCAGTTATGATGTAACCACATCAACGCTGTCTACTGCCAACAGCCGCCGCGGCGCCTATGAAATTGGCATTGTATTCAGTGGTTTATATTCCGACCGGAGCTTTAATAATGCAAAAAGGTCCACCATCTGTCCATCATTTTAGTATAACGCAACAAATCAATTATGAAAGGAGTATTGATAGGCTTATTTTTCCTGGTTAGTGCACAGTTTGCACAGGCACAGTATTATAAAACGGATACGGCTACACGTAAAGGACTGGATCCTTCCCGGCTTATTTTGGGTGGATCATTCGGAATGGTATTCGGGGATTATACAAATCTGGAAATCTCTCCGTTGGTGGGTTACCGTTTCAACGACTATATCGCTGCCGGTGTGAATGTGAATGCGCAATATGGCAATTTCAGGTCGCGTGATTACGGAGGCAACACGCTTCAGCGCGATCAGTACACCATCTTTGGCGGTGGTATCTGGGGACGTGTATATCCGCTCCCTATGCTGTTTGTGCATATCCAGCCGGAATATAATTTCATCAGTCAGAAATCTACCTATTACGATACTAATCCCAAACAGATTATTAAAAGCAATTATGGCGTACCCAGTATGTTGGTAGGCGCCGGTTATACGCAGAGTGTAGGCGGCAGGGTAGGTGTTGGGATCACTGTTTTGTATGATATTTTACAGGACAACAGATCTCCTTATCGCAACAATGTGATCTATAGAATAGGCGCTGGTCTTGGTTTCTGACCGGGTATACAATATATTTACGCGGATGCGTGCATGCAGGTATTTAACAAATACCTGCATTTTTTTTGTCCTGTGTAAGACAGCCACTTAGTGTAAACATGATAAATTTAAATTAGGTTTTTGCTTAAATAATTAATAAATTAAATGCAGATTAAACGTTATGGAAACAATTATCGGTCACGCGATTATTGCCCTCCTGTATTTAGCAAAAAATTCAACTAGTATATCCAGCTTTAGCAACGTTTCTGCGGCCAGGTTTATAAACATGGCCGCATGTTCATAACGTGTTAAATGAAAAGCAGGTTTCTTTTAAGTTACCTGCTTTTTTGACTTTGTATCGCTGTAAGCCAATAATTACATAAATTACATCATACCCCATGGATGTAATGTGGGCTTGTTTAAACAGCAAATAAATAGCAATCGCATGAATGATAGTTTAAAAAATCTCAAAGAAAGAGATTGGACGGAAACGAGGGCACATTCCAGCTGGCAGATATTCAAGATCATGGCGGAATTTGTAGATGGCTTTGAATCCCTGGCAAAGATAGGTCCCTGTATATCCATATTTGGTTCGGCACGTACAAAACCCGGTAACCGTTATTATGATCTGACGCAGGAGATCGCTACCAGGCTGGCAGAAGAAGGATTCGGTATTATTACCGGTGGTGGCCCCGGCGTAATGGAAGCGGCCAATAAAGGTGCACAGGCGGCGAACGGCAAATCGGTTGGCGCCAATATTACCCTCCCGCATGAACAGAATCCCAATAATTTTATTGACCCCGATAAACGGCTCAATTTCGACTATTTCTTTGTCCGCAAAGTGATGTTTACCAAATATTCACAAGGCTTTGTAATGATGCCCGGCGGTTTTGGTACCATGGATGAATTTTTTGAAGTGGCCACCCTCATACAGACAAAGAAGATGGAAGAAACCCCCATGGTACTCGTAGGCCGTGAATACTGGAGTGGTCTGCTGGACTGGATCCGCACCACAATGATGGAAAAAGAAAGTAATATCAATCCACAGGATCTGGGACTGCTGAAATTATTTGATACAGCAGATGAAGTAGTGGAATACTTCCGCGTATTTTATACCACCAATAAACTGCGTCCGAACTTCTAAAAATATTTAGGGATTTAGTTATTTTTTGATTTAGTTATTTTAAATGCGGCGGAGATCTGCCAGGAGATCTTCGCTGCATTTAAAATAACTAAATTCCTAAATAACTAAATCGTAAATATTCCGTTATAAAGTCAGATGCTGATCG
The DNA here is from genome assembly GCF_964033635.1 of Chitinophaga sp. MM2321. Classification (NCBI taxonomy): domain Bacteria; kingdom Pseudomonadati; phylum Bacteroidota; class Chitinophagia; order Chitinophagales; family Chitinophagaceae; genus Chitinophaga; species Chitinophaga sp. MM2321. The sequence goes on from NZ_OZ035533.1 coordinate 465,036, forward strand.
CTTAATGCTTTTTCATTAGCTTTGCAGAAATTTTATATATGGAGCTTATACCGGCGGCAGTAGAGGCATTTTCTGAAAAATATACCAGTCCGGAAAGCGGAGTGCTGTATAACCTGAACCGGGAAACACACCTCAAAGTAGAATTGCCGCATATGCTGAGTGGTCATGTACAGGGACAATTCCTGCGCATGATCAGCTACATGATACGGCCCCGCCGCATCCTGGAGCTGGGAACTTTTACGGGCTATTCTGCCATCTGCCTGGCTGCCGGCCTGACGGATGATGGTGTATTGCACACAGCAGATGTGAATGAAGAGCTGGAAACACTTTGCAGGCAATATTTTGAGGAGGCAGGATATAGTGATAAAATTAAAATGCACATTGGCAAAGCAACAGATATTATTGCACAGCTGGATGAGGAGTTTGATCTCATATTTATTGATGCAGACAAGGCCGGCTATGTACATTATTACGACCAGGTTTGGGAGAAATTAAAACCCGGCGGCTTTATCCTTGCGGATAATGTACTGTATCACGGACAGGTAGTATTGCCGGAAAGTGAGCAGGGGAGCCAGGCAAAAGCGATGATCAGGTTTTGCGAGAAAGTACTGGCAGATGATCGTGCAGAACAGGTATTACTTACTATCCGTGACGGTGTACTGATGATCAGGAAGAAATAAAACAGTACCTCAACCATGCCCATTAAATTCGACAATACATGCAAGTAAGGAAATTTTTATTGGTAGTCAGTTTTCTTATTGGCTGCATGCCTTTGCTGAAGGCACAGAATATGTCTACCCAGCAATATATTACTACCTATAAAAAGATCGCCATGGAGGAAATGCAGCGTAGTGGCGTTCCTGCGGCTATCAAACTGGCGCAGGGCATCCTGGAAACAAGGTCTGGCAACGGTACCTTGTGCCTTCAGTCCAACAACCACTTCGGGATTAAGTGCAAAAATACCTGGACCGGCAAAACCATTAAATACGATGATGATGCCAGCCAGGAATGTTTCCGGGTATATGAATCCGCCCTTGAGTCCTACCGCGATCACTCCGATTTTTTGCGTAGCAATCCACGCTACTCTTTCCTCTTCCAATTTGATGCAGACGACTATAAATCCTGGGCGTACGGGCTTAAACAGGCAGGATATGCAACCAGTCCAACTTATCCGCAACAACTGATCAAAATAATTGAAGACAATAACCTGCAGCGGTACACGCTGATCGCTATGGGCAAGGCAGCACCTGAAACCGGTGACGACGCGCCTGCATATGCAGCCAACACTGCTAACCAGGGAACTAAAACATCTCCCTCAAAAAATAATAACAACAGTACGGGTTATAATAAACCGGTAGCCGGCAATTATCCCAAAGGCGTATTTGAAATAAACGGCAGCAAAGTGCTGTTTGTAAGTGCCGGTACTTCCCTGATACAACTGGCCAGCGAACGGAATATCCGTTTGAGCAGACTGGTACGTTATAATGATCTGGAAGATGATAGTCCGCCGAAAAAAGATATGTTCATTTTCCTGGAGAAGAAAGGGAAGAAAGGAAATAAGGAATTTCATACTGTAGCCAGTGGTGAATCCATACACGATGTAGCACAGGCAGAAGGGCTGCGTTTAAGATGGCTGCGTCGCCGCAATAAAATGCATGAAGGCGAGGAGCCCGCAGCAGGTCAGCGTTTGACACTTACCGGTTTTGCAAATGCAGCGCCCCGGCTGGCCAAAAATACGCGCGTACTGAAAGAGGAGGACAAAGAACCACCATCCGATTTTTCTCCCCGTAAAGTTATTGAAGACGCAAAAGAAGAAATCGCTAAAACTACTGCTGCTGCCAGCACGCCTGCCGAACCGGTAGAGACAACGCAAACAGCACCGGCAGCAGCGCCCAGGCAACAGGGCGGAGTACCGGTAGCCATGGTGGAAGACCTGCAAAAAGTAGGCGATGTAACCACCAGCCCTGCACCGGCCTCCGGAACAGCCACCCCGAAGCAACCGGTTTACAAACCTGCTCCCGTGCAGAAAGCCAGTGTAAAATACCACGATGTACAGCCGAAAGAAACACTATATGGTATTGCTAAAATGTATAATAAATCTGTAACCCAGTTACAGCAATGGAATAACTTGCAGGGCTTTGATATTAAAATAGGACAGCGTCTGCTGGTGAATAAGTAAGTAGTGATCTTTTTCCGCTTGCAATTGTTAAATAAGGAAATGAAGTAGTATTATGTCGGTAATCCAGGTGCATGACAAGAAATTCCAGCCCTATATCGGTGCAACAGAACTGCAGCAACGCGTCAAAGAGATGGCGGAGGACATTAACAGGGATCTGAAAGGAGAACGTCCTTTGTTTATCGCAATCCTCAACGGTTCTTTTATGTTTGCCGCAGACATATTCAAATACCTCAATATTGAGGCGGAAATCTCTTTTATTAAACTGGCTTCCTACAAGGGAACCAAATCTACCGGTAATATAGTACAGGCTATCGGGCTGGATGAAGACCTGTTTGGCCGCACGGTGGTGATCCTCGAGGATATTGTGGATACCGGTAAAACACTGAGCCAGTTCCTGCCGCAACTGGAGCATCAGCAGCCAAAAAGAATGATGGTGGCTTCTCTCCTCACGAAGCCGGAGGCCATGGTACATCCCATAAAAATAGACTACCTGGGTTTTTCTGTTCCTGATAAATTCCTGCTGGGCTACGGACTTGATTACGACGGTTTAGGCCGGAACCTGCCTGAGATTTACCAGCTGGTTGAGTAGGAAAATTCACGCAAAAGAAACCCCATAGGGCATTTGCGTGAAAAATTCACTAACTTAATGTATGCGAGAGTTCCTTTTACTCTTATTATTATGGGGTGGAAGCATACAAGCACAAACTATCTGGGTATCGGGAGCAGTAGAGGATAGTGTTTCACACAGTCCGATTTCCGGTGTAGCCGTGAGCGTTATGAATGACACAACAAGGGTGCTGACGAATGCTTTCGGCCTCTTTAAAATTGCGATCCCTGCCGATACTGCACAATTACTGCTTGCACAGGAAGGCTATAACTCCCAGGTTGTAGCCGTTAAAAAAACTGATCGCCTGCTAATAACGTTGTCGCCTATACGTAAAGCACCGGATGCAATAGCATTGGCTAAAGCCAGCGCCCGCGTGCGGCAATACAGTAACCCCAACTACGGAAACGTAGGCATGGGCATCCATACCTTTTACAATGAAACATATGGCGCCATTTACGAAAACAGGTTTATCCGGGCAAAGGCGCATCCGGTATCCACATTCGCCGTGGATGTAGACAGGGCCGCCTATAGTAATATCCGTCGTTTCCTGCGCCTGAAAGAGAAGGTGCCGGTAGATGCCGTTCGTATAGAAGAAATGGTTAATTATTTTCACTATAGTTATCCATTGCCGCCACCAGGCAATACCATGGCGCTTTACAGCCATTACACCAATTGCCCGTGGGAACCTTCACACAACCTGTTACAGATTGTTTTGCGGGCAAAAGCCATTGATATGGACAGCCTGCCCGCCAGTAACCTCGTTTTCCTGATAGATGTTTCCGGCTCCATGGGTACGCCCAATAAATTACCCCTGTTACAGGCGGCCTTCCGGATCCTCGTCAATAATCTCCGTCCGGCTGACAAGGTAGCTATCGTAGCTTATGCGGGCACGCCCGGCGTGCTGCTACCAGCTACTCCCGGCGATCAGAAAGAAAAGATCCTGAATGCAATTGATAACCTCAGCGCCGGTGGCGCAACCGCAGGTGAGGCAGCTATCAGAATGGCTTACCAGATTGCAGTAGAACAATTCATCCCCGAAGGAAATAACCGGGTAATCCTGGCTACCGACGGCGACTTCAACGTAGGGCTTACCAGTGATGCAGAAATGGAAGGATTGATTACCGAGAAAAAGGAAAGCGGTGTGTTGCTTACCTGTCTTGGTTTTGGTATGAAAAATTATAAAGACTCCAAGCTACAATCCTTATCCAGTATGGGAAATGGCAACTTCGCCTATATAGATGACCTGGAAGAAGCCAATAAAATATTTGCCCGTGAATTTGGCAGCACCCTCTTTACCGTTGCGCGGGATGTGCAAACAGAGGTGCAGTTTAACCCTGCTGTAGTAAAATCGTATAGGCTTATTGGTTATGAGAACAAAGTATTTGAAACAGATACATCATCGGATGATAAATGCTGTGGTGGCATTATCGGCAGCGGGCATTGTTCGGTAGCACTTTATGAAATTATACCACAGGAAACACCGGGTGTGGCGGACAGTTTACTGGCGGATGTAAAAATTATTTACCGTGATCCGCTGGATACCACCATGCGGTCTTTGCCAGGTACTATACCGGCAGATTTTACCACTTTTGAAAAGGCGCCGGATGATTACCGCTTCGCGGCTTCTGTAGCCTTACTGGGCCTGGTATTGCGGAATTCCGCCTACCGGGGTTGTGGTAATACAGACATGGTGATGCAGATTGCCCGTAAGTCGCTGGGCCCCGACAAAGGAGGCTATCGCGGAGAGTTTTTGAAGATGATAAAAATGGTGCGCAAGGCAAAACGCTGAACCGTTATTTTGTTAACCGGTAGCATTTCCTGATCATCTTCTGCTGGAAATCAAAAGGGAGTGTCTGGTTGGTAATATCTTTGATACTGGTGGCGTTGATCTTTTCTTCTTCCAGGATAAAACGACGGTAATTATTACTGAAATATACCACCCCGTCTTTTTTTGTAGCCAGCAATACTTTGTTCAATAGTTCCGCATGATCCCGCTGAATATCCAGGAAATCCTTCATCCGCTTGCTGTTGGAGAAGGTGGGCGGGTCCATAATAACCAGGTCGTAGGTATTTAATTTGAGGGTATCGAGGTATTGTAATACATCCGCATGTACAAAGGGATGCCTGGTGGTATCGAAGCCATTGAGCCGCATATTTTCTTCTGCCCAGGCGAGATATGTTTTAGAGAGATCTACAGAGGTCACTTCTGCGGCGCCGCCGGCAGCTGCATATACAGAGAATGAGCCGGTATAGCAGAAAAGGTTCAGCACTTTTTTATCTTTCACTTCTTCCCGTACCATGCTGCGGGTAATACGGTGATCCAGGAATAGCCCCGTGTCCAGGTAATCAGACAGGTTTACTTTAAACTTTAATCCGGCTTCCAGCACGGTCATTTCATGGCTTTCCAGGCTGAGTTTTTCGTATTGTCCTTTCCTGTTTTCTTTACGTTGCCGTTGTTTTACCCAGATATTTTCCGGCGCTACATGCAGCACTTTGCTGATGAGTTCCAGGCAGGTATCCAGCCATGCTTCATGTGCATCTTCTTCCATCCCGTGACGGCGGTTGTATTCCGCTATATACACATGGTCTTCATACATTTCTATGCTGAAAGGAAATTCAGGAATATCATCATCATACACCCGGTAACAGGTAATATGCTGACGCCTGGCCAACTTCACAATATGCCGGAATACTTTGGTAAGCCGGTTTTCAAACATTTGCAGTTTCGATTCCATAGCAACAATATTTTCGGATTTTGATATTTTTTGATGTTGGAATTTAAAAATGCAGTGGAGATGATTTTTTGTTATTAAATCATCTCCACTGCATTTTTAAATTCCAAAATTCCAAAATCCGAAAATCAAAAAATCAACTGAATATATCCCGCACCTTTTCAAAAAATCCTTTTTCAGATTTTTCCGGGTTGGGTTTGAAGTTATCGGATGATTGTAATTTATCGAGCATTTCTTTTTCTTCCGCGGTTATATTTTGCGGTGTCCATACGTTTACGTGGATCAGCTGATCCCCTTTTTCGTAGGAGTTAACGGAAGGGAAGCCTTTGCCTTTGAGGCGGAAGATCTTGCCGCTCTGTGTGCCGGCGGGGATCTTTATTTTGGCTTTACCGTCGATGGTAGGCACTTCTATGTGTGTACCATACACGGCATCCGGGAAGGAGATGTGCAGGTCGTACGCTACGTTAAGTCCGTCGCGTTGCAGTTCTGCATGTGGTTCTTCTTCTATCAGGATGAGGAGATCACCGGGAGCGCCGCCTCTTTCGCCGGCGTTACCTTTTCCGCTCATGCTCAGTTGCATGCCTTCCTGTACGCCTGCCGGGATATCGATGCTCACCATTTCCTCGCCATACATACGGCCTTCTCCTTTACAGTGGCCGCATTTGCTGGTAACGATCTGGCCTTCACCATGACAGGTAGGGCAGGTGGTAACGGTTTGCATTTGTCCCAGGAAAGTCTGGGTTACTTTTCTTACCTGGCCGGAACCGCCGCAGGTATTACAGGTCTGAAATGCATTTTTATCTTTAGCACCCAGGCCACCGCAGTGCTGGCAGGGAACATATTTCTTTACTTTGATCTTTTTGTTGGCGCCTTTGGCGATTTCTTCATAGGTAAGACGGATCTTCACACGCAGGTTAGAACCACGTGTTCCACGTCCACGGCGGTTTCCGCCACCACCACTCCGGCCACCTCCGAAGAAGCTGCCGAAAATATCATCGTTACCGAAAATGTCACCGAAGTTGGAGAATATGTCGTCCATATTCATACCACCGCCACCGTATCCACCGCCGCGGTTACCATTCATACCGGCATGTCCGAAACGGTCGTATTGCGCCCTTTTATCAGGATCGCTCAGTACTTCGTAGGCTTCGGCAGCTTCTTTGAAATGGTCTTCGGCTTCTTTGTTATTCGGGTTGCGGTCAGGGTGAAACTGCATAGCCACCTTGCGGTAAGCCTTCTTGATTTCATCCTGGGAGGCGGATTTGGCAACAACCAGTATCTCGTAATAATCTCTTTTGGTAGACATTATAAAAATTACTTATTACCAGTGGAAACCACGGGTATTTGTTTCGGTAAAAAATATTGCTTTACGTCAGCTTTCAGCATAGGCAATCGTTGCAGGTTATGCCACATCGTCATTTTATTTGCCCACTATTACCTTGGCGTGACGGATCAATTTGTCATTCAGGTAATATCCTTCTTGTAATACATCCACTACTTTACCCTGTAAATCCGGTGTAGGAGCGGGTATTTCAGTAATAGCATCGTGCAGATCGGGATCAAACGATGTATGGATCGTCTCCATGGGTTTCAGACCTTTGGCCTGGAGGGTGGTTTTTAACTTATTAAATACCAGCATCACACCATCTTTCAAGGCATCCACATCTGTGGCGACTTCCATCTGTTTGGTCGCCCTTTCGCTATCGTCCAGTACATCCAGCAAAGATATGATAACTTCTTTACTGGCTGTTTGCATCAGCTCTATCCTTTCTCTTGCAGTACGTTTACGGTAGTTGTCAAACTCAGCCTGCAGACGAAGATATTTATCGCGTAACTCATTCAGTTCCTGTTCTTTCTTCTCCATATCTCCTATTTCTGCTACTTCTTCTGCTTCGTTAGTTATATCTGAAGTATTGTTAATATTTTCGTCAGCATTGCTATCCGGCATGCTATTCTCATTTCCGTCAGCATTGTTTGCCTGCCCGTTTGTCTGCATGTCTTGTTCTTTTTCTGTCATAATAGTAATGATTATCTGCAAAGATAAGCAGTCAATTATTTTGCCAATACGGGTTTGCGCGACAAAAAGACAGGACCGGACCAAGATTACCGGGATTATCATCGATTAACCGGATGGGTGAAGAAGATAGGAACGAACAGTTCGCTTATATCCGCTTTTTATATCCACTTTAATCTTTCACTCCCATCCGGTTAATCGATTATAATCCTGGTAATCCTGGTTACCTTTGCTCCTCGAAATACATTAAGTAATGACTAAAGTTTTTTTAAAGAAGCAGATACAGAACCGGGTATTAAACGGGCATCCCTGGATTTTTGGAAATGAAGTGGCTGAAATAAAAGGGGATGTAAATGCCGGTGATATTGTAGATGTATACACGCATAAGGGCTTTTTCCTGGGCCGTGGGTACATTAATCCGCAATCACAGATACTGGTACGCCTGCTCACCCGCGATAAGAACGAGGAAATCAATGCCGGGTTCTTTTATCGCCGGATCCTGAAATGCTGGGAATACCGGCAAAAACTGGGATATGTGGAAAACTGTCGCCTGGTTTTCGGAGAAGCCGATGAACTGCCTGCGCTCGTTATCGATAAATTCAATGACTACTTCGTACTGCAAACACTGGCATTGGGAATGGAGAAATGGAAAGATGCCATCGTAGCGGCGCTTAACCAGATTTTTTCACCCAAAGGGATCTATGAAAGGAATGATGTGCCCGTAAGGGAACTGGAGGGCATGACCCAACAAAAAGGTTTTCTCAGCGCCCCATTCGATACGAACCTTATTATTAATGAAAACGGGCTGAAATTCCATGTAGATATAGAAAATGGCCAGAAAACAGGCTATTTCCTGGATCAACAGAATAACCGCCGTGAAATCAAGCATATCGTAAAAGATGCGGACGTACTGGAAGCATTCTGCTACACCGGTACTTTCTCCTGTCATGCCGGGCATTATGGTGCTAAAAGCGTCATGGGACTGGATATTTCAGCACATGCTGTAGAAACTGCCCGCAAAAATGCGGAGCAGAATAACCTCCAGGACATCTGTAAGTTTGAAGCCGTGAACGCTTTTGACCAACTGAAACAGTTTACCCGCGACGAACGCAAGTTTGACGTGGTGATCCTGGATCCGCCTGCTTTCACCAAAAGCCGCGAGAGTATTCAGAAAGCAGTGGTAGGCTACAAGGAAATCAACCTGCGTGGCATGAAGCTGCTGAAACCCGGTGGATTCCTGGTTACAGCTTCCTGTACAAACCTGGTATCGCCTTCCTTGTTCCTCGAAACAATTGATGCAGCGGCCCGGGATGCTAAAAAGAAACTGCGGCAGGTAACTTTCCAGACACAGGCCCAGGATCATCCTATTTTGCGTAATATCGAAAATACAACGTACCTGAAATTCCTGATTGTAGAAGTTTCCTGATAGTAAAAGAAGCTATAAAAGAAAAAGTCACGATGTAAATCGTGACTTTTTCTTTTATGAAGATGCCAGATGAGAAATATTTTTATTTTACGACATTGAATTTCCCGGATTCTACGAGATTCCCACGCTGATCGCGCAATTGGAAAATATAAAGTCCGTTATAATAATTATCCAGGCTTACAGAAGTCCTGTTACTTACGCCTTTTAATTGCTCAATTTTCTTTCCCAGAAAATTATATACAATAAGATCGTAAACATGATCGTTATTATGTTGTTGAATTTCAAAGTAAATAGTAGTAGTAGCTGGGTTCGGATAAAGTTTAACAATTTTGCTACCCTCCTCCGTATTCGGCAGGGGTTTATCGCCTTGAGCCTTTCCAGTGAAGGATAACAGGCTGAAAACTGTTATGAGAATGAGGGTAGAGGTTTTCCACATAGTATTATAAAAATAAAGTTTTTTTCAAATATTTCCTATTTTTTGTTTGTTAATAGCGACACTTTTTCCATCTTCCTCTTATATAAAAATAACAAACTACAGGCCATTTTGTTAGGATGTCTCATTTTTTTATAAAAAATTTAACGCTTGTTAATAATTTTTTATAAGTAGATGATAATCAATTGTTTAAAATCTGGGACAATTCACGCTTTCTAAAGTACTATTCCGGCTATTCAGGAATCCTTTGAAAACCAGCGATATTTCGAAGCCGCCAAAGCTCTGGCTCGCTGTTCTCAGCTGGGAAATATTCGTGTCGTAGCTCATCGCTATTTCGTATTTGTCCATATCTATTTTGATGGTCGGGATGATCGCATCATTCCAGCGAAGGAAGAGTCCGCCATAAATAGCGCGGGTAGATTCCAGCCCTTCATTCATCAAACCATAACCGATCAGCGCCCCCCCGATATATTCTGAATAGGTGCCCTGGTGCAACTGGTTGTAATGAGCAATTAATTTCACCCTTTCATCCAGCGGGATGGTAATGCCGGCGTTAAAAGTCATTTTTGGCGCCAGTTCAATATTTTTATCGTTGTAGAAAGATATTTTAGCCTTGTTGAAATGGAAATAGCCTGCGCCGATGAAGTAATTCACATCTTCCCCGATCACACTGTTATAACTGATACCTACACCTGCATCGAGGTAGCTGTAACCTTTGAGAGCCAGTTTACCTTCCTCGCCGGTAGCTGCCGCCGGATCAAATCTGCCACCGGTATACTGGTTGTTGAAGGTCATGTTGGTAGGATCAAACTGCCGCTGCACAAATCCGCCCATGAAGCCGAGTGACAAGAAACTGCTTTTATCTTCATTCAGGGATTTGTGGTAGTTGATAGCGGGAAAGATCTGTGTAGACTGTAGCCTGGAAGTGCCAGCCCGGTCGTAAGTAACCTGTAGCCCCGTAGTAAGATAGTCATTGCTGTTGCCTACCGGGAATTTGATTTCACCGCTCACCGTACCTGTCTGGTACGGAATGGTAACACTATTCCACTGGTTGCGGTACACCGCCTGTACACGCACGTCTCCGTTGAAAATGCCTATGAGGGCAGGGTTCCGGAGAATGGGTGTTTCATAGAACTGCGACAGGTGGATATCCTGTGCAAACAGTTGCGGAGCTCCTGTTATGCAAACTATCGCCAGTAATATGCTGTATACGGTTTTCATGTTGGCCAGGTTAAAATAATTATCTGAGTAATGTTACGTTGCCTTTCAGCTGAAAAAAATCATTGGTATCACAGTAAGCTTCTATGAAATAAATATATACATCCGAAGGCTGTGGCTTACCGTTGAAATTGCCGTTCCATCCTGCGTTTATATCTTCTATGTTAATGCGTTCGCGGTGAAATACTTCCTGTCCCCAGCGGTTAAAAATGCGGAAAGATTTAATATAGCTCACCCCTCTGCCGCGTGGATAAAAGATGTCGTTCTGCCCGTCACCATTGGGACTGAAGGTATTAGGGACGAATACCACATCTGTATTGCAAACGAGGTCTATATTCACCACATCACTTTTCGTACATCCGTATTGGTTAGTGCCTGTAATGCTATAAGTGATGGGCTTCCGTACAGCCGCTGTTACAAAGGGAGAATTAGGCGCGTCAAGATAGTCTGTGGGAGTCCATTCCCATTTTACAACGTCTACACTGCCGCTGGCGCTTAGTTTTACCACATCACCCACCATCACGGTCTGATCTTTACCGGCATTTACTTCGGGGTTTTGTTTTACTGCTATTTTTACTGATAGCGGTGCACTGGCAGGGCATAAAGCATCGTTGGTGCCGGCTACCTGGTAGGTAATATCCTCTGTAGGCGTGCTTACGGGACCGGCAATGGTGTTGTTTGTAAGGCCCGTCAGTGGCGTCCAGCTATAGATGGCGGCGCCGCTGGCCTGTAGTTTTACGGAGCTGCCATAGCAAACGATGGTGTCGTTGCTGACGGTCAGGTTTACTTTGGGTACTACGGCAATATCTACAGAGTCAAGTACCGTACAGCCGTAAACGTTAGTCGCCTGTACCAGGTAGCGGGCATCACTCAGTGGAGAGGCTACCGGATCATTGCAGAACATACAGCTAAGATTATTGGATGACAGCCATTGCACATTGCCGTCGGATTGGGCGTGTAACGCCACACTGCTGCCTTCACATATTTTTGGTTGCTGTACAGATGCGTGTACAAAAGGCGTGGGATCTATGTTGATATTTTTTGTAATGGAATCCTGACAGTTGCGGGCATCTGTTACTACCAGCTTTACCGGGTATCCACCGGAGGCCGAATAGCGGGAAGCAACGGGTGTTTGTGCAGCGGACGACTGTCCGTTACCAAGATCCCATTGCCAGGTAGCGACAGGGATATTGGGAGATGTGGCTGTTAAGTTAATAAAGGTAACATCCTGTCCTGCACAGGTGGCCGAGCCGGTAGTGAAATCTGCCTGTGGCGCCAGGATATTGATGTTGGCCGTTTTCATTACAATGTCATCACAGTAAGCGGGATCTTTATAATGAATAGTGAGCATGTCATCAAATGTACCGGTGGTGGCCCAGGTTTTAACATAGAACTGATCTGTAGTGGTATATACCGTACCGTCGCCCAGTTGCCAGGTGTAGCTGTCTACCAGTGTTACCGGTACATTCAGCACTTCGTAGGTGGCTTTACTGCCCCGGCAGATGGAACTGACGCCGGTTGAAAAGTCTGCACTGAACGAATACACCACCTGATAGCTGCTGTGGTTACAGCTGTTGCCGTTTTCTCCTACGGTCAGGCGCACAGTATAGTTATCGGGCGCGGCATAGCTGTGTACGGCATCCTTTGTATGTACAACCGGGGAGTTATCTCCAAAGTCCCATTCAAAAGTGGAATTGGGATTGGTTCCAATGGCTGTATTGGTAAAAATGAATTTGTTTTTGTCTGTACAGTCACGCAGTACGGAAAAGGAAGATACAGGACCGGTTACCGTTACGGTAGCTGGTGTAGCAGCAGTGTAGCAACCGTTGTTGCCGGCTTGCATTTGTACCGTGAGCGTACCATTGGTGACAAAAGAATGCCTGATGTCAAAGTCGCTGCTTTCTTCTGTTTGCCCGTCGCCAAAATCCCAGCGGTAGCTATCTGCGTTTTGTGCAGTGGCCAGTAATCTCACAGGGCTGCCTACGCAGGTATTGGCTGGCGTTGCGCTGAAACTCACGCCGGATGGGGGATTGCCGGTGCGTATCTGTTCATCAAATGATGTAGTGATGGTGCAACCGCTTTGCGTGGTAATGGTTATATCCACCTTGTAGGTGCCGGTTTGCGTATAGTCGTGCGATACAAAACCGCTGCTGGTGGTTTGTGTATTGCCATCTCCGAAATTCCAGGCCCAGGAAGAAACCGGATCATTGATTTCATTGACCGAAGCGGCTGAAAGTGCTGCTGAATAAGGTACACAGCCGGTTGCTGGTGTACTGAGGGTAATTTCCGGTAAGGAAATAGTGATGTATGCTGCTTTCTTCAGGGTAGACGTACAGCCGTTGCTGTTAGTAACGGTGAGTGTTACATCAAATTTGCCGGCTTTGGTATACGCATGGGCCATGAAGGCATTACCGGTAACCACCGGTGCGCTGCCATCGCCAAAATCCCAGGTGCGGCTGACGGCATTGGGGGTGGCGTCGGTGAAGTTTGCAGTGTAAAGCTTACAGTTGCTGGTTGCATCTGAGGTAAATGCGACCTCCGGGGTTGCGCCTACCACAAATTCTTTCCAGTAGGTGCTTGTACTATTGCTATATTCCACTTCCAGGGTAACCTTTTTGGGACCGGAGGTGATGTATGTTATCTGTGGATGCTTATCATGTGAAGTTCTGCCGTCCCCGAAATCCCAGTTATAGGCAATAGGCGTACCCGTGGTACTATTCTGAAAGGTGAGTGTTACAGGCGTACAACTATTGGCCGGATCGGCTGTATAGCTAAAGTTGGCCTGCTGGCCCAGTAACGCATTTCCTTGCAGTAGGAATATCAGGAGCAATATTGCCCATAGACACTTTGCCTGTAGGTATTTCATAGGATGCATACCACAAATTAACGAAATTTATATATATTTAAATTTTTGATTTTGTATTTTTATCCTGATCTGTTTCCGGCAGTTGCTTTGTGCAGCACCGGTCCTCATCTGATCAGCGTAACATTCCCTTTCAATATAAACGGCTGCCCCTTATCGCACACCAGTTCCGCATAGTACACAAATACGTCCGGGTTGAGCTGCGCGCCCTTAAAGCGGCCATCCCAACCAAAGGAAGGATTTTTCTGCAGAGAAACCTGCCCGCTCAAATACCAGCTGCCCCCAACGGTTAAAGATCCTGAAAACACGAACGGTCTGCATTCCCCTGCCACGGATATAGAAAATATCATTCTGCCCGTCGCCGTTAGGGGAGAAGGAGTTGGGAATAAACACTCCTTCTTCATTGCAAACTACCTTGATTTGTACCTCATCTGAACCCGTACAACCAAATTGATTGGCTACCGTAACGCGGTAAGTGATATTGTCTCTTGGCGTGGTCACGGGTGTAAGGCAACTGAAGCAACTGAGGCCGGTTTGCGGCGTCCAGTCTATTTGTATAATATCATCGCTGCCATTAGCCGGTAGAGTTATCACGGAGCCGGTAGGAATCACCATATCCGGGCCTGCATTTACTTCCGGCGCAGGACGCACGTAAACACGAGCGATGGCGGTATCTGTAAAGCAGCCTTTGTTATCGTACCCAACTACCTGGTAGGTGATATTACCATCAGGGGTAGCTACCGGTTCGGCGACATCGGAATGATCCAGGCCACGGGCCGGAATCCACTGGTAGCGCAGCGCACCGCCTGCCAATAGTTGTACGCTTTTGCCGGCGCATATTTCAGCATCCTGGGCATAGATACGGAAAGGCTGCGTAACGGAGACACGTACTTCGCCTTCCTGCGTACAGCCGTATTCGTTAGTAGCACTGATCTTATACACCGTATCGATAACAGGGCTTACCTGTGGCGATTGGCTGGATAAATCAGAGATGTTGTAATCCGTCCAGTTAACCGTCACATTGGAGGTGGTATTAGCGAGTAACTGCAAGGTGGCGCCCCGGCAAATGTTGGCATTCAGCGGAGAAGGGGCCAGTGCCGGCGCCGGATGAACGAGGATATTGGTGGTAGCCACTCCCGGACAGGAGCCATCTGCATTGGTGATGGTCAATTCCATGGGGATCGTTCCTGCCTGCTGCACTTCAATTTCAGGCGGCGTGGGCATATCGAATTGCTCTCCGGTAGCCACTTTCCACTGCCACCTGGTACCTGGAAGGTTTTTGTTGTCGCTGCCGCTGAGTTGTATCTTACCGGATACACACAATGGCAATATGGGTGCAATCACAGGTTCCGGTTGCGGCGGAACTGTAAGCTCCAGCGTCTTATCATTGGTGCATCCGTAGGCGCTGGTCACCACTAGGTTTACACTAAATGTTCCGGGCTGTGTATAGTTGAATGATCCATTAGCGTCCGTAGCAGTATTGCCTGGAAGGCCCGGCTGTCCATAGTTCCAGCTGCTGGTGTAATCGAGTGCGAGTTGATCTTTAGTCAGCGTTTTACTATTATTCGTAAAGGTGACTATGCCACCACCGCAAGCCTGCGGGTTGTCTATCACAAAATCTGCCAGTGCTTCATCCACAATGATCTTATCATTGCCAAGCGCCGGAACAGCGCATCCTTCTTCATCTATCAGCGATACACGCGGATAATAGATCCCCGCTTTGGTGTAGGTATGTTGTGGCGAAGCAGGGGTGGTGGTAGTGGTAACTTCACCATCGTCAAAATCCCACATATACCGGGTCGTTTTTATGGCGTTTGCTGAAATGCCTATCTGTAGCGGTACGCAGCCTTCTGTCGGCGTGGCGTTCATGGTACCATCCGGTCCTTTGATGGTGAATGGTAACGACGTAGTATTCGTACATCCCCCTTCCGAATAAACGGTGAGGGTTACCTGGTATGTTTTGGGGCGGACGTAAATATGTTCATCCGGATCATTCTTGGTAGAAGTACCATTATCTCCAAAATCCCAGTTGGCACTTTCATAATCAGTAGAGTTATTGGTAAATAATATACTCACCGGGGGACACAGATCCGGGTTGGATGGGATCGTGAAAGCTGCTTTTGGATCGGGCACGCGGATGACATTCGGCTTAGTGACTACATCCTTACAACCAGCTGCAGTGGTGATTTCCAGCTTTACATTGTAGGTACCCGGACCGGTATATGTTTTAACAGGCTGGTTACCGGCACCGGTGGTGTTGTCGCCAAAATCCCAGGCATAATTTACAATGGTGCCGGATGACTGATCCACAAAAGTAAAAGGCAGATCCAGGCAGGCAATATTTGCTGGCATCATGAAGTCGGCTTGTACCTTTTCAAAGCGGATATCCTGAGGGACGGTAACCGCGCAGCCGAATTTGTCGGTAACGCGCAGCGATACCCTGTATACGTTAGCGTTAGTATAGGTGTGCTGTATGTTCAGTGGCTGTGTAGTGTACGTTGCCGGCGTGCTGCCATCGCCGAAATCCCAGGTCCATTCCACGATCTGATTGCCTGTATTGGCGGTCGATTTGTCGTGGAATGTGATGATTTCATCCTTACATTGTTTACCTGAAAAATCGAAATCAGGCTCAGGACCGTTGACGGTAACTGTGAGTGGCGGCGCTGCTATTGTACAGCCGTTTTTGTCCGTGATGGTCAGCTGGATCGTAAATGAGCCGGTACGCCCGTAGAAGTGCGAGATCCCGGCTGACGGGTCAAAGGTGTATCCGGGGAATGATTCTATGGTATTATCTCCCCAGTCCCAGTTATACTCATTGATGTTGTCAGCGTTCAGCGGGTCCAGCTGTATGTTGACCTGCTCGCTGGCACAGATGGCGGTTTTATTGGCATGTACGACTGGTTTTTCGTCGATGATATTAACGGAATGCGTCACGGTTGATTTACAGATGCCGTTGTCGATGGTCAGCGTTACCTGTTTAATGCCGGTGGTTTTATATTGATAATCCGGATGTTGGTCTGTGGAGGTAGCGCCGGGTTCTCCAAAATCCCATTCCCAGCTTTTCGGGAGTGTGGGATCGGGGCCAAAGTCGGACCCATCTGTAAATTTCCGGTGGTATGGATCTGTACAATCCGGTGCAGTATTGAATCTTGCGACCGGTGGCAGGATCTGTATAAAATTGGGTTTGGTCAGCTGCACCTGGCAGCCGTTATTGTCTACGATCAGTGTTACATCATGATTACCGATCTCGCCAAACTGGTGATCCGGATTTTCAGCTGTGCTGGTACTGTTATCCTGTGGAAAGATCCATAGCCAGGCAGTTCCGGCGGGTGTGGACATGTTGGTGAATTGAACAGGATCTATCGCACATGATTTCCTGGGCGTGGCGTCAAAATCCACTACCGGTTTGATACCCGTCAGGATGAGTGTTGTTGCTGTAGCGATACATCCACTGGCAGTTTTGATACGCAGTGTAACCGTAAAAGCTCCCTCCCGGGTAAAGATATGTTGTGGGGTGGCGGTGGTGGCCATAGTACCATCCCCGAAATCCCACTCGTAGCTGGTAACAGGGTCCGTAACACTCAGTTGTGTATTGAAATCGACTGACAGCGGTACGCATCCTGAAATGGAAGAAGGCAGGATGTCGAGTTGAGGATTCCTGATACTGATATAATCGATCCTGTTTTCTGTTATCGTACAACCGTAAACGTTAGTAGCAGTTAATTTTATCGTATAGTCGCCAATGTTAGTATAGGTATGCCCTGGATTTTCCAGTGTGGAAGTGGCGCCATCGCCGAAATCCCAGGTCCATTGGGAGGCATCCTGCGACTGTGCGTTGAAAGTGGTGGTAAACGGTACGGCGCAGGCGTTTGCCGGATCAGCCACGGGGTTGATTTTCGGAGAAGGGTTTACATGAATGGTTTGTTGTATCTCCTCCATGCAGCCATCCAGCGATGCCTGCATTTTTATCGTATAATCCCCGGCAGCGAACTGCTTCATCGCATCTATGCCGTTTTGCGTGCTTCCGTCGGGGAAGGCCCAGATCACGGATGTGGGTGCGGGTTGTGTGGTGTTTGTAAAAATGATGTCCTGTCCTGCACAGGGGGTACTGATGGTAAAGGCCGGTTTTATTTTTTGAATAACGATGTAGTCAGTTTTCGGTAATGAACCGGCGCAACCACCCGTAGTGGTACCGGTCAGCGTTACGGTATACCTGCCTTCCTGTGTATAGGTATGCGTATCACCCGTACCGGTGGTACCATCACCATAATCCCAAAGATAGGTGACAGGATCAGCGGTGTTATTAACGGTGGTATTGAAAAACTGAACGGTGAGCGGCGCCGTACAGCTTTGTGTTTTATCTGCTGTAAAAGAAGGCTTGGGCGCTTCCTGTATGGCAACCGGCAACGGATCGCTATTGCTTTTACATCCCTGGGTATTGGTTACAATACTGATCACATTATAGGTGCCGGCTTTTGTAAATTGATGTGTAGCATTGGCGCCGGTAGCGCCTCCGCCATCGCCAAAATCCCAGATAATACTTTGTATTGCACCATCACCGGGTAAGGATTTATCCGCAAAGGTTGCATTGTAAGGAGTACATCCGCTGGAAGTACTGGTCGTGAAGGCGGCAACTGGCTTTTCATAAACGGTGATAGCAACATTTCTGACGATTTTTACATTACCGGGGTAAATGATGGTAAGCGTAACAGGGTACACTCCCGGCGACTGGAAAATTCTGGATGGCGTCAAGGTATTGCTTACGTTGGCGCCAACGCCAAAGTCCCAGTTATAGCTGGTATAGCCATTGTCTGCTGTGGCGGTGAAGGCAACAGAAAAGGGCGGGCAGCCACTGGTTTTATCAGCAGATACCGTAACATGCTGCGCATAGGCGGAGAAGAAACAGGTAAAGATGAGCAGCAGGCAGCTGATCATGCATTTGCAGGTAATCAAGGGATAATCTCGCAGGCTTTTCATCTGGTATAGTATGGCCTTTTTTTGTTAAAGGCCTTGGTCATAGGTGTATTCAAAGTATAAAAATAACAATTATGTTTGTAAATAACGGCCTTTTATCTATGTGGTTGAATGGCCGTAACTTAGCATGGTGATTATATAAATTATGTAGTTATGGAAAAACTGGATAGTCAATATTGGAACGAGCGGTATCTCACCGGCAACACCGGCTGGGATATGGGATACGTATCGCTTCCGTTAAAGGAATATATTGATCAATTACCCGGCCCTCATCTTCGTATACTCATTCCCGGTGGTGGTAACAGCTATGAAGCATCGTATCTTCATCAGGAGGGTTTCAGCGACGTAACAGTGCTGGACATTGCGCCATCAGTGGTGGAGCGGTTACAGCAATCTTTTACGGGTACTGGTGTAACGGTATTGGAAGAAGATTTTTTTGCCCATACCGGCAGCTATGACCTGGTATTGGAACAAACATTTTTCTGTGCCCTGGATCCGTTATTAAGAAAAGATTATGTGCGGAAGATGCAGTCTCTCATCAAACCCGGCGGACATCTTGCCGGTGTTTTCTTTGATCGCGGTTTTGATCAGCCGGGCCCACCATTTACTGCTACGGAGGAGGAATACCGGGCATTATTTTCGCCGTACTTTCATATAAAAACATTGGAAACCTGTTACAATTCCCATCCTGCCAGGCAGGGAAAGGAGTTGTTTCTTAATTTTATACCGAAATAACCGAACATGTATAGACTCTTATTAGCCGTACTGCTGCTATTTACCGGCAGTACATTGATGGCACAACAGCAGCCATCGGAAGATGCGGAAGCATTTGCAAAAGATATCCGGCAACCAGGGGTACAGGTATTTGATGTACGCACTGCCGGCGAATTTAATACCGGCCACCTGCCCGATGCATTGCAGGCAGACTACACCAAAAAGGATGAATTTTATGAAAGGGTTCAATATCTCGACAAACAAAAGCCGGTATATGTTTATTGTCTGAGTGGTGGTCGCAGCGCCGCCGCCGCCAAATGGATGCGTGAAAACGGTTTCTCCGATGTGGTAGAACTGGAAGGAGGCATCAACGCCTGGAAGCAGGCCGGCAAACCACTGGCAGGCGTTGCAGACAAAAAAGCGCAAATGACCATAGCGGCCTACAATAAAGCAGTAGCCGCAAAAGGATTAGTACTCACAGACGTAGGCGCCGCCTGGTGTCCTCCCTGCAAACAGCTGGAACCCACCCTGAAAAAATTCCTGCAGGCACATAAAAACATCACCCGCGTAAACGTTGATGGTGGTAATGATACAGACGTCATGAAAGCTATTGATGCAAAAGCATTGCCCACACTCATCCTTTACAAAAACGGAAAAGAAGTATGGCGCCACAAGGGTGTAGTGGAGCGGGAAGCGTTGGAAAAAGCTGTAGAAAACATTTAGGGATTTTTTGATTTACGAATGTAGGAATTTGAAATGCAGCGGAAATCTAATTGATCATCTCCCCCGTATTTCAAACTCCTACATTCGTAAATCAAAAAATCCCTACATGTTTTGGAATTTGTTTTTCGCATAATCCAGAAAGTATCCGAACTGCAATTCTTTTCCGGTTACCTTTTTACACAATTCATTGGAAGTATAAAATCTGCCGAAGGGATGAATGTTTGTGCGCAACCATTCCAGCAGCGGGTGGTAGTCGCCGGTGGTGATACTGGCATCAAGACCGGGTACCTGTTGTTGTGCGGCGCTGAAAAGCTGTGCGGCATAAAAGCTGCCCAGGGAATAGGTGGGGAAATAGCCAAAGCTGCCGTGTGACCAGTGAATGTCCTGTAGTACGCCCTGTACATCATCAGGCACGGTTACGTGCAGGTATTGACGGTAGTATTCATTCCAGGTGTGTTTCAGGTCTTTGGCCGCGATGCTGCCGTCCATTAATCC
Organism: Chitinophaga sp. MM2321; assembly: GCF_964033635.1. Classification (NCBI taxonomy): domain Bacteria; kingdom Pseudomonadati; phylum Bacteroidota; class Chitinophagia; order Chitinophagales; family Chitinophagaceae; genus Chitinophaga; species Chitinophaga sp. MM2321. The sequence continues at coordinate 485,414 of NZ_OZ035533.1, forward strand.
TTTTTCAATTTCGTAGCGGATCATGATATGAAAATGATAGGTAAGCTCGTCGGCTTCCGTACGGATCAGTGATGGCTGTACGTGATTGATAGCTTTGTAGAAGTTTGCAAGACTTACAGCGCCGAGGTTTTCGGGGAACAGCTGTTGCAGTTGCGGGTAGTGGTGCTGCCAGAAAGAGCGGCTGCGGCCTACATTATTTTCCCACAACCTGGATTGTGACTCGTGGATGCCGAGGCTGGTGGCTTCTCCGCAGGGAAGGCCGTATTGTTCAGTGGGGAGTCCCTGTTCGTAGAGGGCGTGTCCGCCTTCGTGGATGCAGCTCCAGGTCATGTTGCCGAAGTCATTTTCGTCGATGCGGGTAGTAACCCTTACATCCAGCGGGTTGAAGCTGGTGGTGAAAGGATGTTCTGAAATATCCTGGCGGCCGGCTTTGAGGTCATAGCCCATTGCTTTGAGGAGGTCTATGCCGAGTTGCCATTGTTTATCGCGGTTATAGTGTTGGAGGAGGAAGTCCTTTTTAGCAGCGGGTTGCTTTTCTATCTGCGCCAGCAAAGGAGATAACGCCTGTTTTACATCGTTGAAGATGGTGTCTAGCATGCCGGTATTGGCGCCTTTTTCATATTCATTGAGCAGGGCATTGTAGGGGTGACCTTCATATCCCAGGATGGCCGTTTCCTCTTTTTTCAGTTCAATCATTTTAGACAGTGCCGGTGCAAAGATGCTGTAGTCGTTGGCTTTGCGGGCTTTGATCCAGGCATGATAGGATTCGTTGGTGGCACGGGACATTTCGGCTACAAAGGCTGCCGGATATTTTTTATTCTTTTCATAATCTTCTGTAGACAGGGAGATATTTTTTTGTTGTACAGCATCCAGTTCGTTGCGGGTTTGCAGTTCCCGGAGGATATCGCCCAGTTCGGGCGCCGTAAACAGTTCATGCGCAATGCTGCTGAGGGTGGTGAGTTGTTGTCCTCTGAAACCGGCGCCTTTTTCGGGCAGGTATGTTTCCTGGTCCCAGCCTAAAACTGCCATCGTATTTCTTACGTCCGCAATTTTTTGCATCTTTAATTTGTATTCGTCATATAGTTCTGCTGTAGATTTGTTTCCTGGCATAACATTGTTTTTTGCAAATTTAGCAGATGACGGGAATGAACCATTAATTTCTTTGGATATGAAAATAAAAGAGGTCATACAGGCGCTTGAACAGTTTGCGCCTTTGCAATACCAGGAGAGTTATGATAATGCGGGGCTTATTTTCGGAGATGCCGGCCGTGAGGTGACCAATGTTCTCCTGACCCTGGATGCCACCGAAGAAGTGATAGACGAGGCGATTGCCAGGGGATGTAACCTGGTGGTGGCGCATCACCCGATTGTTTTCGGGGGGCTTAAAAAAATTACCGGGAACACTTATGTGGAGCGGGTGGCTATTAAGGCGATCCGGCATGAGGTGGCGGTATATGCAGCGCATACCAACCTTGACAATGTACGCAATGGCGTTTGTGCGCAGATGGCGTCACGGCTGGGATTGGAGTCATGCAGGGTATTACAGCCGAAGACCGGGTTGCTGAAGAAGTTATTCACTTTTGTGCCGCTGGCAGATATTGAGATGGTGCGTGCGGCCTTGTTTGCTGCCGGCGCCGGGGAAATCGGGAAATATAGCGAATGCAGCTTTAATGCAACAGGGCAGGGCACTTTCAAAGGCGAACAAGGCGCAGATCCTTACGTAGGTACGCCGGGGGAAAGACATTTTGAGACAGAAATCAAGTTGGAAGTAATTTTTCCGGTATATTTGGAATCCCGGATTATTCAGGCATTACTGAATAGTCATCCTTATGAGGAGGTGGCCTATGATGTGGTAAGTCTGGATAACGCTTACCAGCAGGTAGGTTCAGGGCTGGTGGGTAACTTACCCCAGGCAATGGATGAGATGGATTTCCTGCATTATGTGAAGCAGCAGTTCGGGGCAGGTTGTGTGAAGTATACGCCTTTGCGGGGTAAGGAGGTTAAAAAAGTGGCGTTATGTGGCGGTTCGGGCAGTTTCCTGTTAAAAAGGGCAATCAGTGCCGGAGCAGACGTCTACATATCATCGGATTTTAAATATCATGAATTTTTTGATGCTGAGAATCAATTAGTTATTGCAGATATCGGACATTTTGAGAGCGAGCAGTTTACAGTGGAATTATTTTATCATATATTGACTGAAAAATTCCGTAATTTTGCGCCTCTTAAATCTACGATTAAAACAAACCCGGTAAATTATTTATAATACATGGCTACCGTAAAAGAATACTCCGTTGAGGAAAAATTAGCGTCTGTGCTCAAGTTACAGAAGATTGATTCCAAACTGGATGGGATCCAGGTGCTGAAAGGGGAGTTGCCGATGGAAGTAAAGGACCTGGAAGATGAGATCGAAGGGTTGAATACCCGTCAGTCACATATCGAGAATGAAATCAAGGGTATCCAGGACTTTGTTGCCAGCAAGAAAGCTGCTATTAAAGACGCGGAAGCGTTGATAAAGAAGTACGAGAAGCAGCAGGACAATGTGAAGAACAACCGCGAGTTTGAAGCCATTACCAAGGAAATGGAAATGCAGGCACTTGAAATCAAACTGGCTGAAAAGCATATCAAGGACGCTAACGAAGAAGTAAAAGAAAAATCCCGTACGCTGGAAGTGGCTAAGAAGGCAGTTGCTGACAAAGAAACGAATCTGAAGCACAAGAAAGGCGAACTGGAAAAAATCGTTGGCGAAACTGATAAGGAAGAGAAAGCGTTCCGCAAGGAAAGTGAAGATGCCCGTACCAAAGTAGACCCCCGTTTACTGTCTGCTTACGAAAAGATCCGCAAGAACTATCGTAACGGTCTGGCTGTAGTAACTGTTGAACGCGACTCCTGCGGTGGTTGCTACAATGCAATCCCTCCTCAGCGTCAGGCGGAAATCCGTCAGCACAAGAAAATCATCGTTTGCGAACATTGTGGCCGTATCCTCGTGGATAACGATCTCGAAGCAACGATTACTATCTGATCCGGATTGGTCAGCTAATAAAAAGATTGGGAAAAGGACATCTGCGGATGTCCTTTTTTCGTGTATGCCTCCCCGTAATATAAAAATATACTAATTTATTTAGTTTTGTTTTACTAATTATATTAGCTTTGCCGCCAACACCCTTGCGCAGGTAGTATGCGTAGTAGTTCCTTTAATTTGTGGCAGGAATTTGGATGGGCATTGCAACTTTAAAAATGTGATTGTTTATTGGGATTTGTGAATTGGTTATGTGAGATTTGGCCTTTATTTCAGGAATTTTGCCCTTATGCGTATTATTTTTTCTATCGTTCTTTTACTGAGTGTAGGGTTGACAGGTAATGCACAACAGAAAGTATATGATTTTAACAATCGCTGTGAACAAGCCTATGAAGCTATTATGCAACTACGGCTAAACGCAGGGAAAGCGTTGTTGGAAACAGAAAAGAAAGAGAACCCGGATAACCTGGTTCCTTATTTTTTGGATAATTACGCTGATTTTTTTCCACTCTTCTTTAATGAAGATCCGGCGGAATATTCCCGCAAAAGAAGCATGCGGTTGTTCCGGCTGAATAAGATGGCAGAAGGTTCTCCCGATTCCCCCTATTATCTCTACACACAGGCCGCCATCAAGTTCCAGTGGGCGATGGTAAAAATAAAGTTCAATGAAAAATGGGATGCCACCTGGGAAATAAGAAAAGCTTATATCACCCTGAAAGAGAACCAGCGCAGGTTTCCGGACTTCGTTCCGAATAAACTGTTGCTGGGTGCCATGCAGACGGTATTTGGTACAATCCCCGACGGATACAAATGGATTACCAACATCCTGGGTATGAAAGGAAGTATCAAACAGGGGATGGAAAATGTGAATGCCTTTATCGAGAGCAATGCGCCGGAAGCGAGATTGTTCCGGGAAGAATCCTATTACTACTATTGTTACCTGATGCTCTTTATTGTCAACAAACCGGAAGATACCTGGGAGTTTTTACAACGTAAGCAGCTGGATACAAAGAATAATTATCTTTTTGCATTGATGGTGGCAAACCTCTCGCTCAATAACCAGAAAGCGGCTATAGGACTGAAAGTATTGCAGGAACGGGACGATAGCGCGGAGTATGCGGACATCCAGTATTACAACTATGTAATGGGACTGTTGAAACTGACAAGACTGGACCCTGATGCACATGTGTACCTGGAAAGGTTTATCAACAATTTCAAAGGTAAGTTCTATGTAAAAGAATGTTTGCAGCGGTTAAGCTGGTTCTATTACCTGGAAGGGAATCAGGCGGCGGCTAACAAGTACCGGGCGATGATCCTGACCCGTGGCGGCACAGAAACGGATGCAGACAAACAGGCCCTGAAAGAGGCGGAAGGCGGTAAATGGCCGGACCCGTTTTTACTGCGGGTACGTTTGCTGAGTGATGGCGGCTACCTGAATGAAGCCCTGAAGTTGCTGTTGACAAAAAAGGCGGCCGATTTCCATTCAATGGAAGAAAAGCTAGAATACGCTTACCGCCTGGGCCGTATCTATGATGAACTAGGGCAGGACGATAAAGCAATCGCTATGTATGACATCACCATCAAAGTAGGCGCTAACAGGCCGGAATATTATGCGGCCAGGGCATCCCTTCAAATGGGTTATATTTACGAAAAGCGGCATGAAAAGAGTAAAGCCATTCAATGTTATCAGCAATGTCTGAACATGAAAGGCCACGATTATAAAAATTCCCTGGACCAGCGGGCTAAAGCAGGTATACAGCGTGTGAACGGAACCTGACAAGGAATTCTTTAAAAGTTATTTCCTGACTTATGTTACAGCGACTCATCATTAAGAATTACGCCATTATTGAAAACCTGGAAATTGATTTCTCAGGCAACCTTAATGTAATCACCGGGGAAACAGGTGCCGGTAAATCTATCCTGTTGGGCGCACTCTCCCTTATCCTGGGAGAGCGGGCAGACCCGGGCGTACTATTTGATAAAACCCGTAAATGCGTTATAGAAGGCATCTTCAAAGTGAAAAAGTCACAGGTAGCCGCCTTCTTCCAGCGTCATGAGCTGGACCTGGAAGATCAACTGATCATTCGCCGCGAAATCAGTGCTGCCGGTAAATCGAGGGCCTTTGTAAATGATACGCCTGTAAATATTTCCCAGCTGTCGGAGCTAAGCAGCCACCTGGTTGACCTCCACCAGCAGTTTGATACACTGGACCTGGGCAACGCCGATTTTCAGCGGGAAGTAATAGACGCCCTCGTAAACAAACCAGCCGGACTACAGCAATATCACCAGGTTTACCTGCAATATGCGCAGGTACAGAAGAAATACAAACAGCTGCACGATAGCCGCGACCACGCCAACAAAGAACTTGACTACAATAAATTCCTGCTCGATGAACTGTCGGAAGCAGGCTTTGGTCCCAACGAAATTGAAGACCTGGACAGTGAGCTGCAACTCCTGACCCACGCCGAAGAAATAAAGAATACGCTGAACCGTGTTTTCTTCCAGCTGAAAGAAGACGAGCAGCCCATCCTGCAACAGATAAAACAGTTACAATCTTCCCTGCAGGGGTTATCCGCTTTCCATAAAGATGTGCCGGGCGTAGCAGCACGGTTATTATCTTCCTATCTCGAACTACAGGACATTGCAGGAGAAGTAGAAAATATTAACGACCAGGTACAATATGATGGTGTGCGCATAGAACTCGTTAATGAGCGGATGGCGCTGGGTTACCGCCTTTTAAAGAAGCATGGGTTGCATACGAGCGGTGAACTGCTGGCTTTAAAAGAGGAGCTGACCGCCAGGGTAGACAATGTGCTGAATCTTGATGAACAACTTTTATTGCTGGAACAGGAACAGGCGCAATTGCACGAAACCCTGCTGAAAGCAGCCATCGTTATTTCCGCAGAAAGACAGGCGCAGGCGGCGCCTTTTGAGAAAAAGGTAAATACCCTGCTGGCCCAGGTAGGGATGCCAAATGCCAGGCTGAAAGTAGCCCTTACGGAGGGAGAACTGAACCCCTACGGGCATGATACCATCGAATTTCTGTTTGATGCCAATAAGAGCAACCAGTTTGCACCGGTGGGGAAAGTAGCTTCCGGCGGGGAATTGAGCCGGCTGATGTTGTGCATCAAATCGCTGGTGGCAAAGTCGGTAGCCCTTCCTACGCTGATCTTTGATGAGATAGATACCGGTATTTCCGGTGAAGCGGCCCGGCAGGTAGGAATTATCCTGAAAGATCTGGCCAAAGCGCACCAGATCATCTGTATCACTCATCAGCCGCAGATAGCGGGGAAAGCGGATGCGCACTACTTTGTATATAAAGATGCCAAGGCAGATAAAGTAACTACCAGCGTACGTTTGTTGTCGCAGGAAGAGCGGATCGACAAAATAGCGCAGATGCTGAGTGGGGAGAAGCCTACCGCCGCTGCCCTGGAAAACGCCCGGGAAATGGTCAGATAAGACGATTAATAGTGGCTTTTAGCCATCCTTTAGTGTATCTTACCAGTGGGCAGGGCCAAAAGCCCTACTTAATAACTTTTTTTTTCAACTATAACGACTATTTTTGCCGAAATTAATTTTGACCACATGGCTCATAACTTATTAAAAGGGAAGAAAGGTATCATCTTTGGCGCACTGGACGAAAAGTCTATAGCTTGGAGAACTGCACTGCGTTGTGTGGAAGAAGGCGCTGAAATTGTGCTTACCAATGCTCCTATTGCCCTGCGTATGGGTGAGATCAACAAACTTGCTGAAACGTGTAAGGCACCGGTTATTCCGGCGGATGTTACCAATATGGATGATCTGGCTAACCTGTTCAACAAATCCATGGAACATTTTGGTGGCAAAGTGGACTTTGTACTGCATTCCGTGGCAATGGGTATGAATATCCGTAAAGGCAGAAGCTATACCGACCTGGATTACGATTTCAATCATAAAACATTCGATATCTCCGCAATGTCGCTGCACCGGGTATTGCAAACAGCTTACAAGCTGGATGCGCTGAACGAGTGGGCGTCTGTAATTGCGCTGTCATACATTGCCTCACAGAGGGTATTCCCTGACTACGGCGAAATGGCGGATGCCAAAGCACTGCTGGAATCTATTGCCCGCAGCTTCGGCTACCACTATGGTACCCACAAGAAAGTACGTGTAAACACGATCTCTCAGTCTCCGGTAAAAACTACTGCTGGTGGTGGTGTGAAAGGTTTTGACGGCTTTATGGCTTATGCAGACAAGATGAGCCCATTAGGCAATGCTACTACCGATGAATGTGCCAACTACGCCGTGGCCATGTTCTCTGACCTCACCAAAATGGTGACCATGCAGAACCTGTTCCATGATGGCGGCTTCTCATTTACCGGCGTATCCAAGCCAGTGATTGATCAGATGGACAAATAATAACCATTTAGTCATTTAATTATTTAGAGATGTAGCTATTTTGTTTCAGTGGTATATCATCCTTTGAAACAAAATAGCTACATCTCTAAATAATTAAATGACTAAATAAAAAGGCCGTTACCAGTTGTTGGTAACGGCTTAATTTTTTTATCAGGCATAGGATGCCTGGGATGGCAGGCAGCCTGCAATCGGGCTAATATTCGTCTTCGTTGAAGAAGAAGTCGTCCTGAGACGGATAATCAGACCAGATATCTTCAATCCCCTCATAAATTTCTCCCTCGTCTTCCAGCTCCTGTAAGTTCTCGATTACTTCGATCGGTGCACCGGAACGAATAGCGTAATCAATGAGTTCATCTTTCGTAGCTGGCCATGGAGCGTCCTCCAGGTATGAAGCTAATTCTAATGTCCAGTACATCTTATTAAAATTTTTACTTTTTAATTTTCCGCAAAAGTATTATTTAATTTGAAATAAACAACTTTTACTATTTTTATCGGTTAATTACTTTTCTTTGGGTTATGCTAACCGCTCGCAATGTTACCAAAAATTATTCCAACTTACCTATTTTAAAGGGGGTCGACATTACTGTCAGTAAAGGGGAAATTGTCACCATCGTTGGATCGTCAGGCGCCGGCAAAAGCACCTTGTTGCATATACTCGGAACCCTGGATATGCCCACTACGGGCGAAGTTTGGCTGAATGATGTCAATCTGACCGGTTTAAAGGGTAATACCCTCGCCGATTTCAGGAACCGTCATATTGGCTTCATTTTCCAGTTCCATCACCTGTTACCGGAATTTTCCGCACTCGAAAATATCAGTATCCCCGGTTATATTGCCGGTACCAAAAAAAAGGATGTAAAGGAAAAAGCCATCTTCCTGCTGGAAACGCTCGGCCTGCAGGACCGGATGGAGCATAAACCCAATGCCCTCTCCGGCGGAGAGCAGCAGCGTGTAGCCGTGGCCCGCGCCCTGATCAATAATCCCGATGTAGTGATGGCAGACGAACCAACCGGTAACCTGGACTCCCGCAACGCCCGGGAACTGCATAACCTGTTCCTGGAACTGCGCGACAAATTTCAGCAAACCTTTATCATCGTTACCCATAACGAAGAACTGGCCCCGCTCAGCGACCGGCAACTCCTGATGAAAGACGGGAAGATTATTTAGGGATTTTTTGATTTACGTATTTAGGAATTTGAAATGCAGCGGAGATATGATTTGTTGATAAAATCAAAAAAATTCATTGTGCGCGTATAATCGATTTCCCGGCGATTACAAACACCGGCTCCTGGGGGGAGGGGTGAAGTGTGGCCAGGCCGGTAAAGTGCCCGAAAGCGGGTAAAATGCCGCAATGCCGGCCAAAATAAAAGCAGGGTAGCCGAAGCCTTTGCCTGGCAACCCCTTCCATGATAATGCCGGGGTGCAGGTGCCCGGAAAACGTATATCGATACCCGTTATCTTCCCCGCAAGGCTCATGAATGAAGTGGATGCCCTTTACAGTAAGGGTGGCATGGGTGTTTATTCCGATCTCCCCATACACATCTTCCGGCATAATATCATGGTTGCCTTTTACGAGGTCTATCCGGATGTGCGGGAATTGTCCGCGCCACAGCCTGAAATACTGCACTTCGTTGTTCTCCCTGCTGTGAAACATATCGCCTACAATAATGATCCTGGCTGGCAGGAAGCGGGTAATCAGCTGTTGCAGCCGGAAAAGATCTTCCTGTACAATACCCGCTGGTACAGCAATGCCGGCTTTGCGGAAATGAGCAGCCTTTCCCAGATGCAGATCTGAAAGGATCAATGCTTTTTCTTCTTCCCAGAAAATTGCCCGCTCGGGCAACAAATGCCAATGCTGCTCCTGAAAATGAAATATTTCCGCCACCACTACATCTACTGTTTTTAATTGAGCTGCAAATTATTAATTCTTAGCCGTTGACCGCAATCAATTTTTTAATCCGGTCTTCCAGCTTTTCGCTGGTCATGGTATCCCGCAGGCTGTCTACTTTGATAGGGAAACAGAAAGGCGTAAGTTTTTTGGGAGATGTGATTACAATTTTACTTTGTCCGATCCGCTCCAGGGTTTCACGAAGCCGGGCTTCTTCCATCTGGTAAAAGAAGGCTTCGTTGAACGCCTGTTTCAGTAACAGGTTTTGCGGATCATAATCTTTGAATACATTGAACAACAGTGATGATGACGACTGCAAGTGCCTGTTGGCCTTGTGTTTGCCGGGATAGCCCTGGAAGATCAGCCCTGCAATCACCGCAATGTCGCGGAATTTGCGGCGGGCCATTTCCGTGGCGTTGACACTGGTCTGTAATTCCAGCAGCAGGTTATCTGTAGAGAACAATGCCTGCACATTGTCGTCGGTAACGGGAATCGGCTGATCAGACAACAATTCAAAACCATAATCATTCATCGCAATAGAGAAGGTGATGGGCTGTATACGGCTGATCCGGTAGGCCAGCAGCGCCGCCATTACTTCGTGTACCAGCCTGCCTTCGAACGGATATACGAAAAGATGGAAGCCGTCTTTTGTCTGTATTTCTTCTATCAGCAGTTCATCATCTTTTGGAATATGCGAGAGCTCTTTCTGCCGGTTGAATAAGGGCTGTAACGCAATCAGCTCCGGATCAGTTGTTACCCCGGACAGCGCCTCATTGAATTTCTGCCGCAACATTCTACCCAGGTTGGATGACAGCGGAATGCGGCCTCCCTGGTAACTGGGTACAATGGTACGTTTGGCGTTGGACTTCCGTACCAGTACCGTCATGTCTTTGATCAGCACAAATTCCAGGTTACGGCCGGCGAGTGTGAAGCTGTCGCCGGGTTGCAGGCGGGAGATGAAGCTTTCTTCGATCACACCGATGTAACCACCTGTCATGAATTTTACTTTGAGCATGGCATCACTAACGATGGTGCCTATATGCAAACGGTGGCGCATGGCCAGCATGCGGCTTCTGCAAATATAAAAGTCACCTTCGCGTTCCAGCTTTTTAAACTCATCGTAGACGGCCAGTGCATCGCCGCCGGTTGTTAAAAAGGAGAGTATCCATTGCCAGTCGTCTGCTGTAATAGCCTGGTAGCAAAAGGTATGGCGTACTTCTTCCCAGATCTGCGGTGCATGAAAACCATCAGATACGGCGAGTGACATCAGGTATTGCAACAACACATCGTAAGCAAGCAAAACCGGCATGCGGCTTTCTACAAGGTCCTCTTCCATTGCTGCTTTCAGGGCGGCTGCTTCTACCAGCTCCAGCGCATGCGTAGGCAGGAAAAAGATCCTGCTGACGGCGCCGGGCTGATGACCGCTGCGCCCTGCCCGTTGAAGAAAACGCGCCACTCCTTTGGGGCTGCCCACCTGGATCACATTATCTACCGGCCTGAAATCCACGCCCAGATCCAGGCTGGCCGTACACACCACCGCTTTGAGAATGCCGTTATGCAATGCTTCTTCCACCCAGATCCGCAGCTCCATATCGATGGAGCCATGGTGTAAAGCCAGTACGCCAGCCAGCATGGGGTCTTCCCGCAGGAGCGACTGGTACCATATTTCAGACTGGGAGCGTGTATTGGTAAAGATGAGCGTGGTCTGACTAGCCTCGATGATAGGCAATGCCTGCGGCAACATTTTAGTGCCGAGATGCCCGGCCCATGGATAGTTTTCCATTTCATGCGGAATCACGCTTTTAAGAACGATGTTCTTTTTTAGTTTTGAACGGATGATAATACCGTTATTGTGAGAGGGGCCCAGCAACACTTCCAGGGCTTCGTCGAGGTTGCCGATGGTAGCAGAAATCCCCCATATTTTTAATGGCGGTCTGCCTGCCTGCAGCGTTAATCCTTTGAGACGGCTCAGTCCCAGTTCGGTCATCACGCCGCGTTTGCTGCCTATCAGCTCATGCCATTCATCTACGACTACGGTGTGCAGGTGTTTGAATACAGTGGGATATTCTTTCTGTGCCAGCAGCAGGTGCAGGCTTTCCGGGGTGATGATCAGTACTTCCGGCATCTGCTTTTTTTGTTGCGCTCGGGTAGCTACCGGCGTATCCCCGCTACGGATGCCTACCTGCCAGGCGATATCCAGCTCCTGTAAAACGGCTTCCATTGCCCTTCCCAGGTCTTTTGCCAGCGCACGCAGCGGCGTGATCCACAGTAATTGTAAGCCGTTTTTTGTTTTATGGTGATAGTCTTTTGGGTGGGCGTCGATCCATGCAATCACCGCACCCAGGAAAAGAGAGAACGTTTTGCCGAAGCCGGTGGGTGCATTCACGAGTCCTGATTGTCCCTGCAGATAAGCCTTCCAGGCATCTTCCTGGAATTTGAAAGGCTTTTGTTCTTTGTCAGCCAGCCATTTGATAACCACTTTCCAGCCCTGAGAGCGTTGTTGCATAGTATTGAAATTAGGACAAAATGCTGAATCGTTTATTTTTGTGGCATGCTCGCAAAATTCTTTCAGCTTTCAGCGCATAATACCACCGTTAAGAAAGAGGTATTGGCAGGTTTGACCACCTTCTCTACGATGGCTTATATCCTGGCGGTAAACCCCAGTATATTATCCCGGACAGGAATGGATTTTAATGCGCTGATCACCGCCACTGCATTGGCAGCCGCTATTGGTACGCTGGTGATGGCGCTGTATGCGAAGCTCCCGATAGGGGTAGCGCCGGGCATGGGATTGAATGCTTTCTTTGCCTATACCATTGTTGCATCTATGGGATATAGCTGGCAATTTGCACTCACGGCGGTTTTCCTGGAAGGGATCATCTTTATATTCCTATCACTTTTCCGGATCCGGGAAGCGATCATTAATAGTATTCCTGAAAACCTGAAGCATGCCATCTCTGTGGGCATAGGATTGCTGATCGCACTGATTGGGATGGCCAATGCAGGCATTATAGAAACGGGTATGCACCATGTGGGCGATGGCAGGCTGGATGGTGTGATCCTGAAAATGGGCGACATTACCAGCATGGGCCCCATGATTGCTTTAACAGGATTGATTGTAAGCGCCGTATTGATGTACCGGAAAGTAAATGCAGCTTTGCTGATAGGCATTCTGGCAGCTACATTGATCGGTATTCCTATGGGTATCACGCATCTGCCGGCAGGACATCTTATCAGTTTGCCGCCTTCCCTGGCGCCGATAGCTTTCAAGCTGGAATTCAACCGGATCTTTACGCTGGATATGGTGGTGATCTTATTCACCCTGTTGATGGTAAACCTGTTTGATACCGTTGGTACTTTGATCGGCTTATGTAACAAGGCGGGATTACTGGATGCAAACGGGTGTTTGCCACGTGCCAAGCAGGCGCTTATGGCTGATGCGGTAGGCACTACCGCTGCGGGTTTGCTGGGCACCAGCGTAGTGACTGCCTACGTGGAAAGTGCGAGTGGCATTGCCGCCGGTGGTAAAACAGGGCTCACCTCTCTGACAGTTGCCATCATGTTCTTACTGGCATTATTCTTTGCACCGGTATTTGCCATGATCCCCCAAGCGGCTACCGCACCGGCTTTGATCATAGTCGGTATGTTGATGATGGGGGCTGTTACCAAAATAGATTTCAATGATGTGACGGAAGCCATACCGGCTTTCCTCGCCATTGTAATGATGCCGTACACTTACAGCATTGCAGAAGGGATTGTATTTGGGATGTTGTCCTACGTACTCCTGAAAGTATTAACAGGACAGTACAAAACGATCAGTCCTGTGATGTATGTATTGGCAGGATTATTTATCGTTACATTCCTGGTAAAATAATTATTCTTTTAAAGAGACGTTATTATCATCTACGCTCAACGTGTGCATCATACCGCATTTGAGGGCGTAGTTATTTTTCTGATGCCCTACCGGAAAATTAAAGCATACAGGATACCGGAAGTCTTTCACTTTTTCCAGTACGAGATCGTACACCGATTTGCCAAATTCTTCACCCGGATCATCGGGCTTGATCCTGTTAAACCCGCCAATGATGAGGCCTGCGAGGTTGTCCAGTTTATGGGAACGTTGTAAGGTGCCCAACATACGATCCAGGCTATACAGGTATTCGCCCACTTCTTCGAGAAATAATATTTTGCCGTTGGTATCTATTTCTGAATCTGTAGCAGACATACTCTGGATGATAGAAAGATTACCGCCTGTGAGTACGCCGCGGGCAGTGCCTTTGCGGTTGTTGGGATCGGGTGCGGCGCTGTACTGCATCTTTTTACCGGTGAGTGCCTGGTAGATAGACATGATCGTATCCTGCACGATTGGTTCTGATTTGTTGAAATCATCCGGGAAACTGTTGCACATTTTTGAATGCAGGGAGGCGATGCCAAAGTGCCTGCTGATGTGGCAATGCAATACGGTTGCATCGCTGAAACCGATCACCCATTTGGGTTTATTCCTGAATTTTGAGAAATCGAGTTTGTCGATGATCCTTGCTGTACCATAGCCACCACGGCCACACATAATGGCTTTGATGTTATTGTCATCCAGCATGGCCTGCATGTCCTGCCATCTTTCTGTATCGGTGCCGCCGAAGCTGTAATCACGGGCGCCTACGGTTTTGCCTATACGAATATTAAACCCCCAGCGTTCCATGATACGGATGGCCGCCTGAATTTCATCTCTCTTTATATATCCGGCGGGACAGGTAATACCGATGGTATCGCCGGGTCTGAGATAGGGTGGTACCAAAGGTTCTTTAGCTGCCGGTGCAGCAGCAGCGCCTATAGCAGCAAGACTTTGCAGGGCGGGTAAACCTGCGCCCGCAGTAAGTATGGATGACAGGAAATGCTTGCGGTTCATGCAATTAAAGTAAGCATTATTTGGCAAACGCGCTATGGGATCAAAGTAAAATTATCAGCCCACCAGGGAATTTATTCCCTGATGGACTGTAGTGGGGATGAATGGATGAAGGCCGGCTGTTTTCTGTTAGCAGCCATACAAATAGCATTTCCCATGCTGTGATAATTGTGCTTTGAAAAATACGTTTATAGGTTACCGTAGTAATACGTTGCTGGTGTAAAAATAGGTGGGTAAATGTTAAGGAAATCCTTAGAAAGCTTTTTTAAAATTTCTTTAACGTCGGTGATAAGTTGAGAACACGAAGTATTGTATAAAATGTGCTGTGTACTAGTACACAACCTGGTGGGTGGCTTTGATGACAGAGATAACAAAGATGCTTTGTGTATGGCTCAGGTTATCCAATTCACCCAGTTTATTGACATAAAATTCTCGGTATTCATCCATGTCTTTTACCTGTACCTTAATCATAAAATCAAATTCACCGGAGATGTTCAGGCATTCTGTTACCTCTGTAAAAGAGATGATTTCCTGGATAAACTTTTTACCACATTTTTTATTGTGTTCTTTCAACGTTATATAGCACAGTACTGTGAGTCCTTTATTTATTTTCCGTGGATCTACGATGGCAGCGTATTGTTTGATTACCCCGGCCTGTTCCATTTTGCGGATACGCTCGTATACAGGGGTCGTACTGAGATTCAATTGGCCGGCTATATCACGGATGGTCATCTTGGCATCTTTTTGCAACAGCTTCAGAATGCCCATATCTTTTTCATCGAGCGACAATTGCACATCCGCCGTATTTTCTTTTTTCTGTATCATTTCACTATATCTTTAGAAATAATATCTTTTAGAGAGATAATTGATAGTTGTATTTTCCAAAAATATTAAATTTAGACAAGAAATATTCTTTATTTATAGGCTTTGGTAGTAAAATGTAGTGAGAAATATCTTTTGCGGCGATTGCACTTATTTGTCAGGCTATTGCGCGGGCTTTTCTCCCAGGTTGCTGCTTAACTGTAACAGGATCTTCAGATCTTCCAGGGTATTGATCTCTGTTACCGGTTTATCTTTCCGCCAGCGGTTGATCCGTGGGAAACGTAAGGCTACACCTGATTTGTGGCGGTTGGAGGCAGCGATGCCTTCAAATGCGATTTCAAATACAAGCACGGGTTCTACGGTCCTTACAGGGCCGAATTTCTCCAGGGAATGACGTTTAATCCAATTATCCACTTCCGCAATTTCTTTGTCTGTAAGCCCGGAGTAGGCCTTTGTAAAGGGCACCAGTAAGTCGCCATCACGCACCGCAAAGGTATAATCAGTATAGAGATCAGCACGACGGCCATGTCCTTTCTGCGCATACAGCATAACGGCGTCAATTGTATACGGATCTACTTTCCATTTCCACCAGCTACCGCGTTTGCGTCCTACCTGGTAGGTGGCATTGCGTTGCTTCAGCATCAGTCCTTCACTGACCTTTTCGCGGGATTGTAAACGGAGTGCGGTCAGCTGCTCCCATGAGTCGAAAATTATTTCCGGCGACAGCTGCAATGTTGGCTGTTGAACAGTGACCACCAGTTGCTCCAGCAACGCCCTGCGTACTATCAGCGGTTGTTCCCTGATATCAGCGCCTTCCCATTCCAGTAGGTCGTAACCCAGGAATATAACGGGGGCTTCAAGCAGTTGTTTGCGTGTAACATTTTTTCTGCCAATGCGTGTCTGTAGTGTTTGAAAAGGTAGTGGGAGGCCGTTGGCAAATGTGAGGATTTCTCCATCGATAACGGTACCATCCGGCAGTGCTGCGAGCAGCGGAGTAAATTCAGGGAATTTATCTGTGATCAGTTCTTCCCCGCGCGACCATACAAACAGTTGTCCTTCGCGCTTGATGATTTGTCCGCGGATTCCATCCCATTTCCATTCCGCCTGCCAGTCGGTGATGGCGCCAAGCAATGCAGGCGCGCCTTCCAGGGGATACGCGAGATAAAAAGGATAGGGGCGGGAAGCATCAGCGCCGGTAGTGCTTTGATGCAGCAGTTCTTCGATGGTAACCTTTCCGGGGTCCCAGGAACCACTGATCATATGGGAGAGGGTGGCAGCAGGAATATTATATGTTTTCGCCAGCGCATTCACCATCATTTTTTGTGACACGCCTATACGAAAACCGCCCGTGATAAGTTTGTTGAATACAAACCGTTCACTATCGCTGAGTGTATTCCATGATTGCAGGATGAATTGTTGTTTGGTGGCTTCATCTGTTTTTTCCAGGCGTTGCAGTTGTTCCAGCCAATAGTGAAGCGGAGCCGCCACCGGCTCATGTGGTGGAGGTAATAGGAGGGAAATGGTTTCTGCCAGATCTCCTACAGTATGATAGCATTCTTCAAATAACCATTCCTGTAAACCGGTGGCTTGGATACACCAATTCTTCAGCTGAGTGCTATTGACCGTGCGCTTTGGTCGTCGTCCTGAAAATAATGCCAGCACCCAGGTTTTATCTTTCGCCGGTGCGGTGGCAAAGTATTGGCTGAGAGCTTCGAGTTTCTCCGTGGTTTTAGTGCTGTTACTTAACAGCCTGACCAGTTGGGCGAATTGCTGCACGGGCTTTAAGGTTCAGTGTTAATAATGTTTTCTTCTTCTCCTTCTCCGTATGCGGTTGTTACTTCTTTTGCGGCAGTTCCTGTTTCATTGAGATACCGCGCAAACACGCTGCTGAAGCCATGTGTGGCATATACCTGTTGTGCGCCGGTAGCTGCCACTGCCTGTAATAAACCGGGCCAGTCGGCATGATCAGATAATGCGAAGCCGGCGTCCGCATTGCGCCTGCGCATGTTTCCACGCACCTGCATCCAGCCACTGCAGATACCCAACGCATAAGGCAAAAATTTACGCATCCATATGGAGTCGGCAGCAGATGGCGGGGCAATGATCACGGCATTTTTAAAAGCTGCTTTGGGCGTATCAGGCGTAATCCTTTCAATGGTGGGTAATGGATATCCCTGTTTACGTAAAACTTCATGCACGGTGAAGATGGCGCCATGTGCGAGAAAGTGATCTACTTTATCTTTCAGCAGATAGATAAGCCGTTGTGCTTTACCCAGGCTGTAAGCCAGCAATACACTGGCTTTGCCGGCCTGCTGATTGGCGGCGATCCAACGGGCGATGTTGTCTGCCAGTTGTTGTTGGGGTTCCCAGCGGTAGATGGGCAATCCAAACGTTGATTCGGTAATAAAAGTATGGCAGCGTACCGGTTCAAAGGGGGTGGATAAACCATCATTTTCCAGTTTATAATCACCGCTGGCTACCCACACTTCGCCGGCTTGCTCCACGCTTACCTGGGCGGAACCGATGATATGACCTGCAGGATGCAGGGATACTTTTACGCCATTGAAATAGATCGTTTCTCCGTAAGCGGCGCCCTGCACCTGTATATCATTGCCTAATCTTAATTGAAGTATAGGGACTCCGCTTTTTTCACAGAGGTAGTGCCGGCTTCCCCATCGGGCATGATCTGAGTGTGCGTGCGTGATAACAGCGCGCTGTACTGGTTTCCAGGGATCTATATAGAAATCGCCGGCTGCACAATAAATGCCGTTATCGGTAAATTGTAGCACACTCATAAAATGAATTTACGCAAAAAAAAATCGTGCCATAGCAAACGCCACGGCACGATCAGTTAGTTGATGCAGTATAAATTATCTGTTCATTTTTATATCTACGCTATCACCTTTTTGAATGATGAAGATGTTTTTGTTTTCAAAGTAGGAGGGTGTTTGTTCTCCTTCTTTCAAGTATACCGGCTGGAAGTTGAAGTTGGTGATCACTTTGGGAGATGCACTCACTTCACCGTTGAAATATACACCGTTTGTTTGCAGTAACCGGGTAAAGTAGTAGGTCAGATCAAAGCCTTTAAAAGCCATGTCAGACGGGCGTGCTCTATAGGTTTTGCGGAAGTAATCATTTACGTAACGGCTGTATACATCTGTTTTATCATTGAAATAGGGAGATGAATAATACACCTGTAAGCCTTTAAACTCGGGATCTTTCAGTTTGAATATATCCCAGGTAGGCATACCGAAGATCTGTAACGGATAGGTAACCGCAGAGATGCTGAGTTTACGCAGCAGGCTTTTGGCGCCGGTTTCATCGAGTGCAGTGATGATGATCACGTTTGGACGGTCGGTGAGCAGGTATTTTGAAATTTCTTCCGGGGTGGTAGCATCGTTCCACACCACTTCCCTGATTCTTGATTTTTTGTCGCTCTCCATCTTGTCGTAGGATGTTTTGAAATCCGCTGCCAGGCGGCTTTCAAAGGCGGTATTCCTGCGGAAGAGAACAATATTTTTGGTGGCGAATGCTTCCTGTACATATTGTTGCAGGGCTTCGCAATGTGTTTTCAGCGTACTGTTGGAGATAAAGAGGAAAGGGTTGTCGTTGATGCCGGCATCATTTGGAAAAGTAGCCGATACAAAATTTATTTCTTTCTCTTTTGCAAAATCGCTGAGTTCTTTCAGTTCCGGATTGCTGACAGCGCCGATGATGAGGTCGGTACCTTCCAGTGTTTTATTATGGATCAGGGTACTTACATTTTGCCTGGCTTTGCTGTCGTAAACGGTTACTTTCAGGTTGTAGCCCTGTTGTTGCAGGGTGTCCAGTGCCAGTTGTGCGCCTTCATAAAATTCAAGTCCGGGTAGTACATACCGGGGCATGGTGCGGCCGGGAATATCTGAAGAGTTGGCGAATACGGAATCGAGGTACAATGGTGCCAGGAGTGCAATATTGTAGGTAGATTTCTTTACTTCTTTTCCGAATGCCGGCACATTGAAGGGTGCTTTAGCAGCTTCTTTCTTGTCTTCCGGTTTCTTTTCCGGCTTAGGTTTGCTGAGAGCGGGCGGAGGACCATCTACACGACCGGCTGACTTCTTGGATGATGAACAGGCACTGATCACTACAGCTATAGCTATCCCCGCAAACAGATACTTTATTGAAACTAAGTGGCTCATAACTTGCGCTAATTTACAAAAATCATTCCGATGAGGAAGATTTCAAATATGAATGGCAGATTACCAATTAATAAATTACGGAGTTGCAGGTAGATAAGAGCGATTGATCCTCGCTTATAGCTATCCACAACTCCGTAATTTATTAATTGGTTATTCCTTTATATTATTCCCACTCAATAGTAGCAGGTGGTTTGGAACTTATATCATATACTACCCGGTTGATGCCTTTCACCCTGTTAATAATGTCGTTAGACATTTTGGCCAGGAATTCATAAGGCAGATGCGCCCAGTCGGCGGTCATACCGTCAGTAGAAGTCACTGCGCGGAGTGCTACGGTAAATTCATAGGTACGTTCATCGCCCATAACCCCAACGCTTTGCACGGGGAGGAGAATGGTACCGGCCTGCCATACTTTGTCGTATAAGCCGGCTTCCCGTAATCCATCTATATAAACCGCATCTGCTTCCTGGAGCATAGTCACTTTTTCCGGGGTGATAGCGCCGAGTATCCTGATAGCGAGGCCCGGTCCGGGGAAAGGATGACGGCCCAGGAATATTTCGCTGATGCCTATTTCGCGGCCTACGCGGCGTACTTCATCTTTAAAGAGGAAACGCAATGGTTCTACCAGTTGCATATTCATCTTCTCCGGTAACCCGCCTACATTATGATGTGATTTTATTGTAACAGAAGGACCGTTAACAGAAACGGATTCAATTACATCGGGATAGATGGTACCCTGACCCAGGAAAGAAATATCGGTTAACTGTGTGGATTCCTGTTGGAATACTTCGATAAACAGGCGGCCGATGATCTTGCGTTTCTGTTCAGGATCGGAAACGCCTTCCAGCTCGCTGAAGAACATATCCTTTGCATTCACGCCTTTCACGTTCAGGCCCATATGTTTATAGGATTCCAGTACGGTGGCATATTCATCTTTACGTAACAGGCCGTTATCAACGAAGATGCAGAAGAGATTTTTGCCGATAGCTTTATGCACCAGCTCTGCTGCCACGGTAGAGTCTACACCGCCGCTGAGGGCCATTACTACTCTTTTATCGCCTACCAGTGCTTTGATTTTTTCAACCGTTTCCTGAACAAATGCTGCCGGTGTCCAGTCCTGGGCGCAACCGCAGATGTGTACCAGGAAGTTACGCATGATCTGCTTGCCTTCGATGGAGTGGGTTACTTCCGGGTGGAATTGCAAACCAAAGATAGGGTTAGCCGCTACGGTAGTGCTTTTGAAGGCAGCAACCGGGATGTTTTCTGTTGTAGCAATGATATCAAAGCTTTCCGGAATATGTTTGATGGTATCGGAATGGCTCATCCATACCTGGCTTTTGCCGGAGATATCGTATAATAATTTTTCTTCTTTGTCATTGTGTTCCATAAAAGCGCGACCGTATTCACGGATATTGCTTTTAGCCACTTCTCCGCCAAAATTTTTGGCCATCATCTGAGCGCCGTAGCAGATGCCCAGTACGGGTACTTTCGCAGCTATGGCGGCGATGTCTATGTTAGGTGCCTTTTCGTCGTTGACGGAGCAGGGGCTGCCGGATAAAATAACGCCCTTGATAGTTTCGTCCCAGGCAATGGGCTGAAGACAAGGTTTAATTTCGCAATAAACATTCAGTTCCCGGATGCTGCGTGCAATCAGCTGTGTGTACTGGGAACCGAAATCGAGAATAAGTATCTTTTCTGTCATGGTGGTGCAAAGATAAAGTCCTTCCGTCAAATTCGGATTCTGAAATTCGAAAATTGAAAATCTAATCGTATCTTTCTTATACAATCTAAACTTATGCAAACCAGAAAATTCCTATGTAGTGCTGCGTTGGCAGTGGCCACCATTTGTTTTTTTGACGCCTGCAATGTAATCGGCCAAAATCGTATTAAAGGGAGTGGTAATGTTATTACCGAAGAAAGATCAATACCACCGTTTCATCAGCTGAAAGTAGAAGGGAGCATGGATGTATACCTGTCGCAGGGGCCTGCAAAGGCCGCCGTTATTGAGGCAGAAGATAATATCATTCCGGTGATTGAGATCCTGATGGAAGGTGACCAGCTGAAAGTACGTTACAAAAGAAACACCTCTGTTTCTACCCATAAAGATGTAAAAGTATATTTAACCACGCCGGAAGTGGATGAACTGAGCCTGTCCGGCTCCGGTGATCTGAAGATGAACGGTAAATTTAATGCGAAGCAGGATATAAAGCTCAGCTTATCCGGTTCTGGTAATATAGAAGGTAGTATCAATGCTCCTGCGGTGAAAGCGGCTATTTCCGGCTCCGGTAATATGGACCTGAAAGGAGAAACGAAAGATGTTAGTCTTTCTATTGCCGGCAGCGGTAATTTTGATGGTGATGACCTGCTGGCGGAAAATGTAGCCGTGAGTATTGCCGGTAGCGGTGATGCCAGCGTACATGCCAGTGTAAAGCTGGATGCTAAGATTGCCGGCTCCGGTGATGTTAAATATAAGGGTAATCCGCAGATATCCAGTTCAGTGGCGGGTTCCGGTTCTGTTAAAAAAGATTAACCAGAATATTTACAAATTTTTAACACTTTTTTTATCACATAAAGGCCACTTTATCTGTTAATAGATTGGTTTTTAAAAACACAAGTCCTTTTGACCAGATACTGCCACAGCACACAAAGCCGGCTGAGGCAGTATCTGGCTGGGGCACAAATTTTTATCCCTCCTGATTTTCTTCTCTTCTCCCCACTACCCATGTCAAATTATCATTAAATGACATGAATGATTCTTCTTTTTTTGTATGTTTACGGTTTGAATTGTTGAACTCCTATTCCTTTTATGAACGAAAGACGGAAGATCCTGGTTGTATATTTTACGCAAACCGGGCAACTGAAAAGGATTATTGATCATGTGCTGGCTCCCCTGGAGGGCAAGGTTGATATAACATTCGAGCAGCTGGTACCGGTAACGCCATTTCCTTTCCCATGGGGAAAGCAGCAGTTTTACGATACAATGCCGGAAACGGTACAGGGTACCCCGCGCGGTATTCAGCCCCTGAAAGTGGATGTGAACACCCCTTTCGACCTGGTTATCCTGGCTTATCAGCCCTGGTTTTTATCTCCTTCACAACCAACAGCCGCTTTTCTGCAAAGTGAAGCAGCTGCGCGTTTATTGAAAGATAAGCCGGTACTGACCTTATTGGGCAGCCGTAATATGTGGCTCAATGCACAGGAAAAAGTAAAAGGGTACCTGGAGAAAGCCGGCGCTAAACTGGTAGGTAATATTGTGTTGGTAGATAAATCGCCCAACCTGGTTTCACTGATCACCATTCTGCGCTGGGCATTCAAGGGAAAGAAGGAAGCCACTAGGTTTCTGCCACAGGCGGGTGTACAGGAAAATGAAATTGTAACAGCCGCCCGTTTTGCCGCACCCATAGAAAAGGCGCTGGCAGAAAAGCAATGGAATGAGCTGCAACCGCAGTTGCTTTCCCTGAATGCAGTGGAACTTATTCCTAACCTGGTTGTACTGGAAGGGAATGGCATCAGCGCATTCCGTTTCTGGGCTAAATTCATCAGCGCCAAAGGCGGACCAGGCGCACCTGCCCGTCAGGGCCGCGTGTTTATGTACAGGGGCCTGCTATTGGTAGGGATTTTTGTTTTGACACCCATTACGCTTATATCTTCTCTCATAAAACTAAACCTGAAAAAAAATCAGCTACAGCGTGAAGTGGAATACTATAAGGGGATAACCTTGCGTTGAACCTATTAATTCCGGCAATAGTAGGTAGCTTTGCAGGAATTACAAATACCGGTCTTCCGGTGGCGTGATAATTGTAAATATTAGACGAATTATTCTCAAATGAACGAAGTTTATATTACCAGGCTGTCTAAATTTTTACCCAACAAGCCTGTTGAAAATGATGAAATGGAGAGCATCCTCGGAATGGTAGATGGAAAAGCTTCCCGTGCGAGGTTAAAGATCCTGGGCAATAACAAGATCACAACGCGTTATTACTCTTTAGATAAAGAAGGGAAATCCACGCACTCCAATGCAGAGATGACTGCAACAGCCGTGAGGGAATTGTTTGACGAGAAATTTCCTATCAGCAAATTACAATTACTGGCTTGCGGCACTACTTCTCCGGATCAGTTGTTGCCTAACCATGCTGCTATGGTACATGGCATCCTGAAATGCCAGCCTGTAGAGCTTATTGCGGCTACGGGCGCTTGTGCAGCAGGTATGCAGGCTTTTAAATATGCGTGGATGTCTATCCGTTGTGGTAACACAACCAACGCCGTGAGTACCGGTTCAGAGAAATTCTCTGCCTGGATGCTCGCACAAAAATTTCAACCGGAAGCAGAGAACCTGAAAAGTCTGGATGAAAATCCGATCATCGCTTTTGAAAAAGATTTTCTCCGTTGGATGCTATCTGATGGCGCCAGTGCTGCACTATTCCAGGATAAACCCAATGAAGACGGCTTATCGCTGCGTGTAGACTGGGTAGAGATTTTATCTTATGCCAATGAGCTGGACACCTGTATGTATGCAGGCGCTATCAAACAACCCGATGGCAGCACCATTGGCTGGATTGATATGACGCCGGAAGAATGGGCACAGCATAGTGTATTTTCTTTCAAACAGGATACCCGCCTCCTGGGTAAAAATATAGTTCCCTCCGGCGCACAAATGTGGAAAGAACTGGTGGAACGCCACCAGGTAAACCTGGACGAAATAGATTTTTTCCTGCCACATCTGTCATCTGAATTTTTCCGCTTGAAGATAGACGAAGAAATTACCCGGTTGGGCGTACCTATTCCTTTGGAAAAATGGTTCACCAATCTGGCAAGTGTAGGCAACGTAGGCACGGCGTCGCCTTACCTGATGCTGGAAGAGCTGATGAACAGCGGCCGCTTTAAGAAAGGACAGAAAGTTATTATGATGGTTCCGGAGAGCGCGCGTTTTTCTTATGCATATGCACAAATCACGGTAGTATAACTATCCGTTAACTTCTAAAAACTGCTGCTATGAAACAAGATGAAGTACCCCAGGATGGAGATAACCTGCACGAAGGTACGTTCAGGCAGATTATGTATGCGGTGGATAATTCCGGCAATTATGTGCAGGTGCAAAGTGCAGGATGGGAACCGGAAAATATTGCCCTGGGACAAGCCTGGGAAGAAGTAAATGAAAAAGTGAAAACAGCCCGCGCCCGTGTGGAAGCGGGAGAGATAAGCCCTGTAGCCTATTATATGGAAAAAAACCTGATGGACCTGCCACTGCTGGCAAGTTATGTAGGCAAATTCCAATGGCAGGTAAAACGGCATATGAAGCCGGGTGTATTTAAACGCCTGAATGAAAAAATGCTGCAACGTTATGCGGAGGCATTCAAGATCAGCATAGACAACTTACTGCATATAAAATAGACCCACGAAGGCGCCTTTGCGGGCAGCTACTATAAAATATTATGAGCGATCATCAATTCCATCACACGCAAACTGCACATTGTGAGAGTGGCGTCATCTCAAATCTGCTGGGGCACTACGGTTTGCAGATCAGTGAACCAATGGCTTTCGGTATTGGTGCGGGTATTTTCTTTGCACATCTTCCTTTTGTGAAGGTGAATGGCGTACCAGGTACCACCTACAGGATATGGCCGGGCGCTATATTCCAGCGGGTATGCAAGCGTCTCGGTGTGAAAATGGAATCAGCAAAATTTTCTTCTCCCGAAAAAGGAATGGCAGCACTGGACCAGGTAATTGCAGCAGGTACGCCTGTAGGATTACTTTCCAGTGTTTATTACCTGCCCTATTTTCCTCCTTCCTATCGTTTTCACTTTAATGCCCACAACCTGGTCGTTTATGGAAAGCGGGATGGTCAGTACCTGGTAAGCGATCCGGTGATGGATGTGGTAACGGAAATAGACCCCGAAAGTCTGGCGCAGGCGCGTTTTGCGAAAGGGTTTCCGGCTCCCAAAGGGAAAATGTATTATCCCGTGCATGTACCGGACAAAGTTTCGCTGCACCGGCCCATCAAAGAGGGGATTCAGCAGGCATGTCATTATATGCTGAAAGTACCTTTCCCTATGTTTGGGGTAAGCGGTATCCGTTATTTATCCAACAGGGTGAAGAACTACCCGGAAAAAGTAGGCGAACGTAAATCCGCATTATATCTCGGTAATATTATCCGCATGCAGGAAGAGATAGGCACCGGTGGCGCAGGCTTCCGGTTTGTGTATGCCGCCTTTTTACAGGAAGCTGCTGCAGTATTGCAAAAAGACGAACTGAGCAAACTGGCTGGTGATCTCACAAAAACCGGCGATCTGTGGCGCAACTTTGCTTTCGCAGCAGGCCGCGTTTGTAAAAGCAGGTCAGCAGATAATATATCTTACAAAGAACTCAGTGAAATGCTGCTGGAATGCGCGGCTTCGGAAGAAGCATTTTTCCGCAAACTGGCACTGACAAAAATTTAAGCATTTTATGATGTAGAGATGTAGTTATTTAGTTACAGATAAGTATTTTCATCGGTAACCAAATAACTACATCTCTACATCATAAAATGACAAAATATTATTATGGCCAGCATATCTGTGAACGAATTGTATAAGACCTACAGGGGATCCGAAGCGCCTACTTTAAAGGGGCTGTCATTCGTATTTTCTGAAGGTAAGATTGCCGGCTTGCTGGGGCCTAACGGTGCAGGTAAAACAACGACCATCTCTATTTTGTGCGGACTGGTAAAGTCAGACAGCGGGGAAGTGAGGATTCACAACCAGTTGCAGGATGCTGCGCACCGGGAAGATATCAAGCAGATGATCGGTATTGTGCCGCAGCAGATAGCATTGTATCCGCAGTTATCGGCAGTGGAAAACCTTACCTACTTTGGTAACCTGTATGGCTTCAGGGGCAAAGCATTGCAACAGAAGATCATGCGTTACCTGGAGTTATTTGGCCTGGAAAAGAGTGCACATAAAGAGATCTATAAATATTCCGGGGGGATGAAAAGACGCGCCAACATTATTGCCGGGATCCTGCATGACCCCAGGTTATTAATACTGGATGAACCTACTGCCGGTGTGGATGTACAGTCACGCAGTATGATCCTCCAGTTCCTGCGCGACTATAACCGCCAGGGCGCCAGTATCCTGTATACCTCTCACCTTCTGGAAGAGGCGCAGTCCATCTGCGAAGAGGTGGTGATTATGGACGAAGGACAAATGATTGTGCAGGGACAGCCGCTGGAACTGATCCGGCAACACCCCGACTGCCGCAACCTGGAGGATGTTTTTTTACATTTTACAGGGCATGCGTTAAGAGATTAGCTGATTAATAACACATAAAATACTAAAAGCGAACTGCCAACAGCTATGCTAAGATTATTGGCTACCATAAGAAAAGAATGGCAACTGCTGTTACGTGACAAGATGGGATTAATCCTGCTGTTTGTGATGCCCGTGGTATTAATTACCGTGATGGCATTGATCCAGGATGCGCCCTTTAAAGATTACCAGGAAATCAGGTTTGATATTTTAACGGTAGATAATGACCATGGACGACTGGGCCGCCATATCAAAGAAGGGTTGGAGACAGGTGGACAATTTAATATCATTGACTCGCTGGATGGTAAGCCGGTAACTGCAGAGAAGGCGAAGCAGCTGGTAAATGAAGGCAGGTACAAGATCAGTATCATTGTGCCGGCAGGCGCTACCGCAGCGATTGTGAGCAATGCCAACCGGATTGTGAATGATATTACGCACCGGATGGGGATGACGGTTTCCCTGCCTGTGAAAAAGAACAATGATTCGCTGAATGTGATCATCTATTTTGATCCGGCGGCAAAAAAAGCATTTAAAGGCGCCATACACCAGGCGCTGGATAACTTCCTGACGCAGGTGGAAACGGATATGTTGCTGGACAGGATCCGGCAGCAGTTGCGTAACAAGGATGTACCGGAAGCCAGTACAGATACGCTGGCTATCCGCCTGCAGGCGGTGGGGTTGAAAGAACATAGTACCGGCACCGGGAAGCAACTGGATGTGATTTCCAACTCTGTGCAGCATAATGTGCCCGCGTGGAGCATTTTTGCCATGTTCTTTATTGTGATCCCGATAGCAGGTAATATGATCCGTGAAAGGGAAGATGGCAGTTTGTTGCGGATGAAGCTGATACCGGGGTCTTACCTGGCTATCCTGGCCGGTAAGATGCTGTTTTTTGTAGGGATCTGTATCTTACAGTTTTACCTGATGATGCTGGTGGGGATATATGTAATGCCTTGGATGGACTTGCCGCAGCTGGTGATGGGACATCACCAGGGCGCCACTTTGCTGGTAGCAGCAGGTATAGGGCTGGCGGCCACGGCATATGGGATACTTATCGGCACAGTTTTCAAGACCCCCAACCAGGCATTGAATTTCGGCGCTATTTCCATTGTTATCCTGTCGGCCATCGGCGGTATCTGGATTCCGCTGGAAGTGATGCCGGCCAATATGCAGGCCGTAGGACATTTATCCCCACTCAGCTGGGGACTGGATGCCATCAATGATATTTATTTACGAAACGGCGCCATTGGTTATGTGTGGAAGAACGTGTTACGGTTGGTCCTTACAGGGCTGGCCATGCTGGCTATAGCAGGGTGGGTCGAAAAAAGAAGAATGAACTGATAAATGTTTTCAAAACAATAGTAAAGCTGTATTTTTACTCCCCACAAGGGCGTTCGCCTGCTGTGAGCAACAGGTGATAAACCTACAACATTATGGAAGAATTAAAAAAGAAACTGAAAGTGCAGATCATCGAGGCTTTGAATCTGCAGGATACCAAACCGGAAGACATCGACGACAATGCGCCGTTATTTGGGGAAGGACTGGGACTCGATAGCATAGATTCACTGGAATTGATGGTACTGCTGGAAAGACAGTATCAGATTAAAGTAGAAGATCCGCGGGAAGGTCGTAAGATCCTTCAGAGTGTTGAGTCTATGGCAGCCTATATCCAATCCAAACAACCGGCATAAGTAAATAGGTTGCATGGCGGAAAGAGTGTTTATAACAGGGATGGGAATGATCACCGCCATAGGTGATGACGTAGCCGGAAATCTGCAAAATCTGCGGTTACAGCACAGTGGACTTGGTTACACCAGTTACATTGATACCATTTACAAGCATGTATTGCCCGTAGCTGAAGTAAAGCATAGCAGTCATTCTTTGTTTGCCATGGCAGACATTCCCGTACAGGAAGGGTATACACGTACCACATTGCTGGGGATGATAGCCATGCGGGAAGCATTACAACAGGCAGGCATTACCACTGTACAATCAGCGCCCACCGGCTTTATCAATGCCAGCACGGTAGGCGGTATGTGCGATACAGAGAAAATATATTTTGATATCATTAATCCCGAAAAAACGGGCTCATTTCTACAATATATAGATACGCTGGATTGTGCAGATTGTACACAACGTATAGCCGACATCGTAGGATTCAGTGAACATATTGCGACCATCAGTACGGCCTGTTCTTCCTCTGCCAACGCCATGATGTTTGGTGCACGAATGATCAAACAAGGCATTTTGCCGCGGATGGTTTGTGGTGGTACGGAAGCACTGACACGGTTTACCCTCAATGGTTTCAACTCACTGAAGAATGTGGATAAGCAGTTTTGCCGTCCATTCGATCAGCAGCGTACGGGGCTGAACCTGGGAGAAGGCGCGGCTTTCCTGGTACTGGAAGGTGAATCTTTTGCCAGGGCCAACAACAGCCGGATCCTGGCGGAGTTAAGCGGTTACTGCAATACCAACGAGGCATTTCATCCTACCTCGCCATCCCCTGAAGGAGATGGGGCGTATGAAGCCATGAAAGCGGCATTGGCCATGAGTGGCAGGACGCTGGAAGAAGTGGACTACATCAATGTACATGGTACAGCTACTTTAAATAATGATGTATCCGAAGGGAAAGCACTGGAACGGTTGTTTGGGGAGCATGTTCCCTTATTCAGCTCTACCAAGCCCTTTACGGGGCATACCTTAGCGGCGGCCGGCGCCATTGAAGCTATCTTTTCTGTATTGGCGATACAACATGGACTGATATTTCCGAATCTCAATTTCACAGAGAAAATGGAAGAACTGAACATCACGCCGGTAACAGCACTGATGGAAGGCCATCCGGTAAATAATGTTATTTCAAACTCATTTGGCTTTGGGGGCAATAATGCATCCCTGGTGATCAGCAAATATGAAGGATAAGTGTTACATACAAGGAATGGCGGCTATTTCCCCGCAACAATCATTTGAGGGGGATATTTTTTCTGCACCGCTGGTACATACAGATAGTAATCTGCTTGCCTGTATAGAACCTGATTACAAGCCGTTTATCCCTGGCAACAGTCTGCGTCGTATGACACGGGTGCTAAAAATGGGATTAGCCACTGCACTTAAATGCATACAGGAAAGCGCGGTAGATATTCCCGGCCCTATTGTTACCGGCACCGGTAAAGGGAGTTTGCAGGATACCGAGAAATTTATCAGGGAGATAGAACAGTATAAAGAAACGGCGCTGAATCCCACACCATTTATCCAGTCCACTTATAATTCAGTAAACGGTCTGATTGCTTTACAGCAGAAGTGTACCGCTTACAACAATACCTTTGTTCATCGTGGCTTCTCTTTTGAAAACGCGCTGCTGGATAGTATGATGCTACTGGCAGAAGGGGCCACCAATACGCTTACAGGAGCTTTTGAAGAGATTACAGCCGAACATTTTTATATCAAGAGCCGCATCGGTTACTGGAAATCAGTAGCTACAGACAGTCGTGCTTTGTATGACGAGCTATCGCCCGGTACTATAGCAGGAGAAGGCGCTACTTTTTTTACGCTAACGGCTACGCCCACACGAAATAGTTATGCCGCCATTGCCGGCTTTAAAATGTTGTATAAACCTGTTCCGGGAAAGCTTTCGGCAGCATTGCGGGCTTTTACCACTGGTGTTGATCTCATTATTACAGGCCGGAATGGGGATAGTACCCATGAGCATTATTATGCGGAAGTGGACCAGCTTTTTCCCGATACCCCGCAGCTTCCATTCAAACATCTTTGTGGGGAGTATGATACAGCGGGTGCTTTTGGGTTATGGCTGGCGGCGCATATTTTAAAGGCGCAACAGGTGCCGACACAGTGGTTTCCCATGCTACAGCAAGTGCCTGTGCATATCAATTCTATTCTGTTGTACAACCACTTTTATGGTGAGCAACATGCCATGATATTGCTGGAACGGGTTTAAGGGTTATTGCATCTTAATTTATTGATTATTAATTATTTGTAATTGGGCAGTCACTGACTGCCCAATTTATATATTGTTATTTTTTAATCCCACTTCGGTCTCCAGCATTTTTGACAAAGTATCCGCATCAGGTAAAATATCTTTCATTTCTTTGGGTACTTCTTTGGAATGTGTATAAGTGCCAACGCTCATGGCGCTATCAATAGATCTGATGGCATAATCAACTACCATATTATCTTTCTCTTTACACAATACAATACCAATGCTGGGATTTTCATGCGGTAATTTCACCATGTCATCCAGTACATTCAGATAAAAATTAAGTTGCCCGGCATACGCAGGTTTGAACTTTTTTCTTTTAAGCTCAATTGCAACAAGACATTGCAGATGACGGTTGAAAAAAAGCAGGTCGACATAAAAGTCCTGCGTATTTATCACTAGTTTGTATTGATTGCCAATGAAGGAATATCCTTTACCCATGCTCATGATGAACTTCCTGATATTATTGACTATTCCGGCCTCGAGTAGGTGCTCATCTTCATCTTCTTCCAATACCACAAAATCCAGCAGGTATTGATCCTTGAAAACTTCTAACGCTTTTGCCTGTATTTTTTCCGGTAAGGTTTTATTGAAGTTATTGGGCATTTTTCCCTGGTGCAGGAAGAGTTGTGCATGAATGTGATGCTCCAGTTGCCGTACAGACCAGAATTGAGTTGCGGCTTCGGAGATGTAGAAGAGGCGTTCGGCTTCTTTTTCACATTTGTTTAATATCAGTATGTGGTGTGTGAAACTGATGCCATAAAAGGAGTGTTGTAATTGGGCCGTCACTGACGGCCCAATTGGGAGAGTACGGTAAGAATCATAAAATTGACGCATGTTCCTCAGGTTCCTGGAAGAGAATCCCTTTAATCCTGGCAGCTCATGTTGGAGATCATTTGCTATTTGATCAATTACAGTTATACCCCAATTTTCTTCAGCCGTTTTTACAGAAATCATCTGTCCCAATTGGAAATAAAGGATCAGTTGCTCCTGATTGGCTAATCTTGAAGCGATGTATCTGCTTCGTATAATACGCTGTTTAATATCAAGTACAAGTTCTTTGTAAGAAATAGTTGTTTCCATTTTATTTAAATTCTAAAATAAAGTGAATAAATTTTTACACAAAAAATCCGAATACTTTTTATATAATTAATTCATTATCAATCATTTATAATTTGGCAGTCACTGACTGCCAAATTATAAATGATGCTTTTTAAATCTTATCGACCTAGAGTGATCATTGCTAATAAATAATTACATCTTTTATGATCTCATATCATTTTGATATGATTAATATTGAAATGAAATCTTTGTTGGTAAAGGGTTATAGGCGGGGCGAAACAATTAAAACGCAAATATATAACGGAGATACCTTAATTATGCTTATCCATTTTATCCATTGTACTTTTCGCTATTCAGTTTCATTCACAAAATGTGAAGGCCTGATTTCCTTGTACGCGAAGCAGCTTTGATCATCTTTATAAAAAAAGCGGAAACACAAGCTCCGCTTATATCTCCGCTATAATAACTATTAAATATCAGTTAGTCTTTCACCACCCTATACACCGGGTATCTTCTGTATTCGGGCTCTGCAAATGGTGAGTTCTTAAATATAAAATTCAGTTGTGCGCTGGCACTATTAGCGAAGGCGGTATCTGTTGTTTTTTTCTTTTCGAGTAATGCCTGTAATGAGGGGTGCGTTTTTAAATATTCAGCGCCGGTATCTTCAAAAACATAGGGAGAATATCCTTCTTTTTGTCCGAGGATGGCGTCAAAAAAGTTCCATGCAAAGTAAGAATCACCTGCTGTAGGTTCCAGTGTTTCCATGAGAAATCGGTTGGCTGTCTGATTCATGGGGATGTAATAATCTCCCCTGCGGAAATGTATAGAATCCTTGCTGCTGGTTACTTTAATATCCGTGTGCAGATAATGTTTTTCGAATGGGGTGGGATACGTTTGAAAGTCTGTAATATGATATGCTGCTACCAGGATGGTGGTATCTTTTTCCAGGCGTTGCATACGGACCTTATTATTTTTCAGCAGATCAATGACTGCCCACCAACCTTGCGGTATAATATACGCTTCGGGTTTATCCACAAAGTTAACCGGATCTGCATGGTTATAAAACCTGACCTGTTTTTCATAAGGCTTGCTGCGATCGTAATAAAGGCGGGGCAATCCGGAAATGGTGCTGGGTTTATGACCAGCTGCAAACCCTTTGAAAGTGATCAGGCTGTATTTGCTCATATCAAAACGCCAGGAGAGCGGGAAACTTTTTTGTGTGATAGCAGCTTGTTTAGCCTGCGCACGTAATTGTTTTATCTGCTCACTATGTTCACTGGTGAATTGTATAAAAGATTGCAGGAGGGCATAGGTTGCTTTTACACGTTGCGGATAAGGTTTTAACATATGTGTTTCCGGTACAAAACCGAAAGTATGAAACAGGGTAGTGTAGCCGGAAGAGTAGCGGGGTACATCAGAAAATTCCACCCAGCCGCTGTCGGGTGTTTCGCCAAAATGGTTCACATAGGGTACGAGGTCGTATCCTTTTGCTTTCATGAGCGTGTATAGTCCGGGTTCAAAGGTATTGTGCATAAATTCACCCATGGCGCCGCCCAGTTTATTGTGCTGCGTACTGAGGAGGGTCATGATATGCTGGTAGTCGGCGCCGTTGCTGACATGGTTATCCACAAATACGTCGGGGTCGGTGAGGTGATAGATTTGTTGAAATGCCCGGGCGTTTCTGGAGTCGGCTTTGATAAAATCGCGGTTGAGGTCCAGGTTCTGTGCATTTCCACGCGAGCCAAAGGCGTCAGGGCCGTTCTGATCAACCCGGTACCAGGGGGAGCGGTTGAGCATGCCACCAATGTTATAAACGGGGATAACGGCTAATATGATGTTATCCGGGAGGGTGATTTTGCCCTGGGCCAGATCGCGCAGCAGCATCATGCTGGCATCAATGCCGTCCGGCTCGCCGGGATGTATACCATTATTTATTAATATAATGCGTTTGTTTTTCTTATGCAGACTATTAAAGTCAAAATCCCGCTGCGGGGAATAAATAACGAGGTGTAAGGGGAATCCGGCGTCTGTAGTGCCTACTTCCAGCATTTTGAGGGATGGGAAGCGGTGGGTGAGCAACTGATAATATTTGATTACTTCGGGGTAGGTGGCGGTTTCCTGGCCGTTTGTTTGCTCAAAGCGGGTGGAGAGGTTTTGTGCCTGGGTAGCGGTGGCGCACAGGAAAGCGATGGCTATCAATAACTTTCTCATAAGGTTATTTAAGATATGAAAGCGACGGGAAAAACAAAAAGCCCTTCCTTTTGGAGGAAGAGCTGTAAATATTGTTACTGAAAAGAATTAAGCTAAAATTGCTACTTTCTTAGCCAGCTTGCTTTTCAGGTTTGCAGCCTTGTTTTTGTGGATAACGTTACGTTTAGCCAGCTTGTCAATCATAGATGCTACATCAGATAATTCCTTTTCCGCTGCCGCTTTCTCAGTTATTGCTTTCAGGTCACGGATGGCATTACGGGTAGTTTTACCGTAGTAACGGTTACGCTCATTACGCTTTCTGCTTTGACGTACGTCTTTTTTCGTT
Organism: Chitinophaga sp. MM2321; assembly: GCF_964033635.1. Taxonomy (NCBI): domain Bacteria; kingdom Pseudomonadati; phylum Bacteroidota; class Chitinophagia; order Chitinophagales; family Chitinophagaceae; genus Chitinophaga; species Chitinophaga sp. MM2321. Next base: position 519,491 of record NZ_OZ035533.1, read on the forward strand.
GCTTTATGGTTTGCCATTTTTCAAATTTCAAGTTTCGGACGGCAAAGGTAAGGATTAAGATCTTACAAAACAAGTAAAAAGTTAGTTTTCCGTCGTGCCGTAAAGATAAGCAATTGAAGGGATGTATCTTATCTTTCATCATTAGATTATTTTCTCACTTTTTCCATCCTATGTATCGAAAAACGTGCGATATTTGCACTCCCGTATAGTGTATATCGGGACACCAACAGAAAAGTAATTGAACAGAAGATCAGCAAAACTCGTTGTAAATGAAGGACTTCTCATTTGTCACCAACTCGCATCCGGCATACATTGAATCGTTATACCAGGATTTTGTCAAAGATCCCAATTCCGTAGACCCTGACTGGGTAAAATTTTTTGAAGGATTTGATTTTGCAGTATCCAACACCAACGGAAAAGCTGTAAGTGCAGCCCCCGCAGCAGTAACCAGCGGTGCATTGCCGGTGACAGGCGATCAGCTTGTCAAGGAACTGGGCGTATATCGCCTGATCCAGGCATATCGTAAAAAGGGACATCTGATTGCTAAAACCAATCCTATCCGCGAAAGAAAAGACAGAAGAGCTAACCTGGACCTCCCCAGCTTCGGACTGAGCGATGCTGATCTCAAAACTGAATTTTTTGCCAGCACCACCATCGGACTCGGCAAAGCAACACTGGAAAACATTGTAGCCTACCTGCAAAAAATTTATGCAGGTTCTGTAGGCATCCAATATACTTATATCAACGACCGCATCAAGGCAAAATGGCTGGAAAAGGAATTTGAAGCCGTTATGACCAAGCCGCTGTCGCTGGAACAACGCCGCCGCATTCTGGAAAAGCTGAACCAGGGCGTTATCTTCGAAAAATTCTTACACACCAAATACATCGGTCAGAAACGTTTTGGCCTGGAAGGTGGCGAATCCACCATCCCCGCACTGGATGCCATGATCAACGTAGCCGCTGAATACGGCGTACAGGAATCCGTGATCGGTATGGCACACCGTGGCCGCCTGAGCGTACTGGCTAACATCCTCGGTAAAACATACGAGCAAATCTTCAATGAATTTGAAGGACTGGCCGTTCCTGATATGACCATGGGCAGCGGTGACGTGAAATATCACCTGGGCTTCCGCTCACAGATAACCACGCCCACCGGTAAAGCCGTTAATCTCCAACTGATGCCTAACCCTTCCCACCTGGAAGTGGTAGACCCAGTGGTGATAGGTTTTGCACGCAGTAAGGCGGATGTGAACTACGACAGTGACTATGATAAAATATTGCCTATCCTTATTCACGGTGACGCCGCGTTAGCCGGACAGGGCATTGTGTATGAAGTGGCACAGATGAGCAAACTGAAAGGTTACTACACCGGTGGTACCATTCACTTTGTTATCAACAACCAGATCGGTTTTACCACTGATTTTGATGATGCACGCTCCTCAGACTACTGTACCAGCGTGGCTTCTATTGTACAGGCGCCTGTATTCCATGTGAATGGTGATGATGCGGAAGCTGTGGTAAAAGTATCACAACTGGCTGCCCGTTATCGCCAGGAATTCAATGAAGATATTTATGTAGACATGGTTTGCTACCGTAAACACGGCCATAACGAAGGGGATGAGCCTAAATTTACGCAACCCAGTCTGTATGCATTAATCGATAAACACCCCAACCCGCGTGAAGTATATACCCAGTACCTGCTGAACGACGGTGAATCCGATGCACAGGCATTGGCCAAAGAAATGGAAAAAGGCTTCTGGGATGAATTACAGGCCCGCCTGGATGAAGTAAAACAACATCCGCTGCCTTATTCCAATCAGAAACCCGAAGAATGGTGGCAGGCATTACGCAAGGCCACACCGCAGGATTTTGAATCTTCACCGGCAACAGCTATCAAAGAAGCAGACTTTAAACGCCTGTTCGATGGACTGATGCAATGGCCGGAGAAATTTGTTCCGCTCCGTAAAGTGAGCAAACTGTTGCAGGATAAGATCAAACTGTACCAGGAAGAGGGCAAAGTAGACTGGGCTACCGGCGAATTACTGGCCTATGCCAGTCTCCTGATTGAAGGAAAAGATGTGAGAATGAGTGGAGAAGATGTGAAACGTGGTACTTTCTCTCACCGTCATGCGGTATTGTTTGATGAAAATACCAACGAAACGTACAACCGTCTTACTCATTTCGAGGATAACCAGGGTAAATTCAGGATTTACAACTCTTTACTGAGTGAATATGGTGTATTGGGATTTGAATATGGTTATGCCATGGCTACTCCTAACAGCCTGGTAGTATGGGAAGCGCAGTATGGCGACTTTGTAAACGGTGCGCAAACTGTTACTGACCAGTATATCATCAGTGCAGAACAGAAATGGACAACACAGAACGGACTGGTGATGTTGCTGCCACACGGTTACGAAGGCGGCGGACCGGATCACTCCAATGCCCGCCCGGAACGTTTTCTGCAAACATGTGCCGAAGAAAATATGGTGGTCACCAATATTACAACGGCAGCCAACTTCTTCCACGCGCTGCGCAGGCAGTTGACATGGCAGTTCCGCAAACCGCTGATCAATTTCTCCCCGAAAGCAAACCTGCGTCATGCGGGGTCATATTCTGCCATGGAAGAATTTACGCAGGGAGGATTTAAGGAAGTGCTGGATGATCCGTTCATCGAAGATGTAACCCTGGTGAAAAAGGTACTGTTGTGTACAGGTAAGATGTATTTTGACCTGAGCGATAAACAAGGCAAAGATGATCGTAAAGATGTGGCTATTGTGCGACTGGAACAACTGTATCCGTTACCGGTGAAGCAACTGGAAGCGATTGCGCAGAAATATAAAGGGGCTACTTTTTTCTGGGTACAGGAAGAACCGCTGAACATGGGCGCCGCTGCATATCTGCAGATGAATCTCAAACAGATCAACTACGGTGTTATCAGTCGTAATCCAAGTGCGTCCACTGCTACCGGTTATGCTAAAGTGCATACCCGTGAGCAGCAGCAGATTATTGATACAGCATTTAACATCTAATCGCAAATTATAAACTGAAATAATTGTTACTGGCTTTTAGCTGTTAATAGTTGAAAACTAAAGGCGCAAAGCTGGTAATCACCATCAACTGAATAAATATGGTTATCGAAATCAAAGTCCCTACGGTAGGAGAATCTATTAGCGAGGTAACAATTGCAAAGTGGTTGAAAAAAGACGGAGATTATGTGCAGCAGGATGAAGTGTTGTGTGAGATGGAGTCTGAGAAAGCGACCTTCGAACTGAATGCGGAAAAAGCAGGTACCCTGAAGATTTCTGCGGCCGAAGGCGCCACGCTGAAGATCGGAGAAGTGGCCTGTACTATTGATACAGCTGCTGAAGCCCCGGCCCAGGAAGCCGCCGCACCCGCTGCTGCAGCCGCACCGGTAGCCGCCGCTCCCGAAGCTGCCCCGGTTGCAGCTCCTGCACCCGCAGCCCCCGCTGTCAATAAAGGAACCATTGAAATGAAAGTGCCTACGGTAGGAGAATCTATCAGTGAAGTAACGTTGGTAAAGTGGACAAAGAAAGATGGTGATTATGTAGAACGTGATGAAGTGGTATGTGAACTGGAATCAGAGAAAGCCACTTTTGAGCTGAATGCAGAAGAAGCCGGTGTACTGATCATCGTAGCAAAAGAAGGAGATACTTTAAACATAGGCGATATCGCCTGTAAAATAGATACCAGTGCTGCCAGGCCGGCAGGTACCGCTCCGGCGGCTGCTCCTGCTGCAAAACAGGCACCCGCGGCTCCACAGCCACAACAGGCGCCTGTTACCAGTATTCCCAATGATATCAAAACATCGCCGGTAGCTGCAGCAGTCATCGCTGATAAGCAGGTAGATGCTACCAGTATCAAAGGTTCCGGTGCACATGGCAAGATCATGAAGGACGATGTATATGCTGCCCTGCAAAATCCAGGTGTAGCTATCGGCCAGGAAATGTTTACCCGCCAGGAACGCCGTGAAAAAATGAGCAACCTGCGTAAAACAGTTTCCCGCCGCCTGGTGGAAGCCAAAAATACCACGGCCATGCTGACTACCTTCAATGAGGTAGACATGACCAACATCATGGCGCTGCGTGCCAAATACAAAGAAGTATTCAAGAAGCAACATGAGGTGAACCTGGGCTTTATGAGCTTCTTCACCAAAGCCTGCTGCTTTGCCTTACAGGAATTCCCGACCGTAAATGCCTACATCGATGGAGAAGAACTGGTATATCATGACTTCTGCGATATATCTATTGCCGTATCAGCACCAAAAGGTTTAGTCGTTCCCGTTATCCGCAATGCCGAGAGCCTGGATATGGCCGGTATTGAAAAGAAAGTGGTGGAACTGGCTACCAAAGCGCGCGACAACAAACTGACATTGCCTGAAATGACCGGCGGTACTTTCACCATCACCAATGGTGGTGTATTTGGTTCATTAATGAGCACACCTATCATTAATATCCCGCAGTCGGCTATCCTGGGAATGCACAAAATACAGGAACGTCCTATGGCCGTAAATGGTCAGGTGGTGATCCGTCAGATGATGTACCTGGCATTGAGCTACGATCACCGGATCATTGATGGCCGTGAGTCAGTAAGCTTCCTGGTGAGAGTGAAAGAGATGCTGGAAAATCCTGAGCAACTGTTGTTCGGAAAAGACCCGCTGAAGGCGTTGCTGAAACTCTGATAAAGGGCGTGAAAATATTAGCATACAGCATTACGAATCAGACCACTGATTCGTAATTTTTTTTATTGGGATGCACACAAAGAAAAAGAATACGATATGACGCGTTGGGAGAATTATTTAGCATCAGCAGAAAAAATTATCGGCACTTACCAGGGAAGCCTGCCTTTACATCATTTTCTAAAATCCTTTTTCAAGGAGCATCCTTACATGGGAAGCCGCGACCGGCGCTGGATTTCGCAGCTGGTATATCATTACTTCCGCCTGGGTCACTGGGGTAAGGAACTCCCTTTGCGGGAACGCATTTTAACCGGTACTTTCCTTTGTGAAACACAGTCCAGCGACTGGCTGAATGCCCTGCATCCCGCATGGAATGAGCAGATCCAATTGCCATTGGAAGAAAAAAAAGCCCTGATAGCTGCTCCATTATCACCACAAACTATTTTTCCTTTTACGGATGATTTATCGGAAGAGATAGACGCTTCCGCTTTCGCCTATACTTTTCTGCAACAGCCCCGGTTATTTATCCGTGTGCGGAATAACAGGCTGGATAAGGTATTGCAGCTGCTGGAAAAAGCTACTGTACCGTATGAAGTTTTTGATAATAAAGCAACGGTGGCATTACCCAATGGTACTAAAATAGAAGAGATCGTACCAGAGAAAAGCTGGTATGAAGTGCAGGATGCTTCCAGTCAGCAGACAGGCGAACTATTTCAGCCGGGAAAGCAGGAACGTTGGTGGGATTGCTGCGCTGCCAGTGGCGGAAAATCCATTCTGCTGAAAGATCAGCAACCGGGTGTGCAGCTGTTGGTTAGTGATGTACGCAGGTCTATCCTGGAAAACCTGCAACAACGTTTTGCCGCCGCCGGGATAAAGCATTATGAAGCGCGTGTGGCGGATCTTACTGCCGAGAGTTTTGCGGCTTCCATGGGGGAGCAGCAATTTGACGGCATCATCCTTGATGCGCCCTGTAGTGGCTCCGGCACCTGGGGACGTACACCGGAAAGCCTGACTTTCTTTAAAAGAGAAGAGATCCTCAAATACCAGCAGCTACAAAAAAGTATAGCCCACACCGTTATTCCTTTTGTGAAGAAAGGAGGGGTGCTGATTTATATTACCTGTTCTGTTTTCAGGCAGGAGAATGAGGAAGTGGTGAAGTATATAGAAGAAAACAGCGCCTTGCGCAAACAGGCAGGCGGGGTGATAAAAGGCTACCATACAGGAGCTGATACGATGTATGCAGTGAGGTTTTCGTAGTGAACGCCGTCAAAAAAAGACAGGTGTTTTTCAGGTTTTATCTCTCTTCAGTATTGCCCACATATTAATATCATAATATTTATCTTCCCATAACATCCATTCCCGGAGAAATCCTTCGTGTCTGAATCCGGTTTTTGCCAGTACTTTTTCTGAAGCGGTGTTACCGGGCATTACTTCGGCCTCTATCCGGTTTATGTGCAGTTCCTGGAAGCCATACCGGATGATTTCCTGTATCGCTTCGGTCATGAGGCCCCGGCGTTGCTGGTCATACGCTAATGCATATACGATAACGGCCCTGTTGGCCTGTGGAAAACTATTAAACCCGATGGTACCTATAATGCGTTGCTGGCCTTTCAGTGCGATGCCCCACCGGATGCCGAGTTTATCTTTAAAGCGGCGGTTGAGGTAATCGATGATCTTTGCGGCATCCTGTGCTGAGTCCAATGGGACAACGTTATAAAATTCTGTTACCCGCTTATCGTTAAAAAGCTGGAAAAGATCGATAGCATGTTGTGATGTGAGCCCGATGAGGTCGAGAGCTGGTGTATGTAATACGGGGAATGTTTCCGGTAGTTGCTGCATGTAAGAAAGGGTGAAAAATAAATGTACAAAAAAGGCCGGGAATAACTTCCCAGCCTTTCTTTATGAGGTATAAATTTTTATCAAAGCACTATTGCGCCGCGCTGGATCACACCACCGCCTATTACGTCGTCTCCTTCGTAGAATACAGCTGACTGTCCCGGTGCGATACCTTTTACGTGTTCAAAGAAGTCCACTTTCACTTTACCGTTTTCATGATGAAGGCTGCTGAGTGCACCCGGGTCTTTGTAACGGATCTTGGTGATGGCTTCCATTCCTTCGGGGATGGTGTCGTATTTGCCCATGTTGATGCCGCTGACAAACATTTCATTCTTTTGCAGTTCATCTTCATTGCCCAATACGATGGTATTTGTTTCCGGGATGATTTCTGTCACGAATACCGGGCGTCCAAGGGCGATATCAAGTCCTTTACGCTGACCAATGGTGTAAAAAGGGTAACCTTTGTGTTTACCGATGATCGTGCCGTCTGCCAGCACAAAATTGCCTCCGTTGACCCGCTCTTCCAATCCTTCTACTTTCCGCTTCAGAAATCCGCGGTAATCGTTGTCGGGTACAAAGCAGATCTCATAGCTTTCTGCTTTTTTAGCCAGTTCGGGATACCCGAAGTCAAAAGCCATCTGCCTGATCGCTGTTTTGCGGTATCCACCCAGCGGCAGCATGGTACGGGCGAGCACATCCTGTTGGATGCCCCATAGCACGTAACTCTGGTCTTTTGTTTCGTCAACGCCTTTGCTGATCACCATCCGGCCATTGTCATGCCGGCGGATCTGGCCATAGTGGCCGGTTGCAATAAATTCACAATCCATGGCGTCTGCACGTTTCATCAGTGCACGCCATTTTATATGTGTATTGCAGAGTACACAAGGGTTAGGTGTGCGTCCTGCGATATATTCCTCTACAAAGTTATTGATCACAAAATCCCCGAATTCATCCCGGATATCCAGCACGAAATGCGGAAATCCGTGGTGCACCGCGGCTGCGCGGGCATCATTAAAAGAATCAAGGTTACAGCAGCCGGTTTCCTTTTTACTGGAACCCGCAGCGGCATAATCCCAGGTTTTCATGGTGATCCCCACCACTTCATACCCTTGTTCATGCAACATCAACGCTGTAACGGTACTGTCTATACCACCACTCATGGCTACCAGCACTTTACCATGCTTGCTCATTTAAAAAAGTTTAAGGATGCAAAATTACTGAAATTCCGGCCAACTGCCATCCACACATTATTGATACTGACAATGTGGGGATCGATGCTACCTATAGGATCACCCCTGATTTGACCCTTATTTTTCGTAATTCACACATTCTTTATCCTATTGATACCATTTTAACCTGTTTTGGCCTTTATTTGTCAACATTTGTACAAGCACTATAAAATGTTAATTCTGAAGTATATATTTATCGGATCAAGCACTATTTAGCCTAAATTAGTCGTAATGACACAGATATTAAATAAGGAATACGTATTAAATCAGACAGGTTCCGGCGTTTATGAAAAGTCGTTCAATTTCCCGGAAAAAATTCTGCAATTCGGTACAGGCGTGCTTTTACGCGGCCTGGTAGATTACCTTGTAGACAAGGCCAACCGGAAAAGCTTCTTCGAAGGACGCATTGTTGTAGTGAAATCCACCGATGGAGGTACCAGCGAATTTACTGAACAAGATAACCTTTTCACAACGCACATCAAAGGTGTTGCGCAGGGGGAGATCGTTGACAAATTACTGATAAATTCTTCTATTAGCCGGGTATTGCAATCGAATGCAGAATGGGAAGCCGTATTGGATGCGGTACACCAGCCCTCTCTGCAAATCATCATTTCCAATACTACAGAAGTGGGGATTCAGTATGTGGCAGAAAAGATTTCCGGCGGCACACCGGCTTCTTACCCGGGCAAGTTATTGTCTGTATTATGGGAGCGGTATGAATATTTTCAGGGTAACCCCGATACCGGATTTGTAATTGTACCGACGGAACTGGTAGTCGACAACGGTATATTACTGAAAGACATCGTACTGAAGCTGGCCGCTTATAATGAGATGCCTGCCGCATTTATAAAATGGCTCCATACGGAAAACCATTTTTGTAATTCGCTGGTAGACCGGATTGTACCGGGTAAGCCCCGCAACCTGGCGGAGCAGGAGCAAAAGGTCGGTTATACAGATAAATTATGGATTGAAGTAGAACCCTTCCTTTTATGGGCGATTGAAGGAGATGATTATATCCGTTCTGTACTTTCTTTTTACAGGGGAGATGAACGGATGATGATAAAACCCAGCATTACGCCTTTCCGTGAGCAGAAGCTGCGTATCCTCAATGGCAGCCATACCGTGTCGGTACCACTGGCCTACCTGTCGGGATTAAATACCGTAGCCGAATGCATGGAGGATGATTATATGAACCACTTCTTCCGCGAAGTGATTCTCCAGGAGATCCTGCCTACCATCGAGGAATCCTGCCCGCTGGCGCCTGCCTTTGCAAAGGATGTGCTGGACCGTTTTGCCAATCCTTTTATTGCGCACAAACTCATCAGCATTACTTTCCAGGAAAGTGCTAAAATGAATGCCCGTAATGTACGCACGCTGGTACGTTACTTTGATAAGTATAAAAAATTGCCGGAACATATGTGCCTGGGATTTGCAGCGATGCTGCTGTTCCTGAAACCAACACGTATAGAAGGTGGAAAATATTATGGCAGCCGTGGTACAGAAGAGTATGTGATCACAGATGACAATGCAGGCATCTTTGCGGAGCATTGGAATAATCATACTTCCATCCAGCAACTGGTAGAACATGTTTGCGCGGATGAACGCCTGTGGGAAAGTGATCTGGCCACTATTCCAGGTTTTACGGCGATAGTATCCAGTCATTTGGAGGCATTGCAGCAGGAGGGTGTAAAACAGTTTATGGATCTGATGAAACAAAAAAAATAATCATAGCATATGAAGGGATTTTTGACTGAAGATTTTTTACTGCAAACGGAAACGGCTAAACGATTATACTTTGACTATGCCCGATCCATGCCGGTTATTGATTATCACAATCACCTGCCACCAGATGAAATAGCGCAGGATAAAACGTTTAAGAACCTTACGGAGATATGGCTGAAAGGAGACCATTATAAATGGCGCGCCATGCGTGCCAATGGTGTACCGGAACAATTCATCACCGGCGACGTGGATGATTTTACCAAATTCCGTCATTGGGCAGCTACCACGCCATATACTATGCGCAACCCGCTGTATCATTGGTCGCACATGGAACTGCGTAATCCTTTTGGCATCACGGCGCTGCTGAATGAGCAACATGCAGAAGGGATTTACAACGACTGTAATGCACAACTGCCACACTTCTCCACACAAAAACTGCTGCAACATTTTAAGGTGGATACGTTGTGTACAACGGACGATCCCACTGATTCACTGGAGCATCACCAGGCGATTGCAAACAAGCCTTTCGGTACACGGGTATTGCCTACGTTCCGTCCGGATAAAGCCATGGCCATAGATAATCCTGCCGTATTTAATGCATTCGTCAACAAACTGGCGGAGGTTAGCAATAACAGCATTTCTACTTTCAACGACTTACTGGAGGCGCTTCACAGCCGGCATACCTACTTTCATGAAATGGGTGGCCGCCTGAGTGATCATGGTATCAATACTTTTTATTTTAAACAATATACCCAGCAGGAGCTGGAAAATATTTTTCAGAAAGCAAGGAACAGTCAGCCGGTAAGCGCGCATGAGTATGAACAATTTGCCACTGCTGTGTTGCTGGCAATTTGTGAATGGAACCATGAAAGAGGCTGGGCGCAACAGTTTCACACAGGGGCTATCAGAAATAATAATTCCCGTTTGTTGCAGTTATTAGGGGCAGATGCTGGTGTGGATTCTATCGGCGACTGGCGCATGGCAGAAGCGATGAGCGCCTTTTTTAATACACTTGACAAGAAAGATAAACTGGCCAAAACGATTGTGTATAATCTCAATCCTGCCTATAACGAAGTGTTTGCCACCATGGCAGGTAATTTCCAGGATGGCACGGTGCCGGGAAAAATTCAGTTTGGTTCAGGATGGTGGTTCATGGATCAGAAAGATGGTATGGAAAAGCAGATGAATGCGCTGAGCAATATGGGTTTACTGAGTCGTTTTGTAGGTATGCTGACTGATTCCAGAAGTTTTCTGTCTTATTCCCGGCATGAATATTTTCGTCGTATTTTGTGTAACCTCATCGGTAATGATGTAGAGAAGGGAGAATTACCCAATGATATTCCATGGTTGGGGAAGATGGTACAGGATATTTGTTACTACAATGCTAAAGCTTATTTTGGATTTTAAATGAAGCCGGTAAAAGTTATCACATTCGGAGAAATATTATTGCGCCTGTCGCCTGAGCTGGCGCAAAACACAGCAGCTATTTATGTGGGAGGCGCAGAAGCCAATGTGGCGGCCGCGCTGGCACAGTGGGGCACGGAAGTGGCTTATATCAGCAAGGTGCCTGAAAATGGGTTGTCGAAAGATGTATTGCAGCAGTTAAGTGTCCGCGGTATTCAACTGGACAGGATGTTGTGGGGTGGGGAACGTATAGGCATATATTATCTTGCGCAGGGGAGTGATCTCAAACATGCGGAAGTGGTATATGACCGGAAGTATTCTTCCTTCAGCCAGATAGCACCTGGTACGGTAAACTGGGATGCGTTGCTGGGAGATGCCACCTGGTTGCACTGGAGTGCGCTTACCCCGGGCCTGAATCCGGATGCGGCGCTGGTGTGTAAGGAAGTACTGGAGGCAGCCACGCGCAAAGGGATGATCATCTCTACAGACCTGAATTACCGCAGCAAATTATGGCAGTATGGAAAGCAGCCTGTGGAAGTGATGCCGGAGTTGGTGGCTTATTGTGATATTGTGATGGGTAACCTTTGGGCCGCACATACGATGCTGGGCACTACATTGGACCCGGCGCTGGAAACTGCTACCAAGGAGGTTTACCTGGAACAGGCAGCGAAAGTTGCCGCAGAAATAACGGAAAAGTATACACGTTGCAAACGGGTAGCTTTTACTTTCCGGTTTAGCCAGGCAGCCACGCATAATCAATACTATGCTTTTTACTATCATGATGGACAGGTGAGTGTTTCGCGCGAGTACGAAACAAATGAGGTGGTAGACAGGGTAGGGAGTGGTGATTGCTTTATGGCCGGATTGATACATACACAGTTGCAGGGAAAAGATGATCAGCAGATTATTTCCTATGCCGCTGCCGCCGCTTATTCCAAATTTTTTGTGAAGGGAGATTTTAATACGACCTCCGCTGATGATATTTTAAAACTTATATAAAGAATGGCACCACAACCTGAAATTATTGTAGCGGCATTTGAGCAAAGCGGGATTATCCCCGTTTTTTATCATGATGATGCGGACGTTTGCTGCGAAGTACTACAAGCCTGTTATGACGCAGGTTTGCGGGTATTTGAATTTACCAGCAGGGGCGAAAATGCCCGTAAGAACTTTAGTATCCTGCGCGATAAGAAATTAGTGAAGATGCCGGATCTTTACCTGGGTATCGGTACTATAAAAAATGCGGCAGATGCAGCTGTTTATACAGGATTAGGGGCAGACTTTATTGTGAGCCCGGTTACAGATCCTGCTACGGGTGCTTATTGCAAAACTGAAAATATTCTGTGGATACCCGGTTGTATGACACCAACTGAAATTTCCATCGCAGAAAAGAACGACGCGAAACTGGTGAAATTATTTCCTGGTAATGTGTTGGGACCTGCCTATGTAAAGGCTATCAAGCCGCTGTTTCCACAATTAAAATTTATGCCTACCGGTGGTGTAGAGCCTACCAGCGCCAGTATGGATGCCTGGTTTGATGCCGGTGTAGTGTGTGTTGGAATGGGAAGCAACCTGCTTTCAAAAGCCCTGATCGAAAACAAGGACTGGGCAACGCTGAGAGAGAATATCGTGCAAACGTTTGCATTTCTCAAACCTAAACCGTAACTTAAACCCAGCTTTAATGACTTAAAGCAACTTTATAAATTCCAAATCAACCGCAATGAATTCCACAACTTTAGGTAAGTATCGCTGGCGGGTATGTGCACTCTTATTTGTAGCTACCACAATTAACTATATTGACAGGCAGGTGCTGGGTTTGCTGAAAGGCGATCTTTCACAGGAGTTTAACTGGTCTGAAACGGATTACAGTAACCTGGTCATGGTGTTTTCTGCTGCGTATTCCATCGGGCTGCTTTTTTTCGGCGGACTGGTAGATAAGGTGGGTTCCAAGCTCGGTTACAGCATCTCTATTATTGTCTGGAGCCTTTCTGCGATGGCACATGCATTGGTACGTTCCACACTCGGTTTTGGTATTGTGCGTTCCGTACTGGGCGTTAGTGAAGCGGGCAACTTTCCGGCAGCCATTAAGGCTACGGCGGAGTGGTTTCCTAAAAAGGAACGGGCCCTCGCCACAGGTATTTTCAACAGTGGCTCCAACATTGCCGCAGTAGTAGGTCCCTTAATGGTGTACTGGCTGGCCCGTAACCATGGCTGGCGGCATGCATTCCTCTGGACAGGCGCCATCGGCTTTATATGGCTGATCCTGTGGTGGATTTATTATGAAATACCCAGCCGTCAGAAAAATTTATCCAAAGCAGAATTTGATCATATTCATTCTGACCAGGAAGTAGAAGAAGAAAAACCGAGACCCGTAAAATGGAGCAGGCTCCTGGCGATCAGGCAAACATGGGCTTTTGTTTTTGGTAAATTACTGACAGATCCGGTGTGGTGGTTTTTCCTTTTCTGGTTACCAACTTACCTGGAATCTATTTTCCACGTTGACATGAAATCCAGCCTGGGATTGCCTATCATCATTATCTATTCTGTTACCAGCTTTGGTAGTATTGGTGGTGGCTGGCTGTCTTCTCATCTCATTAAAACCGGCTGGCCTGTATTCAGAGCGCGTAAAGTATCTATGTTGATCTTTGCATTATGTGTAGCTCCTATTATGCTGATCCAGTATACCAATACGCTGTGGATTGCTATCGCATTAATCAGTTTGGCTACTGCTGCACACCAGGCTTGGTCTGCCACTATCTTCACCACTGCTTCGGATATGTTTCCCAAGCGTGCGGTAAGTTCTGTTGTAGGTATCGGCGGTATGGCGGGATCTATTGGTGGTACTTTATTCCCGATAGTGATTGGTACCATGTTGCAACATTACACCGACATGGGTAATATCGGGATCGGGTATAACCTCCTCTTCACCATGTGCGGCTTCGCCTATTTGCTGGCCTGGGGAGTGATGCACCTGTTTGCACCAAAAATGGAACAGGTAAAACTGTAATGATGATGTGTATGATTTAAAAAGATGTAAGCGGATAACAATAAAATTAAAGAAAGATGCCCGTTCCGGATAAACCAGAACAGGCATCTTTCTTCATTATTATTCATCCATACAATCCGCTGAAACCAGCGCCATTATACGAATAATTTATATCACAGTGATACGCCTCTCTTCCAGGGAATAAAATCATCCTGGTGCAGTTGTTCTGCCTTTGTATATACTTCACCGCTGGCAGTCTGAATGACATATTCAAGGATCTGTTCACCTACTTCAGCAATGCTATGCTGACCGCTGATAATAGTGCCGGTATTGATATCAATGATATCAGGCATGCGGGTGGCGAGCCTGGTATTGGTAGCCAGTTTCAATACAGGTGCAATAGGATTGCCTGTAGGGGTACCAAGACCGGTGGTAAACAATACCACGTTGGCGCCGGAACCTACTTCTGCAGAGGTGGATTCCACATCATTACCGGGTGTACATAAAAGGTTCAGACCGGGTTTGGTGACATACTCTGTATAATCCAGTACAGCTGTTACCGGTGAAGTACCACCTTTTTTTGCTGCACCGGCAGATTTAATCGCGTCGGTGATCAGGCCATCTTTGATATTACCGGGAGAAGGATTCATATGGAAACCTGAACCTACCGATTGTGCCTGTGTTTCATACGCACGCATAATGCGGATGAATTTATCTGAAGTGGCTTCAGATTCACAACGGTTGATCAGTTCCTGTTCCACACCGCATAATTCCGGAAACTCAGATAAGATAGAAGTGCCACCCAGCGCCACCAGCAGGTCGGAGGTATGTCCTACTGCAGGGTTGGCGGAAATGCCGGAGAAACCATCGGAGCCACCGCACTCCAGTCCGATCACCAGTTTTGATAACGGGCTTGGCTGGCGTGTTAGTTTGTTGGCTTCCACCAATGCGAGGAAAGTATCTTTAATCGCGGATGACAGCATCGCAAATTCGGAAGCACTCTTCTGCTGTTCGTATACCAGTACTGGTTTGTTGAATTGCGGATTCAGTTTTTTTAGTGATTCCTGTAAGATGGATACCTGTGCATGCTGGCATCCCAGGCTCAGGATAGTGGCGCCCGCTACATTGGAATGATGGATGTATCCTGCCAGCAGCGCACACAATGCGTCTGAGTCCTGGCGGGTACCGCCGCAGCCTCCTTCGTGGGTGAGGAACTTGATACCATCAATATTCGGGAATACAATGTTTCGTTTATCCGTTTTCGTTAGTGCGTCTGCTTCATATTCCCTGATCGCTGCTATATTACCACTTTTATAAAGCGATACGAGATCCTGTACCTGTTCATTATAAACTTCTGCCGGAGAAAATCCCAGTCCTTTTTCAAAAGCGGTTTTGATCACGTTCACATTTCTGTTCTCACAAAATACCAGGGGAATTACCAGCCAGTAGTTGCGGGTACCTACCTGTCCGTCTTCCCGGTGATAACCCATAAAGGTGCGGTCTTTCCACTTGCTTATATCCGGTGCCTGCCATTGCAGGGCGCCGTCTTTTTCATGGAAGGAGTTGGCATCGTGGACAACATTTTCGGTAGTGATGCTTTCCCCTTTTGCCAGGGGTTTGGTGGCTTTTCCAACCAGTACGCCGTACATGGTAATAGGCGCTCCGGCATTGATATCGTTAATCAGGAATTTATGTTTAGCGGAAATATTTTGCTGAAGCTGAATCGTATGACCATTAAAGGATATATCGGTACCTGCCGGGAGATCCTGTAGAGCAACCAGCACATTATCGTCAGGATGAATTTGTAAATAAGTGTTCATAAAAGCTAAAGTAGTAAATATCACTTCCTGCGGGTAATACTAAAATGTTAATCCATGATGAGATTTTGACTATTTGGTATAACAGCTGGAATGTTTGATGGTAGCAAGTTACGAATGAATTGGTAAATGTTAATTTTCAATTAATAATTAACAAATAGCTATTGGATAGCAGTAGCAGCCGGTTATGCGTCAAAACAGCCGGATAGGCGGCAATTATTATTTTATAATATAGCTATAACACATGGTATGTATTTTTTATCTTACAGAAAATAATTGTCAGATGTACATTAAAAGAATAGCATGTAGCATATGCCTGCTTGCAGGGCTTTTCATTACATTGTCTGTGAAGGCACAGGAGCAACGATCTCCCCGTAATTACCTGTATAAAACCTGGCAGCAGGCTGGCGGCGCAGCGGCTTTTAGTGAGGTAGACAGCTGGAAGAAAACACGCTCCGCAGCCATTACGGCTAAAATAAAGCAGTTACCGGCAGCAACCCGCAAGGCGCTGCTGTCCGGCGCCGATAAAGCCATGCTTTTTACCTGGCCGATATTACCAGCCACATTATACCTCGAATACCGCGATAACGGAAACCGGTCGAATTATGAAAATGCGCAGTTTGAACGGCGGCAGGTCTTGTCTGCACTGGTTGTTGGAGAACTGGCAGATGGCCGGGGAAAGTACCTGCCGCAAATCGTAAACGGATTATGGGCTATCCTGGAGGAAAGCACCTGGGTAATACCGGCGCATATCAGCGGTCAGAAAGCGGGTACAGACCTGGCAGATCCTACCGATCCTATTGTAGACCTGTTTGCCGGAGAAACCGCCTCAACAATCAGCTGGGCGCAGTTCCTGCTGCATGATCAGCTGGAAAAGTTTTCGCCAGTAGTGAACAAGCGCATTGCCTATGAGCTGAACCAGCGCATCATCACTCCTTATCTGCAACGCGATGATTTCTGGTGGATGGGTTTCAATGGAAGCGAGGTTAACAACTGGAATGTCTGGATCAATACCAATGTGCTGCAAACAGCTTTACTGAGTGTAAATGGAACGGCTATACGAAACCGTGTTATTGAAAAAACAATCCGCAGCAGCGATAATTTTGTAAACGGTTATCCGGATGACGGAGGCTGCGATGAAGGCCCTTCTTACTGGGGGCATGCCGGCGGAAAACTGATTGAATTTATCACCTGGCTCGATAACGCTTCCGGGCATAAACTGAATTGGCGTGATAATGAATTGATCCATCAGATAGGCACCTATATTTATAAAATGCATGTAGACAGTAACCGCTTTGTAAATTTTGCGGATGCTTCTGCCCATACTATTCCGCCGCCACATACGGTTTATCTGTATGCAACAGCCTTCAACGATCCTTTGATGAAGGGGTTTGCCGCTTATCTTTACAGGTTGGCCAACCCTGATCCGCTGCAACTGAATACATCTTCCCTGGCATTTTTTATTTATGACCTGGAGAGCAGGGATGCATTGCTGGCCACTACGCCGGCAGCGCCTTATACGGCTGTTAACTGGCTACCGGACCTGCAGGTATTATCCCTGCGATCGCAGGCGGGTACTGCAAAAGGCTTGTTCTTTGCAGCTTTGGGAGGTCATAATGCCGAAAGTCATAACCATAATGATGTAGGTAATTTTGTGTTGTATATGGACGGAAAGCCTGCACTGATCGATGTTGGCGTGGGTGTGTATACCAAGCAGACCTTCAGTGCCGACCGTTATAAATTATGGTACATGCAATCACAATGGCATAACTGTCCTACGGTGAATGGTGTGCAGCAGCAGGAGGGGCGCAGGTTCCGGGCGAATGACGTGCATTTCAGCGAAGGTAAACAGGAACGTATTTTAAGTATGGACATTGCCGCCGCCTATCCTGCTACCGCCCAGGTGAAAACATGGAAACGCACTTTTACCTTTACCCCCGCCGCTGAAAGGCTGCAACTGAAAGAAGAATACCAGCTGACAGCCTGGAAAGAGCCATTCAGGTTACATTTTATGACTGTTTTACCCGTAGATGCAAGAACGCCGGGAAAGATTATATTAAAAGGCATCGGCTGCAACCTGGTGATGACCTATGATCCTGCTTTGTTTGAAGTTATCATGGAGCAACAGGCAGTCAACGACGCCCGTTTATCCCCGGTATGGGGTAACCAGGTAACACGTATCAGCCTGAAAGCCCACAAGGAAGCCCTGAGTGGCGCGCATGAGGTGGGATTTGTGATGAGCAGATAGCCCAAAGATCCAAAGAAAAATAAGGCGTAAAATGAACCCACAGGAACTTTTTTTTGGTAAATGTTTGAATATTGCAAACGTTTGCATTAAATTAGAGAAATCCGGGACTTTCTTAAATAAAAACACCCAACAATAATATATGAGCACACAGTATGATTCAAGGTATGCGAGCAGCCCTGCAGAAGTGAAGCACATGGATACCGCGCAGTTGAGACAAGCTTTTTTGATAGAGAAGATTTTTGAGGCAGATAATATATCCTGGGTACACACCCATTATGACCGTTATCTCACCGGCGGGGCGATGCCTGTAAAAGGTCCGGTGACACTGGAAACCATCGACCTGTTAAAGGCAGGCTATTTCCTGGAAAGACGGGAGTTGGGCATGATCAACGTAGGGGGAGACGGCATTGTAGTAGTAGACGGTGAAAAGTTTGAGCTGTCTTTTAAAGAAGCCCTGTATATCGGAAAAGGAAAGCAGGAAGTCGTGTTTCATAGTAAGCATGCACAACAACCGGCCAAATTTTACCTGAATTCCACACCAGCGCATCATGGCTATCCTACGCGCAAAGTGTCGAAAAGCGAAGCGGAAGTGGTAACACTGGGTACGCTGGAAACATCTAATCACCGCGCTATTAATAAGCTGTTGGTAAATAGTGTACTGGAAACATGCCAGCTGCAGATGGGCATGACGGAGCTGAAACCCGGCAGTGTATGGAATACGATGCCGGCACATACGCACGACAGAAGAATGGAAGTATATTTTTATTTCGAAGTGCCGGAAGGGCAATCTGTATGTCACTTTATGGGACAACCACAGGAAACCCGTCATATATGGATGCAGAATGAACAGGCCGTGATTTCACCGCCCTGGTCTATCCATGCAGGCGCGGGTACCGCCAACTATACCTTTATATGGGGAATGGCCGGCGAAAATCTCGACTATGGCGATATGGATCATTGCAAGATCAACGATTTACGTTAAATAAACCGATAACAGTTGCAATCATGGAAATGAAAAAAACTATAGCAGGAAGCTTGCTGGGCCTTTTTTTCCTGCATACCGGTGTGTCCTTACATGCCGAAAAGCGGGTGACTACCGAAAAGCAGCCGGCTGTAAAAGCTATACGCACAGATTCCTTCACAGCATCGGCTGTGCGGGCGCAAATGGAAAAAGTAGCCAGCTGGCAATGGGGGTACATTGATACAAAAGGCTGGCCACGCCGGCAAACGGACTGGACAAACGGCGCTATGTATGCGGGCATGCAGGCACTGACCCAGGTAACTGCCAATCCTTATTACGTACAACGACTTGTGCAGGTAGGAAAAGATAACGACTGGAATACAGGACCAGACCGGTTCTTTGCAGATGACTACTGTATAGGTCAGCTTTACTCGCAACTATATCCTGTTTATAAAGACCCGGTGATGATCGATAAATTCCGTCTACTGGCAGACAGCATTGTGGCGGCACCGCATACGGAATCGCTGGAGTGGAAGGACAGGATCAACCGCCGGGAATGGGCCTGGTGTGATGCATTGTTTATGGGACCACCCGCACTGGCTTATTTATCTACTGTCACCGGAGATCCCCGCTACCTGGCAACAGCCGCTAAACTATGGTGGAAAACAACTGACTATTTATATAGCAAAGAAGATAGCCTGTACTTCCGGGATGGCAGTTATTTTGGGAGAAAGGAAAAGAATGGCGCCAATGTTTTCTGGAGCCGTGGTAATGGCTGGGTAATGGGTGGCCTTGCCCGCGTGATGGACAATATGCCTGCTAATCATCCTGACAGGGCACGCTTCCAGGAATTATTCAAACAAATGGCTTACCGCATAGCCGCCCTGCAAAACGCAGATGGCACCTGGCGCGCGAGCCTCCTGGACCCTGATAGTTATCCTTCTAAAGAAACAAGTGGCACGGGCTTCTTCGTATATGCGTTAATGTGGGGTGTGAATAACGGCCTCCTGCCGGAGAAAGAATTTATGCCGGTTGTCTACAAAGGATGGCAGGCGTTGGTAGACTGCGTACAGCCTGACGGCAAACTAGGTTTTGTACAGGTGATAGCTGCTTCACCCGGAAAGGTTACAGCAGACGATACCGCTGCATACGGCGTAGGTGCGTTCCTGTTAGCCGGATCAGAACTGATCAAATATGATCTTCATAAAAATTCATCTCCCGATATTATTATAACAAATGCTACCGGTCTTAATCGTGCAGATGAAATAGTGGAAATTCCCTATGAACAATTTACCGCCCGGCTGAACAAGGCTACCAGACAACATTTCAAGGTAGTTGATATATTGGCTGCACAGGAAATTCCTTACCAGCTGATCTATGAAGGTGGTAAAACACCCAAAAAAGTGTTGCTACAGGTAAGCGTTGCACCGGGCGCCAGTGTGAAAGCAGCAGTAGTGGAAGGTACACCCGCACCGGTGACAGCAAAGGCTTACGGCCGTTATGTTCCGGAGCGTAAAGATGATTATGCCTGGGAAAATGACCGCATTGCATTCCGTATGTATGGCAAGGCGCTTGAAAAATTTCCAAAGGAAATGGCCCATGGCATTGATGTATGGGCAAAGCGGACCAACGACCTGGTGATTGATACCTGGTATAAGCTGGATAATTATCATCACGACAACGGTCAGGGACTGGATTACTACAGCGTAGGTCTTACCCTGGGCGCCGGTGACGTGGCGCCATATGGCAAGGATACGATCTATTATCCCAGGAATTATCGTACTTCCAAAACGCTGGATAACGGCCCACTGCGTACTACTTTCTCACTCACCTACGACACCTGGAAGGCTGGTAATATAGCCGTTTCCGTTACTAAAACCATTTCACTGGATGCAGGCTCGCAACTGAATAAAATGCAGGTGCAATACAACTTTAAAGGAACTGACATCCCGGTGGTTACCGGCATTGTAAAACGTGCGGAACCCGGAACCGTTTTACTGGATGAAAAAACCGGTGTAATGGGTTACTGGGAACCGGTTCATGGGGAAGACGGTACCATGGGACTGGGTTGTGTTTTTGTAAAGGAAGTGCGGGGAATGAAAACAGATCGTGTACATTTGCTAAGCCCCGGAACTGCCAGTAGTCAACAGCCCTATGTGTATTATACAGGTGCAGCCTGGAGTAAAGGTGGTAAGATCACTTCGGCAGCAGCATGGTTTAGCTACCTCGAAGCATTTGCACAAAAAATTAAAGAACCGTTGACCGTTACGATGCCATAGTGTATGCGTGATGTGTTGTCCCCGAAGGGAGGTTACGGATAATTAAATTATTACAACATGGATTTATTTCAGCTAAAAGGAAAGACGGCGCTGGTAACCGGTTGCAAGCGGGGGATCGGTAAAGCGATGGCTTTGGCGCTGGCATCAGCGGGCGCTGATATTATCGGGGTATCTGCCTCACTGGAACTGACAGGGAGTGAAGTGGAAAAGGAAGTAACCGCATTGGGAAGGAGCTTTACAGCTTATCAGTGCGATTTCTCCGACCGTGCGGCGCTCTACGCATTTATTAATAAATTACAACAGGATGTACCGGTAATTGATATACTGGTAAACAATGCCGGCACCATTATGCGTAAGCCGGCGGCAGAACATCCGGATGAATATTGGGATGAGGTGATGGACACCAATCTGAATGCACCGTTTATACTTACCCGTGAAATCGGGAAGGGAATGATTGCAAGAGGCAGTGGAAAAGTTATCTTTACGGCATCCCTGCTTACCTTCCAGGGTGGTATTAATGTGCCGGGGTATGCTGCCAGCAAAGGTGCAGTAGGGTCGCTGGTAAAGGCTTTTGCCAATGAATGGGCCTCCAAAGGGGTGAATGTGAATGCTATTGCGCCTGGTTATATTGCTACCGACAACACCGCCGCTTTACGGGCGGATGAACAACGCAGCAACTCCATCCTGGACAGGATCCCGGCTGGCCGCTGGGGGGAGCCGGCAGATTTTGCAGGCCCCGTAATTTTCCTCGCTTCCAAAGCAGGTGATTATGTACATGGCACGATACTTACCGTAGATGGCGGTTGGATGGGAAGATAAGAGGAACAATTACAGCTAATTGCTAAAAAATGAGCAAACGTACAGAAAAGACAATCGTTGATATTGCAGAAGAACTGAAACTATCGGTATCTACTGTATCACGCGCACTGAACGATAATCCTAACATCAGCGCACGTACGAAAGACAGGGTGAAGAAAATGGCACGCAAGCTGGGATATCGTCCCAATGCATTGGCGGCAGGTTTGCGCAATAATAAAAGCAAAACCATCGGGCTCATCGTGCCACGTATCTCTATGTTCTTTCCCGCTGCTATCAGTACCATCATACAAAACAAATTACAGGAGCACGGTTACAACCTGATCATTTGTCAATCAAATGATTCCTACGATCAGGAAGTGGCCCTGGTAAATACGCTGTATTCTGCCCGTGTAGATGGACTGGTGGTATCTACTACGCTGTATACTACTGACTTTTCTCATTTTGATGTTTTTAAAGACAATGGTATCCCACTGTTGTTTTTTGACCGTGTACCCAAGGATTATAATGTAAAGGTGATCAAGGGAGATGATTACCTGGGAGGATATACAGCTACCACCCACCTGATAGAAAAAGGGTGTAAAGATATTGTTCATATCTCCGGTCCGGTGAGCTGTACTTTGTATAGTGAGCGCGTAGCCGGTTATAAGAATGCTTTGCAGGAACATAAACTGCCGTTTAAAAAAACGCGCATCTTTTATCATGAGCTTACCCGTGATAATGCCTGGCAGACATGCGAAAAGATTTTTGCACAACAACCTTACCCGGATGGAATTTTCGCTTCCAATGATACCACAGCGATTGCCATCCTGGAATATTGCCGTAAAATAAATGTACGGGTACCGGAAGACCTGAAAGTAGTTGGTTATTCCAATGACCCGCGTACAGAAATCATAACACCGCCGGTCACCAGTATAGACCAGCACCCGGCGATGATGGGGGAAAGAGTAGTAGCTGCGCTGATGGAATTGATCAGCAGTAAGCAATCTGCTGTACCACGTTATTCACAGGAAGTAATACCTATTCAACTGATAGCCCGCGGTTCTACTGCAGGTATGGCTAAAGCCAGCGGAAAAAAGAAATAGATCAACCTTTTAAGCTACGTTATTTATGAAAAAGAACCTGTTCTTCATGATGCTCCTATTGCCTGCGATGGCAATGCAATCGTATGCACAGACCCGCAAAGCCGACCCGGCGTTATTGCGTAAAGCAGATGAAACATTGCAGTTTGCAGCACGTCAGTATAAGCTGATGATGACGCATGTACCGGATAGCGTGTTGCCGCGCACCACGAATACCAAAAATGGCAGCCTGGTAACATCCAAATCAAACTGGTGGACTTCCGGTTTTTATCCCGGTACTACCTGGTACCTGTACGAATACACGAAGGACCCCGCTTTTAAAGCAGAGGCAATCAAACGCATGGAGCTGGTAAAAAAGGAACAATACAATACGCACACCCATGACCTGGGCTTTATGATGTATTGTCCGTTTGGTAATGCGCTGCGCATTACCGGCGATACTGCATATCAAAGTATTCTGCTGACGAGCGCCCGGTCACTGGTTACCCGTTTTAACCCGACCGTAGGTTGCATCAAATCATGGGACCATGGCACCTGGAAATTCCCGGTGATCATCGATAATATGATGAACCTGGAACTGTTGACATGGGCTACCCGCGTGAGCGGCGACAAGCAGTTCGAGAAGATTGCGCGGACGCATGCCAATACGACGATGAAAAATCATTTCCGCCCGGATTACAGTTCTTACCATGTGATAGATTATGATCCTGCTACCGGCGCGGTGCTTGCAAAGAAAACGCATCAGGGCGCGGCAGACAGCTCCGCCTGGTCGCGCGGACAGGCATGGGGACTGTATGGTTACACACTGATGTACCGCGACACAAAAGATAAAGCTTACCTGCAACAGGCGCGTCATATTGCTGATTACATCCTGAACAATCCCAATATGCCGGCTGACCTGATCCCTTACTGGGATTTTAATGCACCCGGTATTCCCAACGCATTGCGGGATGTATCTGCCGCTGCTGTTACTGCGTCTGCATTGCTGGAGCTGAGCAGGTATACCAAGAACGCCGATGGCAAACGCTATTGGGCTGCTGCGGAAAAAATGCTGACCAACCTTTGCAGCCCTGCTTACCTGGCAAAAGAAGGAGAGAACAACGACTTTATCCTCATGCACAGCGTAGGCTCGCTGCCACATGACTCCGAAGTAGATGTGCCTTTAACTTATGCAGATTATTATTTTGTAGAAGCATTGATGCGTTATAAGGAGTGGACTAAATAGGTAATAGTAATAATTAAATACTCAGGCGTGGACAGACGTTTCTTCCTAAAAGCAGTACCCATGGCAGGCATAGCCGGTACCCTGCATACAGACAAAGGATTGTTGAAAAATATGGCGGATCATCAACCGGTAATAAAACTGGTTGATGACCGCGCATATAATCTTGATCTTCTTCTACGTATATGCGACCCCGTTATCAGCGGCCTAAGCGAAGGAAAACTGAAGGCAACCATGCCTACAGCCGTTGCGCCCGCCTATTCAAAACCGGTAACGAAGGTAACCTACCTGGAAGCTTTTGGCAGAACACTGGCAGGATTGGCGCCATGGCTGGAACTCGGTGAAGACAATACCGCGGAAGGTAGTAAACGCATGGATATGCTGGTGAAAACCCGCAAAGCCATTGCGATGGCAGTGGATCCGGCATCACCAGATTATATGAACTTTACCGGTAAGTATGATGCACAACCTTTGGTAGATGGCGCCTTCCTGGCACATGGCCTGTTGCGTGCTCCGACAAAGTTATGGCAACCGCTGTCCGCCAAAACAAAAGAACAGGTAGTTACCGCATTAAAAAGCCTGCGCAGCATAAAAGCGTTTACCAATAACTGGGTACTCTTTTCCGCGATCATCGAAGCTGCGTTGCTGAAATTCGATGCAGGCTGGGATCGCAAGCCGGTGGACTTTGCCGTGCAAAAGATCATGGAATGGTACAAGGGCGACGGGATGTATGGCGACGGCGTGCATTTTCATTTTGATTATTACAATTCTTTTGTTATCCAGCCCATGCTGGTAGACATCCTGAAGGTACTGGCGGAAAAAGAAAAGGACAGCGCCCCTTCTTATGAGCTGGCACTGAAACGCATGCAGCGGTACGGAGTGATACTGGAAAGACAAATATCGCCGGAAGGGACCTTCCCGGTGGTAGGCCGCTCTATGCCTTACAGGAATGCGGCTTTCCAGGCGCTGGCACAGTTGGCGCTGGATGAAAAACTCCCGCCTGAATTATCTCCTGCACAGGTTCGTTGTGCACTAACGGCGGTGAATAAACGAATTTTTGAAGCGCCGGGTACTTTTGATAAAAACGGCTGGTTACAAATCGGTTTCTGTGGTCATCAGCCGGAGTTGGCAGATGTATACACTTCTACAGGCAGTCTGTATTTGTGCAGTACCGGTTTCCTCGCCCTGGGCTTGCCCGCCCATCATCCTTTCTGGGCGTCACCAGCGGAGGAATGGACTGCGCAGAAAGTATGGAAGGGGGAAAGGGTGATGAAAGATCATGCGTTGGATTGATCATTTTTTCTAAAAAGATGCTTTCTATTTCCGGTCATCTTCCGTAAATAACTTTATCTGTTCTTTACCATCTGGTGTAAGCCATTTTTCGTATACGATGCGTACGGATTCATACTGTTGTGATGCCAGGAACTGTTGCATCCGGTGGTTGTTGCTGGCGGTATATCTCACTATTCTTCTCACATCTTTATCTATATAAATTTTTTCCAGTGCTTCGTTGAGCCGGCGATAAATTCCTTGTCTGCGAAAAGCTGGCGCCACGTAGCCATCAGATATGTAGAGGGTATCGCCGGTATAGTCTTCTATCCGGCTTTCATCAGCTTCTTCGATATAACCGAAAATAAAACCGGCGGGTATGCCGTCACTGTATGCCAGCAAACAGGTTCCATCACTGGTTTCCTGTGTGCTGATCACATGTTGCATATAATCAGCAGCAATACTTTCCCAGGCAGCCATTTTGTGGATGAATGTATTTTCAGAATCCTGTAATGCCTGCATCATTGCCGCGATGAGCGCATAATGATCACGAATGAGGATGGGCGTTATGGTCAGCATCGCGGAGTTTTTTATGGATTAGTCCGGCCTGACAGGGCTGCCTGTCCAGTCCGTACCGGATTGTAATTTTTCGCCTTTCATGACGAGCGAGAGTGGGGAGAGATTTACATCGTCTCCGATTTCGCTGTCATACAAAATGATGGAACGGGCGCCAATACTGCTACGGGCACCAATTTTGATCGCTCCTATTTTCATTACCCGGTCTTCAAACAGGTGTGTCTGTGGGCCGCTGTCTTCGTTGAGCGCGGTATCTGTTCCTATCTCCACCATATCAAATTCGGTAATATCAGTGGTGTTCAACCAAACACGGCGACCTGTTTTTACGCCCAGCAGCCGAAGCAATACCGGCAGCCAGGGCGTGCCTTTGAGGAAGTCCAGCAGGAAGGGTACCGACAATGCCTCGTAGGTAGAAGTGGTGCCTTCACTGCGCCATACTTTGGATGTCCACATAGGACTTTGCAGTGGTTTATACCGGCCGGTAAGGATCCATTTCATCATTACGGTGAAGAAATAAGCCGGTAGTCCCAGGAAGAAAAGATAGTAAAAAGGAAATTGTATTAACGCTTCCCACCATGGTTTTTCTGTAACAAGATCGTGTGCATAAGCAATAAAGAGGATACTGCAACAGATCACCACCGTTTCTGGAATGAGGATGCGTACAAACTCCACGAATCCTCTCGCCATCTTGCGTTGGGCAGAAGGATGTGTGGTGAGCTCCGGTGGAAAGAAACGGCTTTCCTGTCTGCGTGGCAGTGCAATGGCAGGAGAACCGAACCAGTCGCGCGCTTTGTTTTCCGCCAGTTGTTCTTTCGATGGCGGCGTAGATAATACACCGATGAGCATATTTTCCGGTAGCACATAACCTTGCGGAATCAGTGCACTGTTGCCTACAAAGCTGTTGTTATGGATCACTGTTTTTTCGAGGGTGAGCTGTTGTGCCCGCACATCGGATTCTCCCAGTGTTACGGCATCAGCGATAAAAGCGCCGTCACCTATTTCCAGCAATGGATGGGTAACACTACTGGCGGTGGATACTTCTGTGTTAGCGCCTATTTTAGCACCGAGTGCGCGGAACAGGGCGGAGATATAGACGGTAGCAAAGATGGGATGTATAACGATCAGCGATAGTGACATGAGTTGATCGGCAAACCATTTGCGTACATAAAAAGCACTGTAAACCGGGTACACACCGGGTTTGATACCCCATTGCAACAACCTGGTGAGCAATACTGTTTCCAGGGTGAATAAGATGATATAGCTCAGCGCCAGTGATGGCGTGATGATCATGTAATTAAAATTATAATCCGGTGCGGCATTATCAAGCTGGTTAAGTATGATAATAGTTGGTAACAAAGGTAACAGCACGGTAAATGGAAACACGAGTAGAAATAGTGAAAAGATAACACTGTATTTTCTACGGGTGGCCGCTGAGACCGGCAGTGGTTGCGGCAATTCGCTGATAGCCTTTTTTACTTTCAATGTTGCCGGACTGCCCTGCCATATTTCACCAGAGGCGATAGTATTTTTGGGAGAAAGATAGCTGAGATCCTGCAATTCACTCCAGGGTTCCATGATGGTATCGCCGCCAACAATGGCACTGCTGCCGATATAAGCATGATCGCCAAGATATACGGTGCGTAGTTTCAGGAGTCCGTCTTCTACAAAAGCATTATCGATCACTGCCTGTGAACTGATACTTACATCGCTGCCGATGGTTACCAGGTCTTCCGCCCCGATGGTGACGGCGCCGAGTTGTGCATCCGGTGCAATTTTTACACCGAGCATACGGAGGAAAGCAGGGTAGAGTGGTGTACCATTCAGGAACTGCGAAGGCATGAGGCGCTGCATGGTTTTTACGAGCCACCACCTGAAATAATAGGTACCCCATAGCGGATAGTCGCCGGCTTTCATTTTACCGATGATCAGCCATTTGGTAACAATAATTAATATAGAGAACAACAGCGGGAGCAGGCAGAACATACCCAGTGCCGTGATGATAGCGTAACCGAGACTACCGGTATCTTGTTCTACGTAATAGTAGCCCAGGTATGGGAAAAATATCTGCATGGCAAATAAACCAAAGATCACCAGCAGGGAAACAGATTGTGCGATCCAGCAGGTGAGGTGCCGCCACCAGGGGATTTTGTGGAAGACACGGTCTTTCTTTTTACTGGTTTGCGGTTGTACATTCCATACATCTATCAGTGTTTGTAACGGACGATGGATGTAGACATCTTTCAGGGAAGCCTGTGGTACATTGCCTTCGCGGCGAAGCCGGGATACAAAGGCAGCAGCCAGTAAGGAGTGCCCGCCGAGGTCCGTAAAGAAATCCTGTTGCAGGTCGATGCTGCAGTCGGGAAATACTTTCGCCAGGATAGCCATAACCCTGTCGGGCAGGGGCGCATTGGTATCGATAACTTCATGCGTGGTGGCCTGTAGGAAAGCTGCCGGAACAGGCAATGCTTTACGGTTTATTTTTCCACTGGGCAGCCGGGGCATATCATCCAGCAAGAGGATGGTACCCGGCACCATGTATGGTGGTAATACTTTTGCCAGTGCTGTACGAAGTGTGGTTTCATCAAAAGGTTGGTCATCTTCCTTTACTATATAACCTACCAGTTGATCCTGTTCATTATTATCTTTCTTTACAGCAACAGCGGCGGCTATTATGCCAGGGAGTGTATGCAGCCTGCTTTCTATTTCTCCCAGTTCAATACGGTAACCGCGTAATTTGATCTGGTCGTCGAGACGGCCCTGGAAGTCGATATTACCATCGGGTAATATAATGGCGGCATCGCCGGTGCGATAGATCATATTGCCCGGTAATGTTTCCAGTGAAGCAGGTTTTATGATGAACTTTTCCTGTGTTAATTCAGGGCGGTCGATATAGCCGTTACCAACACCGGGACCGGTAATGATCAATTCCCCGCGTTCTCCCAGCGGGAGGATGTTGAGTTTTTCATCTACTACCGCCATGTTATAGTTAGGCAGCGGATGCCCGATGGTGATGGTATCGCCGGGTTTCAGTGCAGCGAAAGTGGCGCTGACCGTTGTCTCCGTAGGTCCGTAACTGTTATAGAACAGGCGGGGAGGTATACCCCATCTGGCCAGTACCTGTGGTGTGCAGGCTTCTCCGCCGGCATTGATCAGGCGGAGTGAAGGGATGTTATCTTCCATTACTGCCAGTAAACTGGGAACGGCATGCAGCACGGTGATCTTTTCCTTGTGCAGGGTATCGCCCAATTCATCTATCGCTTTGGCGGTAGTGGCATCCGCCACCCACAAGGTAGCGCCGGCAAAGTAACTCAGCCAGGTTTCTTCACACCACATATCGAAGGATACGGAGAAGCCCTGGTATACTTTGTCGGTAGCTTTTATATTTAAAACAGTTTGTTCTGATCTTACAAGGTGACAGATCTGCCGGTGGCTGATAGGGATGCCTTTGGGCTTTCCTGTGCTGCCGGAAGTGTACAGCACGTAGGCTACATTATCCGGTGCGGGGCCTGCATGTAACAGGAATTGTTGTTGTGTATCGGGTACGGGTGGTACGGTTATGACGGGTGCTGACAACTGAAGCGGCACTTCGCTGAAACAGGCTGCAGCTTTTACTTCTGTGAGTACACCTTCCACACGTTCTGCTGGCATTTCACGATCCAATGGTACGTAAGCAGCGCCTGCTTTTACAATGCCAAGGATAGCGGCATGCAGCTCTGGTCCGCGCGGCCACCATACACCTACCACGCTGCCGGGGCCTATTCCCAGCGATTGTAACATAGCTGCTATCGCATCACTCCAGTGATCCAGCTGTGCATAAGTAAATGATTGCTGTTGAAAAATGAGCGCGATATGATGTGCATGGATCTTTGCTGTATGCCTGAATATATCAGCCAGGGTTTCTTCATGCAATAAATCCGGCTTCCGGGGTCCTTTAACTATACTATAACTATTCATATGTTTGTAGACCCTTTAAGGTCCATTGTTGCTTGGTTTGACAAAGTTAAAGGGTAGTATGGTAGGCGGGGCTTATAATTAGCTTAAAAATGACTTTTGTTAGCCAGAAGAGGCTTATTGTACGTTGAAATGGCGGGATGCTATTTTGCCCGCTCCCTTCTTATTCACGTTGTCCATAACCGTACACCCTTGTATCAAAAACGGACAATTGCATTAATTTATAAATTGTTTATCTGTTGATTATCAGAAGGATTTTTAACTGGCACTATACTGGAAAACTACTCACTATGCGGTGTGTCCGGACCAGGTGAAATAGATAGTTTATCAAGATTTTAAAACAGCCATTAACGATGCTCAGTAACTATTTCACGATTGCCATCAGGAGTATCCGGCGTAACCTTAGTTACACCTTCCTCAATGTTTTTGGGCTTACATTAAGTGTAGCCGCCTGCCTGGTTATTTTTCTGGTTGTGAGAAATGAACTGAGCTATGACAGCTATCATAAAAAAGCAGACCGTACTTATCGTGTTACGTTGCATGCACTGGATTTTAATCCCAGTGTTTCTATGGCAGTAGTACCGGCTATGCGTACAGATTTTCCGGAGCTGGAAGCCGTGTCACAGGCATTCTTTCAGACCAATGGTCTTGTAAAGGCGGGGAATACCAGCTACATTGAAAAAAGGTATGGTTTTGTTGATGAACAATTTACCAGCATCTTCGATTTTGAATGGCTGGCCGG
The DNA here is from genome assembly GCF_964033635.1 of Chitinophaga sp. MM2321. Taxonomy (NCBI): domain Bacteria; kingdom Pseudomonadati; phylum Bacteroidota; class Chitinophagia; order Chitinophagales; family Chitinophagaceae; genus Chitinophaga; species Chitinophaga sp. MM2321. The sequence continues at coordinate 550,327 of NZ_OZ035533.1, forward strand.
CAATCCCAAGAGTGCGTTGCAAGAACCCAATACAGCTGTATTGACAGAAAGTATTGCCCGGAAATTTTTTGGAGATAAAGATGCAATGGGACAGATCTTCCGGCTGAATAACGAATTTGATGTGAAGGTAACAGGACTGATCAAAGACCTGCCCGGCAATACACATTTACCAATTCAGTTCATGGTTTCTTTTGCCACAATCCGGCAGGATCTGCAATCGCACGGAGCGATGTCAGAATTCTATGCTATTATGGGCGGGAATGCCTACATCGTTCTTCCGCCACATTATTCTGCGCTGCAACTGGAGAAAAAAATTCCCGCATTTATAAAAAAGAACTGGGGGCAGGACATTGCAAAAGAGGCGTCGCTGCTGTTACAGCCGATGAAAGATATTCATTTTGACCAACGTTATCTGAACAATTCAAACAGTCCTACTACCTCCCGGAAGATTTACTGGGGGCTGGCTATTATTGCATTGTTTATTATGGTTACGGCCTGCATTAATTTTATCAACCTGGCAACAGCGCAGTCTATGCGGCGTGCAAAAGAAGTAGGCGTAAGAAAAGTGCTGGGTGCTAACCGCCCGCAACTGATCTGGCAGTTCCTGAGTGAAACGTCGTTTCTTGTGTTTGTAGCATTGTTACTTGGTGTGGTAAGTGCCTTCCTGTTTATCCCACAGGTGGCGACCTGGCTGGATGTAAAGATCAGTAACCGGCAGCTGCTGCAGCCGGTAGTATTGGGCCTTGTAGTATCACTTGGCATACTCATCATGTTGCTGGCCGGATTATACCCGGCTTTTGTACAATCATCCTTCCGCCCCGTGGAATCGCTGAAACGTACTACCGGACACGTTTACCACGGACTCTCCTTACGTAAGGGCCTGGTGTTTATACAGTTCGCCATTTCACAGATCCTCATTGTTGGTACACTGGTAGTAGCGAAACAAATGGATTTTCTGAAAGCAGGAGATCTTGGATTTGACAAGGAAGCTGTTGTTACTTTCAACCTGCCGCAAAAAATTAACCAGGAGGTATTGAAGCAGCAGCTCATCGATGACCCTGGTGTGGCTATGGTTAGTTTTTCTTCCGGCGCTCCTTCCTATAATAGTTCTTTTACTACGCTCCAGGCGCCGGAGTTTGGCGTAACCAAAGATGATGTAACAGAGATGAAGTTTATAGATGAACAATATACTTCCATGTTCGGATTGAAGATGCTGGCGGGCCGCGCTGTGGCCAAACTAGGTAAAAATGATACGATACCGAATATCGTTGTCAACGAAACACTCATTCACAAATTTGGGATGCGTCAACCGGAAGATGCTGTCGGCAAACGGGTGATTGTTGGCGGACGGTCTTCTGTTATTATGGGTGTTGTGCAGGATTTTCAAAGTGAATCAAAGCATAAGCTACGCAGACCTTGCGTGTTGCTGTATAATCCCAATGTTTTCTTTGCCGCCAGTGTCAGGCTACGGCCGCAGGAAATGCAAAAGACGATGGCGCATATTCAAAAAATGTGGACGGCGCTTTTTCCTGATGATGTATTCCAGTATGAGTTCCTTGATGACCACATCGCAAGTTTGTATAAGCAAGAGGCAAAAGTGTACACTGCTTTCCGGCTCTTCTCTTCCCTTGCCATTCTCATTGGCTGTTTAGGGTTATATGGGCTGGTTGCTTTTTCCGCTGTGCAACGTACCCGGGAGGTGGGAATCCGCAAAGTGCTGGGGGCTTCCCTGGTGGATATCGTAGGTTTGTTTGCCAAAGAATTTATCCTGCTGATCATCCTGGCTTTCTTTATTGCAGCTCCTGTAGCCTATCTCGTCATGAACTATTGGCTGGGCAATTTTGCCTACCATATAAATATTGGCGGCGGTATGTTCCTGGCTGGTATCGGTATCTCTTTCCTGATAGCAGCATTTACCATTGCTTACCAGTCGCTGAAGGCCGCACTGGCTAATCCCCTGAAAAGCTTGCAGACCGAATAATTGAAAAGGTGTGGTAATAGGGAGGGGCAATTGTTTTACTGAAGTTGTTTTGTTATAGTAAGTATTGTAATATTTTTTTGTAAATTTCATTTCAGGAAGCTTTACATACTTACTTATTTAAACCCATGGTCATGAAACTGAAAAAATCTTTTATAGTGGTGTCTGCCCTGTTGGTTGCCGGCACCCTATGTTCCCTGGCGTTGCCCCAGGAAAATGAAAAGGCAAAGAACCTGAAGGTATTACCCAAAAACATCAGCCATGAGGAGCTGATTACAGTGATGAAGGGATTTAATGCGGCCCTGGGGGTGAAATGTAATTTCTGTCATGCTCCACAGAAGGATGATCCAAAGAAGCTGGATTTCCCCAGTGATGAAAACCCGCACAAAGGGGTGGCCCGTGATATGATAAGAATGACAAAACGTATCAATAAGAAGTTTTTTAAAGGAAGTGAAGTAATGTCGGTATCCTGTTATACCTGTCATAATGGTAACGAGGAACCGAAGACAAAACCGGAGGTGGCGTCTGCTAAGTAAGGTAATGGCATCAAGGATGCAGGAAATGCAGGAAACCGACCTTTCCTGCATTTTTTTGCCTTTTATTTTGTCATCCGCAAAGTTTAACATTTGTAAGGTGCTTGTTAACAGGGCGTTTCATCCCTGGCCATCCGAAGTTTTCTTAATTTAACCGTTTCCTGACTGGAATTTCCGTACCTTTACGTCCGTATGTTGAGATAAAAGCATAAAGCACTGAAATATTCACTTCTCTCCAGTCCGGAAAATCTTTTCTTTACTGCTCTCCTCAATTGACAACGCTAACGATGAAGAAGCGTTCTAATTTTTATTACTGAACAGATATAACAATATGCTATTTGAGCAATTAGGGCTAATTGAGCCCATTTTAAAAGCGATTAAAGCCGAGGGCTACACTACACCTACTCCCATACAATTAAAATCAATCCCCATCGTATTGGAAGGGAAAGACCTGCTGGGATGCGCACAAACAGGTACCGGTAAAACAGCAGCTTTCGCAATTCCCATTTTACAGTTATTGCATAACAGCAAACCTGAGAAACCAGGCTTCAAACATATTCGTACGCTGATCCTTACACCTACCAGGGAACTGGCAGTGCAGATCGATGAAAGCTTCGAATCTTATGGTAAGTATACGGGTCTCAAGCACGACGTTATTTATGGTGGGGTACCGCAGCACAGGCAAACAATTGCCCTGCGCAACGGGACCGATATCCTGGTTGCCACTCCCGGCAGATTGCTGGATCTGATGAATCAGGGCTATATCTACCTAAGTCACCTGGAGATATTTGTGCTGGATGAAGCGGATCGTATGCTGGATATGGGCTTTATCAATGACATTAAGAAAGTGATCAGAGAGCTGCCACAGCAAAGACAAACCCTGTTCTTTTCTGCTACCATGCCGCCGAATATTTCGCAACTGGCTAATTCCCTGTTGTATAATCCGGAGAAGGTAGCTATCACACCCGTGGCGACTACCGCGGAAATGATTGAACAGTCGGTATATTTTGTAAAAAAGAAAGACAAGCAGTCATTGCTTGATTATATTCTGAAAGACAAAAACATTGAGCGTACTATCGTGTTTACACAAACCAAACATGGTGCAGACAGGATTGCCAAGAACCTGAAGAAACGCAACATCAACGCAGATGCGTTGCACGGCGATAAATCGCAGGCTTCCCGTCAGAATACGCTGAATAACTTTAAGAATGGCCGTTTACGCGTACTCGTAGCTACTGATATTGCCGCAAGAGGTATTGATGTGGATTCACTGGAGCATGTTATTAATTATGACCTGCCGAATGTGTCTGAAACCTACGTACATCGTATAGGTCGTACCGGCCGCGCCGGTGCTTCCGGTATTGCCATGTCTTTCTGTGATACAGAAGAAAGGCCGTTCCTGAACAGCATCAATAAACTGACCAAACAAAAAATTCCCGCAGTAAGCCATCCGTTTGAAGAGGCAGCCCTGATAGAAGCCAATAACGCTGATCCTGATGCGCCAAAGGCAGATCCCAGAAGGCCGAAACCCAAGAACAGAAGAGGCCGGGTAGATAAAAGAGACAAAATAGATTTTTAAGGCAACCCCCACCAACCAGGATCAAACCTGGTTTACAGGGATTGTTGTTTATAAAAAGGATCTTAAAACCTGCGCATTGCGCGGGTTTTTTTATGCAACAGGGTGCAGGATTTAAATTAAACCTGGGGGAGTTCAGTCATGCAAATATTTGGCAGATTAATTTTTTTATTCTACGTTTGACCGGAAAAACTAAAACGTTTTACCAAAATCTGCCAGCATACAATAGAAAGTTAAGTACGATAAGTGTTAGTATAGTTTTATGAGATAATCAACGCACGTAATTATTATGATTTGAATTGCACTATGATTGAATAGTGAGTTACTTGTTATATTTCTGATACTCCTTTGCCAGTGCTACAATTAAACAATGAACAGCTAAACCTGCAGGCTGTAGCTGCGGGCAGCGAAAAGGCTTTTAAAGCATTATTTGACCAGTATCGTGGTCGGTTATTCTATTATGTTTCCCGCTTCATAAAATCGGAGCAGGTAGCAGAAGAATTGGTCCTCGACGTATTTATGAAAATATGGACCGGCCGGGAACTTATTTTACAGATCAATAATTTTGATGCTTTCCTTTTCCGTATTGCACATAATAAATCCATCGATTTCCTGCGTTCAGCCGCCAGAGATCAGCGTTTCCATGAGTTGTTATGGGAAGAGATCCAGGTAGCTGCTACCGATCAACCGGATACAATGATCATGGCGCGGGAGTATGAAGAAAAAGTTCGGAAAGCTATTTCCCTCTTATCTCCCCAATGTAAAAAAGTATATAGCCTTAGCCGGGAACAGGAACTTACACATGACCAGATAGCCCGTCAACTAAATATTTCCAGGGCTACCGTCAATAACCATATCGTTCTTGCTCAACGGTTTATCCGCAATCATCTCGCTAAAGAGATTGATCTGGCCGTCCTTTTTCTCCTCCTGGGAAAAATTTAAAAAAAATTTCACATTGCTTTAGTTATCCGGCATTTTTTATTCGTCTTATTGATAGCAGGCTGCTTTGCTCACAGCAAATTATATTATGGATAACAGAGATGCAAACCCGTGGGAATACTTGGTAGCACAGTATCTGGCCAATCGGATTACAAAAGATGAGCTGGAATTACTGTTGCAGAAAGCCGGTAGGGAAGAAGATATAGAAACACTGTCAGCCGTGCTGAAAGATCGCTGGGAAGAAGCGAAAGAAGCCGGTGATCAGGACAACCGTGACTGGGATACAAAGTTTGAAGCCATGATGGCTGCTGCTCCCCGGATTCCGGTGAAAAGGAACATCCGCCGTTTTGTGCGTATGGCAGTTGCTGCCGGCATTTCTTTATTGCTGGGTATCAGCAGTTACTTCCTGTTCTTTAAAAAAACAGCGTCGGTACCTGTACTAACGCAAACGGATAAACGTTACGATAAAGCGCCTGGTACTGTAGGAGGCATCCTCATACTGGCCAACGGTGAACGCATTGAACTGGACAGCGCCGGCAACGGTATACTGGCGGTGCAGGGACAAACAAAAGTAATCAACCGGCAGGGGCGTATTACCTATAACGCTTCCGGCGCCGGCAACGAAAAAATACTGTATAACACTATTACCACACCAAGAAGTAAACAGTATCAGCTGGTACTGGCCGATGGTAGCAGGATATGGCTGAATGCCGCTTCTTCTGTACGTTATCCTACTGCTTTTACCGGCGACGAAAGAAGTGTGGAAATCACCGGCGAAGCCTACTTCGAAATCGCCACCGTTAAGCATAAAGGAAAGAAAATACCCTTTGTTGTACATGCCAACGGCATAGCTGTACAGGTGCTCGGTACCCATTTTAATATCAATGCCTATAGCGATGAAAATACCGTCAGCACCACACTCCTGGAAGGCAGCGTACTCGTTACAAAAGGTAATGCGAAGCAACTGCTGAAGCCAGGGGAGCAGGTAAGAGCCGATCGTAATGATCACCTGTCTGTATATAAAGATGTGGACACAGACGCGGTACTTGCCTGGAAAAACGGCTACTTCTCTTTTAATCAGGCCGACCTGGCATCCGTCATGAGACAGATAGCACGCTGGTACGATGTGGATATCGTATATGAAGGCGCCGTACCGGACCGCCGTTTTGGTGGTGAAATATCCCGCAATACCAATGTATCACAGGTATTGGAAATACTGGAAGAAAGTAAAATACATTTTAGAATAGAAGAAAACAGGATCGTCGTATTACCATAACAAAAAGCCGCCCTGAGGTGAGAGTCAGTGCGGCCGGCAGTTCTGGTATACTAATCATACAATTTGTTGGAACGAATTGCTTATTACTCAACCAAAACCACTACTAAAGTATGGAAAAAATTCTACGTGACGCCTGGTATTTCAGCCGCCGGGTGCTTCCTAAAACACTCCTGTTTATGAAGTTGACAGTCATCCTTCTTACAGCTGCCTGTCTGCAGATAAGCGCCAAGAGCTATTCGCAGAAGGTTACGTTGTCCGAAAAAAATGCACGGCTAGGGAAAGTGTTCCGTGAAATAAAGAAACAAACAGGCTACTCTTTTTTCTTTGATGAGTCCTGGATGAAACAAGCAGATGTGGTAACTATCAATGTGAAAAACGCATCCCTGGAAAAAACACTGGAGATCTGTTTTAAAAATCAACCACTTACCTATTCTATCATTGGCAACACCGTGGTATTAAAACAACGGGAACTGGTAGCTGATGATAAAACGCTGACTGCCGCTACGTTGCCGCAGGAACAATTCAAAGGGATAGTAAGAGACGATTCAAAGGCGCCCCTGGCAGGTGTTTCCGTGCGCATAAAAGGTACCAACAAAGGTACGACCACAAATGTAAACGGTGAGTTTACACTGGCTACAAAACCCGGTGATGTGCTACAATTCAGCTTTGTAGGCTTTCAGTCCCAGGAAGTTACAGTAGGCCAGCAAACTTCCCTGAACATCGTGATGCAGATAGCCAGTAATGAACTGGGCAACATCGTGGTAACCGCTTTGGGTATCGCCAAAAGAGACCGTAAACTTGGTTATGCTGCTACCAAAGTAAATGTAGAAGAGGTCAGGAATGCGAATACCGTATCTCCCATTACTGCGTTGCAAGGTAAAGTAGCTGGGGTGAACATCAACGTAATGGGTGCGGCAGGTGTACAATCATCTCCCAGCATTATGATCCGCGGCGCTAAATCACTCAGCAAAAATAACCAGCCCATTTTTGTAATAGACGGAATGGTATTGGAAAATAACCTGGTGAACGGTGATGATATTGACCAGGGTTCGCAGTTGAAAAACCTGAATCCGGATGATTATGAATCGATTACTGTACTGAAAGGGGCAGCGGCTACTTCGTTGTATGGTTCCCGTGGCGCTAACGGCGCTATCGTGATCACTACCCTGAAAGGCAAGGCTGGTCAGGGTATTGGCGTGAGCTTCAGCTCTACTTACCAGACACAGGTGATTTATGACAACGGTTTGCCCTTGCAGAATGTGTACGGCAGTGGCGCCATCGCTTACCGCGAAGGCAATTTCAAACCGGATGGTACACAGGTGGCTACCTCTTACAGCTTCGGCCCTAAAATGGACGGTAGCATGCACCCTGCGATCTATGATGCTAACAAACAAGTACCTTATTCCTCCCAACCTGATAACTGGAAAACATTTTTTCAGAACGGAAAATATGTCAACAACAACGTATCACTCAGTGGTGGCAGCGAACAGGTAACTTATCGTTTCTCTTATTCCAACCTGCGCAACGATGGTACCTTACCAAATAACCAGGTAAACCGTAATAGCTTCGACTTCCGGACTACCGGTAAGATCAACAAGGTTTTTTCCGTGGAAGCGGGCGCCAGTTACGCCCTTACAGACGCATTGAACCCATACGGGCAAGGCCGCTACTACTGGACTTCCGGACAAAACCTCGGCTTCCTGACCTATTATTCAGTGCCCCGGAATACTAACCTGGCCGACTGGAAAGACAGCTACCGTAATGCCGATGGCTCCATGAAAGAATACAGCTATGCACAATATAATAATGTGGTAAGAGAGGCGTTCAACCGCTTTGATAATGTGAATAACAAACGTTCTGAAAAATCCCTGCTGGCCACCGTATTGCTGAAAGCACAGGTAAATGACTGGCTGGACCTGAGTGCCAAAGCCAATCTGAATAACTACCGGATCTTTTATGAAAATAAAGAAAAAGGTAAAGGCGCTTATGGGGCAGGTGGATCATACGGCCTGGGCGGACAATACAGCTCCGGTTATAACTTCCTGTTTATGGCGCATGCTGCCCGTAAACTGACCAAAGACCTGGACCTGGATGTGCGGGTAGTAAATGAATATTATGGTAATGGCAGACAGGAAGAATACAGCGCCGCTACAAAGGGCGGACTGATTGTTCCCAATGTATTTACATTATCCAATTCACTGGAAGATATCAGGGATAACCGGAAGTACAACTTCAAAACACCCAACGATAAAGTAATGGCAGTGGGTGGTATCGTAAACCTGAGCTATAAAGATTACCTGAACCTGGAACTCACCGGTCGCCAGGATTGGCTGTCATCCCTCACTTATCCTGATGGTGTACCCGGTGCAAATAATTTCGCCGTTTTCTATCCTTCTGTGAATGTATCCTGGGCATTTTCCGATATGTGGAGAACAACCATGCCTGAATGGCTTTCTTTTGGTAAGCTGAGGGCTTCCCTGGCCTGGGTAGGTACCGGTACAGGCGCTTATGCTACCAGCTTTGGCAGCTATACACAGGGTACCGTACTGGATCAGAATGGCAACTCTGTTGTGACTGCTACCATGCAGAACGCAGATGTATTACCCAACATGAACCTGAAACCGGAATTACAACGTTCCCTGGAGTTAGGTACTAACATCTCTATTCTGGATGACCTGGTAAACTTTGATGTGGCCTGGTATAAAACAAATACTTTCAACCAGATCCTGACCATCCCCGGTGTGCTGGAAACAGGTTATAAGAGAAGAAGGATCAATGCCGGTAATATTCAGAACCAGGGACTGGAAGTACTGGTAAATGTAACGCCTATACGTAAAAAAGATCTGCGCCTGGATCTATCGGTAAACTTCTCCCGGAACAGGGGTAAAATTATTTCCTTCTACCCTGGCATTACCAATTATGAGTTGATGGGTAACTATGATGGCGCCAGCGTATTTGCCTACGAAGGTGGTGCATTTGGCGTACTCACAGCCAACAGCTACCGGGAACATGATCCCAAAACAGGTTTGCCTATTATCCAGGTAGCCAGCCGCAATACTTCTATGGATCCCGAAACAAAACATGATTTCCAGGAATATTCATGGGTGGAAAAAACCTTTGATGCCAGTCATCCGAGGGAAGACATAGGGCGTGTGGAACCGGATTTCCTGGGAGGTTTTAATACCAACCTGCGCTGGAAACAATTTACCCTGTATGCACAGATTGATGGCCGCTTTGGTGGCCTGGCTTATTCAGAAGCCTATAACTATGGTATGCAACGCGGTAACCTGCTGAATACATTGCAATACCGTGATCAGGAACATGGCGGCGTAGAACGTATTGATTCCTATACCGGACAAAAAGTATACGATGGCGCTGTACCTGATGCCATATTTGCAGCAGGCGAAAAAAGCCCTAAAACACAGGAAGATATTGGCGGTATGACTTTCAAAGAGGCTTATGATAAAGGGCTGGTAGAATCATGGAAAGCGGGTTCCTATTATCTTAACTCCTATGGTTGGGGTACTTACCTGGACAATGGTTCAGTAACAAAAGTTTCCTGGCTGATGCTGCGTGAAATATCGCTGGGTTATCAGATTCCGAAAAATGTGATCAGCAGGGCGCACCTGAAAAATGCCAGTCTGCGTTTTACTGCCCGGAACATTGCTTACCTGTATAATGGCCTGACAGGCGGACAGAATCCGGAATCATTGCAGAGTAATAATCCGTTTAACCCGGTTATTACAGGCGCCGTGCCATTCTCCCGCAATTATGCCATAACATTAAACATCAGTCTCTAACCAGTTTAAGCCATACGAAAAATGAAGAAGATAAATAAAATAGCGTTAGGGTTGTTGATGGTAGCGGCTTGTGCGCAATCCTGCAAAAAGGATATGCAGGAGATCAATACAAACCCTGAGCAATTAAATGATACACGTCCTGAATTTTTGTTTACCAGCGCCACATTGAACTATACGCTGCCAGGGAGAAGTCAGCTGACGAACAAGTACAGTACTACTTTACGTTACATGCAGTATATCGTGGGAGATAATACAGATAAAAATACAATGGAAGCTCCCTATTGCGATCCTACAAAAACAACCTTTCCTGATCCGGGTAGCGGAGGGGCCACTTATAACGATTTCTATAACTCCACCGGCAGGGATTATCAACGGATCATCGACAAAATAGACGGCCTGGGAAGCGAGTCATTAAAGACCGCTTATAGCGACCTGCGTGCTATCTGTAATATCATGCTTGCATATGATGCCTGGAAAATAGCGGACGTTTATGGCGCCATGCCTTATTCCCAGGCATTTAAAGTACAGCAATACCCGGTTCCCGGTTACGATTTCAACTGGGATATGTACCAGGAATTTGACAAGCAGCTGAAAGCTGCAGTAAATGTGTTGAAAGCCAAAACTACGGGTCAGATCAATATCTCCAAACAGGATTTCTTTTATGCGGGTAATACAGATAAGTGGATGAGATTTGCGAATACCCTGCGTATAAAAATTGCACAGCGTTACGAAAAAAGGAATGCTGCCAATTTGCAGGCTGTATTGAATGATGTTGCCAGCAACTACGGCGGACAGGTGATTTCCAGTAATGAGGAGTCCTTTGGTTACAGCAATGTGAAAGACTGGAACAATAATGTGGATGACATTGATGCCATACAGAATGTATATGTGGCCGCACTGCCGTTTGTAGAGTTCCTGAAGTCTACCAATGATCCGCGCCTGCCGCTGATGGTACGTCAGAACGACTGGGGTACTAACTACAAACCATATGTAGACGTGAAAACCAAAGGCACGCCTGCGAGTCTTGTCGCCCTGAATGACCCTGCAGTGAATACCTCCCGCTACTGGGGTAAACATGTATTTTCCGCTTCTGCCGGCAGTGCATATGGTTGGCAGGGCCAATCAAAGGCGCATCAGTTTACCATTACAGAAGGAACCGGTACTGCTACCAAAACGCTCAGCTTTATTTCACTGATCCAGTCAAGATTATTTGTGAAGAATGGTGGATTTAAATCAGACAACACTTCTTTGCATGATGATGAAACGGTGGTGGATGGCAGCACTATTAAGATGAGAACATCTTTACTGAACTATGCAGAAACCTGTTTTATGTTGGCAGAGATAACGGCGAAAGGTGGTAACAGTCTTGGTAAATCTGCTGCACAGTGGTATAATGACGGTGTTACGGCTTCTTTTGAAGATTATAAACAAAAAGGTATTTCACAGAATACACCTGGTGCTGCTGCCACTGATCTGGGTGATTTCCTGACACGTTATCCTTATAAAGACCTGACCAGCATCTATTCACAGGCTTGGGTGAATTTCCTGACAGAACCTGAAGAAGCATGGGCAATGTGGAAACGCACCGGCTATCCGCAGTTCGAGAGTTATAATCCGGCTGGTGGAAACAAGATCGGTGATGGTTCCGGTATCGCTTACCTGGAAGCATTGTATACGGGTTCACAGAACCTGTTGATCCCGCGCAGGGCTGTGTTGCAGGTAACATCTACAGAAATTAATGCCAACCTGGATCAGGCGGTACAAACCATGCAAACAAAAGATCCTGATTTTGGAACAAACAGACTGGATACAAAAGGCCGTATCTGGTGGGATATGAAATAGCAGTCGCGAGTAGTCATACATGTTGAATTGAAAAAGGGGCAAACCGCATCGTTTGCCCCTTTTCTTTTTTAATGCTACCTGTATACTCTTACATAATCCACTTCCATGGTGGCATTTGTAAATGCAGGATCTATAGCTCCTCCAAATGCGCCGCCCATGGCAAAGTTCAGGATGATGAAAAAGTCGTGATTAAAAGGTAGGCTACTTGTATTGGTAAACGAGTAGTACAATTGATCATCTACATAAAACCTGATCAACGATGGTGACCAGTCCATTGCATATTTATGAAAAGCCGTTGTTTCATTAGACACCTGTACTGTGCCACCAACGGCATTTCCACCGGAATGACCGGGATAGTGCAAGGTGCCGTAGATCTTGTTGGGTTCACTTCCTTTATGTTCCATAATATCTATTTCTCCGCAGGCAGGCCAGTCCACAGTGCTGACATTACTGCCCAGCATCCAGATAGCAGGCCAGGTACCAAGACCTTCCGGTAGTTTTGCACTGACTTCTATTTTACCATACTTAAAGGCAAATTTGTCTTTGGTGAGTATCCTTGCAGAAGTGTAGGCGCTGCCACTAAAGTTTTCTTTGATCGCTTTGATCTTTAATACCCCGTTAGCGATGACTACATTCTCCGTCCGGTTGGTATAATACTGCGATTCAGCATTGCCCCAGCCATTGCTACCGTTGCCAATATCATACCCCCATTTGGCGGGATCAGGCGCGCCGTCTGTATTGAATTCATCCGACCAGTAAAGAGAGGTAGCGATACTTACTTCCACCTGGATAGATTCTTTAGTAGTAAGATTATCTGCACTTTTGGCCGTAACGGTTACGGTGTAAGTATTCTTACCAGGAACCGTATACTGATAATTAACGATGCCGTTTGCTACCGTTTGATAGGTACCATTTCCAAAATCGTAATCATACGTAACGGCATTTTCAGCCACCGCAGTAAAGGCTACTACGCCGCTGCTATCCGTATTTACCACCGCTTTCACTACCAGGTGGGTGGGGGCAACCGGCACGACCGGTTTACTATCGTTTTTTCCGCAACCGGCAATACTAATAAGTAGTGCCATCATGATTCCTGTCATATATTTCATATACTTATTGGATTGCTATTAATTTTACATACCATGCTCCCGGAGCCTGCACACAACGTAAGGTCATATGGGTATCGGTTCTTTCCAATACCTGGTATTTATGCACGCCCAGGTACATACCTACATGGCCTTTATTGGAGAATGTAATGTATTCTTCCGTAGGACTGCCGTCATAACCAAATGTCTCTGTATAATCACTCGCCTTCGGACCGGTTAATGTATAATCATCGGTACCGGTGAGGGTAGGGTCAAAATCTGTGAGATATTCTTTTTTCCCAAACAAGTCATTGTTTGTTTTATGTGTGAATACATTACCGCTGGCTGTAAAGGTATATTCATCATCATAAATACCTAAACCTGCTTTTTCATTGGGGCCGGCAGCCCACCAGGCAGGCGTGAATACGGCTACATCCGATACGCCTAAATTACCAGCGGCATCTTTATCTACTCTCCATTTTTTGCTGCTGTTGTTGGTGAGCATCGTTACCAGTTCAGGATTGGGTTCAAATGCCCGGTACACTTCTACGTCAGCAGCATTGCTGCTGGAATTTCCTGCTTTGCCGGAAGCAATGACCGTAATGGTAAATGCTTTGTTGCCCGTGTGTTTATAGATATATTGAAACTCGCTGGAAGTAGCTATTACCGCGGGCAGCCCATCCCCAAAATCTACTTTGTAATTGAAAGCGTGATCTGATGCAACGGCCAGCAGTACTGCTCCGGAGCCGTCGCCCATTGGATGCGTGGCATCCTGACCTACAACCGTTACCGTTAGTACCGGCTTTGACGGCGTTGTCAGCTCCCCGAATTTATAATCATCTTTCTGACAGCTGCTTAATAAAAGCAGTGTGGCAACAAAAAGCCGGGTAAAGAATTTTATTTGTGTTGTCATATAGTAGCTTTCTGAATTAGTTAGTTAATACGATGTCATCAAATAACAGGGTGTAATTGTTAGTGCCATCGCCCTGTGTGCCATTGTCCAGGAAGAACAGCACATTTTGCAGTTGTTTGCTGTTGTCTGTTATCTTACCTGAAAAATCAAACGTGAGCTCTTCCCAGGTATTAGCTACCGTGGTAACGGCTTCCAGGTTTTCCTGGAAAGTGTTGTCGCCGCTTCTTTCCAGTTGCAGCAATACCCTCATGCCTACCCTGTACGCATATACTTTCACCTTGAATTTTTTGTTGACTGTAAAATCTAATGGTGCACTGAGTACAATATAATTACCGGCCCATGTTTCCGGCGCATTCTTTACTATTTTACCAACAGTAGCACTGGTGTTAATACCGGTACGTGCGGGGTTGGGGATAACGCTGGTAGCACTTCCGCCAAAATCACCCCAGGCATAATTCACGGTGGGTAGTTCAAACGTCATGGGTAAGGCCAGCGGATCATAAATGGTAATAGCCTGGGTAGCGGTGGTAGTGGCTGCGCCACCGCTCAGTGCTTCTACTTTCACGGTGTAAGCGCCGGCTGTTGCATATGTATGCATAGCGGAAGCACCTGCTGCAATAGTAACCGGAACTTCATCCGCGTCTTCTCCAAAATATACTTTGAATCCGCCGGTAGCATATTGCGCGGTGGCAGATACCGTGATCACATGCTGCTCGGTGGTAGCGTTGATTGTTACTGCTTCCGGCGCCCTGAATAAAAGGCTTAACTGTTTGGTGGTATCCGTTTGTAAACCGCTGATACCTGTAGCTACTACCTTTACCGGATATACGCCTTCTTTATAGATATGTGTGGCGCTTTGTCCGGGCATAATGTGTGCGGGTTCGGTGGTAGCATCTCCGAAATAAATATCGTAGGCACTGGCGCCGGCACTATGGGGTGTAATAGTTACCAATCCTGAGTTATCGTTGGTGATTTTAAAGTTCACCGCTTCATCGGTGGGTGCCGTGGCTGTTTTCAAAAAGGAGATGTCATCATCTGCTTTTCGTGTGCAACCCGCGATAACTACAAGCATCAGTAGTAAGGGTGCTATATGAGAAAGTCTTTTCATGCTATTTTTTTTTCGGTTGACTGGCTGTTAATAACCTGGATTCTGCGGTAATTGTGAAACCTCAATTTCCCTTTGCGGAAGTGGGAACAACTCGTTTTTTCCGGCTTTGAAACCTGTAATCACGGTGGCTGCCCTGCCTGTTCTTACAAGGTCAAAAAAGCGATCTCCTTCCATGGCCAGTTCCAGCCGGCGCTCATCCCATATAGCCTGTTTTAAGGCAGCACCGGTGAGCGTTACATCATGCAACTGGTCATTGAAAGCACGGCGGCGTACTTTATTTAAATACGTTTGTGCTTTACCGTCATTCGGTGCAGTGGACCTGTTATAGGCTTCAGCGGCCATCAACAGTACATCTGCAAAGCGGATGGTTCTGAAGTTATTCAGGTAGTTCAGTTCTGTCTGACCTGAAGTTTCACCTTTGCGGGGCAGATATTTCTGATTATAAAGACCAGTATTTTTATAAGGTGCAACCTGGTAAGAGATATTGAATCCGGGATTGGCTGCTTTGTATGCTTCAATATCCAGTACGGTAACAGCTTTCCGCTGATCGCCGGTAGCATATGCTTTTGCCAGGTCCTGTGTAGGCAGGTTGGTACTCCATCCGGGTGCATAAGGACTGCTGCCATTTAAACCACGGATACCGCATTGTTGTACAGCGTAGTTGCCTTGTCCGCGGGTAGCACCGCCCCAGTTGTAGTAAGGTGACAGGTTGGAATATTGGATTTCAAAAACAGATTCGGACCCGTTTTCGCCGCCCTGTAAAAAGATGTCACCGAAGTTTTGCACCAGTGAGAATGGGCCGGTTGCTACATTTTCCAACATGGCTGCTGCGGCATCAAATTTATTTTCATACAGTAATACCTTCCCTAGCAGGGCCTGTGCGGCGTATTTTGTAATACGGCCTGCCTGTGGATTGGTGGGTGGTAATACTGCGATGGCGTTGTTTAAATCTGTTTCTATCTGATTATATACATCTGCTTTGGGAGATCTTTGCAGCGATCTGGAATCAGCAATGGAAAGTCGTTTCTCTACAAAAAGCGGTACATCTCCAAAAAATCTTACCAGGGTAAAATAATAATAAGCTCTCAGGAAATATACTTCTCCGTAGAGCGCATCTTTACCAGGAAAATCTACAGTAGCACCACCGGGGTTTGTTGCTTTATACTGATCTAAATAATTGGCCCTGTTGATACCTTCGTAAGCAGAGGTCCATATTTCTGTGAGATAATCATTGTTGGGGGTGAGGGTGTAATCATCAATCTGTTGAAGCCCCAATACATCAGACGCATTTTCGCCACCAGCCACCGCGTTATCTGAGGCGATGTCGCCGATGGGTACTGCCTGATTCAGCCACTGGATGGGGGAGTAGACGCTCACCGCCATGCTTTTGTAATCGGCATCTGATTTTAAATAGTCCAGATCCGTTACTTTATAATCATCATGAGGATCGTAATCTACCCACTTCTTACAGGAGGTGATCATTACAAGGAAAAGAAGGAAGCCTGATAGCTGTATGATATTTTTCATTTTCGTCATTTTTAGGTAAGCACTACAATTTGAAATCAATACCGCATGACCATGTTCTGGCCTGTGGATATGCGCCGCGGTCAACACCTGTATCCATGATGCCGCCTGCTATTTCAGGATCGTAACCGGAATATCTGGTAAACGTATAGGCGTTCTTGGCCTGTACGTATATGCGTACCTGTTTGAATCCTGCCCGTTGGAAAATAGTAGTGGGAATTGTATAGCCTAACTGTATATTTTTGATTTTGATAAAGGAACCATCTTCCACATACCTGTCGGATACCCTGATATTACTGTTACCATCGGTAAAAGAATATCTCGGATGCCTGGCGTCGTTGGTGCTGTTTGGTCCGGTCCATCTGTCCAGTATATCCCTGAACTTATTGGTATAGTTCATGTTCCTTTCATACGCCCGGTATACATCGTTGCCTACAGAGGCATAGGTGAATATATTGAGATCGAAATTTTTGTAGCCTAATGATAAATTCCAGCCCATGGTAAATTTCGGGAAAGGATTACCGATTTTTGTTTTATCCTGATCGTTGATAACACCATCACCATTTATATCTACAAATTTTATATCGCCGGGTTGCGCGCCGCTTTGCAGGGGTGCTTTGGCAATATCTGCGGTGGACTGGAATAAGCCATCGGTTTTAAATCCGTAGAAGTAACCGGGTATGCCGCCTTTCTCAAACCTGGTAACGGTTTGCGCCTGACCATTGAAATAACTGCCACCGGCAATAGTAGCGGTATTGTCTGTATTGGTACCTGTAACCAGGTTTTTGGAAGAAGTAAAAGTAACAGCGGTATTGAACGTAAAGTCGCTGCCAATTTTATCTGCATAACTTAATGTCATGTCTGCACCACTGCTTTTTGTGGAACCGATATTAGTACTCGGCACCTGTGCCGCGCCGAGGTACAGGGATACAGAAGGAACAAACAGGATCCCGTTTACCTTCTTCTCGTAATAATCTGCTGTCAGGGAGAGTTTATTGTTGAAGAAGGAGATGTCAAATCCTATATTGGATTGCTGCTGCCTTTCCCAGGCTAGTCCCGGATTGGCGTAAGAGCCCACTGTAGAACCAGGTATAAAGGTATTACCAAACGTATAGCCGTTATTGTTAGCATCCCCGTAATTGGGACCGCCGGTAACAATACTAACGAATTGCGGATCTACGTTTTCATTTCCTACTGTACCATAGCTACCTCTGATCTTCAGGTAACTAATGAGATCGGACCGGAAGAAAGCTTCATTGGAAGCTATCCAGCCTGCGGAGCCGGAGAGGAAGGTGGCAAATTTATTATCAGGTCCGAATGCATAGGAACCATCGCGCCGGGCGGTAAAGGATGCCAGGTATTTCTCCCTGTAATCGTAGTTTATTCTGCCAAAGTAAGAGAGGTTTCTCCGCGCAGAATGATAACTTCCCATCCCCCTGGCATTGAGATTAGCCGCTACATCGCCGCGTGGATCACGTACCTGTGTAGCCACACCATTAATAACGGTATCGCGGAAATACGTTACCGCCGCGCTGTTGGTACCGGTAGCTGCTGTCAGATCGGCAAAGGTCCAGGAGTTGTAAGGCACATCCTGTGCGGTGCCATTAATACCGTTACTGGTAGATTTTGACATAGAAAAACCGGCCACCGTTTCAAAATTATGATCCTGGTGTATGTTGAAGTTGTAGTTGGCAAATGTTTCAGCGGCAAAACTGAATGCACTGTTCTTATATTGATTCACGCTGTTATGTGCGCTGGAAGAAATACCGCCCAGTCCATTTTTAATCACGACCGTAGAACCATCTGCATTCATGGTGTTTTCCACATTCAGGGGGCCGTAGAACACCAGCGGGGTAAAGCTTCTACCCGTCTGATCCCAATTGGTATAACCAAACCGGCCGGTTAGTTTCAGGTCTTTTATCACTTCATATTGCAACTCTGCTTTACCATACAGTTTATTACCATTGGAAGTATTATAGGTATTATCCAGTTTGGTCAGCGGGTTAAATATTTCTGATAAGAGAAGATTACTGAAACCATATTTTCCGGTCGTATTAGGAACCATATTTAATACGGATACCGTAGGATCAAAGTTCAGCGCACTTCCTATGATAGAGTTAAAGGAGTTTTCCTGTATTCCTTTACTCCTGAGATTAGCATAGCTGGTGTTGAGGATGAATTTCAATTTGGGAGACAGATCAACAGAGAGATTGGCCGTACCGTTAATCCTGTTGAAGTTGGATTTACTGCCACCGCCTACGATCCCATCCTGTCCCATGTAGCCAGCTGAAAGGAAATAGGTTACTTTATCGCTGCCGCCTCTGGAGCTGATGTTATAATTCTGTACGGGCGCCTGGTGAAATATTTCTTTCTGCCAGTCGGTGCCAACACCCATTTTTGAGAGATCGGGGAAGATGATATTACCACCGGCAGCAACGCTTCCTTCATTGATCATGCCGGCGTATTCTGAAGCATTCAATACACCAATCGTTTTCAGCACTTCCTGGATGCCATAGTTAGCATTGACGGATATTTCATTTTTCATGCCTTTTCTGCCGCTCTTGGTCGTTACTACAATAACACCATTACCGCCCTTTACACCAAAGATGGCAGTGGTAGCAGCATCTTTCAACACATTCATGGATTCAATATCGGCGGCATTAAGAGCATTCAGGTCATCCAGTGATTGCTGCACCCCATCTATCACCACCAGCGGGTCTGTTCCTTTAAAGGAAGGAATACCCCTGATCAATACCGTTGGTTTAGCACCGGGAGAGCCGCTTTGAATAATGCTGACGCCGGAAGCTCTTCCCTGAAGGGCTTCTTCCGGTCTTGCCGGGTGTAGGTTGGTAATATCTGCTCCTTTCACCATGGAGATAGCGCCGGATACTTTAGTGATCTTTTGGGTACCATATCCAACCACCACTATTTCGCCCAACTCTTTGGAGGAGGGTTGCAAAGCAACGGTAAGCGGACCATCTGTAATCAGTACATCCTGTTGTGTATAACCAATGGCGGTGATCACCAGCATTTTTTCTCCGGGACCAATGGCGATACGGAACTCACCATTTACATTGGCTGCCACGGCAGTTCTGGTAACCCTGGCAAAAACGGAAGCGCCGGGAATAGGGTCTCCCTTTTCATCAGTCACCCTGCCGGTAACCGATTTGTTTTGCGCCCAAGACACAGTAGTGAATAATAACAGTAGCAGCACAAGTATGCTGGAAACGACTTTTTTCATACGTGATTTTTAATTTTGAGAATATTTCATTCGGGAACGTCCTGGCCTTATTTTTCTGGCCGGTAATGGTTGATGTGTCAGTAATATTTAATAAATTATGCTGAAATTGGTTGCGGTCTAAAATTACGGTATCTATTACACGAGGCAAGAAAGAAGACTACATCTCTACTGCATCATAATTATCTAATCAATTGATTACTAATAAATATTAACTACATCATTACTACATCACCACCAAAAACAGCTGTTATCCCATGAGAATCTGTTGGCTAGTTATCTTGTTTTTCTCCTGCGCTTTGGAGGTGTCGGGACAGAATACAATCGGACTGCCTCAAATAATAAATTACAGCAAAAGTGACTTCCTGGCAGGTACCCAAACCTGGGATATAAAGCAGGATAGCCGGGGTATTATGTACTTTGCCAACAATGAAGGTATGCTTACCTATGATGGCAGCCATTGGAAAGTATACCCGCTGCCTAATAAAACAATTGTGCGGGCGCTCGCCACAGATGAGGATGACAGGATCTATGCAGGTGGGCAGGACGAAATCGGTTTTTTTGCGCCGGGTATCAATGGTAACCTCACTTACACTTCCTTAAAGAACCTGATTCCCAGGTCACAGAATAAGTTGGCGGATATCTGGCGGATCGAAATCTTTAAAGAATCGGTATTCTTCCAGGCGTCAGACCGTATCCTGGAGTATAAGAATAACAGTATCAAAGTGTACCCGGACGATTGGATGTACATGAAAAAAGTGGGTGATAAACTTTTTGCCCAGGACAAGAACAATGGCCTGCTGCAATTTAAAAATCATGAATGGGTTCCCGTCAATATTACCGCAAAACCCATTGAGGCACTGATCTCGGGGATCATCGGGCTGGATGGAGATAGTCTGTTGATCAACACCCAGTACGATGGCATGTACCTTTTGCATAATGACACCCTCAAAAAAATGCAACTGGATAAGAATAATGCTTTGAGCAATAGTGGTGTGATTGTATCTGCCCGGATGAACGAGGGTGAATTTGTGATCGGTACCACTACAGAAGGATGCCTGGTAATGGATTTCCACGGACGTATTGTGCAGCAGATCTCCCGGACGGAAGGATTGTTGAATAATAATGTACTGAGCGTTTTTTTAGATAAGGATAAGAATTTGTGGGCGGGGCTGAATAATGGTATCAGCTTTATCGCCTACAATGCTGCAATTAAATATATCAGCCCGAATAAAACGAATGAGTTGTCGGGTTACTCCACCAGGATTAATAACAACCAGTTATATATTGCCACCTCTGAAGGCGCTTACTACGTACCGCTTTCCGGTACAACAGGCGATCTCAGTTTTTCAAAGGGCAATTTTACGCGTATCAGGAACAGTAAAGGAGAAGTGTGGCGGTTTGATGAAGTGAACCGGCGGATCTTAATGGGACAGCATGTAGGCAGCGCAGTGATAGAGAATAATACAGGTGTGCCGTTGTCGTATGGTACGGGGGCGTGGTTGTTTAAGCCCATTTCATCGGTCTTTCCTGCTAAAAATATTTTAGTGGGTACTTACAATGGTTTGAAGATGCTGGAATTTAACCAGGATAAATTTATTGATAAAGGAGAGATCGAGGGGATACAAGAGTCTATCCGTTTCCTGGAAATTGATAACAATAATAATATCTGGGCATCGCATCCATATCGCGGCGTATATCGGTTACAGTTATCTCCCGATAATAAAAGATTGACCTCGCAATTATTTACAGACAGCGCGGGGCTACCTTCCGCGTTGAGTAATTATGTGTTTAAAATAAAGAACAGGGTGGTTTTTTGTACCGGAAAAGGTGTGTATGAATTTGATGCCGCCATCAGCCGCTTTGTGCCATCCGCCTTTCTGACGCCGGTCTTCGGCGATATGGAAATCCGCTACCTGAATGAAGATGCAGACGGTAACATCTGGTTTTGCAGCGGCAAAAAAGTAGGCGTGGTCAATTTCAATACGCCTGCGGGTGATAAACCATTTTCCATTACCTATATTCCTGAATTAAACGGCAAGATCCTGTTGGGTTTTGAAAATATTTATCCTTTTAACAAAGAGAATATTTTTATCGGGTCGGAGAAAGGGGTTATACATCTTAACTTCGAAAAGTATACCGGCAATAAACCAGTGGTGAAGGTGTTGCTGGGACAGGTAAAGGCATTTGGGAAATCGGACAGTATTATTTTCGGCGGCTACTTTCATCAGAAATCCGGCGCAGTGTACCGGCAGGATGATACGGAAATTGCGGGACTGCCCAAGCAGTACAATTCTTTCCATTTTGAATACAGTTCCCCTTCTTATGGGTTGCAGAATAATATTGAATACAGCTATCAGCTGGAAGGCTTCGAGAACAGGTGGTCTGCCTGGTCGTCTAAATCTGAAAAGGATTATACCAATTTACCGGATGGGTCCTATACTTTCAAAGTGAAAGCGCATGATAACCTGGGGCATGAGTCGGACACCATTACGTATAGCTTTGTTGTAAAACCGGCATGGTATAAAACCATATGGGCATATATTGCTTACGGCCTGCTGTTCTTGGCGGTGCTGTATTTGCTGCACCGTTGGCAGGAAAGAAATCTGCGGCGGCAGCAGTTAAAGTTTGATGATGAACAAAACCGACTGAAATATATTCATCAGCTGGAGCTGGAAAAAAATGAGAAGGAAATTATTAAGCTGCAAAACGAAAAGCTGGCGACGGAAATCCATTTCAAAAATAATGCCCTCGCTGATGCATCCATGCACCTGGTGGAAAGAGGTGACGCCCTGGTGAAAGTGAAGGATATTTTAGCGAATGTGTATAAAAAGAATGGTAATAATCCGGAGATAAAAAATGCCTTGCTACTCTTGAATGATGTAGAAAAGAATAATGCCAACTGGGAACAATTTGCTTCGCATTTTGATGAGATAAATAATAATTTCCTGAAGAAATTAAAGGGTAAATTTCCTGCGCTCTCCAATAGCGATTTAAAAGTGTGCGCTTACCTGCAATTGAAATTATCCACTAAGGAAATAGCGCAGTTGATGGCTATATCCCCGCGTGGGGTGGAAATCCGGCGTTACCGGCTCCGGAAGAAGCTGGAGCTCCCTACAGAACAATCTATTACTGATTTTTTGAATGAGGTGTAAGCGCCAGATACCATAATAAAAAAGCTTAAATTACTATCATTATAATCTTCAAAAAATTCAACTCCAATGGCCCAATCACAGAAAGTAGATGCACTCGTTATTGGCTTCGGTAAGGGAGGCAAAACATTAGCTGCCTATATGGGCAGGCAGGGAATGAAGGTGGCCCTGGTGGAGCAATCGGAAAAAATGTACGGCGGTACCTGTATTAATATAGCCTGTATTCCTACCAAATCGCTGGTGGTGAGTGCAGAGCGGAAAGTACCGTATACAAATGCTATTGCTACAAAGGATGAGCTGACCGCCTTTTTGCGTAAGAAGAATTTTTCCATGGTGAATGATACGCCTAACGCGCACGTATATACGGGGAAAGCATCGTTTGTATCGGCGCAGGAAGTAAAGGTGGTACTGCATGATACCAAAGAAGAAATATTGTTTACGCCAGCGAAGATATTTATTAATACAGGTACTACGCCAAATGTGCCATCCATAAAGGGATTGGAGAGATCGAGAATTGTTTATACCAGCACTTCTTTACAGGATCGGAAGGAGTTGCCGGAGAAGCTGGTTATAATTGGTGCAGGTTTTATCGGGTTGGAGTATGCGTCTATGTATGCACAATTCGGATCGGCTGTTACGGTATTGAACAATGGTCCTGTTTTTCTGCCGGGTGAAGATGATGATATCCGGGAGGCAGTGATAACTGTATTGGAGAATAAGGGGATCAGGATTTTATCCGGCATGATGACCGAAGAAATTATTACTACGGGAGATGTGGGCATATCAACAGTGATCTGCCGGAATGCAGCGGGAAATACCGTGAAGCTGGATGCCAACGCCATACTGCTGGCTACGGGCAGGGTACCTGCAACAGACGGATTGAATCTTGCTGCTGCGGGTATTGAAACAGATGCACGCGGATTTATTAAAACAGATGCTTTTCTCCGTACCAATGTGTCGCATATATGGGCGGTGGGTGATATCAACGGAGGGCCGCAGTTCACTTACATTTCACTGGATGATTTTCGCATTATAAAGGATCAGCTATCTGGTAGTAGTCAACGTTCGGTGGCTGACAGAAAATATGTGTCATCTACCACATTTATTACGCCGCCATTGTCGCATGTAGGATTGCGTGAAAAGGAAGCCCGTGAAAAAGGGCTGGCGGTTAAAGTAGCGCGACTTCCCGCTGCGGCTATTCCGAGGGCAAGGATATTGCAGGAAACAGAAGGACTGCTGAAAGCCGTGGTAGCAGCGGATACCGGCAGGATACTGGGGTGTACACTTTTCTGCGCAGCTTCCGTTGAAATGATCAATCTTGTGCAGTTGGCTATGCAGGCGGATGTACCATATACTACCTTACGTGATGCGATTTATACGCACCCTTCCATGACAGAAGCATTCAATGATTTATTTGGTGCTATTAAGTAGTGATGACAAACAGCTCACTCAAATATCCGGGCAAAATGGTTTTCCAGGTGATTGCGCATAGCATTGCGCAGCATCTCTGCGGAACCGTTTTCAATAATATCCACAATGCCTTTGTGTGATACGAACTTCCTCGACTTCGGCATTTTCTTCAACAGGCCGCTGTGGTGCACGTAATCAAAGACGGGGAGTAGCATCTGCTGAAATCTTTTCAGCATTCCGTTGCCGCTTATTTCATATAGTTTGCCATGAAACCTGATCTCCTGTTCTATCTGGAAGAGGTGTTGATCAGCTATTGTTGGTTCATTGGCAACGATTGATTTCAGTTCGGCGATATCTTTTTTGGTGACCCGCTCCATGATAAAGTCGGCCATTCCTATTTCCAGCGCCAGTCTGAGTTCAAATATATCCCGCAGGGTGGTTTTGTCCATGATCTCGGGATACATGCTCTTTTCCAGCAGGGACGTGAGGTTTGGGTTGGTCAGTACCGCACCGCGTTTCTTTTTTGTTTCTATCAGCCCCACCGTTTTAAGCCTGCTGAGAGCTTCTCTTACCACCGTTCTGCTCACACCCAGAATATCTGATAATTCCACTTCTTTTGGAATGGGGTCGCCTACTTTAAAGTCTTTGCTGATCAGTAGTTCAATGAGTTTGCGTTCTACTTTATCTACCAGTGAACTTGTATCAATCGTTTGCAAACTTTGTTTTATTTCCAGGGCACTCATGTTATGTCGTACTTAATTAATTCTTTAAAAAATGGATTTAGCTGGCATGCCATCCGCTGCGGTCAAATGTAAACAGGATTTTACAAAAGAAAAAGATAAAAATATTTTTGGAAATATCTAATTCTTCCTTACATTTACTATGCATTATGTAATACATAATACGTTAGAAAAGCATAAACATCCGTTATGAAGCAATTATTTATCAACCAGAAAATAGGCCTTCTACTTCTTATAGGCTTATGTCATGTAGCCACTGTGATGGCACAGACAAGAAAGATCTCCGGCCGTGTTGTCGCCCAGGAAGATCAGGCACCTCTACCAGGAGCCAGCATCGGTGTAAAAGGTACCAACAGGGGTACACAGGTATTGCCTGATGGTAGCTATTCCCTACAGGTGAATCCCGGTGAGACATTGGTGGTCCGCTATACCGGCTACCTCTCGCAGGAAATACCTGTAACGGATAAACCGGAAATCAATATCAAACTGGAAGCAGACGTACAGAAAATGGGCGAAGTAGTAGTGGTAGGATATGGAACACAAAACAGGAGAAATATTACCAGTGCCATCGCCAAACTCGACAACCAGGTATTAGCCAACGCTCCCCGGGCTAACGTAGGGAGCGCACTACAGGGAACAGTATCCGGTTTACAGGTGGTAAACAGTACCGGCCAGCCAGGAGCCGCCCCGGTGATCCTGTTGAGAGGCGGCGCTTCTATCAATAGCCCCGGCGCACCGCTGGTGGTAGTAGATGGGATCATCAGACCCTTTAATGATATTGCAACAGGAGACATTGCTTCCATTGAACTTTTGAAAGATGCGGCTTCTACTGCTATATATGGTGCAAGGGCCAACAACGGCGTTATCCTCATTACTACCAAACAGGGAAAAGCAGGTAAGGGTGAAATAAATTACAGGTTTGTCAGCGGATATAATAAAAGCCGGGCCGATTATGCATACATGGGCGCAAGAGATTACATTTATTATAACCGCCTGGGCAACTTAAATTCCGGTATCAGCCGTACCACCGCCAACAACACAAGGGGCTTTGGCTTAAACATCGCTTCTGATCAGGCCTCTTTTGATATCCGCCCTTACGGACCGGCTATGACTAACCTGTTAACAATGGGATGGGATACCGTTAGTGATCCTTACGGCCCTGATCCTGCCTCCAACCCCAGTGGTATCATCGTTTTCAAAGATCATGGGGGAGAGGTAAACGATATCATCTTCAGAAACACACATACACAGAACCATTATATCAGCGCCATGGGTGGCAATGAAAAGGGTAAGTATTTCAGCAGCTTCGATTATTATAAAGAAGATGGCGTAGTGGTAGGTTCTGGCTACAAAAGATTTACAGGCGATATAAACGGATCTTATAAAGTGAAACCGAATATAGAAGTAAGTGGTGGTACAAACCTGTCCACTTCCTCTCAATTAGGTGTGAATGGTTCAGAAGTAAATAACCTTTACCGGAATAATACGATCTGGCCTACGTTTAATCCATGGATAGATTCCGCCAAAACCCTGCCCAATCCGGGTAATGGTATCAATGATGGTAACCCACTGTATTGGCTGGACAAGCAGGTAAGAAGCAACGAGGTTAACAGGATCACG
The DNA here is from genome assembly GCF_964033635.1 of Chitinophaga sp. MM2321. NCBI lineage: Bacteria > Pseudomonadati > Bacteroidota > Chitinophagia > Chitinophagales > Chitinophagaceae > Chitinophaga > Chitinophaga sp. MM2321. The sequence continues at coordinate 577,061 of NZ_OZ035533.1, forward strand.
GCCAAAGCTGCGGTAAGATGGGACCTGTTGCCAGGTTTGTATATCAATGCATCTGGTAGTATCTACTTACAGGAAGTGATCAACCAGTCCTTTACCAAAGCCACGCAAACATACACGCAAATAAATACAGGTCCGCTCACGAGTGCGAATGCCAATGTTTCCCGGCCTGCATCTTCTTCATTAGTAAGGGATTTTCAACAGACTTACAATGGAATAATAAACTATACCAAGAGCATTAAACAGCGTCACAATATTGGTGTGATGCTGGGTGCAGAATCTTATACACTGAAGAACTATTTATCCATCGTATCCGGTACGAATGCGCCGACAGATGATATTCCTACCGTGAATGCCTCTACCACCTTTGTGGCCGGTAATGGCAACCGGAGCCAACGTACGCAGAACAGTATCATTTCTTATTTTGGCCGGTTGACTTATGACTATAACCAAAAGTATTTATTGTCAGCAGTTTTAAGAAGTGATGGCGTTTCCAACCTGTCAAAAGATAAAAGACGCGGATATTTCCCGGGTATGTCCGCTGGCTGGAATGTTCACAACGAGGAATTTTTCCAGGACAGCCGTATTGCTAATGTCATATCCACATTAAAACCGCGTATTAGTTATGGCGTGAATGGTAATATTGCCGGCATAGGGCCCTACGATGTTCAGGGTGTGTATGCTTCCCAGGGTAACTACAACGGAAACGGCGGCTTCCTGAATACTTCCCTGGCTACCAGTGAGCTGCAATGGGAAAAAAGTAAGACCATCGATGCCGGTCTTGATATCGGACTGCTGAAAGACAGGGTTAGTATATTATTTGATTATTACGACAGAAGAACAAGCAACCTGTTAACGGACCTTACATTGCCCAGCTATATTGGCTTTGCAGCGGTGAAAACTAACCTGGGGACTTTACAGAACAAAGGATATGAAGTTACTTTAAACACGAATATCATCAACAATCCAAACGGATTAAAACTGGATGTGGCAGTCAATGGATCTTTTGTTAAAAATAAGATCCTCAAACTTCCTTATAACGGAAATGAACACAACAGGCAAAACGGGATACAGGTGTATGATCCTAAATCAGGACAGGTTATTTGGGTAGGTGGCTTACAGGAAGGACAACCTTTAGGTGCAATTTATGGCTACAAACAGGTATCCATTTTTAAAGATGATCAGGAAGTAGCGAAGGTAGCCGGTTCAAGATATGACGACATTGCTAAAATTGTAGGACCTAACCTTCCCCTGAATGCCAATAACCTGGGAAGAATCACTGCCGGCGATGTTAACTGGCTGGATGTTGATCGTAATGATACCATCAATACAAAGGACCAGGTGTACCTGGGTAATATCAACCCTAAATGGACAGGCGGATTTTCAACCACCTTATCATACAAAGGTTTTACGCTGTATACAAGATTTGAATTCGCACTGGGTTATACCGTTTACAATGACCTCGTAGCAAGAACACTGGGAAACTACCAGGGAACATTTAATTACCTGGAAATGCAAAAAGATGCCTGGTCTCCGGAAAATACCAATGCTGACATTCCTAAAGTTTATTCTGCTGACCAAAGGGCCGCTCCCCAGGGCAAGAAGAACTACACCAGGGGCAATGCCGCAGGCGCTGTCCTGAATGGTAATAACTCCCGGTTTTATGAGAAAGGTGATTATCTCGCCTGCCGGGAACTTACTTTATCATATGATTTTTCAAAATCACTGTTAGAAAAAACAAAAATACTCTCACAGGCAAGAGTGTTTGGTAACGCTAACAACCTGTTTTATGTTACGAAGTTCACCGGTCCTACACCGGAACCTCCTGTAGCACCCGGTACAACTACTATTAATGGTATTTACCAGGGTACTTATCCAACACCGCAAACATTTGTCGTAGGCGTACAGGTTTCTTTTTAACACATCAAATGTAACAATCATGAAAAGGAATATATTAATCATCACGGGGAGCTGGATACTACTTTTAGTAAGCGGATGCGCAAAAAATTTAGATCTGGTGCCGGTTAGTTCGATCAGTAATGCCAGTTACTGGAAAACCTCTGATCAGGTAGACGCGTTTGTTACCGGTGTACATGCCAGGTTCAGAACCGATAATGGAGTTTTTCAGTTTCTCGGAGAAATGAGATCCGATGTTTTTGGCACTGAACCGGGTATTGGTGCTACATTTACGGGGGAGTCCAGCCAGGGACTTGAAGTAATGTGGTCGCAAACATTAGATCCGTCTTTTCCGGGTGTCAGCAATTTTGGCAACCTCTATTTTAATATTGATCAGTTGAATCTGTTGATCAACAAGCTTAGTGCTACTGATGATTTGGTGTCTGCCAGTTTTAAAAACTATTACCTGGGGGAAGCTTATGGTATGCGGGCGTTCTATTATTTTCAACTGCTCCGGTCATGGGGTAAAGTAGTCATTCAAACAGATCCGGTTATCTCTATTACCGATGTTTCCGGTTTGGCAAAAGCCCCTTCCAGTGAAGCGGATGTAATAACGTTGATTAAAAGTGATATTGATAATTCTGTAAACAGCTTTGGTACAGATTACAGTTTCAAGAATAATAAATCATTCTGGTCAAAGGCGGCTACCTTAATGCTGAAAGGAGAAGTATACCTGTGGACCAGTGCAAGAGGTGGTGGTAGTGCGGATGCGACGGTTGCAAAAACAGCACTGACAGATATTGAAACTAACGTACCCGCGTTAACGTTATTGCCAAATTTTACAGACGTTTTTTCTGTCAAAGGAAACGGTGAAATTATTTTTGCATCCCGTTATCAGCTCAACGAAGCCACAATAGCATTTATACCTTCTTCATTTGTTCCGCAAACAAGTCTTATCTCTAATTTTTATGATTCTGCCCAAAACAGGAAAATGAATGATGGGATAAAAGATAACTGGGGTGGCTTATTACGGGCACCGGTACTAATATCAACTTTCCGCCAGTTTGATGATAAAGATTCCAGGAAGCTGGCTACCATTCAGCCAGGATATAGTATTGATATATCAAAAAGACCCACTGCAGATACAATGGTGATAAAAGGAGCCTTTGTAAAGAAATTTTCCGGAGAGAATAATGCAGGTAGCCGTCAATATACCAATGACTATCCCATTTACCGGTATGCTGACCTCTTGTTATTGCTGGCAGAAGCAAAAGTGATACTTGGGGAAGATCCTGCGGGTGAAATAAACCAGGTACGGCAAAGAGCCTTTGGTGCTAATTATGACGTGGCTATCCAGGGCTATCCTAACCAGGCTATAGATGCAAACAGCAAAGAAGCCATTTTAAAAGAACGTTTACTGGAATTTATATTTGAAGGGAAGAGATGGTATGATCTCAGAAGAATGGGGGACACCTTTGTTTACAACCATATACCTGTATCCCAGTTTGCCAACAGTGATCCGGCGGGCCGGCTGCTTTGGCCGGTTGACCAGACATCGTTAACAAATAACAGATTGTTGGAACAAAACCCCGGCTATAGATAGGTTTCAGTTAGCCGGTGATAAATAAATTCAACATTCAGTTTATTTAGTAGGCGGGAACAATGAAGAATACCGGGGCTCATTTGTAGCCCCGGTTTTTAAGACTTTTTTATTATAATGAACATTTATTTATTCAATCCATCGATATGCAATTTGAACAATTAAAAGGATTAATAGCGGCTCCCTTCACACCCATGCAAAAGGATGGCTCATTAAATCTGTCTTTGATCCCTGGATATTATCAACTACTCAAAAATAATGGTGTTTCGGGCGCCTTTATATGTGGGTCTACAGGAGAAGGTGTTTCCATGACAACCCAGGAGAAAATGGCCGTAGCGGAAGCCTGGGCGAAGTGCACGAGTGATGATCCTTCATTTAAAGTAATGACTTTAGTGGGAGGTACCAGCATCACCGATGGTATAGAGCTGGCAAAACATGCAAAGCAATGCGGATTATACGGGGTTTCTTTTACAGCGCCCTTTTATTTTATGCCGGCAAACGTTGCAATGCTGGCAGAAGCCTGTGCTGCAATAGCCGCATCCGTTCCTGATATGCCATTCTATTACTATCATATTCCTGTTTTGACAGGCGTTAATTTCCAGATGATAGATCTGTTGAAAGAAGTAGATGGACGTATATCCAATTTCTGCGGTATTAAATATACACATGAAGACTTTATGGATTTCCTTTCCTGCATGAATTTTAACAGTGGCAGATATGACATGCTCTGGGGAAGAGATGAAAACATGCTACCCGCCCTGGCTGTGGGGGCTAAAGGCGCGGTAGGGAGTACATTTAATTACGCTGCACCACTATACCTCAGCCTGATGAAAGCATTTGAGGAAGGCGATATGAAGAAAGCCAGCGATCTTCAACAACAATCCATTGATATGATAAGGCTGTTGGGTAAATACGGTGGCATTGCTACCGGTAAAGCCTATATGAAATTGATAGGAATGGATTGCGGAGAATTTCGTTTACCCGTTAAAAATATGTCTGCCGGACAGTTTGAATTATTTCAGCAGGATACGGAGCAACTTAACTTTAGTAGCTTCTCCTCCCACTAGGCGGCTACGGTTAATCTTTTTAAAAATGAATCGCTTAACAATTCAGTTAATATTATTACTCATGGGTTCTTCCCTGCTATCTCCGGCGCAGCAAACAGGCGATAAGTCAATCAAATGGACCATAGCCGGTGAATTGCCGCCTGGCAACGGATGCTCCCGGTCATTGGGCGTTGCAGGCCCTGTTGCTGGTTTATATGGTGGCATACTGCTCGTTGCCGGCGGGGCAAACTTTCCGGAAAGTATGCCCTGGGAAGGTGGAAAGAAAAAATATTACGATGAAGGATTTGTTTATGCAGGAAGTGGGCAGCATCCATTATTGCAGAAGGAAACCTTCAAACTTCCTGCACCGGTTGCCTATGCGGCAAGTTGTAGTACCCCGCAGGGAGTATTATATGCCGGTGGCGAAAATGAAAACGGAATAAGTAACAAAGTATATTTATTGCAATGGGATATTGCAACTGAAAAGGCAGTCGTTAAAAGCTTGCCGGATCTGCCGGAAGCTATTACAAACGGTGCTGCATCCGCTGATGGTAACAACGTATATTTTGCAGGTGGTGAAACAGTAAATGGCGTTTCAGACAATTTTTACTCACTGGACCTCCGCCATACAACTGCGGGTTGGACAAAATTACCCACTCTTCCGAAACCGGTATCACATATGGTGCTCATTGTTCAACCCGGTGGTGATCATCCCGGCGTTTACCTGATGGGTGGCCGGAAAAAGAATGCGGATGGCATTAGTGAGCTATATACTTCCGTATATATGTTTGATCTGCTAACGCAATCATGGAAAGAAAAAAGATCCATGCCTTATAGTTTATGTGCCGGTACGGGTATCGGAACAGCGCAGGGATCTATATTCCTGTTTGGCGGAGATAAAGGAACAACGTTTCATCAGTCGGAAACCCTGAACGCTGCCACCGGACGTGAAAAAGATCCGGTGAAAAAACAGGCACTGATAGAACAAAGAATCCGGTTGCAATCAACCCATCCGGGGTTCAGCAACGAAATACTGGTTTATAATACAGCAACAGATGTCTGGTCTGTGGCAGGCTCCATTCCTTTTGAAACACCGGTTACCACGGTGGCCGTTGCCTGGGGAAATGATGTGATAATACCCAGTGGTGAAATCAGGGCGGGCGTACGTACACCCCAGCTATTATTAGGGAAACTACCGGGTAAATAATACCGGGTCAATGAACGATTGTATAGCAATATTTATATAACGGGAAAATGAAAAACGCAAAGAATTATAAGTGGTTGTTAGTTGCATTATTGTGGGTAGTAGCCTTGCTGAACTATATGGACAGGCAAATGCTTTCCACGATGAAGCCCGCTATGCAAATGGATATTGCTGAACTGCAATCCGCTGCCAACTTCGGTTACCTGATGGCCATTTTCCTTTGGATCTATGGTTTCGTAAGTCCGTTTTCCGGCCTTATCGCGGATAAGGTCAACAGGAAATGGCTGATCGTCGGAAGTCTGTTTGTATGGTCAGTGGTGACTTTTTTAATGGGGTACGCCACCACTTTTAATCAACTGTACTGGTTGAGGGCTGTCATGGGAATAAGTGAAGCACTGTATATTCCGGCGGGGTTATCGCTGATCGCTGATTTCCATAGTCCCAAAACAAGATCATTAGCCATCGGTATTCACATGACCGGTCTTTACATGGGACAGGCATTAGGCGGGTTTGGTGCTACAATGGCCGCTTCCTTTTCGTGGCAACAGGCATTTCATACTTTTGGCATCGTTGGTATTATTTACGCGGGCATATTGATCTTGTTTTTAAAAGAAAAAAGAGGTGCGTATGAGGAGATAGATAGTCTTGGTTTTGGAATACCACAAAGCAAGCCACCAATCCTGAAAGGATTAGGGCTACTGTTTACCAATATTTCATTCTGGGTGATCCTCTTTTGCTTTACTGCACCGAGCGTACCGGGTTGGGCAATTAAAAACTGGTTGCCTACACTGTTTGCACAAAATCTGAATATTGATATGACATTGGCAGGACCGTTGTCTACTATCACTACTGCTTTTTCTTCTTTTGTAGGTGTCATCTTCGGCGGTATTTTATCTGATCGTTGGGCACAAAAAAATCACAAGGGTAGAATTTATACCAGTGCAATTGGTCTTGCATTAACTATCCCGGCTTTATTGTTCCTGGGATTCGGACATACACTTTTCCATGTAATTGGCGCGGCATTTTGTTTTGGTTTTGGATACGGGATGTTCGATGCGAATAATATGCCTATTCTTTGCCAGTTTGTGTCGTCAAAATACAGGGCAACCGCGTATGGCATGATGAATATGGTCAGTGTTTTCGCTGGCGCATTTATTACTGATCTGTTGGGCAGATCAACAGACGAAGGTAACCTGGGCAAAAGCTTTGCCATGCTGGGCGGGGTTGTGCTGGTGGCTATTATTATCCAGCTTGGTTTGTTGCGCCCAAAAGTCAATGACTTTGTTGACCAGTGAAAATAGTAGGATCGCATCACCCATTAATTGTTGATACAACATGCAGGAAAATAAAATATTGAGATATCCGCCAAAGGAGTTTGCCGATAGTATTTCCGGTATGTATGCGCCCTTTGAAAAATATGTAGCAAATGTTGTTCCCCTGATGCTGGAACATGCGTGGACGATGAAAATGGAGAAGGGAACAACCACATTGGAAGCACTCATGAATTGTGCCTGGATTGGCCGGTTGATAACACTGGACACACGTGTAATTGATGTAGTAAAACAAACGGAGATACCTGGTTGGATTCCACTACAACACCAATTGATCAAAAGACTGGATCAGTGTTCCGGAGAAGAACAACTTCCGGGAATGACCCATGACTGTATGCATTTGCTATATCCTGTTTTGAAGGAACGTTTTCAGGATAATTATCATTTCCCGTCAAAAGAATTTCATTGCTGGTGGTACACCATTCATGATGATAATACGCACCTGGCGCTTCACCTGGTAAATGCCTATCAACCCGGATCACCATTTGATCAGCTGCATCATTTTTTGACAACGATGTTGAAGGCCGTGGAACAAGCCGTGAAAACTTATCCTGCTATCAGGGTAGTGAGTTGTGGGTCCTGGTTAAATGGCCTGGCTAAGTTCCAGTATATCTGGCCGGATAGTTTTCGGGAGCATGTGAGGATACTCAATGCCACGGGGGGATTCGGTCCCGGCGCCTGGGGGCAGTATATGACGATGGATGGCGGCTTTAATGAAGCAAAAGCGGCGCAACTCAGGCAAACCGGTATACATCCGTATCCGCTGACAGAAGCACGCAGCACAGTGGAAGAAGTACGGGCACATCTTCACAAAATAATTGCTTTAACTCCTTAATGAAGACTCATGGATAGAAAAGACTTTTTAAAGTGGGGATCGGCAGGCGTGTTTACAACAGCTTTGGGCTTAAACAGCAGAGCGGCAGGTTTTATATCAGACAAGCCAGTTCCTGGTATGGAGCTGGCTTCCCATTGGGGAACAAAAGAGATAAGCGGTCAGAAAGCGATGGTATGTGCCAGTCAGCCATTGGCGGTTGCTGCGGGTTATGATGTGTTGAAAGCCGGGGGAAATGCGATAGATGCTGCTATTGCAGTGAATGCAATGCTTTGTTTAACGGAACCCATGATGTGCGGCCTGGGTGGTGACCTGTTTGCCATCGTATGGTCTGAGAAAGAAAAAAAATTATATGGTCTTAATGGCAGCGGCAGATCACCGTACAACTGGTCTGTTAGTGAAGCCCGTAAACTGGGCCTGGAAAGGATCCCTTCTTTTGGCCCCTTAAGCTGGTCGGTGCCGGGATGTGTGAGTGGATGGAATGAACTGTTAAAAAAATTCGGCAGCAAAAATTTATCAGATTTATTGCAACCCGCTATTGATTATGCCAAAGAAGGATTTCCTGTTACTCCGGCCATTTCGGGCGATTGGAAACCTGAAAACGGGGTTACTGATTATGCCACATTGAACGGTACTTTTCTTTTTGAAAACAAAGGAATGAAAGCCGGGGAGATATTCCGTAATCCGGCCCTTGCCCGTACACTGGAGATCATCGCGGCGCAGGGTGCCAATGCTTTTTATGAAGGAGAAATTGCAGACAGCATGGTTGCATTTTCAAAAAAGCATGGGGGCCGGTTTGAAAAAAGAGATTTTACGGCCCACCGGTCAGACTGGATCACACCTGTTCATACAAATTACAGGGGTTATGATGTGTGGCAACTTCCACCCAATGGCCAGGGCATGACGGTTTTACAAATGCTGAATATCCTGGAGAAGTTTGACATAGCCGGATGTAAGGCAAATTCAGCTGAAAGTTTTCATTTGTTTTTAGAGGCGAAAAAACTTTGTTTCCAGGATCGGGCGATTTATTATGCAGACACGGATTTTTCTACGGCTGCTATTAAGGAATTACTCAGCAAGGATTATGCAGCACAACGGGCCGCGCTGATTAATCCCCGGAAGGCCCAACAAACATATCAACCGGGCCGTATCAAAAATTCTTCCAACACCGTTTATTTAACCGTGGCGGATAAGGAGGGGAATATGGTTTCATTGATACAAAGTTTGTACTCACCATGGGGATCTCATTATGTAGTGGATGGACTTGGGTTTGCTCTACAGAACAGGGGTACTTTGCTTTCGCTGAATGAAGCTGCCTGGAATAAACTGGAACCCCACAAACGGCCATTCCACACCATTATTCCGGCGTTTGTTACAAAAGATAGCAACCCTGTTTTTTCATTTGGTGTTACCGGTGGAGATTTCCAGCCCCAGGGACAAGTACAGATTCTTATGAACATGATAGACCACAAGATGTCTGTTCAGCAAGCGGGTGATCAACTTCGTTTGTGGCACCGGGAAAGTTTTGAATTTACCAATGAGAAAGCAAAAGATGCCGGTAAAATAGTAGCTGAACCTGGCTTTTCCGATAAAGTAAAACAGCAATTGCAACGTATGGGTCACCAGTTCAGTGATCAGACCCGTTATTTTGGCGGTTATCAGGGAATATGGAAATCAGCAGACCCCAGGGTTTACACCGGGGCATCAGACCCACGTAAAGATGGATGTGCATTTGGTTATTAGTAAATAAGCAAACGGATTTTATGAAGAAGCATATTTTGTATTTATTGATCTTGATTTTTTGTCAGACGGCCATTTCCTGTGTTGCGCAAACACCTGCAAAATTTATTTTTAGAAATGGAGACGATGGGTATGCCTGTTATCGCATCCCTGCATTGATTTGCATTCCTAACGGTGATTTATTGGCATTTGCAGAAGCGAGAAAAAAAGAGTGTGATGATTTCGGGGATATTGACCTGGTGATGAAAAGAAGTTCCGATAAGGGGAAAACCTGGTCCGCTCCTGTAGTAGTGGTTGACAATGGATTATTAAAAGCCGGTAACCCGGCGCCTGTTGTGGATCTGCTGGACCCCAGGTTTCCCGGAGGAAGAATTTTTCTTTTATACAATACAGCAACAACTTCCGAAGCAGATGTGAAAAAAGGATCCGGTGTACGGGAGGTAAATTATATCACCAGTACAGACAATGGGAAAACATGGAGTGGACCGGTGAATATTACCACCTCCGTTCATAAGCCATTGGCGCCGGCTTCCAACAGTGCCTATAATTTCCCGGAGGATTGGCGGACCAATGCATTGACCCCTGGTCATGCGTTACAGCTAACCCGTGGTAAAAACAAGGGAAGGTTGTTTGTAGCGGCCAATCATACTGCAAATACAAAATCAGGAGATAGCCATGTACTCATCAACAAGGCGCATTGTTTTTACAGTAATGATCATGGTGATACCTGGCAATTAGGCGATATCGTTCATGTGGTAGGCGGTAATGAAAGTACGGCAGCGGAATTGTCTGATGGTAGTGTGCTACAGAATATCCGTTACCAGAATAAGGAAGAGAAATACAGGATACTGGCATTCAGCCGAAACGGTGGAGAACACTGGGATACGGCCTATGTTGCAAAACAGCTGCCCGATCCTGTTTGTGAAGGCAGTATGATTAGCCTGACCTATAAAAAGAAACACCTGCTGCTTTTCAGTAACCCTGCCAGCCAAACAAAAAGAGAGCGGATGACCATAACGATCAGTGCGGATAATGGAAGATCATGGAAGGCTGCATACCTGGTAGATGCAGGGCCGGCAGCTTATTCGGATATCGTTAATATCCAATCAAAGGAAATTGGATTAGTATATGAAAAAGGGAATGATGGCGGGATCGTTTTCATTTCATTTCCCATAAAGAAAATAATAAAAGACTACCTATAAAATCTAATGATCGTATGACATATACGGAAGAAAAATTAGCAGCGTTACGTACCTTCTATAAAGATCAGCTGCTTGGAGATACACTTCCCTTTTGGTTTCCAGGGGCTATTGATGAAGAGTATGGCGGTTATCTGCTGATGAAAGACCACGACGGTACTTTACTGGACGACGATAAAGCTGTATGGATACAGGGCCGTGCCGCCTGGTTGTTAGCCACTTTGTATAATACAGTAGAACCGCGGCAGGAGTGGCTGGACGGGGCAAAGAGCGGTATTGATTTCCTGCTTAATCATTGCTTCGATACCGATGGTCGCATGTTTTTCCACGTTACGCGTGATGGAAAACCCATTCGTAAAAGAAGGTACTTTTTTTCAGAAACTTTTGCCGTTATTGCGTTGGCGGCATATGCCAAAGCAAGCGGCAGCAAAGAGATGGCTGATAAGGCGCGGGAACTGTTCGGAAAGTGCATTGAATACGCTACCATTCCGGGTATGCTCACGCCTAAATTTACAGATGTGCGCCCTGCAAAAGGTATCGGCGTACCCATGATTATGATCAATACCGCACAGCAATTGCGTGAAACCATCGGCGACCCACGTTGCGATGAATGGATCAGCAAATGGATCGTGGAGATTGAAAGAGATTTTGTGAAAGATGATATCCGTTGTGTGATGGAACAGGTAGCGCCGGATGGCAGTATCATCGATCATTTTGATGGACGTACGCTCAATCCTGGTCATGCTATTGAAGGGGCCTGGTTTGTCTTGCATGAAGCCCGCTACCGCAACAGTGATCCGAAGCTGATGGCATTGGGTTGCCGTATGCTCGATTACATGTGGGAACGGGGATGGGATAAGGAATACGGAGGAATTTTATATTTCAGGGATGTAGATGGAAAACCTGTACAGGAATACTGGCAGGATATGAAATTCTGGTGGCCGCATAATGAAGTGATCATTGCTACCTTGCTCGCGTATATCATGACCGGTGATGAAAAATATGCCACCTGGCACCAACAGGTGCATGATTATGCCTACACGCATTTTCATGATAAAATACATGGAGAATGGTTTGGTTACCTGCACCGGGATGGCCGCGCATCTGTGTCGATAAAAGGAAACATGTTTAAGGGGCCGTTTCACCTGCCCCGGCAGGAATGGTACTGCTGGCGGTTGCTGGCACAATCAACAACAAAAAAAACTGAATAATGAATAAAAGAAAACTACTGACGGGCTTATTTATTTTACTGGGGTTTTCCTTATCCGCGCAATATAAAACGGTGCCGGTGTTTACCTCCGGCACAGAAGGATACCAGAGTTTCCGCATTCCTGCTATGATCAGTTTACCGGACGGAGAACTACTGGCTTTTGCGGAAGGCCGTGTGCATAACAGCGGCGATTTCGGCGATATCAATATCGTCATGAAACGCAGTAAAGATCACGGCGCCACCTGGACGCCCTTAGCGGATGTAGTAGATAATGATGTTTTACAGGCGGGGAACCCTGCTCCTGTAGTGGATCTCACAGATCCGGCATTTCCCGGAGGAAGAATTTTCCTGTTTTACAATACCGGCAATAACCATGAAGGCGAGGTACGCAAAGGCAAAGGATTGCGCGAAGTATGGTATAAAACATCTGTGGATGGAGGACTTACCTGGTCGGAGGCAGTGAATATTACCACACAGGTACACCGCCCTAACCAGCCAGCGGTAAATGCTGCCTACAATTTTAAAGAAGACTGGCGCAGTTATGCCAACACACCGGGGCATGCATTACAGTTTAGTAAAGGTAAGTACCGTGGACGGCTATACGTAGCAGCCAATCATTCCCAGGGAAATCCTGTTCCACACTTCAAAGATTATTTTGTGCATGGTTATTATAGCGATGATCATGGTAAAACTTTTCATCTCTCTCAAACACTTCCTGTAGAAGGAGGTAATGAATGTATGGCGGTAGAATTATCTGATGGCCGCCTGATGCTGAATGCGCGTAATCAGCAGGGAAATGAGAAAGTGCGCATCGTGGCTACCAGCAAGGATGGCGGCGCTACATGGGATCAGTACGGATACGACAGACAATTGCCTGATCCTGTTTGCCAGGGTAGTTTTGTGAATATCGGCTGGAAAAAAAGAAAAGCCGTGCTGGCATTTTGCAATGCGGCAGATACGGTACAACGTAATAACCTTACGCTGCGGATCAGTACTGATGAAGGTAAAACATGGAAGCAATCGTTTTTGATTGCAAAAAGCCCCAATAACAAAGACTATGCTGCTTATTCGGATATTGTACCTGTTGGCAGGAGACAGATAGGAATTTTGTTTGAGAAAGATGGTTATAAAGAGATTGCATTTGCATTGGTAAACTGGAAGTAATGAGATACCTGTGTTTGTATATCGTATGTTTCCTGGCTGCACAGCAGGCCGGCGCGCAGTTGCGGCTGGATGATTTTTTTGGATCGGACATGGTATTGCAACGGGAGAAACCCCTGCATTTCCGCGGACATGGCATACCGGGAAAAACAGTGGTCGTCCGTTTTGCGGGAAAAGAGGGGACCACTACCGTGCGGCCGGATAGCTTATGGGAACTGGACTTGCCAGCTATGCCGGCTAATGCAAAGGGACAGTCATTAACGGTTAGTATGGATACTGCCCGGCTGCAACTACATAATATTTTAATCGGGGATCTGTGGGTTTGCGCCGGTCAATCCAATATGGAATTTCCGCTGCGGGATGATAAATATGCGGCTACTACGCTGCAACAAGCTACTATACCGGGATTGCGGCTGCTTAACAAAGTAAAACAAACATCTACCTACAACGTTGCCTACCAGGTAACGGATACGGCTGTACTCCGTCCGGCGCACTACTACCGTGGTGAGTGGGCGGTAGCCGATAGTGCTGCCGCACGCAATTTTTCGGCAGTGGGTTTTTATTTTGGAAAGGAGCTGGTGATCGCTACAGGGGTACCTATAGGATTGATCCATGTGGCGATAGGCGGCTCCCCGGCAGAAGCCTGGCTGCGCCCGGCGGCAGCTGCGGGCAATACGCAGGTACAACGCATGTTCACCGGCGACTGGTGGCAGAACCAGTCATTGGAGCCCTGGTGTATCCAGCGTGGTCACGAGAACCTGGATTCGTTGGTACAGCAGGGAGTGGCGGTACCGAAAGACAGTCTCGGTTACAACCACCCTTTTAAACCCGGCTTTCTTTATGAGGCGGCCATTGCGCCGCTGGTAAGTTTCCCGGTAAAAGGTATCATCTGGTACCAGGGCGAGAGTAATGCACTCAGCGACTGGCGTGTACAGCAGCATGAGGTTTTATTCCCTATACTGGTGGCCGATTGGCGCCATCAATGGCAACAGCCGGACCTGCCTTTTTATTATTGCCAGCTCTCTTCCATCGGTACCGAAAAGGGTTACCATTCAGAAAACTGGCCCGCCTTCCGGGACAGTCAACGCCGGTTAACAGACAGCATTCCTCATACAGGCATGGCCGTTACCAGTGATGTGGGCAACCGGGGAGATGTACACCCAAAAGATAAAAAAACAGTAGGAACACGTTTGGCACGTGTAGCATTGCATAATACGTATAGTAAAAGTGTAGCGGGTTCCGGGCCTATACCAGTGAAGGCGGTGTTGCGTAACGGCACCATCACCGTAACATTCCGGTCTGTTGGCAGGAAATTAATGACGCCTGCAGGCGCCACCTTGAAAGGTTTTTCACTCGATAATAACATCTCCCTAAAAGCAAAAATAAAAGGGCGGCAGGTTATTATAAAAACTAACGTAAACGCGCACACGCTTAAATATGGATGGGAACCTTATACGGATGCCAATCTTTATAATAGTGAAGGGCTACCTGCATCTACCTTTGCTATAGCAGTGGAATAATATTAGCCGTCTGTTCTTTTATTTACCTGCTCCCTGAATGATTTTGGTGTTTGCTGGCTTCTTGCCTTAAAGACCGTAGAAAAATAAGCGGGTGATGAAAATCCGCATGCATAGGCTATTTCAGCGACCGGTAAACTGGAATTTAATAACAGGTATCTTGCTTTTTTTACCCTTGCATCCAGTATATAATCGTTTACATTGCAGTCCAGCAGTTGCTTTACTTTCCGGTACAGTTGCACCCTGGAAATAGAAAGATGCTGGCAGATATCTTCTACACTGAGTTGGTCATTTCCCAGGTTTTCCGCTACAACAGCGGTGAAGTCATTGACGAATTTACGATCAGGTTTATTGGACCGGGAGGTATGCATCCTGGTTTCAGGCTCTGCTATGTAGTGGGTTTTTAGCAGCGCCCGGTTGTTGAGGGTGCTGGCAATGCTTTCTCCCAGGTATGCGAGGTTGAAAGGTTTGCTGATATAGGCGTCTGCATTATGTTGCATACCTTTTATTCTTTGTTCCTCGCTGTTGTTGGCGCTCAGCAGGATCACCGGAATATGCGATGTGCGGATATCTTTTTTTAGCGTCTCTAACACCTGTATACCGTTCATGCCGGGCAGCATAATATCGCAGAGGATCAGATCCGGTATGTGTTGAAAGGCAAGCTGCAAACCTTCGGCACCGTTGCCGGCATGAAATACTTCGTATTGCCCGCCCAGATGCCCCGCCAGGAAACTATTCAGATCCGGATGATCTTCTATAATTAGCAGGGAATACTTATGTTCTTTTGCGGGAGATGATGTTGGTGTAACAGGAATGATGTGCTTCGGTTCTTCCACATAACCTTGTATGGCGTGGTTGATGATATGCACGCTTTCCGCTTCCTGGCATATCTCTTCAGGCGTAAATGGATCACTGCTGCAAGGCAGGGTGATAGTAAAGGTGGTTCCTGTGTCCTTACTGCTTTGCACACGGATGGTGCCGTGGTGAAGCGCAATGATTTCCCGGGTGAGCGCCAGACCTATACCTGTACCTTTGTGTTCACTCCCCCTGTTCTGATAAAATAATTCAAAGGCATGTGCCAGCGTGGTTTTATCCATACCGGCGCCATCATCCTCTATGCGGATAGTCGTCTCCTGGCTGTTCTCCGGCTTTTCCAGGTATATGTGCACCTTGCCATAGTCGGTAGTAAACCTGAATGCATTGGATAACAGGTTGTATAACACCCGGTCAAACAGGTGCTGGTCAAACCAGGCTTTAATGCCCGGTTGCCGGCTGATGAGCCGGAAGTCGATATGTTTTTTAACAGCAACGCCTTTGAAGGCTTCCATAATATCGGTGATGAATGCAGGTAGTTCGTGCTCGGATACTTTCAGCGGCAGTTTACCACTTTCTATACGACGGAATTCCAGTAGCTGATTCACCAGCCGCATCAGGCGTACAACGTTCCTGTGCATCAGGTCCAGCTGTTGTTTTTGTATGGATGAAAATTGCCGGTCGTCCAGCAGGCTTTCCAGTGGCGCCTGTATGAGGGTTAAAGGTGTGCGGAATTCGTGGGAGAGGTTGGTGAAGAAGGCAAACTTTGCTTCTGTGGCTTCCTGTGCTTTGGCTGTCATTTCCACCAGCTGGTCGCGTTGTTGAAGTATCTCATCACGCTGTTGTTTCAACTGACGGTTGATGCGGCGGTTGGTACGCAATATAAAGAACAGCACAATACCCAGTAAAAAGGCGACACCGAGAATAGTGGCTACAATGCGTAACAGGTGTTGCTGATCCTGGTACAGGCGGCGTTGCTCCTGTAGCACTGACTGTTGCCCTTCTATTTCCTGGTGTTGTTCCTGTATTTTATCGATTTGCAGGCGCATCAGCTTTACATTGCTGCTGTCAATCAGTACCGTTTGTAAGCGGGTGTACCGGGGCGCTTTTTTACCTGCCAGTATATCGGCTGCCATATTGATGGCTTCCTTGCCGCCGCCCGGATATAGAAGGGAGGCGCTCAGTATTCCGCGGGATACGAGGTCTATGCCGCCATCAGAAGTAGGACTGGCATCTACGCCAATGAATTTGAGGTGAGATATTCCTTTTTCTTCGCAATAACGGAACAGGCTATACGCCATTACATCATTCTGTGCAAATACCACATCGGCTTGCCGGATAGTGGCTTCCTGCCGGATGGCGGCTTCTCTTGTTTTGCCGGGTACCCAGTTCCCTTCCAGGCTGGCAGTTATTTGTAGCCCGGGATATTGTACCAGCTCATCCCGGAAACCCTGGTGTCTTTCTATGGTAGGAGAAGAACCCGGTAATCCGGTCACTTCAATGATCCGGCCTTTACCTCCCAGTTGCCCGGCTATATATTTTGCTGCGAGTTTGCCTATGTTATAGTTATCGCCGCCTATATATGCCGTAAAGGAATCGGTGGCAGCTTTGCGGTCCAGAATAATCACCGGAATTCCCCGGCGGTATACTTCTGCGATAACAGGCGCGAGTGGTTGCGCCTCATTGGGTGATACGAGTAGTATGTCTATTTTTTCCGCCAGCAATTGTTGTATCTGGCTGATCTGTCGTTTGCTGTCGTCTTCCGCATCCTTATATAATAACTGCATTTCCGGATGATAGAAAAGCTGTCGCTTCATTTCCACCAGCATGTTCCTCCGCCAGTCATCATTACCGGTGCATTGTGAAAAACCAATACGGTATTTCGGCGCTTTTTCCTGCCGGCAACCTATACTGAATAATATAAGCAACAGGCAACAAACATACATATACCTGGTAAGTGTAGTGGACAACTTGGCTGGTTTTAACGTGGTTGTAATGTTCTTTTTTCAAAAGATAATGATACGGAATTAGAAATGATCTGTCAATGATGTTATTTGTATTATATGTAAATATTTTATTTTTAATCAGATATAATATTTTTCAGCAAGATACAATTTTGAAAGAAATAGCGCCTATACCGCAACGTATCCCTTTCGGGAAATGGTAGGTTTGAAGTGTAAACAATACTGCGTTATGAAACCGGGTATCGTTCTATTTCCGCTTACAGGGAAATACGGATACATCGTTCCATACTGCCGTGAAAAAATCAATGATTAAAGTATGAACAACAACGTCGTTTTCTTTTGGGCTTTCGTGGTAGCATTAGGCGGTTTTCTCTTCGGTTTTGATACGGCTGTTATTTCGGGCGCAGAGCAGGCTATTCAGCAACACTGGCATTTAACGGAAGTGCAACATGGTTTTACCGTATCCATCGCATTAATAGGAACGGTATTCGGGGCGTTGGGCGGAAGCATTCCTTCAGACAGGTTAGGTCGCAAAACAACCCTGATACTGGTGGCGCTGGTATTCCTGCTGTCTGCCGTAGCTACAGCGATGGCTACCAACTGGTATCTCTTCCTGATCTGCCGTTTTATTGGTGGTCTGGGTGTGGGTGCATCTTCTGTAGCTGCGCCTGTGTATATTTCCGAGGTATCTCCCGCGCAATACAGGGGACGCATGGTAGCATTTTTCCAGTTCAACGTGGTGTTTGGGATTTTGATTTCTTATCTCTCCAATTTTATGATAGGAACCGATGGTGAAAATTCATGGCGTCTGATGCTGGGCATACAGGCGGCGCCGGCGGCGTTGTTCCTGGTGTTGCTGCGCTGGGTACCGGAAAGTCCCCGCTGGTTGTTATTACACCGTAAGAAAGAAGCGCAGGCAATAGCCACGCTGCAAATCATCAACCCGGTCGGCTACCAGGATGATATTATCACTATCCGTCAATCGCAGCAACCGGCGCCGGGCGCCAACTCCGGGGAAAGGCTTTTTACCGCTAAATACCGCGTACCCATGATGCTGGCCGTATTATTTGCAGTATTCAACCAGGTATCCGGTATCAATGCGATTATATATTATGCGCCCCGTATTTTTGAGATGGCCGGACTGGGCGCCGGTTCTTCCCTGCTCTCTACGGTGGGGATTGGCGTGGTGAATTTCGTATTCACATTAACGGCTATACGCTTTATTGATAAGATTGGGCGCCGCCGTTTAATGTATATAGGCACCGCAGGATTGATTGTCACCCTGGGCCTGGTAGCCTTCTCTTTTTATACGCATGCCGGAGGTATCGCTGTTGTGTCGTATCTTTTATTATACATTGCCTTCTTTGCCTTTTCACAGGGAGCAGTAATATGGGTGTTCATTGCGGAAATCTTCCCCAACAAGGTGCGCGCCAAAGGACAAACACTGGGTAGCTTTACGCACTGGATCATGGCTGCCGTTATCGCATTTACATTTCCATACCTGGCCAGTCATATCGGCGGTGGGTATATCTTCCTTTTCTTTTGCGTGATGATGGTATTGCAACTGCTATTCGTATGGCGCCTGATGCCGGAAACAAAAGGACGAACATTGGAAGAGATAGAAATGACTATGATAGCACATTAAAAAGATCTATAAAAAACAGCTAACAGCTATGACAAAACATAACATCGTAAGCATGGGAGAAATCCTCTGGGATATATTGCCGGACCAGGAACTACCGGGTGGTGCGTCGCTGAATGTGGCCTATCACCTGCAAAAACTGTCGCAACATGTGGCAATGGTATCCAGGGTTGGAACAGACGATTACGGGCAACGCCTGTTGCAGCTCATGGAACAGCAGCAACTCTCCACCGCTTATATTCAGCAGGATAGTGAGCATGTTACGGGTAAAGTATTTGCCCACATGGATGAAAACAATGATATGCAGTATGATATCGTATATCCGGTAGCATGGGATCATATTTCCTGGAATGATTCACTGGAAAAGTTATTGCAGGGCGATGAGCTGCAATATGTACTGTATGGTAGTTTACAGGCGCGTCATGAAGTAACCCGCAGCACCCTCAGTAAGGTAATACAAACAAATGTACGCAAGGTACTGGACATCAACCTGCGCGCGCCTTACTACTCACAGGAACTCCTGGAATGGTTAATGAACAGCTGTGACCTGCTGAAGATGAACATTGCAGAACTGGTACTCATCAGTTCCTGGTACGGCAGTTATGACACCAATGAAGCGCGCATCCAGGCGTTGGCCGCCCGCTTCAATATTGATACCATCGTGGTAACGTTGGGTGGCGACGGATGCATGGGTTATATAAAAGAAGCATTTTACTATCAGTCGGGACTAAAGGTAAAGGTGGCAGATACCATTGGCAGCGGTGATGCTTTCCTGGCGGGATTTCTCACCTGTCAGCTTCGTGAATGCACACCGGAATACAGTCTTGCTTACGCGAATGCGCTGGGGGCGTTGGTAGCATCAAAATCCGGTGGCTGCCCCGCTTATGATCCGCAGGAAATAGCAGTATTAATGAAGACGGCTATCTCATCCTGATAAATAAATATTTTAGTATGAAGATGAAATTGTTTTTCATGTTACTGGCGGGACTACTGCCGGTATTGCTGCATGCGCAGGACAACCCCGTTCCTACGCCGCAATGGCGGCCGGTATACCACTTTACGCCACAAAAGAACTGGATGAATGACCCGAATGGATTGATTTACCTCAATGGGGTTTATCACTTGTATTATCAACATAATCCTTTTGAAAATAAATGGGGACATATGAGCTGGGGGCATGCTACCAGCAAGGATCTGATAAACTGGAAGCACCTGCCTGTAGCCATCCCGGAAATAGAAGGGAAAGATACCACCACCTGGATATTTTCAGGTTCGGCGGTGTGGGATAAACACAATACCAGCGGTTTTGGTAAGAATGGCAAAGGTCCTGTAGTAGCTATTTATACGGGAGATCAGCCCAAGCAGAAAAAGGAATCGCAGTTCATTGCCTACAGCAATGATGGCGGACTTACCTATACTAACTATGCCAATAATCCGGTCATAGACCTCAGGAAAGGAGATTTCCGCGATCCCAGTGTTATCTGGCTGGAAGACCAGCAGAAATGGTTGATGAGTGTAGCTCATCCTGGTATACAAAAGATCGAATTTTATAGTTCTGCCAACTTGAAGGACTGGGAATTATTAAGTGAATTTGATCGCCAGGGAGATACCAGGAGGATGTGGGAATGCCCGTCCCTTACACCCTTTTTTGTAGACGGTGATCCTGCAAAGAAAAAATGGTTGTTGATGATTTCCTCCAGCAGCCCTGGTGATGGCGTAGGCATGCAATACTTTACCGGAGATTTTGATGGCCGCACATTTACAAATGATAACCACGCGGCCACTAAATTATTTGTGGACTATGGCAGAACATTCTTTGCCGCTATTCCCTTCAATCATTTGCCAGGCGATGCGAAAACCATGCTGGGCTGGCTCGTTCCTTTTGAAACGCCTACTCACCCATGGCGTGGACAAATGTCCATTGCACGTGATCTGGCACTGAAAACTACACCGGAAGGTATCCGCTTATACCAACAGCCGGCAGCAGTATTGAATGCTTACCTGAAAAAACTGTCCGCCGCAAAAACGATGTTGAAACGGAACATCACGATCAACAACAATGAACTGGCATTGAGCAGTGCTAAAAGTTTTAATACCAATACCAACTGGATAGACGCCACTTTTACAACCGGTACAGCGCAGGACTTCGGCTTCAAAATCGCGCAACAAAAAGACGGTAACAAGGTAGTGGCTGAAACGGTGGTAGGATATAATATGGCGCGCCAGGAACTCTATATCACGCAGGTAAAAGATGGTAAGGTGGTAGCAACGCTGGAAAAGATGGCGGTTAAACCGGTGAATAATAAAATAAGATTGCAGGTATTATTTGATAAATCTTCCCTGGAAATATTTGTGAACGACGGAGAGAAAGTACTCACTACCCTGTTATTTCCTGAAAAGAATGCTACCGGCTTCGCCGCTTTTGCAGCAGAAGGGGATGTGCAGCTGGATACGCTGAAAGTATGGAACCTGGATAAGATATTGTAGCAGATGATATGAAATAATTTAAACCAATAAAAGGCCGCATTTGCGGTCTTTTATTGGTTTAAAAAGAGGACAGCCCTAATGTCCTTTTACCACATAACCAAACAGGCCATGAGTTTCTTCACTGGGGCCCGCGGTGAAGAATAATTGATTCGGGTCTGCCATGGGTACATTATTTTCGAGTGCCCATAAGCCATAAATGGCCAGGGGAGTGCCGCCATTCATCAGTTGTCCGAGGAATTTTCCATCCTGGTCAAATACGCTGATGTGGCCATCTCCAAAGTTGCCGATAAGAATGGTGTTATCCACCTTCCAGAAGCCCGGTGTGGCTGGTACAATTCCCCAGGGCGAGTTAAGTGCTCCCTGTGATGTAAACCGCTTTACCAGTGAGCCATCGGGTTTGAAAATATCTACATATCCATTTCCTGCGCCAGCCTCATCATCATGTTTATCCGGTTTTTGTTTGGCATAAGTAACATACAGGTTGCCGCTGATATTCCGGATGTTAAAAGGTGCAAAGCCTGCAGGCATAGCCGGGTCCATAAATGGTTTGCCGGTCACGTAATGAAATGCTTTATCAAACACGTCTATTTTCCCTTCAAAAAAATTGGTGGCATACAAAAAGTTGTCTGCGCCATCCGTAGCCAGGGCAAGTCCTTTGTAAATGGCGCTGGCGGTAGATCTGTCTGCCATAATGGTAGCGGCATTACCGGCTCCCCAGGCAGCGATGGTGCCGTCTTCTGTGGCAAAAATAAACCTGCTGGGCTGGTCGCCAATGGTGAAGTCTGTTGTACTGTTAAATACAATGCCGGTGGGGGCGCCGATGCCGGAGCCACCAGGGGCCGGGATGCTGACGGCTGGCCGTAATGTGACCCCGTTTTTATCATATATGGTACTAAGACCGGTATGATTGGCCGTTAGCCAGAAGGGACCGGAAGGGGCAACGGCAATACCCCATGCATTTACGAGGCTGGAATCAATGATGGTGGCGCCAAGACCGGCCACGTCTGCCACAAGATTGGTTTGCAGGTAATTCGTTGGCGGCGGATTGTTGTCTGTTTTATGACAACCTGTATTTAGTATAAGCAGGATTAATAATATAAAAGCACCGCTGAGAATAGCAATGCCGCTACGTCCTTTGGTTTGTTTGCTGTAGCCCGGGCCGGGGTGTATGCTGATCACCGGTTGTTGCTCAAATAGTGGTGTCATTTTTTTTAAATTTTAACTGTGTGTAAATAAATGCTTACCAGGAAAGCCGTGTATTGCCATCATCAGTGCCGTTACAAATTATTTTTTGGGAGGCAGGCAGGGGAGTAAACAGGGCGGAGAGGTGTACCCATAACAGCTTACGGGGATACAGGCAAAAGAGTTGCCAGGAAAAATCCTTAATGACAGATTGACGCAGGAATGGAGGTACTGGCAGCCTATAATATGGTACCTTTGCCGTTATCAAAATGCGGATTTATATGAAACTGAATGTATTAACGAATGCGATAGACAGGTTGCGGGTTACCGCCTTTCTGGAAGGGATGTCTTTATTGATCCTGCTGGGTATTGCCATGCCCTTAAAATACATGGCTGATATGCCACAACCGGTCAGGGTGATAGGTATGGCCCATGGTATCCTGTTTTTATTATATGTGGTGCTGGTGATCAATGTAAAATTTGCACATAAATGGGCTATCGGAAAAACATTGGTGGCGCTGTGTGCATCCGTCATCCCTTTTGGAACATTTTATGTGGACGCAAAATGGCTGCGGGAAAATAAATGATAATCTGACACCAACAGTTACTATATTAGACATAAATTAAACGGGCGGGATAGCCATGATCCCGCATCCGTGAATAAGGTATAATATATTCCACGCATGGCTGGTTCATGTGACATTTGAGCAATCAAAAATAAACCGTGAGTTGTAGCGATGAAAAAATCACTGATCCTTATATCATTGGTAGCTATTGTTGGTGCTGCATTATTACTGATCAGGTTTACCGGCCGCTCCGTTAGTGCGGGGGCCGATGATCCGGACATGATTAGTTATAACTTTCAGATAAGACCTGTTTTTTCTGATAAATGTTTTGCCTGTCATGGACCCGATGCCAATAAACGGCAAGCGGGATTGAGGCTTGATATCGCAGCCGAAGCCTATAAAGCATTGAAAGAAAAACCGGATGCGCATGCCTTGGTACCCGGAAAGCCACATTTGTCGGAACTTTTTCTGCGCGTAAGCTCTACTGATACAGCCTATCAGATGCCACCACCATCGAGTCATTTGCCGGGCTTAACAGCCGCAGAAATAGCCATGGTGAAAAAATGGATTGAACAGGGCGCGAAATATGAAAAACACTGGGCCCTGGTAGTACCTGCCAAAGCGCCCATTCCAACAGTAGCAAACAGCAAGTGGCCAAAGAATGAAATAGATTTTTTTGTGCTGCAAAAGATGGAGCAGAAAAATCTTTCGCCCAATGAAGAAGCGGATAAAGAAAGACTACTGAAACGCGTTGCTTTAGACCTCACCGGATTGTTGCCTTCGGCAGCAGAAACAGACCGTTTTGTAAAAGATAATGCACCGGACGCCTATGAAAAGATGGTGGATGAATTCCTGAAAAAGCCCAGCTATGGCGAGCGTATGGCCATGCCCTGGCTGGACGTAGCCCGTTATGCTGATTCACACGGCTACCAGGATGACAACTACCGCTCTCAATGGCCCTGGCGCGACTGGGTGATCCATGCATTTAATGAAAACATGCCCTACGACCAATTCGCCACCTGGCAACTGGCGGGCGATCTTTTACCGGATGCCACGAAAGAACAGATACTGGCAACAGGTTTTAACCGCAACCACAAGATCACGGAAGAAGGTGGAGTGATTGATGAAGAATACCGTGTAAGCTATGTGCTGGACAGGGCCAATACTTTTGGCAAAGCATTCCTGGCCTACACCGTAGAATGTGCACAATGCCATGATCATAAATACGATCCATTTACACAGAAGAATTATTTTGAACTCTATGCTTTCTTTAATAATGTTAAAGAAGTAGGACTGGAATCAACTGTAGGGGGGGCGGAAACGTATGCCAAGAACCCCCGTATGGAAATAACCCAGGAAGATAAAGCAGGCATTTTGCGGTTTCTCCACCAAACAGACACCAACAAACTGGAAGTGTCTGTGATGAAAGAGAGGGATACCACCCGTAAATCATTTATACTTAGCAGGGGTAATTATGATGCACCTACTACGGAAGTGTATCCCGCCACACCGGCGTCTATCCTCCCGTTTCCTGACAACTACCCCAAAAATCGCCTCGGATTGGCGAAGTGGTTAGTTGATCCGAAAAATCCCTTAACAGCCAGAACTTTTGTAAACAGGGTATGGCAGGAATATTTTGGACGGGGTATTGTGAAGTCATCCGCCGATTTTGGTATGCAGGGCGATCTCCCTTCACATCCGAAATTGCTGGATTGGCTGGCGGTAGATTTTATGGAACATGGCTGGGATATTAAAAGACTGGTGAAGCAAATAGTGATGTCGGCTACTTACCGCCAATCGGCAACCATTAGTCCGGAGAAACTGAAAGCTGATCCCGACAACATTTACCTCTCTCATGCACCGCGCATCCGGATGAGTGCAGAGATGATCCGGGATATGGTGCTGGCCAGTAGCGGCTTGTTAAACCGGACTATCGGCGGACCCAGTGTAAAACCCTACCAGCCACCCGGATTGTGGGAAATGGCTACTTCCGGCAGGGGAATTTTAGCCAGCTACAAACAGGATCACGACAGCTTGTTATACAGAAGGGGTATGTACACTTTTATTAAACGTACCGTACCACCACCCAGCATGATGATATTTGATGCCAGCAACCGCGATCAGTGCGAAGTGATCAGGCTGCGGACCAATACGCCTTTACAGGCATTGATCATGATGAATGATCCCACCGTACTGGAAGCATCACGGATATTGGCGGATGAAATACTGAAAGATAAAAAAGCGCCCGGAGCAGCTATTAGCAATGGCTTTGCGAAGATCATCTGCCGCCATCCGGAGCAAAAGGAAACTGACATCCTGGTCAGTTACTGGAAAGAACAACAGGCTTATTTCAAAGCAAATCCAAAAGAAGCGGCTAAACTGATTAAAATAGGAGAATATAAGCCGGACGATCCAGCCGCCGCTATTGATTTGGCGGCCATGATGCAGGTAATGCAAATCATTTATAACATGGAAGAAGCCATCACAAAAACATAGTTATGGAAAAGGTATTATTCGAGGGTAGTCTGAACATCAACCGGCGCCGGTTTTTATCAAACCTGAGCATTGGTTTAGGCAGCGCCGCACTCGGTTCTTTATTGATCCCTGGTTTATTTGATGGCTCCTCACCCGAAGATGCTTCTTTTATGCCAGGTATCCCGCATTTTGCGCCCAAGGCCAAACGTGTGATCTACCTGTTTCAAAACGGTGCACCTTCCCAGCTGGAATCATTTGATTATAAGCCTAAGCTGAATGCTATGATGGGGCAGGAATTGCCTGAATCTATCCGGTCCGGGCAACGGCTGACCGGTATGACTTCCGGTCAGAAATCCTTCCCGCTGGTTGGTTCCTATTATAAATTCAATCAACACGGACAATCCGGTGCATGGGTAAGTGAATTATTTCCATATATGGCCAAGATTGTGGATGATCTCTGCATCGTGAAATCTATGAATACCGATGCGATCAATCATGATCCCGCCTTAACTTTTTTTCAAACAGGTTCACAGCAGGGAAACCGTGCCAGCATGGGTTCCTGGGTGAGTTACGGGTTAGGCACAGAGAATAAAAACCTGCCTGCTTTCTGTGTATTGCTGTCAAGAGGTAAAGGAAACGGACAAGGCGTTTATTCCAAATTATGGTCGAACGGATTTTTAGATTCCATTCACCAGGGTGTTCAGTTCAGCAGTGGTGAAAATCCCATTCTTTATTTGCAGGACCCTGAAGGTATGGACCGGGCAACGAGAAGAAAAATGCTGGACCAGGTAGCTGCGCTGAATGAGATCAATTACAAAGATTTTGGCGATCCTGAAATCGCTGCCAAGATACAACAGTATGAAATGGCATACCGCATGCAAACGGCCGTTCCCGACATCATGGATGTATCCAAGGAACCGGATGATATTGTAAAATTATATGGGGCTGATTGTTTGCAGCCAGGTACATATGCAGCCAACTGTTTGCTGGCACGCAAGCTCTCCGAAAATGGTGTCCGTTTCATTCAGCTTTATCACCAGGGATGGGATCAGCATGGCAACCTTCCCAATGAAATGAAGGGACAGGCCAAAGATGTAGACCAGGCTTCTGCGGCGCTGATCACAGATCTGAAACAAAGAGGTTTACTGGATGAAACACTCGTCATATGGGGCGGTGAATTTGGCCGCACCAACTATTGCCAGGGGCGTATTATAGTAGATAATTATGGCAGGGATCATCATCCCCGTTGTTTCTCTATATGGATGGCTGGTGGTGGTATTAAACCCGGAACGGTGTATGGTGAAACAGATGAATTTGGTTACAACATTACCCGTGATCCGGTACATGTACATGATTTTCATGCCACCGTTTTACACCTGCTGGGGCTTGATCACGAGCGCCTTACTTTCCGTCATCAGGGCCGCCGCTACCGCTTAACAGATGTAGGAGGAAATGTGATCAGAGGAATTATGTCGTGATAAAAAATTTTATCCCTGAAATTGTAAATGAAACAGCGATAGGCATGCGAATATTAAAAAGGTCCGGCCATATTATTCTATATGCGGGAATGAGTTTCCTGTTATTTCTGATGATCTTCCAGCAATTCTTACATATCCCTGCCTGGTTGCAGGTGGCTGGAAGGATGCATCCCATGTTCCTGCATTTCCCCATTGTTTTATTATTGTTTTCTTTTCTCACGCTATGGATGCCTGCTAAAAAGGAAGAAGACGGATGGCCGGAGATCGTACGGTTTTTAGCTGCTTTGTCTGCCGTTGTAGCTGCCATTATGGGGATGCTGTTGTCATTGGAAGACGACAGGAGCGGACAGGTGTTGCAGTGGCACAAATGGAGTGGCGCTGCTATTACGTTGATGGGCTTTTTATTCTATCGTTATCATGCTTTCTTCTCTAATAAAAATAAATACGGGAAGATATTTGCAATGGTGGCTGTTTGTGGCATTATGCTCACTGGCCATTTCGGTGCTGAATTAACCCATGGCGAGAATTATTTGTTCGGACCTGTTACAAAGGAGATAAAAAGAAAAATTGCACCTGATGAAGCACTTGTTTTCCGCGATGTTATTCAACCCATCCTGGAAAGGAAATGTGTGACCTGTCATAGTCATGCAAGCAGGAAAGGTGGTTTGATGATGAGTGATACTGCCGGTTTGTTGGCAGGTGGTAAAACGGGACCTTTATTTGTTGCAGGAAATGCAGACCTGAGTTTACTGTTGCAGCGGATCCACCTGCCGGAATCTGATAAGAAGCACATGCCTCCCCGGTCCAGACCACAGTTGACCTACGATGAAGTAGTACTTTTGCGTACCTGGGTTAACACCGGTGTGCTATTAAATAAAAAATTATCCACTTTACCTGCTCAGGATACTTTCCGCGTATTGGCGACGAGGTTTTTAGGTCCTGTTGATCTTAAAGATGAGCAGCCGCAATATGATTTTGCTGCCGCAGATGAAAAGAAAATAAACGCACTGAACAGCAATTACCGGGTTATTAAACCGCAGGGAACCGGCTCTCCTGCATTGGCGGTATCTTTCTTTGGAAAATATGCCTATACCAAAAAAGCATTGGAAGAATTATTGCCCCTCAAACAACAGATCACGGAACTGAGTCTCGCCCGCATGCCTGCAAAAGATGATGACCTGGGTATCGTAAAACAAATGCCACATCTCAGGAAGTTAAATTTGAACTACACAGAAATCAGTTCCAAAGGACTGGAAGAATTGACCGGCCTGAAAAATTTAACGGAGATCACGTTGGCGGGTACAGGTATTGAGGTGAAGGACCTGGAAAAAATAATGGGGTTACCAAAACTGACTTCCGTTTTTATCTGGGATACAAAAGTAGACACCACACAACTGGCAGCTATCCGCAAGAAATACAAGAAAGTAAAGATTGAAACGGGTTTTGCGGACGACGGAAGTGTAATAACCGCATTAAGCCCGCCGGTAATAAGCCTGCCCACCCGTGTTTTTGATAATACGGTGGAAATAACCGTAAAACACCCTTTTCATGGCGCTATCATTCGCTATAGCTTAGATGGTACTTCCCCGGATAGTGCGAATGGTGAAATATATAAAACACCCATTTTGTTAAATAGCAGTGTTACATTTACAGCACGGGCATTTAAAAAAGGATGGCTGGGTAGCAGTGATGCCACCGCTATATATCTTAAAAGAGGCGTAAAGCCCGATTCTATTGAGCTGATCACACTACCGGACCCCAAATACAAAGCAAATGCAATGCTGCTGGTGGACGAGGATCTGGGCGGTATGGATTTTGGTAATGGTCAATGGATGGGGTACCAGAAAAATGATGCAGCCTGTTACCTTTATTTTAATCATGCCACCAACGTACAACAGGTTTTACTGAACACACTGAAACGATTGGATCAGCATATTTTTCCGCCGGCAAAAATTGAAGTGTGGGGTGGAATAGAGAAAAATAAGCTGAAATTATTGGGAAAGATAACGCCGGGGATACCTGCCGCAAAAGAAAAGAATACCCTGAACCAGGAAAAGATTTCCTTCCCGATTGCAAGCGTAAAGGTGTTGAAAATAATTGCTACCCCGCTAAAAGCCTTGCCACAATGGCATGCAGACAAAGGTAAACCCGGTTGGACATTTTTAAGTGAGATCGTAGTAGAATGAAAGTATGACGGAACATCGTGCTTTAATCATTTACAGGAATGCTATTTTTTTAAAGTATTAAATTTTCTGTTGTGAAACATTTCTTGCTCGCCGCTGTTGTTATTTGTCTTGCCGGATCGGGGATGCATTGTTCATCTTCCGCATCAGAACCTTCATCTGCCGAAACAGCTCCTGTTATCGGCAGGCCCCTGTTTAAAGATTTCATGGGCATTAACGGGCATTTTACTTTCCGGCCACGGTTATACGCACAAACCTGCCGGCTTGCCCGCAGCTACCATAATATTGACTGGGACGTGAAGGCGCCCGGTGATCCGCTCACCATTCCGATAGCAGCCAACCAGGTAAACTGGAAACGGGATGTTTATGGTTCCTGGAAAAAAGAAGGTTTTGAAACGGATATCTGTATCCAGTTTAGTTCTTTCGGCGCCGGCCGCCCCAACTACAAACAATTCTGGGCGGGCCACGAGCAATGGTGCTATGATTATGGTAAAGCCATGGCGGCTTATTACGGACCATCGGGTGAGGAACGGTTATGTACCTCTTTTGAGATTGGCAATGAACCGGGCAACAGGTTTGATCTTGCGCTGTTTAAAACCCTTTTTAAAAAAATGGCCCAGGGTATCCGCGCTGGTGACCCACGTGCAAAGATCCTCACACCTGCTGTGAATGCCCGCAAGGCCGACGGCTACTCTCAGGACCTGAATGATATCTACAACGATAAGGATATCCTGCCGCTGTATGATGTGATTAATGTACATACTTACGCCACACTGGATAAATCATTGACTTCTGAAAATACCTGGAACCGGAGCTTCCCTGAAGATGCCTCGCTCAACTATCTGAAAGTAATTGATGAGGCTATTGAGTGGCGCAACCGGAATGCAAAGGATAAAGAGGTATGGGTAACAGAATTTGGCTATGATGCCTGTACGCCCGAAGCCATGAAGCACCGGAAGGACTGGATGCTGAAACTCAACTGGCAGGGCGCCAGCGATTCTATGCAGGCGCAATACCTGGTGCGCTCTTTCCTCGTTTTTGCTGCGCGTGATGTACAACGCGCTTATCTCTACTATTATAATGATGAAGATGAAGCCGCCTTTCATGCAGCTTCCGGGTTAACGCGCAATTTCAAACCCAAAATGTCTTTCTGGGCGGTGAAACAACTGTACCAGACATTGGGGGATTACCGCTTTAAGCGCATCGTAAAAAGGGATAAAGGAGAACTGTATGTGTATGAATTTGAGCATGGCAGCGATCCAAAAAAGCTGGTGTGGGTGGCCTGGTCGCCAACAGGTGCAAAAACACAGGAACAGGAGGGTTACCAGCCCCATCAAATATCCGCCACACTGGATAGCTTACCGGGCATTCCGGTAAGTGTTAACGCAATGGCTACCGCTGCCGGCGATATACCCCAACAACAGTGGAAGAAAGCAGGTGTTTCGGGTATTACCCTCACTATTGGAGAAAGTCCTGTATATATCGTTATCAACAAATAGATCCTTCTTAATAATCAAATCATTAAAATATATAAATGCAAAATATTTGTGATGATTGTTAATATATTAATGGCTGGAATGGATTAAATTTCTTCCGGATTATAAATGGATTGCGTATATTTAATTGTTAGTAAATATCCCAAAAATCAGACTTTTTTTTACGTTATAGTTTCCCCAGATATATCAACCAAATAATGAAATGTTCAATAATAGCATTCTTGATGTCGTAATTGGGCTCGTGCTCATTTACTTGGTGTATAGTTTGCTGGCAACTGCCATACAGGAGTCTGTATCTACCATGCTCCAAACGAGGGCCAGTACGTTGTACAAAGGTATCCGCAGTATGCTCACCAATACCCCGAAAGACAGGGGCACTGTAATGAATTTTATTAACTACCTGTTTTATAAGTTATGGATAGAGATAGGTGGATGGTTTAAATCTTTAGTCAGTGAAAATGAGAAATCTTCTTTCTATGATAAGTTTTATGATCATCCTACCATAAAAAATTACGGCGAAAACCTGTTCTTTAAAAAGCCTTCTTATCTGACCGCAGAAAATTTTTCCACCATACTTATTGAAACCATTAAAAACCTGGAGAAAGGGAATGAGGGAAGTCTCGCTACTTTTCCCCTGATCAAATCAATAGTTGATAATAACAACAACAACGTTATTGATCATGAAACCCGTGCTATACTCATTTACCATCTCAACGAGGCGGCAGGGGACCTGGATGTTTTTAAACACCGTATGGAGAAATGGTACAATGATACCATGGACAGGGTAAGCGGCTGGTACAAACGGACGATGCAGTTTCAACTGCTGATAATAGGGCTGGCGCTGGCGATCACACTAAATATTGATTCTGCGGAAATAGCCACCTATTTATCAGATAATAAACCGGCGCGGGAGCAAATGGTGAAACTGGGACAGGCAACCGCCGGCAATCAAAAATATTCCGCCGGCGATTCATTGATAACAAAAGAAGTATTTGATTCTGTAAAAGTATCTATCTCCAAAATAAACACCATCATCGGATTAGGCTGGGGTGATTTCGGCAGTAGCGATTCCATTTTCAGGAAGCACCGTCTCAAAGACAGTCTCCACTGGGGAAAGCCAACCAAACAATATATCGCTTATACCTCCGCTGTCTTCCAGGATTCTGCCAATGCTTATTTTAGCAGGTTGTTGAAAGATACGGTCATCGTAAAGAGTGTGGCTGTTGCTGATACGGCTGCTAACAAACCCCTGGCCGCAACACCTGTGGTTAGAACAGCCTACAGAGATAGCCTGTTAACCAATAAAGAAAGCATCATCGCCCAAAGGAAATTTGCATTACTATACGACAACGATGATTTTGATTCATCCCTGAAAAGATCTTATGTATGGTATCGTATATGGAGTTGGCGCAAAGTATTTGGCTTTATGCTCACGGCCTGGGCTATAGGTCTGGGCGCCCCTTTCTGGTTTGATCTCCTGAACAAATTTGTGAAGCTGCGTACCGCAGTAAAACCGGCTAACGGCAGTGGAAGCAGTACCCCAAAAAATACATCCGGAAGCAACGATGAAATTGATGGATAATGATAGCTGTAAAAATAGTTCGCCCTATATACATCCGTAAAGGGCCGGGAAGAAGCTTCGATTATTTAGCACCCATCTATCCGAGTGGGAAGGATATCATCATGGATGGTATTGAAAAGGGGGAGAGCTGGAAAGGTATTGATGACTGGTATTTCAAAATAAATGATAAGGGTGAAAAGCAGCGGTACTGGGCAGGTGGCGTTAGTGGGAGTGCTGCTGACTTAATTGCAAAGGTTCAGCTACCAAATGCACAGCAATACATCAATGACCATTATAGCAATGGAAAATTAACCGGCACACTCGATTATAATTATCTTTTAAACCTGGATGAAAATATAAAATCAACCCAGGGTAAAGGTGTAAAAGTAGTCATCCTGGATTCGCCGGTCAGTAAAAATATAGCATTCAGGAATCCGGTACGCAGACCCATGAATGTGGACCATCCTGCTGATGATCATGGAAGTTTTATTGCCGGCATTATAGCGGGTTATTCAAATATTATTGGTATTGCCAGTAATGTAGAGATCATAGAATTACCTATTAAAGATCAAAATGGCGCCGGACCGGATTTTCTGGTTTTGCAGGCATTTGAATATTTGAAAAGCACGGAAGAATTAATGATTGTTAATATAAGTTATGATTTAGGTATTAAATACGCTGATTTATTTAATGGACTCAGGAATAAAATTATTGTTGCTGCTGCCGGTTCAAATAAAGCATTACAGGATCAAACCATCATTTTCCCGGCCAGTCTTCCCGATGTTATTTCCGTAGGGTGTATCTCCAAAGAATATGCAGCCCTGATCAGTAATACCAGCCTGAATAACAGGCTGGACTTCATTCTTCCTGACTTTAACTATGCCTCATTTTCACTTGAAAATAATGGATTCGGAAACGATAACGGAGATAGTTACTCCTGCGCAATTGTTTCATCCGCAATAGCATTGCTGTTATCTGCGGGCAAGATTACCAGGGATATGAATTTGAACGAAGTCAGACAACAGGTTGCTGGTATATCCATGTCCTGGTTTGATAAGGATAAATTTGACATACTCAATATAATAACTCCCAAATCATGAAGCATTTACTGCTGTTATTCATAGGTCAGTTTATTTATACCATTGCCTGTGGTCAGATAAGCTATTACGACGCCATAAAGCTGAAACGGGAGGATAGCATAGGAACACACACCTATGATTTTGATTCTTCGGGAAGAATTTTATTGACACAGAATAATGCCGTATTCAAAATCCTGAAATATTATGTACCGGATAGCGATACTTCCGACAAGCATTTATTAATGAACGGGTTTGAAGATAACCCTTTCATGCACTGGGCGGGGACAAAACCTCACGGAAATGTTGTTTCCTCCGGTGCGCCTTCCTTTCTTTCCTCTATTGGTGGCATAGATGTTACCAACATTGCCAATGGAATAGCCATGCTGATGATAGACAGGGCAAAGAAGGAATTAACGGTTACTTTCTTTAACCGGTTTAAAAAGTTTGTGGAAGACAGGCAGGAATTCCGCGTACTGTTTCCGAAAACCACCGGTAACCTGAGCAACCTGCTGGCGTATAAATATCCTGAAATGCTGCCGGCTTTAAGAACCGGTTTCTTTGAAGATTTAAAGAACATCACTTTTCATCTGGACGATGTATTGGAATTGCCACGTTACAATGAACTGCTGAAAAACTTTCCGGAAATGCGTATGGCCATCAGATCAGTAAGG
Source organism: Chitinophaga sp. MM2321 (assembly GCF_964033635.1). Taxonomy (NCBI): domain Bacteria; kingdom Pseudomonadati; phylum Bacteroidota; class Chitinophagia; order Chitinophagales; family Chitinophagaceae; genus Chitinophaga; species Chitinophaga sp. MM2321. The sequence goes on from NZ_OZ035533.1 coordinate 611,391, forward strand.
CTGATACATGGTATTGAATCCGGTGATATGCATCCCGCCGATGTTTTAACGCAATACGCCGCCTTTGATGAATGGACCGACTCGCTCACAAATTATAAATTTCAAAACTTCGGAAGCACGATAAAACTGGCAGCTATTTTTTCCAACAGTTTAAGAGATTCTTCCAGCTTATCAAAAGATCCGGATAGAAAAAAAGACAGCGCCAAAGCCTGGATCAGCTTTAAAAACATGCAGGAGCTTGTAAAGGATAAAGTGGCGTTCAGAATATATTTAGGGCTTATCTATCAATTGGCAAAGAAAGAAAATATACATTGGCAGGATGATAAAATAACCCATTCCTTTACCAGTATTATGGATCAGCAGAAAGATAATGTTTTCCTGTTTGAAAATAAGGTGACCGAATTTATTACACTGGCAGAAAAAGCGGATAAAATAATAGATACATTAAAACAGAAAAATAAAAATAAAATCGAACTGACCAAAGACGATTATTACAGTTATATAAATGCTTCGCTGGATATTATTGAATACGGATTCTCTATTTCAGATGTATTTGTTACCAGTGATAAACGTGTTATCAGTGACTATGCCAACATCGCTTATAAATCAAATGATCTGTACCGGCACATCTACAAAGAAGAATATACGCAGGCGGTTTCCAATGCAATGGACATCCTGGGCGGCGTTGTGGAGTTAATCAACAGTAACAAGGAAAACCTGGCGGATAGTATTAAAAGAAGATACAGTATTACAACACTCGATACCGCTAAAATAAATGCAGTATTCCGTAGCGGGCGGTCATTATCAAAAGTTGACACGGTGCTGCTCAACAAGAGCATTGCCTTAATCACTTCTTCCGGCCAACTCCGCAGGCTGAATGACTTCATTGTTAAAACAACCCGGTACGGTTTATTTATGGCCAATATTGTAGACGCAAAGAAACCGGAAGAGGTACAGGCCGTGCTGGAAAATGTAATCTTACCTGTTGGTAGTTCTTCTATCAAAAAGAATACGCAATTTAATATTTCTGTGCAGTCTTATTTAGGTGCGTATATGCGTGTAGGTAGTGAATCTTCTACTTTAAATACCTCCTGGACCAATAAGTTCGGCATCTCTGCACCAGTGGGTATTGCTGTCAGTCATGGGTTCTCTAAATACGGATCTGTAAGTTTATTCCTGCCTTTATTTGATATCGGTGCTATCGTGGATTACCAGCTGAAAAAAGATTCTACCGTTGGCGTCAATGGCCAGGACAGCAGTATTATTAAGAAGGATTACCAGATAAAACTGGGGCAAATAATTTCTCCTGGTGTATACCTGGTATATGGATTTTTGGGCAACATACCCTTGTCAATCGGCATTGGTGGTCAGTATGGTCCGGGGTTAGGGAAGATTGACACAAAGGGTACTGTTATCAATAATCCCAGCTGGCGCTGGAATATGTTTTTAAGCGTGGATATCCCATTCTTCAACCTGTTTAATTCCAATAAAAAATATCAGCTTCAAAAAAAATTAGATTAACGCATCATTCTTTATAACTGCATATTTAATCAGGCAATAAATCTTTGTATATGCCCCCGATCATTCAACTCGATAAACTGTATTACATCAATGTTGGAGAGCATGGTACTTTCCAGCCTTCAGGAGAAGCTGCCTACGATTCCACTTATGAGCATATCGATGACATCTTTAAATACCTGGAAGCGCAGGATCAGAAAAAGCTCGTCCTTTATTTTCATGGGGGCCTGGTCGGAGAAGATAGTGGTATGGATACCGCACAGCGGATCACAAAATATGTGAAGGACAATACCACTTCGCACCCGGTTTGTTTTGTATGGGAAACCGGGCTGCTGGAAACGGTACGCCAGAATTTTGATGTAATTGGCGACTCTCCTTTTTTCAAAAAGTTGTTGATTAAAGTAGTAAAAATTGCCGGTAAAATGCTGGGTATTGAGGTGGCTGATTTCATAGGTGCTTCCAAAGGTGTTGGAAATCTGACGGAAGAAGAAATAAATGCGGAACTATCCAAAGAGGAACCTTTCAAAGATTACAAGGTTGATCCGGGAAAGAAGTCTGTCAACCTGGTGGCTGTTGAAAATATGCAGGATGAAGAGGTCATTAAACTGGCCATCGCATCTGAAGTAGAAGCGGAAGTAGAAGAAGAGGTTTACAGTGATGTGGCGTTTCAGAACCTGGCCTTGCAACCCAAGCCACCGGAAGAAGAAAGGCTCATGAAAGGAGAGCATCCTGCCATTGAAGATGCGACCGGTAAGAAAGGGATTATATTGCCTGCCAGGCTGATAATATCTGCCACAAAAATTACGATTGCCGTTATAAGAAGACATGTCACAAAAAGAAATCATGGTTTTTATCCTACAATCATTGAAGAAATATTAAGGGAGTTTTATGTAGCCGATATCGGTACCTGGGCCTGGGGAAGAATGCGTGATAAGGCCAGGGATATGTGGAATGAAGATGATTTTTCAGGAGATCCTTTGGATTGGCATGCCGGCACCTACCTGTTGAAAAAAATCGTTGAATATAAAAAGGATCATCCCGATCTTATCATTGATCTTGTAGGACATTCAGCTGGTTCTATTGCCATCTGCGAATTAATAAAAGCTGTTAATGAAAGAAACATTGACCTTGCATTCAGGAATATCCTTTTCATGGCGCCGGCTTGCAGGTGTGAGTTGTTTGCTGAAACAATATTAAAAGGCCCTGCGAGATTTAAAAATTTCAGGTGCTTCACCATGTCTGATGTGTATGAAATAAAAGATCATCTCGTTCCGGTACTCTATCCGCGTTCATTATTATATTTAATCTCCGGTATTCTCGAAGAGCGGCAGAACGATGCTTTTATCCTGGGATTACAAAGACATATTACAGGTGGTAAACCTTATGATAAGGAACCAGTGCTGCAGTCAATCATGAACTTTATAAAAGGAGATGGAAGAATCTCTTATTCCGTTACCGGCGATGACTCCACCGACGGATTCCGTTCTACCGCGTTGCATCACGGCGATTTTGATAATGATAAGGAAGCAACCCTCGATAGTTTAATGTATCTCATAAAACAATAGCTATATGGCAAAAAATGACAAGGATTTTGCTGTGGTAGTTGGTGTAAGTCATTACGAAGGATTGAAACCTTTGAAAGGCCCTGATACGGATGCAGCGGCTTTCAGAGACTGGCTTTTGTCTGAAGAAGGCGGAAATATCCCCGAAGAAAATTGCAAGTTTTTAGTATCGAAGGAAACGCCTTTGATACCGTTGCAGGATGATATTGACAGACGTTTTGGAGAGATATTAAAAGCACTGCGGGATGCTACCGGTACGGGTAGAAGACTTTATTTTTATTTTTCAGGACATGGCTTGGGCATCACCTGGGATGAAACGGCACTGGCACTTCCACCCTGGTCGGATATCATGAGAAACTACGCGCTTTCTTCTACCAGTTATCTGAATACCCTGATAGAATGTGGCTTTTTTGAAGAAGTGTTTTTTTTCCTGGATTGTTGCAGAAACAGGATTCCCGGAACAACCGGCGCCAAACCATTATTTGGAAACGTAAAGCCGGCGCAGGGTACCGCCTATTGTGATAGCCTCGTTTGTTATTCTACTGAATTTGACAATGCAGCTTATGAAGCAGAGATGGTCACCAGCAAAGACGGTGTGCTGGATAATAACCTCGTCAGGGGCCTGTTTACCGTTGCGCTTATAAGTGGCCTGAAAGGCGCTGCCGCCAGGAATGGACAGGTAACCATCATGAGCCTGATGGAGTATCTGCAGAGCTATCTGCCCGAACTGGCAAAACAACAACAAAAGAAACAGGTTCCCCGCTTCATTAATAATTCCAGGGTACCTGATAAACCGATTACAGGAAAATTGACGTTAACAGATATTGATGTTACCATTAGCTTTTCCCGGCCTGCACAAATGGTTGTATTGGAAGACCCTAATTTAAATATACTCTGGACCGGAAGTACGGATGCTGGTCCGCAGGCTTTCAAACTTAAAAGAGGGAACTACTGCATGCGGTATGAGCATAATGACGCTGATATGAAAACGATCAGGATTGATGGAACACAAAATCCTTTTAATTATGAGTTCTGACAATATTTCCAATTATGTCTTCTCTTTTGAAGCGGATGGCCCTCTATCACAATTCGTTAAATTGAAATTATTTAATGGATTTGATGACCTGGTAGCTGAGGCATATGGGAAGATAACAGTAAATATCCCGAAGGGACTTTACAAACTCAATATTGAGTTTAATGAACAGATTATACAACGCACCTATCGTGTTGATAAAGATATAACGGATAGCTGGCTGGCTGCCGGTACCTATTCATCTATACCTGACCAGCAGCTGCTGTCTTCGCATGAATACTATTCTTATACAGCTGAGATGTGGAGTAAAAAATCTACAGTTGGTATTACGGAGGAGGTACGGAATTCTTCGCTGTTTGTTTTTTTACGCTATCCGAATAAAGAAGTAAAAGATAAACAGGTTGAAGCGGCTACTTCGATGGGGGAATATTTTTCATTGCTGGATAGCACGAGAAAAGAAATATACACGTTTGATGATCACTTCATCGAGGAAGACCATGAAGTTGGCTGGCTGGCATTTAATGCGCCGTTGAGCAAAGGAGTTTATTTCCTGGTGTACAATGGTCCCCTGAAAAGAGAAATGCCGCTGTATGTTTTTGAGCAATGGCAAACCCAGGTGTTTATCACTTTCAACCTGACACCGGTCTTTAAGAGTACAAGGATACTGCTTTCACGCCCATGGAATGGATACCAGGTGCTGGAGCGGGATAACCTCGAACTGGATGCCATGGTTCAGAAAATGCATAATGGTATTTACTATGTTCCGCAGAATTTAATTGACAGGGTAGCAGATGTAAAATGGGAGAATCCCATGTTAGGCATCATTGTCTGCTATGCTTACCTGCTGAGTGACCGTAAAGATAATGATGTACTTTTTGATATCATTGTTGATAATATCCAGCATAGAATTTTGAATGATACCAACGCCCCTGATATACTGGCGCTTAATTTATTGGCTGCTATTCATAAGAAACAGGTCATTCCTGATAGTCCGCTGGCCTATCCCTGCATGCTCCTGGCGGGTATGAAGGCTTATATGGAGCAATCTTTTAAACAGCCGCACTTAATAGCGCCGGGTAGCATTGTAGAACAATCGCTATCTAAAATGATGTTTGATTGTGTGTGGACAACATACGAGCCGCTTGCTGTTACAAAGGGAATAGGTGATCCTGTTCCACCTCCGATGCCTGCTATGGAAGAGCAAATAATAAAAGCTGCGGCGCCTCCTCCTCCTGTGAAAAGTCCGGATATGGCTACCAACTGGATCACCGCCAGTCTCTTTAATAAACTGATAACAGAAGAACCTATCGTGGGCGGAATTAATAGTATTGCCGAGCAATACCGTATTACGCCGAATATTGTTAAAGAGAATCTTGCGCAGATCAGTGCTTCTCCGGGCGCCTTAATGGATATGATAACAAAACTGGCTGGTAATGATACCATACAGATCAATAAAACAACAAAGATGGTTACGGAGAATATTAATAAGCTGATGAAGGGAGGGGAATAAAAGCAAGCGGTAAAAATGACAAATAATGAACGGATTTGTGACAAAAAGAAAACTTATATTAGTAATCAGGCTTGTTTTATAAGTATAAACATGATTTTTTTTCTAAAACGTATTATTTTCTGTTGTGCAGAATTCTGAGTGTGTATTGATTTTGCAAGTTTGTAAATCCGGCGAAGTGAAGTTTTATTTTTGCATATTGTTATTGTTGGCTGGGCAGGGATTATATGCCCAATCTTATTATTTCAGGCATTATGAAGTGGAGAACGGTCTTTCACATAATACAGTTTCGTGTAGTGTGCAGGACAAGGAAGGTTTTATGTGGTTTGGTACCAGGGATGGTCTCAACAGATTTGATGGACATCAATTTAAAACATGGGCTATTGAAAGCGAAAACCCCAATAGACTGTCCATAAGTTATATTACTGCGTTGGCGCTTGATAGTAGCGGCGTTTTGTGGGTTGGCACACAGAAGGGAATCTATCGGTTTGATAAGCAAAAAGAACGCCTGGTTCCTGTTATTGATACACTCAAAAGTTTCATGTTGATGGTCGACAGGTATAATCAGCTCTGGATTATATCCAATAACATAGCATATATTTATGAGATAGGGAGTAATAAGATAAGGAGACTTAGTAATGAAGCATATTTTGATCCGATCTGCTTTTGCCAATCAGCAGATGGTACTGTATGGATCGGAACACGTAGCGGTTATTTATGCCGGTTCAATAATAACACCGGTAAGATTGAAAAATACAACCTGTTTAGTCATTCATCTCCTACAGAATTTAAATCCGTCCTGAAAATTGCTGCTGATCAAAATGGTTTCATCTATATTGGTACACTCGCGCAGGGTATCAAAAAATTCAGTACCGCGACTTTAACCTATACCGATATACTCGACCATCATTCCGATGGAAGCACCATTTTTGTACTCGATATTTTGCAGGTAAACGAACAGGAAATCTGGTTTGGAACGGAGGGGGGGATTTTGGTGCTTAATAATCAAACCGGGGAATTTCATAGTATCCGGAGAAGATACCTGGACCCTTATTCGATTTCTGATAATGCTATATATACGATCTGCAAAGACAGGGAAGGAGGCATCTGGGTGGGAACATACTTTGGTGGCATTAATTATTTACCCAACAGATACCCTACGTTCGAGAAATTTTTCCCCGATAATTCAGCGCATTCCATTGGTGGTAATGCTGTGCGTGAAATTTGCCAGGATAGCACGGGAAATTTATGGATAGCAACAGAAGACGCAGGCATCACCAGGCTCAATCCCAAGACCAGGGAGGTTAAACATTTTATGCCTGGAAGCAGTCCAGGCAGTATTGCTCATTCAAACATTCATGGCTTATTGGTCGTAAAAAACGACTTATGGATAGGAACACACCTTTATGGACTGGACATCATGGATATACGCACCGGAAAGGTAAAAAGGCATTATAATGCCGGTACCGGTAAAGGAGACCTGAAGAGCGGTTTTATCCTGACTTTCCTGCAAACAAGAAGCGGTGATATTTATATTGGTAACCAGGTTGCCTTATATAAGTACAATCCTTCGGAAGACAATTTTATGAAAGTGGCCACTGATTGGCCAGAGGTTGCCATAACCAGTCTGATGGAAGATAAAATGGGCATTATATGGGTGGGTACCAATAACGGGCTGTATTTTTTTAATCCCTTATCTAATACGGGAACGCGTTATGAGAATAAGCTGGATAGTGGTATTATGAGTATGTTAGTTTCAGCCATTTATCAGGATAGCTACGATTATATATGGGTGGCCACTGAGGGAAACGGGATTTGGCGATTTGATCATGACGGAAAAAACTTCAGAAGATATACAACTGCAGATGGCCTGCCGGGTAATACCTGTTTTAAAGTACTGGAAGACAATTATAGAACTTTGTGGATTACCACAACAAAAGGGCTGGTAAACATGTCCGTTAAGGATGGGGTGATCGCTATTTATAAGAAAGCAGACGGATTGTTGAGTGACCAGTTTAACTATAATTCAGGATACAAAGACCGGGAAGGCAATCTATATTTTGGCAGCATAAGGGGAATGATAGCATTTAAACCTTCGCTATCTCCACAAAGCCGGTTTGTTCCGCGAATATATATTACCGGGTTTCAGGTGAAAAATAATGAGGTGGAAATCAGCCCGAATGGTATCCTGCATAAATCTATACTCTTTACAGATGAAATTGTATTGCCGTATAATAAGTCCACTTTTAGCATCGACTTTGCAGCCGCAAGTTTTGCATCACCGGAAAGAATCCTGTATAGTTACAGGATGGATGGTATTGATAATGACTGGAACAGGCTTAAATCCAACCAGAAAGTTTATTTCACTGATCTGAAACCAGGGAAGTACACGTTCAGGGTCAAAGCTGCTGGTCCTGATTTTCAAAGGGTAGCGGAAAAGGAACTCGGTATCAGGATACTTCCTCCCATATGGAGCACTATATGGGCCTACCTGTTATACTTTCTGATTTTTGCGGGGCTGACATATTACCTGTTGCGTAGTTACCGTCATATACAACATGCAAAAAAGGAAAAGGAGATCATCGATGCGAAAATGGAATTCTTCACTAATATTGCCCATGAAATAAAAACACCTCTTACCCTGATCAAAGGCCCCGTTGATAACCTGCGGGAAATTGCGCATGATACGCCGGAAATAGAAGAAGATCTGGCTATGATGGAGCGGAATACCGACCGGCTTATTAATCTCGTTAGCCAGATTCTTGACTTCAGACAAACAGAAGTAAAGGGATTCAGACTCAGCTTTGAGAGAGTGAATATAAACCTGCTGCTGGAAGAAGCATTTGATACATTCAATTTTGTTGCAAAGAAAAGGAAACTTTTATATGAAGTGAAATTGCCACACATAGCAGTTGTTTCTCTGGCTGATGGGGAAGCGTTGTATAAAATTTTCACTAACCTGATTAGCAATGCCGTGAAATATGCTTCCACGACTGTAAATATAAGGTTAATAGAACCTGTAACAGATACCGATAACATAACGTTGGAAGTATCAAATGATGGTGCGCTTATTGCCATGGAGATGAAAGAAAAGATATTTGAACCTTTTTTCCGTATCAAAGAAACGGCGGGGAAGAAAGGAACAGGTATAGGGCTTACTTTGGCGAGGTCGTTGGCCGAGCTGCACGGAGGTTCGCTTTACTTGCAACGAAACGAAGAGAATATGAATACATTTATTCTCACGATCCCTTATAAATCCCCAAGGACTAAGCCTGATTTATATGTATCTGAGTAAACTTCTAAACAAGAAATAATGCATCCACTGATTCTGCTTGTCGATGATGAGGAAGAAATACTGGATTTCCTCGAACGTATGTTTAAAAGCCGGTATAGTGTGCTTCGGGCAGTAAGTGCATCAGAAGCGTTGGAAATATTGGAACATGAAGTAGTACAGTTGATCATCAGTGATGTAATGATGCCGGGAATGGACGGTTTTGAATTATGCAGGATCGTTAAGTTGAATGATAAAACTTCCCATATCCCGCTTATATTACTTACCGCAAAGAGTACGATGCAATCCAAAATAAGTGGGTTAGAACTGAAAGCAGATGCATATATAGAAAAACCATTTTCAAAAGAGCATCTCCTCGCGCAAACAGCCAGTTTACTGGCAAACAGAGATAATGTTCAGAATTATCTTGCAGGATCACCATTACTGCATCTTAAGAGCAAAGATTATTCAAAGGCCAGTCAAAAATTTCTCGAACAGCTCTGTGATGTTATTAACAGGTATATCGAAGATGAAAACCTGGGAGTTGAAATACTTGCCGAAAAGCTTAATATGAGCCGGATGACCTTATATCGGAGAATAAGGGAAGTATCCAAACTTACCCCTGCACAATTAATTAACCAGGTACGCCTTGAAAAGGCTGCTGAGTTGCTGGTAACAAAAGAGTATAAAGTTTATGAAGTGGCTATGAAGGTGGGTTTCCAGTCACAAAGCAACTTTGCAAGGAACTTCCTGCGGCAATTCAAGGTTTCGCCAACACAGTTTTTACAATCCCGGCGAAACGATAAAGAGGAAGAGAATGATTGTTAACATGGCGGATATCCGGATGAATGCCCGATACTGATCAGCTGTGCGCATCAAAAAGTATCAGCGTGACTTCAAAGAAAAGCACAACGGGTTCCGGGTTCTGATCTTTACAAGGTAGCCAGACTACAAAAATGATACGTTTTGACTTTTTTTTGATACTTATGGCATAAGTCAAATTATAAATTTGAAGTTCCTTTGTGTTATAAATCAATTTATTGTTTGTTAGCCCAAAACAAATGCACTTTCATTATAGTAACCAGATGTAATAGAGATTGATGGATGATTTCTTGGAAAAAAGATATTAACGGCTTTCAGATACCCGGTATTTTAAAAAAAATATATGACTATTTTAATTAGTTGTGAATCCTGACTTTTTATAAGAGAGTTAAAAATAGATATAAGTTCATCGCCTGGTGAACCTTACCAGATAGTTACCCCACAGCGGGAAAGTAATACAAAATTACAAGTAATCTCATTTTACATGGCAGTCAGTCAGATTGCCAATGGAATACTTATCATCATTATTATCAAAATCAATCGAAAATGAGTAGCAATAAGTTTATTGTTCCACTAAGTATGTTGGGCGCCGGTGATGTTGAAGAGGGAATCAGGTGTGGGCTTTTAGGTGGATTGATACAAGATTTAAGTCAGCAGGGAATTAATATTTCCGATGGTTTTGTGATTACGGCTCAGGCATATAAGCATTTTTTGTCTTCGAATCAGCTCGAATCGCAAATAAGGAAGTATTTACGTGCTATTGAGTACGATAATAAGAAGTCATTGAATAGCGCATCGGCTAAAATCAGGCAATTAATCCTGGGCGCGAAATTTCCCGCAGAGCTGCACAGGCAGATTATCAGTTCCTATAATGCTTTATCTAAGCAATACCATATTCCAGATACTTATGTTGCTATATATTCATCAGTTGTGGAAGACGATGTTTCTGATCTGTTATTTGATTCTCAGCGGGAAGCATACATAAATGTCAGAGGCGCGGCAATGCTGACAGATATAATAAAGAGATGTTTTGCAGACCAGTTTACTGATCAGGCGATAAGCTACCGGTATGCTATGGGGCACCGGCTTTTCAATATAGGAACGTCTGTTTGTATCCGGAAAATGGTTCGCCCCGGCCTGGCGGCTTCCGGCCTCGCCTGTGCCCTGGATACTGGAGGCAAGTTTACAGGGGCAGTAGTGATAAATGGATCTTATGGCCCTGGACAATTGGTGATGCAGAAGAAGGTATCAGCAGATGAATTTGTTGTGCTTAGGTCTACCTTACAAGAGCCCGGTATTCCCATCATTGAGAAGAAAATGGGGGATAAAGGAAAAATGATGATCTACGGTAGTAATCCTTATGAAGAAACAGCTGTTATCCCCACAGATAAAATCATGCAATGCAGATTTTGCCTGGAAGATGAACAGGTGCTGATGATTGCCAGATGGGTAATTGCGATAGAAAAATTTGCCCGTAACAAAGGATATTGGTTTCCACTGAATATTGAGTGGGCAATTGATGGGCGGACCAACCAGTTGTTTGTTGTGGGAATCAGCGGGAGCTCTGCTGATTTCAGGAAAAGGATGGGATTGTTGAAGTCATTGGTTTTCGATGTTAACTGTATCGTATTTGGGATGGTTAATTAGTTTGTGGGAGCATCACCATAAACTATAATAATAGCTACTACCTGGCCATGCGCAATCCGCTGTATTGTCAGATAGTAGCTATTACAATTTATCCAATGAATAACATCACGATTAATGAATTGTCGGGTCAAATGTTCCTCCCCAATCTATATTCTGCTCAAGCTTATTTGCATTGGAAATAATGCTTTGCGAAATAGGAGCAAAGTAATATTTATCAGGTACTATATTAATCTTTACCCCAGATTGAGGCGCCTGTAGAATGCTATTTAAAATTTGATTCTGTTAATTGATAAGTTGCCCCAAGCTGTGAAGCATTTGTTAGTGGCATTTCTGAGCCATCGGCATTTATTGCAATAGCCTCCACACCATGCTTGGTGCTGTTGTTTAATACACTGAACATTCTCCAGCGGCGAAGGTCATTAAACCGGTGTCCTTCAAAACAGAACTCGATATTATTTTCGTTCATGATAGCTTCCCTTAGTTGCTCTCTTGTAGTAGCTGTAATTCCATAGTTTCCATCTGCCCCTGGTTCTATCCCTGCCCGTTTCCGTATTTGTTTTAGTATATCCATCGCTTCAGCAGGATGTCCGGTTTCATTGGCCGTTTCTGCATAATTCAGCATCACTTCTGCAAAACGCATCAGTACAAAATCTTTATCATATTGAAGAACAGCTGCCTGTGTAAGTGTTAGATCGCAATTTTTTAAGATAAAGAAACCGGTGTATGTGTCGTTGTTTTGCGATTTTGTACCGGAATTGGGGTTAATACCATAGTTGTCTAAAGCATTGGCAATTCCAAGTGAAGTGTATTGCCTGTATCCTGTAGGCGTACCGGCAACAGGAAAAATTGCAGCATTCCAAAGAATTGATTTGTTAAACCGAGGTTCCCTGTTCAGCCAGTAAGATTGTAGGAACTGTGCATCGGTAGTGTAATAAGCACTGGTAGGATCGTTATACAATTTACCATCTTTCATGGGGAAACTTTTCACAAACTCCCATGTAGGACAAGTGCTGGCGTGATCTCTGCTTAACGAACCGGGGCGTGCTCCATAATCCCAATTAGATGTTTTGTTTGGGAATTGATTAATAACAGAAAAAACAACTTCAGAATTTCTTTCTGACAATATAATATTTGAATAATCAGCTACTAATTTATATCCCTGTGATTGCAGATTATCATATGCGTTTTTATTTACCGTATAAGCATCACTCCAGAAAGAATTGTTCCATGGGTTGGATGGATTGAATTGTGGCGAAGCTTTGTACAATAGTACTTTAGCTTTAAAGGCAAGTGAAAAATTCCCATCAATCTTCCCCCAATCTCCCGAAGAAGGCAAAATATGCTGCGGCAATAATGCTATAGCTGAGTCAATATCCTGAATAATAAAATTGAAACAGTCTTTTGTAGAATTACGGGGAATATTCAAGCTGTCTTTATATCTATCCTGAGGGATCTTTATGTAAGGAACCCCTCCATAAGTTCTTACCATTCCAAAATAGGTATATGCCCTGAGAAAGTAAGCTTCTCCCAGGAGTTGATTTTTTACATCCTTGGAAAGATCTCCACCAGGTATATCTGCCAGCGCCTGGTTGATTAACCGGGCCTGGCCATAGTTCCAGTTGCCCAGCCCTCCATTTGTAACAGTTACAGCATCCTGAGAAAATGCGATTCCTGACAATTGGTCGCTGTTTACATCTGCCCTCACATTCCAGTTCCCGAATGCACTGGCATAAATATTAACTAAATATGCTTTGGCAAGATTAGGATCGTTCCAAACCTGGGATGGGTCGTAGGCGTTAAGATTGGGAACGTCTAAAACTTTTGAGCAACTACTTCCCAGTGATCCAATAAGAATAATTATAAATAGCTTTTTCATGAGCATGTATCTATAGTGAATGATTTATTTCAGTCCGGTTTAAAATTTTACATTTATGCCTGTCGTGAAGGATTTCATGACAGGGTATGAATCGTAATTAAGCTGTTCCGGATCCTGAAACTCTTTCATTTTTGAAAATGTAAAGAGGTTGGTGCCGTTAAAGAATAGCTGGGTGCCTGACAGCCCGATTCTTTCAACCCACTTGCCAGGCAGGTTGTAGGTTAAATTTATATTTCTAAGTCTTAAGTAGGCTCCATTACGCATCCAGAATGAAGACGCGCCTGTTCCCGATTCTAACCAGTTTTGCCCTACAGGCCGCGGATATTTTGCATTGGTGTTCTCAGGTGTCCATACATCGCCGGCCCAGATGGGATAATAGGTACGGAAATTTCCGCCCCATTGCCGTATTCCCCCTCCCTCTAAATTGCTGATCATCTTATCATAAGCACTTACACCCTGAAACAACATATCTAAGGAAAATCCTTTCCATCCTACATTAAAACCAACTCCGAAATTAATACGGGGCTTACCATTATTGCTTAGCAGTTCAATATCATTATCATCAATTTTTCCATCAGGAGTAGTACTAAAGTTCTGGCCTCTTATGTCCTTATAAAGGATGGCCCCTAAGTATGGCTGTCTACCATAGTAATTATATCCTTTTGCTATTAGTGCATCTAATTCTGCCTGTGTACGTATAATACCATCAGCTTTAAACCCAAATAATCTGTTACTCGGCTGCCCTATGGCATTATAAAAGCTTTGCTGCCCGCCTGGGTTGTATATGGCAAGTTGGTCCAGAATATCCCACCTGTCTTTAGCATACCCTATATTGCCATATATCGAGTAGGAAATCTTACCTATCCTATCCTGCCATTGCAAGGATAGGTCGGTTCCACGGAAAGATCTTGCTGCATAATTTTCGGGAGCGAGCGATTGTCCGTAAGAAGCAGGTAAGGTAACTGTACGGGGGCCTAAAATATTTTCCATCTTTTTTACAAAAACGTCAGCAGAACCGGATAAGCGGTTTTGCAGCATCGCAAAATCGAGCCCGAAATTTGTCTCATGTATGGTAGCCCATGTTATATTGGGGTTTGGAGTTTGCCCAGGTCTGATCGCAGTATAATAAGTATTACCAAGCATATATCCACCGCTGTTACCATAGCTGGTTCCATACAAAAACGGACTGATTTTGTCGTTGTTTACATCTACGATATTTCCTGTGGATCCGTAAGATGCGCGTAATTTTAGTTCATCTACCCATCTTACAGCATCTTTGAAAAAGGGTTCCTGGGAAACTCTCCACGCCAAAGACCCGGAGGGGAAAAATCCCCATCTACTATCTGGTGCAAAGGAATAATTGCCATCATCTCGAAATGAAAAATCAGCGATATAACGATCAGCGAAATTATAATTAACCCTTCCAATCAATGATTGGTAAGCTTCCCGAGCCTCGTTTGCGTCACCATACCTGTTTCCCGATGAGGAAGAGTAGGAGAACATCTGGTCAATATTCGAAACAGGGGAGTATCCTGTAGCAGTACTGCCGTAACCCCTGATTTCAGACTGTTCAAATACAACCATCGCATTTACGGAATGTTGGCCAAATTTCCGGTCATAATTAAGATATCCATCCAATTGATACTTGGAGCCGGTTGCAATGTTATAGCTCAGCATAGGCAGGTTCTGCCCGAATGTAAAAGTATTGGTTTGATTGGGGTCTGGCGGTCCGGGAATATATTGGTTGCCAGAGGGGTCTGCCGGTATGAAAACATAATTCTTTTGAAAAGTAAGAAACCATTTACGATAGAAATCGTTGGCTTCATAGTTGCCCACAAATTTTGCGGACAATCCTTTAATAAACTGATCTAATTTGACATTGAGCGTTAAAGTGGAATTTAATTGCCTTCTGCGTGTATGTATATATCTATCGCCCTCCACCTGATCAATAACATTCCACGCCTGCCAACTGCCCATAGGTGTTTGTACCGGGTATGGCGTGATGTGGTTAGCAGGTGTGCCATCCTTCTCAAGGTAGAAAGGGTATAGCTTAGGCCAGTTAAAAGTAACACGGTAAAAATCACCTACGTTATAATCGTCATCGCCTTCAAATGGCCAGTAAAAGCGATCATGGCTCTGTTGAGCTGCAGCAATATTCAAATCTAAAGAAACAGCATCGCTTATTTTAGCAGTAACATCGGACCGGAGATTGAATTTACCATAATCAAGATTGACATACGAGCCTTTTTCATTTGTATAGCTCAGCATGGAATAGTAGGAGATTTTATCACTTCCTCCTCTTATACTTAGTAAATATTTCTGGTTTGAAGGGTTTCGCCATATCCAGTCGCTAACATTGTAAGACTTGTTCTTGAAATAATCGAAAACTTCAGAATTATTAGGCGCTGTATATGGGGTATGCGCCTGTTCTGCATTGAATTGCGCCACCCTGTTCTGATAGGTCAATTCATCGGTCGCGTTAGTCATATTGCTCAGCAGGGTTTGTGTAGGAGTGGACACAGTGTTGGATACCTGGAAAGAAAATACAGGTTTTTGTATAATCCCTTTCTTTGTGGTTATTACGACCACACCATTACCCGCCTGAGCGCCATAAACAGCTGCTGTAGCAGCATCTTTTAAGATGCTCATCTGATCAATTTCGTTGGGATCCATTGCATCAAATGTTGACTTATCTTTTAAGATCCCATCGATTACATACAACGGTTCGCCAAAAGCTCCCCGGACACTGATGGAAGAAGTAGCGCCCGCAAACCCGGAAGTATTAATCACGGTAACACCCGCCGCTCTTCCCGCCAGCGCATTGGAAACATTAGTAACAGGGATATCATTAATCTTTTCCATTTTTATGGATGATACGGCACCGGTAATATTTACTTTCTTTTGCGTACCATACCCAACTACCACCACCTCATTCATAGCACCAATAGAAGCAGACAGCGTAATTTGCAGGGGAGTTTTGGAACCCACCGTCACTTCTGTCCGCTGAAAACCGATAGCCGTTATTTCTAATACATCATTTGCTTCGGCAGTAAGTGTAAAGGAGCCGTCAGGATGGGTTATAGCTCCTCCTTTTTTTCCTTTTATTTTTATTGAGGCCCCGGGAATTGGCTGTCCTGACTGATCTACCACCTTACCGTTAACATCTTGTATTGGTATACCCAATGGTGATGCATTGGCATTAAGACAGAAAATCAAAAAATAAATGAACAAACTAGCCAATAAACGGTGGTGCTGGCTTAGAGCAGGGATTCTTCTCATTTTAACGTGCTTTTTTATGTTTGTAAGTGGTTTAGCAAGCAACCGGGTAAATCGGGACAATATTCAAAGAAGTGATCTTGGCTGAATAATCCAGCAGCCCTAAGCTGCATTGCTGTTTTAGAGAACTGTTTTTACTTTCAGGTCCGGTATTTGGGAATGACCGGTTATTTTTTTTGACATTACTCTTTTGCTCCGTGATCAGGATGTTGTCCATGTTGCCGGAAACTTACTTTTATTTTGTTTTGACAATCGTTTCACTATAAACTAGGAAATGAAGTAAATTGGTAATAATGCTGATTTGGCTAATAAAGGTTGAATTTATTCATTGTTATGCGGACTGAAAGCAGCCTTTCCTTTCTTTAACAAAGTAAAATTAAACCCGGTAATAGTGCTATTCCCTGTATATCAAAAATGATTCAGAACGTAACATTTTTGTTGCGGCACCAGTAATAAATCAATCTCCATTCCCCAACATCTTCTGCTCCAACATCTTCATGAAGTAGCCACCTACAACACTACGGGCTTGCATACTGATCATTTTCCCTGTAGTGGTTTCGTGAAAATCGCTTAGCGGCACCCGCACAGAGCCTTCTGTAGCATATTTATAAATGGGCATGATAAATTTCTCAAAGTCACTTTGATTGTCAGCTAGTGTTGCAGTCCATAAAACCCAGTCACTTTTTGTATAGGTTTTACGACTATCCAGCGGCAACCCGAACTCATTTTGTTTGGTTAAATAGTATCTGATCTCTTTGTCGTATACAGTTTTTGGAAATAGGTTTAACTGAAGTACCTTATCCCAAACCAGGTTATATTTCTGGCTCCATGTGTTGTTCCTGTCAAACGTCAGTGCATAATGGTCGCCCTCATCGCACATAACCTGCCACTTCGCGGCCATTTCTATTGCTATATCCCTGTATTTCTGCGCCTTTTCATTGTCTCCCAGCATACCTGCGAGCTGGGCATATGCTGCGATACCCGTAATGGCTTTCATGGAGAGATTTGTATTACGGGCCAAATGACCTGCAAAGTCATCTGTACATAATTGATTGGCAGGATCAAATCCATCTTTCTCCAGGTACTTTACCCATGTAGATAAAGAAGCCCAATGCTTCCGGGCATAGCCGGCATTGCCTTCCACTTTGGCAATAGCCGCTGTCAATAAAATCATATTACCTGCTTCCTCTACGGGCATATCTCCTGGGTAGGTTTGTCCATTCGCTAATGGATAGGTACCCAGATCATGCGCAGGAAAGGGCTTGGTCCATTTACCACTTTCGCTGTAATGAAAAATGCCATTCAGCATACCCTTTAACAAATCGGGATTATACAGCAAAAATAAAGGTGCAGAGGGATAAGTGACATCAACTGTATTGATAGATCCGTTACTGAAGTTTTCTTTCGATAAGAACAGTAATCCGCCTTGTGTATCTTTAACCAGTTTGTGTGCAGCAATACTTTGCCGGTAGGCTATCACACATAAATCTGCATATTGTCTGCCACCTGCTTTAATAGCGGCATCATACATTTTTTTATTGAATACAGTACACTTCCTGATCGTTTCTTGATATTTATCTGAACTGCGTGCCAATTGGTTTTCTATAGTCTTGCTTCCATTGCTGTTCCACCAGGGACGTAGGTTGTTTTGGAAATATTGTATTGAATAAACATCATCATAACCAAGCATAAGCACCCGTTCCTGAGGTTTCTTGCCCACCAGGCCCAGATCAATGATTGTGTTTAGAAACAAACCCTTTCCTTGGGTGGAAGAGGTGGATGGACTGTCATTGGTCATAAATGGATCACGGTGATGTCCGGCAGCGGTAATATATTGTTTACTGTTTGCCACAGCTGAAACGGCGACATACATATATCCCCAGTCTATCCTTAAATTATCTCCTGATTTTTTTAATACAGGCTGGTTAACTGTACCTGCCTTTAAAATGTTAAGCCCGGACGCTTTATATTTTTGTGCAATGATTTCTTGGTCGGACGTATTTACCGCTATATCTGTGGAAGCGCCAAAGTATATTTTGAAACGGTGAGGAAGCCCGTCATTGCTCTTCGCGGTATAAGTAATATAAGAAACCGGGCTTGACAAAAGATCCAGGTCGTCCATCAATAGCGGCGATGTAAAAGTTATCCGGACGTCGATACTACCACAGGTGAAATCATAGATGGTTTGAGTGGCATTCAGGGTAACCTGTTTTTGTTGTGCATTTATTACTTGGTCATTTTCTTCCTCTTCATTGCCCAGCAGATTGTATATCTGGTTGTCCACTTTAACGAGGCCCCTCATCGATTTTTTTTCCCCGGTCCAGTGTTTTGTGGTAGAAGTATTTAACAGGTCACTTGCAGACCATATGCTGAAGTATGGATCATGTAAAATAATTGGATATGCTGGTGCCAACCGTTGCTGCGCTACCGTATTTTGGGCTAAAAGAAACGAGGTATATAAAATCGCCATTAATGAAAGTATGCTGATCTTAATATTACTTCTGATCATTTGTATATCTTTTATGACGCGAAAAAATAACACCTGTAATTGATGAAATAGTTGTTGGGGCAGATGGAAGAGCCGCATAAGCAGATTCCTCGTTCGTTTCCCGTTTTGAGGAAGCCGTTTATCAGCAGCTAACATGGCTAACCTGTATTCAAAGGAAGCTAAAATTTGTAATTTGACTCATGCGATAAGTACCTAATAGTTGTCAGAATGTATCTTTTTTGCGTGACCTCTAAAATCCTGACCGCACGGCTATTTCTCCGGGCGCCTTAATGGATATGATAACAAAACTGGCTGGTAATGATACCATACAGATCAATAAAACAACAAAGATGGTTACGGAGAATATTAATAAGCTGATGAAGGGTGGGGAATAAAAGCAAGCGGACAAATCATACGAGTGATGATTTGTCCGCTTGCAAGGGGTGATGAGGTTATTAACAATGATTAATCGGGTAATGCAAATGCAACATAATAGTCTCCTGATGCTGTACCTAGTTTACCACCTCCGCAGGCAATAACAATATACTGCTTACCACCTGATTCATAGGTAGACGGCGTTGCAAAAGCCGCAGCCGGCAGATCGGTTTGCCACAACAGCTTTCCGGTCGTTTTATTGAATGCCCGGAATTTTTTGTCTTTGGTAGCGCCAATGAATAACAATCCGCCTTTGGTAACAATAGGTCCACCATAGTTTTCTGTACCTGTTTCTTTAATACCCTTAGCAGAAAGTTCAGGATCTTCTCCCAATACATTTTTCCATACGTGCTCTCCTGTATTCATGTCAATGGCTGTTAAAGAGCCCCATGGCGGCGCTATGGCCGGTTTTTTTTCTTTACTCAGGAATTTATGGTAACCGGAAATATTGTAAGGCAGCTTCCTGAATTTTTCTACAGGCGTTAATTGCTGTTCGTAGTTTTTCTCCTGTTCTTTTTTCAGATCCAGCACAAAGCTGGCAATGGCCATTTTCTGATCATCGCTTAAATACTGAAATGCTGGCATCATCCCTCTGCCCGTGTTTATAAAATCAATTAATTTTGAAGCGTCATATTTTTTACCCACTTCCTGTATGGAAGGATAATTTCCCGCGCCGGCGCGGTCGCCACCATGGCACGACATACAATGTTGTTTGTATAACCGTAGGCCTGCCTGCCCGAAATTTTCCCTGGTTTCCACGTCCTTTTCTGCGTCCAGCATTTTCAATATCCACGGCATTTCATTGGCATTGACATATAATATACCGGTTTCAGGGTCCACAGCAGGGCCACCCCATTCAGCGCCTCCGTCAAACCCCGGAAATATGACGGTTCCTTCTTTTGATTGCGGAATAAAAAGCCTGCCTGTGTGATATGTTCTTAACCTGTCGCGTACATCTTCATAGGAAGATTTATCCAGGTATGGATTAATATCCTTTTCGGTAAAGGACTGTCTTACGAAAGGTGCGGGCTTTTGAGGAATGGGTTGGGTGGGCCACATTTTTTCACCTGTCAGTGCGGTCACGGTGTCCACCTTTGTTTCCACTACCGGAAACAAAGGCTCGCCGTTTTCCCTGTTGAAGATGAATACAAAACCCGTTTTAGTGGTTTGTGCTACAGCGTCCACCTCTTTTCCATTATGCTTTACCGTTAGTAGCACAGGATAGGAGGAAGGGTCCCAGTCCCAGGTATTGTGATGAATGTATTGAAAATGCCAGAGGCGTTTTCCGGTATTGGCATCAAGCGCCAGCAAACAATCCGCATAGAGATTGGAACCCCTTCTTTTGCCACCGTAGAAATCCATGGAATTTGAGCCTGTTGGCGCGTAGGCAATACCTCTTTCGTGATCTATGGTCATGCCCATCCAGTTATTGGCGCCACCAGTGAATTGCCAGGCGTCTGGGTCTTCCCAGGTTTCATGACCGGGTTCACCGGGTTGTGGAATGGTATGGAATATCCATTGCTGTTTGCCTGTGCGGATATTGTATGCGCGGATATGCCCCGGCGCGGCATCCATCGCTTCCGACACCCTGGTACCTGTGATCAGCAGATCCTTGTAAACGGAAGGAGCCGAAGTGTGGGTCACAAAAAGGTCGTCCACATCAGCGCCTAATCCGTCATGAAGATCTATCTTCCCGTCCTTTCCGAACGTTTCAACAGGCTTCCCGGTATTGGCATCAATGGCATACATGTACCTGCCTGCGACATAAAATATTCTTTCGTCTTTTTTATCATCGGTCCAATAGGCAACACCGCGGTTATTGTTAAGGTTGAAATGCCCGTTCTTGTCGCCTTCGACATGTTGAAGAGGACTGAAAGCCCATTTTTCCAGACCTGTTGCAGCATCGATGGCAAATAACTTCAATTGCGGGGATGTTCCGAATAAGACGCCATTTACGATGATGGGATTGCATTGGATCTGCGAATGGGCGGCCGTATCTGCATCTCCTGTGCGATAAGTCCAGGCTACTTTCAGTTGCTGTACATTCGCGGTATCTATCTGCGACAGGGACGAATATTTATTGCCGGAAGCATTTCCTCCTACCACAGACCAGCCTTCAAATGAATGTTTTTCCCGGCGCTCACCACAGGCGATGACGACCATAAAAAGAAGACCGGGAATAAAACGTTTTAAAAATCGGATATGCTGCATAATTAATAGCCTGTGTTCTGTGACAGATTAATATTTTTGTTTAACTCCTGTTGCGGAATGGGGAAAAGCGATCTGTAACTGCCGTTTGGCTGGTGGGAAAGCCATGACTTGGCGGTAAACACACCAAAACGAACCATGTCCTGCCGGCGTCGTGCTTCCTGGGCAAATTCCCAGCCCAGTTCATCCAGGAACCGTCCGTACTTGACATCACTACCACCTTCAACAGGTGCTATTACATCATTTTTTGACCGGCCATAAACGTAGCTGCTCCCTTGCAACAATTGCGCACCGGTTACCTGGGCTTTGCCCGGATTATCTTTGAAGCTTCTTTTCCGGATGTCTGTAACCAGTTCAGCAGCTTCGCCAGACAAACCTTTTCTCAGCAGGCATTCTGCTTTCATCATCAACACATCAGCATATCTTAAAAGTGGCACATCATTGCTCAGATCAAAAAGGGTTCCCATTTTATATTCGTATTTCGCTGCCCTGAATGCATGAAATTCCGCTGTTGAATCGATACTGGGTACACTGTTGATCAACACCAGTGGCTGGCCCTTAAAAGCACCATACACGCATTCAAGCGGATCGCCGTTAGCAGCAAACTGTTGTCCCTGCATCCAGTCATCTTTGAGACGGGCATCTTCATGGTCGTAAGTGTTGATAAACTGCGGCACTGCACCACCGCCTCCCCATGTCATTACCTGCATATTATAGGTCAGATAGCTGGAAGTATGCAGGGATTGCATATGTATAAAAAATCCGCCGGCATATATTTCATCATACGGAATCGCAAAAATGATCTCCTTTGAATTTTCGTTGTTGGTTACAAATATATTTTTCCGGTTGTCTTCCAGTAAATAATTGCCTGACTGGATCACGGCATCGCAGGAAGCAATGCATTTATCCCATTCTTCCTGTCCTGCATACACGGTGGCGTTCAGGTACATTTTTGCCAGCAGGGCATGTGCTGCCCATTTGTTGAAACGGCCATAAGTAGATTTATCAGCTGCTTCACTCAGCAATGGAAGTGATTCCGTTAATTCTTTTATGATGAAGGCATACACTTCCTTCCTGTTGCTTTGTTCGGGAAGAAATCCTTCAGGAAGATCAAACTTTGTGATGATGGGGATGTTGCCGAAATTATCTATCAGCGTATAATAATAGGAAGCCCTGAGTGCCCTTAATTCTGCAATCAGCGCCTCTTTACCTGCCTGTACAGGAATGATGTCAGCTTCTATCTGGTAAATGATCCTGTTACAATTGGTAACACCATTATAGGCATTCGACCAGTTGAAAGCAGCATATTCATCATCTACTGTCCAGGTATGTTGATGCATCCTTTTGAATATACCGCCATCAACCCATCCGTTGGGCCGGGCGGGCACTACCCACTCATCGGAGGTTTCTTCCTGCACGGAAAAAAAACCGTTGTCATGTCCGTACAGAGGCCGCCAGTTGGCGTATGCGGATCCTACCAGTGCACCCAGATCTCCTTCGGTAGGATTAAAATCTGAAGAAACGATTTCCGTGAAGTTTTTTTCGTGAAGCTTTGTGCAGCTGCCCAGCGCAATAGGCAACACGCAAGCCAGTAAGAAGCTGCTATATATATTTTTCATGCTATTAATATTATTAGTTGAACTTAATGTTAAGACCGATGGTGAAAGTGCGTACGGAAGGATATTTATCTCTTTCATCATTGCCTGGAGAAAGTCCGAGGCTGTTTACTTCCGGATCAATTCCTTTGTAACCGGTAAGGATGACTGAATTCAGCGTAGAGATGTACACTCTCGCATTCTGCGCCTTGATGGCTCGGATCGTAAAATTATATCCCAGGGTGATGTTGTCGATTTTCCAGTAGTCACCATCTTCAACATAATAGCTGTTATATTCTCTGGAAACAGTTTTGTTTAATACCGCCTTTCCAAATACAGGATCATTGGAGGATTTCAGGCGGTTATATTGTGTGGTGCCTGGGTTTTCAAAATACATTCTCTGGAAGTTGAGTATCTGAAAACCAAAAGCTCCCCGCATAGTGATACCCAGGTCTATATTTTTATACCTGAAGGTATTGTTCCATCCCGTATAATATTTAGGAAGACCATTACCCAATATTCTTTTGTCTTCATCTTTATATTCGAATTCATCATAAGGCACTGCTTTTCCATCTGTAGTTTCGTAGATCCACTTTCCGTCATCCGTTACATCTATTACTTTAAAACCGTAAAAGTTTCCGATCCTGTTGCCTACTTGTACACGATGGGTTTGCGCATTGAATGGTTCACCACTCTCTCTTCCTGCATCGAAAAAATCATTGGTAAGTTTGTACAATTCATTTTCGAGAGAAACGAGTTTATTTTTATTGGTAGAGAAGTTTACAGAGGTGGTCCATGTAAAATCTTTTTTCTGCACAGGAACGAGGTTAACCAACATTTCGATACCCTTGTTTTCCATGGTGCCGGCATTGGCAGTGGTGGTGCTGAACAGATTTGGTGGAGAAGGAACCGGATAATCGAACAGCAAACCTTTTGTTAACCTTTTGTAGTAATCGATGCTACCGCTGATCCTGCCTTTGTAAAGCGAAAAGTCCAGGCCTGCATTTGTTTCCCTTTTTTCTTCCCAGCGCAGGAATTCATTTGGATTGCTGCTTGGGCTAAGACTGCGTACCCATCTTCCATCAACCAGGGTATAACTTCCATAACCAAGTCTTGCGATACCGAGAAAAAGGGCATCCGGCGCGGTGCCTGTTACACCATATCCTACCCGGAGCTTCAGGTTATCAATGAAACTTATATCCTGCATAAATCCTTCTTCATTAATTCTCCAGCCAACAGAAACGGAAGGAAAATTACCCCAGGGCTGTTTGGCGCCAAGAAATTTAGAAGAAGCCTCTCTTCTCAAACTCGCCATCAGGAGGTACTTGTCGTCAAAACTGTAAGTCGCCCTGGCAAAAAAGCCGATAAGATTCGATTCATATTTATTGCTGCCCATTTGTGCACGACCCAGTTTAATGGCATCTCCGAGACCAATGTTGTTGTAGGAGAATTTGTCGGTCGGGAAATCCCAGTTTTCCATCCAGCTTCCTTCATCACTGTTCTCCTGGTAACTGTAACCTCCGAGGGCTGTAAACCGGTGCTGCTGTACACGCTGGGTGTACTCGGCTGTCATTTCGAGTAATTTATTTGATCCCTTGTCGCTTCTTATAATGGCATAACCATTTTTTCCACCTCTGATGGTAGAAATATGCTTCTTGGTTTCAGAATAACCTTCATTCTGATTAAAAGTTTCCACAGCGCCCAGTACTTTCAGTCGTAGTGATGGCAGTGCATACCATGCAATGCTACCGTTTGCCCTTGTGAGAATATTAGTATGTTTACCATCAGATTCATACAACCTTGACAATGGATTTTCGTACTGATACACGGCTGGTTTTTCATTCCATGTACCATCATCATTTTGGAGCGGTGCCGTGGGATTACGGTTAAGCGCCTGACGATATATGTGTCCGGCAAAGCTTACCCCGTTTCCGGTTGAAGTATAACTATTGTTCCTGGTTAAAAGGCCCGCATTCATCAGTACTTTTCCGCCGAACATATTGTGATTGATGTCTACACGGCTATTGAGTGTGCGGTTGTCAGTTTTTTGAAAGATACCTTCGAGGGACCGGTAGGTACCGCTTGCCACATAATTTGTTTTTGCAGTACCTCCCCGGATGGTAAAATTGTGGGTATGTATTAGCGGATTCTGGGAGATTGCCTTGAGCCAGTCTGTATCGGCGCCTTCATCCTCACCGGCTACGCCTTCCTGCAGGAGTTTGCGGTAGTCAGCAGCAGTGAGCATTTGGGGTTTTCTGGCGATCCTTTGCGTACTGAGGATGCCGCTGTACTCAATAGAAGGATCAACATTTCCTTTTGTATTTTTTGTGGTAATGAGGATAACGCCATTGGTGCCTCTTGTTCCATAAATAGCAGCGGCGGAACCATCTTTCAATACATCAATGGATTCAATATCCTGGGGAGCCACTGTATTCAGGTCGCCTGGAATTCCATCAACCAGTATCAGGGGTTGGGTACTCGTATTCAGCGTGGCTGTTCCCCTCAGCAATATCTGCGAGTTTTTAGTTGGGTCACCGCTGGGAGAAACGATGGTGAGTCCTGCCACTTTACCTTGTAGTAACTGGCCTGCGTCTTTGGCTACTCCCTGCACAAAATCTTTTGACTGGATACTGGCCACTGCGCTTGTTACATCTACCTTCCGTTGTGTTCCATAACCGATTACAACAACACCACCCAGGTCGGAAACCCTTGTCTTCATTACGATTACCAGGTTGTTCCTTCCGGTGATATCTACTGACTGTGTTTCAAACCCTATGCTCGAAAAAACCAGCTGGCTCCCGGATTGCGCTGTCTTAATTTCAAATTCACCATCGGTATTTGTGTTCGTAGCCACCTGGGTTCCTTTGAGAGCTACGGTTACACCTATAAGCGGCTGTCCGTTTTCATTGGTTACCTGTCCACGGATATGAAGCGGTGGTAGCTTTGTTAGATCAGCTACCCGATCAGGTTCAGCAAAGAAAGCGGGCTTTTTCCTGATGCTGATTGTTTTATCCAATATCGTATAAGAGAGCTGCCGGTCTTTCAATATCTCTTTGATAAAATCCTCCACGGGCTGGTTAACGGCATTAACGGTAACCGGTTTCTCTTTCCCCAGTAACTGGTAACTCGATACCACCAGGAAACCGGTTTGTTTTTTTACTTCGGCAAATACAGCTGGCAAAGACATATTCCTGCCGGAAAGACTGACCGTCTGGGAAAATGTCCGCGCACTCAGGTGCAAACAGCCAATTAGGAAAATCAGAGTCGTTAATTTCATAACGCGTAGGAATCGTTTGGTTAAAGGGCTGCCATAATGAGGCAGTACCTTACAAAGAACATTTTGCATACTTTTGCAATAGTTGGTTTGGTGAAATAATAAGTGGTCTTCTCCAGGACCTTTTATGAACCTATCCAATTTTTTGCCGCTACGCCTGCAAGCGTGGCGGTTTTTTATTGGATATAATTTTACATTTTGGAAACGATGAGTCGTCTGTTATGCTCTATTTTAAACCGTACTCCCATTCCGGAAAGGGCTTCTAACACATCTGCCAGCTTTAAACTTCTTTGGGCTTCGCCATAAAATTCAAATCCTGGTATTTCTCCCTCATAAACGATTTCTATATCATACCACCTGGCCAATTGTTTCATCACTTTTTTCAGTGGAAGATGATTGAAATCAAAAATGCCATTCTTCCATGCGAGGTCCTGCGCTATATCTGTAGGGATGATATTCCCGTTTATATAAGCCTCGCCTGGCTTTAGCAGCCGGTCATTTATCCTGATCACTCCTTTGAGCAGGGAGGTTTTTATAGCTGGTTCGTCTGTATAGCTATTTATATTAAAGGCAGTGCCGAGTACAATGATCTCCTCCTTGTAGGTTTTAACAATAAATGGGTGAGCAGGATCAGGCGCCACTTCAAAATAAACTTCCCCGGTTACCGATACGATCCGCTGTTTACCGGTAAAGCTTACAGGATAGCTAACGCTGGATGCCGCATTCAATAAAACCCGGGTACCATCCGGCAATGTGAGCTGGTATTGGCCCCCGTTGGGAGTTTGCATCGTATTGTAGGAAACGGCGCTTTCCGGAGTGTTGGTGCTACCTGACTTTACATATTCCACCTGGCCGTTTTTTCGTTTGACTATTTTTATATCTCCCTGCTGCGCAAGGTTTCCATTATCGGCCTTGTCAAGTACAATAGTGGAACCATCAGCCAGCGTAAGGATGGCCTTATCACCACCGGGTGCAATATCATTTACCGGAGATGTTGGAATAGTATGAACAATAGCTGGTTTTATAGTGGAAGTGTTGAGCCAGAAAAAAGTTCCGACACTGGATAAGATGATTACTGCTGCTGCATACCGGAACCAGGCTGTTTTCAGTAAAGGAATGCGTTGCAGCGGTTTTTCTACAGGAGCGTTGAAAGTTTGTGTTGTGAGTTGTTGCCACAATTTATCGGAACGCGTTGCTGTCCATAGTGGATGTTCGTCCATTTGTTCCAGTAGAACCCGGATATCTTCCTGTATCAGTGCATCGTACTGCCCGCTGCGTATAGCAGCTTGTAACTCCTCCAGTTCATCCGGGAGAAGTTGACCAAGGCGAAGGCCATCCAGCAAGGCAGTAAAACGAGAATCGGTCATATAGCAGCTTTAGACTATAAAGACGATCACCGTAAACAAGTGGCGTAAGCAAAAAGAAAAAAAGTAAAGAAAAGATATTAAAGGAAAAACAACCAGCTGCTACCGGTCAGTATCAATTCGGGGAATCGCTGGCGGACGTACTGCCGTACAGACCGGCGGGCCAGTTCCAGGTGTTTTTTAATGGTGAGCCGTGACAGCTGCAATTGTCCGGCAATGGCTTCGTAGGTCATGCTACCTGTATTGTACAATACATATACTTCACGTTGCTGAACAGGTAAATTCGCGATGGCTTCCTGTACCACTTCATGGTATCGTTTTTCCTGGAGCAGATCTTCTATCCCCAATGTCTGCCTGTCCTGTTCCTGACTATAGCGATGGGCAAGCCGTTGTTGGTTTGCCAGTTTTTTGAGTTCATCAAATATCCGGTTACGGGCCATCACAAAAAGATAATCTTCCATACTGATTATCCGGGCCAACGCTGACCGCTTTTCCCAGCAGGTCATAAAAACCATTTGCACGATGTCTTCCGCCAGGGTTTCGTCATGTGTATATACCATAGCAGCATTAAATACAGTAGGAGCGTATCTGGTATAAAGGGTATGAAAAGCAGTAGGGTCACCCGCTGACAGCCGCGCAGGTAGTAAACAATCGTTGTATAGTGTAATGTCTGGCAGAATCGTGGAATAGTTAACCTAAAAATAGCGATAGTATTTCAATTTCTTCAAAATAAAAAATACGCTCGCAGTTCCTGGTAAACAAGGATGATGCAAATGGGAAAGCAATACAGGTAATGGTTTTGTCTAAGAGCGGCTGAGTGGGGGCTGCGTCTCTTTTTTAACCCCTGATCTATATTGATATGGACTTTGACCGGTATAGTCCCGGAAAACCTTACAAAAGTGTGAGCTGGAATTATATCCGCATGAATAAGCGATATCAGAAATGGGTAGGTCCTGCTCTATTAAAATTTTTCTTGCATGTGCCATCCGTAATTCCAGCAGATATTGCGAAAAGCTCATTTTAGTTCTTTTCTTAAAATACCGGCATAAGGACTGTTCTGTCATACAGGCAATGTCTGCCACCTGTTTTAATGAAATTTGTTCATAGAGATTATTCTTTATAAAATTGATGATGCTGATTAGTTTGTCAGAACCTTGAGATTCAAGACCGTTTGCATCGTCGCTGGCAATAAAACTTTTTTCGGAAGAAACCGATATGAGGTGCATGATTCTCAATAGGGCTTCCACCTTTTCGAAGCCTTTTGCAGAAGTCAGCTCCAGCAATTTATCAGCGATGATTTGCTTCGACTCGCCAAATATCTTGATGCCCTTTGATGCTTGTGCTATCATTTCCTTTATTCCTTCAAATTCTTTTACAGAATCAAACATCTGTTGAAAAATCTGTGGATTGAAATAGGTAACAATCACTTTTGACTCCAGGCATGAATCCTCTTTATAAAAGTCCGGATCACTTAACCATACATGAGGAACGTTGGAACCAATGAATACCATATCCCCTGATTCAAATGGTTCTACTTTATTCCCGATGATCCTTTTTCCATAACCTTCCAATATCAGTACCAACTCAAGTTCGGGATGAGAATGAAAACACGGCCGGCCATGAAAAGGGGAGGCTAAGAAAGACTGGTTTCTTAACTCAACAAATAATGAGTCATTAACTAAAGGAGTGATTTGTGTTCGTAATAGCCTCATTTTTTTATGGTTATAAGCGACTAATTAAAAGCAGTATACGCTGAATATCAATGAATTAAGATAAAGTAGATAGCCAGATTGAGCAAAAGTTATTTTCAGTAATTAATGATGATAATTTGTTTGGAAAACTAAGTATCTATCTAAATCTCTTAAAAAGTTTTAGCATTTTCCTACTTCTTATAGGAGCGGTTGGTATGTATTTTTTATAGCACGTGACATCTTCCTGTTCATAAAAGTTAAATATTCTAAAAAGGAGGATAATAAAATGATATTAGTAGGGAATAGGAGAATTACTTTTGAATATAGAATGATAGCGATAAAGTTCCCGGGATGAATCTGGGAAGCACATATATGCTATTTGATACCGATATTTCTGTTCTTCACTTTCATAATCCTTTTTTCAAAAATAGAGAAAAGACTGAATAAAAAAAATATTTAAAAAAAAGTTTGGATATGCCGGAATATTGCATATTTTTGAAAATAGTCAACGTACACTATTTTATCAGAACAATCTTAACAGGAGGGGGGGCGTGTGCGATTTTACAACTGTTACATTACTATAAAAACACGTATGAAAAATAGGTATCGATAGCTATTGCTACTATCGATTGGGTGAGGTATATCCCCAGACCATATATAACCGATAAGCATCGACTTTTATTAACAACTGATCCTTAAGTATCAACCAGGATGCCCCAAAAGCAGGCATAGGGGAGGTGATGCTGTTTCTACTGATCATCAACCAAATCTTGTATGTTTTCTGGACACCAGAAGCTTTACGTCACTTATTAAAAACAATTCCCGTTTATGAAATCATTTCAATCGACTGGGGCCACCACTATGAAATTTTTGTCCGCTGGAGTGGTGTGTCAGTGCTTAAACTTATCGGTAAGAAAAAGTTTAAGGCCTTTGTCATCCTTAAAGCTTTTATTGCTGTTGGTTATTACGGTAGGCATGAGCCTTACCGGTTTTGCGCAACAAAATAAGAAGATCACCGGTACTGTACTGGATTCCACCAGCAGCGAACGTTTGCCTGGTATATCCGTAATAGTTGCAGGCACAAAAAACGGTGCGCAAACAGATGTGAACGGAAATTTTTCCCTCACTGTTTCCGAAAACGCAACATTGATTTTCAGACACGTAGGTTATCAACAAAAGACCGTTAAGGTAGGGGAAGCTGCTACTATTGATGTAAGGCTCTCTTCTTCTGAACATGACCTCGATCAGGTAGTGGTAGTAGCTTATGGAAAGCAGAAAAAGGCAACTGTAACCGGCGCTATTGTTTCCATTTCAACCAAGGAAATCAAGCAAAGCCCGGCTGCGAATCTGGCCGTTTCACTGGCGGGTCGTTTACCAGGGCTCACAGCGATGCAACGGAGTGGAGAACCCGGTCGCGATATCACGCAGTTGTTTGTACGCGGACAAGGTACCATCAATGCGCAATCTCCCATCGTATTGGTGGATGGGGTAGAGCGTGAACTGACCTACATCGATCCAAATGAAGTAGAGTCCGTGACCATCCTAAAGGATGCGTCCTCCACCGCCATTTTTGGGGTGAGAGGGGCGAATGGCGTGATCCTGGTAACCACCAGAAGAGGAACGTCGGAAATTCCGGAAATTAACTTCTCCGCTGAAGGAGGTACCCAAAGCTTTACCAGATTTATTACACCGGTAGACGCCTTTGAATACGCCACCCTGAGAAACCAGGCCCAAAGAAACGACGGACAAGGTGATGCGTTTTCTCCCGAAGCACTGGAGCATTTCCGCCTCGGAGATGATCCTATTCGCTATCCCAATACCAACTGGAAAGATATGTTGATAAAACCAGCTTCTTTACAACAACGGTACAATCTTAATATTTCCGGCGCCAATAAGAGTTTACGGTACTTCGTAAACGCAGGGTATCTCAATCAGGGCGGACAGTTCAAATTTGAAAAAGGACTTCCCTACGATCCGAGTTTTAAACTAGACAGGTATAACTTCCGTTCCAATATAGATCTGCAGATCAACAAATCACTGAAAGCATTTTTGAATGTGGCAGGTTATCTTGAAAAGCAAAATATGCCGTTGGGTGTGTTAAACCTCGTAGGCCGCGATGAAGTAGCCAACTCTTCACCTGCTTTATGGGTGATGGCATACATGAACTACCTCAATGCTACGGTGCCTCCGTATACGCCAGATGGACAGGTGATCACCACGATCACAACGGATCACCCGGCGCTGGGCCAGTTAAATCGTACTGGTTATGCACAACAGACCAGAAGTAACGTAACAGCTACTTATGGTATGGAACAGTCACTGGAATTTATCACACCCGGTTTAACAGCAAGAGCGGTGATGTCTTTCGATTCTAAGAGCACCAATAACTTTTATGCAGGGCGCGATTATGAAAGATGGGAACAAGTTATTCTTCGTGGTGTACCGGGCGCAGATGGCCAGGATAGCGTGAAGTATATCAACCATGCACAAAAGAATACGCCTTTAACCGTTTCTGGCTCCCGGTTTTTTACCTCCTTCTCGGATTTCCAGGGATCGTTGAATTATGTGAGAGGATTTGGCAAACACGCGGTGACTGGGTTATTACTTTATCAACAGCAGAAAACAATCATCAACGAATCATTGCCATTTAACCTCATCGGTTCGGCTGCAAGGGCTACCTACGGATATGATAACAAATACTTTGCTGAGTTTAACGCCGGTTATAATGGTTCGGAACAATTTGCCAAAGGAAGAAGATTTGGATTTTTCCCCGCAGTATCTGCTGCCTGGGTAATATCGAATGAAGCATTCTTAGCCAATCATAGAATCATCAATTCCCTGAAAATAAGAGGCTCCTATGGTACCGTTGGAAACGACCGTATCGGTGGCAGAAGATTCTTATATATTGATGATCTGCAAGTAGGCGGGGGCGGTGCTTCTGGAAGTTTAGGATCCGGTAGCACGATTGTAACCAGCCTGTTGAAAAATGAAATGCTGCAGTGGGAAGTGTCGAAGAAATCAAACATCGGTTTCGAAATAGGATTGTTTGATCAATTAAGTCTGACGGTAGATATATATAGTGAGAAAAGAGATAATATCCTGCGGAACAGGGGAAAGATACCGGTGTTAAACGGACTTCCCGTGAGTGCATTGCCGCCGGTGAACATAGGCGTCGTTAAAAATCATGGATATGAAATTGAACTGAACTACCGTAAACGTTTCAATAGTAACTGGTCCATGTTATCAAAATTAAACCTGAACTATACTTCTAACAGGCAACTGTATGCGGATGAACCACTGTTACCCGAATCCTATGCATACCGCTTTAGGGAAACCGGTTACAGGATAGGTCAGAGCTTTGGATATATCGTGGATGGCTACTTTGCTGATCAGGCAGAAATTGATCGTTCGCCGGTGCAACGCGTAGGTGGTCACGATTCAAGACCTGGTGATTTTAGGTATAAAGACTTAAACGGTGATGGGGTGGTAGATGCACAGGACGTTGCGCCTATCGGTTATTCCGCTGTTCCGGAGTTTACGTTTGGTGGTGCCTTCAATGTTACCTACAAAAACTTTGATGTAAGTATATTAGTACAAGGTATCACGAACGTAACGGCTTACTATGGTGGTGCAGGTACAATGTCTGCCAACTACTATGTTAAACGTCACCTGGAAGCCTGGACACCGGAGCGTGTTGCTGCCGGAGAAAAAATCAGCTATCCCCGCTTGACAACAGAAGGATCGCCAAACGAAATTGGTAACTCATTTTTCATAAGAGACGGGAGTTATATCCGGTTGAAGAACGTAGAATTAGGCTACAGATTCCCGATGTATCTGGCCAAAAAGATAGGCGCCAAAGGTATAAGAGCTTATACGAATGGATTTAATCTGGCAACCTGGGACAGGCTCCCAACCAGAGATATAGATCCTGAGGTAATAAATGAAACCTCTTATCCCATTATCAAGACTATCAATTTTGGGCTAAACATCACCTTCTAATTTTTCTAATTAAATTTCATATGAAAAAGATAGCGTTACGATTTGTGGCAACAGCGGTTTTTGTTTCGTTGATTGCTGGTGCCGGATGCAACAAAAGCCCGCTGGATATTACGCCGGATGGCAGAATGTCGCTGGTGGATGTATTTAAAAATCCTGATCGCACGGAAGGATATTTAAATACGGTATATAGTTCCATACCAAGTTATTTTTACTCCTATATAGAATACGCCATGTTGGCCAGTACCACCGATGAATGTTCTGATTCCCAGGTGGGAAACCAGCCGGCAAATATCTCCGCGCAGTGGATTATCGGGGCGCTGAATCCCGGTAACAACCCATTGGCAGCGGGTGGTTATGGTAATAACGCCAACCACTACCCGGCTTTCTGGAGCGGTATCAGGAATGCGAATGTATTTCTTGAAAATATCGAAAATGCCACGGTGAGTAGCGAATTGTATCGTAGCAGAATGAGAGCGGAAGCGAAACTGCTCCGTGCTTTCTACTACTGGGAGCTGATCAAGCAATTTGGTCCAATGCCTATTGCAGATAAACCTTTCGACAATGCTTTTGACTACACCAGTTTAATACGCCCTACCTTTCAGGCGAACATAGATTTTATCGTGAAGGATTGTGATGAAGCCATTGCAGAGCCCACGCTACCCATGCGCCTGACGACAGAATCTGAAAGAGGCCGTTTTAGCAAAGCAGTGGCGTATGCGATTAAGTCCGAAGCATTATTGTACAATGCCAGTCCGCTCTGGAATCCTGAAAATAACAAGGCGAAATGGCAGGCAGCAGCAGACGTTTCCAGAGAGGCATTGAGCAAACTCACCGCCGGCGACCTCTATAAACTGGCGCCCAATTATGAGAATTACTTTATTAGTTATTCAGATCTGACCACGTCTCCTTTGGATAAGGAAACGATTTATGAAGTGAATAAAAGGAATGAATCTTTATTGAGTTATGTCAATAATATTCCCAGCGTAGGAAACTACAAAGCAGGATCATGCCCTACCCAGGAATTAGTAGATAGCTATGATATGCAGGCTACCGGACAGCCAGCGATAACCGGCTACAGCGATGCAGACCACTTACAGCCCATTATTAATGCGGCATCCGGGTATGATGAAAAGAAGCCCTTCGTGGGAAGAGACCCCCGGTTTTATGCAACCGTATGGTACAACGGTGCCATCTATGATAACATTAAAGGTAAGGTACATACCGTAGAAACATTTCTCGGCGGTACGGATCAACTGATGAAAGTACCACCGAACATGCAGAACACGCACACCGGTTACTACCTGAGAAAATTCATTGATCCTAAAGTGCAGGTGGGCCAGATTCCTAACCAAGGCTGGAAGAAGTTCAGACTGGCAGAGATCTATCTGAATTTCGCGGAAGCTGAAAACGAAGCTGCTGGCGCTACCCCTGATGTGTACAATGCGATCAACACTATCCGTAGAAGAGTGTCGATGCCGGATCTTCCGGCTGGCTTAACTCCCGCTGAGATGCGCGAGCGTATTCGCCGGGAACGTCGGGTGGAACTGGTAATTGAAGAACATAGATTCTGGGATGTACGCCGGTGGAAGATTATCGACAAAACCGATAAAGTGGTGACAGGCATGGAAACCATTAAAAATGGAGATGGCTCTTTCACTTACCAAAGATTTGTGACAGAACGCCGTAATGCATGGCAGGAGAAATATCTGTTGTTCCCTATACCCATAGGTGAAGCCGCTATTATTCCTGATTTTGATATCAACCAGAATAACGGCTGGTAAATTGTTTTGGCGTGGGAAATGCCATTAGCTGATTATTATTTTGCAGTAGCCGCATTTTGTAAACTTTACATACAAATGTGGCTGCTGCAATATTGTTCCCTGCATTACCGGCAGGGATCATTAAACATTCATTGCTATCATGTTAAATAATTTTGTTTCTCCTGTACGCGTGGTCATCCTGCTTGCAGGTTTGTTATTTGGGACATCAGCATTACCCCTTCATTCGGGGGTAACGGAAATGGATATACGGTGGCATACACCTGCACTGATGGAAGTACCCGGAAATAAGACAGTAGATGTAAACATCGGAGATGTATTTACAATATCCTGCCAGGTAAAAGCCGTTTCCGGCAGACAACAATCCAGGACTATCCTGGTGAAGGGAGCCGATGATAAATCGCCGTCTTATTATAGTTTAAAACTGGAAGAAACTACAGGGCATCTCCGGTTTTATGCACCTGGTCTGTCAGGCGATATGAACACCGGGATAACAGTAGACGATAATAACTGGCACCAGCTGGCTATCACTTATGCGCAAGGTCGCATGAAGTTTTACAAAGATGGTAACCTGGTTAAAACGGTGGCGGTTACCGGCAGCATTGCTCCTGCCAACACCACATTGAACGTGGGTGCACAGCCAGATGGATCGGCCGCCTTTAACGGAAATATAGGGCAACTGAAAATAGTGAAGTCTGTACTGAACGCTCTAAAGATAGCAGATATTTATACCAGTAAACTGGCGGAATGGGACCTCAACGAGGGAATGGGTATTGCTACCTATCAGGACTCCGGTAATCCCTTATATGGGAAACTTGATGGCCCCGCCAACACGTACGATAATTACGGCGTTACCCAAACCGGTAAACTGAAAAACGCCACCTGGATAACAGATACGCGGTTTGGCAACGTATTGGACTTTCGTGCCAGGGGCGCAGGTGTACATGTTGACACCACCCGTAATATTAATTTAAAAGACAGGTTTACCATTGCATGCTGGGTGAAAGCCCCGGCCATAAATAAGGAGCCGGGCATCATCCTGGCTAAGGGTACGGATACTGCACTTATGTCTTATTTTGATCTGAAGCTGGATACAAAAAAAGGGGAACTACAGTTTTTTTCTCCCGCACTTTCAGGTAATACAAACGCCGGCATAAAACATCCTGACAAAAAATGGCACCATGTTGCCGTTACGTATGAGCAGGGAAAGATGCATTTTTATATAGATGGCCTCCTGGTTAAAACCGGTATGGTTACTGGAACAATAAGCGATTCATCAGCACCACTGACGATCGGTTCGTATCATAATGGCGCTAACACATTCGGCGGAAATCTTGCCCGCTTAAAAATATTTGGTACAGCATTTAAGGAAGAACAGGTGCAGGATCTCTATCACGAAATGGAAACAGCAGGATGGAAACTGGATGAAGGCAAAGGCGATATTGTTCGCAACAGTAATGGGGCCGGTGATAAAGGGAAAGTTAACAAAGCTAAATGGGTTCCGGGTACCGGTTCTTCTTTCAGCCACGTAATGAATTTCAGTGAGCCTGGATCCAGGATCACGGTTAGTACCGGTAATACTAACCTGGGCAACAGGTTTACCATAGCAGCCTGGTTACAGGTTGCAGGAAACCGCACGAACAGCAGGGTGATTGTAACCAAAGGCATACCTGCTGCCGGAAGGAATTTTTCTCTTAAACTGGAGGAAGGAACCGGTAACCTGGTATTTAGTGGCAATGGTCTGCAAGGTGACATGAACAGCGGATTCCAGGTAGATGATAACATCTGGCATCATGTGATGATCACCTATGGCAATGGTGAAATGAAATTTTATAAAGATAGACAACTGGTAAAGACGAGTAAAGTAACGGGAGCTATCATCAATGAGGCAGCCCCGCTGATGATCGGTGGCTTTCAGGATGACGCCGCATCATTCGGCGGCAACCTGGCGGATATAAAGATTTACCATTCCATCAGAATACCGGAAGAAGTGACGAGGGTTGTTCCTCCCGCAGGTCCGGCAATAATCCTGAAGCGGGGTATTGTGTTTGACCGTATTCAGAACCAGGGTTTCCCGGTAAAACAGGAGTGGCAGATTTCTGCTAATGATATTGCTGTTGCCAAAAGTATTGGATTTGATCATATCAAAATACTGTTAACAGCAGACGAATTTATTGAGGGTGATGGCGTCAATATGGCCAACATGGGTTTCGTGGACCAGGTGGTTAACAGAGCCCTTGCATCAGGACTCCCTTGTGTGGTAGATCTTCATCCTGAAGGGAAATTTAAAACCCATTATTTGGGTACGGATACCGGGTTTGTAAAGTTACTGGGCTTTTACAAGGCCTTCGCCCGATACCTGACAGAAAGATGGACACCACAGCAGGTAGGCTTTCAATTGATGACGGAGCCTTTTGCAAATAAGGATGGCGACTGGAACAGACTCAATACAAAAATGGTGGAAGCTGTACGGAGTGTGATGCCTGATCACACATTAATTGTTTCGGGCGACAGGGCAGGAAATATCTATGCCATGACAGCAATGGACCCCGCCAATGATAATAATATTTACTACAGTTTCACGACCTACGAACCTTACCGGTTTGGGTTCAATACACAATTCGATGCCTGGCGTGGAACCGGTGGCGTGTGGAAGGATATCAGCTTTATGCCCTGGCCTTCCTCTCCGGAAATTGTGGCGGAAAGAATGAGTAAAATGCTCAGCGAGGTGAAAGAAGAAAATAAATCAAAAGCAACCGCTGACCTGGTTGAATATGGCAATGGTTATTTCAACAGTCAGTGGTTACGTATGAGAGCCCGGAATGTAAGGGATTGGAATGATGCACATGGCGGTAACCTACATGTGTTGGTAGCAGAATTTGGATGTATAGATCATGTGCAGGCGCGTAAAAATGGCGCTTCCCTGGGAATATATCCTGAAGAGCGGATCCGCTACATCCGGGAATTGCGTCAATCCTTTGAAGAAGTAGGTATAGGATGGGAATACTGGTCGTTCAATGAATACTTTACTATCCTGGATCCTGCTGTCCGGAAGCCTTATGGTGCTGCTACGGTGGATATTGTTGATAAGGGCATGTTGTCTGCACTGGGACTTACACCTTAACAGGTAGCAGGTATACAGGAGGCAATTCATCCTGCAAAAGTATTGTAAGGGTTTTATCTGAATTATTATAAACACGAAATAGCCAATGATCAAGCAAATAAATAAACAGCGGTTGTATAATGCCAGTTGTCTGGCCCTGGTAGTTACTGCGCTGAGTTTTGCCATACGGGCCAATCTGCTGGGAGAGCTGGGCAATGAGTTTCAGTTAAGCCCAAAGGAAATAGGGCAAACAGCCGCCGCTGCATTCTGGGGGTTTACTATCGCTATGTTTGTTGGCGGCCCTTTATGTGATTTTATCGGAATGAAAACAATGTACCGCATAGCATTTCTGGGTCATGTGCTGGGGATCGTTCTCACTATTTGTGCTACTGGTTTCTGGTCGCTTTTCTTTTCTACTTTATTGGTAGGACTGGGAAATGGTTTTGTTGAAGCAACGAGCTATGCAATGGTTACCGGTATGTATCCGGACGACAAAGCCAGGAAGATAAATGACTGGCATATCTGGTTTCCCGCCGGCATTGCCATAGGCGGCATACTTGGATTTTTGTTGACATGGCTCGGCGCAGGTTGGAAATGGCAGATGATCGTGATGATACCGCCAACACTGGTATATGGGTACATGTTTTTCAACCAGTCATTTCCGCAATCAGAGCGGGTGGAGCAAGGCGTTTCCAACAGGGAAATGATAAAGGAATGTTTCAGACCCCTGTTTATATTCATGGTAGGCTGTATGTTTTTGACGGGTGCAACTGAACTTGGCACCAATCAATGGATCGCTGAATTGCTTTCATCTGTGGGTGTTCCCTCCATTTTATTACTCGTATTTATTAACGGAATCATGGTAGTGGGCAGGGCCAATGCCGGATTTATCTTAAAGAAACTATCCACTCCCGGGCTGTTATTTTTCTCTGCCGTTTTTTCTTTTGCAGGTTTATTATGGCTGGGCTACGCGCAGGGATATACGGCATTTGCCGCGGCCGCAATTTTTGCTGTGGGGGTATGCTTTTTCTGGCCTACTATGATTGGATTTGTATCAGAAAATTTACCTAAAACGGGCCCGTTGGGCTTATCCATAATGGGGGGAACAGGGTTGTTGTCAACATCCCTGATATTGCCCTATTTCGGGCAGGTATATGAAGCAAGGATTGCATCGAAAGTACCTGGCGGAACATCTGCTGAAGTGTTTAGCAATGCGGTTAGTGGTACAGAAGAGGCTATACAATGGGCTGCTATCAAACTGGCAGCCGGCGCCGAAACGTTGTGGTATGTATCTGCAATGCCTGCGGTGCTGATCATTTCATTTGGCGCCCTTTATCTTGTCAGGAAAAGAAAATCTTCACAGCATACTAAATTAGGTTTGTCATGAAAAAGATATACTTGCTCATCGCAGTTTGCTGTACGCTATTATTACTTTGGGATACGGGGTATGCGCAATTACGCAAAAAGGGTCATAACATAGTATTGCTGACAACGGCAAAAACGCATGGTCCCGGTGAACATGAACATACAAAAAATGCACGGCTCATAAAGGCCATGCTGGAGCATTGCAATGTCAAAAATATAAAAGTAGATATCTACAACACCTGGCCTGCGGATGCTGCGGTATTTGATCAGGCAGACCTCATCATGACGTTGTCTGACGGCCGCGATGGGGAAGGAGATATGCTGCCACAGGTACCTTTTATGACAGCGGACCGGATGAAAATCATGGAAAAACAAATGGAGCGTGGCTGTGGATTAGTAACATATCATTTCTCCACATTTGCACCGGATGAATATGGGGATCAGATAGAAGAATGGAATGGCGGCTATTTTGACTGGCAGGGGGATGATGGTAAAAGGAACTGGTATTCTGCTATTTCCACGCTTACCGCAGCAGTGGAACTGCCTTCGCCGGGACACCCTGTATCAAAAGGTGTAAAACCTTTTCAGATTGAAGAAGAGTTCTATTATAATGTGCGCTTCAGGGAAAATGATCCGCGCTTGCGGTCAATTGCCGCTGTTCCGGCTTTGAATGGCAATGCGGGCACAGGTAACACCGTAGCCTGGGCCGTAGAAAGGAAAAATGGCGGAAGAGGCTTCGGCACCACGATGGGACATTTTTACAAGAATTGGGCAAACGATGATTTCCGGAAACTCATGCTAAACGGAATTGTTTGGGCAGCAGGAATCAGTATTCCGGAAGGAGGCGTGAAGGCAAAGTTCTACAGCATTCCGGAGGTAACACAATTGCTGTTTAATAAAAAACTGAAAGCACTTATTCTTACGGGTAACAACCATCCGGCGCATCCCTGGAAAGAAACAACGGAAATGATTAAACAGGCGCTGGAGAAAAATGCACCCTTCCAGGTAGATATTTCCACTACTATTCACGACCTGTATCAATATGATCTGACTGATTACAATGTACTGGTGATGAATTACTGTAACTGGAATGATCCCGGACCTTTGCACGACTCTGCAAAGGCCAGGACCATCCGCTATCTTGAAAGTGGCGGAGGTTTGCTGATCATTCATTTCGCCAACGGAGCTTTTCATTATTCGCTTCCCGGTGCTGCGGCAGCAGACTGGCCGGCATACAGAACTATTTGCAGGCGGGTGTGGGATCACCAATCGAATAGTGCGCATGAGCCATACGGAAAATTTAAGGTACAGGTAAGCAAAACGCCTCACCTGATAACCAGCGGTATGAAAGATTTTGAAACGGTAGATGAGCTATATTATAACCAGAAAGGAGATGAACCGATAGTTCCCTTATTAACCGCCTATTCTGCAACAACCGCTAAGGATGAACCACTCGCCTGGACGTATGAATATGGAAAAGGGCGCGTTTTCCAAACATTATTGGGACATAATGAAGCTTCATTTCAATCTCCCGCTTTCAAGCTGTTATTAAAACGTTCTGCTGAATGGGCAGCAAAGGTGTTGAAATAAACACCGGTAGAACAGGTATTTCAATGGCGACAAGAGCGTAGGTAAATACGCTGCTCACCACTATCTATTGATGTTATAAAAAGATGTTATGAAACTTGCCAGTATACTGGTCATACTTTCCATTTTCTATTATGAGCAGGTGAGGGGGCAATCCACAGCTGATACTTCTTTCAAATCTTATCAGCAAATGATTCCTGGTACGGCATTAAAATTTTCGATGGTACCGGTGCCCGCGGGTAAATTTATGATGGGAAGCCCTGCCAATGCCACTATAAAAGAAGCCGATGAACAACCCGCGCATACAGTTGTTATCAATGCCTTCTGGATGGGTGCTTATGAAGTTACCTACCCGGAATATGATGCATTCGCCAAGGATGAAAATATTTCATTCAACTCACAAGCGGATGGCATGACCCGCCCTTCTCAACCTTATATTGAAATGACCCTGGGCATGGGTAATACCGCCGGTTTTCCCGCAAACAGCATGCAACAGTTTGGTGCCATCATGTATTGCCGCTGGCTGTATCTGAAAACAAATATTTTTTACCGGTTGCCAACGGAAGCAGAATGGGAATATGCCTGCAGGGCAGGGTCAACTACTGCTTATCCCTTTGGAGATAATGCAAAAGAACTAGACGATTATGCCTGGTATGCTGGTAATAGCGGTGGGCGTTATCATAAAACCGGTGAGTTGAAACCGAATGCCTGGGGCTTGTATGATATGTTGGGAAATGTGGCCGAATGGATGCTCGATCAATATGATGAAGACTTTTACAGCACTTCTGTGGACAGTATTTCCCCGGTACGGTTGCCAACAACGAAACATCCGCGTACAGTGCGCGGCGGGCATTACAATGATCAGCCTGATGGATTAAGAAGTGCGGACAGGGTGAAGTCTGAACCTTCCTGGAACAGGCGGGACCCGCAGATCCCCAAAAGCCGCTGGTGGAACGTGGATGCTCCATTTGTTGGATTCAGGATCATTCGTCCGGTACAACAACCAACCCAGGAAGAAGCTGCAGCATTTTTCAAACTATATCTCGGTAAATAATTTTTTAACTGCAAATAATTTTTATGCCATGAATAAAATCTCCAACAATACTATTAACTCGAGAAGGAATTTTGTGAAACACGTGGCTGTAATGGGTGGTGGCTTACTGGCGGCGCCACTGCTATCACAGGCTAATTATTTTTCGGGAGCAGATGATGTGATTAAGATAGCATTGATCGGTTGTGGTGGCCGTGGTACTGGCGCTGCTGTGCAGGCGTTGCTGTCAAAACAAAATGTCCGCCTGGTAGCGATGGCAGATGTGTTTAAAGACAGGATAGACAGTAGTTACAGCTTATTAACATCAGAGCTCAGCGAATGGTCAGGCGGAACGTCCGGCAAGGATAAACTTGATTTAAAGAAAATGATTGATGTACCGGAAGAGAGAATGTTTACAGGCTTTGATGCATATCTGAAAGCAATTGCTTTAGCGGACGTGGTGATCTTGACCACACCTCCCGGTTTTCGCCCGCTTCATTTTGAAGAGGCTGTAAAACAGGGTAAGCATGTATTTATGGAAAAGCCGGTAGCTACCGATCCCGCTGGTGTAGAAAAGGTGCTGGCTGCCGCGAAAATTGCGAAGCAAAAAAAGTTGAATGTGATAGTGGGACTACAACGCCACTATCAGCATTCCTACCTGGAGCTATATAAAAGAAAAGAACTGATAGGAGACATCACCTCGGCACAGGCCTGGTGGAATGGCGACGGTGGCCAGTTACAACCCCGCCGGCCAGGGCAGTCCGAAATGGAATACCAGATGCGTAACTGGTATTTTTTTGTTTGGCTTTGCGGCGACCCTATTGTAGAACAACATATGCATAACATTGATGCGGTCAACTGGTTTAAAGGAGCCTATCCGGTAAAAGCACAGGGAATGGGTGGAAGAGAAGTCAGAAAAGGGAAACAGGCAGGTGAAATTTTTGATCACCATTCAGTAGAGTTTGAATATGCGGATGGCAGCATTTTGAATAGCCAGTGCAGACAAATCCCTAAAACAATGTTCAAAGTAGCAGAATCATTAACCGGCACTAAGGGAAGAATTCACACGGATACGGGCAGGATAGTAACGCACAACGGGAAGGGGTTGTACCAGTTCGATTTTAAACAGGAAAATAATCCGTATCAGACGGAGCACGATAAACTATTTGCCGCCGTTGCTAAAAGCGAATACAAATTTGCCGATGCGGAAAATGGCGCATACAGTACTTTAACGGCCATCATGGGCCGGCTGGCTACTTATAGTGGCCAATTGATTGAATGGGATAAAACGTTGCATTCGGGTCTGAATCTTCAACCTGTCACGTATGAATGGAGTACAGTGCCACCAGTACTACCCGACGAAAATGGTATTTATAAGGGCGCTATTCCAGGTCAAAGCATTTTCATGTAGTACGGGTGCTACACCGTTTTTATTCAAGTAAAATAGTTTGCATGGAATTTTTTCGGAAGATTAAATTGTTAGGAATCCTATTGATATTAACAACGCCTGTCGGTCTGACTGCCGGCGCATTAGATAACCTTCCGGATTCGCTTCGAGTATCCAAACAAGCGGATAAGGAAGGTAGACAAGTGATACTGCTCAGTGGAGATGACTGGTGGATTCATGAAGGAACAGGTGCCGGCTTACCGGAAGGCAACGGCTGGATACCTGCTTCTGTTCCAGGCAATATCCAGTCTGACCTTGAAAACCAGCATCTTCTTGACCCGATTACTTATGGAGATGGAGATCCTCGGCTGACAGAGGTTTGCAGAAAGGATTGGTGGTATAAGAAAAAATTTATAGCCCCGGCCGGTTTTCCCGGCAGAAGAAACGTAATTGTATTTGATGGGGTTGATTACAGTTGTGAGGTGTGGCTGAATGGCCAATTAGTAGGTAAGAACGCAGGCATGTTCAGGCGGTTTGA
The DNA here is from genome assembly GCF_964033635.1 of Chitinophaga sp. MM2321. Lineage (NCBI taxonomy): Bacteria > Pseudomonadati > Bacteroidota > Chitinophagia > Chitinophagales > Chitinophagaceae > Chitinophaga > Chitinophaga sp. MM2321. Next base: position 655,745 of record NZ_OZ035533.1, read on the forward strand.
ATTCGATATTACATCGGTCATGATACCTGGTAAAGAAAATATACTGGCGGTAAAGCTGGATAAAATGCCTGATGAAATACTTCCCTACCTCCTGGGCGCAGATGGAAAGAACAGTGGAGCGGGAACTGATTATTTTTTTCTGAATGGCATAAATAAAACCCGTCAGGTACTAAAGGATCTCAAAGCACCCACCAATTTCGCCTGGGACTGGGGCCCTGCCATCTGGACGCTGGGGATATGGAAAGATGTGCGCATCGAAACAACCGGCGCCTCCAGGATAGTATGGGCGCAGGTAAAATCCCGGTTGACGGATGCGTATAAAAATGCAACCATTACCGTTAATCTTGATGTAAATACGATAGCCAGTTCCGGTAAGGGACAACTGAAACTATGCATCAGGGGGAATGGCGCCGATCAGCAAAGCACTGCTGACATCCGCCTGGAGAAAGGAAATAGCACGGTAACGGGAAAGCTGCGGCTGCAGGACCCCGCTTTATGGTGGCCCAATGGCCAGGGCGCGCAACCTTTGTACCACGTAACAGCTATATTGTTTGGGGAAAACGAGGAAATACTGGATTCCGTTTGCACCCGTATCGGTATCCGTGAATTAACGTGGGGTGAGGTGGAAGGTGCGCCTGCAAACGTGCCGCAGGATGCCACTAAGGCGCCGGGGCTTAGCAGGCCGAATTTATTGTATGTGAATGGAAGGCCCATCAGGATGATAGGCGCTAACCTACAGCAGCCTGATCTGTTGCAGGGTAATATTATGAAGAGAGGCCCCCGGGTGCTTGAGTTGGCGCATCATGCCGGTATCAATGCATTAAGGTTATGGGGTGGCGGTGTTTTGCCGGAAAAGATGTTTGATCTGGCAGATGAGCTGGGCCTGATGTTGATACATACATTTCCGCTGGCGAATTCGGTGCCTGAGTCAGACGATGTTTTTGTAAATAACCTCGAGTATACTGCCCGTAATGTTGTCCGGCAGGTAAGAAATCATCCCAGCATCGTTGAATGGTCTGGCGGCAATGAAATGGGCTGGTGGACAGGACTTGATCATAAAGCATTGAATGCCCTGGAACGGTCCGTAAAGGAAGAAGACGGCCGGTTGTTCCGTGCTACAAATCCGGTGCAGGGCGACCGGCACGGCGGATACTTTTATCTGCCATCCATCTACAATTATTACAATGATCTGACTATGACGGAACATTGGGGAAAAGGCCCCATGATGCGGTCTACAGAATATGGTGCAGAAAGCCCTGCAAACCTGGAAGTATGGCAACGCGATATTCCTCCTCCCGATCAATGGCCGATTATTCCGGAACGTGATGCAGAAAAGCGGGTAATGATCCGGAAAAATATATTCCATGCAATGGGCGAAGAGTGGTGGCTGGGGAAAAACGTGATCACTTCCTTATTCGGGGAACCAAAAAACCTGGAGGCAATGATCAATGCAGGACAATTTATCGGGGCCGAAGGTATTCGCTTGGCTTCAGATGCATTTCGCCGGCGGGGCGCTTCACTTGGTGGGATGTTTGCATGGGTACTCAATGAAGGCTGGTCAAACGGAGCCGGTTCCTTTCATATTGATTACGACGGGATACCTTTAATGAACTACTATTTTCTTACAGATGCATTCCGTCCGCTTGCCATATCATTGAAATACTTTTCCATTACTTACCACAAAACAAAAGGTATTGATACGGAACTCTGGATTACGAGTGATCTTCCGGAGCCGTCAGGAAAATTATCCTGGCAGTATATCGTGCGTACCAGCAATGGTAGTGTGGTAGATAAAGGGAGTGGCAAGGCCGTTGTATTGCCGCGACAATCAATCAAAATCAAAGATATTCATATAGCACCTCCTGCCAACCTCGGTCCGCTGTTTGTAGAGTTGAAATTAACCGATGCTACATCGAATGTGCAAAGTGAGCGGGTACATATTTTGGGGCTGGCTGGCGTGGGCAACGTTTTTGCAGGGTTGTTGGAAGATAGCAAAACAGCAGTACCAGGCAAGGCGCCCAGCATCGCAAGCCCCGCTGTTGCCAGTAATTATGCGTATGTCGGAAACGGAGCAAAACCTGCCAGTGCTTCTTCTGTTAGCCTTAACGGATCATTTACGGCTGCTTTCATTAATGATGGAAAATACGGTAATAACAGTGCATGGCTGGCAGATACCCTGCAATCATATTTTGAAATAGATTTAGGGCAGGAGCGCATCATAGGTAGGTTTAAGATTGGCCGTGACCGTACCTTTGAGCAGACTGACCATCCGCTTGGCGGATTGCAGATAGAAACCTCCACAGATGCCAGGAAATGGACCGAGGTGTTTACACATCCAGGGATAGACGATATGACTGTTTATTCGCCGGGCCGTACAGTAGAAATATTAACGGCGCCTTCAAAAGCCCGTTATATAAGAGTAAGAACGGGAAAAGGTGCAGTGGATGAATTTGAAGTATACGCGCCTTTGCCTGTACCTCCGGCAACATTACCTGTTGCCCTCATAGAGGAATTACCGTCCTATATTATACCTGTGAAAAGAACCCGGCTGGAAGCCACAGTTACCACCTTAGCTATAGAAGAAGGAATGGAAAGGCTCCGGGTTTCCCTGAAGAACACCGGAAAAATGACAGCGTTATTTAGTAAGGTAGCGCCTTTGCTGGATTATAGAAATGACCTGCTGCTTGACAATAATTTTATTATTGTTCCTCCCGGAGAAACGAGGAGCATTCTTATAAAAGCACCTGTAAAAACCGGGAGCCGGCTATCTTTATCGCAAACGGGGTGGAAAATATCCAGTTGGAATGCGGATGATGTAATTATCCAGCCTTCTGGAGGGATGCTTTTTTCATTCGGCAGAGTGGATCAGATGAGCAGAGAATTTGACGGATATCATCAGGGAAAAGGCATCGTAGCCGACGGAAAATATGCAGTGACCATATCAGGCCCGCGCCCAGATCCGGCACTGATACCGTGGATCGTAACAAAGCAGTCGGCCTTGAAAAGCATTATAGACCTGCCGCCGTTTGCCACCGGCAAAAGCGCACGTTTATACATCAGTACTGCTGATCAATCTACCACACCGGCGGTTGTTTCAATATCCATAAACAATAGACATTTTTCAACTGCAATGCCTGGCGGACTTGGGAAACAGGATACACTACCTTATCACCTGGCCTATCCTTATACTGCTATTATTGAGGTGCCGGAAGGATGGCTGCATCCTGGTGAAAATGTAATAAAGATCAGCACAGACAAGGGCTGGTTTACATGGGATGCATGCAGGTTAGTGGCAACAGATTAACTGCGCCTGCTGATTTGAAACCTTTATCAGTGCTACTCCCCTGGCAGGTACAGTGGTAGTAAATTCGTTTTGGAAAATGCCCTTGTCTTGCTGCCGCCAAAGATCACGTACTGCCTGGCGTTTACTTTTCTTATCACCTGCCCATTTGTAGGTTACCTCCGTGGGGAAAAGTCCCTGGTTACATAATCCCACCGCCTTGCTGCCATCTTCCAATTCCTTTACCATAACAAAAGTTTCTTTTGTGGAATCGATACCGCTTATTATTCCTGGTTTTCCCAGCCTGTCCTGGTTCACCTCAATTACTTCTGGGTTGCAAAGTATATTGAGTGTAAAGTCATCCAGCTTTTCCATATCTCCACTATAAAATAACGGAGAAGGTAATAAGCACCATAGTGACATAAAAGAATATTGTTCCGTAGGAGATAGTTTGCAAGGTGCATTGCTCAGAAATCCAATCTGCAAATAATCCGGATCATTCCATCCGCCTGGTTTTGACCAGCTGCCATATTCCAGCGCATTTTTAATGGCCACATCGTAAAAGATATCGATGTCCAGACCAAGATCAGCTCCGGTGCGCCACGAGTGGCCTGCTTCTGCCCCCCAGCGCCATACACTATCCATACCATACTGACAAAGATTGAAGATAATATCCCGTTGTTGTTCTTTCAAATATTTCCCCATGTCGCGGAAAGGTTTTTGCATTTGTTCAGAGGTGTAAGGTCCGGGTCCGATTACCTCGCTGTAGGAACACCAGTCATATTTTAAAAAATCAAACCCCCAGTTGGCAAACTGTCTGGCATCCTGTTCTTCATGACCTGCGCTGGCACCGTATCCGCCGCAGGTAGTGGGGCCGGGAGAGGAGTAGATACCGGCTTTTAATCCTTTAGCGTGAATATAATCTGTCATCCCCTTCATGTCAGGAAAATAGGAATTTGGTTGAATATCACCCGCTGCATTCCGCAATGGACCTACCCGTCCGGGATGCCGCACTGCGGTGGCATTCATCCAGCAATCATCGATGTTTACATATTGGTATCCAACATCAGCCATACCATTCTGTTCCATTAAGTCTGCGGCCTTACGCATTTTCTGATCCGTTATATTATCAAAATGTGTATACCAGTCGTTCCATCCCATTGGTGGTGTAAGGGCCAGTTTATCTCCACAGGAAATAGTAAATGCACGGGTATCAGTACCGGCTGCATTTTGAGCTTTCAGCACTACTTTGTAATCGCCGCGCTTTTTTAATGTGCCGGTGATGATACCGGTTTGGTCGTCCAGTGTAAGTCCCGCAGGTAGCCTTTTTGCAGAAAACCTGATCGGCCTGGTACCCGTAGCAGGTATACGGTAAAGAAACGGGCTGCCTGGTCTGCATCCATATACTTTAGGACCGTTGATTTGTGCAACCGGACGGGGTTTAGGGGTCAGTATTACTGCTTTATCTTCCGGTGCGGATATGGCTACTGGATCTTTCCCGCTAATCATAAACCGTGGTTCTGCCCAATCCATCTGCACATAGCTGCTCAGGTCTCCGGCGTTTACAACCGTAAGCACCAGCGTATCAATTCCCCTGATATCAATATCGATATGTTTTGAAGGGTCGCCCAAATCCATCGGACCTGATTCCCACAATTTTTTACCATCTCCGATAACCTTAAAATTTTGTTTGGTAAAAAAAACAATATTGGTGGTATCATCATCTACGCCTACATCAGCTATAAACCTGTCTGCACCACGTGCCAGGTCAATCCATAAGGCGCTCTTGATCCGCGTACCAACGCCATATCCAAAAGTTTTTTTGGCGATAGTCATTTGCTTTTCATCTCCCCGGTGGTATACCCTGGGGACTCCGTAGGTTTGTTTCATTTTGCTGAGATCCAGGGAAGACAGCGGAAATGTTTTGACTGTTTTTTGCGCAGCACCTATTACCGGCAAGAGAAAAGGAATAAGGATTAATCTTAGGCACAAAATATATGCTTTCATTTTTTGCTGGTGTTTGATGTGATATTAAAATGTTAATGCTTCCGGGCAGGTTTAAAAACTTCCTGCCATGCGTTGGCCATGAGTTTCGCGCCCGCCAATGTGGTATGAATACCATCGCCACTCCAGTAAGATGCCGGGGCTTTTTGTTGGGCCTTTTCGAAAATGTGCTGTAAAGGAATGAATGCGGCGTTATATTTCTCTGCTAATTCCTTTGCTACATGCCGGTATTCATCAAATGCCGGAAACCAGGAATCATTTACATGAAAAAGTCCCTTTATTGCAAAGGGTTCTGCAATGATCAGTTTTACTTCCGGTAGTGCAGCCATCGTCCTGTCCAGCAGCTGTTGATAAGCTTCCCTGAATGTGGTGGCATTTCCGGAATGGCTGTCACGCAATTTCATGGAGAAATCATTAACCCCTATCAGTATGCTAAGCACGTTGGGTTTCAGCGAAAGACAATCATTGTCCCATCGGGCAGCTAAATTCTTTATGCCATTTCCGCTGATACCTCTATTGAATATTTGCAGATTTTTTTCTGGATGCTTATCCAGTAATGCTGCCGCAGTAAGGAGCGCATAGCCGGAACCCATCCCTTCAGAATCATTACTGGTCGTTATATCTGTTTTTCTATGCCAGTCTGTTATGGAATCGCCCTGGAAAAGAATGATATCATCCTTTTTTAAAGGAACTCCAGGCAATGCTTTTTCTTCCGGAACAGCAGCTAAAGTAGCGGGAATGCCACTCAATAAGCAGGCGCTTACCGATAAAGATTTAATAAAAGATCGCCTGTTGTTTTCATTATTTTTTTTCATGGTTGATTTTTGGACTCGAAATGAGAATAAATCTTTACAGGAGGATGAAATTGTACCGGTAATTTTCTGTTTGTAAAAGATCGCTTTAGTACACTTCAAATTTATCCGGTCCGGCGCTTTAAAGTTTAAGAATATTATCCTTTAATCTTCATGACTTACCCCAGACTGATCATCATTACTGTATTGGTAAGATCCTGGTGCGTGTAGGTTAAGAAAAGCATAAAAGAAGATAAGTATGTTATAGTTGTAAGACGCCCAAAGTTTACATTTGAAATAATAAGGGATCCATCCCACGTTATCAACATCCAGAGAATAAATTACACGTTATGAAAAGGACTGAATTTTTGAGAAAGACAGCCATTGTCTTTTTTTTAACATTGATATTAACTGCATTGCATGTGCAATTGTATGCAGTCAGTTTCCCGCCGGGAAAAAGAGTTTTTGATGTGCGCGGATACGGCGCCAAAGCAGATGGTAAAACAGATGATGCCATGGCCATTCAAAAAGCTATAGATGATTGTTCGAAGAATAATGGCGGTGTGGTATTACTGGATAATGGCACTTTTTTGTCTTCCGGCATTACATTTAAAAGCAATGTGGAGTTGCATCTTACCGTTAGCGCCTTGTTACTGGGATCTACGGATGCCAGCAAATATAATATCGATACCAAGTTAAGTACCAAGCATCCGATCCGGTCATTGATTTATGCACCTGATTGCGTGAATATCGCGATTACAGGACCCGGTAAAATTGATGGCCAGGGCGATCTCATCAAGGTGAAAACCGACAACGAGCGGCCCGATCTAATTGTGCTTCATGGTAGCAAGGATATCAGGATACAGGATGTTTTTATTACAAATTCCTGCAAGTTTGCCGTATTTGTCTTGCAGTGCGAAAGGTTGCGGGTAGAAGGTGTAAAGCTGGTAAATCTTAAAAATGCCAATAATGATGGATTTGATATAGATGGTTCCAAAGATGTAATTATCAACAACACAAATATCCATTCAATAGATGATTGCATCGCCTTAAAAGCCAGTACCAGAGAAGACGTATGCTCGAACATAGTGATCACCAATTGCATCCTAAGTTCGCGTTGTGCCGCATTCCGGGTGGGACCGGATGCGCTGGCAGATATTGAAAATGTGACGATGAGCAATTGCATTATACGTAATACGGGCTTAAACGGGATCAAGATCCAGGAATCGATGGGCGCTGTTACGCGGAATATGACCTTTTCCAATATTGTGATGGAGAATGTGAAGGGCCCTATCTCTATCCGGCTTTCCGGATGGTCTGCCGGTCCGTATAATGACTCCTGGACTACTTTTGATGACAAAGATTGGGAAAAGGGGAAGCTGCAAAATATCCTTTTCGAAAATATCAGGGCTACAGTTCCCAGAGAATTGGAGATGAAACCGGAGTTTGCCGTTTCTCCTGCCGGCTGGTTGAATATCACCAAACTGAATGTGGGCATCTCTATTACCGGTACGTCGAAAACAAGGCCGCAGGGAATTACATTCAGCAATATTGATATTACGTTTGCCGGCGGAGGCACCGCTGAACAGGCGGCTATCCGGAACGTTCCCGATCTTGAAAGGGACTATCCTGAAATGTATATGTTTGGTGAGCTGCCGGCTTATGGTCTTTATATGCACCATGTTTCCGGTGTGGTATTGAATAATGTGCGGTTCGATCTTAAAAGCGAAGACTTGCGCCCAGCCATCGTTTGTGATGATGTGGATGATTTGGAGTTGACTGGCTTTAAGGCAACAGGCAGCAAAAATGCGGAATCGCTCATCCGCCTTCAAAATAGCAGTAATGTATTTATCAACGGGTCCAGACCGCTCAACAACATCGGCACTTTTCTGCGGGTAGAAGGCGCTAAAAGTAATGATATCAAACTGTCCGGGAATAAACTGAACTTCGCCCGAAAGGCGGTAGAAGTGACTGTAGGCGCCAAATCCGGTGCTGTTTCCTATGAAAAATAATGGCGCCCACCGGATGGGCGACCACATCATGAAAACCAGTAGCCAATGCGTAGTAGGATCGTCATATAACGTGAACGGGCATATTATGGGTAAAAATCCATGCAAAGAGGAGAATATGACGACATTTCATGATTATGTATTGAGTACTTTAAAGGTGGCTTTTAAAATGTAACAACTCTCAGGAGTTGATGATTAAATGTAAACGTATGAAATTCACTAGTTACAGATTTCTTCTGGGCATATCATTGATATCTATTATTAATTCCTGTACCTCTGGTAACGAGTCCGCCTATACGGATTGGAAGGTGGCGGGAGGAACCAGGGCGGCCACCCATTACTCATCACTCGACCAGATCGATACCTCGAATGTGGGCAAGCTGAAAGTGGCTTGGACTTATCTCTCGGAAGGTGGTGATAGTACGAAGTTTGGCCCGATGCAGTGCAACCCGATCATTATTGATAACGTCCTATACGGCGTTTCTCCCAAATTGAAGTTGTTTGCTGTTGATGCGGCTACGGGCATAGAAAAATGGAATTTTGATGCCACGGATACGGCCGTTAATAAAACCTGGCCGCGGAATAGCGTTAATATGAACAGAGGCGTGGCCTACTGGGAAGAAGGTGATGATAAAAGAATCATTTTTACCGTAGGATCGGTGGCATTTGCCGTGAATGCTGTCACCGGTCGACTCATTCCCTCTTTTGGTCAGGATGGTGGTATCAATCTGAACAAAGGACTTGACCGGGATGAAAAGACAGTTTTTGTTGCCCCTACCTCACCAGTGATGATCTATAAAAACCTGTTTTTCCTGAGTGGACTGGTAGGAGATGAAAGCCCCGGACATATCCGCGCATTTGATGTGAAAACGGGCGAGCAAAAATGGATCTTTCATACCGTACCTTATCCTGGAGAAGCGGGATATGAAACCTGGGAAGACACGACTGCCTATAAATTTATGGGCTCTACCAATAGCTGGGCAGGGTTTAGCCTGGATGAAAAAAGAGGAATTCTTTTTGCGCCCACCGGCAACCCGACAAATGATTTTTACGGCGGACATAGACTGGGGAAAGGCCTGTATGGCAACTGCCTGTTAGCCTTGGATGCTGCCACGGGTAAATTGCTCTGGCATTTTCAAACCGTACATCACGATGTATGGGACCGGGATGTGCCTACGCCGCCAGCACTCATTACCGTTGTACGTGATGGTAAAAAGATCGATGCCGTAGCGCAATCTACCAAGTCAGGTTACATCTTTATGTTTGAAAGAGAAACCGGTAAGGAAATATTTCCCATTGAAGAAGTACCCGTGCCTACTGATACCCGGTTACAGCAAGAAGTATTGTGGCCCACCCAACCAGTACCTACCTTGCCCAAACCGTTTGTGAGACAAAACTTTAAGGAGTCAGATCTGAATACGCTGGTCAGCGATTCTTCTTTCGCCGATATAAAAAGAAGGTTCAATAGCTATCGTACAGATCATATGTTTGCTCCTCCATCCGTAGAGGGAACGCTTATTTTTCCCGGATATGATGGTGGTGGAGAATGGGGTGGACCTGCTGTAGATCCTACCACCAATCTGCTGTATGTAAATGCCAATGAAATGACCTGGGTGCTGAACATGGTACCGAGCAAGCCCGATAAAGAAAAGGTCAGAACAAACCTGGAGGCAGGCGTGGGCATATACACCCAGCACTGCATGGGATGTCATGGCCCTGAACGCCTGGGTGCAGGCGACTATCCCGGTTTGATAGGAGTAGAGAAAAAATATTCTACCGAAGAGTTTGTGCAGTTAATCTCTACAGGAAGAAGAATGATGCCGGGATTTAATAACCTGTCGAAAGAAGAGAAGAATGCGGTGGCTTCTTTCATCCTGGACTTGAAATCGGAACAACCAAAAACATATACCGGACCTGCTCAAAAGCAGGATGGACCTCCAAAAGCATTGTATGGCTTTACCGGGTATAATAAATTTTTAACCAAGGAGGGGTATCCTGCGATCAATCCGCCATGGGGAACGATCAGTGCTATTGATTTAAATACCGGGGAATTGGTGTGGAAAGTGCCGTTCGGTGAATTTGAGGAGCTGAAAGCGAAAGGCGTACCTGTAACAGGCCGTGAGAATTATGGTGGACCCGTAGTTACCGCAGGTGGTTTATTGTTTATTGGTGCTTCTGCTGATGGTAAATTCAGGGTCTATAATAAAATGACCGGAAAAATATTATGGGAAACAGATCTTCCGGCGCCGGGTGTAGCTACGCCATCTACCTACACGGTGAATGGTAAACAATATGTAGTGATTGCCTGCGGCGGATCAAAGTGGGGCGGAAAATCAAGTGATGCATATGTCGCCTTTACGTTGTCTGAATAACAGGGATGGTTGCGAAGATAAAAACATATCTTTCTGATACCCCCTTTCCACATTTTTAATATTAATAACAAGAAATGAAAAAGAATAGTGTTTACGCTTGTTTAATTGGTTTGGCAACCCTTCTTTTTACCGCCTGCAATGGCCCTGAAAATAGTGGTAGTAATGGAGAGAAAGCAGGTGCACCCTTGAAGATGGGGCTGGCACTATATTCTTTCAATAATATTCCTTTTGCAGCTGCTATAGAGAAGATCGACAGCGGTAAAATAAAATATATAGAAGGGTTTTCCTTTTATAAGCTGGGAGAAGGATACGGTGACTCCACGATGGGCTCACTTTCAAAAGAAGGCATCCGCAAAATGAAAGACCTGATGCAGCAGCGGCAGGTAAAAATGGTGTCCATGTTTGTGGGCGGCGGAAATAATCTGGAAGAGTGGAAACAAACCTTTGAAATGGCCAAAGAATTTGATCTGGAATTCGTTACCTGCGAACCTGTAATAACGCAATTGGATATGATCGACAGTCTGGCGGGTGTATATAACATCAAAGTGGCTATTCATAATCATTGGAAAGGTATCAGTGTTTACTGGAATCCGGATACCCTTTTAAGTATCATTAAAACACACAAGAATTTGGGCGCCTGTGGAGATCTCGGGCATTGGGTAAGAAGCGGCCTCGATCCGGCTAAATGTCTGGAAATACTGCAAGGGCATATAATGGGCCTTCATCTGAAAGATGTAGACCAGATCGGAAAGGCAGAAGCTACCGCAGATGTGCCAGTAGGTACTGGTGTAGTGGATTTTACAAAAGTAGTGGCGGAATTAAAACGGCAGGAATTTAAAGGAGTAGTATCCATCGAATGTGAATTCAATTTTGGTGAAAATCTATCTGCCATTGTTAATTCCATCAACTACATGGATGAATTGAGTGCGGATAAAACGAGTGATAAATAGCACGGCGTCGCATAGCCTCTTGCGGTCTGAAGAGGTGCATTTTGGTTAATAATTTATGATAAGAGGCGAATATCATGATATTTCCTTATCATGTATTGACTATTTTTATGCTTGCTTTTAGGGAAACAGTTCCCTAAAAGCAGGTGATAGCATATAGACGGGGCCTATCTTCGGATCGATGCGGAGATCAAAAACGGGCATATTGCTTGTCATCTTTCTGCAACAGTATTTCAATATTTTTAATATTAATAATAAGAGATGAAAAAGAATAGTATTTACACGTGTTTAATTGGCCTCGCAACCCTTCTTTTTGCCGCCTGCAATGGCCCGGAAAATAGTGGCAATGACGGCGATAAAACAGGCGCCTCCTGGAAGATGGGAGTGGCACTATATTCTTTCAATAATCTTCCCTTTACAGCTGCCCTGGAAAAGGTAGACAGTGGTAAAATAAAATACGTGGAAGGATTTTCTTTTTATAAGCTGGGAGAAGGATACGGTGATACCACTATGGGGACGCTTTCAAAAGAAGGCATTCTCAAAATGAAAGACCTGATAGCGCAGCGGCAAACAAAAATGGTATCCATGTATGTTGGCGGAGGAAATAATGTGGAAGAATGGAAACAAACCTTTGAAATGGCGAAAGAATTTGAACTGGAATATGTTACCTGCGAACCTTTATTAGCGCATCTGGATATGGTCGATAGCCTGGCAGGTGTATATAATATAAAAGTGGCCATTCATAATCATTGGAAAGGCATCAGCCTTTACTGGAATCCGGATTCTTTATTGAGTATCATCAAAACGCACAAAAATCTGGGTGCCTGTGCAGATATCGGTCATTGGACAAGAAGTGGTCTCGATGCGGCCAAATGTCTTGAAACACTGCAAGGCCATATACTGGGTCTTCACCTGAAGGATGTAGACCAGGCAGGAAAAGGAGAAGCTACCGCAGATGTGACAGTAGGCACCGGTGTAGTGGACTTTACAAAAGTAGTAGCGGAATTAAAACGGCAGGATTATAAAGGAATGATATTCGTGGAATGTGAACATAATTTTGGTGAAAATCTACCGGATATCGTTAATTCTATGAGCTACATTGATAAATTAAGTGAGCAAAAGACGAGTGATAAATAATGCAGATCCGCACTACCTTTTTACGATCTGTAAATATTGAATTGACTGCTTGACAAGGTACGATAAACCGCCATTCGATAACCTTTGGCTTAAAATGAAAAACCCGCGATTTATCGCGGGTTTTTTTAATGCTATGCGGAGCGAAGGGGACAACGTTCGAACCAGTTTACCACTGATTTGGAGAAAATAAACCAGTTGATGACGTTAATTACATATTGAGAAATATTGGTAATTAATAATTTAATTGAGTACAATTGGGTAATTTTGTGGGTATATTGGGCTAATTTATAAATAATCGGGTATAATTGGGTAATTTTATGGGTATATATGATAAAGACTACAGCCATAAATATCACCGCCGAGGTGCTTTCCCTAATTTCAGAAATTGACGAATTTAAAGGTGCATGGCGCGCCTTAGGGCAACTGGCACCAGAACATCTCACTTCATTAAAGCGGGTTGCTACAATTGAAAGCATAGGGTCATCAACTCGTATTGAAGGAGCGAAATTAACCGATCAACAAGTAGAAAAATTGCTTGGGAACTTAGCTATAAAACAATTTACATCTCGCGATGAAGAAGAAGTTGCCGGATATGCAGATGTAATGAACCTTATTTTTGAAAATTACACATATATCCCGCTAACTGAAGGCTACATTCAGCAACTTCACCGGGAATTATTAAAGCATAGTTCCAAAGACAATTGGCATCGGGGGAATTACAAAAAATCACCGAATCACGTTGAAGCTTTTGATCAGGATGGTAAAAGCCTGGGTATTGTATTCGAGACCGCCAGCCCATTTGATACCCAATTACGCATGCAGGAACTTGTTAGCTGGACTGTTAATGCTATTGAAACGAAAGAACTTCATTCGCTTTTAATAATATGTATTTTTATTGTGGTTTTTCTTGCTATCCATCCATTTCAGGATGGTAATGGTCGGTTATCGCGCATTCTAACAACAGTTTTTCTATTACGGGCAGGGTATGTATACGTGCCATATAGCTCTCTGGAAGCCGTTATTGAGCAGAGTAAGGAAGGATATTACCTTGCTTTAAGAAGAACACAAGGCACATTAAAAGCTGAAAACCCAGACTGGATGCCCTGGATATTATTTTTTCTACGCGCACTTCAGCAGCAGAAAGCCCGACTGGAAATTAAAATTGAACAGGAAAAGCTTCTTTTAGGACAGCTACCGGAATTATCTATAGAAATACTTGAACTGGCAAAATCCAGAGGCCGTGTAACAATCAGTGAAATTGTTGTTTTAACAAAAGCCAATAGGAATACTATAAAAAAACACCTGGAAAGTCTCGTTTCTGCTAAGCACCTACAACAACATGGCGCCGGACGTGGTTCCTGGTATTCTATGTAAAGTGAATGCTGCCTATCCGTGATAACAAGCTATCCCCATTTACGGCACAGAGGCTTATTTTAAAATATTAGAGGAGAATGGAGATAGCATCATTATTCCCAGGTTTCACCGGCCAATTACTACGCTATTGTATACAAGAAAATATTCCCTATGAACTAAAGGATAATATCAAATGTGATACCTGCCACCAGCCATTTACGGGGTATGTTGCAATACCGACTCAAATGAAAAGGGGACAAATCATACTGATGATGATTTGTCCCCTCTTGCGGACCAGACGAGACTCGAACTCGCCGCCTCCGCCGCAACACGGCGAGCTGTATACAAAAGATGGCAATGTTGTACAATATATGAGCGTGCCGCCCGCCAATAATAAAATAAGGATGAAGGTGTTGTTTGATAGACCTTCTGTAGAGGAATTTGTGAATGATAGAGAAAAAGTGCTGACCGTTTTGATATTTCCTGACAAGGATACCACGGGTTTTTCTGAACCGCGGGAAGGCAACTTACAACTATTGAAGTACTACATCCGTAAAGTGGAAAATTTTTGTAAGTCGTTATTAAATAATGTAAAGACGGCTGGGTATCCTGGTGCCAGCGATCCGATTTCATTTTCTATTCCTAGCGCCTTCGCAGGTCTTATTGTGGCCATTTCGATGGCTTCTTGTAACGACACTCCCAGATGTCTTACCGCATTTCTTATGCCGTCCGCCAGCGATATAGTAGATCCTGCAAGATTATTCTCTGAATTTATATATCTTCCTTCTTCAAGACGCGCATTGAAGTTTTCCCAGATAAATTCTTTTATCTGTTCTCCTATAAACAGGGCATCTGATATCAGGAATAATTTTTCATTTTTTATTTGACTCGCAAATTTGGCGGTATTGTAATCGCAATGAAATCCGTCCAATATAATAGGTGCATAAACTTTTTTATTCATAAAACAGGCGCCTACCAGTCCCGGATCTCTGTGATGAAAACCCGACATGGCATTAAACAGGTGCGTTACTACTGAAATGCCTGACTGAAATGCCTTTTGCGCTTCATAATAAGTTGCATTTGAGTGACCGGCCGATATGGTAATGCCTGATTCCATTAGAAAGCTTAGTTGCTTTGACGTAAATAGTTCGGGAGCTAACGTGATCATTTTAATCAGTCCTTTGCCATGATCCAGTATCTGTTGCAATATTTCGTCGCTGGGTTTTTGAAGGTACTCTGGAAGATGAGCTCCCCTTTTTACGTGATTCAGGAATGGCCCTTCCAAATGTACTCCAAGTACACCGGAATGAGGGTGATTGGTTCGATGTATTTTTATTGCACTAATTCCTTTCATCATGTTCTCCAGCGAACAGCTGACGATTGTTGGTAAGGTATATGCCGTGCCCACAGATTCGAAAGCAGTAGCAATATCCTGAATCGCTTCGGAGTCAGGCGACTTGGTAAAGTGAAGATATTTTCCACCATTGATGTGAATGTCGATTAGGCCAGGTGAAAGATTTTCCGTGTAATACGATGCATCTTGCTTGTTGCCTTTTTCGATTGTAACTATCAAGCCGTTTGCGCATGTTATTACCTGGTCGTGAAGAACTGAATTTCCAGTAAATAAAGTGTGAGTGAAAATTGTGGTTTCCATTGTATTAATTAATTTATATTTAATTTCTTATTGGAGATAGTTTTTTTTGTTATTTTTGGTTAATACATTTTTTACTAAAGTAAATTGAATCAGCACAACGACGATATTGATATCGACTTATTTACGCGTCTATCACGAGGTGATGAAGCTGCATTTAGCGAAATTGTCCACTTTTATTATAAAAGGTTCCTCTCTGCCATTGTTTTCCTTACTAAATCTAAACCGGAAGCTCAGGACATCATGCAGGATGTTTTTTTAAAGCTTTGGTTGTACAGGAAAGACTTGCATACTGTTGAAAATCCAAAGGCATGGATAAGAAGAATCCTGTTAAATACTACTTCAAATCATATCAGGGCCCGACTAAGGTATGAGTTAAAGATAGAGAATTTAGCAGTACATATTCCTGGAAATGTAGAAATGATCGATGAGTTGGAAGCTTTGTCTACACAACGATCGATCGACAAGGCAGTTGACCGGCTGCCCCAAAAAAGAAGACAGATTTTTTTAATGAGTCGTCGTGAAGGACTGAGTCGTAAGGAAATAGCTCAGCAATTAAATATTTCGGAGAATACTGTCCGGAATCAGTTGGTTGAAGCATTAAATTTTATCCGCGAATACCTTAAGTGTGAAGGGATTGCGCTAACCCCCGCAATTATCATCCTCCAGAATTTCCTGTTATAATTTTTTATTGAATAGTACAACTGTCATGTGAGCGGTGTCTATACTATTGTGAAAGGAAACACTGACATTAGCCGTCTGCTACAAGGACATATAAATGGCTCTCTTACCAACGCTGAGAAAGAGCAACTGCTGGCGTTCCTGAGTAATCTGGATAACGTGGAAGATAATATGGACGCCATTAATAGTGTTTGCGAGCAATTTGTTGGTGGCCCGCCACTATACCTGGAAGGCGAAGTGGAAGAGATGATCCAACAGATTATTCAAACAAATAACATACCCCTCAAAACTTCAACTAACCCAACGCAAACAGGGAAGGTCGTATTCTTACGGGGAATGCGGTGGTTTAAATATGTCGCTGCGGCTCTGGTAATTTTGCTTGTGGGGTATTATCTGTGGCCCAATGCGGAGAAAACTAAAACGGATTTAGTACAGCAAATTTCACCATCGTTTAATGATACTCCTCTTGTGTCGGGAAGTGTACTTCTTACATTGAGTAACGGAGAAAAAGTAGCGTTAAGTAAGGTTAAGTCGCAGTCAATTAAAGAAGGAGACCTCCATGTTAAGAACGAAAATGGTACGTTGACCTACGAAAAATCGAATGTTGTTGTTTATAATACGGTTAGTACTCCTAAAGGAGTTCAATTTAATCTTTCCCTTTCGGATGGTACCGTTGTGCAACTCAATGCGGCGAGCAGCATTACTTTTCCTACATCTTTTTCCGGAGAAAATCGCGTGGTAAGAATCACCGGGGAAGCTTATTTTGAAGTGGCGAAAAATTCATCACACCCCTTTATTGTTGAAACATATAAAGATAAAATTACCGTATTGGGCACGCATTTCAATGTAAATGCTTATCCTGAAGAAGAAGGCGTGAAAACGAGTCTCGCTGAGGGTAAGGTGCGTGTGAATAATACTGTTTTGGTTCCCGGTGAAGCATATAAGAATAATGAAGTGATGCCTACAAATATTGCGCAGGATCTTGCCTGGAAGAATATGGTATTTGATTTTAATCAATGTGACCTGAAGGCCGTGATGCGCCAGATATCCAGATGGTATGATGTAGATATCGTTTATACGTCCGTAATTCCATCGATGCGTTTTTATGGTAAAATGGGGAGAGACCTCACCCTGGTGCAAATATTATCCATACTCGAAAAATCCGATGTTCATTTTAAGATTGAGGGGAAGAAGCTTATTGTAAGCAAATGATTATTTGAAACTACTAATTACAAGGTTGCCCTAACGAGTGCCGCTCCGAATACAAACGGGGACGGTGGTGCCGAGGTATGCCCATTAATACGTTTATTGGAATTTTTAATACTCAACCACAAGTCTATGTATCTAACAACTTCCTTTCGCCCTGATCTTTTTGTAAACAAAAGCGGGGTACGTTATCTGACCAAAATCAAAATGATGTTAGTGATGAGAATGACTATCTTCCTTTTAATCGCAACGCTAATGAGTGTGAGTGCGAAGGTTATTTCTCAGCCCATCAGCTTTTCTGGAAATAATGTTCCTATGCAGGAGGTTTTTAAGGCAATAGAAAAACAGACCGGGTTTGTAGTTTTTTGTAATTATGATTTGCTTAAATCAGCTAACAGGGTTACCATCGATGTGAAGAATATCCCGCTGATGGATTTTCTTACAGAAGTTTTTGAAGACCAACCGTTATCGTTCATGGTTGAAAATAGCACAATTGCTATTACCAGGAAATTGCCCGTCATTAAAAAGGTTGTAATGCCGCTTCCAATAGCTCCACCCATAACTGTTAAGGGTAGGGTGGTTGATGAGAAGGGCGAAGCTGTAATTGCAACAGTACTGGTTAAGGGAACAAAACAGGGAGTAGCGACTGAGGTGGATGGGCGTTTTACACTAAACAATGTGCCGGATGATGCGGTGCTTGTGATCTCGGGAATTAATATCACCAGCACAGAATTTCCTGTTAAAGGGCAAACAGACATCGTTATTCATGTGACCACACAAATATCTTCCATGTCGGAGATAGTGGTTACAGGCTATGCCAGTGAGCGGAAAAGTGATATCACCGGATCGGTTACTGTTGTAGATGTAGATAACGTGAAAGCTGTACCGGTGTCCAATCCTTCGCAGGCATTGCAGGGGCAGGCTTCAGGCCTGAATGTTATCACTTCGGGTGCACCCGGAGGGCGTACTGATATTTTTATTCGCGGTGTGACGTCTTTTGGGAATAGTGAACCATTAATAATTATTGATGGTATTCAGGGAGATTTAAGCAATCTGAATGTAAATGATATTGCTTCCGTCCAGGTTCTTAAAGATGCCGGAGCTGCATCTATCTACGGAGTGCGTGGCGCTAACGGTGTGATTGTAGTGACCACAAAGAAAGGGAAATCGGGTGATCCTGTATTTACCTTTGATTCATATTACGGCATACAACTGCCGAAATCGGGGAATGTATTCAATTTAATGCCCCCGACAGACTACGCTCAATTATTAAAGACGGTTAATCCTGGAACTATACTATTTGGTAATGGGTTGCCAGAATACACCTATGCAGGGCCTGGTATTGCGGGTGCTGCAAATGCAGGTGACCCCGCTGTGGACCCATCCAAATATAATTTTGATCCAATGGAACCGGAGAACGATTACCTTATTCAAAAAGTGAACCGAGGTGGTACCGACTGGTTTCACGAATTGTTTAAACCAGCACCTATTCAAAGTCATACTATTTCAGCCAGTGGAGGTAACGATAAATCTGTTTATCTTTTTTCCCTGGGCTATTTGAATCAGCAGGGAACGCTGATCGAAAGTTACCTCGAAAGATATTCTGTTCGGGTAAACAGCGAATTTAAGTTGGGCAAACATGTGAAGATTGGAGAAAATGCCTATCTGTATTACAAACGTAATCCCGGATTCAGCAATCTCAATGATAATAATGAAATTTCTAATGCTTACCGGATTATGTCTATGATACCTGTACGCGATATTATGGGAAATTATGGAGGCACCTGGCTTGGCCCTGAGCTTGGCTCCGTGGGTAACCCGGTTGCGACCAGAGAGCGTTCCAGGATGGAAAAAAACAACTTCTGGAATATGAGCGGTAATATCTATGCTGAAGTCAATTTTCTTAAGAATTTTACGCTGCGTACTACATTTGGGGGCAGGGTTGACAATCAGTATAGTTATAATTTTAACCACAATAAATACGAAGACAAAGAGCAGCATAATAATTATAACAGCTTTGATGAGAATGCATTATACAACAGCAGTTATACATGGACGAACACAGCCAGCTATCGCCAGCAAATAGACAAGCATAGTATAAAGCTTTTGGTTGGTTCGGAAGCTATAAAAAATTCCGGCCGTGCTGTTGGCGGGTCTGCCGCAAAGTTTTTCTCTACAGCTCCTGATTATCTTGTGTTAAACAATGGCACACTGAATGTGTCCAATTACAGCAGTTCTTATGTGAATACCTTGTTTTCATTATTCGGCAGGCTTGATTATTCTTACGATGATAAATATTTGGTGGGAGCAACTTTGCGGAGGGACGGTTCCTCCGTATTTGGATCTGATATGCGTTATGGAGTATTCCCGTCTTTCTCAGCGGGATGGAAAATATCGAGCGAAAGATTTATGGAGAGCGTAAGTTTTGTGAATCTGCTGAAATTCCGGGGTAGCTACGGTATACTTGGATCTCAGGCCAACATTAACGCGAGCAATGCCTTTTCTCTTTATAATTCAGGTTTTGGAACTTCCTATTATGATATCGGGGGCACAGGCTCCACCCGCCAAGGATTTTACCAGTCGAGTATTGGTAACAGGAAAACCAGTTGGGAAGAAGATGTGGTTACTAATATAGGACTTGACGCCACCATTCTTGATAATAAACTGGATTTCTCTATTGAATGGTATAAGAAATCAATTAATGGGTTGCTGTTTCCTCTTCCGCTTCCTGCAAGCGTTGGCGGGGCCACTCCGCCTACGGTGAATATCGGCGATATTCAAAACAAGGGATGGGATATTTCGGTTGCCTACCGTGGAAAATTTAATAGAGAGGTGTCGTACAATGTTGGCGTAAATATTACCACTTACAAGAACGAGGTAGTGAGTATTCCTGATCCTGGCTATTTTGATGTTTCTAATTCGCGTATTGGCAACCTTGTACGTAACCAGGAGGGGCATCCTGTTGGGTCATTCTTTGGTTACGAAGTGGTTGGGCTATTCAGAGATGATAATGAAGTTGCATCCTCTCCGGCACAAACCGACGCAGCACCTGGCCGTTTCAAGTACAGGGACGTGAACGGCGATAAGGAAATAACGCCGGAAGACCGTGTTTTTTTCGGCGACCCTAACCCGGATTTTACCTACGGCGTGAACCTGGGGGTGAGCTTTAAAAGATTTGATATTTCGGGAATGTTTTACGGCTCGCAGGGAAATGATGTTGTTAATTTTGTTCGCTATTTCACTGAGTTCTTCGGCTCAGCAGAAGGGCGTTCCAAAAGTAACGCTTTGAAAGATGCCTGGACTCCCGCTAATCAGGATTCGAAGATTCCGCTGGTAGAATATGCCAATAGCTTTAGTACCAACGGCACTTTTAATTCATATTTAAAAGAAGACGGTTCGTTTTTTAAACTACGCACTTTAACGGTGGGGTATACTCCTGATCTGGCATTGCTGCGTAAACTGGGTGTAAAAACCTTCAGAATATACGGCCAGGCAGTAAACCTTTTTACGCTTACGAAATATAAAGGTCTTGATCCGGAACTAACCGGAAGCATAGGTGGTGCCAACGCCAGTTCTTCATTTGGAATTGATTATGGTAATTATCCTAACAACCAGAAGAACTTTATTCTTGGCGCTAAGCTTACATTTTAATTCATCAGCTTGAAAATTTTTCAGTATGAAAATCTCATCTGTTTTGATATCGGCATTTATTGGCTTTTGTTTATTGTTCTCTACACTTGCTTGTAACAAAAGTTTTTTGACAAAGGAACCGCAAGGTTTGCTAAGTGAAGAAAATCTTACCAACAAAGCGGGGGTTAATGGCTTATTGGTCGGCGCCTATTCGTTGTTGGATGGTGTTGGTGGACCTGGAGCTGTGGTGGGCGTATGGTCGCAGTCGATCAGTAACTGGACTTTCGGCGGTGTTGCCTCCGATGATGCGCATAAGGGCTCGGAGTATGGTGATCAGACTGATCTTGAGTTAATAGAAAATTATACTGCAACAGCGGTGAATCCGTATTTCGATGGTAAATGGGGCGCTTTATACACGGGCGTACAGCGTGCAAATGATGTGCTCCGGGTGCTTGATAAGATAAAAGAAGGGGTTATAAGCGACGAAGAAGCACTTCAGATAAGGGCTGAAGCTGTATTTTTAAGAGCAGTTTTTCATTTCGAAGCGGCAAAGCTTTGGTTGAATGTTCCATATGTCACCGATTCCATTAGTTTTGAAAATGGAAATTACCAGGTTCCCAATACCGAGCCGGTATGGCCGAAAATAGAGGCCGACCTGATGTATGCCGCCACGAATCTCACTGAAACCAAATCTGAGATAGGAAGAGCTAATAGTTGGGCAGCAAAATCCTTCCTGGCTAAAGCTTATATGTATCAGCATAAATTTCAGGAGGCAAAGCCTTTATTAGCGGATATTATTCAGCATGGAGTGAATCCGGCAGGCGAGAAATATGACCTTGTCAGGTATTCTGATAATTTTAACCCTTCTACTAAGAACAGTGCTGAATCTGTGTTCGCCGTACAAATGTCGGTCAATGATAATTCCGGTGGAGCCAATGGAAATCTTGCGGATCAGTTAAACTATGGCGCCGGTGGGCCGGCAAACTGTTGCGGATTCTATCAGCCTTCTTTCAGTCTGGTTAATTCTTTTAAAACCGATCCAATTACGGGATTGCCTTTGCTGGATACCTGGAACGATTCGGATATCAAAAATGACCAGAGCATTGCATCATCCTCGCCTTTCGAGCCATATACAGGTACTTTAGATCCACGTATAGATTGGACTGTAGGCAGAAGAGGTATTCCTTATCTCGACTGGGGTATTATGCCGGGAGCATCCTGGATTGTTTCACAGGCTGCGGCCGGGCCTTATCTTCCTATCAAGCACATTTATTATAAAGCTAAGAGATCAACCACCTCTGAAGGCGGGGGGAACGTAAATTCAAATAATTATACAATGATTCGTTTTGCCGATATACTATTATGGGCTGCAGAGCAGAAGTGGAGATCGGATCATTGCAGAACGCGCAGGATTATGTGAACAGGGTTCGTAGTCGCGCCGCGAATCCTGACGGCTGGGTAAAAAAATATATTGACAATAATGACCCGTTGAAGGGATTTTCAAACGTCCCGGCAGCCAATTATAAAATAGGACTGTATACCGATCAGTTTGTAACGCAAGGGAAAGCGTTTGCCCGCAAAGCGGTTTGGTTTGAAAGGAAGATTGAGCTAGCAATGGAAGGGCACCGTTTCTTTGATCTTCAGCGATGGGATAGTAATAATAATGCTGGATATATGGCCGATGTGCTAAATGCTTATATTTTTCATGAAACCCACATATCCGGTTATAATTATCTGTACATGAATGGAGCAAAATTCGTTAAAGGTAAAAATGAACGTTATCCTATACCACAGGTGCAAATCGACCTCAGTAAAATCAATGGGGCTTCTGTGTTGCAACAAAATCCTGGCTATTAACGGATGTAAATTCCGGAAAATAGTTGTTATGATTTTTTATTGGATGCTGTTCGAAAAAGATTGAATTCGTATTAAGCTATATTTTTAAAACATGATAATGAAGAAAAATTCGAGAAATATTCTGCAGGGGTGTTTGCCTGGTATTTGTTTTATTTTTTTGATGGCAGCAGGTTGTAATAACAGACCTGCTTACCAGCCTACTCAGGCAGTAAAGGAGGCGCTCTCCTCCTTTACGCTTGCACCGGGATTTAAGATAGAACTTTTGGTAAGCGAGCCGCTGGTGAATGATCCTGTTGATATGACTATCGATGAGGATGGACGGTTATACGTTGTAGAGATGACAGGAGTGCCACACAATAAATCAAGAATAGGGAAAATATTGCAGCTTCTTGATACCGACGGTGATGCCGTAATGGATAAAAGTGTGGTTTTCGCTGATTCATTGGTTCTTCCATCTGGAATTACCCGATGGAAGAAAGGAATGATAGTAACAGATCCGCCGAATGTATATTATATGGAAGACACTGATGGAGATGGAATAGCTGATATTAAAGAGATAATGCTAACCGGTTTCGACACCTCCAACATCGAAGCGAATGTTAATAATCCGGAGTATGGATTAGATAATTGGGTTTATCTGTCAAGCCTTCCGGTAATAAAGGGAGGTAATATTCATTATGCTTCCGATTCAACTAGTTCAATACTTGAAGAAAGCACAATAAGGTTTCGCCCCGATAGACATCTGATCGAACCCATGTCTGGTACGTCGCAGTTTGGTTTGAGTTTTGATGCGTGGGGTAATCATTTGCTGGTAAATAGTGGAAATCATTTATACCAGGAAATAATTGCGTATAGGTATCTTCATCGTAATCCCAACCTGACCGCGTCTGGTGCTACTCAAACGCTGGCGCATCATCCCGAGGTATTCCCCATTACTAAAAATCCGGAGTACCAGATGTTAACCGATATAGGCGTTTTTACGTCGGCTTGTGGGATCACTGCTTATCTTGGAGGGGCTTTTCCAAAAGAATATAATAATAATGATATCACCTTTGTCGCGGAGCCGGCAAGTAATATTATTCATGCCGATAGGCTGAAAGATTCAGGAGTGTCTTTCATTGCTAAGCGTGTTTCCGAGCGAAAGGAATTCCTCGCATCCACTGATCCTTATTCTCGGATGGTCAATATGTATGTGGGCCCCGATGGTGCTTTGTATGTGATAGATATGTATCGTCAGATCATTGAGGGACCGGAGTTTATGTCGGAAGAAATGCTTAAAAAGGTAGATCTCTATAATGGGAATACCATTGGGCGCATTTACAGGATATCCGCCACTGATGCACCCGCTGCTGATTGGACAAAAGGGCTCCATTTGGGGAAAGCCAGTGAGAAGGAGCTGGTTGAGAAACTGAAGGATAAAAATAGTTGGTGGAGAATGAACGCGCAAAGGCTGCTTGTGGATAGAAATGATGATAAAGCTATTCCTGCGTTGACATCATTAGCGAGTGATCCTACATCTCCTCTGGGACGGCTCCATGCTTTATGGACGCTTGAAGGAATGAATAAGCTCGCTGCTCCGATTATCTTGGAGGCATTGAAAGATCCCGAACCGGGGGTTCGACAGAATGCAATCCAGTTGGCAGAGTTGCATATGAGCGCCGACGCGGTATTAATTCCTGCATTACTTGCTATGCAAAATGACGCTAATGAAAAGGTCAGGTTTCAGTTGTTATGTACGCTTGGTTCGGTAAACTCCCCTTTGGCCGCTGAAGTGCGGCAGAAATTGCTTTTCAGAGATATCAGTAATAACTGGATGCAGATAGCTGCGCTCAGTGCAGAGTCGTCACAAACTAATGTCTTATTGGATAGTATGCTCGCTAAATTCGATCCATCCGTAATAGCTTATGGATCGATGGTTAAATTATTGGGGGGGATTATGGCTAAAACGCAGGGCGTAGAGGCGGTTAAGCAATTAATTCAAAAAACATTATCAGATCCTTCAAAGGAGAAAAAAGGTTGGCAGGCACCTCTGTTGGCGGGATTATATACTGGGTTGGCCACCCGAATGCCTTTTCCGGAGCAACTAACATCAGAGCGCAATTTGCTCATCGGGGCAGCACTTGATCATCCATCTGGTTTGATAAGGAATAGTAGCGTAAATATTTTAAAATTAATGGGACTACCGGCGACTCCCGCAACAGCAACGGCCATGTTGAAAGCCAGGGGGAAAGCGTTGGATAAGAGCCTCGACCAGGATACAAGGGCAGATGCAATCGCATTCCTGAAAATCCGGAACCCGAAGCAATATGCAACGGAGCTGAAACAATTACTTACTCCCCAATCTCCCATGGAGGTTCAGCTAGCAGCGGTAAAAGCACTTGGTGAAATTCCCGGAGAAGAAATCTGTAAATATTTGCTGGATCAATGGAATGCTTTCACACCCGCAATAAGAAACGAAGCTATCAACACGTTTATCGGTAACCCAGGTCGTGTTAAATTACTGCTCGATAAAGTGGAGGCGGGCGAAATCAATCGTGGTTCTTTTAGCTGGTCGCAAAGTGTTCAACTCCGTGGAAGCGGCGAACAGATGAAAAGAGCACGGACATTGCTAACTGATAGCGACAATAAACGCAAAGCTGTTATTGAGCAGTACCAGGATGCATTAACATTGAAAGCCGATATAGCAAATGGGAAAAAGATGTTCCTGGCGAATTGTTCGTATTGTCACCAGTTAGGTAAGAAGGATGGTAGGCCTTTTGGTCCAGATCTTGGTACCGTTTACGCATGGCCGGTATCAGATATCCTGACAAATATCCTGGATCCGAACAAATCCATTGCTCATGGATTTGATTTATGGATCGCCAAGCTTAATAATGGCAAATCAATCCAGGGAATTATTACGGCGGAATCGCCCACGGCAATAACCATTTCAAATGCCGATGGAGAGGTTTCTAATATCGCCCGGCAGGATATTTCCTCGCTAACTGCGCTTGGCATGTCGGCCATGCCAACAGATTTTGAAAAGAAAATTGATAAACAGCAAATGGCAGACTTGCTGGCATTCCTGAAACAGCTAGGATGATTATTTGCAGAAGGATGCGATTTATCATTATCCATCAGTAAAAAAAGCATACGATGAAATTGATTACCCGACCCATTTTTTTGCATTTCTTTTTGACATGCACCGCCATCTTAGTTATATATGGATACGCTTATAGTCAGCAGGGCATGACTGCAAAGCAAACGGTAGATGTAGGTATCGCCCGCGTCGATATTACACCTGCAGAGCCTATACGCCTGACTGGTTATGGCTCCCGTACCAAAATAGAATCTGAGGGAATAATTGATCGGCTTCAGGCCAATGCGCTTGCTTTTGGAAAGGACCAGGAACACCCTTCATTGTTGATTACAGTTGACCTGCTGGGAATATCAGCGCGTCTGACTTCCAGGCTGGTAAAATCTTTATCAGAAAAATCAGGTCTCGATCCTGCGCAAATAGTTATTTGTGCGTCACATACCCACGGCGGTCCGGAAATTGGCAATGCCCTGAATATACTTCAGTACCGGCCGGGAAAATTCAGCGACTCATTGCTGGCCCTGGATCAGCTTTTACATATCGCCGGGTATACCGAACAGCTAAGCCGGAAGCTTGAAGAAGTGGCATTGTCGGCATTAAAAGACAGGAAACCCGCCTTCATTAGCTGGGGACAGGGACAGGCTTCATTTGCGCACAACCGGCGAACTGAAGGCGGCCCTACGGATCCCGCCTTGCCTATACTGAAAATAGCTAATGCCGATGGTACGCTACGTGCAGTGCTCGTTAATTATGCCTGTCATGGCACCACGCTCGAAGGGAATATCAATAAGATACATGGTGACTGGATAAGTGAAGCAAGACACCAGATCGAAGCTAATCATCCCGGCGCAATGGCGCTGATTGCAATTGGATGTGCTGGCGATGCAGATCCAAAACCCCGTGGCATTCCTGAAAATGTGAAACAAAACGCAAAGGAAATAGCTGACAATGTTGATAAGGTACTTGCTTCACAGTTGGAGCCATTGAATGCACCACCAGTGGGGAAAATGGTCCGGATTAAACTTCCTTTCGCACATATTTCCACAGTAGCAGAATTGATGGAAACAGCTAAACAGCAGGGAGAGGGAGAAGCATATTATGCCCGGCTGGCGCTTGAGCGCATACAAAGAGGAGACAGCATTGCATCAACATTGGATTACCCTGTTCAAACCTGGAACTTTGCCGACAAAATGGTGATGGTGAACCTGGCCGGCGAAGTAGTGGTAGATTACAGCATACGGCTCAAGAATGAATTTGGCGCAGAGCGGCTTTGGGTTAATGCTTATTCCAATGATGTTCCGTGTTATATTGCTTCAAAGCGTGTAATCAGGGAAGGGGGGTATGAAGGAGCATCGAGCATGCCTTACTATAATCAACCCTCTCCATTAGCTGAAACGGTTGAAGATATGATTGTTGACGCAGTACAAAGTATCATGCCTGAAAGCTTCAATGATAAAAGAGACACTGTGAATCACCAGGAGCTGATTATTAAAGACGAGGAGGGGGTACTTCATCTAACAGCATCCAGGGCAAAAGCTGTGGGACCCAATATAAAGTATATGCCTGAATGGAAAGCATTCGGCTGGTTTAACACGGATGACCAGGCGGAGTGGACGGTGCAGGTGGAAAAACCGACCAAGTACGCGGTGTATTTGAAATGGTCTGTTGCTGACAGTGAGGCGGGAAAATCTTTTCGGCTTAAAGCTGGTGGGCAATCGTTGAAGGGGAAAATTGCCCGCTCGGGATCGTGGTTTACTTTCAGAAAGGAGAGAATAGGTACGCTCAATTTGAGTGCCGGCGTGCATAATTTTGTTTTTTTATCGGGTTCGGAGAAAGAGAAGGGTGCTATGTTGGATCTTGCAGAATTGACCCTTACGCCTATTAAATAATCAAATGAGAAAGCTAATCCGATTCAGACTGTCCATTTTGATGTTTTTGGAATATTTTATATGGGGTGCATGGTATGTTACCATGGGGGCTTATATTTTTTCTAATTTTAACGGGGATGCCGTATTTGTTGGATCTGCATACGCAAACCTCTCCATTGCTGCCATTATCTCCCCGATTTTTATTGGATTGGTAGCAGATCGTTATTTCCCGGCGCAGAAAGTTTTGGGTATTCTTCATTTGCTTGGAGCGGCTACGTTGCTATGTATTAGCAATGTGTCCGAAGCTAATGCATTCTGGTGGCTGATCCTGTTATATACGCTTCTGTATATGCCCACAATGGCCCTTGCCAACTCCATTTCTTTTTCGCAGTTGCAGGACGCATCGAAAGATTTTCCGAAAATCAGGGTTTTAGGAACTGTTGGTTGGATCGCAGCAGGACTGCTAATCGGGTTTATGAAAATTGAAACGGATGCGCTCACCTTTCGTATAGCAGCAATAGCATCGTTACTGCTTGGTGTTTATAGTTTTTCGCTTCCCAATACACCTCCTCAAAGAGGTGGGAGTACCAAGCTGTCTGTTCTTCTCGGGCTAGACGCGTTCCAGTTATTTAGATCAAGATCATTTACCGTATTTTTCCTATCATCTGTTGCCATTTGCATTCCGCTGTCATTTTATTATAGTTTTACGAATTCATTTTTAAACAATATAGGGTTTGAAAATGCTGCGGGGAAAATGACGATAGGGCAGGCGTCCGAATTTGTTTTTATGGTATTAATTCCATTCTTTTTTCGCCGTCTCGGAGTGAAAAAAATGCTAATGATTGGTATTGGCGCATGGATCATCAGATACATATTTTTTGCTTGCGGAAATACAGGTACGAATTTGTGGATGCTCTACGCAGGGATTGTGTTGCACGGCGTTTGTTTTGATTTCTTTTTTGTAACCGGTCAGATTTATACCGATAATGCTGCAAAGGATACGAACAAAAGTGCTGCACAAGGCATTATTACCCTCGCTACCTACGGCTTTGGCATACTGATCGGCTCCTATATTTCGGGTTTTGTAACCGAACATTATACCAATATTGTTGGCGGAACTAAAATATACAATTGGCAATCCATTTGGCAGGTACCAGCATTGATTGCTGCAGTTATTCTTTTGGCATTTGCCACATTTTTTAACGATAAAAATGAACGACAGGGGAAAACCTGATATTTATTGAACTTGTTTAATTAATATAAATAATATAAGAGAAAAATCGCGTGTGCGGGTGGTAGGTTACGGCAATATGCGATCGGCTCATGCTGTGACCCCAGGATCAAATGGAGGGGGAATATGCGGACAAGTATCGACGGGTAAATCGAAAGCAGCATTGAACGACAGGCTGGGTAGTAGTCAAGGTGATGCTGAGTTTAGTATTTATTTAGAAGAAAAGAATATTGTACCCGTTGAGCATCAGCATAAAAAACTTCACGCAAAAGATTTTCTTGCGCCCTGTTGCCGTTCAGGATTTCCCCATCCGCAGAAAGCGGGTTACCTTATATGCAACGCTTCTCCGGTGGGAGGTTGTAACCACCGGAGAAACCGTCACAAGGGATTGGGAAATAGTAAAAAAAGGAACGTGGATGCCAGAGGAATTCGCGGCTTTTTTAAAAGGATTACTTAGATAATTACCCATCAGCCCCGTTTAGTTGGGCCATTTCTTTCAAGTCGATGGAAAACAACTCGGGCAACAATATAAGCATCATTTAAGCGATTTTATTTGCTGGGAACAGAAAGGACACTGTTCGGAATGGATGCTTTTGAACCGGGCCTACGAGCAGGCTAAAATCCACAAGACCGTCTATCAGCCTGAATTATTGCCCAATGGGGATACCGTAAAACAACTACTAGCCAGGAGCAGATATCTACTCTTTAAACATCCCCGACTTTGGACCAGAGATCAACAACAACGCGCGGAGCTGCTGTTTACACGTTATCCGGTTATACGTAAAGCTTACCAACTCTCATTAAGATTAGGCGAAG
Source organism: Chitinophaga sp. MM2321 (assembly GCF_964033635.1). Taxonomy (NCBI): domain Bacteria; kingdom Pseudomonadati; phylum Bacteroidota; class Chitinophagia; order Chitinophagales; family Chitinophagaceae; genus Chitinophaga; species Chitinophaga sp. MM2321. Next base: position 685,654 of record NZ_OZ035533.1, read on the forward strand.
TATACAGAAAATCCAAGTGCAAAGAAGAGGCTTTTAAAAAGCTGGCATTGTGGTATAATGATGTCGAATCGGCAGGTCTGTCATCCTTTAAAACCCTTCCCAGGGCTATACAAACCCATTATCTGGAGATACTGAACTTCTTTAATAACAGGAGTACTAATGCTGCTGCGGAATCCTTTAATGCTAAAATAAAAGCCTTTAGAAATGCACTTAGAGGTGTTAGGGATGTGCCGTTTTCCCTTTACAGATTAACTAAGTTATATGCTTAATTTTTTTGTTGATCCCCCAGGCTTTCAACTTGATCCCCATATCCGTAACGCCTGCCTTCAGTAATTTCTCGTAAACCCATATTGCCCACTTGATTACCAATCGGCCCTACGTATTTTTAATACGAGGATGCTTTCTTTACTCACTTGCAGACCGGGCTGATTTATTCGCTTTTTTTACCCATGCGGTCTGCAATGGACAGCAAATGGATGAAAAAGTTGGTAGAACCTCCAGTCGCAGTATAAAAGTATTTTCAACCCGTTACCTCTTTTTGGGATTTTTCTTGTCTTATGGGTGGCAGAAATATTTTACGCATTATTTTTTGTGAGTATAGTAAATTAATAATGTGAGCAAATCGGGACTGACTTATTTATTGGGGGTTTATTTAAATAAAGCCACCAGTATAAATGAGCGGGGATGAATGGATAGAATAATATGCTACGACCAGAACAGATTATTAAAAGAAGTACTTATGTCTATTCAAAAAATAAATTTCAGGCTTTTGATCGTGCAGCTTTGTTTGATACCATTGGTGACGCAGGCGCAAAGGAACACATCAGCAGCTAAACCCAATATCATCTTTATTTTAGCCGACGATTTAGGATATGAAACTTTGCAAGCGAACGGGGGATCATCCTATAAAACGCCACAGCTGAATAAAATGGCACAAGCAGGTATGCGTTTTACGGAATGTAGCGCTAATCCGTTATGTACCCCTTCCCGGGTGCAATTGATGTCCGGAAAGTATAATTTCCGTAATTATAAAGGGTTTGGGATTTTAGACCCTGGTGAAACAACGTTTGCCCATTTATTAAAACAGGCTGGCTATGTAACTGCTATTAGCGGGAAGTGGCAGTTACTGGGGTCACAGCAACAACAAGCATCGCAGGACAGAAGGGGGCATATCCTCAAAATAGCGGGTTTGATGATTATTTTCTTTGGCAGGTAGAGCCGGTCAACCCCGATCCACGGTATAAAGACCCGGTTATTTATACCCGCGATGGAAGTAAAAGTTTTCAGGGTGAATATGGGCCGGACCTGTTTGCTGCATTCGCAAAAAAATTCATAGAAAAAAACCGGGATACTTCCTTCTTTCTCTATTATCCAATGGTACTTACCCATGACCCTTTTCAGGCTACTCCCGATAGTCAGGATTTTTCCGCTTCAAAGGCGAAAGATAAAAGTAGTCCCGCCTATTTTGGAAGTATGGTAGCGTATATGGATAAAAAAGTAGGAGAGATTATTAAGACAGTTCAGGAACAAGGTATCAGCCGTAAAACATTAATAATTTTTGCGGGAGACAATGGCACCAGCCCGAGCATCATCTCTGTTTTAGATGGTAAGGAAGTGAAGGGAGGAAAAGGACGCACTACGGTATATGGCACGCATGTGCCGCTCATCGCATACTGGGAAGGTGTCGTTAAACCTGGACAAGTAAATCATAATTTGATTGATTTTACGGATATCCTGCCCACATTTTTAGAAACAGCCGGAAAAGAAAAGCCTGCAGATTTTCATACAGACGGGACTAGCTTTTATGGTCAGTTATTAAACAAAAAAAATGCCGCCAAAAGAGACTGGGTTTTTTGTGCTTATGACCCCAAATGGGGTTCTTTTAAGCCCGCTACCTGGATTCAGGATAAACAGTGGAAACTATACCAAACAGGCGAATTTTATGATCTTCAGCAGGATCCCGAGGAAAAATATGCCATTCAAACTACCAACCTGACCCCACGGGAAATGGCTGGAAAAGAAAAGCTCAAACAACAACTGTTAAACATACTTCAACCCGGAAGATAATTATTATAAAAAAGTAACGACTATGTTAAAAAAGGAAAATAGCAACGATTCTCCCCAAAATTCGAGACGGAATTTTATTAGAAATGTCGGCGCGGCTGCCGCAGGGTTTATGATTGTTCCGCGTCATGTACTGGGTGGCAAAGGCTTTATTGCACCAAGTGATCGCCTGGTTATCGCTGGGGTGGGCGCCGGCGGAAAGGGGCAATCGGACATTGCGAATTTTTATAAAGGCGGCAAGGCGGAAATAGGTTTTCTATGTGACGTTGACGACAGGAAAGCAGCCACTTCAATCGCTAATTTTCCAAAAGCAAAATATTATAAAGACTGGCGCGAGCTTTTTGATAAAGAATCAAAAAATTTTGACGCAGTGTCTGTATCAACACCGGATCATAACCATGCCATTATCTCTCTTTCCGCCATGCAATTAGGTAAACATGTGTATGTACAAAAACCCCTTACCCATGATATATATGAGGCGCGTATATTAACTGAAGCCGCTCGCCGGTATAAAGTAGTCACCCAGATGGGCAATCAGGGAGCTTCCGGAGATGGCGTGAGACAATTACAGGAATGGTATGACGCCGGCATCATTGGCGAGGTAAATACAATTTATTGCTGGACTAATCGGCCGGTTTGGCCGCAGGGAATCCCCTGGCCTTCTGAAAGTGCGGCGATCCCCAAAGGTCTGGACTGGGATCTATGGCTAGGCACAGCCCCCTATAAAGATTATGTTGACAAAGTAGTGCCTTTTAACTGGCGTGGATGGTGGGATTATGGAACCGGCGCTCTTGGCGATATGGCCTGTCACCTGATGGAAGCGCCTTTCCGTGTATTAAAACTTAAATATCCGACCGCAGTTGAATGTAGCGTTGGAAGTGTATATGTAAATCAAAAACAAGCTTATTATCCGGATAGCTGTCCGCCATCTTCGCATGTTGTCATGAGTTTTGAATCGCGCAAAGGCAAAACACCGCTAAAACTGCATTGGATGGATGGTGGTATTCAGCCCGTACGTCCGGAAGAACTCGAACCAACCGAAATGATGGGCGGCGACGGAGGCAATGGTGTTTTATTCATTGGTACCAAAGGGAAAATGATGTGTAGTACCTACGGAAAGGATCCTAAATTGTTACCACTGTCCCGTAATAATGAAGTGAAGGTAAAGCATACCATTCCTTTAGTGCCTGGTGGAGAAGCCGGACATTATACAGAATGGGTAGAAGCGGCTATTGCAGGCTATGGTAAAAAAGAACTCAGTTCCGACTTTGCCGTGGCTGGTCCGCTTACGGAGGCAGTATTGATGGGTAACCTCGCAATAAGAAGCCATAGTATACAGCGGCCAAGGGCTGACGGTAAAGGAATGAATTATCCCGGCCGCAATATCAAAATGCTGTGGGATGGCGCTAATATGAAGATCACCAACTTTGATGAAGCCAACCAGTTCGTAAAACGCGCATACCGCGAAGGATGGAAGCTGACTGTTTAATCCTTATGTGAACAGGTAGATAATTTCAATGATTGTATTTCTTAGCTCGGTTTAAGTACTATGGCCATATCGTGCACATTAACTATTAATGTTAAACTTATGAAATTGAAAAGCATATTCATCCTCCTCCTGATGATAGTGTCAGGTTCTTCCAATGCTTTGAGCAGGAGTGAGGATCCATATAGTACCGGTAAGGCTAAAAAAGTAAATATCATCCTGATAATGGCGGATGATATGGGATATGAATGCCTGAGCAGTTATGGAAGCGCATCCTATTATACGCCGAATCTGGATAAACTGGCAGGTATGGGCGTGCGGTTTGAAAATTGCTTTTCTCAGCCCCTGTGCACGCCGTCCCGCGTAAAGCTCATGACGGGGAAACATAATTTTCGCAACTACCGGGTGTTTGGCTATCTGGATCCAAAGGAGAAAACTTTTGGGAATTTATTTAAAGATGCAGGTTATAGTACCTGCATTGCGGGTAAATGGCAACTGAACGGTATCTCCGGGAAAAAGCTGCCCGGATGGGAGGATGTATCACGCCCTAACCAATTCGGGTTTGATGAATATTGTTTGTGGCAGTTGCAAAACGAAAAATCAGAAGGAGAGAGGTATGCCAATCCATTGATTGTGCAAAATGGGAAAACACTGTCGAGAAACGACGATCAATACGGTCCTGATATATTTAGCAATTATATCCTCGATTTTATGGACAGAAAGAAGAATGAGCCGTTCTTTATCTACTATCCTATGGCATTAGTGCACGACCCCTTCCTGCCTACACCGGTAAGCCGTAAATGGGTGGATCCTGCCAGCCGGCACAAGAATGATAACGATAACTTTAAAGACATGGTTGCCTATTCAGATATGATCGTTGGGAAGATTGTGGACAAATTGAACAAATTAGGACTGGCAGAAAATACGCTCATTATTTTTACCGGTGATAATGGAACGAATGTCAAAATAACTTCTAAAATGAAGGATGGCCGCATTATAAAGGGCGGTAAGGGAACCCTTACAGACGCAGGTACCCGGGTCCCTTTGATTGCTTATTGGAAAGGAAAATCATTGAAAGGAGCGGTCCATGTAAGCCTCGTTGATTTCAGCGATGTTTTTCCTACCCTGGCGCAGGCCGCAGGCATAGCTATCCCTGCAAACCGCGTGTTGGACGGGCAGAGCTTTCTCCCGCAGATACTCGGTAAGCCTGGTCCGGTGAAAGAATACGTGTACGTTGATTATCAACGCAAGGCTTTTGTACGAGATCATTCTTTCAAACTGTATGACGATGGTCGCTTCTATGATATGAAAAATGATGTGTTGGAACAAAACCCTATGCCCCCAGCTGATATCAAGGGAACGGCACTCGTGGCAAAGAACAAGCTCCAGGAAGTAATGCAGCAGATGCCTGTGTTGAAAAAGTAATGCGCTGACTTAAATTATTTCGTTTAATTCAAAAATTTAACAGAAATGAAAAGGAATAAAATATTCTTTTTAGGATGCTGCGTGCTATTGATGACAGTCGTTCAGGCGGGCTTAGTATCCGCAAAGGAGGCCAAACCAAAACCACCACCTAACATCGTATTGATCTACGCGGATGATATGGGTTATGGCGACTTAAATTCTTTTGGTGCATCTCAGTATATAACACCCAATCTCGACAGGCTTGCTGCGCAGGGAATGCGGTTCACCAGCTTTTATGTATCTCATGCCATTTGTTCTGCTTCGCGCGCTGCATTACTTACCGGCTGTTATTCAACCCGCGTGGGAATTGGTGGGGCATTGTTTCCCAAATCGCCAATAGGATTGAATCCAGAGGAAGAAACCATCGCAGAAGTACTGAAGAAACGTGGGTATACCAGTGGAATCTTTGGGAAATGGCACCTTGGCGATAACCGGAAATTCCTGCCTTTACAGCAAGGGTTTGATGAGTATTTCGGTCTTCCCTATTCTAATGACATGTGGAACTACAATTATGATGGAAAACTTAAACCCAATGCGAAATTTCCGCCGCTTCCATTGATGAACGGGAATGACATGGTGAGAGAGATTGCTACCATGGAGGATCAGGCGCAATTGACAACATTATATACGGAACGCGCAGTTGCTTTTATTAATAAAAACAATAAAAAACCATTCTTCCTCTACCTTCCCCATTCGATGCCGCATATTCCGATCGCCGCTTCCAGCAAGTTTAAAGGAAAGTCTGACCTGGGTGCCTATGGCGATGTAATGATGGAAATTGATTGGTCTGTTGGACAAATTATGGAGGCCCTCAGAAAAAACGGTATTGATGATAATACCTTGGTTATTTTCACCTCTGATAACGGCCCATGGCTCAATTTTGGGAATCATGCAGGTTCTGCCGGTGGCCTCCGCGAAGGAAAAGGAACCACCTGGGAAGGAGGCATGCGGGTGCCTTGTATCATGAGATGGCCCGGACATATTCCGGAAGGCGTTGTTTGCAATAAGATAGCGTCAACAATTGATATTCTTCCAACCTTGGCCAACATGGCAGATGCTTCACTCCCCGTAAATAAAATTGATGGAGTGAATATACTTTCATTAATGACAGGCGATCAAAAAGCCAATCCACGGGAAGTATTCTTGTATTATAATAACCTCGACCAACTGGATGCTGTCAGGAAAAATCAATGGAAACTTGTTTTTCAACATCCATCGCGAACATACGTGGGTTTTGCACCGGGAAAAGACGGATCCTCCGGAAACGTTGGTAATGCACCGGCACTGACAGCACTGTACGACATGCGCCGTGATCCCGGCGAACGTTATGATGTGAAAGACCAGAACCCTGAAATTGTCGCAACACTTACGACAATCGCTGACGCAGCCAGAAGTGATCTTGGTGATAAACTTATGAATATCAAAGGCGCTAATGTTCGCGAACCCGGAAGAGTTGATAAGTAACAAGGAGGCATATACGTTAACCAATAAACGAAAACAGCATGACTGAAACGATGTTTAAATTTTATGCGAAAGCAGCACTATATATTGTATTGATCATTTTGCCGGGAACCGTCGTTTTGTCCCAGCAAACCGAACCTACATTGGTACAACCGGGCGTAAATGGGAGCGCGCCTGCCGATGCCATCGTATTGTTCGATAAAGGCACCCTTAACATGTTTGAAAGTAAAAAGAAAGCGGGAGGACCGGCAGTCTGGAAAGTAGATGGCAATGAATTTACCGTAGTTCCCGGAACGGGCCCGATTCAAACAAAAGAAAAATTTGGCGATTGCCAGCTGCATATTGAATGGAAAACGCCCATCAAAGATGTAACAGCAGGTAAAGAAGGACAAAATTCAGGAAATTCAGGCATCTTCCTAATGAGCAATTACGAAGTCCAGGTTTTAAATTCACACCTGAATAAAACCTATCCTGATGGACAGGCCGGCTCCATTTACAAACAATATCCTCCGCTGGTCAATGCTTCCCTTAAACCGGGCGAGTGGCAGGTATATGAAATCATCTTCACGGCGCCACGGTTTAATAGTGACGATACAGAAAAAACACCGGGCGCTTTCACCGTTTTTCATAACGGAGTGCTTGTCCAGAATCATGTAATATTAAAAGGCCCTACCCATCCGGTAGAAAAGAAATCCTCGCTTAATCAAACAGCATTTCCATTGTTGCTGCAAGACCATAAGAGTGAAGTCAGCTATCGGAATATTTGGATCAGGAGATTATAATGCATGGCAAGTATAGGAACCTGATTGAAATTTCCCTGCCATTACTGATACAGAAAACCGTTTAAAATATTGTCATAGCTATCATCATGAAAAAACAAACAAAAAAAATATTCCGACTCAGATGTTGGTTCCTGGTTATTCCGGTAATGACCGTTCTTTTTCTCGGTGGTTGCGGCGCGTCTCACAAAACCTCCTCCAGTCGGCATGATGCCGGATCCGGTGTTCAAATCGGCACGATCACTTATAGTTTCGGCAAAATGCAGGGGCAATCAATAGCTGCCGTGTTGGATTACGCGATTAGCGCAGGTGTAAACTCAGTAGAGTTAATGGGGGGACCGGTAGAACAATATGCTGGTAAACCCAAAGGAAACGACGCCAAGACGCTCCGGGATTGGCGTGTCGGCATTTCAATGGATAAATTCAAAGAAATCCGCAAAATGTTTGACGAAAAAGGCGTCAGGATCACTGCTCTTAAATTGGGTGAAAAGAACTGGTCCGATGAAGAAATTGATTATGCCTTTAATGTATGCAGGGTATTAGGCGCAAAAGGGATCACCATGGAGATTTCAGAAGAAGTAGCCCAACGTATAGCCCCCTTTGCAAATAAACATAACCTCTTTATCATCCTTCACAATCACGGACAACCTGGTAAGCCGGGCTTTAGCTTTGATAAAATACTGGCATATGGACCCAAAGTGATGCTGAACCTGGATGTAGGTCACTATTATGGCGTTACCGGATTACATCCCAATACAATCATTGAAAGACTGCATGACCGTATTGTATGCCTGCATATAAAAGATAAAACAGGCCCGAAGGCTGCTATACCTGATAAGCCGGTACCATTTGGATCAGGAGGAACGCCCATAGCGGAAATCCTTCAATTGATCCAACAGAAAAAATGGCCGATCATCTGCGATATTGAAATGGAGTATCCTATTCCTGCAGGCTCAGATGCCGTAAAAGAAGTGGCCAAATGTGTGCAGTATTGTCGTGCAGCGCTCGTCGCTAACAAATAGGATGGTTCAACAAAATCTATGAACGAATAAACCCCAATATTTAAATTTTAAATACAAATGAGGCTGTTTTTTTCTGCCATTCTTTTTCTGTCGTTCCTGAGTGCCAATAGTCAAAATCTGTCATCATATGTTGATCCATTCATTGGCACGGCGGGTGGAGGTAATACAAATCCTGGAGCGGTACTGCCCCATGGACTGTTATCACTATCTCCTTTAAATACCTACGACACCTTAAAAAATAGGGGCATGGCAAGTCCATATCGATTCGGGGAGAAAAAGATGTCAGGCTTTTCGCATCTTAATCTAAGCGGAACAGGTTGCCGGGAAATGGGTACTTTCTTGTTAATGCCCACCACCGGCAACCTGGAATTAGTGCCTTATAAATATTGGTCTGATTATTCTAAGGAAGAAGCCTCCCCCGGTTATTATACTGCTCAATTAGACCGGTACCATATCAAGGCTGAACTTACGACCACCCTTCGTACCGGAATTAGCCGCTTTACCTTTCCAAAAGGGAAGTCAAATATTCTGATCAATCTCGGTCTCTCCCTTACCAATCGTAAAGGAGCAAATATACGCCGCGTCTCAGATACCGAAGTAGAAGGCTTTAAATCCATCGGAGGATTTTGCGGCCCTCCAACGATTCAAAATGTATACTTCGTTGCCAAACTGAGCAAAAAGCCTGCGTCCTGTGGGGTTTGGAACGATGAGAGAAAATTCCAGGATTTCCAACGGGAAATTGCCGGTGATAATATTGGGGCGTATTTTACTTTCGATACAGAGGAAAACGAAACAATATCAGTACAGGTAGGCGTATCTTATGTAAGTATAGATAATGCCAGGGAAAATTTACAAAAAGAACAACCCGCTGTTGACTTTAACAGGGTAAGGAATGACGCCTTAAATGCTTGGAACAGTGAATTGTCTAAGATTAAGGTGGAGGGCGGCACTCTCATGCAAAAAAGTATGTTCTATACGGCCCTATACCATATACTATTACACCCGAATATCTTCAGCGATATAAATGGCGAATACCCTGCCATGTTAACCAATGAAATAGTAAAAGCCGATGGCTTCGATCGTTATAGCGTATTTTCTTTGTGGGATACGTACCGGAACGTTCACCCCTTTTTATCCCTTGTTTATCCGAAAAAGCAATCGGACATGGTCAAAACAATGATCGCGATGTACAAGGAAAGTGGCTGGCTTCCTAAATGGGAGCTTGCAGGTATGGAAACGTATGTGATGGTGGGTGATCCTGCACTTCCTGTTATTACAGACACTTATCTCAGGGGAATCAGAAATTTTGATGTAGCACTTGCATATAAAGCGATGAAACATAATGCTACCGTCCCGGAAGTAGATAACCCGGTACGTCCTGGTTCGGATAACCTGCTCAAATATGGATATATTCCGGAGGATGCTACAAACAAAAGAAAGATATGGGGATCTGTTTCTACTGCACTGGAATATGGTATTGCCGATTGGAACCTGGCTCAGTTAGCGAAAGCGCTGGGTAATGACGAAGACTATAAATTATTTAACAACCGATCGCTATATTATAGAAATTATTTTGACCCCAAAACTAATTTTATAAGACCTAGGTTGAGCGATGGTTCATGGTTTGAACCCTTTAATCCATCTGTTGATGGAAATTCATTGCGCTCACAAACCGGATTCGTTGAAGGCAATACCTGGCATTATACCTTTTTTGTACCACATGATATTCCGGGACTCATAAAACTGATGGGCGGCGAAACTAAATTTGTTCGGAAACTGGTTACCTGTTTCGATGACAACTACTTTATCATGAGTAACGAACCGGATATGGCTTACCCTTATCTTTTTAATTATGTAAAGGGAGAAGAGTGGCGTACCCAAAAATATGTGCGGGAAATGATATCCGGGAATTTCAACACTTCGCCAGCGGGACTACCTGGTAACGATGACTGTGGAACCACGTCAGCCTGGCTGCTCTTTGCAATGATGGGCTTTTATCCTGACTGCCCTGGTAATATGAATTTTCAGATTGCCAGCCCGGTATTTACGAAGATTACAATAGATCTTGATGCCGATTTTTACCCTGGAAAAAATTTCGTCATCGAAAGTCCGGGTGCGGAGGAAAACGTTTTCATACACTCATTAAGTTTGAATGGAAAGCCCTATAAAAAATATACGCTGAATCATCAGGATATCGTAACCGGCGGAAGATTGGTATTTCATCTTAAAAAAGAAGGTGTTGGAAAATAGCAGCATGAATGTTGAAAATATAATTTTACCCGCCTCACCATCCTAAACATATTTAAACATCTATACCGGGTTTCAATCAAAAGATGAATCAGGTATTACCTGTTCTTAAATGTAATTTTAAACTATTATTTCATGAATAATTTTGCTACAACATTTTTGAATGTTTGCGCTCCGTTCAGGCTTACTAAGCGCTCGAGGCTAACTACATTCAATAGGAATTACCAATATGGAGGCATCGCGATGTTGGTGTTTTTAATGATATTTGGTGTCGGGCAAACGGTGGCGCAGCATAAAAGTAAGCCTAACATCATCTTGTGTATGGCCGATGATCAGGGCTGGGGCGATATGGGATATAACGGGCACCCGGTTCTTAAAACGCCAAACTTTGATAGTATGGCGCGTTCGGGACTGCGCTTTGATCATTTTTATGCAGCTGCTCCTGTGTGTTCGCCTACGCGCGGGAGTGTTCTCACCGGCCGCCATCCGAACCGTTTTGGCGTTTTTAGCTGGGGAGGGTTGCTCAGGCCGCAGGAAATCACGGTTGCTGAAGCACTTAAGACGGCGGGGTACGTTACGGGTCATTTTGGGAAATGGCACCTTGGCCCCGTACGAAGCGGCAGTCCTATAAACCCCGGTAATAGTGGGTTTGATAGCTGGTTCTCATCGCCCAACTTTTATAACAATAATCCCATTTTGAGCCGTGAAGGTATTGCCGTTCAGACACAGGGAGAAGGCTCCATGGTTACTGCTGATGCGGCCATTGAATTTATACGTGCGCAAACGGGTAATAACCAGCCATTCCTTGCCGTAGTCTGGTTTGGCTCCCCCCATAACCCCTATGCAGCAATTGAACAAGACCTCCAACTGTATGCAGGGCAGGAAGAAAAGCTGCGAAATTATTATGGAGAAATAACCGCAATGGATCGGGCCTTTGGCAAATTGAGGCAGGAATTAAAAACACTTAAAATTGATAAAAATACGATCCTTTTATTTTGTAGTGACAATGGCGGCGTTAAAGGATTCAGCGCTACGGGTGGACGCGGAAACAAAGGTCAGATCTACGAAGGTGGACTCCGGGTTCCCGCTATGCTCGAATGGCCTGACCAAATTCCAAAACCCCGTGTAACAAATATTCCATTCAATACTTCCGACATATACCCCACACTCCTTGAAATTACGGGCGTTAAGATGAAAGACCAACCCCCGCTGGATGGTATTAGTTTCGTACCCTTATTAAAGGGTACCATGAAGTCCAGGACCCAACCAATGGGATTCTGGCAGTATCCCGGTGGTGGTATAAATGAAGGATCATCAGCAGTGTTAATGGCAGCCCTTCTTAAAGAACAGCAGGCCGGAATAACGACTATTGATAGTGCTGGTTTGCATTTGGATGCCGGCGTTATCACCCGTAAATACGCCGAAAGTAGCCTGCCCGGTCACGCTGCCTGGCTCGATTGGCCATATAAACTACATCGGATTAATTCGAAGAATGAGGTGAAATTTGAACTGTACAATCTTGAAGTGGATCCGGAAGAAAAGGATGACCTGTCAGCGCGTCATTCAAAAATAACAAAATCTATGAAGTCACTGATGGAGACCTGGCAGAAATCAGTGATTTTTAGTCTCAATGGTGGCGATTACAGATAACCAGCCGGGCCCGATAAAATAAGTTTCATTGGAGGTTCTTTTTGGAAAAATAAAAAAGCTATGTTTGGGCGTGCTCGACGTCGGTGAGGATTTTATAATTCATATTCAATTAACTATCTCGGTTTTAATTTATCATAATGCATCACGAAAACTCCCGAAGAGACTTCATTAAAAAAGCTGCCCTGACCACTACAGGGTTGGCAGTAGGCTTATATATCAAAAGTAGTGGCGAGGTAACAGGAGCGAACGATGGACCTTATTTTGGCAACGGCTTTCGAAATGGTTGGGCTGACCAAAATTCGGTGGTAATCTGGACACGCCTGACCCAAAATCCCGAAATGAAGGTGAATGGGATGAAATTCAAACTACCTGCCAACACTGAACATAAGGAATTAAAGAAGTGCATCGACGAGAAAAAAATATATGATGCCCAAATACCGGAAGGGTATCAATTGGTGGACATGGAGGGAGCTTGTCCTGGCGCAAATGGAGAGGTGAGACTGACCTTTTATCCCGAAAACAAACTGGCTGCAAAGCAAGAACTGACGTGGATTAAAGTGGATCCGGATAAGGACTTTACGGCACAATGGAAGCTGGATACAAAGCCAGGTACCAGATATATGATTGTATTGGAAGCAAGGACAAATACTGATGCAAAAATTTCAAGTACTACAAAAGGCACTTTCCTTACGCCTCCAGCGGAAGGAGGCGTGAAAGATATCAATTTCTGTATTGTTACCTGTCATGACTACTTACGCCGTGATAATGCTTTAAAAGGACATCAGATTTATCCGGTGATGCTAAATATGGCCCCTGATTTTTATGTGCATACCGGAGATGTGGAGTATTATGATAAACAACAACCCTATGCACTTACCGAAGCGCTGATGAGGTTTAAATGGAACCGAATATTTGCGCTGCCTTACCAAAGGGATTTTTTCAGGCAAATAACAACTTATTTCATGAAGGACGATCATGACACTTTGTGTGATGATGCCTATCCGGGAATGACATATGGTACTGTTTCATTTGAAAGAGGCCTGGAAATTTTCGATAAAGAACAATTTCCCGCCAGCGAAAAACCTTATAAAACCATTCGCTGGGGAAAGGATTTGCAAATATGGTTGGTGGAAGGTCGAAATTTCAGAAGTAAGAACAATGCTCCGGATGGACCTGGCAAAACAATATGGGGGGAGGAACAGAAGGAATGGTTTTTCCGGACCATTAAAGCGTCAGATGCTACGTTTAAAATATTGATATCACCTACGCCGGTTTTAGGTCCCGACCGAAACAATAAACATGACAACTACTCCAATACTAACTTCGAATATGAGGGTGATCAGTTACGTCAGTTTATCAACGAACACGACAACATATTTATATGTAATGGCGATCGGCACTGGCAGTATGTAACCCATTGGGAAAATACCAACCTCTGGGAGTTTGGTTGTGGACCTGGCAGCGACAAACATGCAGAGGGTTGGAATGAAGAGGACAAAATGCCCGCCCATCGGTTTCTTCGGGTAAAAGGGGGGTTTTTAAAAGGGTATGCATTTCGCGAAAATGACGTTCCGGTACTGAAACTTCAGCATTTTGATGTAGATGGGAACAAAGTGCACGAAGAAGTATTTAGGAAGAAATAATTAGTAAAAGACCTGTGAGACCAGTAATAAATAAATTCATGAGTGGATTAAAGATCGAAAAAGCAATTGCGGCAACAAGCGGATCAGTATTAACAAAGGCTTTGTCTGAAAAAAAACGCCCATTCCTTTTAAGTAAAAAGTGTATTTACTTTATTGGTGTTTTATTGGTCATTACGTCAGCGCTATCTGCGCAAAATGCGGGTGTCGGGGGAATAGTCAGTGATCAGTTCACCCATTTACCCATGAGCTATGCAAGCGTGTCTATATATAATACAAGCGACACCAGTTTGGTAAACGGCACAATTACGGATTCAAAAGGCCATTTTCAACTGAATAGATTAAAAGCAGGCCATTTTTACCTGAAAATTCAATTTGTTGGCTATCAAACGAAGATGGTACCTTTTTTAAATCTGTCTGAAGGAGAGAAAGTTGACCTCGGCGTACTATTTGTTAATCCGGATCAAAGAATGTTGGACGAAATTAAAGTTGTTGGAAAGGTCGCAGAAAGTTACAACAAAATTGATAAGCAGGTATATAGAGCAAACCAGTTTGAAGCAGCCAAAGGCGGTTCGGCCATGGATGTCTTAAAAAACATGCCATCGGTGTCCGTAACCGGAGAAGGTGAGATAAGTATGCGGGGTTCTACCGGATTCCTGGTCTTAATTAATGGTAAACCTGTACTAACAGATGCGCAGTTGGTGCTAAGCCAAATCCCTGCCAATGCCATTGAAAATATAGAATTGATTACTGCCCCATCTGCGAAATATGACCCTGACGGAAAATCCGGGATCATCAATATCGTCACTAAAAAGGGGGTGAATGAAGGGCTTTCTTTTGTAGTCAATGTGCAGAAAGGTTTGCCTAGTACCACGGATCATAATAATCTGGAAAAACCGATTCGTTTCGGTGGGGATGTAATGGTGAATTATAAAAATGACAAGTGGGATATATCTGCCGGGGCCAATTACACCAGAAATGATGTAGCCGGTTTCCGGGAAGGGGATGCTTTTACGAAAAACTACAATGATACAAGGGACTATATTACCCGGTTTCCTTCTACCGGGGAAAGAAGTTTTGATAAGCATGATTATGCGGGAAGGATGTCGCTCGATTTTACGCCGGATTCAAACAATGTGTTTTCACTCGGTTTTTTTAGCGGCCGGAGATTTCAATCACGCTTAGCCGATATTCATTATAAAAATAGCGCCACTTACCTGGATGCTGCTGAACCATTTCGGGAAACGGAATATTTTAATTCCAACCTTCAGATAAAAGAAGGGAATTTCACGCTAGGTAATCTGGACTACACGCACATCTTTTTGAATAAATCGTCATTAACGGCTGTTGTTGTGTATGAACGTGCCAATTTGTATGGCAATACCAGGAATCGTAATCTGACGAGCGATACGCCTGGCGCGGATACGCTGCAATATGTTTTTAATCCTTATAAAAGACCTATCAACGGTTACAGGTTTAAATTGGATTATGCGATGTCTGTTGGACGGGGCATTCTGGAGAGTGGTTATCAGTTTAGATACGATACGCAGGAGGGTAAGTTTGATTACCAGGTAACACCTCTGCCCGCGTTTGAGGATCCGGCGAGATTCTCGGGGAGCATGAGCGCCAAAAGCCAGATCAATGCCGTTTATAGTCAATACAGTGCGAAAGCCGGCCAGTTGGAATACATAGGGGGCCTGCGTTATGAATATGCGACCAGAACTGTTGATTTATCATATGATCCCGTTCCGCATAAGCTGAATTTATCCAATTTATTCCCCACTGCCAGCTTACTTTACACGTTGAATAATGGTTGGAAAACCAAGGCGGGGTACAGTAGACGAATACAAAGGACAACGCATCATGAGCTCAATCCCATTCCTGAACGGGAGCATTCGGAAACGCTGGAACAAGGAGATCCCAACCTTTTACCAGAACTTGTAAGCCTCGTTGAACTTGGCGTCATTAAAAACCTTAAGAGCGGATCCTTTTTTGTTACCGCTTATTATCAGGATATAAAAAATGCCATTCAAAGGGTCAATAGCATCTATGCCGATACTATTCTCAACCGGGTGTATACCAATGCAGAAAGAGCCCGATTAACAGGGCTGGAGTTGGGGACCAATTTGCAACCGCTGAAATGGTGGAATCTGTATATAGGTGGGAATGTCTATCATTACAAGATCAATGGCAATCTTAATATTTTAGGTGAGAAATTTAACATCAGTAATACAGCATGGGCCTATTCGATAAATGCCAACACAAATTTTAAATTAAGTAGTACGTGGAGTATTCAGGGGAATCTGAATTATTTGTCTGATCGTCCTACAGCCCAGGGAGAGAATTCTATGTTTTTGACGCCCGGTACATCCGTGAAAAAGACCTTCATGAAGGGGAAGATGTCGGTTATGCTTCAGTGGCAAAATATGGATATGGGTTTTATGGGTTCCGGTCGCCAACGTATTACTACCAGCGGCCCTGGCTTTTATACGACCACCAATTATATTTATGAAACAGATATTTTTATGGTCAACCTTAGCTTTAGCTTAAATAGACTTACCAGTAAATTGAAACTCCCGAAAAGCGAATTGGGTGACAAGGAGTTTTAGAAAATGGAAAGTAATTTTTGATGCTTTTCCGTG
Organism: Chitinophaga sp. MM2321; assembly: GCF_964033635.1. Lineage (NCBI taxonomy): Bacteria > Pseudomonadati > Bacteroidota > Chitinophagia > Chitinophagales > Chitinophagaceae > Chitinophaga > Chitinophaga sp. MM2321. The sequence continues at coordinate 702,109 of NZ_OZ035533.1, forward strand.
GAAGATAAGAAGCAGGCGATAGTATTTAAAACAAGCGTGTCACAGCCACCTTGAGATTAGATACTTGGCCTGCTTTTTTAAGTTTAATCTACATCAGACATTTTTCCTGCACCTATTCAGTAATGCTTTCTTATGGGGGTGAGTGTTAGTACCCTCTTCTGCCCGATGCTTTAGCCTTTCACCGCTGTCAAACTGAGCTGCTTCGCTCCGTTGTAAAATGTAGCTTCACTTACCCATTTCCCGACAATCTCTTGTTTTGATCGCTTTAGTGCAAACACGATTTGTGCTTCTGCAGATCTTGTTTTTGCATCGGTAAATTATTTTCTTTTTAAGTTATTAATAATTGCCCATTTTACCTATTTTTAAACTGTGCTTTGTTTTTGATGAAAGGTCACTGGTTAAACTTAGAAAAAAGCAGTAGATTTAATCGGACAGCTTTCCGGGAAAACGTGAAATGTACCTATATCGAAGTAACATGAGAGCAGATAGACGTATTTACGGCGCAACTATTCAGGATGCATACATAGCCGGCGACCGGTGTAAGTCAGAAGATCAACCAATAGGATGGGAGAACACAACCAAATAGAGCTACCAGAAGTATGGTACAATCTTACCCCATATGAATGAGCGCTGAGCAAGCCAAAAGATGTCAATCTCACTAAAATGCAGGCGTATAGCGTGCTAATGGCATAAATATGGGTGATAGTAACTGGTGAAAGGCTGCGATACTGGTTATTCGATTACATCTGGTAAGTGATGTGAGGTTGTCGGATTTCGAAAGATACACGTATGAAAAAAGACCTGGGAAAAACTCATGATACCTTGTTTACGTTTTCGCGATCGTGAATAATAGGTAGGTACCCTCATATTTTAAATACCCTGATTTTAGTCTGTTCTCTTGCTGCACAAGGGCTGTAGACCGCATTGGATCTGATTTCGATTGGATAGTGATATCACTTTGTAGTAATTAATTTCATTTTATTCAAAACACTAACTTCATGTCTGGCCATTCAAAAAATGATTTGAAGGTGCTACTTTCAAAAGTAGCGGAGGGGGATGAAAATGCCTTTGGGCAGCTTTTTAAATCCTATTATAATCAACTGGGGGATTTTGTAATGCGTATTACTGAATCTGAACCTTTGACACAGGAGATCGTGCAGGATGTATTTTTGAAGATATGGATCAATCGGGATTCCCTTTTAGCGGTAAACTCATTTAAGGCTTATCTGCTGGTAGTGGCAAGAAATCATACGTTCAATTGTCTGAAACAAATAGCCAAGGAAAAATACCAAAAGAATGAATGGATAAAAACAGCATTGCAGCACGCCGATAGTAATGTAGAGGGAAGTAGTGATAGCAACCCTGATCGGCTGATTGACGAAGCCATTGACTTACTCCCACCGCAGCAGAAAAAAGTATATATGCTAAGCAGGAGAGAGGGGAAGAAGCACCTGGAGATAGCTTCCGAGATGAATATTTCTCTTGAAACAGTGAAAAAGCACATGGTGCTGGCACTACGTTTTTTGAAAACCTATCTACGTGCACATATCAACTTCCTGATTTTTTTTGTACCATTTTTTTAAAAGAATGAAAAGTATTTTCAACCCATTACCTCTTTTTGGGATTTTTCTTGTCTTATGGTTGACAAAAAGATCTGGCGCATTACTTTTTGTGAGTATAATAAATGGATAATATGAATGAATCGAGACTGACTTATTTATTTCAGGCTTATTTTAATAAAACCGCTACCATAAAGGAGCGGGATGAATTAATGGCGTTAATATCCCTCGGAGAAAAAGATGAGGAATTAATGGGTTTATTGACAGAGACCTGGGAGAAATTCAGTACTGAAAATCAATTGTTCAGTGAGGCCAGGGGAGAAGAAATGCTTTCGGGAATATTAGAGGAAGGAAAGCGGAATAGCGGGACACCCGTTATTGGGATGAGCAGGTCGTTATTGGGCTGGTTACGGATTGCAGCGGCAGCGGCTATTTTTATTTTTAGTGTTGCCGCAACTTACTATTGGATAAACAATCAACCTCCGGCGCAACAATCGATGTTGTCAGATGAGAGTAGCCACCTGCACAGGAGCACTGTTGTGCCTGGGGGGAATAGAGCGGTGCTCACCTTGTCTGACGGTTCTGAAATTGTACTTGACTCCACGCAGGAAGGTGCTTTGACCCGGCAGGGCAATACCAAAGTAGTGAAGTTGAAAACGCCCACACTGGCCTATAATGCCGGCATTACAGATACGCAGGCGATTATTTATAATACACTTTCCACCCCTGGTGGAGGGAACTATCAGCTAATATTGCCGGATGGGACCAAGGTGTGGCTTAATGCTTCTTCTTCGATTCATTTTCCTACCTACTTCAAAGGTAAGGAACGATACGTAACCGTGACGGGGGAAGTCTATTTTGAAGTGGCTAAGAATGCAACGATGCCTTTTAAAATAAATGCGAAGGGCGTGGTCGTGGAGGTGTTGGGAACTCATCTTAACATTATGGCCTATGATGATGAAAGTTCTGTCAATACAACTTTACTGGAAGGGTCGGTAAAAGTTTCTCAGGGTACTTCGGAAAAAGTGTTGGTTCCGGGTCAGGAATCAAGGGTTGGGAAAACAGGGGATATGGAGGTAGTGCAGGCCGAAATGGAGGAAGTTATGGCCTGGAAGAATGGTTGGTTTGAATTTAATACAGCTGATATCGAAAAAGTAATGCGTCAGATTGCAAGATGGTATGACGTTGAAGTTATCTATGAAGGAAAAATGCCAACCGGTCATTTTTCGGGGCTGGTAAGCCGGCAGAATGACATTTCAGAGGTGTTGAAAATTATGGAAGCTGGCGGTGTACGTTTTAGAATTGAAGGAAGGAAAGTGTTTGTTTTATCTTAAACCTGTTTATCCACGATAAATAACAAAAACAGAGAGACCAATTTTTAAGTTGCTTTGATGTATTTCTCAAATTAAGGCGAAGGATTTACCGAAACGAAACCAGGGGTGTTTGCAGCACCCCCGGGTAATTGTTTGGTCTTATCCATAAATACAAATGGAATGATTGTTCAATGTCTAAACCAAACCTTACAAAAGTATGAAAAAAATCTGTTCGTTTCCATACCAGATCCCAGGTATGAAAATAATCTCCAAAACGTTATTTGTCATGAAAATAACAGCTGTTTTGCTAATTGCTGTATTCCTGCAGGTAAGGGCTGAAAAAACAAATGCACAAAACATTTCGATTTCGGAACGGAATACCAGTTTGGAAAGGGTTTTTAAAGAAATTCACCGAAAAACGGGGTTTCAGTTTTTTTATAAGGTTGAGTTATTACAACAGGCAAAAACTTTTGATATTAACGTCAAAAATGCATCTGTTGAACAGGTGTTGGAACTATGCTTTAAAGGTCAACCCCTGAATTTTACTATCACAAAAAATACCATCACGATTAGGGGAAAGGAAGAAACGCAGCCCGTGAAAGCCCCTGATGCACCTCCTGCGCTTATTCAAGTTAGGGGGAACGTAAACGATGAAAAAGGGAAGCCACTCCCTGGGGTGACCATTCTGGTAGTGGGCGGCAAAAGAGGCACCAGCACGGATGAAGACGGAAATTTTTCAATTTCTGTTCAGGAGAATGCGGCATTACGTTTTAGCCATTTAGGTTATGAAACGGTTAAAATTGCTGTTAATGGTAAGGCTCAACTCGATGTTATCCTACATTCCGCAGATTTCACCTCTTTGAATGATGTGGTGGTGGTGGGCTATGGTACGGTTAAAAAACGGGATCTGACGGGCGCTGTATCTTCTATATCAGAAGACGCTGCGACCGATCGGATTGTTACTTCTTTGGCGGATGTCATGAAGGGACGGGCTGCAGGGGTACAGATTACAGAATCGGATGGTTCACCCGGCAGTGAATCCAGCATCCGTATCCGGGGTGCAGGGTCGATCAACGGGAGTAACGAGCCTTTGTACGTAATAGACGGTATTATTGGTACCGGAGAAGATGTAAGTCCTGCAGACATAGCATCGATAGAGATATTAAAAGATGCATCATCCACTGCAATATATGGATCCAGAGGAGCTAATGGCGTAGTGCTAATTACAACAAAGTCCGGTTCTAAAGGGAAAACAAAAGTTGATATTTATGCGAATTATGGCCTGCAACGCATTCCGCATGAACTTGAGATGATGAAGGCTGCCGATTATGTACATATGCGTTATGACCAGAATGTAAATTATTTTAAAAAGGGGACAACCACCATTGATTCTTTATCATATTATGACGCTGAAGAAAATATATATAAACTTCCTGCAGATCGTGGCGCTTATGGCTATTGGGATGGCTATAACAGCCCCGACTCTATTAATACAAACTGGCAGGATTTAATGTTCCAGGAAGTATTGACGAAAGATATCCGGTTAAATGTTTCCGGGGGTGATGCCAAGCAGACTTACTCACTTTTATTAAATTATTTTGGACAAAATGGAATAATCCCTAACAGCTCAACAAATAATTTTTCCGGCCGTTTCAATTTTAACCAGAAATTACATAAGAACCTGTCGTTAAATCTGAACCTGAATGCGAATACGAAAAATATTAAAGGTGTTTTTGGAGGAGATAGCAAAAGTGTTGTGATGAACACACTTTCTCAACCCCCCACAAAGCCAATTACGTCCAGTGAGCTGGATTTATTTCCTGAAGAAGCAGTAGGCGTAAACAACAATCCCTATTATCAGGTAAATAATCAAACTATTAACAGGTTTAATAATGGGTTAGTATCTTCTCTGACTTTGAATTGGAAAATTAATGACAATTTTAGTTTTCAAACCCAGAATAGCTACATCAATAAAGATGCTTCCAATGAAAATTATTATCCTTCCAACACCCAACAGGGATATTCGGCGAATGGTGTAAGCTCGCTGAGCTTTAACAAGCAAATTAATCTGACGACGGAGAACCTACTGTTTTATAATAAGAAGTTTGGAAAGAGCCATGCCGTGAACGCTTTGTTGGGCGCGTCTTATAACATTGATCGAAATAAAAAAGCGAGCCTTGAAAACAGAAATTTTGCAGTAGAAGAGCTGGGTATTAATGCGATAGGGTTGGGAATAAATCCGCAGATACCTAAAAATAATTTTAATGAATCCTCGCTGGCTTCTTTATTTACCCGGCTCAATTATTCGTATATGGATCGCTACCTTTTTACGGCAACATTGCGCCGGGATGGTTCGTCGCGGTTTGGTAAAAGTAATAAGTTTGCGAACTTTCCGTCAGGTGCATTCGCATGGCGGGTTATTGAGGAGAAATTTCTTCAAAAACAAAAGACACTCAGCGATCTGAAGGTTCGCCTAAGTTGGGGTCAGAGCGGCCAGGAGGCTATACCAGCCTATCAGTCCATCGCATCATTGAATACGGCAATTTACCCTATGAACGGCGTAGATCCGACTTTTGGTTTAGCCATTAATAGTACCCCAAACCCTTCGCTCAAATGGGAAACGACTACACAAACAGATATAGGGTTAGAAGTGGGCTTACTGGACAATATGTTTCACTTCACCTTTGATGTATATAATAAAGTTACCCGTGATATGCTTAATCAGGTAACTACACCATTATCAACCGGATACAAAAGCTATTGGACAAATCTGGGCTCTATCCAAAACCAAGGATTGGAAATCAGTATGAATGCCGCTGTTATCCGAAATAAGCACTTCAATTGGAACGTGACCTATAATATGGGGTTCAATCGTTCGAAAGTTATTGAATTGAACCAGAACGGTTACATTCAAAGAAACCCATCAGGGAACTTTCAGTCGATGGTTAACATCATTCAGGAAGGATACCCGCTCGGACTCTGGTACGGATTCAAGAAATTAGGGGTTTACCAAAGCCAGTCGCAAATTGATAAAAGTGGGATCACCTCAATTTTTGGAACAGACATCAGTAAATACGAGCCCGGATCCTACATAATAGAAGATATCAATCACGATGGCGTTATTGATAATGGAGATCAGCAGATATTGGGGAAAGGGACCCCTGACTTTTCGGGTGGTTTTATTAATAGATTCTCCTATAAAGGGTTTGATTTATCAGTGGTGTTGCAATTTAGCTATGGTGCCGATATTGTGAACGCCACAAGGGTCCGGCTCTCCCGCTTACAAAGCTGGTCAAACCAAATGAGGGATTTGAACGACAGGTGGTTTCCCACGCTCTATACTATCAATCCAGATGAAACCAGAGGCGATCTGTTTATTGAGGGCAGCCCAAGTGATCAATACAAACGGAAGGGATTTTTTGCAGATGACCATTTGTATAGTGACAACATTGAGAATGGATCTTTTATTCGTTTAAGTGATGTTACGTTAGCTTATACAATACCCATAAAAGCAATAAGGGCGTTAAAAATCAGCAACATAAAGCTTTTTGCAAGCGGTAAAAACCTGTACGTATTGACAAGGTATTTGGGCTATGATCCTGAAGTGGGCACTTCAAATAGCAATACGCTGGCGCCCGGAATGGATTGGAGCGCTTATCCAAAACCAAGAATTGTGACATTAGGAGCAAATATTACCTTTTAGTTGAGAAAAATATACAAATATGAAGAAATTTTTCCCCTATAAACTTTCACTGGTATTAATAGTATTGATCGCAACGTGTATTTCTTCCTGTGAAAAGATGCTGGAAGAAAATCCAAAATCTTTTTTGAACCCCAATGCATTTTTTGTTGATGACGTTTCTCTTAAAACGGGTATAACAGGGGCATATGCGATAACGCAAAGTCTTTATACAAATAATATGGCCACCATTATAGCAGGTGTGGGAACTGATATAGAAACGAGTACGGGGGGGGCGGGGCAAAGACAGGATTTGGACACCTATGCATCTACAGGACTGACTTCTGTTTTCAGAACATATTGGGCTGATAATTATATACTAGTACAGCGGGCATGTGCTATGATTGAAAGAGCTCCTGATGTGAGTGGCGCCAGCGAGGGAGTTAAACGCAGGGTTGTTGCGGAAGCGAAATTTTTAAGAGCACTCGCATATTTGAACCTGGTGCGGGCGTTTGGAGAGGTACCGTTGGTAGTCAAAGAAACAGTTTCTCCTGATTTTGACTTACCCAGGGCTCCTATAAAAGACGTTTATGCCAGGATACTGGCAGATCTGGACGATGCGTTGGAAGAGGGGGCCTTACTTAAAGTGAAGGATGTTGCGGAGCCTGGCAGAGCAAATTACTGGGCTGTTAAAGCGTTAAAAGGAAGGGCGTTAGTTAGTATGGCTGCTTACAAGGAATCGGCTAAAATTCCTGGATATGCCCAGATCGATCAAACAGTTCAATCTTTGTACGAACAGGCGAGAGATGTTTTAAAAGACGTGATCGATGCGGGCGTGTATGATTTGGAGCCGTTATACACAGATGTATTTTCCATAGATAAAAAGAACAGCAATGTAGAATCAATATGGGATGTACAGTTTTCGGTGGATCCTTATGGTAGCTCATGGAGTAAGGATTTTTACGGACTCCAGGGCACGGGTAAGAAGCCGACGAATACATTCAGGTTTTTTGCTTCCATCGGCCAGAGTGCTATAAAACCCGCACCCTCTTTCTATTATTTCTTTAAGGACGGAGATAGTCGCAGAGAAATAAATGTGCCTACTTATACCATTGACTTTACGAATAATGTACCGACCAGTAAAAAGTCCTTTGATATAAAAGTGGCGATGGACCCTAATGAAACTAAGGCAGCTCCTATCTGGACGTTGATGGGAACCGCCAAATATCAGTGGGGAGCCTGGAATGCAGAGATGCCTTTCCTGTTCAGTCAATGCCCTAATAATATTAACATTATCAGGTTCGCTGATGTATTGCTGATGTATGCCGAAGCGGCCTTAAAAGCGAATGGTGGTCTGGCCCCTGAATCAGCCGTTGATGCGGCAAATAGGGTGGTAAAAAGGGCGAGGGGACTAGATGCAGGTGGCAAGGTCATTCCTGCAAGCGCTACACCCAACTTCCCGAATTATACGACAGCCACTTTGACCTTTGACGAAATTTTGCAGGAAAGAGCCAGAGAGTTGTGTTTTGAACATATCCGATGGTACGACCTAGTAAGAACCGGACTTCTTAAAGTAAAAGTTGAGGCAAGATATACGCCAAAAGTTAAGGTAACGATAGATGAAAGTATGGATTACCTATACCCGGTACCATCAGTGGAAATTGATGTTACCACTAATACGGCTGGTTTTAAACAGAATCCTGGATATTGATTGTCACAGACAATCAGCGCTTCCAATCTTTGAAAGTTGATGTGTAGCTGAATATGGATCTTATAGAAGGATCCATATTCGGTTTGAAATAAATATAAGCACCCGGCATTTACTCAAAATCCCGGTAGACATTTATCAACAGGTGTCTAAAAATTCCTATTGGCGTGTTGTGCTGTACACTCTATAGATGTAAGCCCACGCACAAAATCTAACTTATCGAATATCTAATGAAAAAACATTTAATAATTTATTCGCTGACCATTTTAGCAGTTGTTTTGGTGCTAACGGGTTGTAACAAACGTGCCGGAAATCCAAAAGTATTGGTATTTACAAAAACGTCGGCGTTTCGGCATGCGTTTATAGATGAACGCGCCAATGCTGTTGTGAAAATTGGGAAAGAAAATGGTTTCGAGGTGGATACCACATCTGATGCGGAAAGGTTTACCGAAGCCGCATTGAAGGACTACGCCGCCGTTGTTTTTTTTAATACTGCTGATACGGCAGATGTGCTGCTGGACAACTATCAGAAGAATGCTTTTCAACGTTATATTCAAGCAGGTGGAGGATTTGTGGGTATTCATACTGCCATAGAGGCCGGCAGTCATTGGGGCTGGTACAGGAGATTGGTAGGCGAAAATAGTTACAAAGATACGGCCAATGGCTATGATCATCCAGCAACATGGTACCAGGAATATGACGGCGGCAGAGCGTGGTGTATGGCACTTAGTCCTACTGAGGAGCTGTACAACGATTCCAGTTATTTAAAGCATATCCTGGATGGTATCAAATATGCAGTAGGTGAGAATAAAGTATTGAATTATGCAAAAGCGACAACACCACCTGTACCTGAAGAAGATCGGTTTGCGAAAGTACAATTGGTAGATGGCGTTTTTTTCGAGCCAACAGAAATGACCATTCTCCCCAATCTCGATATCCTGGTGGCACAACGGAGGGGTGAAATCATGGTATACAAAGACGACACCAAATCGGTTAAACAAGCAGGTTTTTTAAACGTATACTGGAAAACAGGCAATTCCGGTGTAAATGCCGAAGAAGGATTGATGGGTATACAAAAAGACCCTGATTTTGCAAAAAATAATTTTATCTATGCATATTACAGCCCGGCAGACACGTCCGTGAACCGGCTGTCGCGTTTTACTTATACCAACGATAGCATTGATGTAAAATCAGAGCGGATACTGTTGCAGTTTTATTCCCAAAGGGAAATATGCTGCCATACAGGCGGGTCCATCGCATTTGGTGACAATAGAATGCTTTATTTATCCACCGGTGATAACACCACGCCATTTAATGAGCCCAATCAGCCTTTTGTAAGTCATGGATATGCGCCCATGGATGACCGGCCGGGGCACGAGCAATTTGATGCCCGCCGAAGCGCGGGTAATACCAACGATTTGCGTGGTAAAATCCTCCGGATCCGTGTAAATGAAGATGGAAGCTATACGATACCAGATAATAACTTATTTCCAAAAGGAACAGAAAATGCAAGACCCGAAATTTTTGTGATGGGCAACCGCAACCCCTACCGGATTTCGATAGATCAGAAAAAGGGATTTTTATATTGGGGTGAAGTAGGGCCTGATGCAAAAAATGACAGCATGGAAACACGTGGCCCGCGAGGGTACGATGAAATTAACCAGGCACGGGAAGCAGGGTTTTTCGGGTGGCCTTTTTTTGTTGGGAATAATATCCCTTACGTTGCTTACGATTATGCTACTGGCGAATCTGGTCTTCCCTTTGATCCGGGAAAACCAATTAATAATTCGCGGAATAATACAGGACTGCAACAGTTACCTCCTGCGAAGCCGGCATTTATCTGGTATCCTTACGGCGTATCAAAAGAATTTCCACAGGTAGGAAGTGGCGGGAGAACCGCGATGGCCGGTCCCGTTTACTATACTGATTTGTATCCAAAGAAAACCCGCATGCCCGATTATTACCACAACAAATTCTTTATTTATGAATGGGTCCGCGGCTGGATAAAAGTGCTGACTTTGTTACCAAACGGAGATTTCGATAGTATGGAACCTTTCATGTTAAGTACAAAATTTGCCAACCCTTCAGATATGGAAGTGGGCCCTGATGGTAGAATTTATATACTTGAATATGGCAGTGGATGGTTTTCTAAAAATGCAAATGCGGGCCTGGCGCGTATTGATTATATAGCGGGCAACAGACCTCCGAAGGCTACAGCCATAAAAGTAGATAAAACCTCCGGGGCCTTGCCTTTCCAAATAACAGCACAGGTAACAGCAAAAGATCCTGAGAACGACAAAATTACTTATATATGGCATATTGATGATGGAACAACAAAAGAAACATCCGGACCGAAGCTGCAACATACCTTTAACAAAGAGGGCGACTATGCGATCTGGGTGGAGGTGAAGGATGATAAAAACGCTTCTTCAAAGAGCAGTGTTGTAAGTGTATATGCAGGTAATGAAGCACCGGCAGTAAATATTAAAATCGATGGTAACAAAACATTTTATTTCCCCGGTAAAGAAGTAAAATATGAAGTGGTGGTGAGTGACAAAGAAGATGGTAAGAATATCGACTTGGGTAATTTGATTGTTTCGGCTGAATATCACTCCAGAACGGGTAAGGCTGGTTCATCACAAGGACATCAGACATTAAGCAGGGCCATGATGGGTAGAAATAAGATGCTTACATTGGATTGCATGAGTTGTCATAAAGTAGATGAGAAATCAGTGGGGCCCTCATTTACAGCCATTTCACAACGATATAAACCAGGTTCGAAATCCGTTACACACCTTGCGGAGAAAGTAATGGAAGGTGGTAGTGGCGCCTGGGGGCCTGTGGCCATGCCTGCACATCCTGACTTAAAGGAAAGCGATGCAAAACTGATTACTTCATGGATATTATCCCTAAACCTGCAACTGAAGTCATTGCCTCCAAAAGGAGCAGTAAATACCGCTTTGAATAAGCCCGTCACAGAGGAGGGCGATTTGTATATTTCTGCTACTTATACAGATAGAGGTGGAATGAATAGCAAGCCGCTGATGGGTAATAAATCGCTGATATTGAAAAATCCCAAAATTACTTTTGATGAGATCAATATCATGCAGGGCTTTAGTAAATCCATTATCAATGGATCTTCCTATATGATGTTGCCACCAGCCGGTGGGTGGGTGGGAATTGGCAACATTGACCTGTCCGGCATATCGCGCGCCGCACTGACATTGGGCTGGGAGAAAACACCGGTTGCCGGCTGTGTCTTGGAAATAAGGATGGATGCGCCTGATGGGAAGAAAATAGGAGAATTTTCTTTTGCAGGTAAAGGACAAAACCATGAGGAGAGTGCAGCGGCAGTTCAGTTGGATTTTATCACCCTTACGGCTGATTTAACACATGAGAATGATGGTAAGCAGCATAATATCTACCTGGTAAGTAAAGCAAATGATGCAAAAATACCGAACGATATGATGCTTTCGCACATACAGTTTTTTTTAAAATAGTTGCTGGCAGATAAGGCAGCAAAATTAAGGGTCTGGGTAATATGCTTTAATTCTTATTTATGAAGAAGATGTTTTTATTTTTATTTTGCTGCCTGTTTGTGGCTTCTTCAATACAATCGCAAACCAACGCCCTGTTAATTGTTAATGTACCAGCTAATGAAGGCGGCCTGGTAACCGCAAAAATACAGCAGTCTATTGACTCCTGTGCAGCTGCAGGGGGAGGAGTTGTCCGTTTTTTGAAGGGCAGATATTTAACCGGGGCATTACAACTAAAGAGTAATGTTACGTTACGGTTAGAAAAAGGATCGGTGTTGCAGGGTAGTAATAATTATCTCGACTATGGCAAAGGAGAATGGAGTAATAGTCTGATTTCGGGAGACAACCTGGTTAATATCAGGATTGAGGGAGAAGGACTTATTGATGGATCCGATTGCTTCAATCCCAAAGGAGAGAACAGTTTCCGTGGACCCCATGGTATAAGACTTACAAACTGTAGCAATATTGTTATTCAGGGGATAACCATCATCAATGCAGCAAACTGGACGATAAATTGCAGAAATTGTAGTGACGCAACGATTAAGCAGGTTTCAATAAGAGGTGGATATGATGGGCTTCATACAAGGTTTTGTAAAAATTTTACAGTTTCGGGATGTGATTTTCGAACCGGAGACGATGCATTTGCTGGAAATGATAACATTGATTTTTTGGTGTACGACTGCAAAATCAATACTTCATCCAACGCTTTCAGATTTGGGTGCTTGAATTTTACAGTTAAAAATTGCTCGATATGGGGCCCGGGTGAGTATCCACACCGGGTTAGTCAGAGAACAGAAATGCTGGCTGCTTTTGTGCATTTTTCGCCAAAAGATGATCATTCAAAACAGCCAAGCGGCAACTGGCTTATTAAAGACGTGACGATTAACCACGGAGATTGTCTTTATTATTATAATTATGAAAATGGGCTGTGGCAAAACGGACAACCTGTCACCAACATCGTTTTTGAGAATATAAAGGCTACAGAGATGCTGCGGTCTTTCAGCATTAATGGTGACCAAAATAAAAGTCTGCGGATGACTATTCGAAACGCAAACTTTTCATTCCGGGAGGGAGCAAAGAATTATGAATTAATTTTTGAAGGTAATAGAAAAACCGTTTCGTCCGCTTTCTTCCATGTAATGAATTTTGATAGTCTTGCATTGCGTAATGTCACATTTGAACACTATTTCAAATCCCCGGTATTGCATTTAGTGGCTGGTAATAGTGTTCGGCTTGATAGTATCAACTATTTTCCGGATGTTATATCACAGCCGGTAAAGTTAGAAAATGTGGTTACATCATTTAGCAATTAAAATGGAAGATGTAGACATGTTTTCAAACTGATATTAAATTATAAATGATTAAAAAATGAAAAGTACAATCATCTTACTTCATTTATTGTTCGTGGCATCTTTTTGCACTTTTGCCCAACAAAAAAAAAGCCTAACATCCTCGTTATCTTAACTGACGACCTGGGGTACCATGATGTTTCGTATTACGGAACACCGGATATCCGAACACCGAATATTGACAATCTTTGTAAAGCAGGGATCCGTTTCGATAATTTTTATGCGAATTCCCCCGTGTGTTCCCCCACCAGAGCCGCTTTGTTAAGTGGTCGTTACCCGGAAATGGTGGGTGTTCCCGGGTTGGTGAGATACAGGGCGGATGATAATTTTGGATTTCTTATGCCGGATGCCATGCTGCTCCCTAAACTATTAAAGCAGGAGCACTACCACACGGCGATCATCGGTAAATGGAATTTAGGGCTTGAAACGCCTAATACGCCTAATGAAAAGGGGTTTGATTTTTTTCATGGATTTCTGGATGATATGATGGAAGATTACTCGACCCATCTTCGTCATGGGAAAAATTTCATGCGTGAAAATCAGCAGGTGGTAAATCCAAAGGGGCATGCTACTGATATCTTCACGGAATGGGCGGTTGATTATATTCATAAACAAAGTAAAAGTCAGGATCCTTTTTTCCTATACCTGGCGTATAACGCCCCACATACTCCCATACAGCCTCCGGCTGAATGGCTGGCAAAAGTAAAAGTACGAGAGCCGCATATATCCGAAAAAAGGGCGAAACTGGTTGCTTTGATTGAGCATTTGGATGATGGGGTAGGGAAAGTTATCCAGGCCTTAAAAGAGCGGGGATTATATGAAAATACCTTGATTGTTTTTTTAAGTGATAATGGTGGGGAATTGTCTGTGGAAGCGAACAACGGCGCATTAAGAGGAGGAAAAGGTAGTATGTATGAAGGTGGTATCAGGGTGCCTGCATTTCTTGTTTGGGCAAACGAAATAAAAGCAGGTGCTGTGAGCACACAGCTGGCACTTACAATGGATATCTATCCTACCATCAGCGAAATTACCGGCGCCAGCATCAACCACAGCATTGATGGACAGAGCCTGCTTCCGATACTGAAAAAGCCTTCTGAAAAACTTGCCGAACGTCCGGTTTTTTTTATTCGCAGAGAAGGAAACCGCCAATATGGTGGGCAAACCATACAAGCGGTTATTGCTGATAATTGGAAACTGCTCCAAAATACCCCGTACGGTCCTTATGAACTTTATCATCTTTCAGACGATCCATTGGAAAAACACAATCTTATCACTTCTCAGGTTGATCAACACAGATCGTTACAGCACCTGCTGATGAAACAAATCCAAAAAGGAGGAAGTGTTCCCTGGCAAAAAACTGAAAATGATTAGTAATTGTCGCAGGAACTTATTAATCTTACAGGATGTACAAAAGGGCCGAATAAAAATGACTGAATAACTAAATACCGGTGCGGGTTATAAATCATTTAAAAAATTAAAATTGGAATACTAGATATGAAAAAACATTCAAAATATGGACTGACTTTTATAAACGTCATTGTTTTGCTGTTTGTTAACGCTTGTTTTGTTGTAGCCCAGAACGCCGTAGTGAAACAGGTGGGTGGTTCATTAAAGCTCGCTAAGGCTTCGGAAGGTAAGCCCCGGAACGTTGTCTTTATACTAACAGATGATCATCGTTATGATGCTTTGGGATTTTTGAAGGCACAATCTTTTATTAAGACGCCGAATCTGGATCGGCTTGCACAGGGAGGGGCTTATTTGCCTAATGCTTTCGTGACCACTTCTTTGTGCTCACCTTCGCGGGCTTCTATTCTTACAGGACTTTATGCGCACAAACATCAGGTGGTGGATAATAATAATCCGGTATCAAAGGATTTGGTTTTTTATTCGCAGTACCTGCAGCAGGTTGGCTATGAAACAGCCATGATCGGTAAATGGCATATGGGAGGCAATTTTGACGATCCACAGAGAGGCTTTGATTATTGGGTTTCTTTTAAAGGACAGGGATCGTATTTGCCCGAAAAGAATGGGTTTAACGTGAATGGAAAGCATGTGGTACAGAAAGGATATATTACGGACGAGCTAACGGATTATGCGCTGGATTTCCTTAAGCACCATAAAAAGAATAAACCTTTTATGTTGTATCTGTCGCATAAGGGCGTACACGCTGGTTTTATTCCGGCTGATCGCGACAAAGACATGTTTAAAGATTATAGTTTTCAACCACCTTTTACGATGGAGATCGGAACACACCAGGGAGCCCCGATGTGGTTGCAAAATCAAAGAAATTCCTGGCATGGTGTTGAGTTCCCGTATCATAGCAGTTTGAATATCGGAGAATATTATAAACAATACGCGGAAACCCTTTACGGCGTGGATCGATCTGTAGGACGTGTAATGGATTACCTGAAAGAACAGGGTTTGTTGGAGTCCACCTTGATTATTTATATGGGTGATAATGGTTTTCAATTCGGAGAACACGGTCTTATTGATAAGCGAACCGCCTACGAAGCCTCGATGCGGGTTCCAATGCTGGCTTATTGTCCGGAATTAATTAAACCGGGTACCGTTGTAACAGAAGTGGTTGCTAACATTGACATAGCGCCGACTATTTTGAATGTGGCGGGGCTGAAAGCACCGGATTATATGGATGGGAAGAGTTTTTTACCGTTTCTAAAAGGTGAGCAGCAGCCCTGGAGGGACGGATTGCTGTATGAATATTACTGGGAGCGTAATTTCCCGCAGACGCCTACTATACACGCACTAAGAGGAAATCGTTATAAGTATATTCATTATACAGGAATATGGGATACCGACGAACTTTATGATTTACAGACGGATCCCCTTGAGGCTAAAAATCTGATTCATGATAAAGAGCACCAGAAAATTGTCAATCAAATGAATAAAGAGCTTTTTGAACAATTGAAAAACTCCGGTGGAATGTATATTCCGCTATACCCGGATGCTGGGTCGCAGCAAAATTTGAGGAACGAGTACGGCTCGCCTTCCGCTTCGTTCCCTTCTGAAATAAAGCGTGGTGAAGATGCTTCTCCTTCTTCAAATAAGCAAAGCAAATAATTAATGATGACGAAATTTTTTTATCTCTCTATAATACTGTTACCGGTACTTGGCGGTTGTATCGGAAACCTTGCAGAGCGAAATGTAAGTGCAACAGCTGATACCGTTTCTTCACAGGGGAAATCTAACAGCGCTGAAGGTTCGGTGCCTTCAGATACTTTATCTATGGTTTGGATTCCGGCTGGATCATTCCGAATGGGCGCGGACGATCCTGCTTTTTTGGATACGAGGCCGGTTCATACGGTGGTGTTGGAAGGTTTTTGGATGGATGAACATGAAGTAACGAATGGTGAATTTGAAAAATTTGTGAACGCAACAAATTATATCACGGTAGCAGAGAGACCTTTGAATCCTGCTGACTTTCCAGGTGTGCCGATTGAAAGCCTGGTGGAAGGTTCGGTTGTATTTGTCCCGCCTTCTCAGGCCGTTTCCCTTGATGATCCGTTGCAATGGTGGCAGTATATACACGGGGCAAGTTGGAGGCACCCAGAAGGGCCGGGTAGCACCATTAACGGTCAACAAAACAATCCTGTTGTACATGTATGCTATGAAGATGCCATGGCTTACGCTAAATGGGCGGGCAAGCGTCTCCCTACGGAGGCGGAATGGGAATATGCAGCTCAAGGTGGAAATCAGGATCAGAAATACTATTGGGGTTCCGTGTTAAAGCCAGGTGGAGTATGGATGGCTAATATTTACCAGGGAAACTTTCCTGATAAGAATACAGGAGAGGACGGTTTTATCGGGGTTGCCCCGGTAAAATCTTTTCCGCCAAACGGATATGGATTGTATGATATGGACGGTAATGTATGGGAGTGGTGCAACGATTACTATAGGCCCGATTATTATAAGAATAGTCCGGTAAAAAGCCCGCAAGGACCATCAGACAGCTATGATCCTGATGAGCCCGATGCCATCAAACGTGTGCAGCGGGGTGGTTCCTTTCTTTGCAGCGACCAGTACTGTATCCGTTATAAACCAGGCAGCAGAGGTAAAGGGGAAGTGAGTAGCGGTTCCAATAACTTAGGTTTCCGGTGTGTGAAAGAGGGTCTTCCTCCTTCTGGAAAATAATTTTTGAATAGCTATTTCAGAAAACCTGCGCCAAAGGTGTTAATAAAATGGTTTGGTGTATTGCCGAAAGAAATGCGGGGATAAAAAAAACGGTACAAGCGATAGCGTTATCGACTTGTACCGTGAGGCGGACCAGACGAGACTCGAACTCGCGACCTCCGCCGTGACAGGGCGGCGTTCTAACCAACTGAACTACTGATCCGTTTTATTCAGCGAGTGCAAATGTAAAGAGAATTTATTCACTTTAGCAAATTATATATTAAATAATTTATTGCGCGCCAGCATAGAAGCGCCTATTACACCCGCTTTATTACCCAGTTTGGATAACTTATACAAGGTGTCATTATTGACCAGGCTGAGTGAATATTTATTGATAGCGCTTCTGAGGGGAAGAAAGATACACTCTCCGGTGGAAGATAAGGCGCCTCCGAGGATGATCAGCTCCGGATTGTAGAGGTTGATCAGGATCGCAATCCCTTTCCCTAGTTTCTCCCCTATTTCCGCAATTAATTCTATAGCGAGTGTATCATCGTTGTTGGCGGCTTCCAGAATATCTTCCATGGTTACGTCGTTGATATCAGGGATGTTTTTGGATACGATAGACGTGGCGCCGTGACTGAGTCGCCGCTTAAATTCTTTGACAAGTGCCTTTCCGGATGTTTCTGTTTCCAGGCAGCCTTTCTTGCCGCAATGACAAATGATTTCGTTATTGAAAAAAGGGATGTGTCCGAACTCACCGGCAAATCCTGATTTTCCATAGTAGAGTTCTCCGTTGATCATAACGCCAAGGGCTATCCCGTAATCGACATTGATGAAGATCACATCTTTTTCGTCCTTTACAACGCCACTACAAAATTCGCCATAGGCCATTGCCCGGGAGTCATTTTCTATATAGGTTTTTATCCCCAGTTTTCCTTCGAAGATCTTTGTGAGGGGTTCCTCATTAAAATAGAAGTAGCTGTAGCTGTAGCCGGTTTTATAGTTGATACGGCCGGAAAGGTTGATACAGATCCCGAATATTTTTTTGGACGACCCTTTTAGTTCCTTAATAAATTTATTAATGAGATGGCATAGTTGATCCAGTGAGGCGGCCGTGTTGTTAAGTTCATAGGGGATTTTTTCCTGAAACCTGACCAGGTCTTTCTGGAAGTTAAGGAGCCCTATATTGATATGATTGTTTTTTACTTCCACGCCGAGGAAAAACAGGGAATCGGATTCCAGTCCGTATAAGTTGGGCCGGCGTCCTATAGCGGATTCCGTTTTGCCGTGATCCTTTACCAGTTCGGCCTCTATCAATTCGTTGATAAGCTCGGCTATTTTAGGTGAACTGATATTTAGGGTCTTGCTCAGGTCAGCAATAGTGGTACTGCCCTGGTTGGCAAAATAGGAGAGGATCCCTTTTTTTAACTGCAGGTTCTTATAGGCTACACCGGAAATTTCCTCGTTGGATAGCTCACTAAGAAATGAATTGCTTCTTGCCATTTTAATTTTTACGGAGTTTTGAAGTAGATAACAAGATAGAATTTTTTATTCAGATAGCCGATGGAACCGATCTTTTGGCAAAAAAAGAAGTTTGTTTTACACTTAGTTAGGAAAATAATTTATTAAGATAGGTGGAAAGGATGTTGGTGGCAGGATATAAGGCAGTGGACAACATAAGAATGCTACTTGGAGTTCAGCCTGCGAAATTTTATTTTTCTTCCACCCCACCCAACGCGGTACGATACGTACTCTCCTATATAAGGATAGTTGTTAGAAGAAAACAATTTTTAATATTAACCTGCTTTATGGCTGTATCACGTTTAGAATATCTGTTCAACTGTTATGTTCATCGTAGTTGCACCATTGAAGAGGAGAAGGCGTTTATGGAATTATTGGACCGGTCTGAAAATGAAGCTGAAATCCGGACATTGGTAAAGGAATTTGTAGAAACTGCTGACACTGAAGTACATATGGATAATCATGTGGCAGCTTCTATTTTACAAAATATCCTGCAAAAGGATAAAAGCCGCCTGGTTCCCGTTAAAGGGGGAAAAGCCATTTTGAGGCCATGGATGCAGGTGGCGGCAGCAGCTTTGCTGTTAATTGCAGGAGGCATTTTATGGAGTACGCTACAAAAAGATAAAAATGAAGCCGGAACTAATATTGCTTCAATAACTGAAAGCAATTCATCGGTTGGGCCGGGAGGGGATCACGCGTTACTCACAATGGCCGATGGCAGTACTGTTGTATTGGATAGCGTTCAAAACGGGAGTTTCGGGGAAGGAAGTGCAAAAGTTACCAAACAGAATGGTGTATTAATTTATACTGCACCTGCGTCGACTGCTGCTGTCGCGCCGGTTTCTTTTAATACGCTTGCAACGCCCCGTGGCGGAGAGTTCAAAGTGGTATTACCTGACGGTAGCAAGGTTTGGTTGAATGCAGCGTCCTCATTACGTTTCCCCACCGTTTTTGCCGGTCGTAAACGGGAGGTGGAGTTAACAGGAGAGGCGTACTTTGAAATCGCGAAAAATAAAGAAAAGCCGTTCCAGGTAAAGGTAGGCGATATGTCGATAAATGTGTTGGGCACGCATTTCAACGTCAATGCTTATATGGACGACGATGCCATAAAAACGAGCCTGATCGAGGGAAGCGTAAAAATAACCAAAGGCAAAATATCTGATTTATTGAAACCGGGTGAGCAGGCAGTCCTGCGTAAGAAAAGCGATAGGGCGGAAATAAGAGCGGTTAATATGGACGAAGTGGTCGCATGGAAGAATGGATTGTTCGAGTTTGACGGAGTGGATATTTCAATTATCATGAGCCAGATCAGCCGCTGGTATGATGTAGATGTAGTTTATACCGGTAAAGTACCGGAACATGTGTTTGAAGGAAAAATAAGCAGAGATGCGCAATTGTCAGATGTGTTAAAAATATTAGAACTGAGCAATGTTAAATTTACAGTAGAAGGTAAAACTATATTTGTACACTAGCACCACGTATTATTCACTATTTAAAACAGGTATTTAGTTTAATTGTCTGTGTTTCGCAACATATGTAGATCACATATGCTTGCGTGGAATGCCGTTCAAAAAAAAGACCAGCAATGTTACGAGCATCGCTGGCCGATGGGTCAAAAGTCGTCTGTTAAACAAATTTTATCACCCTAAATCTAACCAAAATTATGTTTTTACCTGTAGGGTACCAAAACAAAAACGGTACCAAATCATCACGAGCCAAAATATGGATGATTATGAAGTTAACAACTGTATTACTGTTATTTTTCATATTCAAGGTTAGCGCGAATAGTTATGCGCAAAAGGTTACCATCGTTAAAAAGAATGTTCCTTTACTGGAAGTATTCAAAGCTATTGAGCAGCAGACCGGGTTCATGTTTTTTTATGATAAGGGGCTGATACAGAAGACCTCACCGATCGATATTACCGTTAAGAACGCGACGATTGATCAGGCTTTGACAGCTTGTCTGAAAGGTCAGCAACTTACTTATGCCATTGTTAAGAATACGATCGTAATCCGCTTGAAAAAAGCATATATATCTGATATTCTTTTAAATATTACCGGGGCCAGTGCGGTAGCTCCTCCCATTGATATTACCGGGAGAGTCGTCAATAAGGCGGGCAATCCTTTACAGGGTGTATCTGTAGTGATAGTCGGTACTAAAAAAGGAACGACTACAGATAGCGACGGGCGGTTTAGACTAACGGTAGCCGACGGAAATGATGTATTAGGGATTTCCAGTCTGGGATATCAAATGAAAACCGTAAAAGTTGATAAACTGACTGACATTAATGTCACACTGGAGGAGGATATTACCGGCCTGAATGATGTGGTGGTGGTAGGATATGGAACCCAGAAACGGTCGGATATCACTGGTGCTATCGGTGGACTGACAACGGAATCATTAAACGATAACAAACAAACGGATGTACTGAGCGCCCTCCAGGGAAAAATGGCTGGCGTGCAAATCAGCTCGCAGTCAGGTGAGCTAGGATCAGGCTTCAATATCAGGGTACGCGGTGCTACTTCCCTGAATGGGTCGTCCACACCCCTGTTTGTGATAGATGGTATTGCGATAGACCTGAACTCAAGTGAGATTGCGGGTTCTTCGCTGGGAACTTCGACCACCCCCAATCCGCTGGGTAATATTAACCCGGCAGACATCGAGTCTATTGAAGTATTGAAGGATGCTTCTGCTACTGCTATCTACGGGTCAAGAGGCGCGAACGGCGTGGTACTGGTTACCACCAAATCGGGAAAGGCCGGCAAAACGGTTATTAGCTATGATGGAAACCTCAGTATAGGTCAGATCAGCAAGAAGTTAGACGTTTTGGGTGTCCAGGAATATTATGAGTTCCGGAAAACAAAATTTGGACTAACCGATTCGCTGGTGTCAAAAATGGATGTGGATAAAGATGGTATTGTCGATGTACAGGGGCATAACTGGCAGGATGAAATATACCAGAACTCTTTATCACAAAATCATACGGTATCGCTTAGCGGTGGAAGCAAAACAACGCTCTTTTCCGCCAGCCTCAATTATCTGAGAGATCAGTCGGTGATTCGCATTAATACGAATGACCGGTATGGTGCCCGGTTAAGACTGGATCACAACGTAAATGAAGCATTTAAAGTAGGCGTCAATGTAAATACCTCTATTTCATCCCTGAATGGTGCTACGAATAGTGGTGGCTCCTTCTCCGGGGTAACAGACCGGATTCTTTTTTCCCGTCCTGTGGAAATATATACGGTGGAGGATGCCAATAATGGTTATGAAGATTACGTTTCGCCGTTTAATGATATTGTGAAAGCATATAAGAATGTAACCACCAGTAAAACCCTCCTGAACGCTTACGCTACTTACAAGATCAACAAAGAACTTACACTGAATATCACCGGTGGGGGTACCTTATCTAATTCAAAAGGTAAAGAGTTCTACGGCTCCAATACTACGCCTGGTGTAAGTGCCAATGGTAAGGCGTTTTTGCAGGATATTAATTCCTATAACTGGACAAATACCAGCCAACTTAGCTATCGTAAAAGATTTAATGCCAATCATAACCTGGATGTGATGGGCGCCTTTGAGATGAGTTCATATAATTTCCAGAGCAACAATCTGAGTGCACAGGATTTTCCGGATCAGAGTGTGGGTATAAATGATATATCCAAAGCGCAGTTGGTCAATAGTATCAAATCAAACCGCTGGAAAAATAACCGCTTGTCTTATATCACCAGGGCGAATTATTCTTTGATGAACAGGTATTTGCTGACGGCTACTTTCCGTGCAGATGGTTCGGATAAATTTGGTAAAAACAACAAATGGGGATATTTCCCCAGTGCAGCGATTGGTTGGAGAGTTACGGAAGAAGGTTTCATGAAGAATCAGCGTCTTTTCGATAACCTGAAAGCACGGCTGAGTTATGGTGTCACGGGTAATGAGGGCATCCCTGCCTATAGTTATCTCCCACTTCTGGAAAACTCCTATTATGCTACCGGTGGTAAGGCACAATTCGGACAGGCCATCGTGAATCCCGGCAATCCAGACCTGAAATGGGAGGAGAGTACGCAGTACAATGCTGGCCTGGATATGGCAATGGCAAAAGGAAGAATTGAATTGACAGCTGACTACTACGTCCGTCAGGTTAAAAATATGTTGGTTAAAAGGGTGCTGCCATCACAATCCGCCTACAATTATCAATGGCAGAATGCTGCCAGGATTGATAACCGTGGTTTTGAATTTGGTTTAGCTACCCGTAACATCGACACAAAATCTTTCCATTGGAATACTAGCCTTAACGTAACCTTCGATAGAAGCAAGGTCGTAAGTTTGGGTGGTGCCGAAAGTCTGCCGATTGCCGGACCTGGCGATATTCCTACATGGGGACGTATAACTATTGGTCAACCAGTAGGTACAGGATATGGCTACGTACTTGATGGTGTCTATCAGCTGAACGACTTTACCTGGCAGGGTGATAGCGATCCTACCGTTGAGCCGGGGCTCAGAGTCTACGAACTGAAACCTGGTGTTGTTTCCTTTAACGGTGCAAAGGTGAAACCAGGCAGCTATAAATTTAAAGACCTGACGGGTGATAATGTGGTAGATGACAGTGATATGCGGATTATCAGTCAGAGCCAGCCTAAATTCACAGGCGGAATTACCAATACATTCAGCTATAAAAATTTCGATCTGAGCTTCTTTGTAGAAGGAGTGCACGGTAGACAAGTACTGAACACCATTAAGCTGTATCTGACTTCCTATAATAATAACAAGAACATCAGTACGGATTTTTATCATAACCGCTGGACAGAAGACAACCCTACCAACGAATATGGAACGTTTAGTACCAGTAATGCCACAGCGCTGTATCCATCTTCATTTTATGTGGAAGATGCTTCCTATCTCCGCCTGAAAAGCTTAACGGTAGCTTATAATGTTCCCGGTAAGTACACCAGCCGCGCAGGTATCAGCAGGGCAAGAGTCTATTTTACAGGCAATAATCTGCTAACCTGGACGAACTATTCAGGTTATGATCCCGAAGTAAACTGGCGCAATGATCTGTTGACAGGCCTTGATAATCTGGCGTTCCCACGTATGCGAACATTTATTTTTGGCGCCACTGTTACCTTTTAATTTTAAAGAATTGCAACATGAAAACTATAAAATATACTTTAGTAATTATTTTGGCAGCAGTTCAGTTAAGTGGATGTAAGAAATTCCTTGACAGCGTTCCTTATTCCACGATATCTGCTGAACAGTTTTACCATACAGCTGCTGATGCTGAAAAAGCGATAAACGGGTGCTATAGCCCGCTAAATGAGAATTCGATGCAGGGGAGAGCAGGTGGACTATATTTCCATCAGCTTCCGGTGATGCTGACTGCTAGCACAGACGAAGCCGTGAAACGCTTTAACCTTGATAACGCAAAGTTTGGCCCATGGGGTATTGCAAGCTGGTCCAGCAGCTCTGAGATGAATCAGGAAGCCTATTTCTGTTTTTATGCTGCTATTGGACGGTGTAATATCTTACTGGATAAACTGGATGGCATCAATATGCCCGACGCACGCAAAGAAGAAATAGTTGCGGAAGCCCGTTTTCTCCGTGGTGTTTATTATATGCACCTGGGTATGATGTATGGCGGTGTGCCGTTAGTGACCAACGCTGAATTAGACGTGGATGGTCCGCGTAAACCACTGCAGGAAGTGTTTTTACAGGTGATTGCAGACCTGGATTTTGCTTACCAGCATCTGTCTCCCCGCGCCAGCATCAGTGGAAGAGCTAATAAATGGTCTGCAGCAGGATTTTTGGCAAGAACATATGCCTTCCTGGGGAGTTCCAAACTGAATAGTGTCGGAGCTGACCTGAATTTCCCGTTAAATAGCTTTGACTGGGTTAATTCGGATGAGGCGTACACCCACGTGAAAACATTAACGGATGACATCATTACCAGTGGTGGATACAAATTGACGGCAAAGTATGGCTACCTGTTTATGGAAACCACCAAGTCGTATCAACAGGAAGAATGTCTGTTTGTGATAGAAAGCAGCGAGGATCCCCTCAATGGTAACTACTTCAATTCGCAGAACCAGTTCTTTTCGTCCGGCGCAGTTAATACCTACGGCGGCGGTGCAGCGCAGCAGGTACCACTGGGAGAACTTTGGACCAAATACAATGCTAATGACACCCGTCGTGGATGGAACCTCACAGGTGCCTATACTAATAAATCTGTGAAAGAAACCGTAGATGGCGCAGTGTATTATGCTCCCATTGCAGTGACGGATGCGAGCATAAAAACAGGTTACTTCTACGCAGGAAAATTCCGTGCGATAGATCCTGCCACCAAAAAGATCGATAAAAAGAAATGGGCAGGGAATTATCCTATGCTCAGACTCGCTGAAATATACCTGTTACGTGCGGAAGCAGTATTTTATCTCACTGGAGACGTGGTTACCGCTACAAGTGATCTCGTAACAGTAAGACAGCGTGCCATTCCTGCAGCCAACCTGACCGCAGTAAATACCGCCTATAAAAAAGCCGACTTCGTCGCCGAGCTGCTGGATGAACGTGCACGCGAACTGTGCTTTGAATCATTAAGACATATTGACCTGATGCGTTTTGATCGCTATCAGAGTGCCATTAACAGTTTGAGTGACGGCAAAACAGTATCGTTTAATAATCAAATGGTGCCGACATTTAAATTGAACTGGGCGTCTTACCGGATCTGGTTCCCCATCCCTTTGAATGAGCTGGTCTTAAACAAAAACTTAGTCCAAAACCCGGGATACTAAAGGGATATTATAAATATCATTACTTGACTGTTCATATGCTGGCAACGCGTAAGCGTTGCCATTCAATAACCTTTGTGCTAAAAAGTTTACGATGTTGTTAAAAATATTGTTGAGAGGATATTGTATCGGTATTACAATTTCTTTATGTCTAAGCCCATTTATTGTAAAATGTCAAAGTAAACAGCCCAACATCATTTATATGATGAGCGATGATCATGCCTACCAGGCCATCAGTGCCTATGGGAGCGGCTTGAATCAAACACCGAATATTGACCGTCTCGCGAAAGAGGGCGCGCTGTTTACAAAAAGCTTTGTAACCAATTCTATCTGCGGACCAAGCAGGGCAGTAGTGCTGACGGGAAAATTTAATCACCTGAGTGGCAAAACAGATAATCAACATGCGATCTTCAATAATGACCAGGTAACGTTTGCGAAATTATTGAAAAAGGCCGGCTATACAACGGCTATGGTTGGCAAATGGCACCTGAATGGCGACCCCCAGGGTTTCGATTATTGGAATGTGCTGCCAGGACAAGGCGAATACTACAACCCCGATTTTAACGAGATGGGCGTTAAAAAAAGAGTGGAAGGATATGTGACTACCCTAACAACAAAGTTTGCACTGGATTGGCTCGAAAACCGGGATACCTCAAAGCCATTCTGCCTGATGCTGCAACAGAAAGCTCCCCATCGCACCTGGCTGGCGGAAGAAAAGTACCTCAACTTATACGAGGATACAGAATTTCCACTGCCGGATAATTTTTTCGATGACTATTCCGGAAGAGGAACTGCCGCCCACACACAAAGAATGAAGATCTCAGAGTATCTGAACTGGGGTCATGACCTTAAATTTGAAAACGACCCATTCACTGGTGAAACGACCAATTTTCTACCCGAAATAAAACGGTTTACCCCACAGCAATTAGCTAACTGGCGGGCTGTTTATGATAAACTGAACGCTGTTTTCCTGAAGAAGATCCCCGAAGGAGCTGAATTGGATAAATGGAAGTATCAACGCTATATGAGGGATTATCTCAAATGTGTTAAATCAGTAGATGATGGCGTAGGCGAGGTATTGGCATATCTGAAAGCCCATGGCCTGGAAGAAAATACAATCGTGGTTTATACCTCCGATCAGGGTTTTTATCTGGGAGAACACGGTTGGTTTGATAAGCGGTTTATGTATGAAGAATCCTTACGCACACCTTTATTGATAAGATATCCCAAGGAAATAAAACCGGGTACAGTTGTGAGTAACCTTGTTCAAAACCTGGATTATGCACCATCCATCCTGGATTACGCAGGTGTATCCGTTCCTCGTGACATGCAAGGAGAATCCTTCCGGAAACTGGCGGCGGGAAAACCGGTGAAGAAGTGGCGGGATGCTATCTACTACCACTATTATGAGTACCTGGCGAATGTGCATAACGTGAAAAGACACTACGGTGTACGTACAGACCGGTATAAGTTGATACATTTTTACTACGATGTGGATGAATGGGAAATGTATGACCTGGAGAAAGATCCGAAGGAAATGAAAAGTATATATGATGATCCGGCATATGCAAAGGAAAGAGTTGCTTTACATAAAAAGCTTACCCAACTACGCAAAAAATATAAAGACAGAGATGGACTAGGGGAAACTTTTCCATAGTGAATGATATGTGTGATAACAGTCTGTACAATTCTGAATAAAATTCTATGCATGAAAAATAAATTGAGACTCAGTTCCATACTGCTTTTTTTCTCCATCGCTTCATTTGGTCAAACCAAACCAAATATTCTTTGGATTACTATAGAGGATACCTCGCCTCAGTTTATTGGCTGTTATGGAAATAAAGATGCCAGTACACCAAATATCGACAGGCTGGCGAGCGAAGGGGTGAAATTCACAAACGCATTTTCTACAGGTACTGTTTGCTCGCCAAGCCGTTCCACCATTATCACTGGTGTCAGAACATTTAAGCTGGGTACCGGACATCATAGGAGTAACTATCCGAAGCCTGACTATATCTATGGCTTCCCGTATTTTTTAAAACAGGCAGGATACTATACTACTAACAATAGTAAAGGCGACTATAATGTAAGTAATTCTAAAGAGTTTATTGCAGACGCGTGGCATGAGTTTTCCAATGAGGCAGGATGGTGGAACCGCAAACCGGGGCAACCTTTCTTTGCTATTTTCAATTACATGGATTCTCATCAGTCCCGCACAATGACCGACTCCTACGAACAATATACAAAAGACGTATTGGATGAATTGCCCGTAAAAGATCGTATAGGCGAACAGGCTTTTGACATGCCTCCTTTCTATAAGGATAGCCCGGAAATGCGTAAACAAATGGCACGGGTTTATAACGCCATTAAGTTAACAGATAATAAGATCGGCCAGTTATTAGCTAAACTTAAAGAGAACCACCTGCTGGATAGCACCATCATCTTTTTTTATGCTGACCATGGAGAAGGGATCCCAAGAGGGAAAACAAATGGCATCGATCTCGGCTACCGTGTGCCGTTTATTGCATGGTTCCCGCCCATGTACGAGCATCTGTCTCCCTGGGGTGTTGGAGGAAAAGTGTCTGATGAGCTGATTGACTTCGAAGATCTTGCGCCAACAATCATTAACCTGGCAGGAGGAAATATACCTGACTATCTGAAAGGAAGAATATTGACCGGAGATAATCGCTCGAAACCAGTTGATCATCTGTTACTTTCTTCAGATCGTTCTGATAATGGGACCGACCTCGTGCGTACCATCACAAACGGGAAGTATATCTATTCCCGGAACTTCATGCCTTTCATGCCACAGGTACGCTATATCCATTATATGGAGATGGGTGATATCAAGCAACAGATGCGGAAGGACCTAAAGGCGCATACACTGAATGCTTTTCAAAAAAGCCTTTTTGAGGAGCGCCCGGCGGAGTATTTATTTGATACGGAAAATGATAAATGGGAAGCCAATAATTTGGTTAACGATCCCAGGATGAAACCTGTTTTGGCGAAAATGAGACAACAACTTACTACTGATATATTAGCGGCAAGAGATGTTATGTTTCTTCCGGAATATGAATTTGGCCTGATTTCAAAAACGACAAACCTCTATGAATTTCGCTTAAGGGATGAAAACTATCCCATAAAGGAGATCTATGAAGCGGCTTCCTTATCAGGAAAACGTGGAGGAGATATCACACGCAAACAGATCCGCCTGCTTAAGAGTAAAAATAACATTGTCCGCTATTGGGCCATGACCGGGCTCCGGTCGCAAAGCGAAAAGGATCTGAAGCCTTACCGGTCGGCTGTAGTAGCTGCAATACTGGACGAATATCCACCGGTGGCTATTACGGCTTCCGCAATTGCCTATCAGGTATTCAAAGAGAAAGCAGGAGAAGAAAACCTGAAAAAATATAGTAGTAGTGATAATATGGATCTGTCATTGATGTCAATCAACTACCTGCTGTATGTAGATAACAAGCAACCATTTATTAATACGATCAAAGCTGTTCATGAAATGAAGGGCAGAAATTATAATGTTAAATCGGCTGCTTTGGATTTTTTATGGAGCCTGGGACTGGTGCCCAATACGCCCGAAAATGAAAAGTAGCGGTCATAGGTCGTCGCATAATGCAGACATATGGCCCGGAAAAATAATTCAGCTATGGTAGTCGATAGGGACAATTTCAATAACAAAACGGTACTGGTTACCGGAGGTTCAAAGGGGATTGGGAAAGCATGCGCGCTTCGTTTTGCCGGAGCAGGTGCCAACGTAATTATTAATTACGCCGGTGACGATGAAAAGGCAAATGAAACCCTGCGGCTAATTAACCGGAAGTACCCTGGTAAAGCTACACTGGCAAAGGCCGACATGGGAAACCCCATAGAAATTGATACCCTGTGGGAGATGTTTAACCACACCGGAAATTTCCCGGAGGTATTAATATTGAATGCCGCATATCAGCAAAAAATGAAGTTTGAAGAATCGAACTGGGAACTATTAGAGAAAACCTTTTCTGTAAATGTTTTTGGCAACTTCCATCTGGCGAAATTATTTGTTCAGACATGCAAAGCAAAAAACATCCCCGGCAAACTTATTATACATAGTTCCAATCAGGGCGAATTTGTGAACCCTACCGGGTTTGCGTATTCACTTTCCAAAGCCGCCCTGAACCACATGGTAAAACATATTGCGTACGCTACTTCAAAAGATAATATACGCGTAAATGGGGTTGCACTGGGTTGGTTTGATACGGAAGGAGAAAGAACATTTTACAGCGGAGAGAATATTGGAGAACATGCTGGTAATACAATTCCTATCGGAAGAATTGGGAATGCGGAGGAAGCAGCAGATCTGGCTTTTTTTCTGGCAGGTGATCAATCATCGTACATGACAGGAAGTTTACTTCGTCTGGATGGCGGCTATGCATTATCGCCAGATGCAACAACATAAAAATTGTACATGGGAAATAAAGTAATCGTATTCGGAGCGGGCAAAATCGGCAGAGGATTTATCGGACACTTGTGTAGTAAGAGCAACCGGGATATTGTATTTGTTGATAAAGACGAAGGTTTGATCAGTGCGCTGAAAAAGTCTAAGACGTATCAGATCCATATTCTCAATGCGAAAAAGGACATCGTTGAAATAAATCCGCAGCATTGTTACGCTATTAACGACCCTTCCTGGCTGGACGTATTTGCTACTGCGGAGGTGTGCTTTACGGCTGTTTTTGGAAACAACCTGGAAGACCTGGCAGCATCTATTGCCAAAGGAATTGTGCACAGGATGGAGCAGGGCAACGACGGGAGCATGAATATCATTACCTGCGAGAATTTATCTCATGCGGCGGCTGTGCTCAAACAACACGTTGCTAATAAGATGCATAACGACGCATCGAGGCAATACCTGGAGGCTAAAGTCGGTTTTGTAGAAGGCATCATGCTGAAGACATGTCTGTCAGATCCAGATCATCCGGTGAATGTAATGGTACAGGATTTCAATGAATTGCCATGTGACCTGGATGGTTTCAAAGGAAAGATACCGGACATTACCGGCCTCAAGCCGTTGCCGGAGTTTCGGAATCAGCTGGTACGGAAAATATATACCTATAACTGTATCAATGCCGTGATGACCTATATGGGCGCTGCAAAAGGCTATAGCTATTTGTCAGAAGCTGCCGCCGATCCTGAAATTTACCAGATGGCTGCCACGGCAGGTGGGGAAGCAAGTAAGGCATTATTGGCCGAATTCGGCTTTGATCCTGCAGAACAGCAAGCATGGGTACAAAGTGCCCTGGATAAATTTGCAGACCCCGCCATACCGGACCCAATTCTAAGGAATGCCGCCGATCCTGTACGGAAATTAAGGAACGATGACCGGCTTATAGGACCGGCCAATTTGGCTTTGAAACATCATGTGGTTCCCCGGGCCATCATTGCTGGTGTGCTGGCAGCCTTACAGTATGAAGACGAAGAGATTTCAATGAAAACAACCCGGGCACTTCACGGAGTTGGCTGGATGCTGCAACAATATTGTAATCTGGATACCAACGATCTCCTGTTTCAGATGATTGTGTTGGAAAGTCAGCGTAAGTAGCGTTTAAACCGACAGTATTTTATCGAAATTTTATCAAATAATATCACCCGTGAATCATTCCACTACACATTCCGCCTTTGCTGCGATCGATATCGGGACCACCAACATCAAATGCGGGGTAGCCATCGTTGGAATAAACAACAGCTTCCGTATCATTGGAAGTTGGCGGAATGAAACAGTCAGTGCTTTTCCCGGTCAGGCACTAAACAGCTTCTCTAAAATTGAAGCCATCGTAATGGAATGCCTGAAACATCTTGGCCAATATTGTCTGGAGCAGCAGGTGAAAAAAATCCACATCGGTATCAGCGGCCACGTGTCCAGTTATTTGAATTGGGATAAAGACGCAGCGGTACCTGTCAATGATTTTTTCCCAATCTGGTCTGATCACACTTGTGAGCCGGCACTACCGGGAATCAGAACACTCTTCAAAGACAACAGCGCAGAACAATATTTAGGAACGTTCCTTCCTCCTGCAACGAATTGGCTTGTTACGAAAATCCTTCACCATCACCAACATAATAACGCCGGAAACCATATTATTCTGCAGATATCGGATGCAATATTTCATCGTTTAACAGGCGGTTATTTCACTCATTTCAGCACGGCTGTCAGCCTTTGCCATCGGATAACGCGCGCTTACTCGAAGGATATACTTGATGCATTAAATATTTCTACGGACAATTTACCCGAAGTAAGTAATGACCGGTTTTTTACAATGCTGGAGATGTGGAAAAAAAAATGGAGCCTGCCCACTGAAACCTTTGTATTCCCTGGAGTAGCAGACTTCTATGCATCCTTTGCCGCGCTTGATTTAAAGCAGGAGGAGGGATTTATTTTAAGCAACAGCTCAGAGATTGCCGGAAAACGACTCGGTAATGAACAGGTTAAATCAGACCGTTTTTTACAAACCTGTTTACAGCAGAACGAATCTATTTTGTACGGAAGTACGCAAACAGGTGGGAATTTGATCAGTTGGTTCTTTGAAAAAATATATCGTCAGCCACTCAATTATGAAAACCTGACGGGTTTATCTACCAGCACACTAAATATCAGCCCACTTTCCTGTCCGCTTTTCATTCCCTACCTCGAAGGAGAAAGGGCGCCATTCTGGAATAATCATCTCAGTGGAGGGTTTATCAACCTGAAAACGCATCATGACATGGCGCATCTATTCAAAGCGGTACTAACCGGAGTGGCTTTTGCCCGCCGTTTAAGCTTTGAATCAATGCCGGGTAATAGCCCTGCAATGATTAAAATAGGTGGCGGCGGAGCCAGAAATAATGTATGGAATCAGCTGAGGGCAGATGTGATGGGGAAACCGCTGCTTGTGTTTCAGGAGGCGGAATTATCGATACTTGGAACCATCCTATTAATGGCAGCGGAGTTGAAGAATGATGACATAACAAATTATATAGCAGCGCTACAGCAAACCGACAGGCTGAATCCTGATATGAGAATGACGGACTTGTATGTAGACCAATACAGCCAGTTCATTCGTTATACTAAATCTTTTTAAAGGAGGATATTCTTGATGAAATCAATTTTAATTTTTGGTGCCGGAAAAATCGGGCGTGGTTTTATTGGCCGCCTCTTTTATGATGGTGGGTACGACCTGTATTTTGTGGATAACAACCGGGATACCGTAGAACTGTTGAACACGGAAAAACAGTTTAGGGTACAGGTAGCCGGAAAGCCTGAGATGACACGCTATATTCCTGTTAGCGGAAGCTTTCATATAAGCGATCATCAAGGCATGAGGAAGGTCTTTGAAAAGGTAGACCTTTTTATTACTGCGGTAGGCGCTCCTAACATGCTCGGTATGACGGATGTTATTAAAGAGTTGCTGATGAAGCGGGACCACAGCTTGCCAGTTAACTGGCTTATTTGTGAGAATGCGTACCGCCCGTCTGTATTGATAAAAGAAAGACTGTTGGAAAATGCCGGGAATGATTTCCGGGATTTTGTTACCAATAAACTAGGATTAGTGGAGACACAGATCCTCTGTTCAGTCATGCTGCCGGATGACCTGATCCTGCAACAGGAACCTTTGGCATTAAAAACACAGGATTGGTCGGTGCTACCTTTTGACAAAGACGCATATAAGGGCGCTATCCCTGTATTTCCAGGATTGATGCCTAAAAAACATTTTGAAAATGAGCTGGTGCGTAAGCTATTTACGTTCAATGGCACGAATGGTCCTATCAGTTATGTCGGCTGGTTAAATGGATACCAGTTTCTCCACGAAGCTGCTAATGCACCGGAATTAAATGGTTTTATCGAAGAGATCCAGTCAGAATCCAAATTCGGGTTGATCGGAGAGTATGGTTTCGATCCGGAGGAGCAGGACAGATTTCATTTATTGGCTTTGACGAAATACAAGGATGAAACATTGGAGGATTTGATAGAAAGGAATGCGCGGGACCTGAGAAAAAAACTGGGCATAAATGAGCGGTTGGTGGGCCCGGCGCTATTGTGTTTAAAACATGGCAGAAAGCCATATGCTTATGCCACTGCCACTGCTGCGGCCATCAGGTATGAAGGATCAACGGACGAAGGATCCCTGGAAGTCCGTACATCTTTAGCACAGAATGGATTGTTGACTACACTATGCAGGTATACCGGTTTGCCGGAGGATCACCCTTTTATTGACATGGTCATACAGGCGGATCAAAATGAATTATTTGCTTTTTCAAAATAGTACCATATGAGTATTTCGACTATTGATTTTCTGGTGATCTGTACCTACAGCCTGATCATTGTCATTGTTGGGTTGTACGTTTCACGTAAGAAAAAAGGCCACGAGACAACTTCACAGGATTATTTTCTTGCAGGAAAAACGTTGACCTGGTGGGCTATCGGAACATCCATCATCGCGTCTAATATTTCCGCAGAACAGTTTGTAGGAATGTCCGGATCGGGATATGTGATTGGGTTGGGTATTGCCTCCTACGAATGGATGGGTGGGCTTACACTAATTGTGGTAGCTAAATATTTTATTCCCATCTATCTGAAAAAGGGAATATATACGATGCCGCAATTTCTTCAGAGTCGTTTTGATAACAGGGTACGTACCAGTCTTGCTGTATTTTGGGTGGTACTGTATATATTCGTTAACCTCACCGCTGTACTGTATCTGGGAGCGTTATTTCTCAGCACCGTACTGAATGTTGGTTTGATGCACTGTATTATCGGGCTTGCTTTATTTTCCGCTATCTATTCGATTTATGGCGGATTAATGGCAGTGGCGTGGACAGATGTGATCCACGTTACGTTTATGATTATAGGCGGATTGCTGACGACCATTTTTGCGCTGGATGCAGTCAGTAACGGAAACGGAATTATAGCAGGGTTTCAACAGGTACTGGCTGTTGCTCCTGAAAAATTTCATATGATTCTGCCGAAAGATAATCCACATTATGATCTGCTGCCTGGTATCAGTGTACTGATCGGAGGAATGTGGGTGCTTAATCTTGCTTACTTTGGATGCAATCAGTATATCACACAGCGTGCGCTGGCGGCTAAGGATCTGAAGGAAGCACAGAAAGGAATGTTGTTTGCAGGGTTTCTTAAAATCCTGTTACCGGTAATCGTGGTATTACCGGGTATTATCGCGTTCGTTTTAAAAAGCGATATGGTTAAGCCCGATGGGGCTTATCCGTGGATCATTAACCAATTTCTGCCGACAGGGGCAAAAGGAATTGTCATTGCAGCCATGATCGGCGCCATCGTATCTTCTCTTTCTTCGATGGGAAACAGTGCTTCCACCATTTTTACAATGGATATCTATATCAACTATCTCAACCCGAAGGCGAGTGAGAAGAAGCTTGTTTTGGTAGGACGGATTTCGGCGGTTGTTTCGTTAATGATAGCAGTGGTTTTAGCAAGGCCGCTACTGGGTGACCTGGATCAGGCATTTCAGTTTATCCAGGAGTATACAGGGTTCATCAGCCCTGCGATCATTGCCATTTTCGGGTTTGGACTTTTCTGGAAACGGGCTACTTCGAATGCCGTTTTATGGGCAGCCATTGCGGCGATACCTTTGTCTGTGATGCTGAAAGTATTCCTGCCCCAGCTGCCATTTATGAACCGGGTATTGGTAGTGTTCCTGATCTTATCGGCCATTATTGTTGTCATCAGTAGAATAGAATCAAAAGGGCCAGCTGACAAAGCCATTGACATAAAAAGATCGATGTTTTATACCAGCAGACAGTTTAATCTTGGCGCCATTATTTTGTCCATTATACTGGCGGCGCTTTATCTTTTTTTCTGGTAATAGAAAGATCCGGGGAGATATGTCATCTGTAACGAAATAAATTCACGGATACACCCACCCGAATGTGGGCTAAACGTACTCTTATATAGGGAGACCTCGTGAGAAAAATATTTATTTCCAATAACTGAAATCGTGCCCGTTATCTGCCAATAATATTTCCGGCATCAAGAAAATATGATACTAAATATGACTTCAAGAAATTTTTTTTTCGGTTGGGTTGTACTGACATTTTTAACAGCCTGCGGTACTGTTCCAGACAAAGCTACAGGTAATCTGCAACCAAATATAGTATTGATCCTCTCGGATGATCATAGCGCGCCTTATTTAAGCTGCTACGATCATCCGGATCTGAAAACGCCTAATATCGACAAGATCGCGAAGAGAGGTGTGAGGTTTGATAGAGCCTACACAACGGCTCCGCAGTGCGTGCTGTCCAGAGCGTCTATCATGACAGGCAGAAATGTACTGGACCTTCAGATGCTGCGGTTTACAGCTCCGCTAAACAAAGACATTATTACCGGACCGGAGATCCTTAAACAGAACGGTTATTACACAGGTCTTTGCGGACGAAATTATCATTTGGATGGTTCCGGCAACGGACCGAAGGAGTCAGACGAAGCCTTTGAAAAATATGGTATGGTCACCTTTGCGAAAAGACTTAATTATGTGAAGATTGAGGAAGATGATGAAAAAACAATCGATCAATTCAGGGAGTTTTTGGACGAGGTGCCTAAGGGAAAACCGTTTTTTATACAAACATGTTACAGTGATCCTCACCGTCCTTTTACAGCAAAGGAATTTGAACCTGATCCTACCAAAATAAAGGTGCCGGCCGGCATGCCTGATACCAAGCTGTTGAGAGAAGACCTCGCTGCGCATTACGGGGAAATTCAGCGGCTGGATCAACGCGTTGGATTACTGCTGGAAGAATTAGAGAAAAGAAATCTGACTGAAAATACATTGGTTGTTTTTATGGGAGATAACGGGGCGGCTTTACTCCGTGGGAAAGGAACCTTGTACGAGGGTGGATTACATGTACCACTCGTTGCACAATGGCCCGGTGTTATTAAACCCGGCTCGGTTTCCAATCACCTGGTATCAGGTGAAGACCTGGTGTCAACTTTTCTGGAAGTTGCCGGAATCAAATCAACAAAGGAAATAGAAGGCCAAAGCTTTCTGCCTACATTCAAAAATGAAAAGATGCCTGACAGGGAATATGTTTTTGCTGTTCGTGGTCCGCACGGATCTGCGCTTCCTGACACGTCGTCCGGTGGTTTTGATCTGTCGAGAACTGTTATCAGTAAAAGATTTAAGCTCATCTACAACCCGATGTATTATCTCAACTATCAACCGGTGGATTTTGGGAAAAGCCCTTTCTGGAAAGAACTGGTAACACTCAGCAAACAAGGAAAGCTGGAACCAAGATTTGCGCAGACTACCATGTTTACGCCGCAGCGGCCCATGTTCGAATTATTTGATCTCGAAAATGATCCGGACGAATTCAATAACCTGTACGGAAAAGAAGCGTACAAGGATATTGAATATCAGTTGAAAAAGGCGCTGCATCAATGGATGATCCGCTATCGGGATATGGTTCCATTACCCATTTTACCGGGAGAAGGATAAAGTATTGGTTTGAAAAACTTGAATGCGTATTAATAATTACCGGATGAAAAAAAAGATTTTTTTGATGATAATGGTGCTTGTTTACTTACATGTAAATGCACAGGTGAAGTCGTCAATTCCGCATTTAAAAAAGCAAGGAAATTCCATGCAATTAATTGTTGATGGTAAACCTATTGTTTTGCTTTCCGGAGAATTAACGAATTCGGCCGGATCGAGTATGGATTACATGGAACCTGTGTGGGCACAGTTGAAAAGGCTGCATCTGAATGCGGTATTGGCTCCCATCACATGGGAAATGATTGAACCGGAAGAGGGCCGTTTCGATTTTTCCAGTCTGGATGCTTTGATAGCCAAAGCAAGGATACATGATATGAAACTGGTTTTACTCTGGTTTGCTACCTGGAAAAATGCAGGCTCTTCCTATCCTCCGGCATGGGTGCGGCAGGATCTAAAGCGTTTCCCTCACCGCCAGAATCCTGAAGGTAAAAATACAAATGCGCTGTCTTGTTTTGCAGAGGAAGCATGGATGGCGGATGGGAAAGCATTAGCGGCTGTTATGAAGCACCTTAAACAAATTGATAGCGATAAAAATACCGTTGTTGCGGTGCAGGTACAAAATGAACCGGGCGTAAGAAACTTCCCCAGGGATTATAGCCCCGTAGCTGAAAAGTATTTTAAATCTAAAGTGCCTGATGAACTGATTTCATTTCTCAGGAAAAACAAAAATACTTTGATCCTGGAATTTGATGCCATCTGGAAGAAATCGAATTATAAAACCAATGGCAACTGGTCCGAGATATTTGGTGAAGATGCAGCGGAAATTTTTATGGCCTGGTATATTGCGAGCTACATTGATAAGGTGGCCATGGCAGGCAAGCGGGAATACCCATTGCCGATGTTTGCAAATGCCTGGCTGGAAGGACCAAAGGGGGTGCCCAAACCCGGTGACTACCCAAGTGGAGGACCTACTGCGAAAATGGTCCCCGTTTATCAGGCAGCCGCTCCTCATCTCGACTTCCTGGCGCCGGATATTTATCGCCCCGATTTTGATGTGATCTGTGGTTTGTTTAAACGGATGGGTAATCCGTTGTTTATTCCGGAAGCCAATATCAATGCAAACATGGCGGCGAATGTATTCTATGCGGTGGGGGAAGACGCGTTATGTTTTTCTCCGTTCGGCATCGACAACAGACTGGAAGCAAAAGATACCACAGTGTTGCGCAACAGCTATGGTACCCTTTCAAAGCTGCTGCCGATTATCACCGAATACCAGGGCACCGGGAAAATGAGAGGGGTACTGGTACCTGCCGGTGAAACAAAAATACTGGAGATAGGGGATTACAAGTTGAAAATTGAAGCGCTTAAAAATCGCGAATTGCCGGCATATGGAATCATTATCGCAAAGGAAAATAATGAGTTTCTGGTAACCGGTGATGGATTCAACCTGACTTTTCTTTCTACCTCTAAACGATTGCCACATGCGGAACTCCTTTGGGCCTACGAATTGGTATATAGAGACGGCCAATGGGTGAAACAACGCCGGTTAAACGGGGATGAAACCGGGCGTGGATCAGATCATAATATCCTGCTTCAGTTCCTGGCAAACGAACCGATCGTGTTAACGACTAAATTGTTTTCTTACGAATAGTAGTAAGGAAAATGTGAAACAGATTATTAAGTATAATTATTACAACTATGAAGAGAATTTTTGCGGTTATTCTTTTGTTTATAACCAGCCAATACACGATAGCACAGGATATTCACCGCTTATCTCCCACTCCTCCGATGGGATGGAATAGCTGGAACTGGTATGCTAAAAGAAATATCAATGAGAAAGTGGTGAGAGAAGTCATTGATATCCTGTCGGGGAAAGAGTTTCGGGGTACGGGCTACAACTACGTTGTTGTGGACGGTGGTTGGAGAGATACCAAACTGGGTCCCAATGGAGAGCTGCTTATTCACGCCGAAAGATTCCCTAATGGCATAAAAGCATTGGCAGATTATGCACATTCAAAGGGGCTTAAATTTGGCCTGCATACCGTTCCCGGTACGCATGATTGTGGCGGTGATGCAGTGGGTGGATTTGGTAATGAAGAAGTACAGATAAAACAATTTATTGCCTGGGGCGTAGATTTTATCAAGCTAGATAAATGCAGATTTACACCCGGTTGGGATGAAGATGTATTGAAAGATACTTATGTAAAATGGAGTAAAATTCTGAAAGAAAGCAAGTCAGATATTGTATTGAGCATCAGCGCGTACAAATTTCGTGATTGGAGCAAGGACATCTCCAACATGGTGCGTACCACCAGTGATATCAGCCCGAAAGTTGGACATGGCGCCTTTTTCGATGAAATCCCCAAAGAATTTCATCCGTACAAAAGTGTGATGGGTATTGCGGACGAGAATAATAAGCTGGCGAAATTTGCCGGTAACGGATATTGGAATGATCCCGACATGTTGGTGACCGGTGCACAGGGGTTGTCACACGAAGAACAAAAAGTGCATTTCGCACTTTGGTGTATTATGACTTCCCCGCTGATGATTGGAAGTGATCTGATCAATATGACGAAAGAAGAAAAGAGTATTCTGCTTAATAGAGATGCGATTATGATTGATCAGGATCCTACTGAACAGGGAACCCGGATAAAAGTGGATGGCGATACCGAAATATGGGCCAAGAAGTTGAAAGACGGACGAGTGGCTGCCTTGTTAATAAACAGGAATAAATCGGCGAATAAAAACATTCAGTTAAACTTTAGCGACCTCGGTATATCCGGTAAAGTAAAGGTTAAAGATGTATATGAAAAGAAGAAATTAGGCACTCACACTACTTCCATCACAAAATCAGTAAAGCCCAGATCCGGCCTTTTTATACTGATTGACTAAGTCATGAAACCGCCTGGAATAAAAACAGTTTAAATACAGTCGTATGCATAAATTACTTTTTTTGTTTTTTCTGATGCCTGCACTATTGGCGGATGGTCAGGGTAAATCCGGGAAGCCCACTTCCAAAAATCCCAATATCATTATTGTTTTTACAGATGATATGGGTTATGGAGATTTGACTTGCTATGGATCGGAAAAGAATAGAACTCCTAACCTTGATCAAATGGGTAAAGAGGGAATCCGGTTTACCGATTTTTATGTAGCCAGCAGTATATGTACGCCATCTCGCTCCGCTTTAATGACAGGTTGTTATCCGCGGCGGGTAGACATGCAGGCGAATGAGCGTCCGATTGGAAGCGTAGGGAGGCAGGTGCTTTTTCCTGAAAGCAAAAAAGGACTCAATCCGAATGAAATCACCATCGCTGAGGTGCTGAAGCGCAAAGGGTATACCACCGCTTGTATTGGTAAATGGCACCTGGGTGATCAGCGTGCTTTCCTGCCTACCAGGCAAGGGTTCGATTATTACTTTGGCATACCCTACAGCAATGATATGGGCCGCGCAGCCATCCCATTACCGCTCATGAGGAACGAAGAAGTGATTGAAGCACCGGTTGACCAGAATACCATCACCAAACGTTATACCGAAGAAGCGGTCGCGTTTATCAAAAAGAATAAGAATAAACCATTCTTTATTTATTTGCCTCATGCGATGCCGCATACGCCGGTATATGCCAGCGACCAGTTCAGAGGAAAATCTGCCAACGGTATTTATGGAGATGCTGTTGAAGAAATTGATTGGTCGATGGGTGAGATAAACCGGGCATTGAAAGAAAATGGATTGGATGATAACACCCTGGTTATTTTCACTTCGGATAATGGCGCCGACAAACGTTATGGAGGCAGTAATCTTCCGTTGTCCGGATATAAGGGCAGTACCGCCGAAGGTGGGATGCGGGTTCCTTGCCTGATGCGCTGGCCAGCCGTAATTCCAGCCGGTAAGGTTTGTAATCAACTGGTCACCAGTTTAGAGATTATGCCAACATTAGCTAAGCTGGTATCTTTCCAGTTGCCCAAAAACCTAGTGGTAGACGGGAAGGATATGCTCCCTTTAATGAGGAATCCGGATACCCCGTCACCCCGCGACGTTTTGTATTATTATCAGCTGGAACAATTGCAGGCCATCCGTTCCGGAACCTGGAAGCTGATTGTTCCTACGGATACGGCGTTAGCGAATGTACACCAGGGCAAATTTGGTCCCGGTAAAAAACTGGCGCTTTATGATCTCGGAAAAGACATAAAAGAGGAAATGGATGTATCTGCAGATCACCCTGACGTGGTTGCCCGGCTGATGAAATACGCCGCACAGGCCCGAAATGAATTAGGTGATCTGAATGTTAAAGGGAAAGGCACCCGTAAGCCTGGAATGGTGGAGAATCCCGTTCCGCAATTATTAAAGTCGAAATAAAACGACCATTACAACGCAACAAATACGTAACAAATGAAAAGAAAATATATCGGTACTTCTTTCTTCAGAATAGTTGGAAATAAATTTAAAGGAAGCCTCAAGTTGCTGCCTGTAATTGCATCGGTTGCTTTGGCAACCAGTGCGGCGTATGCGGCCCCGAAATCCACTGATCATACAAAGTCGGCTAAAGGTATCGTGGTGCATGCGGCTACCGGTGAAAATCCGGTAGTTGCAAATGCGATCGCAGGAACGGTAACAACAGGCGATCTGAAACCGATCGAAGGCGTGACCATTAAGATATACAAGGCTACAGATACAAAAAGGACCACACCGGTGCAAAGCCTGAAAACAGACAGTAAGGGTTTGTATAATATTGATGCTTCAAAACTGAGCGGCGATTATATTGTACAGGCGTCGAAACAAAAGTTTTTAACAAAAGAGCTGGAAATAAAAATCGGCGAAGGCGTAACTACTTACCCCGACCTGTGGCTGGAACCAGCGAAGAAACCTACCGCCGTCATCAGCATCGATGCTTCGGTGAAAAAGCCGGTAAGGATGAGCTTCGGATTCAATGAATATGTGATCGCCGCCACACCTTATCACCGTTTTAATGAAGCGCCTTATGTAGAAACGATGAAAGAATCCGGCGCTAATATCATGCGCTTTCCCGGAGGTACCATCGCTAACTGGTATGACTGGAAGAACGATGATTTCATGACGGAGGACATCAAGAAAATAGTGCCCGAAGATATGGTCAAAAGAGAAGCCCATAAAACAGAAGAGGATTATCAGGAGACGCTGAAAAAATTCAGGGATAACTATTTGGACGAGTACATTAGTAAAGGTACCCGCAGTAAAGAAGTGAGAGGTAAATACGGTTACGAAGATTTTCGCGATATGTCTGCTCAGATAGGCGCTGATATCTATTATGTGGGTAACGTGTCGTTTGCGCCAGGCGGTAAAAATCCGGCGGATCATCTGGTAGACTGGATGCAACACCTGAAAGGACGTGGCCTGACCGTGAAATACCTGGAACTCGGTAATGAACTCATCGGTCCCCACGGATCTAAGAACACACAAGCCATTCCAAACCAGATGTATGACCTGGATAGATACATGGCTACCTGTCAGGATATTTCCAAACGGGTGAAGAAGATATTTCCGCAGGTTAAAATCGGCATTCTCGCGGATGGCCTTGGTAATAAATTAGGCGGAAGCGAAATAGACCTGATTTGTAGAAAAATTAATGATAACTATCCCCGAGATTTCTATGATGCCATCATCATACACAGCTATTTAAGAACGACTGACCGTAACGCCGAAGGCCCACAGTTCAGAAAGGATAAAATATTTGCATTGTCAAAAAAAATCGTTGAGTTTTCTGTTAATCACTGGAAAACAGTATTCCCCGGTAAGGAAATCTGGATGACGGAAACCGGATATATCGCAGGTACGCCGGATGATGAGAAAAATTTCACCACGAATATGTTTACGGCAATGCTGGAAGCAGACTACTTTCTAAGATGGACCGATCACGATGATGCCGTTACTTCTTACATTAAATTCTATTCTATATCTACTACCCCCTATATAAAAAGTTCCAGATTCTGGAAAGATAACAGCATTGTAAACACACCGGTAGGTTATGCCTACTCATTGGTTGCAGGCGCCGTGAAAAACGCTTCCGACAGACTTACCACCACGGTTAAAAATAACGGCAGCTACACCATGAAAACAGCCGCGTGGATACAAAACAAAGACGGGCAGGGTAAGCTGATCCCAGGAAAAGGTGAAGCAAAAGTAATTGACGTAGACGTGGATTATATCACCGCCTCCTCGTTCCTTTCCAAAGATGGCAATACCCTCTATGTTCCTTTTGTTAATAAAAGTCAGGCAGCAAGGGATATTAAGCTGGCTATTGCAGGGGTAACGCTAAAAGGTGCAACGGCGGAGTTGCAGCATATCTCCGGTCCGCTGTTTGGCAGGAATACGGTTAAAGAACCTGCTCACATCGTACCTGTTACCACGAAAGTGGCTGTTAACGGTAACATAAAAGTACCTGCATATGCTGTTGGCGTGATTAAAATCAGTATCAAAAAGTAAGGGAAATGGATTGCTCAGGCGCAATAAATATTTAGCAAATGAAAAAGAAATATATCGGCGCTTCTTTCTTCGGAAAGGCTGGCAATAAAATTATAGGCAGAATAAAAATCCTGGCTATCACGGCGGCTGTTGCAATGGCA
This sequence comes from Chitinophaga sp. MM2321, assembly GCF_964033635.1. NCBI lineage: Bacteria > Pseudomonadati > Bacteroidota > Chitinophagia > Chitinophagales > Chitinophagaceae > Chitinophaga > Chitinophaga sp. MM2321. The sequence continues at coordinate 745,771 of NZ_OZ035533.1, forward strand.
ACCAGTCCGACACATGCCAGTCAAAGATCTGGCGTGCATGCAAATGCTATGAAGGTTATGGTGGAAGATACATCACCAGGCGGAAGCCAAGTGAGTGTAAACAGTATCGCTGGAAAAGTAACAACCGGCGACCTTAAACCAATAGCAGGTGTAACCATTAAAATATTCAAGACTGCTGATACCCGAAGGGTATCGCCGCTTCAAAGTCTTAAAACAGATAATAAAGGCGTCTATAACATTAATGCTTCGAACCTCAGCGGTGATTACATCGTACAGGCGTCAAAAGGGAGTTTTTTAACAAAGGAGCTGGAAATAAAAATAGGAAAAGATGTCATTACTTATCCTGATATATGGCTGGAACCTGCGAAAAAACCTGCGGCTGTTATAAGTATTGACGCATCGGCAAGAAAGCCGGTAAAGATGAACTTTGGATTTAATGAGTATGTTATTACTTCCACACCTCATCACCGTTTCAATGAAGCACCCTATGTGAAAATGATGAAGGAATCCGGCGCTACTATCACGAGATTCCCCGGAGGTACTATCGCTAACTGGTATGACTGGAAGAACGATGATTTCATGACGGAGGAAATTAAGAAGATTGTTCCCGAAGACATGGTCAAAAGAGAGGATTACAAAACAGAGGAGGAGTACAGAGTATCGGTTAATAAATTCAGAGATAGTTATTTACAGGAGTATATACATAAAGGCACCAGAAGTACGGAAGTGAGGGGCAAGTATGGCTATGAAGATTTTCTGAACTACTCCAATCAGTTAGGCGCGGATATCTATTATGTGGGTAACGTGTCATTTGCGCCAGCGGGTAAAACTCCAGCTGACCATCTGGTGGACTGGATGCAGCACCTGAAAGACAGGGGACTAACGGTAAAGTACCTGGAATTGGGGAATGAACTTATTGGCCCTAAGGGAGCTGAAAATGTGCAGGGAATCCCCCACCAGTTGTATAATATTGATAAATACATGGCAACCTGCGAAGGTATTTCACGCCGGGTTAAAAAAATATTCCCCCAGGTTAAAATAGGTATCCTTGCGTACATGATCGATAAGCAATTACGTGGAGAGGACGTGGATCTGCTATGTAGAAGAATCAGTGATAATTATCCGCGGGATTTTTATGATGCAATTATTATTCACAGTTACTTAAGAACCTCTGACCGTAATCTTGAAGGTCCGCAATTCAGAAAGGATAAGATATTCGCCATATCAAAGAAAACAGTTGAAGCATCTATTGGCCAATGGAAAGCCATTTTCCCAGGGAAGGAAGTTTGGATGACAGAAACCGGCTATATCTCCGGTATCGGAAAACAAGCGGATGAAAAAAACTTCACTAATAATTTGTTTACAGGGATAGTGGAGGCAGACTATTATTTAAGATGGGCGGATAACGATGATGTAACCACTTCCTATATTAAGTTTTATTCTATTTCACCCACTCCGTCCATTAAAAGCTCCAGGTTCTGGAAAGGAAACATACCTGTAAACAGCCCTGTTGGTCATGCATATTCGCTGGTAGCAGGCGCTGTGAAGAACTCTGCTGAGAGGCTGGCAACAACGGTTAAAAACAACGGCGGGTACATCGTTAAAACAGCCACGTGGATCCAGGATAAGGATAATAAAGGAAATCTGGTACCAGGACAAGGTGCAACAAAAGTAATTGACGTAGATGTAGACTACATCACGGCATTTTCTTATCTCTCAAAAGATGGTAAAACGATCTACGTACCTTTTATTAATAAAAGCCAGGCAGCGCGGGATATCAGGATTGACATCAAAGGAGTATCGCTTCAGGGAGCAACTGCGGAGCTGAGTCATATTTCCGGTTCGTTGTATGCCAAAAATACGGTGGAAGCACCTGATAATGTGGTGCCTGTTACATCTAAAGTAGCTGTCAATAACGCTATAAATGTACCTGCATACGCTGTTGGGGTGATCAAAATCAGTATTAAAAAGTAAACGGAATTGATTTATAACCGCATAGTTTATACACGAAAATGAAAAGAATGAAATTGGTTGTTTTAGGGATGTTGATGATGTCATGTGTTGCACTCAGCGCGCAGCAGCGACCCAATATTATTTTGTTTCTGGTAGATGATATGGGGTGGCAGGATACATCAGTTCCGTTTTGGGACAGTATTACACCGGCAAACAGAAAATTCCATACCCCTAATATGGAAAAGTTGGCAAAACAATCGATGAAGTTCACGAATGCATACGCAAATACCGTCTGCACGCCATCACGTGTAAGCCTGATGTCGGGTATGAACGCTTCCCGTCACCGTGTTACCAACTGGATTTCGGGTAAAGATAAATCGACAGACCAGGAAGATCTTGTGCTGAATAGTCCCGCATGGAATCTGAATGGCCTTAGTCCTGTAAAAGGAATAAACAGCACTGTACATGTTACTGCATTACCGCAGGTGCTGAAAAGCGCGGGATACCGCACTATTCAATGCGGTAAAGGACACTTTGGCACTGCCGGTACACCCGGCGCCGATCCTTTGACAATGGGGTTTGAGGTTAATATTGGAGGCGGGGCGCTAGGGAGCCCCGCTTCTTATTTAGGAGAGGAAAACTATGGCAACGTTCCCGGTAAAACCAATCTGCGCGCTGTACCGGGCCTGGAAAAATATTGGGGTACGTCTACCTTTCTTACGGACGCCCTTACTTCAGAAGCTACCCATGAAATGGATATAGCATTGGAGAAAAAACAACCTTTCTTTTTGTATATGTCGCATTTTGCGATCCATATTCCTTTTGATAAGGATCCCCGGTATTTTGATAAGTATAGAAAAATGGGATTGGACAACGCAGAAGCGGCCTATGCGGCATTGGTGGAAGGAATGGACGCCAGTCTGGGAACCTTAATGCAATATGTAGCAGACCGCCATCTTACTGAAAACACCATCATTATTTTCATGTCAGATAATGGCGGATTGAGTAACCCTCCCCGCAGCGGAAAAGCGAATACGCAAAATTATCCGCTGCGTAGCGGAAAAGGTTCTTTGTATGAAGGTGGTATCCGCGAACCCATGATGGTGCAATGGCCAGGTGTAACAGCACCCGGCACCACCACCCGGCAATATGTATGTATAGACGATTTTTTTCCCACCATTCTTGAAATGGCAAAAGTGAAACACTATAAAACGGTGCAGAAAATTGATGGTAAAAGTTTTGTACCGGTATTGAAAGACCCTTTGTATACGGATACAACAAGAGCATTGGTATGGAATTTCCCCAACAACCGGTCTAACAACTGGGGCTACGCCTGGGTGAGCGCTGTTCGCCAGGGAGATTGGAAAGCGCTCTATTTTCAAAAAACGGGCAAAATAGAATTGTACAACTTGAAAAATGATATAGGAGAACAACAGGATTTATCCGCTGTTCATCCGCAGAAAGCTATTCAAATGGCAAAGCTGCTGACCGAAAAACTGAAGTCATATAACGCGCAATTGCCTGTTGTTAAACAAACAGGGAAAACCGTTAAGTGGCCGGATGAAGTGAACATACAGCAGCGCTAAAATATTTTTATGAATTATACCTTGAAGCCTTTCTATTTTCTGGTAATAATATGGGCAATAATTGCCTCTTCCTGTACACAGAAGGAGCAACCATCCAAACCCAATATTATCATTATGTACGCCGATGATTTAGGATACGGTGATGTAGGATGCTATGGCGCCACGCGTGTAAAAACGCCGCACATCGATCAGCTGGCCAGTAATGGTTTAGTGTTTACAGATGCACATTGTACGGCTGCCACCTGCACGCCCTCCCGGTTTTCAATGCTGACCGGTAGTTACGCCTTCAGGAATAATGCCGCTATACTTCCCGGAGACGCACCTTTGTTAATCAGACCCGGTACGCCTACTTTGCCCGGTATGTTACAGCAAGCGGGATACACCACCGCTGTAATAGGGAAATGGCACCTGGGTTTAGGAGATGGGACTATAGACTGGAACGGTGATATTAGTCCGGGGCCGCTTGAAATCGGCTTCGATTATTCCTTTCTGGTGCCGGCAACATTGGATCGGGTTCCTTGCGTGTTTGTAGAAAACCGCCGGGTTTTTAATCTGGATCCTGCAGATCCTATTGAAGTAAATTATGACCATAAAATTGGAAGTGAACCCACAGGCTTGGAGTCTCCGGGCTTACTGAAAGTAAGGGCAGATACCCAGCATAGCAACACCATCATTAACGGTATTAGTAGGATAGGGTATACGTCAGGTGGTAAATCTGCGTGGTGGAAAGATGAGGAAATCGCAACGGTGCTGGTAAACCAGACGAAAGCATTTCTACATGAAAACAAAGACAACCCTTTTTTCCTTTTTTTATCTTATACGGATATACATGTACCACGTGAACCTCATCCCAGGTTTAAAGGAGCAACTACCATGGGGCGTCGGGGAGATGCCATCGCCCAGATGGACTGGACAACAGGTGAAGTGATGAAGATGCTGGATAAGCTTGGGTTAACCCACAACACCCTGGTTATTTTTACCAGCGATAATGGCCCTGTTTTAGATGATGGGTATGAGGATGAATCGGCGAAGCTGGTAGGGGATCATAAACCTGCGGGGCCGTTTAAAGGAGGTAAATACAGCGCCTATGAAGGAGGGACCCGCGTACCTACTATCGTGTCCTGGCCCGCAAAAATAAAACCAGGCATCAGCAATTCGTTAGTCAACCAGGTTGATTTTTATGCGTCGTTTGCGGCATTGACCGGGCAGCCATTAAATGAACAGGAAGCGCCGGATAGCTATAACATGCTGCCTGCTTTGTTGGGTCAATCGCTGGTCGGGCGGCAAACAATGTTGGAAGAATCTTTTACTTTAGCATTGCGCAATAACAACTGGAAATTTATAGCACCACAAACAAAAGGAACACCTGCATGGCTTAAAGATAAGGATGTTGAAACGGGACTGACAACAACAGATCAATTATTTGAATTGGAAAGTGATAAAGGAGAGGTCAAGAATGTAATAGATAAATATCCGGAGGTGGCAGAAAAAATGAAGAAGATGCTGAAAGATATAGAAATGCGTGGAACGCGGCCCGGATATAAGAATTAAGATTTTTTTTGATTATAAGCTAAATGTTTGAGCTAAAAAGGAAGAATATAATACCTGTCATCATGTCTAAATAAAGGGTACAAAAGGAGCGGATATTTTTCATAGCCTGTGCAAGATGAAACTTGACGGTTTCTGGTTGGAGATGAAGGAAATCAGCAGCTTCCTCCCTTTTTAACCCCTGTTCCTTCATTAATTGATATACTTGTTTTTGCTGTTTGGGTAACCTGTCAATAGCCCGTTGCAATAATGAGCTATATTCTTTCTCCATTATATAGTCTTCCGTATCATTGTGAGCCAGGGATGGATTATTATCAGTAAGTAAGGCGATCTTATAATTTTTGGAAATCTGTTTTAATATTTTATAAACATCATTCCGTGTAATGGTGAAAAGATAAGCCCTGAAATTCTGTATCTCACCCAGTGATGATCGCTTTAGCCAGATTTTCAAGAACACATCTTCCACTATTTCTTCGGCTAAAGTATTGGAACGTGTAAGCTTTAAAGCAATGCTGTAGATTTTATCCCGGTAATGCTCAAATAATTTTGCAAAAGCATTCTCATCACCTTGTGATATAAGATGTATCAACACTGCTTCGTTATACAAAGTATCAGGAATCAACGTGGAATCTGTTAATGTTAAGTGCATTTCAAATCTAAGTAAAATGAATTGATTAAACAAGGGATCACGGTATGTTTTTCATTCATTTTCCACTATTACGGGAAAACAGAAAAGCCGCATAAATCATTCGATTTATGCGGCTTTAACTTTAAGCTTGCGGACCAGACGAGACTCGAACTCGCGACCTCCGCCGTGACAGGGCGGCGTTCTAACCAACTGAACTACTGATCCTCGCTACGGGCGGGCTTTTCAGCCGTACTGTTATCCCCGTTTCGGGTTGCAAATATAGAAATAATTATTTCAATCAACCAAATATTTCCCCGATTAAATTAAAATTTTTTTTTTATAGCCAGGCTGATCGTTCACTTTTAAATAATATTTTTCGCTCTTTTGTATACCGGCATATTTTATTCCTGTTACCTGAAATAATATGTCAACGAGGGCGAAATTTACCCATGAAGTAAAAACGAGGGCGAAAATTCGCTATATTAACCCTCGTTCTTCTTTTGAGAACGTCAATTACTCATGTTAAAAAAGGGGATGGCTTACAATCCGGAGATTCCTTATAATGATTTGCCTTTATTACCACCCAAAGGTGTAATAGAGGATATCACTATTCTTAAAAAAAACATAGCTGCGAGCCGGGCTTTATCAGAACTTAAAGAGGCAATAACCATATTGAGAATATCATTACTACGCAAGATGAGTTATTCAGGGCTTCTATCATTGAAAAGATGAGCAGCTCCTCAGCTACTAAGGAAGTTATTCATTATAGAAATGCGCTTTGGTATGGAATAAAGGAGATTGAAAGGAAACCAATACTGACCACCAATCTTTTTATTGCTATTATGCAAATTATAAAAGAGAATAAATCAGGAACCCGCAATGTACCTGGGATGCAATTGAAAAATCCGGTAACAGAAAAGGTTATTTACACCAGCATTGTATTTAAGTGATTATATTATCAGACATAAAAGTGCTTATTATATAAATTTAAGAAAGGTAACGGAAGAAGGCAACTGGTCGGAATGGATCTTATATATGTTAGATATGGTAGAACAAACAGCATTAAAAGGTCGTAATCAGATCATTGAAATCGAAAAGCTGATAGAACAGATGAGCGCAGAGATTCAGGAAAAACTACCCAAATTATACTCCAAAGACCTGGTAGAAGCACTTTTTAAATTACCATATACCAAACGCTCACAGCTGGGAATGGCGGGCCTTGGGAGCCTTAAAACCGTTGGAAGCTATTTAAAAGCATTGGAAAATGAAGGTTTTCTGAAAAGTGAACAAGTTGGGAAAGAGAAACTGTATGTAAATTATAAATTGTTGCAGATCCTGAAAAATAAAGGGGGAAGTATGGGGAAATACCCTTAAAAACAAGAAAGCCGCACCAATCTTACGATTTATGCGGCTTAAACTTTAAAGCTTGCGGACCAGACGAGACTCGAACTCGCGACCTCCGCCGTGACAGGGCGGCGTTCTAACCAACTGAACTACTGATCCATCCAAAAATATTAATAAGAACTTGCTATCTTTTTGTATTCCAATCGGTTGTGTTGTTCCGTTTTGGGATTGCAAAGATAGCAACAAAGTTTTCAATTAAGCAAATCTTTTTAAAAAAAAATTTCAGCACTATCTTTACATCCGATCTTTAACCAATTTAATCAAATTATGCAATTCCTGGATTTCGAAAAACCTATAGCGGATTTATATGAACAGCTGGCCAAGCTGAAGGAAAACGGTGAAAAGTCCGGTGTAGATGTATCTGCCACTGTAGGGGAGTACGAGCAAAAAATTGCCCTTACCCGTCAGAACATCTACGAGCACCTCTCCCCGTGGCAACGGGTACAGCTGAGCCGTCATCCCGATAGGCCCTATACGATGTCGTATATAGAAAGGATGTGTACCAACTTTACGGAACTGCATGGCGACCGGAATGTAAAAGATGACAAAGCCATGGTAGGCGGTTTCGCTGATCTGGATGGCGAAACGGTCATGTTTATAGGACAGCAGAAAGGTATCAATACCAAAATGCGCCAGCTCAGAAACTTTGGGATGGCCAATCCTGAAGGCTATCGTAAGGCCCTCCGCCTCATGAAACTGGCCGAAAGATTTAATAAGCCTATCGTTACTCTCATAGATACCCCCGGTGCTTATCCCGGCCTGGAAGCGGAAGAAAGAGGGCAGGCAGAAGCCATTGCCCGCAATCTCTTTGAGATGGTGAAGCTGAGAGTGCCCGTTATTTGCATTATAATAGGGGAAGGCGCCTCCGGCGGTGCGTTGGGTATAGGTATCGGCGACAGGGTATTAATGCTTGAAAATAGCTGGTATACGGTCATTTCTCCCGAAAACTGTTCTACCATCCTTTGGCGTAGCTGGAATTTCAAGGAAAAGGCCGCAGAAGAGCTAAAACTCACCTCCGAATATATGAGCCAGTTTGGCCTGGTAGACGGAATTGTACGTGAACCCCTCGGTGGCGCACATGTAAACCCCGATGAAATGGCTAATCTCCTGAAGATCCGCATCAAGGAAACCCTGGTGGAATTAAGGAAAATTGATCCGGATGCACGTATTGAACAACGGATCGATAAGTTCTCCCGTATGGGCTTTTACGAAGAACATTAAAAAAAAATTTAGAGATCACGATAAAAAATTCGAATTTCGACCTTCGGAATTCGAATTTCATTTTCCCGTAAACACAATATGGAACAACTAAAAGGCACGGGGGTGGCTTTGGTAACACCCTTTAAAGCAGATGAAAGCATAGATTGGAATGCTTTGGAAAAGCTGATCAATTTCGTGATTGAAGGCGGCGTAAACTATGTTGTGTCCTTAGGCACAACCGGCGAAACTCCCACTCTTTCTGCGGATGAAAAGCTGGATTTGATGAAATTTACTTTCGAAAAGGTATCGAAACGGGTGCCGGTGGTAATCGGCATCGGTGACTATTGTACCCGGGATGTGGTAAACCGGCTGGAAAAATGCCCGCTGGATGAAGCCACCGCTATTCTCAGCGTGGCTCCCTATTACAGCAAGCCTACTCAGGAAGGTATCTTTCAGCACTATAAAACCATTGCTGCTGCTTCTCCGAAGCCTGTTATTCTGTATAATGTTCCCGGCCGCACCGGCCGTAATATGACTGCGGAAACCACCCTGCGCCTGGCGCATGAAGTGGAAAATATCGCAGGTATGAAGGAAGCTTCCGGTGATATGATGCAGTGCATGCAGATCCTCCGCGATAAACCAAAGGACTTCCTCGTGGTAAGTGGTGACGATGGCCTCGCACTGGCCCAGATCGCCTGCGGAATGGAAGGGGTGATCTCTGTTGCGGCCAACTATTTTGCTGCCGATTTCTCTTCCATGGTACACGCAGCACTGATCAACGATTATGCTGCTGCCCGTGTTTTCAACAATAACTTGCTGGAAGGCTTTGAACTGATGTTCTCGGAAAATAATCCTGCCGGTATCAAAGCATTTTTGCACCACGCAGGTATTATCGAAAACTATTTCAGGCTACCGGTAGTTCCCGTTACAGCGGAGCTGCACAAGAAAATAGGGGCCTACCTGAAAAAATACTAACCTTATTAGGAATTTTTTGATTTACGAATTTAGGGATTTGAAATGCAGTGAAGATGACCACATAGGTCTCCGCTGCATTTCAAATCCCTAAATTCGTAAATCAAAAAATTCCTGAATAGTATTACACTAGAAAAGTTACCCCTTCCTCTGCAATATCCGTATTGGCAAAAACAGGTCTGGACTCTTCCAGGAATGGTTGCAATTCCGTGTATTTGGAGGAAAAGTGCCCGATCAACAGCTTTTTTACCCCGGCGGTGGCCGCAAGGGAAGCGGCCTGAACAGATGTGCTGTGATAACGCTCCGCCGCCCGTTCATGCAGGTCATGCAAATAAGTAGTTTCATGGTACATCAGATCTGCACCTTCCAGCCATGGGAGCAGGTTTACATCATAAATGGTATCTGCACAATATACATATCGTTTTCCCGGTCCGGGAGGTAACGTTACCCAATCGTTTTTTACCTGCGTCCCATCTTTCCGTTGATAATCAGCGCCTTCCTGCAACCTGGAGAAATAAGCCGCCGGTATTTCATAAGCCCTGGCCTGATCGGGGATCAGTTTTCTTTTCCGTTTCTGTAGCTCAAAGGAGAAGCCGAAACAGGAAATCCTGTGCTGGGTGGGGAAACAGGTAACGCGGAGATCTTTATCTTCCAATATCAATCCCTGGTAATCAGGTAGTAGTGGAATAAAAGACAACTCGAATTTGAGAATGGTCCCGGAGCAATCCAGCTGTAGCTGGATAATCTGCTCCAGCTCTGGCGGCGCATAAATGCTCAGCGGCTCTGTTCTGCCCATGAGGTTGAGCGTATTCACCAGCCCAATTAATCCGAAATAATGATCACCATGCATGTGGCTGATAAAAATATACCGGATCTTGCTGCGCCTGATCTTATATTTTGTTATCTGCAGCTGTGTTCCTTCTCCGCAGTCTATCAGTAGCAACTGATCGTTGCAGGTAACTACCTGAGCCGTGGGGTGCCTGTCCAATGTAGGGATAGCAGAATTGTTGCCTAATATTGTTACCGAAAACATACCTATAGCTTTTAGCTTCCGGCCTTTATTTTTTTGCTGTCAAGGCCGTAAAACAGCTGCCTGTTATTAGCTGGTGAGGGCTAATAGCCGGATTTTTTATTCCATGCCATCCAATAATTCCCTTTCCAGTTCCTCCATCATAACGAGGTCAACCGCTTCAGCCATAGTGGGGGCTATATTCAGCATATCATTGTCTGTTGCCTTGAATTGTAGTGTTAAGGTGTTGTTAAGGCCGGTAATGGCGCAGGAGAGGTGATTGTCATACATATGCGCATACACTGTTAAAATGGCTTGAATGCCCGCTGTATCCATTTCCCCGACCAACGCCATGTCCAGTATGAGATTGCGTGTCTCCAGCTCCGGTAGGGTAGTGAGGGTGGTAACAAACTGGTCTGACAAATTAGCATCCAAAACGCTTTCTTCCGGACAAAAAACCACTATTTTTTCTTTGGTATCAATTTTGAATTTCATGCGTTGGACGTTGTTTTATACATTTAGTAAGAAATCAATTTTGAAAGGGAGGGAAACCCGCCTATAAAAATAAACAGCGGAGAGCAAACAAATAGTGCTTTTTCTTCGTAGATATTTTTAAACGATTATACCCGCTTCACCACAAAAATAATTCTTATACTATTAATACTATTAAAGTGTAAGTTGTTTAAGTTTAAAAAAGGAATAACTTCATTCAGGTTAATAGCGTAATAAAGGAAATCAGAATTATTCGTTATTATTGTATAAGCAAGCCCCCGTAAGGGTTTTTGATCATTTAATAATCTAACAATGGACCAGAATTTTTCACCGCAAGTTAAGGAGATCATTTCGTTCAGCAGGGAGGAAGCTTTACGCCTGGGGAATGATTTCATAGGTACTGAACACCTGCTGTTAGGTATTATCCGCGAAGGAGAGGGCACGGCCGTAAAGATTCTGCAAGCTTTGAACGTAGACTTATACGAATTACGTAAAGAAGTAGAACTGGCTGTGAAAGATAAGACAGGAAAAAATATCGCAAATATTAACAGTCTCCCACTAACCAGACAGGCAGAAAAAGTGATACGTGTTACGGTGCTGGAAGCCAAGGCGCTCAAGAGTGCTACGGTGGAAACCGAACACCTCATGCTTTCTATATTAAAGAATAAGGAAAACGTTTGTACACAAATCTTACAACAATTTGACGTGGACTACGATACTTTTAAAAACGAACTGGGCTTTGTAAAATCTGCTGACCCTAAATCAGAATTTGATGATCCGGGCGAAGAGGAATTTGAAGACGAGAGAAAGAGTTATGCAGCCAAAGCCAAACAGACAAATACCAAATCCAAAACGCCCGTACTGGATAACTTTGGTAGAGATATTACAAAGCTGGCCGAAAGTGGCAGCTTAGATCCGATTGTTGGCCGCGAGCAGGAAATCGAACGGGTTTCCCAGATCCTTTCCCGCCGCAAAAAGAACAATCCGATTCTTATTGGTGAACCCGGTGTGGGTAAAACCGCCATCGTGGAGGGGTTGGCGCTGCGCATCGTGCAGCGGAAAGTTTCCCGCGTACTGTTCGACAAGCGCGTGGTAAGCCTCGATCTCGCTGCACTGGTGGCTGGTACCAAATACCGTGGCCAGTTTGAAGAAAGAATGAAGGCCATCATGAATGAACTCGAAAAGAACCGGGATGTTATCCTGTTCATCGATGAAATTCATACAATCGTTGGCGCCGGCGGTGCTTCCGGTTCCCTGGATGCCTCCAACATTTTCAAACCTGCACTCGCCAGGGGAGAACTCCAGTGCATCGGCGCTTCTACACTCGATGAATACCGTATGTACATCGAGAAAGATGGCGCACTTGACCGTCGTTTCCAGAAAGTAATGGTAGAACCACCCAGCGTGGATGAAACCATTATGATCCTCAATAACATCAAGCCCCGTTATGAAGAATACCATAACGTAAGCTATACAGATGCAGCCATTGATGCCTGCGTGAAACTCAGCGACCGCTACATGACGGACCGTCTGCTGCCCGACAAGGCGATAGATGTACTCGATGAAGTGGGAGCCCGTGTCCACCTCAAAAACATCAATGTGCCCCAGAATATCCTCGATCTGGAGAAACAGATTGAAGATATCAAGCAGGAAAAAAATAAAGTAGTAAAAAGCCAACGCTTCGAAGAAGCCGCCGCTTTGCGCGATACTGAAAAGAAACTGGGTGAAGACCTGGAACGCGCAAAAGCAATGTGGGAAGAAGAAGTAAAGCACAAACGCTACCCGATTGATGAAGAAGCCATCGCGGAAGTTGTCAGCATGATGACCGGTATCCCTGTAAAAAGGATGGTACAGGCTGAAACAGAGAAACTGCGCCGCATGGGTGAAGACCTCAAAGGGGCCGTGGTTGGACAGGACGAAGCCATCAGCAAAGTCACCAAAGCCATACAGCGTAACCGTGTGGGGCTGAAAGATCCAAAAAAACCAATCGGTACTTTTATATTCCTCGGCCCTACCGGGGTAGGTAAAACAGAGCTTGCCAAATCACTGGCCCGCTACATGTTCGACTCTGACGAAGCACTTATCCGCATCGATATGAGTGAGTACATGGAGAAATTCTCTGTAAGCCGCCTCATTGGTGCGCCTCCGGGATATGTAGGTTATGAAGAAGGTGGTCAGCTGACGGAAAAAGTTCGCCGCAAACCATACTCTGTTATCCTGCTCGATGAAATCGAAAAAGCACACCCGGATATTTATAACCTCCTCCTGCAGGTACTGGATGATGGTATCCTCACCGATGGCCTTGGCCGTAAAGTGGATTTCAAAAATACCCTCATCATCATGACCTCCAACATCGGAGCCCGCCAGTTGAAAGACTTCGGTGCCGGTGTAGGGTTCACCACCACTGCAAGAACAGTGAATGAAGAAGAGAATACCAAATCAGTGATCGAAAAAGCACTGAAACGTACCTTCTCTCCTGAATTCCTGAACAGGATCGATGATGTCGTGATCTTCAACTCCCTGAGTAAAGAACACATCTATGTCATCATTGATATCACCATGCAGAGTGTGTTGAAACGCCTGAATAACCTGGGCTTCAGCCTGGAACTGACCGAAGAAGCAAAAGGCTTCCTGGCAGACAAAGGTTACGACCAGCAATTCGGTGCCAGACCACTCCACAGGGCCATCCAGAAATACCTGGAAGATCCTTTGGCTGAAGAAATCCTCAATATGAATATTCATGATGGAGATGTACTCATTGCTGACCTGGACAAGGAAAACCAGAAACTGGTATTCACTTTAAAGAACAACTCTTCCAAGAGTAAATCAGAAAAATCAGAAGCGTAAATAAACGCTGAGATCTACATAAACAAGCCCGTCAAGGTATCATCCCTGACGGGCTTTTTCTTTTCCCCCGGCATCCCCCTGTAACGAAAATGTGAGAACCCGCATCTATGCTAGATAATTTTATCCCCAACCCTAAAACTATGGAGGCCGATTGACTGGTTTCAGATTATAAATGTGTTTCAGGGTTTAATTTTCATGCAAGAAAACAGGGAAACTTACACATTACACCAGCCTGTCAACAGATACCATATATTAATATGGTATTATCATGTCATTCCAAGTGAACTAAAAACATTCTATTTTTGATTTATATAAAAATTTACTCTTTGTTATTGATTGTTTATGAAACGATAAATAGATAGTCTATCTATATTACGTATGTATATATAGACCTATCAGGGCTTAGTTTTTCCTCATGGCTTTCTCATTAAAATGCTACAAAAGTTACTGATTAAATAATAACGATTTATCCCTTATTCCTATGAACAAATGTTTACACATCGCTACCCGCGTTATGTTAATGGGTGGCATTACACTCATCTTTACCCAGGCCAAAGCACAGCTCAAAGTGGGTACGAATCCGACGAAAATAGAAAAGTCTGCTATACTTGAACTGGAAGGCAAGAAACAAGGTCTCCTGTTGACGCGCCTGGATAATTTTACCGACATCAATAGTGCCACCCCCCCGGATGGTATGATCGTTTTCCTGAACACAGCAGATGCTACCAGGGGTCTGTACGTACGCAAAGATGGTAACTGGGTACAACTGGCCAGCACCACAGACGCTGCCAATAACTGGCGGCTGAATGGTAATGCAGGAGCTGCCGGCCAGTTTATCGGTACTTCCGATAATGCCCCGCTCATCTTTAAAACTGATGGTACGGAAAGATTGCAGATCACGGCCGATGGTCACCTTAAAACGGGCTACACCAATGTCACCGCGGGTACTGCAGAACTGGAAGTATTGGTGCTGGGCGCCGATGGTACTATCATGAAAAGAACATTGAGCAAAGATATCTTTGCCAACGCCGTACAAACACTCAACGGTTTATCCGGTGCACTACAGGTTGAAACCAGCGCCAGTACAGCCAATAATAACCTGAACGTTACTACAGACGGCGCCACTAAAGTACAGATCAATGCACCTGTTATGAATGGCGGCGCAACACAGCAATATGGTTTCATGACCCTGGCAGACTGGACAAAACTCCAGTCACTCAGCAGCGCAGATGGGATGACCGTAGCCACAATGGTATTGGGTGCTGCCAGCGGCGAAGTGGACAAAGGTGCGAGGATTACTTTTGATAATATTACCGGTAAATATAAACTGGAGCTGATTGCAGCAGATGCCACACACGCAGGTATCGTAACTACACAGGCACAGACTTTCGCCGGAGAAAAAACTTTTAAAGACATTATGTATGCCAGCGCAGATGTTATCTTCCAAAAAAATCTGAACGTTACCGGAAACGCTACTATTTCAACAGCGTTGTCGGTATCGGGCGATGCTTCCGTGGCTGGTAATACCAGTATCAACGGCACATTGCATACAAAAGATAATGTTACCCTGGATAAGAATTTAACATTGAAACTGATACCGGATGCCGTCAGCCAGGACTTCGTGCTGCTGCGTGATGATGCTACCGGTATGATCTATAAGAAACAACTTCCTGCCACCGCATTTCAATCTGCAATTCACACGATCAATGGTTTACCGGGTAGTGATATTGATATGTCCTATACCAAAGCTGCTGGTAATGATGTGCAATTTATTGCAGATAATACACAGACACCGAATACACTAAAACTGAATATTCCCGACGCTGCCGCCACCGCTTTACGTGGTCTTGTCACCAACGAAGAACAGAAATTTGCAGGCGTTAAGAAATTTGCGGACTCTGTTTATTCCGGTAAATCCCTGATGGTAGGTGATACACTGGCAGGCGCCACTTCCACCCTGACCGTAAGCGGTTCTGTATCCATGAAACTGCGTGTGGTCACCGGCGGAACAGCCATTAGCGCAGATGATTATACAGTTGTCGTTAAAAGCGCGGCCGCTGCTACTGTTACACTCCCAAGCGCCAAAAATATTGCAGGCCGCATTTATACAATCAAGAAAGTACCCGCTGTTACAGGTGTTGCAGGTTCCGGTCATGATGCGGAAATTGACAACCCGGTAACCATCGAAGCATTTACCGGTGAGAATATCGAAGATGGTCCCAGCATCGATATCAATAATGACTGGACCTTCCTCACCGTGCAATCAGATGGTGACAAGACCTGGTATATCATCAAGAAATAAGATTGCAAAGCAAGGGAAACGGCTATGAGATATTAGCCGTTTCATTCCTTTGGGTACTTACTTAAATGTTGTTGTATGAAGCTGCAAGGGCTGTCAAAAATATTGTGTGCAGGCACACTGCTTTGTATATTTAGTAGTAGGGCAATGGCGCAACAGTTAAAGCTGGGCACCAGTCCTACCAAAGTAAATGCTTCGGCATTACTGGAACTGGAAAGTAAGAAACAGGCACTATTACTCCCACGTATTACTGATACTACATTGATTACGTCTCCGGCTGATGGCATGATCATCTTCCTGGATTCGGATAATACATTGCGGGTACGTGCCAATAACTACTGGGCCAAAATGATCCGCGAAGGCATACAACCTGTTGAAACAGGAGGTACCGGCCTGGGGACACTGGGTGCACCCGGTACTGCATTATCCGTTAATACGGCGGGTAACGGTCTCGTATATACGCCGTTTGTACAGAGCCAGCAACTGGTATCACAACCAGGCAATTTCTGGTTAGGCGGTACCGGAAAACTGGATGGAACTATGGATATAGGCGGTACCAGCGCATCTACCTCAGGGCTTACGCTTACTGGCCTGGGAACCGCTCCGCTGGCCAATCCGGTTGCAAATGTTTTATCGGTAGACGCGCAGGGAAAAGTTTTGGTAACAAAGAATGCTGCTTCCAACAACTGGCTCATGAGCGGTAACAGCGGCGCTACAGGATCAGTACTGGGTACCAATGATGATGTGAAGATGGTGATCCAGTCCAACGCACAACCCTACCTGGAATTCGGCCGCCGGCTTACATTAGGTTTAACCGATACTTATGCCGATTATGGAGATGATAATCAAAAGGTCACTTACCTGCAATCTGCTTTGCAGTTTGAAGCACCCGGTGCGAGTTTTTATAAACCGATGTTTTTTATTGATCCCAATGGTAACTTCAGAATGAAGGGGAGTGCCGCCGGTACAGACTATTTTGAATTTGGTGCTACCGGTACTAATAATGATGGTGGTATGGATTTTATCATTGGAGATGATGGTGATGAACCTATCATCTTTAAATATTATAATTATAGCATCCCTGCTACTACTGAAATCATGAGGTTGCAGGCCGGTAAAGTAGGCATTGGTCTGACAGGTATGCCAGACAAGATATTCCATATAGATGTGAAAAACGACGCGATCCGTTTACAACGCCTGGGCACAAACGGAACCGGCAATCCGCTGGTGATAGATGCTAACGGTGATGTAAAACAAGCCTCCCAGTTAGACGATGTAGATATAGGACCTGCCACAAGAGCAAGTGGTGCTTTTACAACCATAGCAGGCAAGGCTGTTTCGGTGAGTGTTACCAACGCTACCACGAATAATCTCAATATTGGTATGGCCACACTGGTAAAACTTGTACCAACCAGGAACCTCACCATAACAGGGATTACAAACGGCGGATCGCCTATCGACGGACAAATCATAACACTATATAACACCTCTACGTACAATATCACTTTCTCCAACGGAGGAGCTACTTCAACTGTGGGAAACAGGTTTAACACTTTGGGAGCAAACACGGTAACCAGCGGCCCTGGGAGTATTACTTTAATTTATTCAGCAACAGATAGTTCCTGGATCGTTACCGCTTTTGTTCTATAGAAATCATAGTCCGCCGCATGAGATATTTATCTGTCATATCATTTTTACTGTGCTGGACATTCCGGTTATCTGCGCAGCAAGGCGTCTATATCCCTGCTGAGTCCACCGTGTGGATGTCCGGGAATGCCAGCGTTGGCGTCTTCTCGGATATGACAAATAATGGTATTCTTGGTTCCAATCCCAGCGCAACACTTTATTTTCTCAGTAAAAAATGGACTAACGGTAATGGATCAACGCTACCGGATGAAAGCGCAGATGGTTTCTCCGGCACCGGTGGTAAATTCCTCTTTTCAGCCACTAATCCCCTCTACGGAAATATTGGCCGGCAAACGGTTTTCGGGAATTATAGCATTATCGCAAAACAGGGCTCCAGCTTCCCCAATATGGAACTGGACAACAGCGCCGGTTTGCTGTTGGATGATCTCAGCGATTTGAAGATCAGGAATAACCTGCAGTTTACAAACGGACACATTTATCTCAACGGATGGAATTTACAGGTGGGAGATAAAACGCCGGGCACTATCACCGGGTATAATGATAAAAAATTTGTAGTGAACGGCACCGGTTTTGCCGGTGGTGCCCTCTACCGGGCAGGCATAAACGAAGCTGCAAATAAAGTCGTATTTCCGGTGGGCGCTACGGCTGATAGCTATTCTCCGGCTGCGATCCTGCTCACAGGCGCTACAGATAATTTTAGTGTACGCGCCTACGATAGTGTATATACTTTTGCAGCCAGTGGTACTGCATACCCCGACAGCTTCGTTAATAAAACATGGCATATCGGCCGCCTGGATGCCACCGGTGGCGAGGTAGCGGTCATCCTTCAGCACATGGATGTCAGCGAACTGCCCGCTTATGCCGCTTCCAGGGACAGTAGTTTTATTACCCGTTTCGTCGGCAATGCGTGGGACACAGTACCCTATATCGCCACTGCCCAGCGTACAGGCACATTATCTACCACGCCCATGAGCGGGACTGCTACCATGCACCTGAGAAATTTTACCAGCCTCGGTACGAATGAATATTTTACCAAAACATCCCTGTCCTATGCCGCCAAACCAGTCACATTCCTGAGTTTTGAGGCATTCAGGATAGCACCGGTATTGGTGCAGCTGGACTGGACTACCAGCCGTGAAGTAAATAACGCGCTGTTTGAAGTAGAACGGCGGTACGAAAGAGAAGGCGCTTTTATAAAAGTAAATACAGTGCCAACGAAGGCTGTCAATGGCAACAGTAACACACCATTGAGCTATAGCTGGCAGGACCTCAATGATTATGATGACTGGACTTATTACCGCATCAAAGCCGTGGGCAAAAACGGTAAGGTCGTATATTCCGAAGTCAGGGCAGTGCCGCCATTTGTGCAGATTGATGTATTCCCGAATCCAAACCAGGGCAAATTTAAAGTACGGATCCGCGGTATCCGTGGCAACCTGCTGATGCAGTTACGCGATACCTGGAGTCAGGCAATCCGGCAGTACGAAGTACGGCAGGATACAGATATTGATATCAGCAGTCTGCCTTCAGGCACTTACTTTGTTGTCATCTATAACAAGGATACGATGAGTGTTGCTTATACTTGCAAGGTGGTGGTGACGCAATAAACCGCAAAATCTATTGATTTGCTTTTTTCACATAATTGCGTCAATTTTGTAGCGTCATTTCTGTGAATGATACAAAAGCACCTGGTTTGAAAAAAATAATCATCACGATAGATGGCTACTCTTCATGTGGCAAAAGTACATTGGCTAAGCAACTGGCTAAGCAACTGGACTATGTGTACATTGATAGCGGTGCGATGTATCGGGCGGTAACGCTTTATTTTATTCAGAACCGTGTTGACTGGACTTCTTCGGAAGCTGTTCAGACCGCCTTAACAAATGTTCACCTTGATTTTGTGTATAACGCCCTGAGCGATGCCTGTGAAATGTTGCTCAACGGAGAAAATGTTGAACACATGATCCGTGAAATGGTGATCGCAGAAAAAGTGAGCGAAGTGGCGGCTGTGAAGGAAGTACGCGAATTTGCAGTGGCACAGCAAAAGAAAATGGGCGCCCGCAAAGGCATTGTAATGGATGGCCGCGATATCGGTACCGTTGTATTTCCACATGCAGAACTCAAGATCTTTATGACTGCCGACATCACTATCCGCGTGGAACGTCGTTTCAAAGAACTCTTTGTAAAGAACAAAAACATCAGCATAGAGGAAGTAAAACAAAATCTTGAGCTAAGAGATTATATTGATGCCAACCGCGAAATTAGTCCGCTCCGTAAAGCTGATGATGCTATTATTCTGGATAACAGCCAGTTAGGTATGGAAGAGCAGCTGGAATTGGTGATGCAATGGGTGGAAGATGCTATTATGGCGCATACCTCATGAAATAATATTTTCTTTTATTAAAAGTCTTTTATACATTTGTCTTGTCCTGCCTACCCGCAGGAGAACCAACCTGATAATTTTCCACATCCTGAGAATTTCCTGCTAATAATTTGCTTGCAAAACTAAAGTCTGTTCGGACTGGGTTTTCCATCTCTAACCTTATCCATCCTGAAAAGCACTGCTTAGGGAATTTGTTGTGCGTATGACTTGTGTGGCGGCTGCCTGTTTTTGAATAAGACAATAAAGGAAATGTGAACGCTTTATGCGTATAAGATATCGCTGTCTTATGAAAGTCTTATCCTAACTATATCCACAAGGACCCTTTGCTATTAACCGATTATAAGGAATATCATTTTATATAAAATCTGGCCGAAGGCAGTTTTTCCGCTGTCGTTAGGCATAAAGGCAAATATGGGACAGTAGTCCCATGTTTTCAGTAGGTGTATTCGGTTAATAGGAAGAAGGGGCGAATTCTTTCGCCCTTTCGCTATTGGCCCCCAACCAGTTATCATACTACCGGCGCAAAAACATTCCCCGTAAACTGCAATTCTTAATTCTTAATTGGTAATTCTTGTTTAAATTGTGTGGTCACACTTATTCAGCCAATGTCTATAAAAGGGGTATGTTTTTTATGCTTGCTTCTTATCGGGGCCTGCCTGGCCGCGGTGGCGCAGGATTCACTGCAGATTAACCGCACGCGGGACTCGATCCGTCATCTTCCTAATGACACAGCTAAAGTATCGCTGTTGATAAAAAAGGGAAGAGCCCATTCCCGTTATTTTGACGCGCATAAAACAGAGAACGCCTTCTGGCAGGATGCCCTCACATTATCTCAACGCCTGAAATATCCACGTGGCCAGTCATTGGCATATAATGAGCTGGGTACCAGCAAACGAAATAAATCTCAGTATATCCTCGCGGAAGATTACCACGAGAAAGCCATCAAGTTTGCAGAAGAAGCCAATGACACCAACCTGATAAGCTTTTCACTCAACAATGCTGGTGTGGACTGCCGCCGCCTCGATAAACTGCAACTTGCATTTGATTACCACCTGCACGCCCTGCAACTGGCGGAAGCAATTCATGATGTCCGTAATATTTGTGTGGCTACCAACAGCATCGGTAACATACAACTCACCGCTGAAAAATATGCAGACGCCATCCGGCACTTTGACCGGGCACTCCAGCTGGAAGAAAATAATAACAATGACCTCGGCGTAGCTATCAACCTGGGCAACCTGGGCTATGCTTATCAGGGCCAAAATAAACTGGACCTGGCCATCCAGTACTACAAACGGTCACTTGCCGTTAATCAGAAAATAGACAACCCTACGGGCATGGCTATATGTTACAATGCCCTTGGCGCTGCCTACAAGGAAAAAAAGGACTATGTAACCGCTATGGATTACCTGAAAAAGGCGCTGGTCGTGAATGACAAGGTAGATGACAAGGTACACGTGGCGGAAAGTTACCTGAACATCGGCAAGCTGCTGGGCGCGCAGGGCAAACATGAAGAAGCCAGGAATTATATGCAGCAATCTATTGACCTGAGCACCTACTGGAACTTCAAATCCATGCTCATGGATGCTTATAAGGCGCTGGCAGCAGACCTGAAGACAAGCGGCGATTTCAGGAAATCAATGGAGGCTACTGACAAGTCTTTGTTGTATAAAGACAGTATCCTGGATGAGAAGTCAAGCATGGCGCTGACACAGATGCAGGCCATTTATGAAGTAGACAGGAAAGATAACCAGATCAAAAGCCTGGAACATGATAAAATGGTAGGGGAGCTGCGTACCAAACGTAATGTGGTATTCATTTTTTCTCTGGTTGTTTTCCTGCTGATGGCGATAATAGGGGGCCTCTTCTATATCCGGCACCGTAACCTGAAAACAAACAGGCACTCCTTACA
Source organism: Chitinophaga sp. MM2321 (assembly GCF_964033635.1). NCBI lineage: Bacteria > Pseudomonadati > Bacteroidota > Chitinophagia > Chitinophagales > Chitinophagaceae > Chitinophaga > Chitinophaga sp. MM2321. The sequence continues at coordinate 767,651 of NZ_OZ035533.1, forward strand.
GCTGGAGCTGCGCTCACTGCGGTCACAGATGAACCCGCACTTCATTTTTAACTCCCTCAGCTCCATTCACCGGTATATCTGGAGTAATAACCAGGAAGAAGCTTCTGACTATCTTACAAAGTTTTCCCGGCTGATGCGGCTCATACTGGATAATACCCAGCATACTTTTGTGACACTCAATAAGGAACTGGAATCTTTACGGCTTTACCTGGACCTTGAATCACTTCGTTGTAACGGTATTTTTGATTACTTCATCCGTCTCGACCCGGGAATTAATGATGAGGAAGTATTGATTCCGCCTATGATCCTCCAGCCCTATGTGGAAAATGCGATCTGGCATGGGTTGGTGCATAAACATGCTGATAAGGGCATCCTGGACATAGAAATCGTGCTGAATGGCCGGAGCCTTATCTGTACTATCACCGACAATGGTATCGGCCGTAAGAAGGCCATGGAAATAAAAGAACGGAAAGGGGTGATGCATAATTCTGTGGGCATGAAAGTCACAGAAGGACGGATAGACCTGATCCGGAAAATGAACAAGAATAAAGAAGCTAAAGTAACAGTAATGGATCTGGAAGATGCTGCCGGTCAGGCAACAGGAACGAAAGTCATTATAATATTACCAGCTGAATTTATATTTTAGCGGTCTGTAACGGTTAACCGTTCAACTGTTGCCGGCTGTTGTCAGCAATACCCACTAAACCTACAAAGCCTACAAAGCATGAGCGAAATCAAAGCTATCATCGTAGATGATGAACAACATTGCATTGATGCCCTGCAAACGATGTTATTAAAAAAATGCCCCGGTGTAGAGGTGATAGGTGCGGCTAAAGGCGTAAAGGAGGCAAAAGAGCTGGTGGATGAACTCCACCCCGACCTTGTGTTTCTTGATGTGGAAATGCCTCATCAGAACGGGTTTGAATTATTGAAACTGTACGATAAAGTTTCCTTTAACGTCATTTTTACAACGGCTTACGAACAATATGCTTTAAAAGCCATCAAGTTCAACGCACTTGATTATCTCCTCAAACCCTTCAGTGTAAAGGAGTTGCAGGATGCATTGGAGAAATGCAGGGAAAACATGCAAAACCGCCACAAAGAGGGCGTCGTTTCTCCGATGGACGTATTTCTGCAAAACATGAAAACTTTACAGCAAACGCACAAAAAAATTGCGCTGCCTACCATCAACGGACTGGTATTTATGCCGGTGCAGAATATTGTGCGTTGCGAGTCTACCGGCAATTATACCCGGATCTTCTTTACAGATAAAAAGAATCTCATGGTATCCCGCCCGCTGAAAGAGTTTGAAGAACTATTGACTGAAGTTGATTTTTTCAGGGTACATAATTCACACCTCATCAACTTACAGCAAATGCAGTCCTATATCCAGGGAGAAGGCGGGTTTGCACTGATGAGCGATGGTACCCAGGTGGAGGTTTCCCGCAGACGTAAAGCAGATTTCCTGAAGAAAGCCATGCAGTTTTAGAGCTCCTTTTTATGTGGTGTTTTTTACTGGTAGATGAAAGCTGCTTTAAGCTATCTTGTTCAGGATCAGGCAATGAGATTTCCGATTTTATTCGATTTCATGCCAGTTATAACCTATTAGCTACCGGATAATAAATGCCAGTTGTATCACTTTTTCAGAAGAACTACATTTGAATTACGATTTCAAAATTAACCCCATATAAAGATTTTATTCTCTGCATTACTAGCGTGATTAGCCCCAAAGAAAAAAGACACCGGAAGGTGTCTTTTTTGCGTTAAACAATTTATATAGCATCAATTGCAAATTATTTAAATTCATCTGTTATTAATTCGTCTGCTTTGTGTTCCAGGTTATAAAAAGATAATAAACGACGGATCACGCCTTCTACCAATGCATCCGGACAGGAAGCCCCGCTGGTCAGCAGGATGGTCACCTGCTCTTTTTCCGGTAAAAACTGGTCACTGTGTACTTCCTGTTTATGATGGAAATCCCAATGATCTATTTCAGTAGCGGATTTCATATGTTCAGCAGCCGAAATAAAGTAAGTAGCCAGTTTCTCCTCACATAGTTCTACCAGGTGGGAAGTGTTGGAACTATTGTAACCGCCTACTACAATAGCCAGGTCGGCAGGTTCCAGTAACATACCGGTTACAGCACTCTGGTTATCGTTGGTAGCATAGCAAAGGGTGTCGCGGGTATCTGCAAACCGCTCTCCGGCCGTGGCTTCATTCAATGCAAAATGAGTGATCATTACCTGGCGGATATAATCTGCAATAGCCTGTGTTTCTGTGGCGAGCATCGTTGTCTGATTTACCACACCTACCCGTTGCAGATCTGTAGCTATATTAAAACCCGGTGAAAACTGGCCTTTGAAGCAGGCATTAAATTCTTCCTGCGTTTTTCTACTGGTGATAAATTCCGCCAGCTTTTCCGCTTCCTGTATGTTTTTCACAACGATAGTGGGCGTACCGGATTGACTATGCGAGAAAGTAGCCCTGGTTTCTTCATGGTTGGGTTTACCATGCACAATAACCGTATAGTTCTTCTTACCTATTTGTTCGGCTTTATTCCATACACGTTCTACAAAGGGACAGGTAGTATTGTATTTCAGTGGTTCAATACCCAGGGAAGCCAGCTTATTTTCTGTTTCGAGGGTAGTGCCGAAAGCGGGAATAATAACAATATCATTTTCCTGCAACGACTCCCAGGGAACAAGCTGATTACCGGCTGTATCCATAATAAATTGCACCCCACGGTCCAACAGGTCGTTGTTTACATGCGGGTTGTGGATCATTTCACTGAGCAGGAAAATACGTTTATCCGGGTTTTCATCCACTGTTCTGAAGGCGATTTCGATAGCATTTTCCACGCCATAGCAAAAGCCGAAATGGCGTGCCAGTAAGATCTTCAGCGGACCAAAATCGAGGGTGGTGGGCGTAAAATCCTTCTTCATGCGATCCTGCTGTTTGCGCTGGTTTTTGATGGCGCTGATCAACGGACTGCGATATATAACCGGAACATTGAATGTCTTCATGTGTAAAAAACAAATGATTGAAGGGCGAAGTTAATCAGTTTTCTTTGCTCACTTTGTCTAACCAGGCTTTTTCTTCCGCACTGAGGCTCTGATATCCCTTCTCATTGATTTTATCCAGCAGCTGATCCAGCTTTAACTGGCTGTTATCGTCTGTTTTCTTCACCGCTTTTAAGGGTGATTTTTTGGGTTTGAACTTATGTACCTGCTTTTTCCGTTGTTCTCTCCTGGTTTCGGCGTCAAATACCCAGATCAGGGGTTTACAGAGATCAGTTCCGTTTTGCAGGATACGGATATAGAAAAATCCCAGCAGGGCCCCGCCCATATGGGAAATAATACCGCCCAGGTTACCATCGGGAATAGATATAAGTCCTAATACGATCAGGGCAAGGGCCAGCCATTTTAATTTAACACTACCCAGGAACAACAGCCCTATTTCATAATTGGGCATTAAAGTGGCAGTAGCCACCAGGATACACATAACAGAAGCAGAAGCGCCGATCATGGTGGCATCCACATATCCCAGGAAAAGATTATAGCAGAGTAAATACAACAGGCCCCCGGTGATACCTCCCAGCAGGTATAAAGGAAGGATGCGCTGATTACCTAAAAAGCCGCGGAACAGGTTACCAAACCAATACAGGTTTAGCATATTAAAGAAGATATGAAAGATACCCACATGGGTAAACATATAAGTGATCAGACCCCAGGGCTTCAGTATGAAGGTACTTAACTGGGAGTGCAACGCCAGCTGGTCAAAAGTCCAGGCATAGGCAACATTGCCCGGTGAAAATGTGATGACGAGGCGTAAAATATTTATTCCAAGAAAAACAATGATATTCCAGAGTAGCAAATGGTTAACCGTATTGCCTTGTCTGAGCCAAAAACGAATATCCGATTGAAAAGAGGTCCCGTTCATATACACAAATTAAAATAAAATCCGGGATTTTTGGATCACGAAAATGGGAAATAAAAAAGATGAAATTTATACACAGTTGCTGCGGATAAATTTCATCTTCAGGGATGATTTATTAACAGCCTTATTCTTCGTCCTCGTTTTCAGCAGTTGTTTGCAGCGATTCGGTATAAATATCGCTGATGGTAGCTGCCAGTGCTGCATCTGTGGTATCTACCTGTTCTGCTTTCAGGTCTTCTATAAAGGAAGGCGATAATTCAAACGCGCCGGGAACAACCGGCTGCGGTCCGCTCACAATATATTGCCATTCTTCTTCGCCCGCATCCTGATACTTATATTTAAAAACAAAGAAATGCTTCGCTTGTTTATTAACCGGGATCTTAATTTTTTTCACCAACTGTAGGTTATCTACATACATATCATCTTCATTCAGGTAGCTGAAAACGGCTGCCCTGGAAACGATTTCAGCAGAAAGCAGGTGTTTGATAACCGCCAGCTGTTGATTATCATGAAGGCTTGATATGAATCCCTGGCCATAAACCGGATCATTTATAAGCCGGCGGAGTTGTTCCGTTGTCGGTTTTCCTTTAGCATTTATCAACCCTTGTCCACCAATATTCCTGATTTCGGAAGAACTGTCCTTTAACATAGCCCGAAAGCGGGAAACGTTGCCACCGGCCATGGTGGGCAGCGCCAGCAGGTTACCAAATGTACGCAGGTGGTTGATACCGGAATAGTAGGCCCTTGATTCAAATGCCGCTTTCTCTTTTTCTTTCCAGGCTTCGTCAAACAACCGCTGTAAGCCGGGCTTTAATTTTGCCATGCCGTACTGGCTATAATCCGGGGCTTTCCAGATGGAGTCCCAACTGCTGTGCCAGGCGAAATAAGTCAGAAAATCGTCTGAAGCAGCCGCCATGCTAATCATTTCCGGCAGATACTTAGCGTAAAAGGGCTTGCGCTTCACACTGTATCCAAATGTCCGCTGGTCGCCAACATCCTGGCGACGCACGTCTTTCACCAGGGTCAGGAATGTTTGCAGCCCTTGTTCATCCAGGTTGGAAATAAACCAAAGGAGATCATTTTTTTCTTCCCTGTTTTTACTGTGCTGATAGAGCTGTGTAGCTGTTTGTACCAGCCCGGTGTCAGAAAACCGGCGCAGTAAACGGAGTAATTCCATTTTCACGGTAGAGTTGATGGTACTGGTATCCAGCGGAAATGGTTCCAGTAAAGTCTGCAATACCTGTTGCTGGTTGGTGGAATCAACTTCGAAGTTGGACAATGCTTCGGCGGCAGTATAGAAAGCAGTTGTATCGGTTGCGTGCAGATTGTGCAGCAGTTCACCGGTTCTGGCGATGCTTATGTCACTGGTGTCCTGCAATTTTGTATTAAACCTGATGGATGATATAAATTTTTCCGCATAGCCTTTGGTTTCCAGCTCATCTGCCATGATGCTGGTAAAGTAGTATAGCCGTCTTCCGGCCAGTACGCCGCGGGTAGTGGTATAAAGACCTGCATGCAGGTGTTGCCATTTTACATCGTATACATACATCCCGTTCTGCATATACTGGTGGTAAGCAATCACCCGCTTGGTGCTATCGGTGAAGGGGGGCCGTAATTGCTTGAAGATGCTATCCGGCGTATTTGTATAATAAGGATTATAGGTTTGTTCCATGACCAGGTAAGTGGCCTGGAGACTGCTGTCGCCCGCGCGGTACATGCCTGTTTTATAATCGCCCTGGTCTGCTTTCAACAGGCTTTGTGTAACCGTGTACGTGGTGGGTCCTGATACGGTAAAGGTGCTGTCTTCAGACGTGAAACCCACGCCCGGCGCGGTTGATGACACCGGTGCCAGGTGGAAACTGTTCATGTACCTTGCTGCTTTATCCCCGGAGGCCGGCAGGTACTGACAAAGTAATAAGTAACTGAGGTTGCCCCTGAAAATCATTCTCAGCCAGCCGTTATAGCCGGTACTGTAGCGCACTTTAATATCCATCGCCCGATGTCCTTCGTATGTAAACGAGGTAGAATCGGTTTGTTGCATCAGGCTGTCGCTGCTGAATAAATTAGCCTTGGTTTGATTAATCATCACCTGGTCGCTCACATTATAATACCCCGGTGAGGTTTTCATTACATCCAGTGAATAACTGACCTGCTCTCCCCGGTCAAGACCGGAATAGCTTTCCGCAAAACGGCCGGAAGTAGATTGAGTAGATTTATTATCCACATTAAACAGCTGGTAGGGAGATGGGAACAACACCCGGAAGCCGGCCAACTGATTGCTGAGGGTATCATACACCATTGTGGTGGTGGATACGTCCATCATCCGTACAGAATTAAAGTATTCCTGCATGGCGGTTGTATCCTGATCGGATCCTATGTTATGCATGAACAGGTATACTTTATTGTTGCGGAGGAAAACACGTACGCGGTAGTCTACCTGTTGTGCGGTAATGCTGCCTTCAACACCTTCATTGTCGCGGTAGTTGATGGTATGCACATCGCGGGGTTGGGTGCCGAATTTCTGCGCCATACCATTGATCACCATCTCTTTTAATTTGCCCGGATCGGTTGCCATTTGGGCAACACTGATGGCATAGGCGAATGCCATTTCGTTGGTAGCCTCGTCTGCGCTCAGGTACATGAAGGTATTGGAACCAGGAAGCGGGTAGGCGATGGGCATACCGGGCAGGGTTACACTATATCCCTCCCCAACGCGGTTCAGGGCATATCCTTTCAGGTTGGCATATTGTTGTTTATAGGTGTTGGCTACGCCGGTAAAAGTAGCGGGTACCATGGTTACGGTATAGCCTTTATTCCTGAGAAGGGCCAGTATGCCGTTTGTTCCGGGGAGATGTGCTGCTCCCACTGCGGCAAATACGGCGCCTTGTTTGTTAAGTTTGATGAGATTGCCGGTCATGTCGCGGTTACGCTTGTTCATCAGTTGCAGGGCTTTCTTTTCCTGTTCCTGGCTCGCAATCCATTTGTTCATGGTTTCCAGGTTGCCGCTGTAATAAATGTTCACAAGGGAGTCCAGGTAATAGCCCCGTAATGCCGAGCGGGATTTGTTCCATTCCGTCAGAGAGCCATTTAATTGCTCATAGTAGCCGATTTCTTCCAGGAACATCTCTTTTTCCAGGTCGGGTACGATACCGGCAAAGAGGCCGGTCTGATTTTCCAGCCCTTCCAGTCCGGCGAGTTTTTTATTAAGACTGGCCGCTTTCTGGTGGAACCAGGCATCCAGGAAGATGTGTTCCCGGGCGTCTTTATTGTTGCCGGCTTTGGCCAGTTCTTCTTCCTGGTCTATCAGTAATTTTTCAATATACCAGAGCCTTTTTGTTTGTAACTGGCTGATATGCAGGCCCGATTTGGCTTTTACGAGACTGTCCGTATAAGCATACTGGCCATAGTCCAGCATTTTGCGCATATAGTTGGTCGTGTCTAGCACAGGGCCCTGTGGATTAAAAAGATAGCTCATGAGGGAGTCGAGGTCCAGTTCGGTGGCGAAGGTCTTCGACTGATGAAATGCTGTGAGTACGGAATCACTGAAATCAAATACGCGTGGGTCGCGGAGATGCATGGTACCGTAGAGGTAAGAGGAATGTGGAATGCCGGGACCGTCGATGCGCCACAATAGCTGGTACTTGCTTCTGTTGGAAGCGGAGTCCTGGGCATGGGCAGCAGGGTTGAAGAGCAGGCAAAGCAACAAAACGTATAGCAGGCTGAAGCAAATACTTTTGCGGCTGCATAGGGGATGAATATAGGGATAAAGCATACCTGGGTAAATGAAAAAAAATAATATGATGCGAAATTATCTAAAAAGTACGTTAAATACCACAGTGAAGGCTGTTTTTCTTCAAAAAAAGGGATGGCAAAAGCGTATTTATTTCGTATCTTTGCCGTCCCATAAAACAGGGAGTCCGGGTATTCCGGATTAAATACAATTTTTTATGAGTGAAAACAACATTCCTAACGAACAAAACGCTGAACAACAGGCTCCACAGGCAGCAGCTGCCGTGGTAGAAACAGCGACAAAAAATGTACCTGTTGAAGTGGCTACTGCTCATGACGATTTCGACTGGAGCGTAGACAAACGTAATGTATCTTCTTATACCAAGGAAGAGAAAGAGAAGTACGATATCACGTACGACAGCACTTTCAAGGTAATTGAAGAGAATGGCTTACTGACCGGTACAGTGGTGGGTGTTACCAACACTGACGTAGTAATCAACATCGGTTTCAAATCTGATGGTTTGATTTCTCTCAACGAATTCCGCGATTTACAGGGTCTGAAAATCGGTGATGAAGTTGAAGTACTGGTAGTAGAAAAAGAAGACCGGGATGGTAACCTGCACCTGAGCCGTAAACAAGCTCGCCAGAAACGTGCATGGGAAAAGATCGTGGAAGTTTACAAAACAGGCGAAGTGGTTACTGGTACTGTTACCAGCAAAACCAAAGGCGGCTTGATCGTAGATGTGTATGGTATGGAAACATTCCTGCCAGGTTCTCAGATCGACGTGAAACCGGTTACCGACTACGACCAGTTTGTAGGCAAAACGATGGAGTTCAAGGTGGTGAAAGTAAACGAAACCATCCGCAACGCCGTTGTTTCTCACAAGGCACTGATCGAAAGCGATATCGAACAACAAAGAGTAGATATTATCTCCAAACTGGAAAAAGGCCAGGTATTGGAAGGTACTATCAAGAATATCACCGACTTCGGTGCGTTCATCGACCTGGGTGGTCTGGACGGCTTGCTGTATATCACCGATATCAGCTGGGGCCGTATCTCCCATCCGAGCGAAGTACTGCAGATGGATCAGAAAATCAACGTTGTTGTGCTTGACTTTGATGACGAAAAACGTCGCATAAGCCTGGGCTACAAACAACTGACTCCTCATCCTTGGGATACTTTACCAGCTACCATCACTGAAGGTGCTAAAGTAAAAGGTAAAGTAGTGAACATTGAAGATTACGGTGCATTCCTGGAAATCATGCCAGGTGTAGAAGGACTGGTTCACGTATCTGAAATCTCCTGGGCTTCAACTCCTATCAACGCTAAAGAATTCTTCAAATTAGGCGAAGAATACGAAGCCGTAGTAGTTACCCTGAGCAAAGACGAGCGTAAAATGAGCCTGTCTATCAAGCAACTGACAGAAGATCCATGGTCTACTATCGAAACTAAATTCCCGGTTGAAAGCCGTCATAAAGGTATCGTGAAAAACATCACTCCTTACGGCGTTTTCGTTGAACTGGAAACTGGCATCGGTGGTATGATCCATATCTCTGACCTGAGCTGGATCAAACGTTTCAATCACCCTAGCGAATACACTAAAGTAGGTAACGAAATAGATGTAGTTATCCTGGGTATTGATAAGGAAAACCGCAAACTGAGCCTCGGCCACAAACAGATTGAAGAAGATCCTTGGAACACTTTCGAAACTATCTTCCCGATTAACTCCGTTCATGAAGGAACTGTAGTGAAGAAAGATGAAAAAGGTGCTACTGTTCAACTGCAGTACGGTCTGGAAGCTTACTCACCTGCACGTCACCTGAGAACTGAAGATGAAAAACCAATCAACGTTGAAGACGTGAAAGAATTCATGATCATCGAATTCGATCGCAGCGAAAAACGTATCCTGGTTTCTCATACAAGAGTTTGGGAAAAAGCACAGGCTGAAGAAAAACAGGCTGTTGTTAAAGAGAAGAGAGACGAAGCGGACAAAACCCGTAAAGCAGTGAAAAACATTCAGGGTAAAGTAGAAAAAGCTACTTTAGGTGACCTGGGTGCTTTAGCTGAACTGAGAGAAAAACTGAAACAGTCTGAAGGCGGCGAAGAAAAAAGCGCGCAATAAGATCCGGTTTCATTAAATAATAATCCCGTTCTGTGTAAAAACAGAACGGGATTTTTTTATTTGATAGAGAAAGCATTTTCCATCCGTTGCTGTTCACTGCGAGGGATGCCGGTTTTTCCGGCTATTTCATGCCAATGACTTACTGTTCTCGTGATCTTATCGATAATTAACTCTCTTTTCTTTTCCTGCACCCGGAATTGTTCTGCTACTTCCCGGGCCAGATCAAGATCGAGTGCATTGCTGTATTCGGAAATATTCAGGTGCAGTCCCGTGGAATCCGGAATGGGATTAATATCATAGGCTGGTGATAAGCTCCATCCTTTTGGTGTGAGCAGAAAGCCGTGATTTCTCAGGTGGTCGTCACTATTACTTACGCAAATGTTAAAAACGTTCCTACGCCATAGTTCTTCCATATCCTTATCAGGCTGGGCACCGTATTGCATGATGAATTCTGCGAGGTGCAGATAAGATACATTAGCCGCAGCATCCGCACCATCAACCTGACCGAGTAGCGTCAGGGCTGATGCAAAATGAATGCGTTTGTCTCCACTACGATCAAAACGTTTCGTCAGGTAACTGTGGTAGTCCTGGGTAAAGCGACGAGCTACTCCTGTTGCCACATTCAGTCCGGACTGGGTTGCCAGTGTATTGACAACAGCTTCCCATCCACCGATGTCCCATTCATCTTTGCGGCTTGGGAATTTGGCTATCCAGAGAGGAACGAGCCGTTCCCGTCTAACTTAAACCTGATAGCCCCCATCCGATAGCGGTCAAAAACGCCCAGCAGGTAATCACTTTCCATCAGCGACCGGGGCTTTCGGCCTTCCTGCCGCGCGAGCATTGCTTCCCGGCGTTCCATTAATACACGTTCCCACCGGTCAGGTGCAGAATCTGTAAACAGACCGAAATTGGGCTTCTCTTCTTTATTGTATTGTGGTCCCGCATAAAATCCCAGGTCAGGATCAAGTAACAAAGCCCGGCCTGTTTCCAGCCATGCTTTATCATAAGAAAAAGAAAAGATCTCTTTTCCCCGCACCTGTTCAATACGAAGGGTCCCCATCAAGGCAGCGCCTTCCAGCTCCATCCAGTCAGCATAAACCAGTATTTGCTTTGTATACGCGCCTGTTTTTGCCATCTTATTTCTTTTTATTTAACAGTCCGGCATCCTGTAATTTTCTTCCCAACGGATCGTCTGCGGCTACCTTTAGCAGGTCTTTATCCAATCCCAACACAAAAAGTACCTGTAGATAAGAACTTAGGGCTACACCTGCAGCCCCCTTTTCGATCAATTGCAGGGTGGAACGGGCAATACCAGCCCTTTCCGCTACCTGGTTTTCAGATAGCTTCCGGCGTTTGCGCGCCAGTTTTATATTTTCCCCCAATTCCAGGAGTGTTTTTTCTGCAGAGGGTAATAGTATGCTCTTTTTACTTTTCAATTGACCGATATTTCAGTCAAATATACGTAAAAATGACCGGAATATCATCCTTTTTTGTAAAAAGAGCTTCTTCGTAAAATGGACAATTTAACTATTTACACAGCAGGGAAAGTTTGGCTGCGTTGAATTCCAGGAGGGAATCCAGCTTCATGTCTGCCAGTGCGTAGCGGGCATCGTGGCGGTTATGCAGCTCAGGCACCACCACCGTTTTCATCCTGGCAGCCTTGGCGGCTATCATACCGGTAACAGAGTCTTCAAAGGCTAAACAGTCCAGCGGATCGCTGTGCAGTGCTTTGGCACAGGCCAGGTATACGGCGGGATGCGGCTTACCATAGTCCTCAAATTCGGCAGAATATACGGCTTCAAAATAATCCCTGATTTCCAGGTGAGCCAGCACAGCTTCTATGAGCCGCAGGGAAGAAGAGGAAGCTAGTCCCATCTTAAACCCCTGTGCTTTAAAAAATTGCAGGATATACTGCAAACCTTCCATGGCCTTGCCTTCCGCTATTATTTTATGGGTAACATTATCAATGATCTCTTCTGTTACCACTTCCGGGCTTTTGCTGTTCCATTTAAAATAGTTGTGCCAGTAGCTCACCACTTCTTTGGTGCGCAACCCTGTTGTAAGGTGTGTCAACTCAGGAGATAATGTAACGCCTACCGTTGTAAATACCTCCCGCAAAGCAATACCCCAAAGTGGTTCGGAGTCTATCAGGAGGCCATCCATATCAAATATTACCGTGTTAATCATGATTTGTCTTTAGCGCCGCAAAGATAAGGAATGCGTTGGGTAAACTATCCTGTGGTGATAATGCCCGTCAGCCGGGTTTTCCATAATGCGGAGAAAAGACATTCTTAATAAGGAGTGGAAGCCATAATAAATAGTTATACCGCATAAGTTCTGGTTATGGCGGATCTCTCGTCTTTAACGGACTTGTCTGTTATAAATAAATGATAAATAATGTGTTGTATATAAATACTATTTATCAGTGTCCATTTTCCCTTTGTTTATCTCTCAAAATATTCCTGCATTTTTATCAAAAAAAGTTTTGGAAAGACGCCCTGCATTTCTATCTTTGTATTACTCTACTAAAATTATAGGAAATATGGGTAATAATCAGGGCAGAAATTGTGGCAGAATGGGTAGTTGTTGTTTTATAGCAGCTGCGGAACGCGTGTAAGTATGAAATACCGATGATTGCTTATTATCATCATAATAGTTATACGATGCCTCCGCAAATAGCCGGGGGCGTTTGATTTTTATACACCCAACCAGAATTTTAAAAAGTTTTTTACCACCAACAGAAAATATTTTTTATGCAAAGCTTCAGAACAGAACTTGAAAATCCAATAGTAGAACGTGATATCATAGACCTGGAGAAGAAGATTCACCTGTTCCGCGAAGGAAAAATTCCGGATGAGAAATTCCGCAGCCTTCGTTTGGCCAGAGGCATTTATGGCCAGCGCCAGCCAGGTGTGCAGATGATCCGCATAAAATTACCTTATGGTAAAATGACCCTGCAACAGTGGGGTCGTATCTGCGATGTTTCCGATGAATACGCTACCAGCAACCTGCATTTTACTACCCGTCAGGATATACAGATCCACTTTGTGAGCCTGGACAGAACACCTGAACTGTGGCACAAACTGGAAGAAGATCAGGTGACCATCCGCGAAGCCTGCGGTAACACCGTTCGTAACGTTACTGCATCTGACCGCGCCGGTATTGACCCGCACGAACCATTTGATGTAACACCCTACGCGGATGCAGCTTTCCGCTATTTTCTCCGCAACCCTATTTCCCAGGAAATGGGCCGCAAATTTAAAATAGCTTTCTCTTCCAGCGATTATGATACCGCCTGGGCTTTCATTCACGACGTTGGACTGGTGCCAAAAGTGAAGATAGTAGACGGTAAAGAAGTACGTGGCTTCAAAGTGGTAATAGGCGGCGGTTTGGGCGCACAACCCATGCTGGCGAAACCTACCCTCGACTTCCTGGAAGCAGACAAGCTCCTGCCTTATATTGAAAATGTAATACGTGTGTTTGATCGCTATGGCGAAAGAACCAACAGAAATAAAGCGCGGTTGAAATATCTTCTTCAGAAAATTGGTCTGGAAGAATTTGAACGCCTGATGCAGGAAGAATATCCAGCCATCAAAGTAAAACAGGTGGAAATAGATGCTGCCGCCTGGCCGCAAACCGTACCGCCTGTTGTTGGTGAAGTACCTGCCTATACCCTCAAAGATCAGCAAAAGTATGAGGCCTGGAAGAAGACCAATACTTTTGAACAAAAACAAACCGGCTACATTGCTGCATACGTTAAAGTACTGCTGGGCAACCTGCCTACAGGTATCGCCCGCAAGATGATTGACGCCCTGCGGCCGGTAATAGCAGATGATGTGAGAGTAACTGCCAACCAGGGCCTGCTCCTGAAATATATTCTGCCGGAAAACCTGCCTTATGTATTCAGCGTACTGGATGAATTGGGTTTTGCTGATCCTGGTTTTGACAGTGTGGCTGACATCACTTCCTGCCCCGGTACAGATACCTGTAACCTCGGTATTTCCAACAGCACCGGTGTGGCTGCTGTAATGGAAGATGTTATCAGGGAAGAATTTCCTGATCTGATTTATAACCGCGACATCAAAATCAAGATCAGCGGTTGTATGAACTCCTGCGGACAGCATGGTATCGCCAGCATCGGCTTCCATGGTTCTTCCATGAAAAGCGGTGGCCGCGTATTACCTGCCCTGCAAGTATTGCTGGGTGGTGGCATCCTCGGTAACGGCGAAGGACGTATAGCCGGTAAGGTGATAAAAGTACCGAGCCGCCGTGGTCCGGACGTATTACGCCTGCTGTTGAGCGATTACGAATCCAACGGTGTGCAGAGCGAGCTGTTTAACGACTACTTTGACCGTCAGGGTGAAAAATATTTTTACACATTGCTGAAACCCCTGACAGATCTCACCACCTTACGGGATGACGAGTTTATAGACTGGGGCCAGGCTGAACAATATGCTACTGCTATCGGCGTGGGCGAATGCGCCGGCGTAGTGATTGACCTGGTAGCGGTATTACTGCTGGAAGCAGATGAAAAACTGCAATTGGCGAAAAATGGTATCGAAGCGGGTGCGTATGCCGACAGTATCTACAACATTTACTCCTCGTTTGTGCAGGGTGCTAAGGCATTATTGCTCGGCGAAAGTATCAACTGTAATACACAAATAGGTATGCTGAATGATTTTGACAAACACTTTGTGGATACCGGCAAATTCAGTTTCCCTGAAAGTTTCAAAGCACTGGTACTGACGATTAACGAGAACGAGCCTACGGAAGATTTTGCACGCCGGTATTTTGAAGAGGCTACCAACTTCTATAAAGTAGCACAGGCTTATCGTCAGAAAACCAGCGAACTGGTACAGGCGTAATTTTTTATCTATCTAAAGACTAATATCAAATGCAAAATATACAACCTAAACTTACCCTTGTCGGCGCAGGCCCTGGTGATCCGGAACTGATCACCGTAAAAGGGCTGAAAGCTATTCAGCACGCACGGGTTATTCTTTACGATGCGCTTTCCAACAATGAATTGCTGGAACATGCACCGGCTAACTGTCTTCGTCGTTTTGTAGGTAAACGTGCAGGTATGCACGTTTACTCACAAGATGAGATAAACAGGATGATCGTGAAGTATGCCTTAACTTATGGTAGTGTGGTAAGATTGAAAGGTGGGGATCCTTTTGTATTCGGACGTGGTCAGGAAGAAATAGCTTTCGCACAACAGTTCGGTATCACAGCAGAAGTAATCCCCGGTATCTCCAGTGCTATTTCCATACCCGGTGTAAATAAGATCCCTGTTACCGCCCGTAATGTGAGCGAAGGTTTCTGGGTGATCACCGGCAACACACAACACGGCAACTTATCCCGCGACCTGGATCATGCCATCCAGGCCAATACAACGGTGGTAATACTGATGGGCATGAGCAAACTGGCAGAAATAGCCGGTATTTATGAAGCACAGGGCAAAGGAAAAATACCTGCCGCCATTATTCAAAACGGTTCACTTCCATCCCAACAAATGGGACTGGGAAATGTAGGTGACCTGGTGGAAATAGCAGCCACCAAACAACTGCACAATCCTGCTATTATTGTTATTGGCGAGGTGGTACGCTTTCATGAAGAATTCAATGCTCTACAGGTAAAAGTTTCAGAAGAACTTCAAATAGCTGTATAATGGAAGAGAATCAGTTGTTTCCCGTATTTTTCAAGTTACACCGCCTACAGGTACTTGTTGTGGGCGGCGGTAATATTGGATTGGAGAAAGCAAACGCCTTATTGCAGAATTGTCCGGATGGAAATGTAACCATCGTATCCCTGGACTTTTTACCTGCACTGGAGGAAATTGCGCATCAATATCCAAACGTGACACTGATTCAAAAGCCGTTTTCCTGTGGCGACCTGCTGGGAAAAGACCTGGTGATAGCTGCTACCAACGACAAGGAACTGAACTATCGTATCTGGGAAAAGGCCAAAGTGAGCAAGGTATTGATCAATGTGGCTGATACGCCTGATCTTTGTGATTTTTATCTCGGCTCTATTGTACAGAAAGGAAACCTGAAAATTGCCATCTCTACAAATGGTAAATCGCCTACTGTTGCCAAACGTTTGAAACAGGTATTACAGGAAGCTATCCCCGATACCCTGGATGAAGTATTAAACAAACTATATATCATCCGCGATAAACTGAAAGGTGATTTCAGTAACAAAGTAAAACAACTCAATAGTATCACAGACGTGTTGGTAAAAACAGACAGTGAAAAAATCTGAGCTATTGCTTTAAAATCTCCAGCAGTACCTGTGCCTGGTTATGCTCCTGATCTTTAGCCCCGTATAATAATGTTACCCGATGATGTTGTCCTCTTTCCCTGATGGCAGCCAGCAATTCTTCTCTATCACGTAATTCTGCTTTATATTTTGTTTTGAATGCCGGATATTTTTCGGGTTCATGATTGAACCATTTCCGCAGTGCATCGCTGGGGGCAATATCTTTGATCCATTCGTCTATATGGGCATCTTCTTTCTTCACACCTCTTGGCCATAGCCGGTCTACCAGTATCCGGTAGCCGTCATTTGCCGCATAATCTTCGTATATGCGTTTAATCTGTATCATATTATATATAACGGTTGCGGGTATAAAAAAGTTTCCATCTTATCTTTATAGCTATGCAGGAACAACAGAAAATTATTGATGCAGCCGTTGCTTTTGTAAAAGAGGAGCTGACCGAAGCAGAAGGAGGCCACGACTGGTGGCACATCTACCGGGTATGGCAGCAGGCCCGGCATATTGCGGCAAAAGAAACCGTAGATCCGTTAGTGGTAGAACTGGGTGCATTGCTGCATGATATTGCGGATTCAAAATTCCACGATGGAGATGAAAATATAGGTCCGGCCAAAGCCACGGCTTTTATGCTGTCTTTGGGATTGCCGGAAGCTACCATAACGCATGTGGTCAACATAATCCGTCATATTTCTTTCAAAGGAGGCAATAATGAACAAACGTTCTACTCAACAGAACTGGGCGTAGTACAGGATGCCGATCGCCTGGATGCACTCGGCGCCATTGGTATTGCCCGTGCTTTTAATTACGGCGGCTTTAAAAACAGGGCATTGTATGATCCGGGTATTACACCAGACCTGAATATGAGCCGGGAAACCTACAAGAAAAGTACAGCTCCCACCATTAATCATTTTTATGAAAAGCTATTGCTGCTGAAAGATCGTATGAATACCACCACCGGTAAGGAATTGGCAATAGAACGACATGGGTTTATGGAGACTTTCCTGGAGAAGTTCTTTAAAGAATGGGGATGAATAAATATTCATCAGATCTTTTCAAAGAACAGCGCCTTCAACTCATCGGCGTCCTGGGGTTTCATTTTACCGCTCAGGATGAGGCGGAGCTGGCGGCGGCGGAGGGCTCCTTCATATAATCTTTTTTCTTCTTCTGTATCAGTGATAACACCGGGAACCGGCCGTGAGTTCCCATTGGGGTCGAGGGCTACAAAGGTCATGAAAGCTTCATTGGATTTGTAGCGGTATTGTTGAACGGGATCTTCTCCCCATACCCGTAAATGCACTTCCATGGAAGTATTGAAAGCGCGGCTTATCTTGGATTCTATATGAACGACATTACCCAGTTTGATTGGGTTTTCAAAAGAGATGTTGTCAACGGAGGCAGTCACCACGGGGGCACTGCAATGTTTCATACAGGCGAGGGCGGCTGCAATGTCCATCCAATACATCAAACGGCCACCCATGAGGTTTCCGAAGGTATTGGTATCATTTGGCAAAACCAGTTCTGTCATCTGTATGATCGAATCCTGTGCTCTCTTAGGCGTTAAAGTCATTATTTATGTATTTCGGACGCAAATTTACTGTTTATATCTCTATTGATCTAAAGCATCTGTGGGGTTTGAAATCAGGATAAATGTTTTTAATAAATAATTTCCAACGCTTGAAAATTCTTTAAAACGCCCTGTAGATCAATGATGAGAGCTGAATAGAATCCTCCAAAAATTAGCAAACAAATAAGGCCCCAAAGTAAAAAACTTGGGTGCGAAGCAAATTTGTGTAACTTTGCATGACCTCCGGAAGTAGTTTACTTGACAGGTATTACACCATTTGCAATCTGGCACTTCCCCCATTATAGGTCAAGTATTTTAAGCAGAATTTTAGTTTTTATGGCAAAATATATCTTCGTTACGGGAGGTGTTACTTCCTCTTTGGGTAAAGGAATTATAGCTGCCTCGCTTGCTAAGCTATTGCAGGCGCGCGGCTTTAGAGTGACTATTCAGAAGTTCGATCCATACATAAATGTGGATCCGGGAACGTTAAACCCTTATGAGCACGGGGAATGTTACGTAACAGAAGATGGTGCCGAAACCGATCTTGATCTGGGACATTATGAGCGTTTTTTGAATACGCCCACTTCCCAGGCCAATAACGTTACTACCGGCCGTATTTATCAGACTGTTATCAACAAAGAAAGAGAAGGCGCCTACCTGGGTAAAACCGTACAGGTGATTCCGCACATTACGGATGAAATCAAACGCCGGATCCTTTTGTTGGGCAAAGATGGTAAATATGATATCGTCATTACTGAATTAGGTGGTACGGTGGGCGATATTGAATCACTCCCTTACATTGAAGCGGTTCGTCAGTTACAGTGGGAACTTGGTGAAGAAGATTGTCTTGTAGTGCATCTTACGCTCATTCCGTACCTGCGTGCGGCAAAAGAGCTGAAAACCAAGCCTACACAACACTCTGTACGTTTACTGAGCGAATATGGTGTTCATCCGGACATCATTGTATGCCGCACAGAAGAACCGTTGTACCGTGATCTCAAAAAGAAAATCGCCCTCTTCTGTAATGTACAGGTAGATGCGGTTATCGAGGCCAATGACGTTCCTACCATCTATGAAGTACCGCTGGAAATGATGCGGGAAAAACTGGATATTTCTGTTTTAAAAAGACTGAACCTTCCGGTAGAGAAAGAACCTGAACTGATTAAATGGCGCGAATTCCTGGATAAACTGAAATATCCCAAATCCAAAGTAACGATCGGTTTGATCGGTAAATACGTGGAATTGCAGGATGCTTACAAATCCATCCTCGAATCATTTATTCATGCGGGTTCGCTGAATGAATGCAAAGTAATTGTACAAAATATTCATTCCGAGCATCTTACACCTGAAAATGCCTGTGAAAAACTGAAAAACCTCGATGGGCTACTCGTAGCGCCAGGGTTCGGTCACCGCGGTATTGAAGGAAAGATCACGGCTATTCAGTATGCACGTGAAAATAAGCTGCCTTTCTTTGGTATTTGTTTGGGTATGCAGATGAGTGTGGTGGAATTCGCCCGTAATGTACTGGGCTGGAAAGATGCACACTCCGTGGAAATGAACCCTGATACAGCTCATCCGGTTATCAACCTGATGGAAGAGCAGAAAAAGGTGACTGCAAAAGGCGGTACGATGCGTTTGGGCGCTTACTCCTGCGAATTGCTACCCGGCTCCAAAGCTGCGGAAATATATGGTACTACCACCATCAGCGAAAGACACCGTCACCGTTATGAGTTCAATAACGCCTTCCTGGAACAGTTTGAACAAGCCGGATTGATACCTTCCGGTAAAAACCCGGAAAGTGGCCTGGTAGAAATCGTTGAACTGGCTGACCATCCTTTCTTTGTAGGCTCACAATTCCACCCTGAACTGAAAAGCACCGTGGAAAGCCCGGCCCCGATCTTTGTATCGTTTGTGCAGGCAGCCAAGCTATATGCTGAAAACAAGAATAGTAAAGCGAAGATTGCAGAGGAAAAAGTGGACCAGGATTATAAGATTTAAGGATTGATAGGATGGGTGTAGGAGATAAGATAGATAGATAAATAAGTAATACGATCTTCTTGCGGGTACCTGCTCTTCGTTAAATTAAATATAAAACTCATTCAAAAGCCGTCCGGAGATTTCCGGGCGGCTTTTTTTATCTCCCTGAAATATATCTTTTTATCTCCTATGCCCATCCTATCAATCCTTTTAAACTCCTTTAATCTTGGTCTCACGTAAAAAGACGGATCAAATCATAAATCATGCTTACCTTTGCTGCCTAAATTTTAATTGCATTTCATGGATAGAAATTCGGTTATTGGGTTTTTACTGTTAGGCGTATTACTGGTAGGATATATTTTCTTTAACCAGAAACAACAGGTAAATATCACTAAGGAGAAAGCCCGGCAAGATTCCATCGCTAATCTTAATAAGCCTAAAACGGTATTCACAGATACGGCGAAACTGGCTACAGGTAATGCTGTACAAACTGATTCCGCTCAACATGCACAGCTTACAGGCGAATTCGGTGCTTTTGCCGCAGCCGCCGTTGGCAGCGTGCAGACTACTATCGTGGAAAATGATGATGTGAAAATCACTTTCTCCAATAAAGGTGGACAACCGGCCAGTGTGCAGTTGAAAAAATTCAAAACTTCCGATGGCGCCCCGTTGATGTTGCTGCAAGGTTCTTTCAACCGCCTGTCGCTGGAAGTTCCTGCCAGTTCCAGCAAAGTGCTGAACAGTGCTGACCTGTTCTTTACCCCCAGCCCTGTACAGAAGCTGGCTGATGGCACACAGTCTGTCAGCTACCGCCTGAATACAAGCGATCCTGCTGCTTATCTTGAGTTTGTATATAATGTAAAACCAGGTACTTATATCGTTGATTACACCATTCATGCCGTGGGCCTCCAGGGTCTGATGCCGGGTAATCAGAACTACCTGAACCTACAATGGAACAGCCAGGAAGATAAACAGGAGCACGACATGGAAAATGAGCGCCTCAACAACCAGGTGCACTACATGTATAGCAATGAAAAGCATGATTACTTCACCTTACAGCGTACTGCCCACGAAAAACTGGAAAACAAGCTGAAATGGGTGAGCGTAAAACAGCAGTTCTTCAATACTACGCTGATCGCTAAAAAGGATAATTTCAACAGTGCTGAAGTAAATGCGAAAGTTCCTGAAAGCGGTAATATCGTAGGACAAACCTTCGCCACGCTGCAAATACCTTACAACCGGGCCAATGATTTTACCTTCCCCATAGAAATTTATTATGGTCCTAACCACTATAAAACGCTGAAGTCATTTGACCTGGGCCTGGAAAAGATTATTCCACTGGGTACAGGCATTTTCGCTTTTGTGAAGTATGTAAACACCTGGATCATTATCCCCGTGTTTAACTTCCTGAGTGGATTTATCGGCAGCTATGGCGTGATCATCATTTTGCTGACCCTCTTCATCCGCTTGCTGATAGCACCTTTCACTTACCAGAGCTATGTGTCTCAGGCCAAGATGAAGGTACTGAAGCCTGAAATAGATGCACTGAAAGCCAAACATGGCGACGACCAGCAGGCTTTTGGCGTGGAGCAGATGAAACTGTTCAAAAGTGCCGGCGTGAACCCGCTGGGAGGCTGTTTACCTGCTTTATTGCAGTTACCGATCCTGGTAGCGATGTACAGCTTCTTCCCATCCTCTATTGAACTGCGTCAGGAAAGCTTCCTGTGGGCAAAGGATTTATCAACCTATGATTCTATCCTGAACCTGCCATTTACGATACCGTTCTATGGTAGTCACATCAGCTTGTTCACCATCCTGATGACTGTTACCAGCTTGATCCTGGCGTTCTACAACCGTGGAATGACCGATCAGAGCAACCCGGTTATGAAGTATATGCCTTACATGATGCCCGTGATGTTACTGGGAATCTTTAACAGGCTGGCAGCTGCCCTCACGTTCTACTACTTCCTGTCCAACGTGATCAGTATCGCGCTGCAGTGGGTGATTCAGACATTTATCATCAATCATGATAAGATTCACGCACAGATCCAGGAGAATAAGAAGAAACCTGTCAGCAAATCCAAATGGCAGGAGAAGCTGGAAGAAGTGCAGAAGCGGCAAGTGCAGCAAAAGAAAAAGTAATGAACAGATAAGAAAGATTAAATAGTGGGAGCCCTCAGCAGTAATGCTGGGGGCTTTTGCATAACCCGGTTGTTATATGATGAAGAGAAGCTTGTTATTGTTGATGCTGGCAGGAGGGTTGTCCACTGCCCATGCACAGGACACCCTGCCCAATGCCGGCAGGATACAGCAAATTGTAAACTATCTCGCCTCGGAGAAGCTGAAAGGCAGGGGTACAGCAGAAAAGGGCGGTATGAAAGCCAGCCGCTTTGTGGCTAAGCAATTTAAAAAACTGGGACTACAGCCGGTTAATGGCAGCAGTTACTTCCAGGATTTTACTTTTGATAAGAACGCGCATAAAAATGTTCCCAGCAGGAATGTACTTGGATTCCTGGATAACGGGGCCGCACATACGATTGTTATTGGCGCCCACTATGATCACTTGGGTACGGCCGGTTTATTCGATGGCAAATATCCCATCGGGGAGATTCATAACGGTGCAGATGATAATGCGTCTGGTGTAGCCGGTTTGCTGGAGCTGGCCCGTCATTATGTGAAGAATAAGCAGAAAGAACCCTTTAATTTTCTCTTTATCGCTTTCGGCGGTGAGGAGCTGGGGCTACAGGGATCGAAATATTACACGGCTCACCCGTTGCAGCCATTGGATAAAGTGCATTTTATGCTGAATATGGACATGATAGGCCGCTATAATCCTGAAAGGGGTATTGGTATCGGTGGTTTTGGCAGTGCAGCAGAGTGGCCGGCCATCTTCAAAGATGTGCAACAGCCGGGGATCCGGTATTTTACAGATGCTTCCGGCAAAGGCGCGTCTGATCACCACAATTTTTATATGCACCGGGTGCCTGTGATGTTTTTTCATACCGGTGGGCATGACGACTATCATAAGCCAACAGACGATGCGCCTAAATTACAGGCTGCATCAGAAGCCAGCATTTTGTTATTGGGTATTCAGCTGATTAATAAAGCGATGAGCTTTGAGCAATTGCATTATGTAGGAGAACAATAGATCAGTAACCTTAACTGGCCAGTTCCACTTCATAAATGGGACTGAAAAGATAAATACGGCGGGACGCTACCTCTTCACAACGGTAGCGTTTTCTTATTTTTTCACCTTTCCGGAATACGCGGCCGTCTTTTGTTTTAAACAACTGGTCTGGCGGTAACTGTTCTATAAAAAAATGGGTATCGGGGGTATTATCATAGTTCCGGAGTACCCGCATCAGCTGATCATCTGCGCAGGAGCTGGCGCCGGGATTCGTCATACTTTGCCGTACGGCGAGTTCCACATCCGGTGGCAGCAGGTTTTTGCCTACAAAGTCGCGGAGGATGAGGCCATATTCGTATTTCCATTCTTTACCATGAGAAAGCACACGGTCGGCGTACTTGTTAAAGGTGATCAGGTGTGCAATTTCATGAAGGAGGGTGAGGAGGAAGGCGTATTTATTCAGGGAGCCATTTACGCTGATACGATGGCCTTTACCGCGCCCATCAGGGGGGCGGTAGTCACCCAGGATGCTTTTCCGTTCTCTGGCAACGGTGAGGTGAACTTTATGTGTGGTTATAAAATCCATTACCTGCTCAAAGGTACCTGTGGGTAAATATGACGCTAAAGCATTTAATGGCGCCTGTTTCTTCACTACGATTTATTTTTTAGCCTTGTGAGCCGGTATAGGCTCAGTGTTTCAAATACGGTATATACCAGGTACAGGAACAATAGCATGAAAATCGTGAGCTTGCTCACATGGGGCTTGTAAATCAGCACATAGGTAACAATACCGAGTACACAGAGTACCAGTTTGCTGAGTGTAGAGCCATATACGGCGCGTACAAATGCGTGTTGGTTGGAAGAGGCGAGCCCTTTGCGGCTCATCATGTAGGAGACCAGTGTTATTAATGCCAGTACCAGGTTGCCGGCCATCAGCACATAAATATGTACGCCGATATCCAGTAACCTGGGCTTGAACACTACTATAAGGCCATTTAAAATTCCAAAAACTGAAAATAATCTGATTAAAAATCTATCACTCATGCCGTCGGGTATCTTTTATAATTTGCCACAAAAGTAGGGCTAATGCCAGTAAAGAAAAAATGATCAGGAATACAGGGAACCGCCAGCCGATCCGCTGGTCTAATTTATACCCTGCAAACACTGCCAATCCCAATGTGGCCATCATTTGAAACGCCAACCCGGCATAACGTAATACGGGATTATGCTTCCTGCTGGGCTTCCTGGAGGACGGATTTTCCATTTTTCTTGTTGTCTGGCGCCGGTTGGTTATCCATGAAGCAACGGCCGTTGAATTTAGCGGTTGGCTCCATTTCAAATTGTGTGGTATACACATCTCCCTGTACCAGCGCATTGGATTTCAGGAATAATAATTCTTCTACCTTAATGATACCGGTTACCTTACCCAGAATATCTGCACTCTGACAAACCAGGTCGCCAATGATATCTCCTTCAGGACCCACTACTATCTTGGCTTTTGTTGATACCAGCCCATTTACCTGTCCATCGATCCTGATATCGCCTTCACATACAATATCACCCTGGATAGAAGTTCCGCTGCCTATAATATTAATTGTAGACGTAGGTAACAAGGTCTTATTGTCACCTTTTGATTTCTGATTGTTAAACATAGGTTTTCAGGTTTTTCAAGTTTAGCAATGTAAGATAAATAAAATATATAAATATTTTTCAATTTAGGAATGTAGGAATTTTATGGTCTGAGCGTAAACTACCCGTAAATTCTCAAATTATCAAACCGTAAATCTTAAATTTTTAATAAGTACTGTTATCTACTTTAGGCACTTTTAACATCGTAGTATCCAGTTTACCGGTAAAATCACCGTTGATCACCTTCTTCATGTTATCCAGGTACTGATCCCGGGCAATGATGGCTGTTTCCAGTGAGTCTGCGCGCATTTTAAGCTGGATAAATTCTTTACGTTGTTTCAGATCACCATATCCTGGAATATAATAGCGCAATGGTGTAAATACCACTGTAGCCACGGTAATAGCTACCAGCAGTACAAACAAGGTACTCAACGCTATATACACACTCATCCTGGAAAGTTTAAAGGACGTAACTTCTTCGTATGTGTCGTCATTCATAATTACCAGGCGGTATTTATGACTCAGTTTTTCCAGGTTTCTTCTATTGTTTTTCTTCCCCTTATTTGCCATTATGTGGTAATACTTATAGAGATTTATTCGTTTTCAGGCGGCTAAAGTTAATCATTATTGTATAATCAGGAATAGTGTTTTGCCGTTTGCCTGCCAGCAGGTGGATTTTTATTTGAAAACCAGTACTTTAATCGCTGCTGCGGACATAAAAAAGTCGGTTTGCCGTTAATAATGGCAGAAAGCAATCAACTATTTTATCCTATCTTTAAAATATTTTTTCAAACAATAAGTTATATATATTTAGCCTATACACCCTGGCATCCATGAATTGCTATACATCGCTACAGAAATATCCGGTTTTATTTTTTTTATTGTTTTGCATGGGATTTCCGGCGGTTATGGCGCAAAATAGGCCCCGGAACGATTCATCGCAACAACGGCAATCACAGAACAATACCACACGTAAATCTCAGAGCAATCCTCAGAGCAAACCCCTCTTTAAGCCCAAAGAGCCAAGGGTACAGGATCGTCGTCCCCCTTCTGAAGTAATGCTGGAAAAGAAACGCTGGAATTTTAAACGGAAGTTTTTCCAGAATATGGCCACGCACTATAATTACTATTTTCACGCCCGCGCTAAAATGAACAATGTAGTGAGAACTGCCGGCCGCGACGGACAAGATAATTATAACATACTGCTGCCTTTTTACCCGGTAAGTATGCATGGGGAGGGCTTCAACAAAGGAGAGCTGGATTCCGTGATAGAAAAAACCAACATGGCCATTCAGTTGCACGATCCGCGGGGTAAGTGGATAGACGACTGTTTCCTGCTCATGGGCCGCGCCTATTTATATGAAGGTGACCTGGATAACGCCAATAAAACATTTCAATACATCAATATCACTTTTGCCCCGAAAAAGAAATCGGAGTATAAAACCGTTGTAGGTTCCAGTGAAAAGGATCAGATCTCTATTGCCTCCGCAGAAAAAACAAAAGGCATCTTCGGACGCTTCAAACATACCTACGCACGCAATGACGCCTTCCTGTGGCGGGCAAAAACATTGCTGGAACAAAAAGAATACGATGAAGTAAGGGCGCTGCTGAATGTACTGAACACAGATCCTAATTTTCCGCACCGACTGGATGGCGGACTGGCAGAAGTACGCGCCTACAGCAGCTATATACAGGGACGCTACCCTGAAACGATTGAACCCCTGAAAGAGGCCATCAAAAAGAGCCGTGATAAGGTATCCAAGGCCAGGATGTCCTACATCCTGGGGCAGCTGTATGTACAGCAGCACCAGAAAGATTCTGCAATGGAACAGTTCCGGGGAGTGATCAGCCTGAAGCCCGATCCGATGA
Source organism: Chitinophaga sp. MM2321 (assembly GCF_964033635.1). Taxonomy (NCBI): domain Bacteria; kingdom Pseudomonadati; phylum Bacteroidota; class Chitinophagia; order Chitinophagales; family Chitinophagaceae; genus Chitinophaga; species Chitinophaga sp. MM2321. Next base: position 793,882 of record NZ_OZ035533.1, read on the forward strand.
TGGACTTCCAGGCCAGGTTGCAGATAGCCAAAATGAATGCGGAAACAGAAGGGGGACTGGCACAAAGCCAGGCAGGACTGCACCATATGCTGAAAAAGGAAAGGTTTATCAATTTCCGCGATGCCATCCTGTATACCATGGGCACCCTGGAATATCCTAAAGACCCGGAAGCGGCGCTTGGTTACATGCAGAAATCATTGCAGGTACCCAGCAATAACCTGATCCAGCGTACACTTACCTATAAAGGCATCGCCGATATTTATTATGACCAGCGTCAATACCTGGATGCCAAAAAATATTATGACAGCACAGCGGGTATAATGACTCCTGAATTTGTGGATGCCGCCACCGTAACTATCCGCAAAGATGTATTGGCGGAGGTAGCGGGAAAGCTGGCAATCATCCGGAAAGAGGACAGTCTGCAACGCATTGCTGCCATGCCCGAATCCGAGCGAAACATTTTTCTGGCCAAAACAGCCGCTGTGATAAAAACCGCAGCTGCTGAAAAGAAAACAGCCGATGCCATGCAGGCGGCCAACTCATTTGACAGTCCAACCTTTGAATCCAATAATGGCGGCGCATACAGCCCTAAAGAAGAGAAAGGCGACTGGTACTTTTATAACCAGGGCAGCAAATCTGCCGGCTACTCTGAATTTAAACGCAGATGGGGCAACAGGCAACCTGCTGATAACTGGCGGCGTAGCCAGAATGGGGTGGTAAACGCTGCCAACAGCAATGCCCCGATCCAGCTGACGGATGCACCCGGTGCTTCATCTCCCGAAAATCTTCCTCCGGATAGTATTACCGGTGAAAGCCTGGCGTTGGGGCTACCCCTGACACCGGAAAAACTGGCTGCTTCTGTAAAAATGACCCAGGATGCCTGGTTTGATCTTGGCAAACTGTATCACGATAAACTGGAAAACTTCCCGCTGGCTATAGAAACTTATGACTCGCTGCTGATCATCTACCCGGATCATCCCCGTAAACCGGAAGTTCTTTATTCACTGTATGTATGGCATGGTAAACTGAATCATACTGCAGCAGCAGGCCGGTATAAAAACATGGTCCTTAACCAGTACGGCAATACGAATTTTGCAGACATTATCCGTTCCGGCGGTCTGAAAGACCTGGAAGGGCCCAAGAAAAAAGCGGTGAGTGCCGCCTATGATTCGGCTTACACCGCTTTCCGCAATGGCGACTATGCCGGTGCGCTTGCCCGCAAACGTATGGCGGATACCACCTACGGCTTCAACTTCCTGCAACCTAAGTTCGACTTGCTGGAAGCAATGATCATCGTAAAAACGGACACCCTGTACGCCGGCGATACAGCGCAGCTTTCCCGCAAAGCAGTGATGGCGGTGATGAATAAATATGCGGCGGATGACGCCATCCGCTCCCAGGCCAAGGCGCTGCTGGATGCACTGGATCACCGCGCGGAGCTGGTAGATTACCTCGGTAAACTGGAAGTACGGAAAGTGGATGATAAAGGCGTACTGCTGGACGAAAATGTGTCCATGCGGTATCCATGGCAAAATCCGCAGCCTGTACTGACTGATAAACTGAATGGGGCTAAATCCCCGGCAGATTCCGCACAGATCCTGGCTAAGCTGGCTGGTGCGCCCCCTGCGCCCCTGGTACCGCAGAAGCCTGTTACACCGTATCAGCTGAAAGCCGATAACCCGCATTTTGTGGTGCTGTCATTTCAGCGGGTATCCAAAGAACTGATGGACGAAGGGCTGAAAGAATTTACCCGGTATAATGCTGCCAAACATGCTACGGATAAAATAGAGGTGGGAAGTTTTGTGCTGACACCCGGTGATGTGATGCTTATTTTCCGGATGTTCCCGAATGAAGACAAGGCGCTGGATTATTTTGACGAGATCAGGGACGAAGCTGCGGTGAACATTATCCCCCGGATCCGTCCTACAGAATATTCCTTTTTTATTATTTCGAGAGATAATTTTATTTTGTTGAACAGTACCAAAGACCTGACCGGTTACCGGAAGTTCTTTACAGATAATTATGTTACCCAATAGTATTTAGCGATTCCCGATTTTGAGATGTAGCCATTTAGTCGTCACTGGAGATAACTCCCTGAAACTAAACGGCTACATCTCAAAATCAGGAAATCTCTAAATATTTAATAGATTTGTGGGTCAAATTGTTAGTAAACAGGCCTGTTTATTGCTATTTGACACTTTATTGAAAAAAAAATTCGTTTAGCCAACGATAGTAAGCAACTGTCCATAACTTAAAACTCAGGCGGTCAGGCCATAAACAAATCATATAGCGCATGAAAAAATCGGTGAAAATATTGTGGGGTGCGGCTTTTGGTATTTTATCTCTATTAATACTTTTTGTTTTACTTATTAATTTCCGGATAATTGGTAACATGCCTTCTATGGAGGAACTCGAGAACCCACGTGCAGCACTGGCTTCCGAGGTAATTGCTGATGACGGGACTATTTTAGGTAAATATTACCAGGTAGATCGTTCGAGCAGTGATTATAATGAGATCTCCAAAAATGTAATCAATGCCCTGATAGCTACAGAAGAAACCCGGTTCTATGATAACTCCGGTATCGATGCGAAAGGCACGATGGCGATTCCTTTTTACCTGCTGATTGGTAAAAAACGTGGTTCAAGTACTATTACACAACAGCTGGCCCTCAACCTGCAAACAGATAACCTGGGGAAACAACGTTCTACCAACCCTATCGGCAGGGGGTTTCAGAAATTACAGGAATGGATCATTGCCATAAAACTGGAAAGAAATTTTACCAAAGAAGAAATCCTGACCCTGTATCTGAATACGGTTGCTTTCGGAGATAACGTATATGGTATTGAAAATGGCGCCCGTACTTTTTTTAGTAAGGATGCCGGACATCTGTCAATAGAAGAAGCGGCTATACTGGTGGGAATGCTGAAAGGTAATACCATGTATAATCCCCGTCGTAATCCGCAGCTGGCGCTCAGCCGCCGGAATACCGTAATAGATAATATGGTGGAATCCGGGTTTATTAAACCGGCGGAAGCCACTGCTGCCAAAAGCAAACCAATTGTATTACACTATAATAAAATAGACCACAACAAAGGACTGGCGCCTTATTTCCGGGAAGTATTGCGGGATGAGCTGAAATCATGGTGTAAAAATCATAATAAAGCAGATGGCACGCCGTATAACCTTTACCGTGATGGTCTGAAAATATATACTACCATTAACCCGCGTATGCAGGTGTATGCAGAAGAAGCGGTAGCCAAACACCTGCAGGTATTGCAGAAATTCCTGTCTGCACAATCAGATGTGAAGACCGGCAGCGTATGGAAGAAATGGCCGCAATACCTGGATAAATACACAAAAGAATCTGAACGCTACAAGGCCATGAAGGAAGATGAAGCTTCTGACTCAGTGATTGCAAAGGCATTCAATACACCGGTGAAAATGAAGGTGTTTGCCTGGAGGAGTTCTACAGAACCGGATTTGAATGAGATAGATACCACCATGACCCCACTGGATTCCATTAAATATATGCGTGCAGTATTGCAGGCTGGTTTTATGGCGATGGACCCTGAAAGCGGTGAAGTAAAAGCATGGGTAGGTGGTCCTGATTTCCGTTATTTTAAAAATGACCACGTAGCTAAAACCCGCCGTCAGGTAGGTTCTACCTTCAAACCTTTCCTGTATTGTTTTGCTATCATGAATGGGATGTCGCCCAATACCATGCTGCCGAATGAACCGGTAACCATTGGTAAATGGACCCTTTCCCGTAACTCGGAAGGTAGCGTAGGCGGTAACATCACGATGGCCGGTGCGCTGGCAAGATCACTCAACCTGGTGTCTGCCTACCTGATCAAACAGATCGGGGCTAAAGCATTCGCCGACTTTGCACAAAACAAGATCGGCTTTGAAAGTGAGATTCCACCTTATCCTTCTATTGCTTTGGGTACGCCGGAAATTTCTTTGTATGAAATGTTGCGGGCCTATACGATGTTCCCAGCCAGGGGCATCAATACCAAACCTATTTATATTACCCGTATAGAAGACCGTAACGGTAATATCCTGGAAACATTTGCACCGGTAAAACGTGAAGTGATCAGTGAAAAAGAATCCTATACCATGGTGAAGATGATGGAAGGCGTATTGTTACCCGGCGGTACAGGTGCGCGTATGCGTTCCCGTTATAACCTGCAGGGCGAAATGGCAGGTAAAACAGGTACCACCAACGATAACACCGATGGCTGGTTTATGGGTTATACGCCTAAATTGCTGGCAGGCGCCTGGGTAGGTTGCGAAAATAACTTTATTCACTTTGCTACTACCGGTATTGGTCAGGGTGCTAATACAGGCTTGCCTATATGGGCTTATTTCATGCAGAAAGTGTATGCTGATAAAACCCTTAAAATTAACAGCACTGATAAGTTTGAAGTACCTGCCAATATGAGCGATGAAACGTATTCCAACTTCGATACCAATGTAAAACCAGGTGCTGAAGCAGAAGATATCGGTAATGGTTCGGCAGAAGATTTTGGTACTGGTTCAGAAAGTGATTATGCCACACCGGGAGCAGATAAACCGGCAGCAGAACCTGCTCAAAAGCCAAAGGAAGAAAATAAACCGGCTACCAACAAGCCTAAAGATGATAATAAGCCTGCACCTAAGGCGGTGTATCCTCCTAAAAGGGATGAATAGCTTGATAGTAGCCCTGGGTTAAAACCCAGGGATAATGATATAAAAAGAAAGGTCCCGGTATTATACCGGGACCTTTCTTTTTGGACGAATATGTTTGTGTAATTATTAAGCTTTTATGGCTTTGTTTACCAGGTCAGCAGCTTCGCTGAGAAGGGTGGCAGACTGTACTTTCAGGCCGCTTGCTTCGATCAGTTCTTTTGCTTCTGCAGCATTGGTACCCTGTAAGCGTACAATGATCGGAACAGTGATGTTACCGATAGATTTGTATGCATCGATTACACCTTGTGCAACCCTGTCGCAACGAACGATACCACCGAAGATATTGATCAGGATAGCCTGTACTTTAGGGTCTTTCAGGATGATACGGAAACCTGCTTCCACAGTTTGTGCGTTGGCAGTACCGCCTACGTCCAGGAAGTTGGCAGGCTCACCGCCGCTCAGTTTGATCATGTCCATAGTAGCCATGGCCAGACCGGCGCCGTTTACCATACAGCCTACGTTACCATCCAGTTTTACGAAGTTCAGGTTGTATTTGCTGGCTTCTACTTCTGTAGGATCTTCTTCTGAAATATCACGCAGTGCTTCCAGGTCGGGATGGCGCATCAGGGCGTTGTCATCCAGGTTTACTTTAGCATCTACGGCGATGATTTTTTCATCACTGGTTTTGAACAGCGGATTAATTTCCAGCATGCTGCAATCCAGTCCTACGTATGCGTTATAAAGACTGGTAACAAATTTTACCATGTTTTTAAACGCTTCACCGCGCAAACCGAAGTTGAAGGCGATGTTACGCGCCTGGAACGGTTGCAGGGTCATATTTGGTTTTACCCACTCTTTGAATATTTTTTCCGGTGTGCTGTGTGCTACTTCTTCGATGTCCATACCACCTTCGGTAGAGTACATAATTACGTTCTCACCTTCGGTACGGTCCAGCAGAATAGACAGGTAGAATTCTTTTACCGGGTTAGCGCCGGGATAGTAAACGTCCTGTGCTACCAATACTTTATTTACCAGTTTACCAGCGGGGCCGGTTTGAATGGTAATCAGGGTGCCCCCCAGGATATTGCCTGCTATGGTTTTAACATCTTCCGCATTTTTGCCTACTGCCACACCTTTCTGCTCTGTACCACGGATTTTACCTTTGCCGCGTCCTCCGGCATGAATTTGCGCCTTTACAACGGCAAACTCATTACCATATTGCACCTTCAGTTGTTTGTAAGCCTCGGCCGCCGCTTCTGGCGTATCTACGGGAATGCCTTCCTGTACCGGTACATTATATTTTTTCAACAGTTCTTTAGCCTGGTACTCGTGTAAGTTCATCGCAATAAAATTTGCCGCTAAATTAGGTCATTATGTTTTAAATATAAAACTGCAATCATTTGTGAATTAAAAAATAACTTTGCGCGGGTTTGTTTTTTAAATCCGACTTTTAATTAATGCATAAACAGATGAGTGAATTAACGGATCAGATCAGGGTAGCAGGGGACTACATCCGCAAACATTGGCAGGGGAGCCCGGTAGCAGGCATTATACTGGGAAGCGGACTAGGTAACCTGGCAGCGGAAATAACAGAAAAGATAGAAATTTCTTACAGTGATATACCACATTTCCCGGAATCTACCGTGGAAGGACATTCCGGTAAACTGATCCTGGGTAATATGCAGGGTAAGCCGGTAGTAGCCATGGCAGGGCGTTTTCACTTTTATGAAGGCTTTTCCATGCAACAGGTAACTTTTCCGGTGCGGGTGATGAAAGAACTGGGTATCCATACTTTATTTATTTCCAATGCAGCCGGTGGTATGAACGCTTCCTTCCAGGTAGGTGATCTTATGGTTATAAAGGATCATATCAATCTGCAACCGGAACATCCGTTGCGCGGCCGGAATGAAGATTCACTGGGGCCCCGTTTTCCGGATATGAGCGAACCCTATTCCAAAACACTCCTGGATGCAGCCTTTAAAATTGCCGCAACCAACAATATATCTTTACACACGGGCGTATATGTAGGCGTACAGGGACCTACCTTTGAAACCAGGGCAGAATATAAATACATGCACCTCATTGGCGGCGATGCAGTAGGTATGAGTACCGTTCCTGAAGTAATTGTAGCTGCACATGCAGGATTGAAAGTGTTTGCCATGAGTGTGATCACCGATATCGGCATCAGGGAAGAAGAGAATGTGATTACGCATGAAGAAGTGCTGGAAGCGGCCAAAGCGGCCGAACCAAAGCTGACACTTATTTTTAGTGAATTAATCCGGCAACTATAAACGTTTTTGTCATTTTCGGATGAGGCATATTATTATTATCATAGCCCTGCTGTTCTTTTGCGGGAATCGATTAGCAGCCCAGTTCAATACCGGGCGCCTGAACAATATGGGCGGCGGTGGTGGCGGCAGCAGTAAAATGCAGCACGACACCGCCAATCATGCGGAAGAGCCGGACACACTCACGCTCACCTATCGTTATCTGGGTGAGCCGACAGACTTCTCCATAGATTCATCTGTGGCGGATTTCCAGCTCAATTTCATGCAGGTGCCGGCCAACTATGTTACGCTCGGCAACAGCGGCTCCGCGGCCCGCAATATCATCTTTACACCATTGATGCGCCCCGGCTTTGATGCGGGCTTTCATGCCTATGATATTTATGCCAATACACACGCCGGCGCACGTTTCTATAGCACCAACCGCCCTTACACGGAAATGAGCTACCTGGTGGGTAGTAAACAGGAACAGGTGATCGGGGTAACGCATACACAAAACCGCACCGACCGTTTCAACTTTGCCTTCGATTATCGTAAAGTAAATGCACCCGGCTATTACCGTACACAAAATACCAATCACGATACCTACCGTCTCACAGCCCGCTATCAGAGTAAAAACAAGCGTGCCAATACCTACATGAGCTTCTATTACAATAAGCTCAATGGTGGCGAAAACGGTGGGATCAAAAACGATTCCTATCTCACAGACCCCACTTACAAACAACGCCGGACCATAGATGTAAACCTGGGCAACTATGATGTACCGGCTTATGGTTTCTTCGGATCATCCATTCCGGTGAAATCACAATACCAGGAAACCGGCTTCCTGGTGCAGCAGCAGTATGATTGGGGAAGAGGAGATTCCATACAAGTAAACGATACAACGATATATTACAAATTTGATCCGCTATTCCGGGTACAATACACATTTAACTACGAAAACAACAACTACCAGTTTATTGATACGGGCCCGGATACCACTTTTTATACAAAGCATTACAACCTGGCATTTATTCCGGGCGACACCATTACTGCCAAACATATCTGGAAAAAGATGTCGAATGACCTCTCCCTGATCCAGTTCCCGGTGCGCGGCAACCTGGGGCACTTTATTAACCTGGGCGCCCGTTTTGAAAGTATTACCGGTACTTTCCTGGATGCAGACATCAACTTTTCAAACCTGGCCCTGCACGGGGAATACCGCAATAAAACCCGTAACAAATTATGGGATTTCTCCGCCAAAGGAGAGTTTTATGTGATAGGGCAAAACATCGGCGACTACAGTGTGGCCGGGATGCTGCGACGTCACCTCAACGATTTGCTGGGAGATGTGAAATTATCCGTCACGAATGTAAACCGGGAGCCTTCTTACGTATATAAATATTTCAATAGTAGCCGGGATACCTGGTACAACAGCAGCCTGGCAAAGGAAAATATCACCCAGTTACAGTTTGCCGCCGAAAACAAAAAGCTGCAATACAACCTGGCAGTGAACTATTACCTGTTCACCAATTACACTTATTTCAGGGACTACTACCACAGCGATCAGGCCACCTCCCTGTTCAACCTGTTGCAGGTAGTATTCAGCAAAAAGATTACCATTGCACCGTTTGCATGGTATGTGGACGTGGCTTTCCAGCAGATACACGGCAATGCACCGCTCAATGTACCGGCATTCTGGACACGTAACCGCTTTGCTTTTGAAAAAACACTGTATAAAAATCTGAACCTGATGACAGGGGTCGAACTGCGCTATAATACCAGCTATTATGCGGATGACTATTCACCGCTGATCGGACAATTTATCTATCAGAATACTACCAAAGTGAAGTATAATGCGCCTGATATCGCAGCATTTGCCCATTTTCGGATCAAATCCTTCTCTGCTTATGTAAGAGTGGAAAACCTGAATACTTTCTTTGCTACCAACAACTATGCGGGGCCTTTATATCCGTATAACGACTTTCAATTCAGGTTAGGGATCAGATGGTGGTTCATTAATTAAATATTCCGTATTTTTGCATTTATCATGAAACGTTTTTTTGCCATATTTTTTGCTTTGTTGTACACTGCGCTGACCAGCGGGTTTACTATCAACGTGCATTATTGCATGGGCAAAATGGCGTCCGTAAAGTTGCAGTCAGCAAATGTTGACAAGTGCAATAAGTGCGGTAAGCCGGCAAAAAGCATGGATTGTTGTAAGAACGAAGTTAAGTTTTGTAAAGTAACGGAGTCGCACCAGGCTGCCAAAGCCCTGCAAAAAGACCTTACAGTTTCGGCAGATCTGCAACTGCCGGTAAGAATATTACCGGTGCCCGCATTATCTGCCCAAAAAATACTGGTGGGGGGTTATCCACATGACCCGCCGGAATCCACAACTACCCCCATTTTCCTCAAAAATTGCACTTTCCTGATCTGATGCAGCTTTCCTGTTATTGATTCCGCATGCGCGGAACAGAAAATAGTATTGCTGTATTTTTTTATTTAATAATTCATCAGATCATGAAGATAGTATCCATTATGCTCCTCGCATTGAGCTTAACTTTCGGCGCCCAGGCGCAATATAAAAAAGCGGCTTTACAAGCTACAGGTCTTACCTGCGCCATGTGTTCAAAAGCTACTTTTGAAGCATTGCAAACTTTACCTTTTGTTGATAAGATAGATACCGATCTCGATAACACCACTTTTGTTCTCTTCTTTAAACCGGATGCAGCCATCAGTATCGACGCCATCAAAGGGAAAGTGGAAGATGCCGGCTTCTCTGTAGGAAAACTGGTAATGACGGCTAACTTCCATGATGTAAAAGTGCAGAATGATGCCCATGTTGCTTTTGGTGGCAGCACTTTACATTTTATGGATGTAAAAAACCAGGTGTTAAATGGTGATAAAGACATCACCGTTATTGACAAGAATTTTGTTTCATCCAAACAGTTCAAAAAATTCACTACCGAAACAAGTATGTCCTGCTACAAAACAGGCGTAATGGAAGATTGCTGCAAACCCGGCACAACGCCAGCTTCTAAAAGGGTTTATCACGTTACCATTTAATACTTGTCAGGATGATGAAACAAATTTTAATGATAGCAGTGGCATGGCTGGCTATGGGCCGTTTTGCCACTGCACAGGAGTTATACGTAAATACGGAACCGGCCAGCAATATGCCGGCTAATTCGCTGGGAATAAGACTGACGAACAAGTTCTTAAAAATGGAGCATACCGGCGATATGGGGATGCGTTTTGAGCCGGAAATCATGTGGGGTGTCAACAAAAACCTGATGCTGCATGCTATCGGCTATGCTTCCAATATGATGCAGCCTTCTATCCGTACGGAAGGAGGAAGCGTGTACGCCAAGTACCGCTTTCTCTCACAGGATAAGCAGCACGCACATTTCAGGATGGCGGCCTATGTAAAAGGCTCGGTAATAGATAACCCTTATTACCCGGTAATGGAAGCAGGCGCCCATCCCACGAGAAAGCCGTATAATAACAGGGAACTGGAGCTGGAAGGGGCTACCTCCGGGGTGTCTGGAGGAGTTATTGCTACACAGTTGTTGCATAAACTGGCATTGTCTACTACGTTGGGATATAACCGTTATATGAATAACCTGAAAGATAATATCCCCGACGGGTTCTCGAAAAATTCCGTAAATTATAGTTTGTCCGCCGGTTACCTGGTGCTACCGGTGAAGTATAAAAACTATAACCAGACCAATTTAAACCTGTACCTGGAATTATTGGGTAAAACCAATACAGATGCCATGGGGCGTGGTTCATACCTGGACATTGCACCAGCAGTACAGTTTATATTTAACAGTACTACCAGACTGGACCTTTCCTACCGCACACAAGTGGCGGGAGAGATGCCCCGGAATACGTTCAACTCTTTTTTAATAAGATTTGAACATAATATTTTCAATATTAAAAAGTAAACCGGATGCAAACAACAGGACTGTTTATTAAAAATATGGTTTGTCCGCGCTGCATTAAGGTAGTCAGATCAGTGCTGGAAGCGGCACAACTGACAGTGAAAGATATTCAGCTGGGAAATGTAACCGTAGCGGGAAAGCTTACTGATGAACAACTGCAGACCGTCGCTATAGCTTTGGAAGCAGAAGGATTTCTGATGATAGATGATAAAAAGCAACAACTGGTAGCCGCGATCAAGAATATTGTTGTGGAAACCGTGCATTATTCCGAGCTGGATGAACTGAAGGAAAACTTCTCTACATTACTCGCCGGTAAGCTGCAAAAGGATTATCATTATCTCAGCAACCTTTTTTCAGAGCTGGAAGGATCTACCATTGAGCAGTATATTATTCAGCAGAAAATTGAAAGGGTAAAAGAATTACTGGATTATAATGAACTTAGTTTGAGCGAAATTGGTTATAAAATGGGATACAGCAGTGTAGCACATTTGTCGGGACAATTCAAAAAAGTGACCGGTCTTACTCCCAGTCAGTTCAAACAATTGAAGACGCCCAAGCGTATTCCCCTGGATAAGTTATAACAATTGCCTCCGCAGGAGATAAAAGATAGTTGTTTTAGTTTTAGTTTGAAGAGAGGCTGCCATTACGTGTAGCCTCTTCTTTAAAATACCGGAAGATGAAAAAAGTAATGTTAAGTATTTTGAGCTTTCTGCAATCTTTATTTACAAAAAAGGATTGTTGCAGGTAGGTTTTGCCCCGCTTTGCAGGAAATATTCCGTTGTGTGAAAATTATATATCTTTACCGCTAGTGATTTACTACAGATGAAGAATAAGATTTTTATTACCAGTTTGTTATGCGGATCCGTAGTGTGTATGTTGTTAGCCTGTGGGAATAAAAAAAAGCACACAACCCCCAAACAAAAAGAAATTGTAGCAAACATCAGGCAATTGGACGAAGTGGTGAAAGAGAGTATTTCAGAACGCCTGAATGCCATTAAGGACAATGAGGGATTAATGGAAGATAGTCTTCCAGCCTTCAGGCCCCAAGCCATCCGTGACTTTTACCAACAGCGTAATGGTGCAGGCCAGTGGTCGCACGATGGTGTGGCAAAACCCGCCGCCGATTCCATGCTGGAGCTGATCCAGCATGCGGAAGATGTGGGACTGCTTCCGGCACACTACCACGAAACAGCTTTAACCGCCGCCTGGCAACAACTTGACAGCGACGTTACCGCAAAAAAAGATGCCGCCTTATGGGCGAGGGTAGATGTAATGATGACCGATGCCTTTATGAAAATGGCTTCTGATCTGCACTTCGGCGCCGCTCCAAGAGATAGCATCACCCTCAAAACAGATTCTCTTTTTACAGATACGATACTGACGGTAAAATTACAGCAGGCTTTGGAAGGAAAGGATATCACCACCGTTCTTCATGCGCTGGAGCCCGATCATGCCGGTTACCTGGCACTGAAAGAAGGTATACAAACCTTCAAAGCAAAATACGCCGGCGCTCATTGGGATACTTTACCGCTGAATTATACGGACACTGTAGTATTCAAACAACAGCTGCTCAACCGCCTGGTACAGAGCGGACACCTGGATACCACCGGCCGTGCTACGGATACGACTATACTAAAACCCGCAATCAAAGCATTTCAGAAAGAATTTAATATCTACCAGGATGGCGTTGCCGGCAAAAGGACCGTGATGGCACTCAACCGGTCGGCCCACGACTGGATTATGCAGGCTGCTGTAAACCTGGACAGGTGGCGGAAACTACCGGATAGTCTGCCAGCCCGGTATATCATGGTCAACATACCATCTTACACACTGCGGGTGATGGATAGCGGCGAAGTAAAACTGGAATCGCGCGTAATTGTGGGCACACCGCGTACACGTACACCGCTTCTGAACTCCTATATGACCAACTTCATGTTGTTCCCATACTGGCGCGTACCTTACAGCATCGTATTTAAAGAGATGCTACCGGCCATCAGAAAAAATGTGGACTACCTGGCATCCAAAAATCTGGAAGTGATAGATGCCGGCGGTAACGCAGTAGATCCCTATGCTATAGACTGGAATAAATTGTCAAAATCACACTTCCCCTACGTATTGCGGCAGATGGATGGTATCGACAATTCATTGGGCATTATGAAATTCAATTTCCGCAATAAATACAGTGTATACCTGCATGACACCAATAACCGCGGGCTGTTTAAGAATTCCATGCGTGCTATGAGTCATGGTTGTGTGCGGGTGCAGCAGTGGGATAGTTTGGCGCAATACCTGGTACGTACCAATGATACCAGCAACCACCGTGGTGATAGTATCCGCGCCTGGATTGGCCGGGAAGAGAAGCGGCAGGTAGACTTACCGAAACATATTCCTATTTATCTGAGGTATTTCACCGCAGAAGGGAAAGACGGTACGCTTGTTTTTTATGATGATATTTATGGAGAAGATAAAGTGGTGAGGAGCCATATGAAACTGTAAAATATTTTGGGATTTTTTGATTTTCGTATTTAGGAATTTATAAATGCAGCGGAGATCAACAGTTGAAATAAAATCAAAAAATGATATTTACGCTGCATTTATAAATTCCTAAATACGAAAATCAAAAAATCCCAAAATATTTATTATTTACCCAGCTTCACTTTCAGCGCACTATCCAGTTCCTGGAGGAATTCTTCTGTGTACAGGTAGTGTTTACCATGCTCTACTTTATTGCCGTGAATACAAACGGCGAGATCTTTGGTCATTTTACCACTTTCAACAACTTCGATACAAACCTGCTCCAGTGCGAGACAGAAGTTGATCAGTTCCTGGTTGTTGTCCAGTTTACCACGGAATTCCAGGCCGCGTGTCCATGCAAAGATGGAAGCGATGGGATTGGTGGAAGTAGGCTTGCCAGCCTGATGCTCGCGGTAGTGACGGGTTACGGTACCATGTGCGGCTTCCGCTTCCATTGTTTTACCATCTGGTGTGATGAGGGTAGAAGTCATCAGACCGAGAGAGCCGAAGCCTTGTGCCACGGTATCAGATTGTACGTCGCCATCGTAGTTCTTACAGGCCCATACAAAGTTACCATGCCATTTCAGGGCGCTGGCTACCATGTCATCGATGAGGCGATGCTCATAGGTTAAGCCGCTTTTCTGAAATTCAGCTTTAAATTCCTGTTGATATATTTCTTCAAAGATATCTTTAAAACGACCATCATATTTTTTCAGGATGGTGTTCTTGGTGCTCAGGTACAGCGGCCATTTTTTCATCAGGGCCTGGTTGAAACATGCACGTGCAAAGCCTTTGATAGATTCGTCGGTATTGTACATAGCGAGTGCTACGCCATCACCCTGGAAGTTGTATACTTCATGTTCTATCACTTCACCGTTTTCACCTTCAAACTTAATGGTGAGCTTGCCTTTACCTTTCGTTACAAAATCAGTAGCGCGGTACTGATCGCCGAAAGCGTGACGGCCTATACAGATAGGAGCTGTCCAGTTTGGCACCAGGCGGGGTACATTCTGCATTACAATGGGTTCACGGAATACAGTACCATCCAGGATATTACGGATAGTACCGTTTGGTGATTTCCACATTTGTTTCAGTTTGAACTCTTTTACACGTTCTTCATCCGGTGTGATGGTGGCGCATTTAATACCTACACCCGCTTCCCTGATAGCATTTGCAGCATCAATAGTTACCTGGTCGTTGGTAGCATCACGATGCTCCATGCCCAGATCATAATATTTAATTTCAACGTCGAGGTATGGAAGTATCAGTTTATCCTTGATGAATTTCCAGATGATCCGTGTCATCTCGTCTCCATCCAGTTCTACTACCGGATTAGCTACTTTAATTTTTGACATTACGGTTTTTTTAAAAAATTAGACTAAAAAGCAATTAAAACGAACAACTATTCAAGCAACTCCCTAAAAGGGATAATCCCGAAAAATACGAATAGCTGCGATAATTACAAAACATTTCAGGTAAAGACAAAAAAGCGCAAAGAAGAACAGGTCATTCTTCTTTGCGCTGATGTATCGTTGCGGAAAAATATTTAGTGTTGCATTTGCTTGATCACCTCGTCTGCAAACTCGCTGGTTTTAACCAGGGTAGCATCATCCATCAGGTTGTAGAAGTCGATGGTAACACGTTTGCGGGCGATAGCTGTACTCAGGCCATGTACAATGATTTCAGCGGCTTCTTTCCATCCCATATATTCCAGCATCATTACACCGCTCAGGATCACGGAAGAGGGGTTCATGGTGTTGGTGTTGGCAAAGCGCGGTGCAGTACCATGGGTGGCTTCGAATACGGCATAGCCGGTAACGTAGTTGATGTTGGCGCCGGGGGCAATACCAATACCACCTACCGCAGCTGCCAGTGCATCAGAAATATAATCACCGTTCAGGTTCAGCGTAGCTACTACGGAGTAGTCCTGTGGCGCCAGTAGTATCTGTTGCAGGAAGTTATCTGCGATCACATCTTTGATCAGCAGTTTACCTTCTGCCAGTGCTACTTTCAGCTCTCTGTTAGCCGTTTCTTCGCCAGATTCCTTCTTGGTTTTTTCCCAATGTTCCCAGGTGTATACGTATCCACTGAATTCTTTCTCTGCCAGTGCATAGCCCCAGTTTTTGAAACCGCCTTCTGTAAATTTCATGATGTTGCCTTTGTGAACGAGCGTAACAGACGTACGCTTGTGTTCCAGGGCATAGGCGATCGCCGCACGTACCAGTCTTTCAGTACCCTCTATGGATACGGGTTTGATACCCAGTGAAGATGTTTTCGGGAAGCGGATCTTGGTAACACCCATTTCATTTTGCAGGAAGTTGAGCAGCTTTTCAGCTTCGGGGGTACCTGTCATGTATTCAATGCCGGCATAGATATCTTCCGTGTTTTCGCGGAAAATTACCATGTCCACTTTATCCGGACGTTTAACAGGCGAAGGTACTTTGTTGAACCAACGCACAGGTCTTACACAAGCATAAAGATCCAGCTCCTGGCGCATGGCCACGTTGAGGGAGCGGATACCGCCACCTACCGGGGTAGACAGGGGGCCTTTTATAGACACGAGGTATTCCTTCAGAACATCCAGTGTAATTTTTGGCAGCCATTCGCCGGTTTCCTGGAAGGCTTTCTCACCTGCCAGTACTTCTTTCCATTCAATTTTCCGTTCACCACCATAGGCTTTTTCCACGGCTGCATCGAATACACGAACACTGGCTTTCCAGATATCCGGACCAATTCCGTCGCCTTCTATAAATGGTATGATTGGATGTGTAGGGACCTGTAACAGGCCATTGTTCATCGATATTTTTTCTGCCGGCATAAAACAGTTTCTTTATGCGTTACGTAATTGTTGTAATCGGGTGCAAAGGTAACGCATTTCAGGTTAAAGGCAGG
Source organism: Chitinophaga sp. MM2321 (assembly GCF_964033635.1). Taxonomy (NCBI): domain Bacteria; kingdom Pseudomonadati; phylum Bacteroidota; class Chitinophagia; order Chitinophagales; family Chitinophagaceae; genus Chitinophaga; species Chitinophaga sp. MM2321. The sequence goes on from NZ_OZ035533.1 coordinate 810,168, forward strand.
CTAACTTTCTTGTATTTATTCTGCTTTTTACTGCCTGTATATAACTTTTTGCTTATGTTAGGATTAATGTTATTTTACTGCATATGCTTTGGTAATAACAAAACCGCAGATACCATGATGACACCCCTCCGTTATCTCGCACTGGGCGATAGTTATACCATTGGTGAAAGCGTTGCCGGTGCGGAAAGCTTTCCTTTTCAAACAGTGGATCTCTTGCGTAGTAAGGGTTACAGGATGATGCCCCCCGATATAGTAGCTACTACCGGCTGGACCACCGGTGAACTGGAACAGGGCATCAAAGCGGCGCAGCTTACCGGCACCTATGATGTGGTGACCTTGCTGATAGGCGTCAATGATCAGTATCGTGGCAGCCCTGTAAATGAGTACCGGCTTGCGTTTACCGTCCTGCTGCAAAAGGCGGTTGCCTTTGCTGGCAATAACCCTTCCAGGGTGGTGGTATTGTCCATTCCCGACTGGGGTGTGAGCCCTTTTGCCGGAAACCGCGACCGCAAAGCCATTGCGGCTGAAATAGATGATTACAACGCCGCTAATAAAGCCGTCGCACAAAGTATGCAGGTACCCTGGCTGGACATCACTCCTTATACCCGCGAGGCTGCCCGCGATCCATCCCTGCTGGCGCCGGACGGACTGCATCCCGCCGGAAAAGCATATGCCAGGTGGGCAAAGGATCTCGCTTTAATGTTGCAACAGGCGTTGCAGCAAGAAAAAAAATAACCTACATTCAGGGAAGAAAACCCGTTTCATGGAAAGCCATATCGTAAAAATATTGTCTGTAACACCGGTTACGCATAATGTAAGAAGATTTACAGTGGAGAAACCACTGGGCTATACTTTTGTACCCGGACAAGCCACTGAAGTTTCTCTCAACAAACCCGGATGGGCGGAAGAACGCCGCCCCTTTACCTTTACAGGATTGAATGATTGGGACCACCTGGAATTTACTATTAAAATATATGATGACCACCATAGTGTAACCCATGAGCTGGGGCAGTTGCAGGCCGGTGATACACTGATCCTGCATGATGTATGGGGCGCCATCCACTACAAAGGCGAGGGCGTATTTATTGCAGGCGGCGCGGGTGTTACCCCCTTCATCGCTATCTTCAGGGCACTGCAACAACAGGGGGAACTGGGAAGTAATCAACTTATCTTCTCTAATAAAACTTCCGCTGATATCATCCTGAAAGAAGAATTTGAACAAATGCTGGGCAAAAACTTTATCAACACACTTACCCAGGAAACCGTTGCCGGTTATGACCATCATATCGTGGATGAAGATTATTTAAAAGAAAAGATCACCAACTTTAAACAACATTTTTATATCTGCGGTCCTGATCCAATGGTACAGCAGCTTAAGGAGATCCTTACCAGGCTGGCTGGTGCAGCGGATCTGGTGACCATCGAAATATAATATACCTGCGTACAGCCATGGGCTGCCAGTAACCGGTGAATGCCCTTTCTGTAGCCCCTCCGCTGCTGAAAGGCAATAACGCCCTCTTTTTCACCGCCTTTTTCCTGTCTTTTACCGGTAATACCTCTTTTTTAGCCTAAAGCCACTTTCACAACTACGCTTGCCATGTTACTTTTGTATCGTAAACATTCAAACAATGGAAAACGAAGATATCATCGCAGCAAAAAGAAAGAGCCGGAACATGGGCGGCGTTATACTGATCATAGTGGGTGCGTGCCTGTTATTACAACGGATGGACCTGGATATTCCATCCTGGGTGTTTTCCTGGCAAACGATCCTGATTGCAGTGGGTATCCTGGTGGGGGTTAAACATAATTTCAGAGGTGGGGGCTGGATTGCCATGATCCTCGTAGGCGGTATCTTCCTGGCCGGGGAAATATTAAGATGGCCTTATAATACCGCCCGCTTTATATGGCCGGTAGCATTGATTGCGGTCGGTCTGGCGATTGTTTTGAAGAAAACATTATTCGAGGATAGCGATTATTGTAAAACAGGATTCAGGCATAAAAACTTTAAGGAGAATCATTATGAAGGATCAGTATCGGACTATAGATCAACATCAGAACACGACTATATCAATAGCTCAGCGATATTCAGCGGGATAAACAAAATCATTTTATCCAAGGACTTTAAAGGCGGCAGTGTATCCTCTATTTTCGGTGGTACAGATCTGAACTTCATGCAGGCGGATATTAACGGTACCGTAGTACTGGATGTAACGGCGATCTTTGGCGGATGCGAAATTGTAGTGCCTTCCAACTGGACCGTGAATGTAGATATCAACACCATCATGGGTGGCATTGAGGATAAACGTCCCCGTGAATTGACTATATCAAACAGCAAAGACAAAATACTCCTGTTGAAAGGCTCCTGTATTTTTGGTGGGGTAGAAGTTAAAAGCTACGCCTGATCCTGTTAATCCTATATCTGACTAACTATCTCAACTTTTTAAATCTTTATTGTATGCATTGGTTTGTTGCTAAAGTAGTTTACCAGATCATCTGCGGAAACGGCAGTCACACTCCGCAATTTGACGAACAATTAAGGCTGATCAGCGCCGTTACTAAAAAGGATGCCTGCGACAAGGCCCGCGAAATAGGGTTACAGGAACAGTATGCATTCAAAAATCAACAACAGGAACTGGTACAATGGAAATTCATCAACGTACCGGAAGTATATACACTCGATCAGCTGACCGATGGAATGGAATTATATTCCCGTATAGAAGAACCCGGAGATCCGAATTCCTATATTGCCTGGCTGCAAATGAAATCAGCTCAGTTACAGGGACAGCAATATTTTGAGTTGAACGTATAAACGCTAAATCTGCTCTTTTGGCAAAACAATTATATACCGGCAATACCTGGTGGGGCTTCATTATCTCTTTTCTCTTTTGGTTGCTCTTATACGGAGGATTGCTCTACTACTGGTTTGATTTTTCATTATGGCAGGCATTTACTGACAGCACCGTGCATGTAATATTGCTGGGTGCTGCCAGTATTGTTATTAGCCGGAACCTGGCCTATTACCGCCCTGCCGGCGGTATGAACAAGGTGTTGTATGTAACGGTGGTGAGTCTTGTGATGGCTGCTTTATGGGTTTTCTTCAGCCACTGGCTGCTGGTCAGGTCATTTGATACGGACTCCGTATATATCAACTGGCTGAATAATGCCGTTCCGACCCACTTCATTGTTGGCTGCATGATGATAGCCGGTATCGGCCTGAGAAGCCAGTTATGGTATGATGAAGAAGAACAGCAGGATGCCAGGAAAAGAAAGGATGATACAGAAAGGATTGTGCGGGAAGCGGAGTTGTATAAGCTGCGGCAGCAATTGCAACCGCATTTCCTGTTCAACAGCCTGAACTCTATCAATGCCCTCATTATGCTGCGTCCGCAGGAGGCCCGGGAAATGGTGTTGAAGCTCTCCGATTTTCTGCGTGGCTCCCTCAAACGGGAAGATGATCACTGGATTTCGCTACCGGAAGAACTGATGTACCTGCAACTTTACCTGGATATCGAGAAGGTGCGTTTTGGTCATCGTTTATCCACCGACGTTATACGCGATGAGGCATCAGAGAAAATGCAGATACCACCGATGCTGTTGCAGCCTGTAGTGGAAAATGCCATTAAGTTTGGCCTGTATGATACAATAGGCGATATTACTATTACCATCCAAGCCTGGGTACAGGAAGGGATGTTATATATACAAGTGCAGAATCCGTTTGATAACGAACTGCAGCAACCCAATAAGGGAACGGGCTTTGGCCTGAGTTCTATCAAGCGCCGGCTTTACCTGTTGTTTGCCCGGCAGGACCTGTTGGAAACAGCGGTCCATGAGCATATTTTTACAACACTGATTAAAGTACCACAAACCCATGATAAAAGCAGTAATAATTGACGATGAACCATTGGCCCGTGAAGTGGTGAAAGAGTTTCTGGTTAACTTTCCGCAGATAGCACTCATGCAGGAATGTAATGATGGATTTGAAGGATTAAAAGCTATTCAGCAACATCAGCCGGATATTATTTTCCTGGATATACAGATGCCCAAGATCACCGGTTTTGAAATGCTGGAACTGGTAGAACCCATGCCGGCAGTGATCTTTACTACAGCATTTGAAGAGCATGCCCTGCGCGCATTTGAAGTGCATGCAGTAGATTACCTGCTGAAACCTTTCTCCCGGGAGCGTTTTGATAAAGCCGTGCAGAAGTGGCTGGACCAGCATACTACCAATAGCACAAACACAGAAGCTTTGCTGGAAACGGCTGCAGCTACACCACAACAAAGCAACCGCGTAGTTATTAAGATCAATGGAAAAATAAAAATCATCCCCGTACAGGATATTCACTACCTGGAAGCAGCAGATGATTATGTAAAGATATTTACCCAGGAAGGCAATTTTCTGAAGAACAAAACGATGTCGTTTTTTGAGAAAACCCTCGACCCGCAACAGTTTACACGGGTACACCGGTCTTATATGCTCAATGTAAACCAGGTAACCCGTATTGATCCTTATGAAAAGGAGAACCACCTCGCTATTCTGCGCAGCGGCGCTAAAGTGCTGGTGAGTAAAACAGGATATCCAAGGCTGAAACTTGCACTGGGCCTTTGACCAGGATTGAAGGATTGACCAGGATTAAAGGATTATAGGATTAATAGGATGGGTGTTTTGTTGTTTGATTTAAATTTTATTAATTCTTTAATCTTATTTATTTCTGTTCAAATGTTCAATCCTGTTTAATCCAATAATCCATTAATCCTGGTCTTCTTTAATATTTTCTGCACCTGTATACCGGTGGCTATTATTTTTTCACCTACGCGTGCTTCATAACTGCAGCTGATTTCATGTTGCTGCACAACTACTATGGTAGCTGTAAAATCCACCTGGCTGCCCAATGGGGCGGGGGAGCTGTGTTCAATGGTGAGCCGGGTGCCTATTCCCTCTTCATCCTCTTCTTTCATTTCCAGTACAAACAAACGGCAGCACCATTCCGCATCACGGGCCAGTGCGAAGGTGGCATATACCGGGTGTACAAGTCCGCTGTCGAAGGAGGCGCAGTCTTCCTGGCGCACAATGCGCGAGAAATGCCGGGTATCACCGGGTTGAAAGAGAGGGCGCATGCAGGATAAGTTTGGTATCGTTAAGTAATAGCAGCTACTGCACAACCAGTACCGGTACTTTTACAGAATGTCTTACCTGGTTGGCTGTTTCTCCGTAGATCCAGTCCTTGATTCCTTTATGTCCATGACCTCCGAGTACGAGGAAGTCGGCTTTTTCTTCTTTTACGATGCGTGCAATTTCTTTGGCGCGATGACGGAAGCCCAGCAGTCCTGTGGCAGTGATGCCACGGGTTCTTAACAAGTTGATATAGGTATCCAGTTGTTCCTGGTCTTTTCGCGTTTCGAAGTCATCAGATTCTTTGCCGAAATATTTGGCAGAAGCACTTTCCACGATATGTATTAAAACATACTCCGTATGTGCGTTACCGTGAGCAATGGCATTGGCGATGATCTGTTCATCTTTTTTACTGAATTCCAGTGCCATGGCGATACGTTTGTATTCCGGTTTTTCCAGTTCCCCCAGCGTGAACTGTGGCGCGTGGATACCGCCGGAAGCTTCCTGCCGGTAGCGGCTGCGCAGCGGGTAGATGATCGTGATGAACAGGAGTGCAATAAAGCCTATGCCTGCGGCGATAATAATTCCATCTACAAAAATATTGCTGTTGCCGGATATATAGCTGATCGCTTCTGTATATACCATACGCATATTAAGATACACCAATAACGCTGCAATAGCCCAACTGAGTACTTTTGTCAGGGGTTTGATGGCATATTTGCCCATCGTATTTTTATCGCTTACAAAATGGATCAGGGGAATAACGGCGAAGCCCAGCTGCATGCTCAGTAGAACCTGGCTGAATACGAGCAATTCACCTACCTTATTATCCCCTGCGATGAGGATGGTGAGCAATGCCGGTACAATGGCCAGCAGGCGGGTGAGCAGCCGCCGCAGCCATGGGTTGATGCGCAGGTGCAGGTAGCCTTCCATCACTATTTGTCCCGCGAGGGTACCCGTTACTGTAGAGCTTTGCCCCGCTGCAATAAGTGCTACGGCAAACAGGATAGGCGCCAGTTTACTGCTGAGTAACTGTTCCAGCAGTTGATAGGCGTCCTGGATTTCTGCAATATCCGTACGGCCGGTTTTAAAGAACACCGTTGCCGCCAGTATCAGGATGGCCGCATTGACCAGGAAGGCGAGGTTGAGGGCGATGGTACTGTCAATGAAATTGAGCTTTATGGCTTGTTTGATACCAGCATCATCTCTTTTTATTTTGCGTGTTTGTACCAGTGCGGAGTGCAGGTAAAGGTTATGTGGCATAACAGTAGCACCAATGATTCCGATGGCGATGTACAGGGCTGTATTGTCCGGGATGCCGGGGATCAGCCCCATCACTACTTCATTCATGGGCGGATTTGCCATCACGAGCTGAATCAGGAAAGAGATGCCCACTACAGCTACGAGAGCAATGATAAACGCCTCCATTTTGCGGATGCCATAACGCTGCAATAGCAACAGGATAAAGGTGTCCAGTACGGTGAGTGATACGCCCCATACGAGTGGTAATCCTGTCAGCAGCTGAATCCCGATGGCCATACCGAGTACCTCTGCGAGGTCGGTGGCTGCAATAGCGATTTCTGCCAGGATATAAAGGATGAAGTTTACGCCGCGGGGGTAAGTTTCCCGGTTGGCCTGCGCCAGATCACGACCGCGAACGATGCCCAGGCGGGCACTCAGACTTTGTAATAATAAGGCCATGAGATTACTCATGAGCAGCACCCACAACAGCTTGTAGCCGTACTGGCTACCGCCGGCCAGATCAGTAGCCCAGTTGCCGGGGTCCATATAACCCACGCTGACGAGATAGGCAGGGCCAAAAAAGGCGAATAGCTTTTTCCACTTTGATTTACCGTTGGTATCTATACTCTGATGTACTTCGCTAAGGGATTTTGAATGACTGGAATCCATGATTCGTAATTCTTTTTAAACGGGTCTTACCATGATATTTTTAGCAACCTGTTCGCTGATGGTAATAGCAGGCTGATGTTTTATAATGATCTCGATTGAGTTATCATATTCGTAGTGGGCTACAATTTCCAATTGGGTGCCGAGTTTGATGCCTTTTGCGTTGAGAAAGGCCAGGAGGGCTACGGATTGATCAGTTACCGCTGTAACAACCAGTCTTTTTGCATTGGCCTGATCCAGGGATGTCTGGGGTCTTGGTTTGGCCAGTTTGCCATGTGCATCGGGGATGGGGTCGCCATGGGGGTCAATCACCGGGTTGCCAAGGTATTCGCTCAGGCGGTTAGTGAGTTTTTCACTGCGCACATGTTCCAGCTCTTCCGCCAGCTCATGCACTTCTTCCCAGCTGAACCGGAGCTTGTCTACAAGAAAGCACTCCCATAGCCGGTGGCGGCGCACAATCTGTAAAGCCGCTTTTCTACCTTCTGCAGATAAAGTGATGCCCTTGTATTTCTCATAATCTATCAGCTTCTTTTCTTTCAGCTTCTTGGCCATATCCGTAATAGAGGCTGGTTTAGTGTCCAGTTCATATGCCAGTGCATTTGTAGTTACCACAGATTCTCCTTCCTGTAACTTATAAATGGACTTCACATAATTCTCTTCTGCGATTGATAAGTTCATACGACCTAAATTATTATTTAGACAAATCTAAATAATAATTCTGAACTTTTCTTCATCCGGTATGTTTTTTGATTTTAGCAGCGCACATATAAAAATTATATCTAACTTTTAGCTCAGAATCAAAATTTGTCATGAAGCGTTACCTGTTATTATTATTGACGATTGGTGTTTTAGTAGCCTGCAAAACCAAGAAGAAACCTGGAAGCGGTGCGGCAGAACCCATGACATTTGAAGATTTTCGGGCGTTGTTCACGCCGGGTGCTTTGCCCTATAAACTAACCGCGGATAGCTTATTACTGAAACAGGCGGATTCACTGGCACTGGACACCGCAGATGTGAACCGGTTTTTAACGGATACGCTGACAAAAGGAGACTTTGCCCGCAACGAACGGGTACGGCTTTTCCCGCTGCAACGTATCACCGGTAGCCTGGTAGACTATATGGTGCTGAAAGCCACCGGAAAGTCGCAATCAACGGGGTATCTATGCTTCCTGGATAAAAAAGGGAAATACCTGAACCGCGTACGTATAGCCAACACCGGTAGTAGCGACGGGGTAGTTACCTCCGTGGTTGTGGATACCAGGAATGTGATCAAGATCAGTACCGAGAAGAGATTAACAGCAAGCCGCTCCGCACTCAAAGAAGATTTCTTTATGGTGGACAAGGACGGGAATACACAGCTGATCATGACTAACTCTAACGGACCTACGACACCCGGACAGATCTTTAACCCGATTGACACCTTACCACGTAAGCACAAGTTTTCCGCTGACTATACCTCCGGAGATATGAACATCGTATCTATCCGTGATGATGAAGACGCCAAATCATTCCAGTTCTTTATTACTTTCTCAAAAGATAATGGTAACTGTAAAGGAGAAATCAGTGGTAAAGGACATTTTTTAGCAGGCAACAGGGGAGAATTTAAAGACAAGGAATCTTCCTGTGGTATTGCGTTCCAGTTTTCGGCCGGCAGGGTGAGCATCCGTGAAACCGGTGGCTGCGGTGCCTATCGTGGTATTAAATGTTTTTTTGAAGGGGGCTTTGTAAAGAAAGTGGAAAAGAAGAAAAAGAAATAAGATAGGTTAATGTAAAATAAAAGCAGCCGGCCCGTTTACTTCGGGCCGGCTGCTTTATTACTGCAAACATTTTCTGATCCTGTTCTCTGCCTCACTTACCATATCAGCAATATATTCAGCGGCATGCGGTTTAAACCTGTCCTGCATCATAAATTCCCGGTATCTTTTTTCATTTGCATGCAGGTCTGCTACTTGTTTCACTAATGCAGCGATGTCGCCTTCTTCTTCATAAAACAGGATAGCATCCTTGTTCAGCACTTCCGGTTCCGGATTATTGTTGCTTCCCCAGTAAACCGGTATGCAGCCTCCCCAGATAGCTTCAAATACCTTTTCTGTGACATACCCTTCCTTGTTGGTATTTTCGGGGCAGATATTAAACTTGTAACTGTTCAGAAAAGACAGTTTATGATCGTTATATTTTTCTTTCAGGGCATTGGTGTTATTAAGGTATATGCCGCCGCTATCCACTTGCTCAATGTTGCTGAGTGTTTCCATTAACAGGGTGCGGATACCATTTACATCATGACTGCAAACCAGGGAACAAAATTGTTTGTCCGGTTTGTAGCCGGTCCGGATGGAAGTGGTGATGTGCGCCAGTTGTTTTTTGATCGCTGTATAATTGCAATCCGGTTTAAAAAGATAGAGGATCCATAATGGAAAACGTACATAGTCCGGATGATCCGTATAATCAAACCCCATTGACAGATCTACGGTGCCGAAGCAACAATCTTCGTATTGGGGAAACCGGATCAGGTTTTCACCGGAGAAAAAAACTTTTGTACCGGCGGGGCTTTTTCCGATATGAGATTTTTCGCCAAAAACAGAGGAGAATGACAGCACATTGTCGGGTGTAAGCTGGTCTTTAAACCGGTCAGCAGCAAATTTATGCAGCCACAAATCGGCGGTGTTTTCGTGTGGCCAGAAATTCAGCATTTCAATATTTGCCGTAGTAGGGCTGAACTTATAACCCGTTTTTTTCTCTTTTATGCCTACACCAATATATTTGAGCAACGTTTTTAGCATAGCTGTTTTACGCGTGTTATAATCGTTTCATTTTATAAATAGAGCACTATTCCAATCGTTCTGGTATCAAAGATACGTTGCATAGTTTTATAATGGTGTTTAGGAGATGGTCGGTAAACCTGTGGGAAAGGCTTAAAATAAATAAGCCGTCTCAAAAGAATGAGACGGCTTATTTGGTGGGAGCTACTGGATTCGAACCAGTGACCCTCTGCTTGTAAGGCAGATGCTCTGAACCAGCTGAGCTAAGCTCCCTAAAAAAGATCTTTAGTAAAGTTGAAGTGTGGGAGCTACTGGATTCGAACCAGTGACCCTCTGCTTGTAAGGCAGATGCTCTGAACCAGCTGAGCTAAGCTCCCTAAAAAAGATCTTTAATAAAGTTGAAGTGTGGGAGCTACTGGATTCGAACCAGTGACCCTCTGCTTGTAAGGCAGATGCTCTGAACCAGCTGAGCTAAGCTCCCTTTTTTCTTCGATTCATGCGAACCTTTCGTTCGATGGGATTGCAAAGGTATAAACTATTTTTATTCTACCAAATATTTTTTCAAACGGTAAGGGGAAGATGGCTTCAAACCCTTTTATGCAAAGAGTTTGAAGCAACTGTAAATTATTTTTTTTGTAGATACATATGATTAAAAGTGTGTACAAAATCAGTAATTATTCGTCTTTCGTTTTGGGTCCTTTAAAGATTCTTTTCACCACTTTACCCAGTTTATTCAGGTTGGCCAACTGTTCCTGTATAGGCGCCAACGTTAGGTCATCCAGTTGTATACCGCCATCGGGGTAATCAACTTCTGTTTGTTCTGGGTAGAGCAGAATCACGTTATTATCTTTAAAATGACGGCTTACCCTGCCTGGAATGCCGTCCATATAAGCATTATAGGATAAAGTACTTTTGCGTGCCGTTACCACCACTACCAGGTCGTCGCGGGTAACTTCCCTTGACAGGATGAGAAAGTCTTCGATGGTATCAAACTGTTTGAAAGTAAGCTCTATGCTCATCTTTGACTGTGCGGTAAAGGCTTCTACAAAGGTTTGTGTTTTGCTGTTGGTAAATACTACCAGTTTTGCACCTGCCTGTTTAGCGAGCATGAACATTTTCTGTAGATAATGCAGGAAACCCAATTCATACTCTGTGTTGGGAGGTAGTACCAGTACCATTTTTTTAGTAGTATTCAGCGGGTACAGGAAATTACATACGTATACCGTTTCCCATACGCTTTGTAGTACGTTGTCCATGGTAGTACCGAAGATGGTACCGAACCAGCGGTCTGTTGTACTCGTTTTATCTGTCCAGCCCAGGATCACATCACTGACCATGAGCTCTTTGGTAGCGCGTGCAATGCCATCAGATACGTTGAGGTCAATCCGGGTAACCACCTGTACGTTGCTTTCCGTAGCCGCAGCATGGATTACCGCCTTCTCCATCATTTTGTTGGTAAGATGGACCTTTTCCCGGGCCTCGTCATTATCCTGTACAATAGCCAGTGGATAGATCGGAGTGGTAGCGTGGGTGTCTTTGATCATCACGGCAAAGTCGAGCAATGATTCAATACGATCGGGATTGGAAATAGGTACCAGTATACGTTCAGGCTGGTCGGGCATTTCCGGTTGCCGTTCCGCCTCCTGGATAGCCAGTCTGCGGCCGGCGCTCTCAGTAACGAAAGACCCTACCATACAGGTGATCAGGATCAGCACTACGGTACCGTTCAGTACGTGTTCATCAACGATGCCCATATTGAAACCGATCAGGATCACGGCAATGGTAGCGGCAGCATGCGCACTACTCAAACCAAAGATCACATTACGTTGCGTGCTGCTGTATTTAAAGATCAGCTGTGTAAAAAATGCGGCCAGCCATTTGCTGGTGATCGCCATAAGCGTCAGCGCCCCGGCAATGATCAGGGCTTGCGGCCCATTCAGTAATACGCGCAGGTCTACCAGCATGCCCACACTGATCAGGAAGAAAGGAATGAACAGCGCGTTGCCTACAAACTCGATACGGTTCATTAAAGGCGACGTATGGGGGATGAGCTGGTTCAGCGCCAGCCCCGCCAGGAACGCGCCGATAATGCCTTCCACGCCGGCCAGTTCGGCCAGAAATGCGGAGGCAAATACCAGTGCCAGTACAAATATGAAATGGGAGGTCTTGTCGTCTTTGATCTTCTTAAAAAACCATCTTCCCAGCATCGGCATCAGCCACAGGATGATGGCGGCAAAAATAGCCAGGGAGATACCCAGGCGTATCCAGAAATAAGTATTCAGGTTACCTGCCTGCGCACCGGTAATAATGGCCAGGATCAGTAACACTGCTGTATCGGTAATGATGGTACCACCCACTGCCACGGTAACGGCCTCATTTTTTGTGATACCCAGGCGGCTGGCCAGGGGATAAGCCACCAGTGTATGTGTGGCAAACATGCTGGACACCAGCAAAGTGGCCATGAAATTGAATTGCAGCACATAAGTACATACCACAAAGCCCAGCATCAGCGGTATGAAAAAGGTAAGCGCCCCGAAAACCATGCTACGGTAACGGTTTTTAAGGAACTCGGTCATGTCCAGTTCCAGCCCGGCCAGGAACATGATATATAATAAGCCAGCATTGCCAAACAGGTCAATACTTCCTTTTTCAATGATCTTGAAACCGTGATCACCGATCAGCATACCGGCCAGGATCAATCCGATGATGCTGGGGATGCGGAATTTACGCAGGATGATAGGCGCCAGCAGTATGATGAATAAAACCAACGCAAAAATAGGTACCGGATCCTTCAAGGGTAAGGAAGTATCCAGTAATAAAACCGAGCTAGGAACCATATAACTTTTTTTTATTTTTTTATTTAGCGATTTTGGGATTTTGTTGGAAGAAGTGGTCTTCTCCGGAAGCAAAATATCTAAATCGTTAAATAATCAAATCTCTAAATAACAAATCTCTTCCTTCAAATATGGATAAATTAACGAATAATCCATGTAATTTCGCGTAAAGCTTTTTTAAAAAATGGGCGAGCAGACAAATACAGAGGTATTTACAAAGGAACTGGAAGACTTGCTGGTAGCGGAAGATGAACAATTTCCCTTCAGCCTGATCGTGTGGAATGATGAAGTAAATACATTTGATTGGGTGATTTCCTCCCTGATAGAAGTATGTGGTCATAGTCATCAGCAGGCAGAGCAATGTGCCCTGATCATTCATCATAACGGCAAATATGCCGTCAAACAAGGGGAATACCTGAAACTGCGCCCGCTGTGCGAAGCTCTCCTGGAGCGGGGTATCAGTGCTACTATTGAAGAAATGGCCGATAAATAGCTGTTGGCTACCAGCATTTAGTTTTCAGCTATGCCTGTTTTTCAACTCAATGAACAAATCATTTTTCCTCCTGTGCAGCTGTCGGAATCCGACGGCCTGCTGGCTGTGGGCGGAGATCTTTCAGTAGAAAGATTATTGCTCGCCTATCATTCGGGTATCTTTCCCTGGTATGATGAAGCACCTATTCTTTGGTGGAGCCCCGACCCCCGATTCGTTTTATTTCCTGCCGACCTGAAGGTGTCTGCTTCCATGAAGCAGTTGCTGCGGAAGAACCGTTTCCGGATTACCTTCAATGAGGACTTTGCCGGTGTAATAGCCCGCTGCAGCCGTATTCCCCGGGCAGGACAAGCAGGTACCTGGATCACGCCCGAGATGCAGGAAGCCTATATCAGGCTGCATAAAGCCGGTTATGCTTTGTCGGCAGAATGTTGGGAAGATGATCGCCTGGTAGGAGGGCTCTATGGTGTTAAAACCGGCGCCTTCTTCTTCGGGGAGTCTATGTTCAGCGATGTGAGCAATGCCTCCAAAGCAGCCTTTATTACTTTTGTGCAGACCTATGGAGATGAACTCACCATGATAGACTGCCAGGTACACACAGATCACCTGGCCTCCCTGGGCGCGGGATTTATTACCCGGGAAGAATTTTTACAACTCCTCGATTTTTCGTAACTTCTACATCTCCTTACCCCATATTTCTTGCATTAAAAATTACCATCATGAAAAAAGTAATGTTATTGCTGACTGCCGTCGCGTTCTCCGGCTTCATTGCCCCCCGACACCATGCTGTAAAGGATGACAAAACACTCCTGATAGAGCAATTGCAACAAACCAAAGACAACCTCCTGAAAGATGTAGCCGGACTCACCGACGCGCAGCTGGAATACAGGACTGCAGCGGATCGCTGGTCTATTGCCGAATGTGTGGAACACATCACGCTGGTAGAAAAAGCGATGATGGATGGAGAACAGGACATGGTGAAGCAGCCCGCCAACCCGGAAAAAAGAAAGGATATTAAGATCACAGATGAAAGTCTGTTGAAAATGATGGGAGACCGTAGCCATAAAGTGAAGGCCCAGGAAGCGATGTTGCCGAAACATAATTACACTACTCCGGGAGACGCCATCACCGCATTTACCGCACAACGGGATAAACTGATTGACTATGTTACGAACACCAGCGACGACATGCGCAATCATGTAACGGATAATCCGTTTTTCGGGCCAGTAGACGCTTATCAGGTGTTACTAATGGACGCCGGACATACCAACCGGCATACACAACAGATTGAAGAAGTAAAAGGAGATCCGGGATTTCCGAAATAGGCTTTATCTCAGTTCCCAGTCAATAAGCTGGTTCACCCATTCCTTTCGGTAAGGGGTGGTGACTTTGATATAATTATCCGTATAACCTTCCATCATACCGTCTTTACCATGAGATTCAAACAGCACTTTCCGGGTCTGGTTCAGGTGCTGCTCAGTAAAGAACTGTAGCTTTTTATGGCTCAGGTTGCGCAGTAATTTATTGCGCTCATGACGGATATTGACCGGTACTACCGGCTTAATATCCAGTGCCGGTGTATTGGGGCGTTCTGAATAAGTAAAAACGTGCAGGTAAGATACGTCCAGGCCATGCAGGAAATCGTAGGTGTCCTGGAAATGGGTGTCACTTTCAGCCGGGAATCCTACAATCACATCCACACCTATGGAGCAATGCGGCATGAACTGTTTGATCAGCGCCACTTTTTCCGCATACAGCTCACGGCGGTAGCGGCGGCGCATTAAGCCTAATATTTCATTGTTGCCGCTTTGCAATGGAATATGAAAATGCGGCATAAACTTGTGGCTGTTGGCTACAAATTCAATGATTTCATTGCTGAGGAGGTTGGGTTCTATGGAAGAGATGCGGTAGCGTTCTATACCGGCTACTTTTTCCAGTTCCTGTACCAGCTCATAAAAAGTTTCTTCTCTTTTCTTCCCGCCTTCCATGCCTTTACCGAAATCGCCGAGGTTTACGCCGGTGAGTACAATTTCTTTTACACCGTCTGCTGCCAGCTTTTGGGCATGGTCTACCACATTGATAACACTATCGCTGCGGCTTTTACCTCTGGCCATGGGGATGGTGCAGAAGGTGCAGGTATAATCACAGCCATCCTGTACTTTCAGGAAGGTACGGGTACGGTCGTTGAGAGAATAAGAAGCGTGGAAGGTGTTTACATCTTCAATATCACAGGAGCATATTTTGGTACTGTCTCCTTTGGTAAGTGTTTTCAGGTGTTCCGCAATATTGAACTTTTCCGCTGCACCCAGTACCAGGTCAACCCCTTCAATAGAAGCGATTTCCTGTGGTTTCAGCTGTGCATAACAACCGGTGATCACCACCATGCTTTGCGGGGCGCGGCGTTGAATGCGGCGTACCAGCTGCCGGCATTCTTTATCAGCGTTATCTGTTACGGAGCAGGTATTGATAACATATACATCTGCACTATTATCAAAATCTGTTTTTACAAACCCATCCTGTTCCAGTAACCTGCTCAAAGTGGAGGTTTCTGAAAAGTTCAGCTTACAGCCGAGTGTATGAAATGCTACTGTTTTTACCTGTTCCATAAAGGAGGGCAAAGGTAGCAACTTTTTATGTCATAGTCAGGTCCGGAATTTTGACTATTTTACGCAGCTTTTCTATACTATATGAAGTCATTACAAAAATACCTGCCGGTTTTATTATTGGCCCTGCTGCTTTTTGCCGGCTGGCATAAGGAATGGTGGAAAGGAACTGTTCCTCCTCCTGCCATAGGTAGCAAGCCTGTAGCAACCAGGGCACCCAAAACAGCGGCCACCGTTTCCGGCGGGGAGTTGAACCGATATGCCCAACTGGAATATACCAGGCATGCCATTTGTCGGATGGAGTGCCGTCATGTGACGAAGGCAGAAGTACAGGAAATCCTGGCCGAAGGTAGGATCAATCCTGAAAAATCCGATCCCAACGACCGTCCGTGTCCTACCTATGCACTGGAAGGCTACTCTACAGAAGGCCAGCACCTGCGCATCGTATTTGCTCCCTGCGATGAAAACAATATGAAGGTGATCACCTGTATAGATCTCGACAAGGACTGGAGCTGCCATTGCGAGTAAGTACGAATTCGCAATCCGCAATTATTATCGTAGTTTTCAGGCTCGTTTAAACCATTTTCAGGGCGTTTATGAATTTTTTATTGAAACCGTTGCGTGTTATCTATGTAGTGTACGCCGCCGCCACTTTTCTGGGTATTATGTTTTTAATACTACCGCCTATTTTCCTCGCATCGCTGCTGGGAAAACAAAGGGGGGGTAATATCATATTTTATTTTTTACGTTTCTGGGCACATACCTGGTTTCCGCTGGTGGGCATGTGGGTGAGCCGCAAATATGAATGTGAGCGGGACAATGCGCCCTGTATTTACGTGGTAAACCACCGTTCTTACCTGGATGCAGCTATCGCGGTAAAAGTAATGCGTCTTCCTTTCCGTCCGCTGGGAAAAGTGGAATTATCCAAAATTCCTTTCTTCGGATTTATCTACAGAAATTCTATTGTTGCTGTAGACCGCTCTAATGCGTCCGCACGCGCCAGGAGTGTACGTGAGATGATGACCGCGCTCAAGGCAGGTATTTCCATTCTCATGTTTCCGGAAGGAACCACCAACGACAGCGATCAGCCATTAAGATCTTTTCACAATGGCGCTTTCCGGATGGCCATTGAATTACAGATACCTGTCAAACCCGTATTATACCTGGATGCCGGTCACCGGTTACCGCATAAAGGGCCTATGCATATCTCTCCCGGTAAATGCCGTGTCGTATTTCTGCCTTCCATTCCTGTTGCCGGACTTACGCTGAATGATATCAATACACTGAAACAACAGACTTTTGATATCATGGAAGCTGAACTCAGGAAGTATCACCATTATCCAACCTTGCAACAAGTAGGATGAAGTACGCAGATGTAATATTGCCGCTGGCATTACCTAAAAATTATACTTACGCTGTTCCTGCCAACATGGAAACTGCCTTACAGGTGGGTAGCCGCGTAGCTGTACAGTTAGGTAAACAGAAGAAGTATGCCGGTATTGTGAAAGCGATCCATGAACATGCGCCGTTGTATAAAACCAAGCCCCTGCTGGATATGCTGGATAAAGATCCCGTCGTATATCCCACACAGTTAGCCTTCTGGAGCTGGATAGCCAGTTACTATATGTGTAGTGAAGGCGAAGTGTTGAATGCGGCTTTACCCGCTCACCTGAAGCTTTCCAGCGAAACACTGTTACTTTTTAATGATGCTTACGGAGAAGATTTTACGGCACTGGATGATGATGAATACCTGATCGCAGAAGCTTTGCATATCCGCAAAGAGTTGCGTATCGAGGAAGTACAGCTCATCCTGGATAAGTCTGAAGTATATTCTGTTATCAAAAAACTGATAGAGAAAAAAGTATGTCTGGTATATGAAGAATTGAAAGAAGTATATCGGGAGAAGAAAGAGAATTATGTACAACTCCACGCCGAATACCAGGAAGAATCAAAACTGGCGGCGCTTTTCAACGATATGGGCCGCGCGCCCAAACAAATGGAACTACTGCTGGCATACCTGCACCTGCTGAAAACACAGGGCAATGTGCTGCAAAATGAATTGCTGAAAAAATCAGGTGCTACCACCGCCCAGTTAAAGGGATTGGTAGATAAAAATATTTTGTGGGTAGAGAAACGTACGGTAGATCGTATTCCTACCGGTAAGGTAGATGCCCAGATAGATTTTGATCTGAGTGCTGCGCAGGAAACCGCACTGCTGGAAGTACGTAGGCATTTCGAAGAAAAACAGGTTACCCTGTTGCACGGGGTTACTTCCAGTGGTAAAACACAGGTATATGTGAAGATGATGGAAGAATACCTGGCCACCGGTAAACAAGTACTGTACCTGTTGCCGGAGATTGCACTCACCGCACAGATCATCCGCCGGTTGCAGAAACATTTTGGTAGCAGCATCGGCATCTATCATTCCCGTTTCAGTAATAATGAGCGGGTGGAAATATGGAATAAGGTAAAGAATGGTGAGATACAAATCGTGCTGGGTGCGCGTTCCAGCCTGCTCCTGCCATTCAGGGACCTGGGACTGATTGTACTTGATGAAGAACACGACGCCTCCTACAAACAACAGGACCCTGCACCACGTTACCACGCCAGGGACGCCGCCATTTATTATGCAGGGCTCTTCAAAGCCAAGGTGCTGCTGGGTTCTGCTACGCCTGCGCTGGAATCATATTATAATGCACAACAGGGCAAATACGGACTGGTAGAACTCAAAGAACGTTTTGGCGGAATGGAAATGCCCGTGATCGATATTGTGGATATCAAGCAGGAAATGGCAGAAAAAACCATGGACGGCAATTTTACACAGGCGCTGAAAACAGCGATCACACAAAGTCTGGCCGACCAGAAACAGGTGATCCTTTTTCAGAACAGGCGGGGATATGCACCATTCCTGCTGTGTACTACCTGTGGCTGGATTCCACATTGCAAGCAATGTGATGTATCGCTTACCTACCATAAGAACCAGGATAAGCTGCATTGCCACTACTGTGGTACACGCTATCCGTATGTGTTCTCCTGTGAAGCCTGCGGCTCCCAATCGCTGATCCCTAAAAGTTTTGGTACAGAAAAAATAGAAGATGACCTGCAACAGATCTTCCCGGATGCGCGCATTGCGCGTATGGACGTGGATGCTGTGAGGAATAAGGATAGTCATAATAAATTGATCCAGCTGCTGGAAGAACGGTCTATCGATATCCTGGTGGGTACGCAGATGGTGGTAAAGGGGCTTGATTTTGAAAACGTAAACCTGGTAGGCATCCTGAGTGCGGATAGTTTGTTGAGTTACCCTGACTTCAGGGTAAATGAAAGGGCCTTTCAAATGATGGAGCAGGTGAGTGGCCGTGCTGGCCGCAAGCATGACAAAGGCACCGTATTGATCCAGGCCAGCAATACCAGGCATCCGGTATTACATTATGTTACCGGGCATGATTATAAAGGGATGTACGAATCGGAAATAGCGGAGCGGCAACAGTTTGGCTATCCTCCGTTTTATCGTATCCTGAAATTAACCCTTCGCCATAAAAATCAGTTGATAGTAGAACAGGCAGCACAGATCCTGGCGAGCTGGTTGCAACCGCATATTGGTGCACAGCTGGTAGGACCGGCAGCTCCGCTGATAGCCCGGGTACGTAATAATTATTTACAGGAGATGCTGATCAAACTGCCCCGCGAAGCACGTGTGATCGCACATATAAAACAGGTACTCCGGGAATATTTTATCCAGTTGCAGGCGGAAAAAAGATTCCGCGCTGTAGTGATTGTACCGGATGTAGACTGTGTATAACCCGTTTATTCTTTTGTCAGGATCAATTCCTGTTGCTGTAGTGTTTTTAACCGGCGGATCATTTCTTCAAAGGTCTTTTTATCTTCCCCTGTATAATCTGTCTGGCTGTACCATTCTATGGTATAGATATTTAAACGGTTATTTTCCTGTTCACATCTCATCTTGAATCCCAGAGCGGGTTGCGATCCTGTATTGTGTTCGATACTGGCGGCAAAGTCGGCTTTATTAGCCACTTTGTATCCGGCCGGAATGTCAATGTGGACGCGCTTTTCCTGGTAATAAGGGAAAGAGATCTGAATGGGATGTGTTCCTCCGGGCATGGCTAAATTATAGTCAATATTGCCTCCCAGTAACTGACCTATTTTAATATTCAGCTGCGTGCCTTGCTGAATGGCGATGCCCGGTGTATGCAGGGTACTGGTGATAACAACCGGACTGCTAAGCGGCACATTGTTAAATGTTTCGTTGTGGGCTTCTACAGCGGCAGGTCGCCTGGTGCCGGGTGCAAAGGGAAGGACGGCATTGAGCACACTGTTACGCAGCTCTGTGTTATTGGCCTTGGTAAAAGCCGTTTTAAGGCTTTCCGCGGCATATCCGCCGAAAGACTGGTTGACCTCCCAGGCAGGATCCGTAAGGGAACGAAGGGTTGCTTCTGTTGTGATGTTGCTCAATGTATAAGCTGGTACCGGTGTGTTGATGAAGTCTGTCAGCACTTTGCTTTCTGTACCTGCCAGTGTATCCCGGCATCGCAGGGCCAGGCAATTGGCCCATAAGGGCGGATAACATGGAAAGCGTGTATCCGTTTCCGTTGGTGCAAGGGCTTGTTGCTGGTTAGGGAAATAAAGCAGGATATTTTTTGCCAGCGGCTTGTTGATAATATTTTTATCCAGCGGCAGGGTATCCCGTGCGGAGGTAAACAACATCTGTACAGGGATGTTCAGCATGTAATAGGCTGCTGTCATGAGACGCACCATACCCGCTTTGTCGGCGCTTTTGCTCCGTATGATGGCCGTCAGGTTGGGCGCTTCATACACATCGTCGGCCTGCCGCAACGTATAGTTGGTTTTAATATATTGTTCTACCTGGTAAATCAGCTGTGGTACCGGCATCCGGTGTGCGAGAAAGGGCCACTTGCTTAGTTCTTTCTCCAGTTGTTTGTATTCTGCTTTACTGACGGCTACGTATGGCACATATGCCTCTTCTCCGAAATCCTGCCAGGTGACCCTGGAAGTATCCCTTCCGCTAATAGCGGCGCTCAGGGCAAAGTCTACACGTTGCAGCTGTGGCATGTAAAAGAAAAGATCATTGGCCACCAATCCAGGCACCTGTTGCATCGCGATGTTATGAAACACATTGTTACCAGCGGTGCTATCCGTAACGGCCGGTACACCGTTTACACTTTTGAAAAGGAATTGCAGTGATTTGGGGGCTACCAGCGTGAATTGCACCTGTTGCGCTTCAAGACCTGACTGTAAATATTCTGTGCCGGCAATATCAAACTGGATCTTTAGGTTCATCTCATATTCAAGTTCACAACCCGATTGCAGGGAAAGGTCATTTACTACAATGGCCTGCCGGCCATCACTGAGCTTTACTGTTCTCGTTTGTTCATTGAGGTTAGCCACCTTTCCATCAGGAAATATTACCCGTACGCGGAAACTCCGCAGTGCTTCGTAAGTATCCATAGACAGTACCAGCTGGGTCAGGCTATCTGCTCCGGCAGTGGTATTGATGCGCACTTTTTTGTAAATAGTTTTGTAGTTCGTATAGGCATCCGCTTTATCACGGCTGGTGATATTAAAATCCCTTGCTATCCTGTATTCCAGGATAGTATAAGGTTTCAGCGTCTGTTCCTGGTTGGAAACGTGCGGATCGTCTTTCCATGTTTCAGGAAAATAATTATTGATCTGCGCCTTTGTATGTAAAGGAAACACTGCTATAACAGCTATGATGGCCAGGAAAAAGATAAGATGTTTCATACGGGTTAAAGGTATTAATCATTTGGTTATTTCATGCGTGTTGTTCATGAAACGCCCATTTGTTGAATGGCATCGGATTCAAAAATATGTACGCCTGCATCTCCCTGTTTGGCAGCTTTCAGCATAGCATTGGCTACAGTAGCGGCTTTGATGCCACGGTATTTCTTCCATCTTCCCTGCAATAAAAAATAAAAGAGCTGCATGAGATATTTTGCTATCCATTCTCCCAGCCTGAACTCTTTACGTTGCCCGATGAGGAACGAAGGCCGGAAAATATAGGTACCTATGAAGCCTTTTTTTAAAACGGCTGCTTCGGTTTCTCCTTTGGTGCGCAGGTAAAAGTTGCGGGAAGATGCTGCTGCACCAATAGAAGAGATCAGCAGGAATTGTTCTACGTGGTTGGTGCGTGCAATGGTGGCACATCTCACCGGAATATCAAAATCCACTTCCCGGAATTTTTTCTGTGTACCTGCTTTTTTAATCGTGGTGCCGATACAGCAAAAAAGGGTGTCGCCCTGTAATGCTTCTGCCAGGCTTTCTTCATCATCAAAATCAACAATAATACTTTCCAGTCCGGGCCGGGGATGCGCCCAGGGCTTGCGGATCAATATCCTTACTTTACTGAAGTATGGATCCTGCAGCAGTGCAGCAACAAGATGAGTACCGGTGAGCCCCGTAGCTCCTATAACTATGGCTGTTTTGTTCATAAATCTCAAAATGATTAGTAATTTGCGCCATTATAAAGTTAAGCTATTATGGTATCTGAAAATGTCCTGCTCCAACCATACAATACATTCGGTATAGCGGCTATGGCGCGTTATTTTGCCTCTTTTGCCGGTAAAGATGAGCTGGTGGACTTATTGGATGATCCACGTAGCAGCCAGCTGCCGCATATGATCCTGGGGGGTGGCAGCAACATCCTGTTTACACAGGATTATAACGGGCTGGTTCTCAAAAATGAGTTGAAAGGAATGACGCTGGTGGGGGAAGATAACGACTATGTCTATGTGAAAGCCGGCGCAGGGGAGAACTGGCATCGCTTTGTACAATATTGTATTGCGCAAAACCTCGCCGGCCTGGAGAATCTGTCGCTGATACCGGGTAATGTAGGCGCCAGTCCTATGCAGAATATCGGCGCTTATGGCGTGGAAATAAAAGACACCTTTCATGAGCTGGAAGCCCTGCACCTGGAAGACCGCCGCGTGGTTACCTTTAATAATGCAGATTGTCATTTCGGCTACCGCGAAAGTATTTTTAAAAAGGAATACCGGCACCAGTTTGTGATCCTGTCTGTAACTTACCGGTTGAGTAAAAAACCGCATTTCAATACCAGTTATGGTGCTATCAACCAGGAGCTGGAACGTATGGGGGTAAAGGATTTATCTATCCAGGCGATCAGCCAGGCGGTAATCAATATCCGTTCCTCCAAACTGCCCGATCCTGCAAAGATTGGTAATGCCGGCAGCTTCTTCAAAAACCCCGCAGTGGATGCTGCAAAGTATGCCACATTAAAAACGGCTTTCCCAAACATATCGGCGTATCCGTTAGACAACGGGGAGTATAAGCTGGCAGCGGGCTGGCTGATTGAACAATGTGGCTGGAAGGGCTACCGTCAGGGCGATGCAGGCGTTCATGCCTTGCAGGCGCTGGTGCTGGTAAACTATGCGCATGCAACAGGCAGCGAAATATATGCATTATCACAGCAGGTACTGGATAGCGTAGCGGAAAAATTTGGTGTGCAGCTGGAACGGGAAGTAAATATTGTTTAAGCGCCGTCTTTAATATGTGCAATGATCTTGTCTGCATGATCCCTTGAGTTTTCAATGAACCACACATGTGTGTCCATACCACCACAAACCACACCTGCCAGGTAAATATGCGGCATGTTGGTTTCCATGGTGATTGGATTGTATACCGGATGCTTTTTCGCATCATCGGATAGCCTGATCCCTGCTTTTTCCAGCAGGCTGAAGTTGGGTTGATAACCCGTCATGGCAATGACAAAATCGTTGGGAATGGTAATGGTTCCTTCAGGGGTGTTAATATCTGTTTCCCGCTCCCGGATTGCTTTTACGGACGAGTGGAAGTATGCTTTGATGGAGCCTTCCTTGATCCTGTTCTCAATGTCTGGTTTTACCCAATATTTTACGCGGGAGCCTATTTCTCCTTCCCGGATCACCATGGTGACCTGTGCCCCTTTGCGATAGGTTTCCAGCGCCGCATCCACGGCGGAATTATGGGCGCCTATTACAAGTACCTGCTGGGTTGCATAGAAATGCGGGTCTTTGTAATAGTGCGTTACCTTGGGCAGGTTTTCTCCGGGGATATCCAGGAGGTTGGGGATATCATAAAAGCCGGTGGCGATAACCACGTTACGGGTATGATAGACGCCTTTATCCGTGTTGATAATATATTCGCCGGCGTTAGGCGTAACGGTTTTTACTTCTTCAAACAGTTTTACGTGCATGTGATGGGAAGTGGCTACACGGCGGTAGTATTCCAGTGCTTCCGGCCGGGTAGGCTTGGGATTGATGGAAACAAAAGGCACACCGCCTATTTCCAGTCTTTCTGACGTGGAAAAGAAAGTCATGTACAGCGGATAGTTAAAGAGCGAGTTGACCAGGCATCCTTTTTCTATGATGATATATTGCAGTCCTGCTTTTTTTGCAGCCAGCGCGCAGGCGAGGCCAATGGGGCCTCCACCAATTATCAATACATCGAAAGCAGCGTTCATAAACAACTATTTTTATACAGCAGCCATGAAGTCGAGAAGACGGAACATGGCCTGTTTGTTTTCTGTTAAAAGGTTCAGGTGTTGCCGGATCTTATCCGGGCTTTGAATAAAAGGTCCGCCGGTGCTGATGGTATCCGCGCCGTGATCCAGCATTTCCCGGAGAGTATCGGGGGTGAGCTCCATATGAAACTGTAGTCCGATGACACGGTCGCCGTAAATGTAGGCCTGGTTACTACAGGCAGCAGAAGCGGCAAAGCGGGTAACGCCGGGAGGAACATCAAAGGTATCGCCATGAAAATGAAAGGCATTGAGCCGGTGTGGTAATGCCTGTTCCAGGGGAGCTGCCAGGTGCTGGAAGGTAAAGTCTACAGGATACCAGCCGATTTCCTGCTGCGTATGTGGGTACACGTTAGCACCCAGTGCATAGGCCAGCAGTTGTGCGCCGAGGCAGATGCCCAGTATTTTTTTATGTTGTGCCAGTGCTTCCCGGATGAGTGTTATTTCCGTTTCCATCCAGGGATACCTGTCTTGCTCATATACACCCATGCTGCCACCCATGATGATGAGCCAGTCAGCATTTGCCAGCTGTGTATGATCAGGATGATCTTCATACCAGCGGGTAGCACTGCTTGTATGTCCTTCCTGTTTTATCCAGTCGGCAATAGCAGCTAATCCTTCAAAAGGCACATGTTGGAAATAGTGAATGTGCATGGTGTGAATGGTAAATGGTTATCCGAAGATACGTTGCATTCCTGAAGTATGATAAGCCATTTACGGGGGCGGTGTTATTTTAATTCACTTTTAACGACCCTGAAATATTCATATCCTTTCATGTTCCTGCTTTTCTCTTTAAAATATTCTTCCCTGTATTTATCTGCACCGCCATCGTAGAGAACTTTCATATTACGGTTATGCATAAACGCGGTGATATCGGTCGGATGAAGGCCATAGTCCCAGTTTTCGCCTGCACGGCGCAGGGTACGGTTTACCCGGGAGAAGCCGCGGAAGGCATGGGGTTTTTCCAGTACGGCTTTGTCTGCATAGGTAAAGATAACCTGTGTGCCCGGAGGAAAGCTCCCTATAAATTTGAAGATGCTTTCAGCTTCCCGTGCTTCCATATTGGTGGTGAGTCCTTCCCATAGGAACAATGTTTTAATCCCGTTGTGCAGCATAACGGAGGAGAATACATCTGCCAGCCGTTGCGTGTTCATGTCCAGCTTTATATAATCCACAAATTTGGCGGGTGAGTGAAGGATTTCGTGCAGCTTTTGTTTTTTGAAGTATTGGAGGCTGGGGTGATCTACTTCCACGAAGTTTACGGGCATGCCTATATTGAGGCGGTGGGCGCGGGTATCAAAAGTGGCGCTGAGGATGACGACCTGGTTGATACCATCTTCCCGTACGGCTTTGATGATCATGTCATCAATCAGTTTTGTTCTGGCAACAGCAGCGGTGTGTGTGCCTGGCCATCGGAGCTGGATGTAAGCGGACAGGATCTTCCGGATAAAGGGTAGGGTGCAACCAGCGAGGAGGGTCCGGTGGTATTTTGAAAGGAATGCTGCGGCAAACGGATCATTGAATAAACGTTCTTCTTCCGGTTTGCTGGTTTCGATGGCACGGAACAAGGCCATATAAGTACCTGATTTAGTGGCGGGAGCCCTGCTCATAAAGTACAGATGGTTGAAATGGTTATTGCTATTCTCCTGGGGTAATGGCGGTCGTCTGTTGGTGCAATTAGCTAATTTGGCAATCAAATATAGGTATTCGACTGCATTTTGATCACGGGAAAATCACCCCCTTAGTCTACGGAGGTGATGAATTTGTTGAATTTATAGCAGAAATCGTCTTTCAGGGATTTATCTATGCCGTTGAGGAATTGCATGGTAAAGTTGCGTTGCATTTTTTTGGATGTGCTGCCAGTCAGCTCCAGTGGCCGGGTGTGCAGGATACCGATCAGTGACTTGCCCTGGCAAACGAGTGCCAGCCGGTACATCGGACTGGGATCGTCAATACCGCTTTCGTAGTTGAAATACAGGGTATAAGGCTTCAGCGTTGTTTCTTCTTCCAGTTGAAAGTTATGGATGAAGGGCTGCATATCTTCAACACTGCGGCCTTTGTGTTGCCGGAGATAGTTTACCAGCGCCGTTTCCACAATGGTACCGGTGCGGATATTTTTCTTCTCCGTATAGCCGTTTATGGTAGCCCACATCTTTTTGCCATTGGTAGCTACAGATAGTTTCATATCACGTTCCAGCTGACCGGCGGCGACGCCATTGACTTTTATTTTGCGACCCTTGCTGAAAATGGGTTTGCTGTATTCTTCTTTGGTTATATCAATATCCAGGCTGACAGGATACCATCCTTTTTTCAGCGATGCACAATGAACGGGTACATAATCCAGCAGGGAAACCAGTGGATCGCCATCAGGATTATTGCGGATCACTGCGCCGGGAGTAACCCTTTCACCGATGATTGGTGGTGTAGCGGCAGGTTTTTTTGTAACAGTTTTTGGGGTGGTGGTGTTGCCTGTATCTTCTTCGATACCAAACCCGCTCTTTTTTCCTTTCTGGTTACAGGATACCAGTATTACAGCCAGTGCCAAATAAAATATCTTCTTCATAAATCACATAAATAATTGTAACACAGGCTGTAAGTTATTGAAAATAACGAATTAAAGGCAGAGGATTATGATCGTACAGCGATAAAAAAAGCAGGCGGTAAGCCTGCTTTGTATGAATGATCAGTTATTTTTCTTTGTCTTCTCCGGTTTCTTCATCTTCCTCCCATTCACCTGTTTCTTCCCAATCTTCATCCTCTTCTTCCCAGTCTTCTTCTTCTTCAATAAGCAGACTCTGATCAGAACCGGGTTCTATCTTGTTAGCGCGCCAGTGGGCTATAATTTCATCTGCTTTTTTCTGAACGGGATCAAATGCTGCAATCCTGTTCTCTTCAAAAAAGACTTCCACATCGGGCATATCTTTCAAGGTATTGAAGCAGTCATTGAGCAGGGAAATGTTTACGGGTGCATTGCGAAGGGCGCTGTAAGACAGCCGGATAGAGTCGAACGGACCGCTGTTATGAAATACTTCTTCCCCATTGATCATGGGGAAAAGCCATATCAGTACGTCGTCGCCTTCTTCTTCTCCATTCAGGATGCCAAAAAAATCGTCGAGTTGTTCAAAACCCAACGGGGCTAGTTGTTCAAATGCTTTGTTCCTGGGTGGAAATTTAGGATGCTCTTCTCCTGTGATCAAAAATAGTTCTCCGAACCTGGGCTTCTCTTTGGCCACAAACCTAAAGTCAATGAGGATATCGTTTTCCATTGATGGCTTTTTCTATTTTCAGCTGCAATGTAGAAAATATTTAGGGATTTTTTGATTTACGAATGTAGGAATTTGAAATGCAGCGGAGATAACCATATATGCTTATATATCTGCTGTATTTCAAATTCCTACATTCGTAAATCAAAAAATCCCTAAATATTAATTATTGGCTTACATAAAATGATAACGAACAAACGCTTCCATCGCGGCATATTTCTGTAATCCCAGCTGGTCATACAGGTTAGCTGTGTTGGCGTTGCGGTCTTCTGCACGCTGCCAGAATTCGCGGAGATCGGTACCCTGGAAAGGCACCACATCTTTTTGACTCTGGTGGATGAAGATACCCAGTCGTTTCTGCATTACCTGGTCGGGACTCATCGCCACGGCCATTTCGATTTCGTGGATATCCCATTCCTGCCATGCACCTTTGTACAGCCATACCCAGCAGTCTTTCATCCACTCTTCGTGTTTCAGTCTGTCGAGTGCAGCAAAGATCACGTCCAGGCATACTTTGTGGGTACCATGCGGATCGGCGAGGTCACCGGCGCAATAAATCTGTTGTGGTTTCAGTTTACGCAGCAGGTCTACCGTCAGTTGTATATCTTCTTCACCCATTGGTTTCTTTTCCACCAGACCGGTTTCATAGAAAGGGAGGTTCATGAAGTGTGCATTTTCTTCAGCAATGCCTACGTAACGGCAGGTAGCTTTAGCTTCGCAACGGCGGATCAGCCCTTTGATAGCGCGGATCTCGGAAGTATCTTTCTGACTTGGTTTTTTTACATTGATAAAAGCTCTGGCATCATCCAGGATCTGGGAGCTTTTGCTTCTGTCGATATCAAACATCCCTTCAAATCCTACGGCGAAGTCGATGAAACGCAGCAGGAATTCATCTGTAACAGCAATGTTACCGGATGTCTGGTAAGCTACGTGTACATCATGACCCTGCTCGTGCAGGCGGATGAAAGTACCACCCATGGAGATGATATCATCATCAGGGTGTGGAGAAAAGATCAGCACGCGTTTTTTAGCGGGTTCGGAACGCTCAGGATGATTCGGCAACTGAGGACCGGGTTTGCCGCCAGGCCAGCCGGTGATGGTATCGCGGATGCTGTTGAATTCTTTGATATTGAGCTCGTAGGCAGAACCATATTGTACGATCAGGTCGTTCAACCCGTTTTCGTTATAGTCCTTGTCGGTGAGCATCAGGATAGGCTTGCCCAGTTTCAGTGCGAGGCTGGTTACCGCTTTGCGGATCAGACCAGGTGTCCATTCGCAGTCGCCGGTGAGCCATGGTTCCTTGAAACGGGTCAGTTCGGCAGAAGCCTGTTCATCGATGATGAATTTGCAGTTAGGATGCTGTTGCAGCAGGGAAGCAGGCACCTGGTCGGTGCTGTGTCCTTCTACAGAGCGGCATACTATTTTGGCTTTGTGAGAACCCCAGGCCATCAGCAATACGCGTTTAGCCTTGAAGATGGTACTCAGTCCCATTGTGATCGCCAACCGCGGCACCTGACTCATATTCGGGAACTCGTATGCATTAGCCAGCCTGGTGCTGTTATCTAATGTAACGAGACGGGTATGTGAGTTGATGTTAGCACCTGGTTCGTTAAAACCAATGTGGCCGTTGTTGCCGATACCCAACACCTGGATGTCAATACCACCGGCAGCTTCAATGCGCTTGTCATACGCTGCACAGTATTGTTTGATCTGGTCTTTTGGAATCGTTCCGTCCGGGATAAAGTACTGTCCTTCGGGGATATCGATATGATTGAACAGGTGTTCTTTCATAAAGCGGTTATAGCTCTGTAAAGCATCCGGCTCTATCGGGTAGTACTCATCCAGGTTGAAGGTAATCACGTTTTTAAAACTCAGTCCTTCCTCTTTATGGAGGCGAACCAATTCGGCGTAGAGATATTTAGGAGTGGAACCTGTAGCCATTCCTAAAATGCATGGTTGATTGGCAGCCTGCCGTTCGCGTATCAGCGCGGCAATTTCCTGGGCAATAGCCCTGGAAGCTTCTTTGGCAGAGGGATGGATATCCACAGCAATTTGTTCAAAGCTGTCAATCAATTCGATTTCCTGATGATTAATCGTCATTTGTAAACTTTTTTAATTAGATGCGGTTTAAAAACGAGCCGGAAAATTAAACAAAATACTGCTAATGTCTGCTAATATTTAGCCCGTATTTAAAATATGGTGATTTTTTAATGTTGAAAAGAAGAAGGTAAATCATGCTTCAATTTTCATCTTTCAACATCAGAAAAACAGTGTCTATTCTATAATAAATTCATCGGCAAACAACCATGCGCTATTGCCGGCGCCTTTGTCGCCTGCCGGGATTTTCCCGTTATTCTGCGCATTCATTTTTACATAACGGCCACGTACATTTTGCAGTTTACCACGTACCTGGATGATACCGTTTTGCGCAAATGATGTTTGTTTGTACACTTCTTTAAAGGTGTTGCCATCGTCAGAAACCGAGAAGGTAACCTGTTTTGGCGGATAGATCCAGTTGTTTTTGGCACTGAGGGTATTCATACCTACCAGCCGGATGTCCTGTATACTATCCAGGTCTACCACAGCTTCCATGTTGGTGCCGTTGTAACCAAACCACTGATTATCGTTGTGGCTCACGATGCCTTCAATACCATTTACCAGGGCGAAGGAGCTGCCCGGATCATAGCTTTTGTCCGGTGCTGCTGTCAACGCCACTTTTTTACCCAGTCCTTTATGGAACAGGAAATGCTGGTTGTATTCATTGCCAAAAGGCTTGTCGTTCAGGAATACCTGTGCACGGAGGGTACTGGTTTTTTCGATCTGTACCGGTGTGGTATAAGGCGTACCATTCGGAGCAGGCGCGGTGCTGTCTGTTGTGTAAAATATTTTACCACCATCCAGTTTGCTGTCCAGTTTCACTTCTACGCCGCCTTTCCCGTTGTCTGCTACTTTCGCGGTTACTTCAAATACATGCTTGGCATAATTTACCTTTTTCAGGTCCAGCCGTTTTACATGTACTTTCAGCCTATCCAGGAAATTATCATAGTTACGTTTATCAGCCGGGGACCACAATACTTCTGCAAGTGCGGAAGCACGGGGGTATACCATGTACTCGAGATAATCAGTGTTGTTGATGTATTCTGTCCATACGTTGGCCTGCGCACCTTTGATGTATTTAGCTTCGTCCTTGTTCAGCTCTGAAGGTATTGGCTCGTAGGCATATACTTTACTCACCGGAGTGAAGCCGCCAATGGCCAGTGGTTCATTGTGGCCCTGTGACTGGTAGTGATCAAAGTAGCAGAAGTTGCCCGGTGTCATGATCACATCGTGTTTTTGTTTAGCTGCTGCAATACCGCCATCAATGCCTCTCCAGCTCATGACGGTGGCGTTAGGCGCCAGTCCGCCTTCCAGGATCTCGTCCCAGCCAATGATCTGACGGCCTTTGCTGTTCAGGTATTTCTCCATGCGGTGAATGAAATAACTTTGCAGGGCATGTGCATCTTTCAGTCCTTCCTGTTTCATACGTGCCTGGCATTTGGGACATTTTTCCCAACGCACTTTAGGGCATTCATCCCCACCGATGTGAATGTATTTACCGGGGAATAATTCCAGTACTTCATCCAGTACATCCTGTAAAAACGTATATACGCTGTCGTTACCTGCGCAATATACATCATCGTATACACCCCAGCGGGTGCCTACTTCATATGGGCCACCGGTGCAGCCCAGGTATGGGTAAGCTGTGAGAGCTGCCAGTGAGTGACCCGGCATTTCTATTTCAGGGATAACGGTAACAAAACGTTCCGTGGCATATTTTACCACTTCTTTCACCTGTTCCTGCGTATAGTAGCCACCGTAAGGTTTGCCATCATATTTGTTGTCGTCATAACGGCCTGCCATGGTTTCCCTGCGTTTGGAAGCCACTTCCTGCAGGCGGGGGTATTTCTTTATTTCAATCCGCCAGCCCTGGTCTTCCGTTAAATGCCAGTGAAAAGTATTCATCTTATGCATGGCCAGCAGATCAATATACTTCTTGATAAATTCTACCGGGAAAAAGTGACGGCCCACATCCAGGTGGAGACCACGGTATGCAAAGCGGGGTGCATCTGTAATGCTTACACCGGGAATATATATAGCGTTCGCCTTTTGTACGGGCAGCAGCTGGATCAGCGTCTGTATACCGTAGAAGGTGCCACTGCCGCTGTTGCCATTGATCACAACGCCGCTGTTATCCACATTCAGCGTATAGCCTTCTGCGTTAGTAGTGTCATTACCGGTATGCAGCACGATGGCATTTTTATCTCCAGCTTCTTTGATAGCCAGTTCATAACCGGTGAGTTCTTTCAGCCAGGTATTGAACAGGGAAGCGGTTTGTTTATCGGCTTCATTAGCGGCCACGATAATGGTTTGTTTATCCAGCAAAAAGGAATCTGCTTTTTCAGTTACGCTTGCCGGCATAGGAATAATGCTTACCTGGCCTTTCGGTGCGTTCGCATGGTGGGAGTCAGTACAGCTCCACAGCCCGGCGGCAGCCAGTAGTAAACAGATATGGAATACTTTTTTCATTGACACGTTTTATTGATTGATAAATCAGTTTGATCTGTGATCTGTTTTTATTTTAACTCGAACTCACACAATACAGGTCTGTGATCGGAAGCCACAGCTTCTTCGATGATCCTGGTGGCGGTAATACTCCAGCGGTGCCTGGGATGGATCATGATATAGTCCAGTTTTACCCGGGGTGTATCAGCGGGGAAGGTAGGCCCCATCAACATCGTAGCATCAGTGAATACCTGTTTCAGGATGGTTATTTCTTTGGAAGAAGGAATCGCGTTGAAGTCACCGGCAAGGATGGTGGGTGTTTGTGTTTGCCTGAAATATTCCACCAGCGTGCCTGCTTCAGTGATCCGGTCTGTTGCATGCTCCTCTGCATCCAGGTGTGCGGTTGCAAACTGCATTAAACTGTCGCCCGGTAGTTTTACCATGATAATGCCTGCTGCTCTGGGTTCAATGCCTTTGCTGGTGGGCAGTGGCAGGGTGATACCGCTTGAAATGGGAAAGCGGGAAAGGATGCCGGTACCATAGCCGCCGCCATCAAAATCCATGGCCTTTGCAAAGTAAGTATACATGCCCGTGAGTGCAGCCAGTTCTTTGAGCTGATCTGATTTCTTCGTGCGTTGCGTTACGCTGTCTACTTCCTGTAATGCCACGAGATCGGGGTTGGTAGCCAGTATGACATTAGCAATTCCTTGCAGGTCAAGCTCTCCTTTCATGTTTTCACCGTGATGGATATTGTAAGTCAGCACCTTTATTTTTTGCATTTGCGCAAACAGTGAGAACCCGCTAAAACATACCACGGTAATGAGCAACATTCTTTTCATAGCATAAAATATTTATGGATTGACGGATTTTCTGCTGTCGGTATTCAAATCCGTTAATCCTCCTATTATTTAAATGCTTCCTTCACTGGTCTTCCGGTCCAAACCTGCGGGGTTTTGAGTCCAAAGATCCATGCGATAGTAGCAGCTGTATCGTACGTAACAACACTTGCCTTTATTTCCTTGTTCTTCTGCACACCGGGCCCACGGATGATCCACGGGATCTGCATTTCCTGCATGGTTTTACCACCATGACCTTTGTTGATACCACCATGATCTGCGGTGAGCAGGATAATGGTATTGTCCCACATGCCGGCGTCTTTCACTGACTGTAATATTTTACCGAGTAAAACATCATTCTTATGCACCTGGTCGAAGTAGGGTTGAATATTATGCCCGATATTATGACCTACACCATCCGGCTCATCAAAATGAATGAACAGGAAATCGGGTTTCTTTTCTTTTATGTATGCAATAGAGGCCTCGGTGGCTAAACTGTCGTTATCATGCGTCCCCAGGTCTTTATTTACCGCTGCTTTGGGGAACAGATAACCAATACCATTCCAACTATAAATAACGCCTATTTCCGACTTGGGTTTCTGCTCACGGAGCAGGGTGTAAATAGACGGGAACATGCCATACTGGTCCAGTTCGCGGGAAGGCAGTTCAGGCGTTTTGCTGTCCCACTCCGTATAGCCGTGTACTTCCGGACCCGCACCCATCACCATCGAAGCCCAGTTCACTGCGCTGGAAGAAGGCAGCACACTGCGTGCCTGTAAAGTCCAGGCGCCGTCTGCCATCATTTGTTTCATGTTGGGATTGTCCACTTTCGGGAAACAATAAGCGCCAAATCCGTCCATACCAATTAAAATCACATGCTTTACCCCTTTGACCTGCGCCTGCGCGAAATATCCGCCCAGCAGCAGTCCTGTTGCGATAATCAGTTTTTTCATTCGTTGTTCACTTTTATAAGCTGTAAGATTTCAGGTTTTCGCACTTTACAAGGCATTACAGGGAATTTACCACATAAGCTGACAGGGACGATAACCAGGACTAATATAGGTTACTGTTTCATTTCCTGCAAAGCTTTTTCTGCCTTTTCACGAATTAATAATACTTCTTCTTTTTGTGTTACAGAGATACCATATTCCGGTACGCCGGGAATGCCGCCCATACTGACATTCGGATTGCGGTACACCATATGGCTTTCTTCATATGCTTTGGCTGAAGTATGAAATTCCTGTACGCCGGTTGTTTTAACCAGTGTAGCGATGTTGGCTGCACGCACGCCTGCACCTGCCATAATGATGATGCGGTTGTCTGCTCTCCCTACCAGGTCTTTCAGGAGGGAAGCTCCTTCCACTGCTGTATTGTGCGCACCGGAGGTTAGAATGCGTTCACAACCTATATCGATAATATCTTCCAGTGCTTCAAAGGGGTTATCGGTCATGTCAAATGCCCGGTGAAAGGTAACACCCATGGGCCATGCCAGGGTAACCAGTTCTTTACACCGGTGTTTGTCCACGCGCCCGTCGGCGGTGAGGATGCCAATCACTACGCCATTACAGCCCAGTTGTTTGCAGATTTCCACATCCTTTTTCATGATGTCAAATTCCAGGTCGGAGTAGAGGAAGTCGCCACCACGCGGGCGTATAATAGGGTAGAGGTCTATCTTTACTTTTTCACGCGCCACTGCAATGGTGGCATAACTGGGGGTGGTGCCACCTTCCAGCAGATTATCGCACAGTTCAATGCGGTTAGCCCCACCAGCTTCCGCTGCTATGCAGGAAGCGACGGAGGCTGCACATATTTCGAGGGTAAAAGACATTGTATATTTTTTAATCAGTCATTAAAAATGATGTTTACCATCAATTAAAATATTACTGGTGTCGCTGGTACAAACCGCGTAGCTAAATCCTTTCTGGATGCAGTAAGCGCCGTGTTGTCCTTTTTTATTCAGGGCGAGGAAGCCTACCTGGAGCTGTTTTGCTTTGGAAGGACTTCTTTTCACGATCCGTTCTACCGCTTCCTTGCAGGCTTTTTCCGGTGGGTAACCCTGTCGCATCAATTCCACTACCAGGTGACTGCCCACTATTCTGATCACTTCTTCCCCAACACCAGTACTGGTGGCGGCGCCGAATTCATTATCCACAAACAGGCCCGCCCCGATGATGGGGGAATCGCCTACACGGCCATGGAGTTTGAATGCCATGCCGCTGGTAGTGCAGGCGCCGGAGAGGTTGCCGGCAGCATCCATGGCTACCATACCGATGGTATCGTGATTGTATACATTGCCCGGCAACGTCAGCGGATTGAAAGCTGTAGCGCCATTGGCAGGTTCGTATGATTTGTTTTCTATGTTGATGACCGGTTTGTATTCTGATGTTTTCAGCCATTCCTTCCAGGCCTTTTCCGCTTCCGGGGTGAGGAGGTTTTCTTTCTGGAATCCATTCGCCAGGGCGAATTGCAGCGCACCATCACCTACCAGCATTACATGCGGTGTTTTTTCCATGACGGCACGGGCTACGGAAATGGCGTGGGTAACATGTTCCAGCGCACCTACCGATCCGCAGTTGCCCATTTCATCCATGATGCAGGCATCCAGGGTAACACGGCCATCGCGGTCCGGGTAACCGGAGAACCCTACGGTATGATTGTTTGGATCTGCTTCGGGTACGCGTACACCAGCTTCTACGGCGTCCAGTGCACGGCCGCCTTTTTTCAGGATCTCCCAGGCCGCGGCGTTTGCCGCGCGGCCAAAGTCCCAGGTGGATACAACAATGGGTTTACCTTTGATAATACCCCCTTTGCCTTGTGAACGTGCAGGCGTTCCCGTTACTCCGTCTAAAGAGAAAACAGCGGCACTTAGGGCCGCTGTTTTCAGGAAATTTCTTCTATCTTTCATAATAATTTTTTACTAATCTTTCATTTCCCATGCCAGCGCGCTGGCGCCCAGTATAGCGGCATCACTTTCCTTCAGTTCTGAGAACAGCAATTTAACTTTATTCTGGAAAATGGGGAGCAGATTCTTTTCCATATGCTCCCGTACAGGTTTCATGATGAGGAATCCTGCTTTGGTAAGTCCACCGAAGAGCACAATTGCTTCCGGGCTGGAGAACATCACGAAATTGGCGAGGGCTTCTCCCAGGATCTTGCCGGTAAACTCATATACTTCCATGGCGAGCGGATCGCCTTTCATGGCAGCTTCATAGATGAGCTTGGAATCGATCTCTTCTTTGGGATGATCGCGCAGCATGCTTTTTTCATCGGGGCGGGTAGCCAGCAATTCCAGTGCGGAATTAGTAACGCCGGTAGCGGAAGCATATGCTTCCAGGGAGCCATGGGCGCCTGTGCCGGCATGATACCTGCCACCGGGGATCACAATACAGTGACCCAGTTCTCCGGCAAAACCGTCGTGTCCGTAAATCAGCTGGCCGTTGGCAACAATACCACTGCCCACACCGGTACCCAGGGTGATTACGATAAAGTCTTTCATGCCTCTGGCAGCGCCATAAATCAATTCTCCCAAAGCCGCAGCATTGGCATCGTTGGTTAATACAGCTGGCAAACCAAACTTCTTTTCAAGCAGTTCTGCCAATGGAATGACACCTTTCCAGCGCAGGTTAGGGGCATATTCAATGTTTCCATTATAAAAATTACCATTAGGTGCACCTACGCCAATACCTTTTATATTTTCTATGCCACCCACTTCTTCAATCAATACAGACAAACGCTGATGGAGCTCGTCCAGGAAGCAGGTAACATCTTCGTACTTATTGGTTAACATACGACCATCACACAGGATATTGCCCCTTCTATCTACAATACCGAATTTAGTGTTCGTACCGCCAATATCAATGCCCACCGCTAGTTGCTGACTCATAATCTATTCCTTGAGATTTTAAAATGTTTTTAACTCTGAAAGCGAAAAATGCAAGATAAGCAAAGCAAAGCGCCGGAATAATATAAGAGGCGTGAATGCCGATGCTTGGAATATCTGCCAGGCCTCCCTGAACAGGAGGTATCAGTGAACCACCCAGGATCATCATCACCAGGAAAGCAGAACCCTGACCTGTGTATTTACCTAAACCGGCAATAGCCAACGAGAAGATGTTGGGCCACATTACGGAACAGAATAAGCCACCGCTGATGAAAGCAAAAGTAGCCAATGCGCCGCTGGTGAACAAACCGATCAATATACTGCCCACACCAAGTAAACCAAAGATCATCAGGGTTTTGGCGGGTTTGTCCTGGCCTGCAAAGAAACCGAAGATCTGTATGGCGATGCAGATAGCATAAGGATACAGTGGCGCCACATCGTTTCCTTTTACCACATTGGCACCGAGTATGACCCCATATGCCACAAAAGGAACGATGACACAAAGGATCTGACGGGTTAATTTAGATACATTGAATACGCTGATAGCACCGGTCCACCTGCCAATCATCATACTACCCCAGAACAGGGATACGTACGGATCCAGCTCAGATTCCGCCAGGCCTTTGGGCGTGAGGAATCCGGGATGTTTCAGTAATGCCCCCAGGTTACTGGCGATGGTTACTTCCACACCTACATATATAAATATGGCCAGCATGCCGAGTGTCAGCTGCGGATATCTCATGGCGCCCCATCCTTCACTGTTGCTGGCAGAAGCCGTTTTAGTAAAGAAGAGGATACCGATAATACCCACGATACCGGCAATAAAGAGCGGCAGTTCAAATTTCAGGATCAGCCCCATCAGGATGAGGATAAACATGAGCGTGATGGCCAATATAGATTTGGTGGCCTTCGGAGATGATTCAAATTTTTCATCGTCCTGGCTTTCCGGCATCTTTACAAATGCAAAGATCGCCGCAGCTACGAGGAACAGCCCGATGAGCAGGAAGTACAAGGTGTTGATCTTGCTGATGTCTGTACTTACATCGCCTCCTTTAATGTTACCGAAAAGCAGCATGCTCACGATAATGGGTCCGATGGTAGTACCAAAGGAGTTGACTCCGCCGGCAAGATTGAGGCGGTGTGAGCCTTTAGCCGGGTCACCCAGCAGGATGGCAAACGGGTTGGCCGCTGTTTGTTGCAGGGAGAACCCCAATGCTACGATAAACAGTGCCATCAGGATGAGGGCAAAGTAACCGAAGGTGACGGTTTGCTTATAATCAGTATCCAGTACGGTAATGATTTTCTCCAGGCTGGCTTTGGTAAAGGTGCCGGCATATTGTTTATGTTCGTCGTCTTTTGTGAAGCCCAGCGGAATTTCGGAGAGCAGTTGCGGGTTGGTGGTATACTTCTCCGCTGCGTCGTTGTTGCTGATGAGCAGTGAATAAGTATCCTTGTCTTTCTCCCGGCGTATTTTCACTTGTCTGTCTGAAGTCTGTAATTGTTGTTCTACCTGGAAACCACTGATATCGGTGATCGTTTCTTTTATAGGAACGATCTTTTCCTTATTAACGCAGGGGATCATGATGGCAGATCCTACTACGGAGATGAGGAGGCCGTATATAATGCCTTTTTTGTAGCCGATTTTGTTCAGGATATCCACTTTCCTGGCGGCAGATGCCAGGTAAAGGATCAGCGAGCCAATGAAGTAGGCGCTGTAAAAAGCGAAGTCAATCAGCTGAGATTCAAGCTGGGTAAGGTTGAAATGAGATTTGCAAAATGGGATAAATATACTGTTTGAGGCAGCCAGAAACCCCCAGAAAAAGAATACCAAAATAAGCACAAAGAACGACGGATGTGTACTTTGTGCGCTTTGCTTTGTTTGCTGCGCCATATACGTGTTAAGTTACAGTGAATTTTTGCCGGATAAATGTATAATTATTTTTTTAGGAAATTCTAAAAAACTAGAGAAACTATTGTATTTTTTTTAGATGGTAAATCGTTTTAGCCAATATATTTGTGAAATATAGGAGAAGTTTATTATGTTCGCATTTATATAAAAATCATATTCGACAGCTTATGTCCAACCAAACAGCAACAATGAAACCACCCGCTGCAGCAGCTCAGCAAAGCAATGCACGGGCCATGACCGTAATCGGTACGCTCTTTTTTCTCTTTGGATTTATCACCTGGTTAAACAGTGTACTGATCCCATTTCTGAAACAGGCATGTGAGTTATCGGATTTCCAGGTATACTTTGTAACATTCGCATTTTATATCTCTTACTTCGTGATGGCGATTCCGTCATCCGGTATTCTGCGTAGGGTTGGATTTGCAAATGGTATGTCTGTCGGCTTGCTGACGATGGCTATTGGTTCCCTGATCTTTGTTCCGGCAGCGCAGGTACGTTCCTTTCCGTTATTCCTGGTAGGCCTTTTTGTACAGGGTGCTGGTATGACCTTGTTGCAGGCAGCTTCCAATCCGTATGTAACCATCATCGGGCCTATGGAAAGTGCTGCACAACGTATGAGTATCATGGGTATCTGTAACAAGGTGGCCGCTATGATCGGTATCCTGTTGCTGAGTGTTTTACTGTTTAGCGATACCGCTGAACTGTCCCAGAAAATTGAAGGATTACAGGGCGCTGAAAAAGAAGCAGAGCTAACGCTGCTGGCAGGCCGTGTAATTGTTCCCTATATTGTAATGGCGGTAGTACTGGCTGGTCTGGCACTGATGGTGCGCAAGGCACACTTACCGGAAGTAAAACCTGAAGGGGAAGAACAGACTGATACCGCTGCAGGTAGTCATGCTTCTATCTTTAGTATTCCTTACCTGATGCTGGGTATCCTTTGCCTGTTCCTGTATGTGGGCGTGGAAGTACTGGCTATCGACTCCCTGGCGCTGTATGGCGTTGCCAGCGGATTTGATCAGGGTACGGCGTTGCACCTGGGCATCTATAGTCTCATCTGCTTAACAATAGGTTACTTACTGGGTATCGTACTGATCCCTAAATATATTACCCAACGCCAGGCGCTGATCACCTGTGCGATCCTGGGTGTGGTATTTACAGCCGGTGCATTGCTTACCAGCGGTAAAACTTCCGTGGTATTCATCGTGTTGCTAAGCTTCGCCCACTCCCTGATGTGGCCTGGCATCTGGCCGCTGGCTATCAACAAACTGGGTAAATTTACCAAACTGGGTTCTGCTTTCCTGATCATGGCTATTGCGGGCGGTGCCATTCTTCCACTGGTGTATGGCGCTTTATCCGTACAATGGAATGACAGACAGATGCCTTATGCGATCATGATTCCTTGCTACCTGTACATCATGTATTACGCAATGGCGGGGTATAAAAAAGGATTACCTCAATAAGAATTTACAACAAACAAGCATATTTATTAAATGCAAATGCCTGCCATATTCTCCGGCAGGTATTTGCATTTAATTTTTTTTTCTATTTTTAGGTGTAAATTTTACGTTTAATGATACAGCAAACAAGGGAGAAATTCATCAAAATATTTGGAAAAGAGCCACTGATTGTAGTTTCCCCTGGAAGAATTAACCTCATCGGTGAACATACGGATTACAATGACGGATTTGTACTACCCGCCGCAATTGATAAGAAAATCGTTTACGCCATTGCGTTGAACAATACCCGGCAGTGTCATGCACATGCCGTAGCTGCCGATGAAACTCTTTCTTTTAGCCTGGACGAAGTAAAGCCTTCTCCCGGCTGGATCAACTACCTGCTGGGTGTGGTGAATCAGTTACAGGAAGGAGGACATACTGTCACCGGTTTTGATTGTGTGCTGGCCGGAGATATTCCCATAGGGGCGGGGATGTCGTCTTCTGCTGCCGTGGAAGGCGGACTGGTAGCTGCGCTGGATCACATCTTTCAGTATGGCCTCACCCGCATGGAGATGGCCCTGTTAGGCCAGCGTGCGGAACACACCTTTCCTGGTGTGAAATGTGGGATCATGGATCAATTTGCCAACCTGCACGGCAAAAAGGACCAGGTAATGCTGCTGGATTGCCGCAGCCTTGAATTCGAATATTTCCCTTTCAACTTCCCCGACTATAAGATCGTATTATGTAATTCAATGGTGAACCATTCCCTGGCTTCCTCTGAATACAATGTACGCCGGCAGCAATGTGAAGAAGGTGTAAAAGCAATACAGGTCAATCACCCTGCTGTAAAGTCATTACGCGATGCTGATATGAACATGCTGAATGAAGTGCGGGACCAGGTAGCTGAAAAGGTATACGACCGTTGTGCTTACGTTATCTCGGAGATCCGGCGGGTACAGGATGCCACTATCTTCCTGAAGCAGGGCGATATCCGGCAGTTTGGCCAGCTGATGTATGCCACGCATGAGGGGCTCAGCAAATTATATGAAGTAAGTTGTGCTGAACTGGATTTCCTGGTATCCCTGGCAAAGGAACGGGAAGAAGTAGCCGGCGCCCGTGTAATGGGTGGCGGTTTCGGAGGCTGTACCATTAACCTTGTGAAGCAGGATAAAGTAGCGGCTTACACCTCCTACATTGAATCAGCCTATAAAGCACAATACGGCCAGCTCCCTGAAATTTATGTCACAACGATTGAAAACGGGGTAGAAATAATTTAGGGATTTATTGATTTACGAATTTAGGGATTTAAAATGCAGTGAAGACTTACGCGAAAATATTCGCTGCATTTTAAATCCCTAAATTCGTAAATCAATAAATCCCTAAATGTTTAATATTGGTCGTCGAATGCGAAGATCGGTTTTCTGTTCATCCAGCGGCCGCGGGTGAAGTCGGGAATGTATTGTACACTTCCGCCTTCTGCTACTGACTGCTCACTCAGCGGAGTGATCGCATACCAGGTTGCCATATCGTATACGTCGAGTGCGTAAGGTGCACCGCGTTTAATACTTTCAACAAAAGAGTTCAGCACGTACCAGTCCATACCACCATGGCCGGCGCCGGCAGCATCATTTGCATAGCGTTTCCACAACGGGTGATCATATTTACCGAAGTAGCTGTTCGGGTCTTTAAAGTCACCGGTTTTTTCCCACTCATCGTGTTTGCTCTGTTTCTCTATATAAACGGATTGCTGATCATCCATCCATAAGCCATTGGTACCCTGTACGCGGAAATTCAGGGAGTAAGGACGTGGGGAGTTGGTGTCGTGAGACAGCATGATCGTTTCACCATTGTTGGTTTTAATCAGGGAAGAAACGATATCACCGAGTTTAAATTCAACTTTAGCATTGGGATGGTTAGCGCCACCATTATCAACGATATATTTATGGAGGCCACGGGATTTGGTAGCGATGGAAGTGATAGACAGCAGGCGGTTTCCGCGGTTCATGTTGATTACATTACCGATAGGGCCCAGTCCATGTGAAGGGTACAGGTCACCATTGCGGAGCAGGGAGTGATTGGTTCTCCATTTGGCTTCAGAAATCGCTTTCTCGCCAAATTCTACACCGCCGCCACCATATTGTTTACCGTCGTTGAATTTAATGTTGCGCAAGTCGTGCTGATAGCCGCCCTGCAGGTGGATGATCTCACCGAAGAGGCCCTGGCGTACCATGTTCAGTACTGCCATCACATCTCTGCGGTAACATACGTTTTCCATACCAAATACAGGTATGCCGGTGTTTTCGCTGGTATTTACCAGTTCCCAGCATTCCTGGATATCAGAAGCACCACAAACTTCCACAGCAGGAGTTTTACCCGCTTTCATAGCAGCAACTGCCATGATAGAATGCCATTCCCAGGGAGTCGCAATGATCACCGCGTCGATGTCATCACGTTTCAGCATGTTATGAAAATCTTCCGGGCCGTTGGTGTACTCAGCTACTTTCTTTTTGCCGCCATATGCTTTGGCAATCATAGTTCTTGCCTTAGGTACGGTGAAAGCCGTATCGGGATCAGCGAAAGCAACTACGTCCACGTCTTCACGGCGGAGGCAGAGGTTCAGGTGGCTGAGGCCACGGGCGCCAACACCGATCAGACCTATTCTTACTTTAGGCTTCTTTTCGTTGGCAAATAGTTTTGCAGAGGAACCGAGCATAGAAATACCTACGCCGGCTGCTACGGTGTTTTTGAGAAAACTTCTGCGATGCAGTGGTTGTTTGTTCATTGTTCAGTTGTTTAAATACCGTATTAAGAATACGTTAAGAAGGGACTAAATTTATAAAATTTGCGCTATGAATACCAACTTCACACTCAATTTTATTACATTTTTGTGATAAACGGCGAAAAAAGAATTATGCAAACGATGGATATCGGCAGATATCACAACCGGGATTAAAGTGAATATTGAATTAATAATAGTGAATAAGCGATTGAACAGGATGACCATTCGGAATTATCTTCGCCTTTATTGTATCCCGCAATTTGCGATACGTCATATGTAATTTT
The DNA here is from genome assembly GCF_964033635.1 of Chitinophaga sp. MM2321. Classification (NCBI taxonomy): domain Bacteria; kingdom Pseudomonadati; phylum Bacteroidota; class Chitinophagia; order Chitinophagales; family Chitinophagaceae; genus Chitinophaga; species Chitinophaga sp. MM2321. The sequence goes on from NZ_OZ035533.1 coordinate 853,373, forward strand.
TAAAAGTGAAATGAAAAAGACCCATTTAATTTTGGCCGGCTTACTCTCTTGCAGTATGGCTGTTGCACAAAAGATACAACCTTATGGCGTATTGCCATCCAAAGCGCAGGTCGCCTGGAATGATATGGAATACTATATGTTCATTCACTTTGGTCCCAATACCTTCACCAATCAAGAATGGGGACATGGTGATGAGGATCCTAAAATATTTAACCCTACCCGTCTGGATGCCCGCCAATGGGCACGTACAGCCAAACAAGCCGGGATGAAAGGAATTGTGATCACTGCCAAGCACCACGATGGCTTTTGCCTGTGGCCAAGCAAATACAGTACGCATACTGTCCGGGAAAGCGCCTGGAAAGATGGGAAAGGGGATGTGTTGGCGGAATTGTCTGCTGCCTGTAAGGAGTACGGACTAAAATTCGGCGTATATCTTTCTCCGTGGGATCGTAACCATCCTGAATATGGTACCGAGACTTATAACCAGGTATTTACCAATACATTAACCGAAGTGCTGTCCAACTACGGGCCCGTATTTGAACAATGGTTTGATGGCGCCAACGGCGGTAACATAAAACAACCTTACGACTGGAACCTGTTTCATAGTGTAGTGTATAAACATCAGCCTGATGCCGTTATCTTCAGTGATGTAGGACCAGGCTGCCGTTGGGTAGGCAATGAAAGTGGTATTGCAGGTACTACCAACTGGAGCACCCTGAATGTAAAAGGGTTTACGCCTGGCATCAATGGACCGGATACCAAATCACTCAATGAAGGTAATGAAGATGGTGAGCTATGGGTGCCTGCGGAATGTGATGTATCTATCCGGCCGGGATGGTTTTACAGCCCCGATACCAATGATAAAGTGAAATCGGTGTCCAGCCTGCTGGATATCTATTATGGCTCTGTAGGCCGCAATGGTAACCTGATCCTGAATGTACCCGTTGACCGCGATGGCCTCATCCATCCCAATGATTCTACCCGCCTGATGGAACTGCGGAAAGTATTGGATGAATCATTTAAAAACAACCTGGCGAAAAAAGCGGTCGTAACGGCGACGGACACACGTAAAAATAAACCAAAGGTGAAAGTATCCCATCTCACCGATGGTAAAAATACTACTTACTGGGCTACCCCGGATACCATACAGAAAGGTACAATCACGCTTACCTATAAAAGTCCGGTTACCTTTAACCGGGTTGTGTTGCAGGAATATATTGCACTCGGACAAAGAGTACAGGCATTTACAGTGGAAATACTGGAGAACGGCAGTATGAAAGAAATTGCCCGTGAAACCACCGTGGGGCATAAGCGCATCCTGCGTCTGCCGGATTATACCACTACACAGGTACGTATTAATATAACAGCGGCCAAAGCCAGCCCTGTGATCAGTGAAGTGCAGCTGTATAAAGCGCCGGGCGTATTGGCTACCCCGGAGATCAACCGCAACGCAGCAGGACAGGTATTTGTTTCCTGCGCATCCAGCGATCCGGAAGTCCGCTACACCACAGATGGTACGGAACCTACGCTGTCTTCCCCGGTATATACCGCATCTACGGCAATTTCGCTACCTGTGGGCGGCGTTGTAAAAGCCAAAGCATTCCTGGACAAGGGCAAAACTGCCAGTGAAACAGTGACGGCTCATTTTGATGTGGCGCCAGCTAAATGGAAAGTGGTGCAATCAACAGCCGCCGCCAAAGGTTATGAGGCAGCAAAGGCTATTGATGGAAAAGTGTCAACTGCTTATATATCAGACCGTAAGGATTCGACTGCTAAGTATCCGCATGAATTTCAGGTGGATCTGGGCGAAAGCCTGGCCCTGAAAGGGTTTACTTATATGCCTGTTACGGCAGAGCAGGCCGGAGGCGTGGTGTACGGTTATGCCTTCTATACCAGTGAGGACGGTAAAAACTGGGGAACGCCCGTTGCGAAAGGGCAGTTTGCCAATATTGCCAATAACCCGGTGCTGCAAACGGTGTCTTTTAAAACAACCCAGGCACGTTATATCCGCTTTGTAGCGTTGGCGCCGGCGCGTGCAAACGAAAGCTGGGCCAGTATTGCAGAACTGGGCGTTGTTACCCGGTAAATGCCTGTATCCCGTTTTTTGTGATGAGGTAACTCACCTCATCACAAAAAATCAGGGTTCAAACCATTATCCGCTGCTATCTGCCCGTATTCCCCCCTGATCGCCCCCTCGCAAAAAATCATCGTTTATCCAAAAAAAAATCGATTGATTAAAAAGATATTGTTATAACTTTGCGGATATTCTAAACTAAAGACAATTTTTATAACAATTTAACGCTGAACTGAAGTTGGAAAAAAACGCAACTCATACCAACATCTCTGCATATCATCCCGCTTTAAATAAGGGGGTATATTCTGTTGGGTTCAATGTCTTTAGATTCCTTTCCCGACGACCCAGGATTTGATAGCGCCTTGACCCACAACCGCTGTCGCACCGTGATTTCCAAATCATACGGTGATCATTCCAGCAATGGAATATTCAATGTAGTTTATTGATTCACGATTTCAATTTAAAAGGTTGGAAAATCAACATATCATCGTTAGGGTAGCCACTCCTGACGATATACACTATTCAAATACCATCACAAACGAGATGGAATCTTCTGCGATGGCAAGAGGAACGGGCATTGCCAAGCGTTCTCCTGCCTACGTGGAAGCGAAGATGCAGGAGGGAAAAGCTGTCATAGCCGTTACTGATAAGGGCGAATGGGTTGGCTTTTGCTATATAGAGGCATGGGGGCATGGTAAGTTTGTGGCCAATTCGGGGCTGATCGTAAACCCCGCTTTCCGGGGCCATGGTGTGGCTAAATCGATAAAGAAAAGAATTTTTGAGTTATCCAGGGAGAAATATCCTACATCAAAGATATTCGGATTAACGACCGGCCTTGCAGTGATGAAGATTAATTCTGAGCTTGGTTATGAGCCAGTTACCTATTCTGAGCTGACAGATGATGAAGAATTCTGGAAAGGCTGTAGAAGCTGTGTTAACTTTGACATCCTTACCGCCAAAGAGCGGAAGAACTGTCTTTGTACCGCCATGCTTTACAATCCGATTGAAAAGCTGAAAGAAGCAGAAGAAAAAGCGGTGGCTGAAAAGGCTGCACAGGCAGCTGCTGCTAACCAGCTTTCTGTTACCGCCAGTGGCCACATGCACCACGAAAAAAGACGCCGCAGATTTAAAGGAAATATAAAGCTGTTTGAGCGTTGGTTAAGATTTAAAAGATTTGTTTTGCTGAAAAGCAGAAAAGAAGGCGGCGCTACCGGATCAAAGAAGAAATTCTTCCTGTTCTGAACAGCTGCTGCAACTATCTGAAATATTGTTCTGGAAATATAAAATGATGTCATAATGAAAAAAGTAGTACTGGGATTTAGCGGAGGGCTTGATACTTCCTATTGCGTAAAATATCTGACGGAAGAGAAAGGATATGAAGTGCATTCAGTGATTGTAAACACGGGCGGTTTTTCTGAAGAAGAATTGCAGGAAATAGAAAAGCGCGCTTATAACCTGGGCGTTAAAAGTCACAAGGCTGTTAATGCAGTACATTCTTATTATGACGGCGTTATTAAATATCTCATCTTCGGTAATGTACTGAAAAACAATACTTATCCTTTAAGCGTAAGTGCGGAGCGTATGAGCCAGGCGCTGGCCATCGCGGAATATGTGAAGGAAGTAGGTGCAGAAGCGGTAGCACATGGTAGCACCGGCGCCGGCAATGACCAGGTACGTTTTGACATGGTGTTTCACATCATGATCCCTGGTGTGGAAATCATCACTCCCATCCGTGATCTGAAACTGAGCAGGGAAGAAGAAATTGCTTTCCTGAAGGCGAAAGGGGTACAGATGAACTTTGATAAAGCCATGTACTCTATCAACAAAGGTATGTGGGGAACATCGGTAGGTGGTAAGGAAACCCTTACTTCCAACGGCATGTTGCCGGAAGAAGCCTGGCCTACCCAGCTGACAAAGCAGGGAGAAGAACAGGTGAAACTGACATTTGAAAAAGGTGAGCTGACAGGTGTGAACGACCAGCAATTCGGTCATCCATCCGAAGCGATTCAATATTTACAGACGATTGCCGGCGGATATGCGATTGGCCGCGATATTCACGTAGGTGATACCATTATCGGTATCAAAGGACGTGTGGGCTTTGAAGCAGCTGCACCGATGGTGATCATCAAAGCGCATCATGCACTGGAAAAACATGTGTTAACAAAATGGCAGCTGAGCTGGAAAGACCAGCTGGCACAGTTCTACGGCAACTGGTTGCACGAAGGACAGATCATGGACCCGGTAATGCGCGACATCGAAGCTTTCCTGCAGAATACACAGGAAAACGTATCCGGCGAGGTATTTGTAACCCTGATGCCTTACCGCTTCCAGGTAACCGGTATCCAGTCTCCTTACGACCTGATGAGCAGCAGGTTTGGTAAATATGGAGAGATGAACAGCGGCTGGTCCGGTGAAGATGTAAGAGGTTTCAGTAAGATTTTTGGTAACCAGACAATGATCTGGCATCAGATAAAAAATTCTATCTAAATCAGCAGGCAATGGCAAATGATAAAAAGATAAGAGCAGGGATTGTAGGAGGGGCAGGCTATACAGGCGGTGAAATGATCCGGCTTTTATTAAACCACCCGGATGTAACAATTTCGTTTATACACAGCCGTAGTAACGCGGGCAACCCGTTATACGCTGTACATGCCGATTTATTAGGTGAAACGGAGCGGTCATTTACTGCTGAACTGAGTAATGATATTGACGTGATGTTCCTGTGCCTCGGCCATGGGGAATCCAGAAAATTCCTGGAAGCCACAGATGTGGCTGCACATGTGAAAGTGATTGACCTGAGCCAGGATTTTCGTTTAGGCGAAACCGTTAAAGGAAGAGAGTTTGTATATGGTCTGCCTGAATTGCAGCGTGCGCTGATCGAGACGGCGCAGAACATTGCCAACCCCGGCTGTTTTGCCACCGGTATTCAGATGGGGTTACTCCCGCTGGCAAAAGCCGGATTACTGAAAGAAGTGCATAGCACCGGCATCACCGGTTCTACCGGCGCAGGGCAAAAGTTGCAAGGCACTTCACATTTCACCTGGAGATCCAATAACGTTTCTACCTATAAAGTGCTGAGCCATCAGCACCTGAAAGAAATACGACGAACCCTGCAACAGTTGCAGCCAGGCTTTACAGCTGATGTGAATTTTGTACCGGTACGCGGCGATTTCCCCAGAGGTATCTGGATAACGTCCTACCTGCAAAGTGATCTGTCGCTGGAAGCGGCCATACAACTGTATAAAGACTTCTACGCCGGTCATCCTTTTACGCATGTAAGCGAAAAGCAGATAGACCTGAAGCAGGTGGTAAACACGAACAAGTGTCTCGTCCAACTGGAGAAAGAGGGTGATAAATTAATCATCCACTCCATTGAGGATAACCTGCTGAAAGGCGCTTCCGGTCAGGCTGTGCAGAATATGAACATTATTTGCGGACTGGATGAAACGGCAGGACTGAAGTTGAAGTCCATCGTGTTCTAAATGTTTTTATCATTTTAACTTAAATGACAACATGAAACTTTTCGACGTTTACCCTGTAAACGATATCATTATAGATAAAGCTGCCGGTTCCCATGTATGGGACGATAAAGGCACACAATACCTGGATTTGTATGGCGGTCATGCTGTCATCTCTATTGGTCACACCCATCCGCATTACGTAAAACGACTCACTGATCAGTTACATAAAGTAGGTTTTTATTCCAATTCTGTAAAGATGCCTTTGCAGGAGGAGCTGGCGGCCTTGCTGGGCAAGGTTTCCGGCAAAGAGGATTACCAGTTGTTTTTATGTAACTCCGGTGCAGAAGCCAATGAAAACGCTTTAAAGCTGGCTTCATTTTACAATGGTAAAAAGAAGATCATCGCCTTTAAGAAATCATTTCATGGCAGAACATCACTGGCAGTAGCAGCTACCGACAATCCGAAAATAGTGGCGCCTGTTAATGAAACAGACAACGTTGTTTTTTTACCCTGGGAAGATGAAGCCGCACTGGAACAGGCTTTTCAGCAGTATGAAATATCGTCTGTTATCATCGAAGGGATTCAGGGAGTAGGCGGTATCAATGTAGCCAGCGAATCATTCCTGCGTAAGATCAGAACATTGTGTGATACAGGCAATGCGGTATTTATCGCAGACTCTGTACAGTGTGGTTATGGCCGTAGCGGTAAATTCTACTCGCATGACTTTGCCGGTGTAAATGCAGATATTTATACCATGGCTAAAGGCATGGGTAATGGTTTCCCTATCGGCGCTATTATCATTGCACCAAAAATTCAGCCTGCCTATGGTATGCTGGGCACCACCTTTGGTGGTAATCACCTGGCTTGCGCTGCTGCACTGGCTGTGTTGGAAGTGATTGAAAGTGAAAAACTGATGGACAACGCTACCACCATAGGAAACTACCTGATGGAACAGTTGCGGGGTTTTGATAAAGTGAAGGAAGTAAGAGGCCGTGGTTTAATGATCGGTATTGATCTTCCGGATGAATTATCACACGTAAAAAAAGCACTGTTATCAAAGCATAGGATTTTTACAGGTGAAGCTAAACCGAATGTGATCCGTTTACTGCCTTCACTGGCATTGACCAAAGCACATGCTGACCAGTTTCTGGAGGCCTTTAGAATTGAATTGAAATAATAATTGTGAATGACGAATGACGAAGTGGTGGATAGCGTTCACATCAATCTATCACTTCGTTATTCGTCATTTGTAATTCAAATCCAAGTTAATGAAGCAATTTATTTCAACAGCAGATGTTCCCAGTGTCCCGGGTTTGGTGGACATTGCCATGAACTACAAGAAAGATCCTTTCAGGGATAAGGAATTAGGAAAGAATAAAACGTTGGGATTGATTTTCCTGAATCCCAGTTTGCGAACACGGTTAAGTACACAAATAGCAGCCCGTAACCTGGGTATGGATGCAGTGGTATTCAATATCGATAAGGAAGGCTGGCAGCTGGAAATGAATGATGGCGTAATAATGAATGGCAGTACCACCGAACATGTGAAGGAAGCGGCGGCCGTAATGGGACAGTATTTCGATATACTTTCCATCCGCACATTTCCGGGTTTGAAAAATAAAGAAGAAGATTATACAGAGAAATATATTAACCAGTTTATCAAATACGCCGGCGTACCGGTGGTAAGCCTGGAAAGTGCTACCCTGCACCCTTTGCAGAGCCTTACAGACATTGTTACCATCAAGGAAAACTGGCAGCATACCCGCAAACCAAAAGTGGTAATGACCTGGGCGCCGCACGTAAAAGCATTGCCACAGGCTGTTCCCAACTCTTTTGCGCAGTGGATGAACGCCTGGGGAGAAACTGATTTTGTGATCACGCATCCCGAAGGATATGAGCTGGATGAAAAGTTTTCCGGGAATGCACGTATTGAATACAACCAGGACAAAGCCTTACAAGACGCCGATTTCGTGTATGTAAAGAACTGGTCTTCGTATAAGGATTACGGTAAGATCACCTGTACAGACAGCAGCTGGATGGTGGACAATGATAAACTCAAAAACACGCATGCTGCCAAAGTAATGCACTGCCTGCCTGTAAGAAGGAATGTAGTGATTGCAGATGAAGTACTGGATGGCCCGCAATCTCTCGTGATACGGGAAGCGGGCAACCGGGTATGGGCTGCCCAGGCGGTATTGAGCGAAATATTGAAAGGATAATTATGATCGATCTATTTATCATTAAAGTAGGCGGAAACGTTATAGATAACCCGGTATTGTTGCAGGCTTTCATCGAAAAGTTTGCAGCGATACCCGGTAAAAAAATACTGATTCATGGTGGTGGTAAAATAGCCACCCGCATCGGTGATCAGCTGGGTATCAAATCGAACTATGTAGATGGCAGACGTATAACCGATGCCGATACGATTGATGTAGTAACCATGGTATACGGTGGTTTAGTGAATAAACAACTGGTGGCTAAGTTGCAGGCTGGTGGCTGTAATGCCATGGGTTTAACCGGTGCAGACGGTAATATTATTCCTGCTGTGAAACGCCCGGTAAAAGAAATTGATTATGGTTTTGTGGGAGATGTAAATCCGGAGATGCTGCACACGGCGCCGCTGCGTGCCTTGCTGGAAGCAGGTATCACACCAGTATTTGCCCCGCTTACGCATGATGGCCACGGACAAATACTGAACACCAATGCAGACACCATCGCTTCTTCACTGGCGATTGCACTCTCCGCAGACTATAGTGTAAGATTGATCTATTGCTTTGAAAAGAAAGGCGTGTTGCGTGATCCGGCGGATGACGATGCGGTTATTCATCTCATCAACAAAGAAATTTACCAGCAATTGCTGGATGAAAAAATATTAACAGACGGTATCCTGCCTAAGTTGCAGAATGCGTTTGCTGCCATTGATAATGGTGTGAAAGAAGTGCTGATAGGGCATGCGGAAGATGTGCTGACTAATACAACAGATAAAGTGGCAGGCACTTTAATATGCTAACCTATGTGGAACGAAAAATTATATGATGTAGCCGTGGCGCTGTTGAAACAGTTGATAGCCACGCCATCCATCAGCCGCGAAGAAGACGGTACAGCGCAGGTGATCAGCGATTTCCTGGCAGCGATGGATATATCGCATGAACGGCATCTCAATAATATCTGGGCGCTCAACAAGTACTATGACCCCACGAAACGTACTATTCTCCTCAACTCCCATCATGATACCGTAAAGCCAAATCCGCAATATACCCGTGATCCTTTTAGTCCGGATGTAGTGGATGGTAAATTGTACGGACTGGGAAGCAACGATGCAGGCGGTTGCCTGGTAAGTCTTATTGCTACTTTCCTGCATTTTTATCACCGGGAAGATCTTGCCTATAACATTATTCTCACGGCTACCGCAGAAGAAGAGATCAGCGGTCCTAATGGTATAGAAAGTATCCTGGCGCAATTACCGGCCATCGATTTTGCCATAGTGGGAGAGCCTACGCAAACACAGCTGGCGATAGCTGAAAAGGGCCTGATGGTACTGGATTGCACCAGCCACGGCAAAGCAGGCCATGCAGCCAGGGAAGAGGGCGAAAATGCGTTGTACAAGGCATTGCCTGACCTGACCTGGTTTAAAGATTACCGCTTCCCGAAAGTATCGGAAACACTGGGACCGGTGAAGATGAGCGTTACTGTTATCAATACTTCCAATAAAGCACACAACGTAGTGCCGGCAGATTGCAGTTTTGTAGTGGATGTACGCGCTACTGACCAGTATACGCTGGAAGAACTGCTGGAAATTATTACCGCAAATGTAAGCTGCGAAGTGAAGCCCCGTTCCACGCGCATGCGGCCATCGTTTATCCCGATGGATCATCCGTTTGTGGTGGCGGGTATTTCCGTGGGAAAAACTTGTTATGGCTCGCCTACAACGTCCGACCAGGCGCTGATTCCGGCTACCTCTGTAAAAATGGGGCCCGGCGATTCTGCCCGCTCGCACACCGCGGATGAGTATATTTATCTCGAAGAAATCAAAGCAGGTATAGATAGTTATATTAAATTGCTGGAAATGATTCAGTAGTATGAACTTCTTTCCTACCATAGAAAATAAGCGGGTGATACTGAAACCGTTGCAGCCGGAGCACCTGGATGCTTTGCTGCCGGTGGCGCTGGAGCCATCCTTATGGACAGTGGGAGCAACGCATGTGTCCAACCGTAGCGACCTTGAAAAATACATACAGGGGGCAATCGCGGAAAGGGATGTGCAAACGTCTATTCCGTTTGTGATCATCGATAAGCAGGAACAACGTGTAGCAGGGAGCACCCGTTTTTGCGGGCTTGTACTGCCGCATAAACGTACAGAGATTGGTTCCACCTGGATTGACCCTTCCCTTCAGGGCTCCGGTCTGAATAAGGCGATGAAACATGCCATGCTGCAATATGCATTTGAAACGATGGGGTTGAACAGGGTGGAGTTGAAAACAGATGCATTGAACACACAGTCGCGCAATGCGATCCTAAGCATTGGCTGCACACAGGAAGGTATATTACGGCATCACATGATCACCAGCAAAGGACGATTACGCGATTCGGTATATTTCAGCATACTGAAAGAAGAATGGCCCGATGTAAAGCAACGGGTATTTGGTAAATATGATCTTTAATTTCACGGAGGATCGCTATCTGTAGTGCCGTGAAAAAATATTATTACTATGAAGTTGTGGCAAAAAGATAAGGCATCACTGGGTGCTGTAGAAAAATTCACCGTTGGCAAAGACCGTGAAATGGATGCTTTCCTGGCGCCATTTGATGTGCTGGGCTCTATGGCGCATATCACCATGCTGCAAAGTATAGGATTACTGGAAGCGGATGAACTGACCCTATTAAAGCAGGAACTGAAAAATATTTATAAAGAGATACAGGCAGGTGATTTTACACTGGAAGAAGGCGTAGAAGATATTCACTCACAGGTAGAACTATTGCTCACGCGGCGTTTGGGAGAAGTAGGTAAAAAGATCCACAGCGGCCGTTCCCGCAACGACCAGGTTTTGGTAGACCTGAAATTATACCTGCGTCATGAGTTGCAAACAATGGTGGCATCCGTGAAAGTATTGTTTGATCTCTTACAGCAAAAAAGTGAAGCCTACAAAGATCATCTTCTTCCTGGGTATACCCACCTGCAAATAGCCATGCCTTCCTCTTTCGGGCTATGGTTTGGCGCTTATGCAGAGAGCCTCGTAGATGACCTGACGATGTTGCAGGGCGCTTATAAAGTGGTGAATAAAAACCCGCTTGGCTCCGCAGCCGGTTACGGCTCTTCGTTCCCCCTTAACCGTGAGTTAACCACGGAATTGTTAGGATTCGATACACTCAATTATAATGTTGTATACGCGCAGATGGGCCGTGGCAAAACGGAAAAGATCGTGTCCTTTGCATTGGCCGGAATTGCAGCCACCCTCGCTAAAATGGCGATGGATGCCTGTCTTTTTATGAACCAGAACTTCGGCTTCATCAGTTTCCCTGATGAACTGACCACTGGCTCCAGCATCATGCCGCATAAAAAGAACCCGGATGTATGGGAACTGATCCGCTCTCACGGCAATAAACTACAGGCGTTGCCCAATGAAATTGCTATGATGATCACGAACCTGCCTTCCGGCTACCACCGTGATTTGCAGCTGTTGAAAGAAAATTTATTTCCTGCTTTCCAGACATTAAAAGATTGTATCAATATGAGCTGCCTGATGTTGGAAAATATCCGCATCAAGGAAAATATCCTGGCAGATGAAAAATACCAGTACCTGTTCAGCGTAGAAGTTGTGAACAACCTGGTGTTGCAAGGCACGCCTTTCCGGGAAGCCTATAAGCAGGTAGGTATGGATATTGAAAAAGGTACTTTTGCTCCCGGCAAAGAAGTAACACATACGCATGCAGGTAGTATCGGTAATTTATGTACCGCACAAATAGCGAAGCAGATGGATGCGGTGTTGAAAGGCTTTTCTTTTGAAGCCGTGGATAAAGCATTGGAGAAATTATTGAATAGCTAGTAGCGATCTTCTTAAAAATAAAAGGCGGCCACTATAATGGCCGCCTTTTATTTTTATCCCCGTTAATCATCTCCCTAAAAACCAATATTTATCCCCACAAATCCATTAAACCCTGCCATCGGATAGTAATAAGTATCGTAGGCAACGCGGTTTGCTGTCAGATCGTAATAGCTGTAGGTGCTACCGTTCGGCTCATACTTTGTATCGAAAATATTATTCAGCAGCAGTTGTACGCTGAGCTCGCGGAATAACGGTTGCGGTACTACGTAGCTGAAGCGCAGGTTACTTACGAAATAGGGATTCAGACTGGCCTCCTTAGTGGAAGTATTGTCCATATACTGACGGCTTACATATTTACCCAGGAGGTCTGCAGTAAAACCACGGAATGGTCTGGCAGATAACGTATATCCACCTACGAAAGCAGGGGAGTAGGAAATGTTTGCTTTTTTATAGATAACGGTATGCGCCACATCGTCGCTGTCGTAACTGATGGCGTTGTAGTCCAGTACTTTATTCTGGCTCAGCGCAGCATTGGCAGCGATGGAGAAGATATTGCCCAGTTTTACATTGCCACTTACTTCCACCCCCATGCGATAACTTTTGGGAATATTGGTGCGTACATACGCACCCACATCTGTAAGTTCGCCGGTTTGTACCAGCTGATTTTTATAGTTCATGTAATATACGTTGGCCTGTACGTTGGCGATGCTGTTGTTCCATACATAGCCTGCTTCCAGGTCGCGCAAGATTTCCGGTTTGGGCTGCGTCACACCGTAGTTGGATTCAAAGTCAACACGGTTCGGTTCTTTGTGTGCAATGGCAATAGAAGCAAACACCCGGTTAACAGGATTTAAATAATAATAGATGCCTGCTTTTGGATTAAAGAAATTATAGTTTACATGCGGCATATATGTAGGCGCATCTTTGAAGCCATCCATGTTATACGCAATGTTCCTGTATTGCAGGTCAGCAAAGAGACGCAGCGCCGTTGTTATTTTGTATTCTCCTTTCCAGTAAATGTTAAAATCATTTTTTTCAGCGGGGTATCTATAGTATTCAACGTCTTTATCGATGGCGGTATTGGCCCAGATAACCTTGCCGAAATGATCGCCTTCGTAGCGGTTCCAGCCACCGCCAAGATTCCAGTTAAATTTTTCACCGGTACGGTTCAGGGAAAACACGCTGCCATAGAAGTAATTGTCCAGCCATTCCTGGTTCACGAGATCCGTTTTCTTGATCGAGTCGCCATCGATTACTTTTACCGGCAACCCGTAATCCGCTACAGACCTGTTGCCTTTATAGTTTTCATAATAGCCGCGGCCGCGGGTCATATGGAGTGCTACGTTGAAGTTCAGTCCCGCGTTAATTTCCTGGTTGAGAAATAGCTGGTAGTGATCCTGTTGGTAGTTATCCGTTTCATTATCATAAGGTGTGCCCGGCTTATCTGTACCAGCGGAATTATAAGTTCTGTCGGTAGCCAGGAGTGCGGCGGGTACACCGTTCCATGCCTGGTAAGTTTTTTCTTTGCCGGAAAAAATATTGAGACGTACCGCTGTTTTTTTAGAGATGTAAGCAGCAGAAGTATAGAAAGAGCGCAGGTCGGAAGTAGCACGATCGATATAACCGTCTGATGATATTTTCGACAGCCTTGCATCGATGGTGAAGTGATCGTTGATAAGGCCCGAACCAGCTTTTACGGTGTGTTTCCAGCTGTTGAAAGAACCGTAGCTGTTGCTGATTTCGCCGTATGCGTTTTCATTGAACTCGTTGGTGCTAAGGTTCAGCGTAGCACCGAAAGCACCCGCGCCGTTGGTGGAAGTGCCTACACCGCGTTGCAGTTCTATGCTGCTGACAGAAGAGGCAAAATCCGGCATGTTGACAAAGAACGTGCCTTGTGATTCCGCATCATTAATGGGGATACCATTTACGGTCACATTGATACGGGTAATATCGGAGCCGCGAACACGCATGCCGGTGTAGCCGATGCCGGTGCCGGCGTCGGAGTTGGTTACCACGCCTGGTTGCTGGTTGAGCAGCATGGGCAGGTCCTGCCCGAGGTTTTCTTTCTTAATATCTTCTTTCGATAAAGTAGTATTTACAAAAGGAGAATTTTTACCTGCGCGGAGACTGCTGATTTCTACGGGTTTTACAAACAGGCCGGTTTCTTCCAGGCTGATGTCTGCAAACTGCGTCGTATTATTGGCATTGATGGTAATTGTATGTGGTTTGAACCCGAGATAGCTGGCCTGTAAAGTATAGGTGCCTTTTTTAGGCAGATGAATGCTGTAATGGCCTTTATTATCGGTTTGGGTACCGGTTTGATTGATCGCTACGGTTACGCCTTCCAATGGTTTCCCGTTTGCATTGTTGGTGATGGTGCCGGTAACCAGGGATTGTGCATGTAAAGTGCCGGCAACGCCGAGCAGCACTAACAACATTAACTGTTTCATGTAAGTATATCTGTTTTCTGTTTTCTCAATTCCTAACCAGCATTACCTGGTCAAGGTTCCTTGGGTGTGATCTCAGCCTGAAAGTAAGGCACCCCATGTGATTGGTGTTTCGCACAAAAATGTTTTGTGTGAAACATTACCGGGTGTAAAGGTATAATTTATTTTCCGGTAGATGATTTTTTGTTTAATTTCCATTTACGCTTCTCTCAATCATCTTTCATAAATTTTTAACTTTAAATCTTTATTTCAGATGATTAAGCTTCAGTTAATCGGACATCTTGGCCGGGATGTAGTAAAAAAAGAGGTCAATGGTGTAGTCGTTTTCAATTTTCCGGTTGCGGTGAATGAGCGTTTCAAAAATGCGCTTGGCGTATTGCAGGAGCGGACTACCTGGGTCGATTGCTCGTTATGGGATCGGGAAAACCTGGCGCCTTATTTAAATCAGGGTGTGCAGGTATATGTGGAAGGTTCCCCGAAAGTGGAAGCTTATGTAAGCAACGCCACCGGTGCCTTGTCAGGAGCAGTAAGACTACGGGTTTCCCAATTGCAGTTGCTCGGTCGTAAGGATGATGAAAAGCGCAGGACATCCGCTACAGATGTGCCCGCTGTTCCAGAGGCAGAGCCCGTTGAAGAACAGCCGGCAGACGATCTTCCCTTCTAAAAAAACTGGTGCATTCCAATATGAAAGCCAACCTTTTATGGTTGGCTTTTTGCTTTTTTCTTCAAAAAAGTTTTGGCCAGTATCAAAATAATATTATCTTTGCACCCTCATTGCGAGGTAGAGCAGAGGTAGCTCGTCGGGCTCATAACCCGAAGGTCAGTGGTTCGAATCCGCTCCTCGCTACAAAAGGGCGTATCAACGCTGAAAAAAACAAGAAAAGAGCCGAAGAAATTCGGCTTTTTTTATTTCCGTAAGTTTGAGTTGCGAAATGCAACTATATCCAGGTCGTAAAGTATCATGCACAAAGCAGGTTTTGTAAATATCTTCGGTAAGCCCAATGCGGGAAAGAGCACATTGCTAAACGCCATTATGGGCGAAAAGCTGGCTATTATATCCCCAAAAGTGCAAACCACCCGCCATCGTATCACCGGCGTTTTAACGGATCCGGCTTACCAGATCGTATTTTCGGATACGCCAGGTATCATTGATCCGAAATATAAATTGCACGAGAAAATGATGGGGGCGGTAAAGTCTGCACTGGAAGATGCAGATGTGGCCTTGCTGATCATGGATGCAAAAGAATCGCTGGAAGAAAACCTGGAGTTATTTGACTCCCTGAGACTGAAAGTACCTGCTATTCTCATCATCAACAAAATGGACAATATCCTGAAAGAGGAAATGGCTGTTTTGGTAGAACGTGCAAAAGCCTGGGGCAAAGCTACAGCGGTAGTACCGGTATCTGCTATGCAGAAAAAAGGTATCAAAGACCTGCTGACAGAAATAGTAGCTCTGCTGCCTCAAGCCAATGCTTTTTACCCCGATGATACACTAACGGATAAGTCTACACGCTTTTTTGTAGCAGAGATGATCCGTGAAAAGATTTTCGATTTATTTGAAGAAGAGATCCCGTATCATACCACTGTTATTGTAACACAATTCCAGGAGAAAGATACGCTGACAAAGATCACCGCAGAAATCATCGTCACCCGTGAAACCCAGAAGGGGATCATATTAGGAGAAAAAGGGAAATCGATCCGGGAAATAGGTACCAGGGCCCGGGTGGATATAGAAAAATTTATTGAGCGTAAAGTGTTCCTGGAACTGTTTGTGAAGGTACGCGGCAAATGGCGCGATAATGAACTCTTTCTGAAAGAATACGGATACTAAGAAACATTTAGACATTTGGTATTTAGATATTTTGTTGCTGAAAGGCATTTTCATCGAAACGAAATAATCAAATAACAAAATATAAAAATTCCTAAATAATATTTTTAGGTAATACGGAATAAAAATTAATAATTAAGATGGCTGGATTTACAGTAGCTATAGTGGGTCGCCCGAATGTGGGCAAATCAACGTTGTTCAATCGTTTGCTGGAACAACGCAGGGCTATCGTGGATGATCAGAGCGGTGTAACGCGTGATCGTCAATACGGTATTGCTGACTGGAACGGCAAAACTTTCAACGTGATTGATACCGGTGGATTTGTATCAAACAGCGATGATGTATTTGAGCGGGAAATCCGCAAGCAGGCAAAAGTTGCCATGGACGAAGCCAATGTGCTGGTGTTTATGTGTGATGTAACAACCGGTATCACCGACCTGGATGCGGATGTAGCCAACCTGCTGCGCCGTACCTCAAAACCGGTGTACCTGGTAGTAAATAAAGTGGATAACTCACAGCGTCAGCTGGAAGCCAATGAGTTTTACAGTCTCGGTTTCGATAAAACATTTTTCCTCTCTTCCATGACCGGTAGCGGTACAGGTGAATTGCTGGATGATATCGTCACCAATATCACAGATGATATGGGAGACGCCACCCTGAATAATGATATTCCTAAAATCGCGATTATTGGTCAGCCGAACGTAGGAAAATCATCTCTCCTGAATGCATTGGTGGGTGCCGATCGTAACATCGTGTCTGATATTGCAGGTACTACCCGCGATACCATTCACACGCGTTATAACATGTTCCAGAAAGACTTCATCCTGATTGATACGGCTGGTATCAGACGTAAAAATAAGGTGAATGAAGACCTGGAATTTTACTCTGTTATCCGTGCCATCAAAGCAGTGGATGAAGCTGATGTGGTCATGTTGTTGCTGGATGCTGAAAAAGGTGTTACCGCACAGGATCTCAGCATTTTCAGCCTCGCAGTCCGCAAAGGAAAAGGGGTAGTGGTGCTGGTGAATAAATGGGACCTGGTAGAAAAAGGAACCAACACGGCCAGGGATTATGAGAAGCAACTGAAGACCCGTCTGGCGCCGTTTTCCGATGTGCCCATTGTCTTTACTTCCGTGGTGGAAAAACAACGTATTTTCAAAGCGATAGAAGTAGCACTGGAAGTATTTGATAACCGTCAGCGTAAGATCCAGACCTCCAAACTGAACGACGTGATGCTGAAAGCTATTGAAGCCTTCCATCCGCCGGTAGTAAGAGGTACGCCTATACGTATCAAATACGTAACACAACTGCCTACGCACACACCTGCTTTCGCTTTCTTCTGCAACCTGCCGGAAGATGTGAAAACACCTTATCGCAATTACCTGGAAAATCAGATACGTACCAACTTTGATTTCAAAGGCGTACCGTTGAAGATCTTTTTCCGTAAAAAATAGTAACTGGGTAAAAAGGGAATGAATAGATTTTGTATTCTAAAAATATTCAATACCTTTGCGCCGGTTTTAAAAACTAAAACACACATAAAAATGAAAAAAGTATTTGTATTCGCAATCGCAGCTGGTATGTTCTTCGTAGCTTGTAACGGTGGTAGCACTCCTGCTGCTGATTCTACTGCTACAACTGTAGACACTATGAACGCTGCACCTCCTGTAGAAGCTCCAGCTGCTGATGCTGTTGTTGATTCTGCTGCTATTGCACCTGCTGTTGATTCAGCTGCTGCTGCTAAGTAAGAGATTATTATTCCGATAATATCATTCTTGCAAGAAATAAAAAAGGCCGGTTGCATTGCAGCCGGCCTTTTTATTATTTAGAGATTTTTTGATTTACGAATTTAGGGATTTGAAATGCAGCGGAGATGATCAATCAGATCTCCGCTGCATTTCAAATCCCTAAATTCGTAAATCAAAAAATCGTAAATTTTAATTATTCTTCGAGAATAGACGACAAATTCATCAGCTCATCCTGTTTATAGGCGTTTTTTTCATCGCGGAAACATTTGGAGAGCTCTTCCAGCAGGAATTGTATGATACGTTTATTGGATTGCGGCTTGAAGTAGGCCGGTACGGATGGTACGGACACTCTTTTCAGGTAAGTATCCACATCCTGTTGTGTATAGATTTGTCCCTGTATAGGGTCAATAAAAAACAGGATCCGTTGGTCTTCCGGTTGTACCGGTTCTGAAAAATCAATGAAAGTATCAAAATAGGCCAGGATGAACTGACGGGGGATATTGACGGCATATACCGGCAGATCCAGCATGGCGCAAAGACTCTGATAGATGATCCCGTTGGTAACGGGATTACCTTTTTTGGATTCTATTACCTGGTTAATGAAAAACTGGTTCTTGCGCTGGTAGGATACTTCCTCACCTTTCAGCCCGAAGTAGTTATAGATCATGCTGTTGAGCACATTGATCTGTTCCAGTGGTGTCAGGTAGTTATTTAATTCAAGCCAGATATTGCGTTTGATCCGTTCTATTTCAGACATGATCTGACCGGGGATCAGGTCAGGAAACTGGTACCTGGCAGCGAGGATAGCTCCCTGCAGCAGATCCGGCATATCAGACAGGCCCCAGACACGTAATGCTGCCTGCAGATCCTGGTAATGCACCCGGTGTATGAGGAGTTCAATCCGCTCCTGTATCGACTCGTCTATTGTATTCTCCCACAAATTCTCCAGGTTAGGGATAATATCCTTACCATATAATAATATTTTACTGGCAACGGTATCGAATACTTCCTGATCCGGATCATCCAACAGGTGGAACAAAGCGTTTATTTCCTTGTTTTCGTGCATATCATTTTTATGATCATGTGGTAATCATTCAATAATTCGATCTACCACGCCTTTATTCCGCTTTCTTCTTCCTGGATGCTGCTTTCTTTTTAGGTGGATTGGCTTTCGCTTCTTCAATAATAGCTTTCGCCTCCTCTACTGTTAAGGTAGCTGCATTATCAATTTTCTCCTTTGGTATCTTATAATTTTTCAGGCCTTGTTTGATATAAGGGCCATAAGGTCCTTTCAGTACCTGGATCTTTTCTTTTTCAAATATCTGGATGGTGCGTTCATCTTTAGCCGTGCGTTTTTCCACGATCAGCGGCGCTACTTCATCCAGTTCTATGGTGTATGGGTCCATTTCCTTTTTAAGGGAATAGAACTTTTTATCATGTTGTGCATATGGACCGAAGCGACCGATATTTACCACTACTTCTGAGTCTTCAAACATACCGAGATTACGGGGGAGTTTGAATAATTCCATGGCTTCATCGAGTGTGATGGTTTCAATGCTCTGCGTCGGTTTTAATTTTGCGAAGCGGGGCTTTTCCTCATCTTCCACTTTACCGATCTGTATCATCGGGCCATAGCGTCCCATGCGGGCTACGATAGGCTTTCCGGTGGCTTCGTCTGTTCCCAGCGGGCGTTCTCCTTTTACACGTTCGGCATTTTCCAGGGTGTTTTCCACATCCTTGTGGAAAGGTCCGTAAAATTCCTGGAGCATGACATTCCATACCTTTTTACCGCTGGCAATTTCATCAAATTCTCCTTCTATTTTGGCGGTAAAGCCGTAGTCCATTACAGTTGTGAAATACTGGCTGAGAAAATCTGTTACGATCATACCCAGATCGGTAGGAAACAGTTTGGATTTTTCTGCACCGGTATTTTCAGTATCTGTTTGTTTGGTGAGCTGATCATCTTTCAGGGAGAGGATCCGATATTCTCTTTTGATACCTTCTTTATCTCTCTTCTCTACATAACCGCGTTTCTGTATAGTGGTAATAGTAGGTGCATAAGTAGACGGGCGGCCTATTCCCAGTTCTTCCAGTTTCTTTACGAGGCTGGCTTCCGTGTAGCGTGGCGCCGGGCGGGAGAATCTTTCTGTAGCCTTCATTTCTTTCAGGTCCAGTGATTGTTTCACCGCCAAAGGAGGCAATGAACCTTCCTGTACTTCATCTTCTTCTGTAGCATCTTCATCATCATGGCTTTCCATGTATACTTTCAGGAAGCCATCGAATTTCAGTACTTCACCACTGGCACTCAGCTCTTCGTGGTTGGTAGAGATATCGATCTTCGCCGTGGTTTTTTCCAGTTCGGCGTCAGACATCTGGCTGGCGATGGTACGCTTCCAGATCAGTTCGTACAGTTTGCGGGTATCGCTGTCTTCTACTGTGGTGTTTTCCATGTAGGTAGGACGGATGGCCTCATGCGCTTCCTGTGCGGACTCATTTTTATTCTTGAATTTACGATGCTGATGATAACGGTCGCCAAAGCTGGTTTTGATCGCTTTTTCGATTTCTCCTATAGCGGTATCAGACAGGCTTACGGAGTCCGTACGCATATAGGTGATATTACCACTTTCATACAGCTTTTGTGCGAGCAACATCGTTTTGGAAACGCTGTAACCCAGTTTGCGGCTGGCTTCCTGTTGCAGGGTAGAGGTGGTAAAAGGCGCTGCGGGCGATTTTTTACCAGGCTTTACCTGTATATCTTTAACGGTATAAGCTGCACCCACACATTGCTGGAGGAACTTTTCCGCATCTTCTGCTGTCTTAAACTTATTGGGACCATCTGCTTTAAAAGAGATGCTCTTACCATTAATATCCTTACCGGTGAAATATGCTTCTACTTTAAAGGTGCTGACAGAGGTGAATCCGTTGATCTCTCTTTCCCGCTCTACTATCAATCTTACGGCAACGGACTGTACACGGCCGGCAGACAAGGAGTTACGCATACTCATCTTGCGCCACAGCACCGGCGATAATTCGAAACCTACGATCCTGTCAAGTATACGGCGTGCCTGCTGCGCATTTACACGGTCCATATCCAGCTTGCGTGGTTGTTGCACCGCTTTTTCGATAGCAGGCTTGGTAATTTCATGGAATACAATCCGCTTGGTTGTGATCGGATCAAGGCCCAGTACCTCGCACAAATGCCAGGAAATGGCTTCCCCCTCACGGTCCTCATCCGTTGCCAGCCAAACCTCTTCCGTGTCCTTTGCCAGCTTCTTCAGGTCCTTTACTACCTTTTCTTTATCTTCCGGGATAACATATTTAGGCTTGAAGTTATTTGTAATGTCTATCCCCATGTCGTCCTTCTCCAGATCACGGATGTGACCGAAGCAGGATTTGACTTCAAAGTCCTTGCCCAGAATTTTTTCAATGGTCTTGGCCTTTGCCGGGGACTCAACTATAACTAAATTTTTTGCCATGTATGCTTCTTTAATGTGCTGCTAAATACGCAAATTTTCGTAAAATAAATACAAATACGATTTATGCAATGATATAAAAGTACCTTCAAAATAAAAAATAAGGCAACTTTAAACGTTAAAATACCTTGTAATGTAATGAAAAAAACGTCCACACGGGTAAACTGCGTATATTTAAAGAATTACGCATGATGATGGCGGAGACGGGGTTATAAGGAGATCCGGGGGCGGGAAAGATTTATGTGGAGCGGATTTGTGGGGAGATGATAATGGGAGATAAGTATTTATTTTTTAAAATTAAGAATAATGGAGATAGTAATTGTTGGCACTGGCAATGTTGCGCATTGTTTTGGACACCTCTTGAAATTGCATGGTCATCAGATCAGCCAGGTGGTGAGCCGTAATAAGGAACATGCACAGGAACTGGGTGAAATGTTGCATGCGCCATTTACCGACGATGTGCGGGATATATATATGGAGGCAGATGTATACCTGCTGGCGGTAAGTGACGACGCTATCCCGGAACTGAACAACCAGCTGCGCCTGGGCAGGCGTATTGTGGCCCATACGGCCGGTGCGGTGCCCCTGAGTGCCATTTCCGGCATCTCTACTAATACAGGGGTGTTATATCCCTTGCAATCCATTCGTAAGGAAATAAAAACATACCCGGTTATTCCCATTATGCTGGAAGCAGCTAATGATGAAGTACTTAAGCGTTTACAGGCCCTCGCCCAGAGTATTTCCTCCCGCATTGAAATAACCAACTCCGTACAACGGATGCAATATCACCTCACCGCAGTGTTGTGTAATAATTTTACCAATCACCTCATTGCACAGGCAAAGGCATATTGTGAAAAGCAGCAACTGGACTTTACCCTGTTGCAACCTATTATAAAGGAGACGTTTGACCGGCTGGAAAAATATCCGCCTGAAATGGTGCAGACAGGTCCTGCCATCCGCCAGGATGAAACTACTATGAGCCTGCACCGGGACCTGCTGGCAGATGAAAAACATTTACAACTGGTATACCAGGTGATGTCGGATTCGATTAATCAGTTCCACCAGAGATAATTATGCCTAATTTTGGCGTCTATGAATATTTTGGCTTTATTTAAACCCATCACCACTTTTATACTGGATGTGGATGGGGTATTGACGGATGGCACGTTACAATTGCTGCCAGGCGGCGAAATGTCGCGCAGGATGAACATCAAAGATGGCTACGCTTTGCAGCTCGCCGTTAAAAAAGGATACCGGGTGGTGATTATCTCCGGCGGAAAATCTGAGAGTGTGGTCAGCAGATTGCAGGGCCTGGGTATCCGGGACATATTTACCGGCGTACATGATAAGAAGGAGAAGCTCCAGGATTATGTGTTTGAGCATGACCTGAGCTGGGATGAAATTTTGTATATGGGAGATGATATTCCCGATTACCAGCCGATGCAGCTGGTAGCATTACCGGTTTGCCCGGCTGACGCAGCAGCAGAGATAAAAGGAATTTGCAGGTATATTTCACCGGTACCCGGCGGCCATGGCTGTGTACGGGAGGTGATGGAAAAAGTATTAAAACTGAATGGCCATTGGTTGATGGACGAAGGTATTGCATCGAAATAATAAACAATCAACAACTATGAAGCTCTGGGGCGCATTTTTTAAACTCATCAGGTATCCCAATCTCCTTTATATTGCCCTTACCCAGTTCCTGCTACAGTATTGTGTAGTAGAACCTGTATTGCGTAATTCGGGAGAAGAGCCTTCGCTGTCTATCGCACAATTTATATTATTGAGCCTGTCTACCATGTTGGTAGCAGCTGCCGGCTATATTATCAATGACTATTTTGATATCAATATCGATATCGTGAATAAGCCTGATAAAATGGTGGTGGATAAAATCATCAGCCGCCGCTGGGCGATGGCCTGGCACACCATCTTAAATATGACCGGTGTTTCTATCGGTTTTATTGTGGCATGGAAAACCGGGCAGATCTATCTCGGGTTTACGCAGGTCCTTTGTTCCCTGTTGTTGTGGTTTTATTCCACTTCTTTTAAAAGACAGGTGCTGATCGGAAATGTGGTCATATCGTTTTTAACGGCGTTGTCTGTGGTAGTAGTGGGCTTTTACGAGAAGCAGATCTATGCCAGCTTTGAAGCGATCATGTCTCCCGTAGGCAGAAAACTGATCCAGATTATTGGTGTATATGCACTCTTCGCCTTCCTGATTTCCATGATACGCGAAATTGTAAAAGACCTGGAAGATATTATCGGCGATAGTAAAGACGGTTGCCGCACGATTCCTATCGTATGGGGTGTGTTGCCGGCAAAACGTTTGTGTAACGTTCTTTTACTGGTACTACAGGTCATTATCCTACTGGTAGAGATCCGCGTATGGATCCTGGGCTGGTATCCGGCCATCGGCTACCTGCTGTTACTGGTACAACTGCCATGCCTATACGCTTATTTCCTGCTGAAGAAAGCACACCTTCCGGCGCATTATCATAAGATAAGCACCATTGTGAAATGTGTGATGCTGACCGGCATTTTATCCATGGTATTTTTTAAACTTTTTTTGTAGATGTATAAAGGAGCACCTGTTATACTGGCTTCCCAATCGCCGCGCAGAAAGCAGCTGTTGGAGCAGGCTGGTATCCCTTTCCAGGTTAAAGTAGTAGCAACAGCAGAAACATTTCCGCCGGACATGGCGATCGATGAAATCCCCGTTTACATAGCCCTGCAAAAGGCAGCAGCAGTAATAGCACAATGTGCGCCAAACGATATCGTTATTGCAGCAGATACCGTAGTTGTATTGGACAATACGATCATCGGCAAACCGCAGGACCGGGAAGACGCCATCAGGATACTGTCTGCATTGAGTGGCCGCGAACATCGTGTTATTACCGGTGTAGTCATGCAACGCAACGGCAAAGAAATTACTTTCTCAAAAACAACAGCCGTCCATTTCAAACCCCTCACACCGGAGCAGATCAGTTATTATGTAGATAATTACAAACCCTATGATAAAGCCGGCGCTTATGCCATCCAGGAATGGATCGGTGCAGTAGGAATAGACAGCATCAACGGCTGCTTCTATAATGTAATGGGACTACCGGTTAGTGTAGTGGTGCAAAAACTTGACCAGGACTTTTCGGATTAACAGGATTTCCAGGATGGGTGTTTTGTTGTTTGATATTATATATATTTTCAAACAACAAAACACCCATCCTGGAAATCCTGGAATTTCATTCTAATCCTGGTCCATTACCAACAGATTCACGTCTTTATTTTTCAGCCAGTTCACTTCTCTTAGTTGTTGGAGGTTGATGGTGCCTACCACGTAGCGCCAGGCGGTTGATTCATACTTCTCTGAAATATTGAAAAACACCGAGAGATCTACCTGGTCGGGTGTTTTATAACGCAGGTATACTTTCAGTTTTACATCGTTGGTGAAAGTGGGCTGATTATTCTGTTTGATTTTTTTATACTCGTAGCGGTAGTTGTACAACAGGGCGGAGATATCAGACAGTACGGCGCTGCCGGTTGCAGTACCACCGGCGCCTTTACCTACAAAGAATTGTTTGTCGGTGAATGCACTTTCCAGCAGGATGCCATTGTACTCATTATACACATCATAGAGGAGGTTATGTTCTTTGATGAGATGAGGTAGCACGTATGCAAACACGTTGCCGTTCTGCCGGCGGCATTGGGCAATCAGTTTCACCGTACAGTTTCTTTGTTTGGCAAACTGGATATCAAAGTCGTTGAGGTGGTGGATACCGAAGTTATACACTTCTTCCGGTTTCACGAAGGTGCCGAAAGCGTGGAGGAGGAGGATGACGAGTTTGTATTTAGGATCGTATCCTTCTATGTCCAGTGTAGGATCGGTTTCTGCGAAGCCCAGTTCCTGCGCTTTTTGCAGGGCCGTTTCAAAGCTCTGGTTTTCTTCAAATATTTTGGTAAGAATGTAGTTGGTAGATCCGTTGCAGATGCCTTCCACTGCATTGAGCAGGTCGTTGTCGTAATATTCTTCCAGGTTGCGGATGATGGGAATACTGGCGCAGCTGGAGGCTTCGTACAGGAAGGGCACTTTATTTTCTGTTTGTAACTGGAAGAGAGCGGGCAGGTTTTCAGCAATCATGCGTTTGCTGGCGCTTACTACTGCTTTGCCATTGCGGAGCGCAGTGCTCACAATTTCAAAGGCGGCTTCCGTATCATTTATCAGCTCTACTACTACGTCTATGGTAGGATCTTCCAGGATTTCATTTTTATCGGTAGTGAAGTAGCTGCTGTCAATAGGTCTTGATTTGTTAGGGTCTTTAATACAGATCTTTTTGATGCGTGCATTAATACCTTTTGTTCTGTTCAAAACTTCATACAGTCCTTGTCCTACGACACCGAATCCAAAAATACCTAAATTGATGATCTTGTTTTCCATACTTTTTTTCAAACTTGAGGCTGCTGATACGATACTGACAGCGTGTAGCCGGCAGCGTTAGTAAGGCAGCTTATTGTAAAACAGTGATTTGTTTACCCGCCGGATGGTTTAATTTATCCAGTGCTTGTTTCAGGTCGTTGATCAGGTCTTCGGCATCTTCTATGCCTACTGATAAACGGATGCAGGAATCCTGCAAACCTGTTTTTTTCCGGAATGCTTCCGGTATCGTTCGATGTGTCATGGTAGCCGGATGAGCCAGCATACTTTTCACACCGCCAAAACTTTCCGCCAGTTTAAACAGCTTGGTAGCGTTCACGATGCGGATCGCATTTTTGATATTATCGCTTTTTAAGGAGAAGCTCACGAGGGCGCCATAACTTTTTTGCTGTTTGCGCGCAATGTGATGGTTTTTATGGGTAACAAGACCCGGATAAAATACTTTATCCACCGCAGGATGCGCGGCCAGCCAGTTGGCTACGGCGCTGGCATTGCTGCATTGCTTTTCCAGCCGGAGCGCCAGGGTTTCTATACCACGGATCGTGAGCCAGGCGTCGAACGGACTGAGGATACTACCGGAAATATTCTGGTTATAGCGGATCTGATCAGCGAGCGACTTGGAATTGACCACTACCAGTCCGGCAATCACGTCGCAGTGACCGGCCAGGTATTTGGAAGCACTGTGGATAACCATGTCGGCGCCCAAAGTGAGTGGTTGCTGCAATAAAGGGGTACTGAAAGTATTATCTACTGCCAGCAGGATATTATGTTGTTTGGCAATTTTACTGATAGACTTGATATCAGAGATGCGCAATGTTGGATTGGTAGGGGATTCCAGCCAGATAATCCGGGTATTGGGCGTGATGGCAGCCAGTACTTTATCGAGGTTGCTGGTGTCCACGAAGTTTACTTTGATCCCAAAACGTTCAAACATGTGGTTGAAGATCTGGAAGATGCCACCGTAAGTATCTTCTACGGCCATTACTTCATCGCCGGTTTTCAACAGCTTCAGTACAGCGTCAATAGCAGACATCCCGCTGGCGAAGGCGAAACCTGCGTAGCCTTCTTCCAGGTTGCAGATCAGTTCTTCCAACACTTTCCGCGTGGGATTGTTAGCCCGCGAAAATTCAAAACCCTTATTGATGCCCGGCGATTCCTGTACAAAGGTAGATGTTTGGTAGATGGGCACTGAAATAGCGCCTGTCAACTCATCTATCGGAATACTATGAATCAGTTGTGTAGCTGTTTTCATCTTATTAAATTATTTTTTAACGATGTCTGTTTGTACAGGTATTACCCTGCAACGGTATCATTAAAAATCTACTTAAACAACGACAAATCCAGGAAGTGGGCGGGAGCGGGCATAAAAAAGCTCTTCCGTTTGTTGGAAGAGCTCTTTTCAATATTATATTGGTGAAGAATTATCTCTGCCAACTTATCTTTCCCCGACTTGCACCGGGGCAGGAATTAGCACCTTTTTCCTGATAATTAAATCAGGAAAGGTTGCTAAGGCATCGCAGGGCCAAGTCCCTCCGCCTTTCTGGATAAGTGATGTATAAGAACTGGGTGCAAAGGTAAAGGCAGTTTGATCAATTTTCCAAATCAGGAGCAGAAATTTTTTTACCGGAGGTGATGTTTTATTATCTTTAGCTAATAGTATTTTAATAATCAACCATATCTTTATGCATGTTAACCCCCCGCTCTCCGAAGAGCTTTTTCAGCATATATGGGCGTGCCGTATTTTTAAGCAGGATAACCTGGTAACTACTACGGGTGAGCCTTTACAGATCATCTACCCCGGATGGCAGAATCACCACAGCGGCCCCGATTTTACGGGGGCAAAGATCAGGATCGGCAATACTGTATGGGCAGGCGCCGTAGAACTGCATCTTAGCACATCCGACTGGTTCCGGCATGGGCATCAGCACAATAAACAATACGGGCGGATCATCCTGCACGTGGTATTTGTACATGACCTGCCCCAGCGTGAGGCGGGAGATGCGCCCTGTCTTGAATTACAGCAGTATATCCCCAAGCTGTTGCTACAACGCTATGAATGGCTGCGGCAGTCGGCTTCCTTTGTGCCTTGTGCGGATAGTGCCGGCGATATCTCCCGGCTCATCTGGCTCAGCTGGAAAGAGCGGCTGCTGGCCGAACGCTGGGAAAACAAGATGAACGGACTACGTGCCTGGCTGTTATGCAATAAATATAACTGGGAAGAAGCGTGCTACTGGGCAGTAGCACAGAGCTATGGCATGCCGGTAAATGCGTTGCCGTTCCTGCAAATGGCGCAATCGCTGCCCTATAATATCCTCATGCGGCATAAGCACCAGCCGCTGCTAACGGAAGCCCTGCTTTTTGGTCAGGCGGGAATGCTGGAAGCGGACTTCATCGACGTATACCCGTTGCAGTTACAGCGGGAGTACCTGCACCTGCGGCATAAATATCAGCTCCAGCCAATAGCGCCGCACCACTGGAACTGGCTGCGGATGCGGCCTGCATCTTTTCCTACCCTGCGGCTGGCCGCCTTTGCCACCCTGATGCAGCAAACATCGCATTTGTTTTCCCGCATCCTGGAGGCAAGAGAACTTGGAGAACTGGAACGGTTGTTTTTCGTACGGCCATCAGCGTACTGGCAGGAGCATTACCGTTTCGGGCAACCGGTAACTGCCACCCACCGCCCCGGCAAACAGGCCGTGCATGCCGTTTTAATCAATACGGTGCTACCGCTTCTCTACCTCTATGGACAACAAAAAAACACCCGCTATTACCAGGAGAAAGCCCTGCATTTCCTCCAGCAGCTACCCGCCGAAAAAAACAAGATTACCAATGCCTGGGAAAAGCTGGGCGTTACACAGGAAAACGCCATGGAATCGCAGGCACTCCTGCAATTGAAGCAATATTACTGCGATGAAAAGAGATGTCTGAAATGCGCAATAGGCATGAAGATATTGGGCGGGGAAAAGATGTAGGAATTTAGGAATTTTTTGATTTACGAATTTAGGGATTTGAAATGCAGCGGAGATAACCGTATACGCACATATCTCCGCTGCATTTCAAATCCCTAAATTCGTAAATCAAAAAATTCTTAAATAGTGCCTTACCAATTGAAGGTTACATCCTGTACAAGGTCCGGGTGTACGCTTTTGGCGACGGGGCAGGTGAGTGCTGCTCTTTCGAGGACGGTTTTTTCTTTTTCTCCCAGGTTATGGGTACCGGGAAAATCAAATACGATGGTTACGCCGGTAATGCGACGTGGTTCTGTACCCATTATTTTCTGAATACTCACTTTGGTGCCTTCGATGGCCCAGTTGTTATCTCTTGCCTTGATGCCCATGATGGTAAGCATACACGAGCCGAGGGCCGTGGCTACCAGGTCAGTAGGAGAGAATCTTTCACCTTTTCCATTGTTATCTACCGGTGCATCTGTTTCAATGACGGTGGCTGATCGCAGGTGGGTTGCTGTAGTCCGTAATTCGCCGGTGTAGATAATTTCCGCTGTTTGCATGATGTATAGTTTTAAAGTCCTTTGTATGGTTGGTAATCAAACTGTAAAATAAGTGTATTTTTAGAACAAGTTAAAAGGCAGGGTAAGAGCCTTATCAAACTAAAAAAAATTAGGTACGTTTGTAATATTAACATAACAATACCTTTATTCAAGCGTTTATTTATTATAATAATAGCCCATCACTGTGAAAAAAATATACTTAATCCTGTTTTTAGCAACGATCACGGGTAGTTTGCAAGCGCAAACCACCAGCAGGCAAACGGAACAGTCTAAGAAAGATGAAAAAGAGCAGCGTAAGCTGAAGAAGATAGCGATCTTCCGTGAACAGGAGGAGGGGGAAAATGTGTTCCAGCGTGACTTTTCGATAGGCGGCCGTTTGAATACCGATGGCTGGTCCGGTTTCCTGGAAATGGGTTACCGTAAGAGCAGGAAGGCTGTTAATTATTTCCAGTTTGAATTTGCGGAGAAGAAAGACCCCAAAGAAGATAAGCGCCAGGGTGCTGGTGGCGGTTTTTATAGTACCGACCGGCCTTTTATCTTCGGTAAACAAAATAATTTTTACCAGGCGAAGCTGGGTGCTGGTCAACGTTACCTGATTGGTGGTAAAGGGAACAAGAACGGGGTGGAAGTAAGCGCGATCTATTATGGTGGCGTGTCTCTGGGCCTGTTGAAGCCTTACTACCTGAATGTAAAGAACCAGGCCGGCGACCAGGTGGAAGAAATAAAATATGATCCCAATAATCCGGGAAATTTCCTGGAATTCTCCAAAATTACCGGTGGTGCAGGCTTCGGAAAGGGCTGGAGCGAGTTGAGCGTGGTTCCGGGCTTACATGCCAAATTAGGGATGCGGTTCGACTGGGCACATTTCAATGAGGTGGTAAGTGCCCTGGAAATAGGGGTGAATGCGGAAATGTACAGCAAAAAAGTGCCGATCATGGCTACCACAGAAAATAAACAGTTCTTTTTTAATGCATATGTTGCCTTACAATTCGGTAAGCGATGGAATAGGAGATAAGTGTTAACTTTGCTTTTTTAAAGAAAGGAATCAGCGATGCAAGAACTACCCGTTATAGCCGCCGAACCGGCGACAACAAGAGTAAAAAAGCCAGACTGGCTGCGCGTTAAATTACCCATAGGCGAGAATTATAAACAGGTGAGAAACCTGGTAGATACCCATAAATTACATACGATCTGTGAGAGTGGCAACTGTCCTAATATGGGCGAATGCTGGGGAGCCGGCACGGCTACCTTTATGATCCTGGGAAATATCTGTACCCGTAGTTGCGGATTTTGTGCCGTAGCTACCGGCCGTCCGGAAGCCGTGGATCATGATGAACCACAACGTGTGGCAGAGGCGATCTACCTGATGAAGGTGAAACACGCCGTTATAACTTCTGTAGACAGGGACGAGCTGAAAGATGGCGGTTCCATTATCTGGGCCAATACCATCAATGCAGTAAGGGCATTAAACCCTCAAACGACAATGGAAACCCTGATCCCCGATTTTCGCGGACAGTGGGAAAACCTGCAACGTATTATTGACGTGGCGCCGGAAATCGTTTCTCACAACCTGGAAACAGTAGAACGTTTAACCAAGCAGGTAAGGATCCAGGCCAAATATCACCGCAGCCTGGAAGTAATCCGCCGCTTAAAGGCAGGTGGCATGCGTACCAAGAGCGGTATCATGCTGGGCCTTGGCGAAACAAAGGAAGAAGTGATCCAGGCAATGCAGGATCTGTATGATAACGGTTGTGATGTGGTTACATTAGGGCAATATCTGCAACCTACACCCAAACACCTGCCGGTGGTACGCTTCGTTCACCCGGATGAATTTGCCGAGTTACGCGAGATAGGATACAATATGGGATTAGATTATGTAGAATCTGGCCCGTTAGTAAGATCTTCTTATCATGCAGAAAAACATATTGTCAGCGGTCGTAATAAGGGATGACCGGAACTCAATTTCATGTAATTGTTAAAATCCATCCTCAGGATGGATTTTTGTTTTCAGAAGCTTATCTTAGCGCCTCAAAATATTTTACCTAAGTAACAGCATGCTGTTATAACTACCTACTTCACTGTTATATTGTTTGATACAAATGCGGAAACCCACCTGTAAGATTAGCTTACAGGAGCCAACCTCACTTTGATCAAACAATGACCTTAACCTGTCCTGTTACTGCAATAAAGAATGCGGGCTTAACATGGGTACGCGGGAACATTTTTACTGTCTATAGATGGTATTTAAAGCATATAATGAAGATAGATGCCAACCATAAAGGAGGTTATAGCCTCGCTTATGCCAGCATTTTTCTTTTGATTGGTACAATGATGAACTGAATGTCAAAAGCCTTTTATGAAAAGAGCATTTTACCTGTTAGCTGTGACGTGTGGAATATTTTTATCTCCACATATATATGCACAGCAATCTACAGATTCCCTTTTAACCAACGCTACGCTACAGGATTGTATCAGGTACGCGTTATCACATCAGCCGGTATTACGGCAGTCGCGTATTGATGAAGCCATCACGGATAGAACCGTGAAAAGCAAGCTGGCAGATTGGTATCCACAGATCAACCTGGACTATAATCTCCAGCACTACATGGAGTTGCCTACTTCTATTTTTGGTGGCAATCCTACCAAGGTGGGGGTAGCCAATACTTCTACAGCGCAGTTCGGCCTGAATCAGAACATCTTTACGCGGGATCTTTTACTGGCTACCAATACGGCCAGGGATGTACGAAAACAGAGCCAGCAAAGTACCGTACGTACCCAGATTGATGTGGTAGCAGATGTCAGCAAAGCGTATTACGATATCCTGCTCACCTCCCAACAGATCCAGGTGCTGGACGAAGATATTATCCGCCTGGAACGCAGCCTGAAAGATGCGTACAACCAGTATCAGGGTGGGGTGGTAGATAAAACGGATTATAAGCGGGCCACTATTTCGCTCAATAATGCACGCGCACAGCAGAAGTCTGCACGTGAGCTGCTCACCGCCAAGCAGGCCTATCTGCAACAGTTGATGGGGTATCCTGCCAATGCCGGCGATGTGCCGCTGGCCTATGATACTGCACAGATGGCCACACAGATAACCGGAGAAGACACTGCCCTGGTAGCCAATTACAAGGACAGGATCGAATACCAGTTACTGGAAACCCAGCAAAGCCTGCTACAGGCAAATCTGAAATACAATAAGTGGAGTTATCTGCCTACGGTATCAGCATTTGTGAACTATGCTTTTGCTTATCAGAATGAAAACTTCTCCAAATTATACAGCATTAATTATCCTAACTCCCTGTTAGGACTGAAATTATCACTGCCTATTTTCCAGGGTGGTAAAAGGGTGCATAATATCAAGATGGCAGAACTACAGCTGCAACGTACGCAGTGGGATTTTGCCACTTTGAGAAGCGAGATCAATACACAGTATACGCAGGCAATGGCTACTTACAGAAGTAACCTGAATGACTATACGACATTGAAAGATAATGTGGAGATGGCCATGGATGTATACAACATGTTGCAACTACAGTATAAGGAAGGTATCAAAACATACCTGGAAGTATTAATCTCAGAAACGGAATTGCGCACCGCGCAACTGAGCTATTACAATGCTATGTACCAGGTATTATCCAGCAAGATAGACCTGCAGAAAGCATTAGGAACCTTAACAGCTAATTATTAAATGGTAACCGGATCGGATATGAAAAAAATGAACCACATTGTCTTAATCAGCGCAGCCGGCGTACTTGGCTTTTCCGCCTGCAATGGCCCTGCCCAGAAAGGAGCGCCCGTTATGCCCCCTACACCGGTAAATATTACGGAGGCATCCGTGGCACCGGCCGTTTATTATGACAGATATCCCGCCACTGTGGTAGCCCTGAACCATGTAGAGCTGCGCTCTCAGGTTTCCGGTTTTATCACGGGAATCTTCTTTAAAGAAGGAGAAGTTGTACAGAAGGGCAAGCCCCTGTATGAAATAGACCGCCGCAAATATGAAGCGGCCTTCCACCAGGCAGAAGC
This sequence comes from Chitinophaga sp. MM2321, assembly GCF_964033635.1. Lineage (NCBI taxonomy): Bacteria > Pseudomonadati > Bacteroidota > Chitinophagia > Chitinophagales > Chitinophagaceae > Chitinophaga > Chitinophaga sp. MM2321. Next base: position 886,411 of record NZ_OZ035533.1, read on the forward strand.
AAACATCGCCAGCGCCCGTGCTAATTATAACAAGGCAAAGAAAGATGACGAGCGTTACAAACGCCTGGCAGAACAGGATGCGATAGCACGGCAGATCCTGGACAATGCAGAAGCTGCACTGGAAACTAACCGTAGCCAGCTCGCCGCTGCAGAAGCCAACCTGGCCGCTGTTCGCACCGACCTGGACTACTCCCTTATCAAAGCGCCGTTTACCGGCCGCATTGGTATTTCACAGGTAAGACTGGGCTCTCAGGTGACGCCGGGTACTACGCTGCTGAATACCATTTCCAGTGAAAATCCTATCGCCGTGGATTTCGTGATAAATGAATCGGATATTTCCCGCTTCGCTGATATACAAAGTAAAGGCGGTGCTGTAAATGATACCACTTTCCGTTTGCAAACTTCAGATGGCAGCGAATATGTTCACGCCGGCAAGATCCTGGCCATTGACCGTGGTGTGGATAACCAGACCGGTACGATCAGGGTGAGGATTGAATTTAATAATCCTGACGACAAACTGAAAGACGGGATGAGTTGTGTACTGAACGTATTGAACAGTCAGTCCGGCGACAGGCTGATCATTCCTTACAAAGCCATTACAGAGCAGATGGGTGAATACTTTGTATTTGTGGCAAAAGATAGCATTGCCGCCCAACAGAAAGTACATCTGGGCCCTAAGCTCAGAGACAGGGTTGTGATCATGGATGGCATCCAGGCAGGTGATAAGATCATTACAGAAGGCTTCCAGCGTTTGCGCGATGGCGGCAGGATACAGATCGGTATACCGGCAGCTCAACAGGGCGAACCAGTGAAGAAATAGTTATTAGTAGAATCAACAGCAGAAAATCATGATTGCAGATACTTTTATACGAAGACCCGTCACCGCAATAGTGATATCTATTGTACTGGTACTGGTGGGAATACTGGCGATGATGAATCTGCCCATAGGGCAGTATCCTGAGATCTCCCCGCCAACAGTACAGGTAACAGGTACATATACCGGTGCGGATGCACAAACAGTGGAGCAAACAGTAGCCACACCCGTGGAAGTACAGGTAAATGGTACACCGGGTATGACCTACATCTCCACAAATAATACCAGTAGCGGGCAAATGAGTATGACGGTCAACTTTGAAGTAGGTACCGACATCAACATTGCAGCACTGGATGTGCAGAACCGTGTAGGTATTGCACAACCTACCCTTCCACAGGAAGTACAGCGTTTAGGCCTTACCGTTAGAAAGCGTAATCCCAGTATCCTGATGCTGGTTGCGTTGTACTCACCCAAAGGCACACACGATATTACCTTCCTGGATAACTACACCAACGTATATGTTAAAGATGCGTTGCTGCGTGCAAAAGGAGTGGGTGATATCTTTACCCGTGCGGATGATTTCAGTATGCGTATCTGGCTGAAACCGGATAAGCTGGCAGAAATGAACGTTACGGCAGAAGATATCCGTGCTGCGCTGGCAGAACAGAATGCCCAGATCACTGCGGGTTCTGTAGGTGCGCCGCCACAACAAGTGGGACAAACATTTGAGTATAACATCCTCACCAAAGGCCGCCTGTCTACAGCAGAGGAATTTGGTAACGTCATTATCAAAACACGTCCATCAGACGGAACACTCGTGTACCTGAAAGATGTTGCGCGTGTACAGTTAGGTAAATTCAACTATGCGGGTAATAACTTCGTAGATGGCAGACGTGCTGCTTATCTGCTGGTATACCAGGCGCCGGGCAGTAACGCGATTGAAACAGCCGCCAATGTAACGGAGGCGATGGAAGAGATGAAGAAACAGTTTCCCAACGATGTGCAATACGTAGTGCCGTTTGAATCTGTGTCAGTGGTAAAAGTATCTATCGAAGAGGTATTGCACACCCTGGTGGAAGCATTGCTCCTGGTGGTACTGGTGGTATTCCTCTTCTTACAGAGCTGGCGTGCTACCATCATTCCCATCCTGGCTATCCCGGTATCCATTATTGCTACTTTCATCTTCTTTATACCACTTGGGTTCACCATCAACACGCTGACGTTGTTCGGTTTCGTACTGGCTATCGGTATTGTGGTGGATGATGCCATTGTGGTGGTGGAAGCGGTGCAGCATAATATAGACCATGAGAAGATGTCGCCCAAAGATGCTACCACCCAGGCTATGAAAGAGATTTCCGGCCCGGTAATAGCCATTGCGCTCATCCTGGCAGCGGTGTTTGTACCGGTTGGATTTATACCTGGTATCGTGGGCCGTTTGTATCAGCAGTTCGCCATCACGATCGCCATCTCCGTACTGATCTCTGCTTTTGTGGCATTGTCTTTAACACCGGCTTTATGTATCCTGCTGTTAAAACCAATGCATCTCGACAAGGACTCAAAAGGGCTGAATAAATTCTTCTTTAAATTCAACCGCTGGTTTGGTCATACCACTTCCCGTTATTCGATGGGTGTGAAGAAGAGTATCCGCTTTTCCCGCCTGGCCATTGTATTTCTGCTGTGTCTTTTCGTAGGTACGATCATGTTATTCAAGGCAAAACCTTCCGGGTTTATTCCTACGGAAGATGAAGGACGTATCTATATTACGTTTGATCTGCCGGAATCTTCTTCTACTGAACGTACGTTAGCAGTGATGCAAAGTATTATGAAGGATCTGGACAGTACCCAGGGAATTGCGCACTACGCTGCTTTGGGAGGATTGAACGTTGTAAACTTTGCCACCAAATCGAATAGTGCCACTATCTTTTGCCAGTTGAAACCATGGAGCGAGCGTAAAGCCGACTCCCTGCAGATCTTCGGCCTGGTGGCTACTTTGCAGAAAAAGCTGGCCAAATATAAGGAAGCGAATGTGGTGGTAATTCCACCCCCGGCCATTCCGGGGCTTGGCTCCACTGCCGGTTTCTCTTTCATATTGCAGCAACGCAGAAATGGCGATATCAAAGCATTTGAAGGGGTGTTGCAGAATTTCGTAGCAGCGGTCAACAAACGTCCGGAGATCGCGCGGGCATTCTCGTTCTTCACGGCCCGTACGCCTGGATACCAGTTGGATATCGACCGGGAGAAAGCGAAGAAGATGGGTGTGAAGATCTCTGACATTGCCACCGCCCTGCAAACATACATGGGGAGTGCTTACATCAATGACTTTACTATTTACGGCAGGAACTTCCGTGTGGTAACACAGGCGGATTCCTCCTACCGGGGTGATATTAAAAACCTGAGCCAGTTCTTTGTACGCAACAGCGCAGGAACGATGGTGCCGTTGAGTACCCTCACTTCTTACAAAGTGATAGAAAGTGCGCCGGTGATCTCTCACTACAATCTTTTCCGTTCTGCGGAAATCAATGGTAACCCGGCACCGGGCTATAGTAGTGGTGATGCGATCAACGCCCTTAAAGAAGTGGCGGCACAGGAACTGCCGGATGGTTATGGTTATGAGTTCTCCGGTTTGAGCCGTGAGGAGTTATTATCAGGTTCTAAAACGATCTATATCTTCGCGTTATCCATCATCTTTGTGTTCCTGTTCCTGGCAGCATTGTATGAGAGCTGGTCTGTACCGTTCTCCGTACTGTTGGCAGTACCTATCGGCGCCTTTGGTGCCATTACGGTACTAACGTTCCTGCCTAAACTGAGTAACAACGTATATGCGCAGATCGGTTTGATTACACTGATCGGGTTGTCTGCCAAGAATGCGATCCTGATCGTGGAGTTTGCGAAGGAGCGTGTAGACAGAGGTATGGATCTTGTCACGGCCGCCGTGGAAGCTGCCAAGCTGCGTTTACGTCCCATCATCATGACGTCGCTGGCGTTCCTGTTGGGGATTACGCCATTGGTATTTTCTTCCGGTGCAGGTGCGGAAGCGCGTAAAACAATGGGCTGGACCGTATTAGGTGGTATGTTTACCGCTACCTTCCTGGCAATATTTATTGTACCGGTATTATATGTAGTGATCACTCGTCTGGCCTACGGCAAAGAAAAGCTGAGAAAGATGAAAGAGAGCTACCAGGCAGTGCCGGAGCATGATATACAAGGACGCCTTTAACCAGGATTAACAGATTAACAGGATTTCCCGGATGGGTGTTTTGTTGGTTATATAGAGAGATAAAAAAGATTGCCGGAGATAAAAGCGCAGATTACGCTGATATCTCCGGCAATTTTTTTATAAACAACAAAACACCCATCCTGTTAATCCTTAGTATCCTTTAATCCTGGTCCCCTGGTCTTTCTCTCCCTTCATTATCAAAATGCTGTGATAGTTGCCACTCCGTATAGCCTACCATGTACATGGTACCGGCTACTACGGCGCCTATGGTAATATACATGAACCAGTCTGTTTGCCGGTCGAAGATCAGTGCGCAGGCCACACCAGTGAGGATCAGGATCAAACCTACGCGACGCGACATATAGGCTGCCTCCTGATTGGCAGCATGCCACATTTCTGGGTTGCGGGTAGAAAGGAAACTACGGTAACCGTACCAGGACTTAGTGCTTTTAGGTGGAAAACGACGGATGAAATAACCCATAAAAAAGAACAGTAATCCTGCAAAAATTGCCGCATTGCAATACGTTGTATGCACGAATTTGAGGAACATGGCAGCCTTCTTTGGTTAGTATAAGTTACGCAAATATTTACGAATTTTTTGATTTACGAATTTAGGGATTTGAAATGCAGCGGAGATATAAGAGGTCTCCGCTGCATTTCAAATCCCTAAATTCGTAAATCAAAAAATTCGTAAATACTTAATTCTTGCTGCTGTCTGCTGCCGGCGCTGCTTTTTTCTTGAATAGCCCGTTGAGCGTATTCTTCACGGATTCCCCGGCTTGTTTGCCTACATTTTCAAGTGGCTTTCCCGTGGTCTGGGAAGTGGAATCTTTTTTACCGCTGAGCTGATTTTTTAATTCATCTTTTACGGAGTTGATGGCGTTGTTCTTGATTTGATTGACGCTATCACGTACCGTATTTTTTACGGTGTCTATTTTGTTTTTTACCAGTTCGGTGGCTTGTGCTTTCAGGCTGTTGGCACTTTCCCGGAGATCGGTTTTCAGGGAAGGTTTCAGCATATTGCCGGCCATCAGCACCTGGAGGTGAACGCTGTCGCCCAGGTTGACAGGGATCCCTTTATTCTGTGCCTGGGACACCAGGTTGTTGACGAGGTTGTTGCCCGCAGAACCCATAAGACTACGTGGCAGCGCGAGTTGCAGGGTGTAGTCCAGCGACTGGTCAAAGCCGTGGGAACCGGCAATATCCATGCGTACGCCATTCACCGTTATTTTAAACGGATTCACTTTTACGCGGCCGTTTTCAAAGGCGAAATAGTTTTTGATATCGCGCAGCGAAAGGTCTTTCAGCTGGGATATATTCAGCGTGCTGGCCAGCTGGTCTACCGGCGCAAACTGTTTCAGGAAGCCTTCTATCAGCAGCAGGTTGCCATCGCCGGTGAGGGTGCTGAGGTCGGGGCTCATATCTTTTCCCAGTTTACCGTGCATCTTCAGCTGGGAAGTGATTTTACCGGACAGGAATTTACCTATCGGCATCAGTTTCTGTACGGTGTTGAAAGTGTTGAAAGTTTCCTGTACATCCAGGTTTTGAACGTTATAAGCTACGTCGATATCCGGGTTTGTTTTGCTGTTTTTAGTGCTGTAGCTACCGTTGATTTCCATGGTACCTTGCAGGGCGTTGGCTTTCAGCTGTTGCATGGTAACCGTTTCATCTTTTACGAGCAGGTTGCCGGTAACGTTACGGAGGTCCGCTTTATCATATTGTACTTTGCCGACAGTTGCCTGTAAGCCCAGGTTCAGATTAGCCGGTACCGCAAAAGGCGCTGTGGCGGCGGTATCTGCCTTACCGCTGGCGGCGGCTGGTGCAGGTTCGGTGCCCATCCATTTGTTGAGGTTGATCTCATCTGCCTTGAAGTTCATTTTACCATCCAGGGGCGCGTTTTTAAACGTATAGGCGAGCAGGTTATTTACTTCGCCGTTGGCTTCAAAGTTGGTGCCCATGTATTGACCGTTCAATTCCTTTACGGTTACATTTTTTGGATTGAACTGTAGCAAGAGATTATTCACTTTTACACCATCGGGATAGTCCTTGCTTTTATACAGCATATTGCTCAGTTGCAGGGTACCGGCAGCATAGAAGCGGTCGTACTGCTGCTTTTCTATGGCGCTCATGTTGCCTTTGGCGGAAATGTCTGCATCCAGCAGGCCGGAGAGGGTAGTGCCTCCTTCGAGCTTCACAAATTCGGTGATCTTTGAGAGATCCAGTTTGCCTTTGGCCGCACCATCGAGGTACATATCAGAAACGGGTGTTTTCACGAGCAGACGGAGATCCAGCGGGGTGTTATCCATTTCCAGGTGGCCGGTGGGCATATCCACGATGGTATGATCAGGTACACCATCGGGGTTGCTGATCTTCATGGCTATCTGGATATTTTTTACCGGTTTTGGCAGGTCAGGATACTGGAAGAAACCATCTTTTACAGACAGGTTCAGACCAAAGGCCGGCATCTGTACAGGCGAGTAGTTGCCTTTTACATACCCGTTGAAAGCAGCGGTACCACTGGTTTTTATTTTGTTGAAATCTGTTTTGTAGATGGCCGGTACGAGCGACAGCAGATCTTTAAAATTGGTAGAAGGTGCATTAAAGCTCATATCCATACCATAGGTAGAATCGTTTACCAGTTTGAAAAGACCTTGCAGGCCCAGTTCCAGGTTGTTGAGAGATGCTTTGCCATCTTTCAGCGTATAGGTACTGGTGTTGTTATCTATCTGAATAGCGGCATCCAGTTTGGTTTTTACGCTGGAGAGATACGGGATCAGTCCATAGCGGAAAGTGATGCCATCGGCGGTGGTGTTGGTTTCCAGGGTGAACTGATCCTGTGTAAAATCACCTTTGCCCTGATGCGTCAAACCCTCCACGATCATTTGCATATTACCTTCCTGGTCATCATAATTGATGTAGGCATCTTCAATCTTATATTGCTGTAAGCTTAATGCAAACTGGCTGCTGCTGGTATCTGCCGCATTGGCCTGCGCCGTATCCGGTTTCATGATGTCCCAGTTGGCACTACCGTTTTTATGAACAATGGCGTGTATGCGTGGCTGTGAGAGGGTAATGTTATAGATGTCCATTTTATCTCCCTTTATTACACTCATGAGATTGAGGGCAATATCTATCTGCCTGACGGCCAGGAGGGTGTCGCCCTCAAAATCGCCGGTACCGGTGATCTCCAGGTTTTCCAAGCCAACAGCCAGGCGGGGGAAATGCCGGAACAAACTGATATCCACATCTTTAAAATCCACTTTGGCCGTCAGTTGCTTATTCAGTTCTGTCTTTACCGTGGCCATAATTTTGTCTTTAAAAAAATATGGGATGGCTATAGCTGCCAATACTAAGACCACGATTGTGATCGCCACAATTTTCAGGATCTTTTTGAGCATAGGTTTTTCTTTATTTGATTATTTGCGTGAAGATAATAATATTTTAGGCAAAGGACTTCGTAGTAAAACTATGGATAACAGGGAGATAATCGTTCCACGACGCTGTTCCTTGGCGCCTTTGCATGAAATATGCTGTATTTTTGCTGTATTCAGGAAAACACACACTATATGACACCAGAAAGAAGCGAGCGGCTGATATCCGTACTGAATAAACGGCAGGCAAATTTAACAGTAGTACTGGAAGACGTACAGGATCCGCACAATATTTCCGCTGTTATGCGTACCTGCGATGCAGTAGGTATCCAGGATATTTATGTGATCACCACCAAGGCGCCCCGGCATAAGAAATGGGGACACCGTAGCAGCAGTACGGCGGAGCGGTGGCTTACCACCCATCAATTTGATGATGCTGCGGCCTGCATGGCAGCATTGCGTGAAAGATATGACAAGATATTAACCACACATCTGGCTGATGATGCAAAGAGCCTTTATGATATTGATTTCACAGGCTCGGTAGCCCTGGTTTTCGGCAATGAACAAAATGGCGTGAGCGATGGTGTAAGAGCATTGGCAGATGGTAATTTTATTATTCCGCAGATGGGGATTATCAAATCGCTCAATATTTCTGTTGCTTGTGCCGTGAGCATTTATGAAGCCTTACGGCAGAAAATGCAGGCAGGACATTATGAGCAGACAGGACTACCGGAAAAGCGATACAAAGAGCTTTTAACGGATTGGGGATTTAAGGAAGATGATTTATAGGAACGACATAAAAAAATCCCTGGCCTTTCAACCAGGGATTCGCATTTATACTTAGATAACCCTTTTTTATGCGCTGCAGGTAACACAACCTTCTTCCATGGTACATACAGCCCCTTCAGGAATATCTTCCAGGGAAACATCACCGCCAGCAGCTTTAACAACCGGCTGGATCTGCTGACCACCTTGTTTTTCTACGGTAAACTGTACCGCCTGTGTAGCAGCCTGTGTACGCAGATAATACATACCTGTTTTCAAACCTTTCTTCCAGGCATAGAAGTGCATGGAGGTGAGCTTGGCGTTGGTAGGTGTGTCAACGAAGAGGTTCAGTGATTGAGACTGACAGATGAACGCACCGCGGTCTGCTGCCATATCAATCAGGTTACGTTGTTTGATTTCCCATACCGTTTTGTAGAGTTCTTTGATGCTGGATGGTATTTCAGGAATACTCTGAATGGAACCATTGGATGAAATGATTTTAGTTTTCATTTCATTATCCCAGAGGCCCAGTTCCACGAGGTCTTTCAGCAGGTGTTTGTTTACCACTACAAACTCACCACTCAGTACACGGCGTGTGTAGATGTTGGAAGTGTAAGGTTCAAAACACTCGTTGTTGCCGAGAATCTGTGAAGTAGACGCTGTAGGCATAGGCGCCAGCAGCAGGGAGTTGCGGATACCATCTTTTTTGATGGCAGCTTTCAGTGATTTCCAGTCCCAGCGTTCGGAAGGTTTCACATCCCACATATCAAACTGGAGGATTCCTTTGGAAGCCGGTGAGCCTGGGAATGTTTCGTAGTAGCCTTCTTTTTTGGCGAGGTCGTTGGAAGCGGTTAAACCGGCGAAGTAGATGGTTTCAAATATTTCGCTGTTCAGTTTCTTGGCTTCATCACTTTCAAAAGGATAACGCATAAGGATAAACGCATCTGCGAGACCCTGTACACCCAGGCCGATAGGGCGGTGGCGCAGGTTACTGCGTTCTGCCTCTTCTACCGGGTAGTAGTTATGATCGATGATCTTGTTCAGGTTTAAAGTAGCCTGATAGGTTACTTCGTATAATTTCTGATGATCAAATTGTCCTTCTGTTACAAAGCGGGGCAGTGCCAGGGAAGCAAGGTTACATACCGCTACTTCATTGGCATCGGTATATTCGATGATCTCTGTGCAGAGGTTGGAACTCTTGATGGTGCCCAGGTTTTGCTGGTTGGATTTGCGGTTGGCCGCATCTTTATACAACAGGTAAGGAGTGCCGGTTTCAATCTGTGCATCCAGGATGGCGAACCAGAGTTCCTGTGCTTTGATTGTTTTACGTGCGCGGCCTTCCTGTTCATATTTTTCAAACAGTTGTTCAAATTCATTACCCCAGCATTCGTGCAAACCGGGTGCTTCGTGTGGGCAGAACAATGACCAGTTGCCATTGGCTTCTACACGTTTCATAAACAGGTCGGGCATCCAGAGGGCGTAGAACAGATCACGTGCGCGCATCTCTTCTTTACCGTGGTTTTTACGCAGGTCCAGGAATTCGAAAATGTCGGCATGCCATGGTTCCAGGTAGATAGCGAAAGCGCCTTTACGCTTGCCACCACCCTGATCCACATAGCGTGCAGTATCGTTGAATACGCGCAGCATAGGAATGATACCATTGGAAGTACCATTGGTGCCACTGATGTAGGAACCCGTAGCACGGATGTTATGAATGCTGAGGCCAATACCGCCGGCGCTTTGTGAAATCTTGGCGGTTTGTTTCAGGGTATCGTAGATGCCTTCGATGCTGTCTCCCTGCATGGTGAGCAGGAAGCAGGAGGACATCTGCGGTTTGGGAGTGCCTGCATTGAACAGGGTAGGCGTGGCATGTGTAAACCACCGCTCACTCATCAGGTTATATGTTTTGATGGCAGATTCTATATCTGTTTTGTGGATGCCTACAGATACACGCATAAACATGTGCTGTGGACGTTCTACCACTTTGCCTTCTGTTTTCAGCAGGTAAGAGCGTTCCAGTGTTTTGAAACCGAAGTAGTCAAAAGCAAAGTCACGGTCGTAGATGATATTGGAATCCAGTGTGTCAGCATTGGTGCTGATAATGTCCCAAACTTCATCAGACAGCAGTGCTGCTGATTTACCGGTTTTAGGATCTATATATTCATACAGTTTCTTCATCGTTTTGGAAAACGACTTTTCTGTATTTTTATGCAGGTTACTTACTGCTATGCGGGAGGCCAGCAGGGCATAATCGGGGTGTTTGGTAGTCAGAGAGGCAGCTGTTTCAGCAGCCAGGTTATCCAGTTCCGAAGTAGTAACACCATCGTATAAACCCTGGATTACTTTTTTTGCTACATCTATTGCATCTACGTATTCAGTATTGAAACCATAACACAGTTTTTCAATACGTGCAGTGATCTTATCGAATTTCACTGCTTCTTTTCTTCCATCTCTCTTGATTACGAACATGGGTTTGCGAATTTAAGAGGGTTAAATATTTAAAAGTCTTCTTCCAGGCTGAATGTCTGCGAGTCTTTGCTGCCGCCCATTACGCCTGATTTTTGGTAATCGCCCACACGTTTTTCAAAGAAATTGGTCTTGCCCTGCAATGAAATCATTTCCATGAAATCGAAAGGATTAGACACGTTGAATATTTTTGTATATCCCAGTTCACCTATCCATCTGTCGGCTACAAACTCGATGTATTGTGCCATCAGGCGGCTGTTCATACCGATGAGATCTACCGGTAAGGCTTCTGTGATAAATTCTTTTTCAAATGCTACGGCGTCGCGGATGATCTGGTGTACCTGTTCTTCGCTCAGTTTTGTTGCCAGCATGCTGTAAAGCAGGCAGGCAAATTCACAATGCAGCCCTTCATCACGGCTGATCAGTTCATTGGAGAAAGTAAGTCCTGGCATCAGGCCTCTTTTCTTTAACCAGAAGATAGAGCAGAAGCTGCCACTGAAGAAAATGCCTTCTACTGCTGCAAAGGCTACAAGGCGCTCTGCAAAGGAGCCATTCTCGATCCAACGCAATGCCCAGTCAGCTTTCTTTCTTACTGCCGGTACCGTGTCGATGGCGTGAAACAGACGATCTTTTTCAACTGCATCTTTTACATAGGTATCGATCAGTAATGCGTATGTTTCAGAGTGGATATTTTCCATCATGATCTGGAAACCGTAAAAACAACGGGCTTCCGGGATCTGTACCTCGCTCATAAAGTTTACCGCCAGGTTCTCATTTACGATACCATCGCTGGCTGCAAAAAATGCAAGTACATGTGATATAAAATGGCGCTCGCCATCATTCAGGTTGGCCCAGTCTTTCAGGTCACTGCTTAAATCTATCTCCTCTGCTGTCCAGAAACTTGCTTCGTGCTTCTTGTATTGCTCCCAAACTTTTGGATATTTGATCGGCAATAACACAAAACGATCCTTGTTCTCTTTTAAAAGAATTTCATTCTCGTTACTCATATAAATATTTTTATCGGTCTGTCGAAGGTTTTTTGGTTTTTCGATCTGGGGTCAGCATGCTGCATAAAAAATCACATTTACTATCATCCCTTGTATCTCAGCATCTACAATATCCTAAAATCCATACGTCCAGGATTACAAATGTAAGCAACCGGATATGGCATCTGCTTAATAGTTTTCAACAGGTGTGGAAAAACAATATAAACATTGTGTAAATGCAGTGGTGTAGCATGTTTCACGCGTTTACGGTGACGGGTATATGTAATATGTTTTCTATGTGAAAAAAATCCGGCACGCCCTGCTAATATATACACACATTTTTTACTGAATAGGCTAACCGTATGAACATCAGTATAAAAAAAGACACTACCAAATTTTTGTTAAATTGATGCCCCATATTGTACATATATGCATTAATTCTTCATATTTACAGTCTTAACCTTTTACGTATGCCCGAACCGGTTATTGCCCTTCATGCTGTTAAAAAAAGTTACCAGGACGTGTCCGTGCTGGATATTGCCCGCCTGGAACTACCTGCAGGCGTCTATTGGCTGCAAGGTGAAAATGGCGCCGGCAAAACCACCTGCATGAAGGTGATGGCGGGTTTGATTCCTTTCAAAGGAGAAATCCTGTTACAGGGCGGTGTAAGCAGCCAGGCCAATCCCGTACAGTTCCGCCGCCTGATCAACTACGCCGAAGCAGAACCGCTTTATCCCGCTTTCCTCACCGGCCGCGATTTGCTGGATCTATACCTCAACACAAAAGGAGGGGACCGCGAACGAATCCTGGGGATCAGCGAAAGACTGGGGGTGAACATATTTGTGAATAACCCTGTCAGCAGCTACTCCAGCGGTATGCTCAAAAAATTATCACTGCTGCTGGCATTTACCGGCAACCCCGCTGTCATACTACTGGATGAACCACTGATCACCATCGATACCCGCACCCTGGCCATCATGTATGACCTGATCCGCAGCTACAGCGCCAGCGGCGTCACTTTTTTTATCACCTCACATCAGCCGCTGGATCCAAACGAATTAACGGTAACGGGTACACTACAGGTGGCTCATAAAAACATTACGCTCAATTAATATGCGTTCGACCATCGACATCCTTCATAAAATATTTACCCGGCAATTCTATGTACAGAATACCGGTTTTTTTCTTGTACTCTTTTACCTGCTGTTTGGCGTAGTCAATGGTGGCAATCTCTTGGCCTATCACAAATCCCTGATGCTCGGATTCCTGGGCAATTACGGCTTCCTGTTGCTGGTGCTGTCACTATGGACACTATACCTGCTCAAATGCACGGGCTTTATCTTAAAAGTGTTGCAAAAACAAGGCTATGAATTTCTGTATCCCACCATGGGAAGCATGGAGAAGGCCGATCGCCTGAAAACCTGGGTAACACTGCATACCGCCATATTTATGCCTGTCATGATCTATGCAGGCATTGCCGGTGTAGTAGCTTTCATTTGCCAGTACTACATACAAGGAATTATTATCGTTCTCTTTGTTATAGCCATGTGCATATGGCCGTTGGCGTTATACGAAAGAAAGATCGCACAACCGGATGTGCTATTCTTTACAGGAAAGCTGCAACGCTGGATGAACCGGCATTTCACAAAGCCGCCGGTCCTGTTTTTTTTATACGAACTGCTGACGCAGTTTCCAAGACGCATCTTCAGTACGAAACTATCTTCCGCAGGCGTATTATGGCTCACTTTTTTTCTGATGAGACAAGGAGATTATTTTGATCTGCGCGGTCTGCAACTGGGCGTCATGGTGAGTGTACTGGTGCACTTGCAGCTCATGACACACCACCGCGCATTTGATGATACGTTCCTCAACTTCATGGAAAACCTGCCCATCTCCACTTTTACACATTATACCCGCCTTATCGGTATATATGTATTATTATTTTTACCGGAGATGATTATGATTACTGTTAACGTATATACGAAAACCTCCCTGCCGGGATTAATCACCGTATTTTGTACGGCCTTGTCATTAATGGTATTCTTCCGTAGCCTGTTATATTTTCCGAAGATGGATCCTGAAATCCATGTACGTTATGTATTAATCACTTCCTTCGTGGTATTGTTCATGATCCTCGGCAGATACGAATGGCCGGCTATCTTATTGTTGCAGACAGCATCGGCCATTATCTTCTTTAAAAAATACCGCAGGTACGAACCCTTTATTGAGCAGGACTAAATCTTTTAAATTCTTTTTTCTTTGTTGACGAACTTCCTATGGATGACTTCCTGTACCGGTATCATTTCTATCTTGCTTTCCAGCCAGGAAATAATATCGAGATAGAGGAATGACCTGCGTTCGTAGGGGTCCTGCGAAATCTGTACCAGCCGGTCTTTCAGGTCAACGAAGGCATTGCGCAGGGCTTTGGGATTTGCATAGATGTACTTGCGCAAAAATTTCATGATCTCTTCCATGACGAGACCGAGATCTTTATGCTTGGAGATAAAGTGATACACTGATTTTATCAGGTATTCTACCAGGCTGTAATTCTCCAGTTCGTAATGTGCAATCAGGTGCAGGATGCGTGCAAAGCACTGGATATCTGCCCGCAGGTTACCGATTTTTAAGTTTATAATCTTATTGAGATAGATGATCGCTTTATTATTATCTCCGCTACCAAAATACAGACACGCAATTTTATAGTAGAATACCAATACCCGGTGCTGATCTATCTTCAGGGTGTGGTTATTGATTTCTGTTTCCAGTTCCGGTACCATGGCCAGCCCCTGGCTAAAGGTGCCTTCGAGGAAGTACCGGTTTATTTTGGCGGTGTATAAATAGACGAATGCAGAAGTGCGGGTGTTTTCATGAAAATTCTCCTGGTTAGCCAGTATAAAGGCTTCCAGTTCACATAAGGCCGTTTTGAATTTTTCAAAGTTGGAAGTATAGAAATGCGCGGTCAGCAGGTTGTGCTGGGCTTTAATATACAGGTCCATATCTGTTTGTTGCAGCGAAGGGTATTGTTTGAAAAGGTCTACCCATTTCTGTGTATACCGGTAGTACATCACAAAGTCCTGGAGAATGTAGTAGTACCAGGAGGATGCCTGGAACAGGTATACTTTCTCGTAGAAGCTCATGTCTGTCTGCGGGCGTTGTGGCAGCTGGCTTTCAAAAAATGATTTCACCATTTCTCCGTCTCGTTCGTTGCGGGCGTGTCCCAGCTTGAGATACAGGCCGTACATGCGCAGCGAGAGGGTAGAGAGGCGGCTGATGTTGGTCAGTTGTTGCTCTATCTGCCGTGATTCCGCGCTGAGGGCTTCCGCACGGTTCTCCAGGCTGCGGGTGATGTGCCTGGATTCAATCAGTTTCTCAAATTCCACAATTTCGTAGCCCAGCATCACTTCTTCCTGTTCCAATGCCATCACTTTGGCCTTACCCAGGATCTTCAGACTCTGGTTGTACAAACCTTTATTATACAGTACCCGCGCATGGTCCAGCTGTTCGCGCAGGTCTATGAGCGGATCTTTCTGTTTGTACAGTTGCCGGAGGCTGGATAGCAGGTGTTTGTACAAATGCGCCTTTACGTTGGAAAGCTGTTGCTTTTTTATAGCCGTTACTTTCTTCAGAATCAGTTCTTCATCATAATCTTTCATTTTGTCCAGCGTATTGAAAAGCTGGATAAAAAGGACGTCCTCTTTTGTGTTGTTTTTGTTGAACGCCAGCTGAAAATTGCGCTTTTCGGCTTTTGTTAGTGTTTTTATTAATATGAATAAGGCATCACTATGGCTGTTGGGCATCGTTAATAAAGTCTTATAAATAATTGATAAACAAGATGTTGATGTGTATCAAGGTGTTTTAAAGGTTGTAATTAAAGCAAATTTAGCGATATGTCAATTAATTTTTGACCGTTAGCTTTGAAGATATAAACATTTAAAAGGAAGGATTTAGGATGGGAAAAACGTTATTTGATAAGATCTGGGACAGCCACATTGTGATGAGCAGGCCGGAACATCCGGATGCCGTATACATCAATACGCATTTTATTCATGAGGTAACCAGTCCCCAGGCATTCGACGGTTTGCGCAAACGCGGCATTCCGGTATTTCGTCCGCAGAAAACGCGGGCTACAGCCGACCATAATGTACCTACTATTAATCAGCACCTGCCAATAAAAGAATCACTCAGCCGCCTCCAGGTGGAAATGCTTACAAAAAATACATCGGAGTTTGGCGTGGAACTGTATGGCCTGGGTCATCCGTTTCAGGGTATTGTACACGTTATCGGCCCTGAACTGGGGATCACCCTGCCGGGCATGACGATTGTGTGTGGCGACAGCCATACCAGCACACACGGTGCTTTTGGCGCCGTCGCTTTTGGTATCGGTACTTCCGAGGTGGAACAGGTACTGGCTACCCAATGCATCCTGCAATACAAGCCAAAACGCATGAAGATCGAGGTGAATGGCACCCTGAACAACGGCGTACTGTCTAAAGATATCATTCTATATATTATCTCTAAAATATCCGCTTCCGGTGCTACCGGTTATTTCGTGGAATATGCCGGTGATGCTATCCGCAACCTCAGCATGGAAGCACGTATGACCATCTGCAACATGAGCATAGAAATGGGCGCACGTGGTGGCCTTATTGCGCCGGATGACACTACCTTTGATTATATTAAAGGCCGTGAGTTTGCCCCGAAAGGCGCCGACTGGGATCAGGCACTGGCCTACTGGCATACGCTCCACACCGATGACGATGCACAATTTGATAAGGTGCTTACTTTCGATGCCGCTGATATTGAACCACAGATCACTTATGGCACCAATCCCGGTATGGGCATGGGTATTACAGAACATATCCCCGCACTGGAACAGCTGGATGAAAAGGAAAGACCTTCTTTCAAAAAATCGCTCGACTATATGGAGCTGCAACCCGGCAGCGGTTTGCTGGGCAAAAAAGTGGATTATGTATTCATCGGCAGCTGTACCAACTCCCGTATCGAAGACCTGCGCCTTGTGGCCGACTTCGTGAAAGGCAGACAGAAAGCCGATGATGTGGTGGTATGGATTGTACCGGGATCAAAACAGGTGGAAGCGCAGGCAATAGCAGAAGGGATCGATAAAGTCTTTACTGCTGCAGGTTTCCAGCTGCGTGAACCAGGTTGCTCTGCCTGCCTGGCGATGAATGAAGACAAAATACCCGCAGGTATGTATTGTATCTCTACCTCTAATCGTAACTTTGAAGGTCGTCAGGGCCCCAATGCCCGCACCTTCCTTGCCAGTCCGCTCACTGCGGCGGCAGCGGCGATTACAGGCAGGGTTACAGACGTAAGGGAGCTGCTGATGGTGGGCGCATAGCCTTCCAACAACTAAAGCTTACCTGCAAAAAATCAACAGTTATGGACAAGTGGAATGCTGACTTATATAAAGAGAAACATGCTTTCGTATTCGAATATGGCAACAGCCTGATCGATGACTGGCTGCAACCCGGCCCTGGCGAAACTATCCTGGATCTGGGCTGTGGTACCGGCGAACTCACGGCGCAACTGGCAGCAACAGGTGCACAGGTGACCGGCATAGATGCTTCGGAAGCGATGATCATCAGTGCACGCGCCCACTTCCCGCAGGTATCTTTTGAAGTGGGGGATGCTACCAGCTTTTCATTGCCGCTGCAGTTTGATGCGATCTTTTCCAACGCTGCCCTTCACTGGGTACGTGAAAAAGAAAAAGCGATTGCAAGGATGTATGCACAGTTGAAAAAAGGCGGCAGACTGGTAATAGAAATGGGAGGCAAAGGTAATGTGGACAGCATTCTCACCACATTGGAGCGGGTGATGCAGGAAAAAGGATATACCTATGAACCGTTCTGGTATTTCCCTTCTCCCGGCGAATACACTACCCTGCTGGAGCATGCCGGATTTAAAATAGACCGCGTTCATTTCTTTGACCGGCCCACGAAACTGGTAGACCCGGAAACAGGGATCAGCGACTGGTTGCAGATGTTTGGTCATCATTTTTTTGCCGGCGTTCCGGAAAAAGACAGCCAGGCTATCCTGCAACAGGTGCAGCAAGAGCTGGCACCAGCCGCAACAAAGGATGGCAGCCTGTATGCGGATTATGTCCGTTTACGGGTATCAGCCGTCAAAATTTAAATAGTGGTCATAAATAACCATATTAACAGTAAAAAAACAAAAATCCTTCGTCACCCCCTCCTTTGGAGGGGGCCGGGGGGAGGCCAGATATGAGTAAAATATTTCAACATCTCGTTTCATCTGCGGTACCAGTACCCATCGAAAATATTGATACCGATCAGATCATTCCTGCGCGCTTCCTGAAAGCAACAACCAGGGACGGTTTCGGCGAAAATCTTTTCCGCGACTGGCGCTTTGACAGCGATAACCAACCAAAAGCCGACTTTGCACTCAACAACCCGGTGTACAGTGGCCAGATCCTGGTAGGTGGTAAGAACTTCGGCTGTGGCTCCTCCCGTG
Organism: Chitinophaga sp. MM2321; assembly: GCF_964033635.1. Taxonomy (NCBI): domain Bacteria; kingdom Pseudomonadati; phylum Bacteroidota; class Chitinophagia; order Chitinophagales; family Chitinophagaceae; genus Chitinophaga; species Chitinophaga sp. MM2321. The sequence continues at coordinate 904,522 of NZ_OZ035533.1, forward strand.
AGCATGCCGCCTGGGCTATTGCCGACTATGGATTTAAAGTGGTGGTGAGTAGTTTTTTTGCAGATATCTTCAAAAATAATTCTCTCAATAACTTTATCCTACCGGTACAGGTAAGCGAAGGTTTTCTTGATAAAATTTTTAAAGCAATAGCAGCAGATCCTGCTGCGCAGATAGAAGTAAGCCTGGAAAACCAGTTCATTAAAATAGTAGCTACCGGTGAACAGGAAAGCTTTGACATCAACGCATACAAAAAAACATGCCTGCTCAACGGGTACGATGATATCGACTATCTGCTGAGCCTCCGCAAGGAAATTGAAAACTACGAAACTAAAAGCGCATTTAATTTTTAAGCTAAAAGCTACCACAACATATGGGCGTTGATAAGAAAATACTCGTTATACCCGGGGATGGCATCGGACAGGAAGTGACCGCATGGGGACAAAAAGTACTGATAACTATCGCAAAAAACTTTCATCACAACTTCACGTTTGAAGAAGGCATTATGGGCCACGTAGCAATTGAAGCTACCGGTGATCCGCTACCTGAAGAAACGTTGCAGAAAGCGAGGAACAGCGATGCTATTCTCTTCGGTGCTATCGGCCATGCCAAATACGACAACGATCCTACCCTGAAAGCAAGACCTGAGCAAGGATTGCTAAGGATCAGGAAAGAACTGGGCCTATATGCCAATCTTCGCCCGATAAAACTATTTGACGAGCTGCTGGAAGCATCCAGCATTAAGCCGGAAATCCTGCGGGGGGCAGATATCCTCTTCTTCCGGGAGCTGACCGGTGATGTATATTTTGGAGAGAAGAAAAGAACGGAAGACCGTAATACTGCTTCTGATCTGATGATCTATCATCGCTACGAAGTAGAGCGTATTGCGCGTAAAGCATACGAAGCTGCACGTACCCGTCGTAACAAACTTTGCTCTGTTGATAAAGCCAACGTACTGGAGGCAAGCCGGTTGTGGAGAGAAGTAGTACAGGAAGTTGCAAAAGAATATCCTGATGTGGAAACAGAACATATGTTTATTGATAACGCCGCCATGCAGCTGATCAAAGACCCCAAACGCTTTGATGTAGTGGTAACGGGCAACCTCTTCGGAGATATTCTTACAGACGAAGCTTCCCAGATAGCTGGTTCTATGGGGATGCTGGCATCTGCTTCCATAGGTGATAAAGGAGGTTTCTTTGAACCTATCCACGGTTCAGCACATGATATTGCCGGTAAAGGATTGGCCAACCCGTTGGCATCTATCCTCTCTGCAGCACTGATGCTGGATATTTCCTTTGGTCTGAAAACGGAATCGCAACGTGTTATCAAAGCTGTGGAAGCTACACTCAGACAAGGGTACAGAACAATGGACATCGCTAACAAACATACTGTTAACGATTTGATTATGGGGACAGACGCCATGGGCGCCAAAGTACTGGAGAACCTGAATTAATCATTCAACGAAAAACATTACACTATCATGGATAAGAATCGTGTATACGTCTTTGATACCACCTTGCGCGACGGAGAACAAGTGCCGGGTTGCCAGCTGACTACTGTAGAAAAGATTGAAGTGGCCAAAAAACTGGAAGCACTGGGTGTGGATATCATCGAAGCAGGTTTTCCTATCTCCAGCCCTGGTGATTTCCAGAGCGTGGTAGAGATATCGAAAGCTGTTTCAGAACCGGTCATATGCGCGCTGACACGCGCCAACAATATGGATATAGACGCCGCTGCAGAAGCACTGCGTTTTGCAAAGCGTAAGCGTATCCACACAGGTATCGGTTCTTCCGATATGCATATCAAATATAAATTCAACAGCACCCGTGAAGACATCCTCCAGCGTGCTGTATCTGCCGTGAAATATGCCCGTAAATTTACGGATGATGTAGAATTTTATGCAGAAGATGCTGGCCGCGCAGACAATGAATTCCTGGCCCGCATGATCGAAGCCGTGATTGCTGCCGGCGCTACAACCGTGAATATCCCTGATACCAACGGTTATTGCCTGCCCGACCAGTACGGCGCCAAGATCAAATACCTCGTAGATCATGTATCCAATATAGACAGAGCCATCATCTCTGTTCACTGTCATAATGATCTCGGCCTTGCTACTGCCAACACCATCGCAGGTATTGTGAATGGTGCACGGCAGGTGGAATGTACGATCAACGGTATCGGCGAACGCGCCGGTAACACTTCCCTGGAAGAAGTGGCCATGATCCTGAAAACACATCATACACTGGGTTATCATACCAACATCAATTCCAAAGGAATTTATGAGATCAGTAACCTCGTGGAAAACATGATGCGCATGCCTGTACAGGCCAACAAAGCAATTGTAGGCCGCAACGCTTTCGCACACAGCTCCGGTATTCACCAGGACGGCGTGCTGAAACACCGCGAAAACTACGAGATCCTGAATCCGGAAGATGTAGGCATCAACTCCAACTCTATCATCCTGACTGCCCGCAGCGGCCGTCATGCGCTGAAACATCACCTGCACCGCCTGGGATATAAACTGGATAAAATCAACCTGGATGAAGTGTACCAACGCTTCCTGGAAATGGCTGATAACAAAAAAGAAATCGCCGATAGCGATCTGCAACAACTGATGGGAGATGGTGATACCACCAACTACGATGATAAAGCCATCAAAGTAGTTTTACTCCAGGTAGTTTGTGGTGATCCACTGCGTCCTATGGCAACTGTAAGACTGCGGATCAATGGTGAAGAGCGCGAAGCCAGTGCGGCCGGTAACGGCCCGGTAGACGCCACCATCAAAGCGATCCATGCCATCATCAAAGATGAAATAGAACTGGATGAATACAGCATCCAGGCCATGCACGGCGGCAGCGAAGACGTTAGCAAAGTAAATATGCGCGTAAAGCACAACGGACAGGCATTCTATGGCTTCGGTTATTCTACTGATATCGTAAATGCATCTGTACATGCATATGTAGATGCACTGAATAAAATTTATTAAAATATTTAGGGATTTTTTGATTTACGAATTTAGGAATTTAGAAATGCAGCAGAGATCAACCTTTGATATAAAATCAAAAAATTTGATCTCTGCTGCATTTCTAAATTCCTAAATTCGTAAATCAAAAAATCCCTAAATGTTTATGCTTCTCACTAGAAAAACACGTCCATGAGCGGGTATTTTTTATAGTCAGGCAGATAGAAATGCCACCATTCGGTACTCGATCCTTTAAAACCATGTTGCTTCATGGTATCGCGCAGCAATTTCCGGTTAGCCGTTACCGTTGGGTCGGATGGGATATAATTATAGTGTGCTTTTTTTGTAAAGTCATCAAAGTCTGTAGGCATCGCCACAGGCTTTCCTGTTTTCAGGTCTACCAGGCTCAGGTCTATTGCCACTCCCCGGTTGTGACCGGAACCCTTTTTCGGATCAGCAGCATAGAGGTCGTTGGGCACAATTTTAAACATGGCTTCTGTAACATGATAAGGACGGTAGGCATCATAAATGAGTAATCCAAAACCTTTTTTATGTAAGGCTGCCTGTACGTTTTTCAATGCTTTCGCGGCAGGAAGCCGCAAATAGATGTTTGTTTTGGTATAGAGTTGCCGGTGCGTGAAATTATTGGTGGTCGCATATCTTACATCTTTTTTTATATTGGGAATGTATGTTTCCAGGTTGATAAGTTGCTGGTTACTGTCGGCTTTAACCAGTTGTTCATATTGTTGATGGGTAGTGATGACCATCAATCCATATTTATTCGGTGTTATTTTCTGGGCGGTAGCAGTATCCATGCAGGTGTATAGTAAAACTAGCAGCAACAGTGTTCTCATGTTCTTAAAATTGGGAAAAATCATTCAATTCCGCCGGAAATTATTGAATTTTGCGAAAACTGGGCAATAAAGTATAGAATACAGCTAAAATACAATTGTATTAGCCTTATATTATTAGGTATTTTTAGAACCCTTAAATTTTAAATTATGGAGCTGTTCAGACTAGATAATAAAGTGGCGGTTATCACAGGCAGTGGTAGCGGCATAGGACAGGCAATTGCTAAATGCTTTGGCGCACAGGGTGCCCTTGTACATATTATAGAACTGAACGAAGAAAGCGGCAGGGGGACCGCAGAAGAAATCAGGGCTGCCGGTGGACAGGCGGAGGTGCATGCCTGTAATGTAGCCGACCAGGCTGCCGTTGTGAATGTAATGGATAGTATTGTGAAATCGGCCGGTAAGGTGGATATACTCATTAACTGTGCTGGTATTGCACATGTTGGTAACCTGGAGAATACAGCGGAACAGGACTTTGACCGTGTTTATAATGTAAATGTAAAAGGTACTTATAACTGCATGTATGCAGTGATCAGACAAATGAAGGCGCAAGGCGGCGGTGTGATCCTGAACCTGGCGTCTATTGCTGCTACGGTAGGTATTCCGGACCGGCTGGCTTACTCTATGAGTAAAGGTGCGGTGCTGACCATGACCTTATCGGTGGCAAAAGATTACCTGGGTAGTAATATCCGCTGTAACTGCATCTCTCCGGCAAGGGTACATACCCCTTTCGTAGATGGTTTTATCGCTAAGAATTATCCCGGTAAAGAAGCGGAAATGTTTGATAAGCTCAGTAAAACACAGCCTATCGGTCGCATGGCTAAACCAATAGAGATCGGCCATCTGGCACTTTTCCTCTGTTCTGATGAAGCCGGCTTTATTACTGGTAGCGATTATCCGATTGATGGTGGCTTTACCCGGTTGAATAATTAATTTATTAATATGATGAATGTAACCTTAGTGCGGGGTATTACCCTTATCTTTCGAAAAATCATTTATTAATTATTAATTACGATCATGCAACATTTTCGTGTATGGCTGGCATTGTCAGTATTAGGTTTTACAGCCTGTAATTCCGGTAGCAACAAAGCAGGCAGCGATGCTGCTGATTCTGCTGCAGCATTCAAGCCGGCCACTCCGGCAGGAACGATTGCCGTTTCCATTACAGGTAAGGAAAAGGATACCCAGGAGATCATCATTAAATTCCAGATAAAAGATCTGGTAAAAGAAAAAAGTTTTGAACAGGTAGTACTGAAAGATGTGTCTGAAGCCGATCTGTATCGTGTGCTGTGGGATAAGCCCAACAGCTGCTATATCGGGGTGATGAAGCCTAACCACGCGGCGAGGTATTATCATGCAAGCCAGGACGGTAATGACCTGAAAATACTTTGGGCTACAGCACCGCCCGCACCCATCTGGCAGTATATGGAAAATACTATGGGACTCGGTAAAGTATCTTCTGCAAATGAACTGGTGAAAAAGTATAGCAAAAACATCCAGTCAGGAAAGATCATTGCTGATTTTATTGTAGAGATCAAGCCCGATGCCACGCCGGATAGTGTGGAACTTTATGTGGAGTTCGGAGGTGTCAGGAAAAGTATGTACATGCCGGTACCTAAAGGATTTGAGCCAACCATTCAGCAAACCACACAGGACGATCATGTGCTTTTTGCGCTGGTAAAGGATGGTAAAGCAGAACCTTTTATCGATATGCATGTAGTAAACGGACGTCTGCAGGTACAGACATTAAAAGAAATTAAAAAAGACTAACTAAGCGATAACAATTAAAAATACTGAAATGAAACTGATCAGGTTTGGTTTACCAGGCGAAGAAAAACCGGGTGTTGCTACTGCCGCCGGGATGTTTGATACAAGTGCCTTCGGAGAAGATTACGGAGAAAAATTTTTTAAGAGCAACGGGCTGGAACGTCTGTCACAGTGGTGGGCACAGCATGGTAGCTCATGCCCGCAGATCCCTGCCGGCGTGCGTTTAGGACCACCCCTGCAACGTCCTTCCAAAATAATCTGCATCGGTCTGAACTATGCCGACCACGCAAAAGAAACAGGTGCAGCTACTCCCGCAGAACCTATCGTGTTCTTCAAAAGTACTTCCTCCCTGGTAGGTCCCAATGATAACCTGGTGATTCCACGTAACAGTCAAAAAACGGACTGGGAAGTGGAACTGGCAGTTGTGATTGGTAAAAAGACCAGCTATGTAGAAGAAAAAGACGCCCTGGATTATGTAGCCGGTTACTGCCTGCACAACGATTACAGCGAGCGCGCTTTCCAGATTGAAAGAGGCGGTCAGTGGGTAAAAGGCAAGAGCTGCGATACTTTTGCACCTTTAGGTCCCTGGTTAGCTACCAAAGAAGAAATCGGAGATGTTAACAATCTTCGTTTATGGCTTACCGTTAACGGCCAGAAAATGCAGGACGGTAATACTTCCAACTTCATCTTCAATGTAGCTTACGTAGTATCATACCTGAGCCAGTTTATGACATTGCTCCCGGGTGATGTTATTTCTACCGGTACACCAGCTGGTGTAGGTCTTGGTATGAATCCGCAGGTATTCCTGAAACCAGGAGATGTTATTGAGCTGGGTATCGATGGCCTGGGCTCTTCCAAACAAACAGCGGTAGCTTATAAATAATCAGTATGAAAAGATATTGTCTGGCATTAGACCTGGTAGACGACCCGCAAATGATCAGCGAATACGAAGCTTATCACCGTGCAGTAGCGCCTGAAATAAAAAAGAGCATCACCGACAGCGGCATCACCGTTATGGACTTGTACCGTGCCGGTAACCGTATGTTTATGATCATGGAAGTAGATGATACTTTCACTTTTGAACGTAAAGATGCCATGGATGCTGCCAACCCCGCCGTACAGGTATGGGAGCAGCTCATGTGGAAATATCAGCAGGCGATACCGGTAGCGAAACCAGGAGAGAAGTGGGTGGTTATGGACCAGATCTTTTCATTATAATATTTTCGAATTTTAAGATTTTGAGATTTTGTTTCAATTAATCAATTCCAATAGCAATGAACAAGGTGTTATGAAAACTGATTAATTGAAACAAAATCAAAAAATCTCAAAATCAAAAAATCTCCAAATGATTATAGATGCTCATCAGCATTTCTGGCAATTCGATCCCGTTCGCGATGCGTGGATAGATGATTCCATGCAGGTGATCCGGAACGATTTTTTTCCTGAACACCTGGCGCCCATACTGGCTGAAAATGGCGTTCACGGATGTGTTGCCGTGCAGGCGGATCAGTCGGAAGCGGAAACTGCTTTCCTGCTATCGCTTGCAGATAAACATGATTTTATTAAAGGTGTGGTGGGCTGGATTGATCTCCGTGCGGATGACATAACAGCACAACTGGCAAAGTATACCGCCTTTCCCAAATTGAAAGGGTTCCGGCATATTGTGCAGGGAGAACCGGACGACCGCTTCCTGTTGGGAGCAGATTTTTGCCGGGGTATCCAGGCTTTAGCGGTATACGATTTTACATATGATATTCTCGTATATCCGAAACAGTTAGCCGCAACGGCCGACTTTGTATTGAAATTCCCGACGCAAAAACTGGTCATTGACCACGTGGCAAAACCGGATTTCAAAATCGCCGACATGGACACATGGGCCGCACATATGCGCCGCATTGCACAGTCGCCGAATGTATATTGCAAACTGAGCGGATTGGTGACTGAAGCCGACTGGCAGCATTGGGAACCGGCGCATTTTACACCCTTCCTGGATGTAGTGCTGGAAGCATTTGGTCCCGACAGGCTGATGTTTGGCTCCGACTGGCCGGTGTGCCTGCTCGCAGCAGAATATCACGAGGTAAAAAGCATCGTGACAAACTACATCAGCAAACTATCAACTGCAGAACAAAATAAAATTATGGGAGGCAATGCCATCTCATTTTATCATCTATAAACAAACTAACACCACAAATATGGATTTAGAATTAAAAGGTAAAGTGATTATCGTTACCGGCGGTGCCAAAGGTATCGGGGAAGCTATTGCTAAACAGTTAGGTGCTGAAGGCAGCACTGTTGTGGTGGCAGGCAGAAATGAGGCGGACAACACGAAAGTAGTAAATGAAATCGCAAAAGCTGGCGGTCAGGCCTATGGCATAAAGGCGGAACTGGCGAATGTAGAAGACTGTAGAAAAGTGATTGCGGAAACCGTAGAAAAATATGGTAAAATAGACGGACTGGTGAACAACGCCGGCTTCAATGACGGTGTAGGCCTGGAAAGCGGCAGCCCGGAAAGGTTTATGCAATCGTTGCAGAATAACCTGTCTCACTACTACAATCTCGCACATTTCGCATTACCTTACCTGAAAAGCACCAAAGGTAATATCGTGAATATAGGCTCTAAAGTAGCTACGACCGGACAAGGAAATACATCCGGCTATGCAGCTTCCAAAGGTGCAATCGATGCACTTACAAGAGAATGGGCGGTAGAGTTGTTGCCATATTCCATACGCGTTAATACCGTGATCCCTGCTGAAGTATGGACACCCCTGTACGAAACCTGGATCAACTCATTACCCAATCCAAAGGAAAAACTGGCAGATATTACAGCAAAGATACCATTCGAGAAAAGGATGACTACGTCAGAAGAAATTGCCAGCACTACGGTATTCCTGTTGTCGCCACGTTCATCACATACGACCGGACAAATACTGTTTGTTGATGGAGGTTACACACACCTTGACAGATCCATTATTTAAGCAAGCATTCTTTCACCTGAAATCATAAACTCTTCGTTATGGCCGGAGGCACAGTAAGTAATTCCACCTATACCAGTAGTGCCCAACCAGGCACGAAGACTGGCTACCTTATTCCTTTTATACTGGTTACCAGTCTTTTCTTTTTGTGGGGTCTTGCTTATGGTTTGCTGGATGTGTTGAACAAACATTTCCAGGAAGTGCTGAGCATTACCACGAAACGCTCTACCTTATTACAGGGCGCTTATTTTGGGGCTTACTTTATCATGGCATTACCGGCAGGTATGTTTATGAAAAAGTTCGGATATAAGAAAGGGATTATAATGGGGCTGTTGTTATATGCCACGGGCGCATTTATGTTTTACCCGGCTGCGCGTGCACTGAATTTCGATTTTTTCCTGCTGTCCTTATTTGTACTGGCATGTGGACTGGCTTGCCTGGAAACGGCTGCCAACCCTTATGTTACCGTATTGGGCGCAAAGGAAACTTCTGAGCAACGCCTCAACTTATCACAGTGTTTCAACGGCCTGGGATCTTTCCTCGGACCAGTTATTGGCGGCGCCTTGTTTTTTGGCGGCGACAACAAAAATGATCTTACCTCCGTACAGCTCACCTATATTGCTATCGGTGTGATTGTATTGCTTATTGCCGCTTTCTTTTACAGGACCACACTGCCGGAAATTAAAGAAGAAGAAGTAGAAGGAGAGGAAGTGATGAAAGATGAACGCCCGCTTTTTGCACATAAACATTTTGTAGGCGGCGTTATCGCCCAGTTCTTTTATGTAGCCGCCCAGGTGGGTGTAGGCGCCCTGTTTATTAATTACGCCACTGAATACTGGCATGGCACCTCCAATGAAAAAGGCGCTTACCTGCTGTCAGCCGGTATGGTGCTGTTCCTGGTAGGCCGCTTTGTAGGTACGGCGCTGATGCGTAAAATAGCGCCTAATAAACTGCTGGCAGTATATGCTTTTGTGAATGTGTTTTTGTGCGCTTTTGTAATGACCGGTAACGGCGCGCCTGCTGTATATGCACTGATCGCAGTTTTCTTCTTTATGTCTATCATGTTCCCTACTATTTTTGCACTGGGTGTAAAAGATCTGGGTAAACATACAAAGGAAGGGGCTTCCTACCAGGTAATGTCTATTGTAGGCGGCGCTTCTGTGCCTTACCTGATGGGCCTCGTAACAGAATGGCAATCAACAGCTATCTCATATGGTATCCCTATGATCTGCTTCATGGTGGTATTCTATTATGGCTGGAGAGGATATCGCAGAACTTAAAGAACTGCGTTGTTTTTAACAGGTAATCCGCAAAATCATCGTAACTTTCTTATACAAAAGGGAAGACCATGATTTTGCGGATTTTTATTGGCCCTGCCTGGCGGTTCCTCGTTATCAGCTGCCTGTGCATAGGGTTTGCAGGCTGCTCCAAGAACAATACCTCAGCAGACATGCCGGCTGTTACGTCACCGTTGCAGTTAGCTATCACAAACATGATGAACAGCCACCCGCTGGTACGCATAGATTCCGTTTATACCAACCCTTCCGGTGAATCATTTACGATTACCCGTTTCCGTTATTATCTCAGTAATTTCTCCCTGGTATCCACTTCCGGAAAAACAATAACATTACCACCAGCATATTTCATGGTGGATGATGCGGATGCAGCCTCAAAAATAATTATACTCGACAGCGTTCCTACCGGTAACTACAGCAGTATCCGTTTCCTGGTGGGCGTAGATAGTGCCCGCAATGTGAGCGGGGTGCAAACAGGTGCATTGGCGCCTGAAAATGGGCTATTCTGGACATGGAACAGTGGCTATATTATGGCACAGATGGAAGGCATTGCACCGGTTGTTAATGCGCTTGAAAACAAGTTCCTTTTTCATATCGGTGGCTACAAAGCAGCGGATAAAGTTTTGAATTTTATAACGCTTGATTTCCCCGAAGCGGTTGTAGTAGCTGTAGATAAACACCCGCTGGTAAGCATTACCGCAGATGCAGCAAAGTGGTTTACACCTGATACCATCAGTTTTAAAAAAGTAGCTGTAATCATGGCGCCCGGTGCTGATGCCATGAAAATCGCGGCGAACTATCAGCACATGTTCAGTGTTAAAACAATTGCTAATTAAACAAGCAGATGAATCGAAAAGCAATGTATATCGCAGGGGCTTTCTGCCTGTTGTTATTCCTGGTGCATGCGTGCAGAAAGGAAAACAATGGTAGCGGCAACACCGCTCCTGATCCTTATACGTTGCAGCTGCCGCCTGGCTTCCCCGAACCGGTATATGATTTCAGCAAAAATCCGTTGACGAAACAAGGCATTGCCCTGGGACGGTTCATGTTCTATGATTTCCGGCTCTCGCGCGACAGCACGGTTTCCTGTGGTTTTTGTCATCAGCAGTTTGCGGCATTCGGCCACTTTGATCATGCACTCAGTCATGGTGTAGGCGGGGCACAGGGTAGCCGCTCCGTACCCACTATCTTTAATATGATCTGGCAAAAGGCATTTATGTGGGATGGCGGTGTGAATAACCTGGAAATACAGCCGCTGACACCTCTTACAGATCATAATGAAATGGGGGTAGACCTGAAAGAACTGATGGGGAAGATGCAACAGGACCCCAAATACCGCCGGTTGTTTAAAGAAGCATTTGGCTCGGAAGAAATTACGAGCGAACGGATGTTTAAGGCCATTACGCAGTTTGTGGCTACGATGGTATCCGGTAATTCGAAGTATGATAGTGTAATGCGTAAAGAGCCAGGTGTGGTTTTTTCGGAAGAAGAAGCGGCGGGATATACCATCTTCCAGCAAAAGTGTGCGGCTTGTCACAAGGAGCCTTTATTTACGGATCTGACCTATCGCAGTAATGGCCTGCCCTACCTTGCTGCCCTGAATGATGTAGGCCGTATGAAGATCACTGGTAATACGGCCGATTACCTTCATTTTAAAGTGCCCTCCCTGCGTAATATCCTGAAAAGCTCGCCTTATATGCACGATGGCCGCTTCTTCGATATTTACCAGGTATTCGACTTTTATGATCACGGGGTGCAGGTTACACCCAGTACTGACCCGCTGGTAAAAAATGGGATACCCTTATCTGATCAGGAAAAAAGACAATTGTATCTTTTCTTCAATACCCTCACAGACCCCTCTCTTATTAAGAATGAATCCCTTAGCGAAATCCAAATCATTTAGGGATTTAATTATTTAGAGATTTAGATATTTTGTTTCAGTGTGGGTTACTTTCCAGAAACAAAATACCTAAATCCGTAAATCAAAAAATTTAAAAATATTTATTTTCTCGTCCAGCAGTCGGCTACGTGGTCATTCACCATACCGGTAGCCTGCATATAGGCGTAGCAGATAGTGGAGCCTACGAACTTGAAACCACGTTTCAGCAGATCCTTGCTCATGGCATCGGAGATGGCTGTTTTGGGTGGAACTTCTGACAGGGATTTGAAATGATTGACCACTGGCTTATGACCAACAAAAGACCAGATGTATTTATCAAATGATCCGAATTCTTTTTGCACGGCTAAAAAAGCATTGGCGTTGGTGATGGTAGCACGAACCTTTAATTTATTACGGATGATGCCTTCATTCTGCAACAGTTGTGCTATCTTTTTTTCATCATATTTCGCTATCTTTTTCACATTCCAGTTGTCAAATGCTTTGCGGTAGTTTTCCCGTTTGATCAGTACCGTATGCCAGCTAAGACCAGCCTGTGCGCCTTCCAGGCAAAGCATTTCAAAGAGATGCTGATCATCATGATTGGGTATGCCCCATTCATTGTCGTGATAATCTTTGTATAGCTGGTCTTTAAGGCTCCAGCCACACCTGTTTTTTTCTACAGTTCCCATTCGTTGATGATTTGGCTTACAAGGATTTTATAGTCAGCAAGATCGGTAATTGTCTGGTTAATAAAGCTATTATCTTCCAGGCTTCCCACTACGGCATTCATCTCTTCTTCGCTTTCGTAGGCCAGTTGCCGGAAAGGATTTTTATAGTCCTTTTCCCTGGAGCGCCGGATGGCGTTAGTGATCCATTCCATTGTTTGTATGGAATCATTCATCCATTGTGCCAGTAAAGCGGGACTGAAGTTTTTCAGCGGTGTTTCTTTTATTTCGAGCATGCAGGCTACGGCATGCTGCAATTTATCTGTTGTATATTCTTTCCCTATTTCAGCATAAGCCTCATGTACCTGTGACCACCCGGAGATCCTGTTCTTTTTGATCTTTGACTTCAGGGTGTCAACAGTGTCTGCTTTCATGAGCTGGCCACCAATGTTGAGCCAGTCGCCCCGACGGGCTGTTTTTATATCGGCCTGTAATGCAAGGTAGGAGGGCTTGTTGGCCGACAGGATATTTTTGATCCCGTAAAGAAGGATCAGTTCTTTAAAGAGCGGATATGCCCGGTGTACTTTCAGCAACTGTACCTCACGGGTGCTGTTTTCCATGCCGGTAACCAGGATGCAGAGCTTCGCTACTTCTTCCGGATTATCCTGCAACAGTTCCTTCCCTTTTTTACGTATATCCTTGTCCGTTAGTTCTTTTTTGGATGTGTTTTCCGGGAGTGCATACCATGCTTTACCAGTGGCCGTTTCCATGATGGTAAGTGCAGTAAACATCTCTTCCACAGAATCGGGCGCCAGGTAATCGTATTCGATGAACTGTGTTTTGTCAGTACGCTTATCGCGGTCCACATACTTCCACGAGTTGCGGGCTATCGCATACATATTATGCATGAACCAATAACCGGGCATGATCTTCAACCGGTTTTCGCATTCATCGTTTAAAACAAGACTGAAAGGAATACTGATATTCAGTTCAGACATGTAATTGCCTTTGGAGATGAGCGTAAAGCTGGCAAACTTTGAATTGTGTTTGAGACTTACGCAAAGCCCCGGCCAGAAGCCTCTGCCGGCAATGATTTCGCCGTCTGCTCCCCGTGAGTTATGATTGGAGCCGATGGTAGCACCGGCGGCCATATTGCTCTGACCCATGATGAGCGCCGCACATAAAAATGAGTTGTTATGATGCTGTTCATGCGCTGGAAAAATGAGTGAATTCAGTACTTCACAGCAGGAGATGGTCGCATTATTTCCCAGGTAGGAATTGATCAGCCGCGCACCATATTTCAACTGGGAATGCGAGGCCATCACAAAGCGTACTGCTTTCACTCCGTAAAATACACGGCAGCCATAGCCAACAATACCATTCACCATTTCACAGCCTTCCCCGATCTGCGAGGCGGCTGTACTACTGCTGTTGATGGTCAGATTTTTTAGTTTGTTGGCGCCTTTCAGGTAAGCGTCGGTGCCAATGGTGACGTCCTTGATCATCTTACAGTTCTTGATCACACTCCGGTCGCCTACCATACCATAGTAACCGCGTCTTTTATCGAATTGTTTTTCGGTAAATGCTTTAAACTGTTTTTGCAGCTGATCATCATCCCGGTAACGGGTCCACAGATAAGCATCTCCGGGGAGCATACCATCAAACGGCATCACCTTTCTACCACCATTTTCGTTACAGAGTTCCATCAGGATACGGCCATTTTCCGGCTCTCCATCTTTCACAATACCATTTCCGAATTTGGCATAATCTGTCGTCGCCATTTCATTTACGTTGGCCACTATTACTTCATTGCCAAGAATATAATGAGAAAGATAATTAACGTTGTGCACCACTACATTATCGCCGAAATCACAGGCGCAGATAGTGCTGTTATAAAGACCTACCGGTAAGCGCAGGTTATGGAATTCAAGATAGTAAGGTTCCAGTTTGCCAATGCGCACCATCCCGAAAAAGTGACAGTGCTGTACCAGCTGCGGATTAAATTCATGGGAAACAAAAATATTATTCCAGTCGTCCGAACTATTATCATTACGCACCAATGCCTCCACCTCATGCGCGAGGAGCCGCCTGTACTGGTCCTGCCGGCTCCACTGCTCATTGCGCAGGTAGTACTCGTCTTTACCTTTTGGCAAGGTGGTTTCAATGAAATTATACCCCAAATCTGAAAGGGGGCGTTTTTGGATGTTATTCATGGAGACGATATTATTTTTTGATTTTGGAATTTTGGAATTTTTTGATTTTGAGATTTTGAGATTTGAAATGTAGCAGAGATTAATATTATTATATCTGTAATCTTCGCGCATTTTAAATCTCAAAATCTCAAAATCAAAAAATTCCAAAATCGTAAATCTTTTATTTATTCTACTGTTACGCTCTTCGCCAGGTTCCTTGGTTTGTCTACGTCGCAGCCTTTCAGTACGCCTATATGATAGGCGAGGAGTTGTAAAGGGATTACAGAGATGATCGGCGCCACCAATTCATCTGCCGCAGGCACAAAAATAACGTCATCGGCCATGGCTGGAATTGTTTGATCGCCTTCTGTTACAATGGCTATCACTTTACCTTTGCGGGCTTTTATTTCCTGGATGTTGGATACTACCTTTTCATAGTAGCTGTCTCTGGTAGCTACTATGACTACAGGAAGATGTTCATCTACCAGTGCAATAGGGCCATGTTTCATTTCTGCTGCGGGATATCCTTCCGCGTGGATGTAGGAGATTTCTTTCAGCTTCAATGCGCCTTCCAGGGCTACGGGGAAGTTGTATCCACGGCCCAGGTAGAGGAAGTCGCGTGCATCTTTATATTTGGCGGCTATCTCTTTTACCTGCTTGTCCAGTTTAAGGGCGGTCGCTACTTTTTCAGGGGCCTGATCCAGTTCATCCAGCAGGTGCTGGAAACGTTGCGGTGTGATAGAACCCTTTTCAGCGGCTATTTTCAGGCCAACGAGACAAAGCACGGCCAGTTGTGCCGTGAATGCCTTGGTGCTGGCTACACCGATTTCAGGGCCGGCGTGCGTATAGGCGCCACCGTGAGAAAGACGGGCAATAGAAGAACCTACCACATTACAAATACCAAGAATGATAGCGCCTTTTTCTTTGGCACTTTCAATGGCTACCAGTGTGTCGGCTGTTTCACCGGATTGTGATACTGCGATGATCACATCACCGGGGCCTACCACCGGATTGCGGTAACGGAATTCGGAAGCGTATTCTACTTCCACCGGTATGCGGCATAATTCTTCGATCATGTATTCCGCCACCAGCCCGGCATGCCAGGAGGTGCCACAGGCTACAATGATAATGCGTTTGGCGTTTTTCAACAGGTCTGCATGTTCGCGTATGCCACCCATGGTGAGGGTACCTTTCTTTGCATCGAGGCGGCCGCGGAGGCTGTCGAAAATAGTTTGCGGCTGCTCAAATATTTCCTTCAGCATGAAATGATCGTAACCACCTTTTTCAATGGCGGCCAGTTCAATGTCTAGTTGCTGTATGTAAGGAGTTTGTCTTTCGTTGGAAATATTTTTCAGGATCAGTTCATCCGCTTTGATGATGGCTATTTCGTAGTCATTTACGTACACCACTTCTTTGGTGTATTCCACAATGGGAGAGGCATCGGAGGCAAGAAAATGTTCGCCTTTTCCTACGCCTATTACAAGCGGACTACCCTTGCGTGCAGCAATAAGGGTATCAGGATTATCTTCATCAATGAGCAGGATCACATAGGCGCCCACCACTCTTTTGAGGGCAATACGCAATGCTTCTTCCAATGGGCACTGATTACTTTTTTTGATTTCTTCGATAAAATGAAGCAGTACTTCGGTATCGGTATCGCTGGTAAAAACATGTCCCTGGTTGAGGAGCTCCTGTTTTAACTGTACATAGTTTTCGATGATGCCGTTATGAACCATCGCGAGTTTACCATCGCCGGAAATATGTGGGTGTGCATTGCGGTCGCAAGGTTCGCCATGGGTGGCCCAGCGGGTATGGCCAATGGCGATGTGGCTGCGCATATCAAAGCTGGATGCATATTCCTCCAGGGCGGCTACTTTGTCTTTTTTTCTATATACCTGCAATCCATTGTTGATGATGGCTACGCCTGCGCTGTCGTAACCACGGTATTCGAGTCTTTTAAGGCCTTTCAATACTACCGGATAAGCTTCGCGTTGCCCGATGTAAGCTACAATTCCACACATTTTTTAATTAAATTTTTGGAGAGGTTTATCATTGCAATATCGCATTAATTGTTAAAATTGCATCACAAAATGTGAAAAAACATTTAGTTTAAGATACGGTTATACGGTTTTCAGGTTTTCTAATGTAAAATGAAAAAAGGGATTATAGTGCTGATAAAGCCGGATATTAAGATTCCTTAACATTCAGTTTCATCATTCACTATAATCCCTTTTAGGAAATTACGAATCCGTAATTATTTCCTCAGTGTGCTTTCAAATAAAAGCAATATTCTTTTATACTCGTCTGTCCAGCTGGCCGGTGTTGTAAAACCATGGTCTTCTACCGGGTATACTGCCAGTTCCCAGTTGTCTTTACCCAATTCAATCAGGCGTTGTGATAAACGCACAATATCCTGGAAGTGTACATTGGTATCCACCATGCCATGACACATCAGCAGCTTGCCTTTCAGTCCATCTGCAAAATAGATGGGAGAAGAGCGGCGGTAAGCAATACTATCCGTAAATGGTTCATTCAGGATATTGCTGGTATAGCCATGGTTGTAATGTGCCCAATCAGTAACGGAGCGTAAAGCCGCACCGGAAGCAAATACACCGGGTGTTGTAAACATCCCCATCAATGTCATAAAGCCTCCGTAGCTGCCGCCGTATATACCAATCCGTTGGGCGTCCACCTGCAATTTCTCTGCCAGGTATTTTGCGCCGTCCACTTCGTCCTCCAGATCTTTTCCTCCCATGTGACGATAGATGCCTGTTCGCCAGTTCCGGCCATAGCCGGCGCTGCCGCGGTAATCTATGTCCAGTACCGTATAGCCTTTGTCTGCTAACAGGTTGTGAAACATATACTCCCTGAAGTAGGTACTCCACCATTTATGTGCGTTCTGTAAATAGCCTGCGCCATGTACAAATATAACAGCCGCACCGTTGTTCTTTGCCGGGTCCGGGGTGTATAAACGTGCATATACCGGCTGCTGATCCCGGGCCGTGAATGTGATCACTTCCGGATCGCGCCAGTGATAGGAACGGAACTCATCCGACTGCGCCTGGTTGGTGATCTGTACTGGTTTTGCTCCCGCCTTGTTAGGCTGGAGGTACAGTTCCCAGGGTTTGTTGGAATAGGAATAACGGAAGGCGATCCATTTTTCATCTGGTGAAATGCTGACTTCATGCGCCCCCTGCATCGTGGTAATTCTTTCTGCCTTACCACCGTTTACGCCTATACGATAAAATTGCTTTTCGCCCGGATGCACTTCATTCGTAACAAGATAGAAAAATTTCCGGTCATGTGATAATTGTGCTTCCTGTACTTCGTAATTCCCGCTGGTGAGTTGTTTGATGTGACCATCATTTACGTTAGCCGTATACAGGTGTGAATAGCCGCTGGCTTCAGATTGATACCAGCAGGTGTTTTCATCTATCCAGCCGATGTTGCCACCGCCCATACTCCAGCCAATACCGGGTCCGGCAATCCATGCTTCGTCCCGCTGCCGGTTCAATGTTTTTACTTTCCCCGTAACTGCATCCAGCAGTACAATCCAGCGGTCCTTGTTATCCTGTGAGCGGATGTCGGCAATCGCATGGGTACCCTGATCCGACCAGTACGGACCATTTACAATCACTTCCCTTATAACGGCACTGTCTTTTTTCGTATAGTCGGCTACGTAGTCCGGCTGATCTTTGATACCGGGGAGGTCTGTGGTATTGATGGGTAACACCGTATCAAGCTGACGGTCATACACAAAGCTTTCGAAGCTGCCCTGCGGTGCGCCTACTTTATCACGGGAGGGAATATCTGTTGTAAAACCGGTGGCGGTTACAAATTCAGGAACGATGGTACTGCGTGCATCATCTGCTCCCTTGTAAAGGCGATAGGTAATGAACCGGCCATCGGGGCTGATCTGTACATTTTGCAGCTTTTTATTCTGCAGATACAGGCTGCGTAATGATTTGGGATCATGCAGCTTGTTGAAGGCCGTAGCGGCGGCTGTTTTTGCTTTCTTGTCGCGAACAACTGCCATCAGTTCCAGCTGCTGTGCTTTCAGGAATTTTTCTTCCGCATTATCTTTGTCGCCAGAATCTGCCGGTGGTTTGTTACCGGTTGTGAAGTGACTGAGCTGCGTTGTCAGACCGGTAGTTTTGTCCCATCCATAGAGGTCGCGGTTATGCTGATACACGATTTGCTTACCGCCAAAACTGAATACCGGATCGGTTTCTGTGGCAGTAGTGTTGGTAACACGGGTTGTTTTACCGGTTTTTATCTCCAGTAAAAAAATATCTCCCTGGTAGCTGTACGTTAATAATGTTTTATCGGTATTATAAGTGCCACCAGCTTTTGCTGCGATCAGCGCGCGCTCTCCGGCGGCTGTTTTGACAGGTGTATGGTTATTGATGCCGGCAGCATACAGGGAGTCGGTCAGTTGTTTGTCCGGGTTCCAGTTGAAATACACGGTTTTGTTATCGGTACCCCAGTATACATTATCGGGGGAGGTTCCCATCCACCTGGGATCGCGCATGATCTTTTCCACAGTAAGCGGCCCGGTTTCCTGGGCATAGATACGGTTAGCTGATAAAAGAATAATGGCGGGCAATACCCATTTTCTCATAGCGGTTCGTTATTTTGTTGGGGAATAAATGTAACGGTTTAATCATAAATTGCCTTAAATTTTAGCTGGGCGTATTGCCCTCACCTTCCGCTTTAACATTGCCTTATGCGCTTGTTGCCAATTTTATGCCTCCTGATCCTGTTTGCCGCTTGTAAGCCGCGGCCACGTGAACACCAGCAGGTAGCGGTTTCAGAAGATACAACTTTTCTTACCGGTACCTTTTACCTGGTAAGGCATGCAGAAAGAAATCCCGGGCCCGATTCTACGTTAACAGCCGCCGGTATGCGGCGGGCGGGCGCTTTATATCAGCTGCTCAAAGATTCCGGACTAAACAAGATCTATCTCACCCATTATACAAGAAGTATACAAACCGCTGATAGCCTGCGTTTGCGGCTGCACCTCGATACCTGTTTCTACCGGGCCGATACCAGTGGGGAATCACTCATCTATGAAATTACCCGTCATGGCGACTGGGGCAAAAGGATCTTGGTGATTGGTCATAGCAATACGCTGGCGCCTATCATGCGCAGCCTGCGCGCCAAACCACCTGTAAATCCTGTGGGAGAGGACGAGTATGATCGTTTATTTATCATCAGAAAAAATGCAGCAGGAACATCTTTAAAAGAGAGTTGTTATTAAAGCAATATTCCTTTCATCAGCGTATATGCTACCGTAAAGTAGATCAGCAGCCCGGTTACATCCACGAGGGTGGCTACAAAAGGAGCGGATGACGTGGCCGGATCGGCGCCGAAACGTTTCAGGATAAGCGGAAGCATTGAGCCCGAAAGGGTGCCCCATAATACGACACCTATCAGTGAAATGCCTACCGTAGCGCCTATCAGCACGGAATGGTCGCCATAAGTATGAAAGAAAGAGTTCCACAGCAGGATACGGGTAAAGCCGATGGCTCCCAGCACACTGCCCAGCAATACACCGGAGATCAGCTCTCTGCGCATAACGCGCCACCAGTCGCTGATAGTGAGTTCTCCCAACGCCATGGCCTGTATAATCAGGGTAGATGCCTGTGAGCCACTGTTACCACCACTGGAAATGATCAGTGGAACAAACAACGCCAGCACCACTGCCTTGGCTATTTCTTCTTCAAAAAATCCCATAGCCGTAGCTGTTAGCATCTCGCCGATAAACAGTACGATCAGCCAGCCGATACGTTTCTTCACCAGTTTCAGCAGCGGCATATCCAGGTATGGTTCATCCAGGGCTTCGGTACCACCGATCTTCTGGATATCTTCTGTATGTTCTTCATTTGCGATCCACAACATATCGTCGATCGTTACAATACCGAGCAGGATGCCCTGGTCATCTGCTACGGGAAGGGCTACCCTGTTTTCCATCCGGAACACCTGGATCGCTTCTTCCTGGCCATCGTTGGCATGAAGCGATACAAAGCGGTCATCCATCAGGGTATGTACAACGGTATCCGGCGATACCAGCAGGAACTCGCGGATCCGGAAGTCATCGAGTAAATGTCCTTTTTCATCAATCACATAGATCACATCAATCGTCTCACTATCTTTTCCATGTTCGCGGATATAATCCAGTACTTCTTTTACCGTCCATTGCTCTCTTACGGCAATGTATTCCGGTGTCATGATACGGCCTACACTATTTTCGGGGTAGCCGAGTAATGATAAGGTGATCCGTCGCTCTTCAGGGTCCAGCAGTCTTATCAGTTCTTTCACCGCCTCGCTGGGCAGTTCTTCCAGGAATGCCGTCCGGTCATCCGCCGGCAGCTCGTTCATCAGTTCTGCTACTTTAGCGGGAGATAATTCCTTGATAACATCTTCCTGCAAGGGGAAGTCCAGTATGCGGAAAGCCGCTGCCGCTCTGGTGATCGACAGGTGATTGATAATAATCCCCGCATCTTCGGGGAGATCGTGAATCAACTCAGCTATATCCGTAATTAACTGGTCGTCCAGGTATACTGACAGCTCACGGTAGTTTTTCTCTTTTGCCAGTATGCTGAATTTCTCCAGTAAAGCTTCATTTTCCATGTACATTGACTCTATGCGCGAAAATAAGTAAAATAGAACGCTGCCGGGACAGTTGTTATAATAATTCTGCTACATGCTGCCGGATATTGTTGCTGATCGTATCGAGCGGGAGGTCGTTGGCATCCGTTCCGAAAGGATTCTCAATTTCTTCTGCAATCAGCTCCAGGCTGGCCAGTACAAAAAAGATGAAGACGATCATCGGGATAATAAGATAGCCCACGCTGAATACATAACCGAAGGGCATCGACATCACATAAAAGAAAATAAATTTTTTAATGAACACACTATAGGAGAAGGGAATAGGTGTATTTCTGATGCGCTCACAGGCGCCGCATATTTCTGTGAATGACTGCAACTCGGTATTGAGCATAATCAGCTGGTCACCCGTCAGCTGCCCGTCGCGGTGCAGTTCCATGGTTTTGCTTATCAGTTGCTGTGCCAGCTGATTGGGTACATGGTTGGAGAGGTTGGTGTGTTGTGGGGCGCCTGGTACGGCTTCCATCTCTTCGGGGAGATGTGTTTTGCGGAGATGGTTTTTCAGGCTGAAGGCATAATTGGGGATCATTGCTTTGAAAAAGGCCCTGGCAGCGGTATTTTCTACCGGCAGCATTGCCTGCAGTTTGATGGCCAGATTGCGGCTGCTGTTGACCAGCGTGCCCCATTGCCGCCGCCCTTCCCACCAGCGGTCGTAGGCGGTATTGGTGCGGAACACCAGCAGCAATGATATTACAAAACCCAGGAGGCCATGCATCAGCGAGATGTTCTTTAACTCATTGTTGGCCGACAGCTTCCATACTTCCAGTTCCAGCCAGGCAATAAGACCGGAGTAGACGGATAAGGCAATAAACATGGGAAATAGTTTTCTGACCGTATCCGCCTTATGGATCCGGAAGATGAATGTAAACCACTCCTTCGGGTTATAATTGATCATACTTGACAAATTAAAAGGGCAAAAGAATCCTTATCGGGCCGCAAACCTAAATTTTTTATGCAGGATTTTGATAACTTCCTGCTTTAAGTTTACTTTACGTCTTCTTTTATTTGAATTAGAGTTATGATTAAGCCGTACTTGTATATTGATAAGTCTAAGGGAAAGGGCAGGGGAGTCTACACAAAAGAAAAGATTCCTGCCGGAACAAGAATTGAAACTTCACCGGTGCTTGTACTCTCTTACGACGACACAGAAATAGTGGATAAAACAAAACTCCACAATTACATTTTCCTCTGGGGTGTAAGAGAAACCCGTTCCTGTGTAGCACTGGGCTTTTGCTCCATCTACAACCATGACTACGATCCCAATTGCGAGTATGAGATGGATTTTGAGGCTGATACCATGAGCATCATTACCCGTCGTGATATTAAGAAAGGCGAGGAGCTTTTCATTAACTACAACGGTGAAGTGGACAATACCTCTCCTGTGTGGTTCGATACCAAACGCAAACAAATTGCTAAATAGACCAGGATTATAAAGATTTAAAAGATTAACCTGATGGGTGTAGATGATAAGTGTTGTCATTTGTACTCGTCAGGTTTGTCTTTTAAAATCAATTGAATCCTGGTTCCTTTTTCGAATATTGTATAAGTGCTTATATAATATAAAAAATCTACACCCATCAGGTTAATCTTTTAAATCCTTATAATCCTGGTCTTTTTCATTAATATTGTATAAGTACTTATATAAAATAAAAAACTGCACCCATCCGGGTAATCTTTTAATATCCATTTAATCCTGGTCTATGTCGTTCTATCCCGCTTTAGGTTATCTCGTTTTTGGCAGCCGGTTGCGCAGGCTGAGTGAATACTTCCTGATGGAAGTAAATAAGGTATACGAACAGGCTGGTATTCCTTTTGATGCCAGCTGGTTTCCGGTGTTTTACCTGCTCTCGCAGCAACAGCCCATGCCCATGATCGATATTGCCGGTCAGCTTGAAATTTCCCACTCTGCAGTGAGTCAGATGGTGACCAGCCTGAAGAAAAAAGGACTGGTGAAAACCACTCCCTGCAAGGAAGACGGACGCCGGCAGCTGGTCGCTTTTTCAAAAAAAGGAGAGGAGCTGCTGCTACAGATCCAGCCTATCTGGGAAGCCATTTCTACCGCCATGAATGAACTGGCCATGGAAAACAAACAAAGCCGGCAGGTATTGGCAGCTATCGCGCAGATTGAACAATCTGTACAACAAAAGCCTTTATCTGAAAGGATCAGCAAACAATTATAAATCATCATACACCAAACAATTTTAAAAATAAATCATCCTGTCATGAGTGATATTTTTAAATACGGTACAGACCAGTTGACCGTTGGCAAAGTGATCGACATTGCCGCAGGAAAGGTGAAGGGAATCCTGTCACCCGACGTTATTACACGTGTACAAACCAGTTCTGGTTATGTGCAGACAATCGTAGCACAGCATACCACGGTATACGGTATCAACACCGGGTTTGGTCCGTTATGCGATACCAAGATTTCGGAAGAAGATACCCGCGCTTTGCAATATAATATTCTGCAAAGCCACAGCGTAGGCGTGGGTGCACCTATCCCCGAAGAAATTGCCCGCTTTATGCTGATCACCAAAGTACATGCATTGGCGCAGGGTTATTCGGGTGTTGCATTGGCCACACTGGAACGGATCATGTGGCATATCGAAAACCGTGTCACGGCACTGGTGCCGGAGAAAGGCTCTGTGGGCGCTTCTGGTGACCTCGCGCCTTTGGCGCACCTCTTTCTACCTCTCATCGGTTTAGGCCAGGTATGGTATAAGGGAGCCGTAACGGAGATGTCTGCCGTGCTGCAACAGGAAGGTATGGAACCGGTGGTGCTTGGCCCCAAGGAAGGACTTGCACTGATCAACGGTACACAGTTTATCCTCTCTTTCGCCGTAAAAGCAGTACAACGCCTGTACAACGCACTGGAAGCCGCTGACATCATCGGCGCACTATCTCTCGAAGGACTGATGGGCACCGCCAAACCATTTGATCCGCGCCTGCATGCTATCCGCCCGTTTCCCGGCAGCCAGCTGGTGGCACACCGCCTCAAAACAATGCTGGATCATTCAGAGATCATGTCTTCACATGTTGACTGTGGCCGCGTGCAGGACCCTTACTCTCTCCGCTGTATGCCACAGGTACACGGCGCTTCCCGTACTGCATGGCAACACCTGCAGGAATTGACGACCATCGAACTGAATGCCGTAACGGATAATCCTATCATCTTCAGCGCCACCGATACCATCAGTGGTGGCAACTTCCACGGTCAGCCCTTGGCGCTGCCGCTGGATTACGCCACGGTAGCCGCCGCCGAACTGGGTAATATCTCCGACAGGCGTTGTTATATGATGATAGAAGGAAGATACGGGCTACCTAAATTACTGATCCAGGATGCCGGTCTGAACTCCGGCTTCATGATCCCGCAGTATACCACCGCGGCATTGGTCACAGAAAATAAAACGCTCTGTTTTCCTGCCAGCGCGGACAGTGTGCCTACTTCACTGGGCCAGGAAGACCATGTGTCTATGGGTTCTATCAGTGGCCGTAAGTTGAACCAGGTGATCGGCAACCTGGAATATATATTGGCTATAGAACTGTTGTATGCCGCGCAGGCAGTGGATTTCCGCCGCCCGCTGAAATCCGGTCCCGTACTGGAAGCCGTGCATCAATATGCCCGCAGGAAAGTTTCCTTCGCCACAAAAGACCGCATCTTCGCATATGATATCGCCGCCTTACACCACATCATCACCGATCAATCACTCGTGCGCGTAGCCAATGAAGCCGCCGCCCGGCATCAATTACCTTTAAACGGACTTTATCATGACCAGTTTGGACTTTATTAAAACATACGCGGCACACCCGCATTATAAAGCGCCACGCGGCACTGTCCTCCATGCTAAATCATGGCAAACAGAAGCTCCCTTGCGCATGCTGCTCAACAACCTGGATGATGAAGTAGCGGAGAACCCGGATGAACTGGTGGTATATGGTGGTATTGGTCAGGCTGCTCGCAACCGCGAGTCATTGCAAAAGATCATCGCCATATTACTGGAGTTGGATGAAGACCATTCACTGCTGGTGCAGTCCGGCAAGCCGGTAGGTATTGTGCGCACGCATCCGCAGGCGCCGCGCGTGATGCTGGCCAACAGCAACCTGGTTCCGAAGTGGGCCACCTGGGAGCACTTCAATGAATTGCGCGCCAAAGGATTAATGATGTATGGACAAATGACTGCCGGCAGCTGGATTTATATCGGTACACAAGGCATCCTGCAAGGGACCTACGAAACCTTTATGGAATGCGGCCGCCAGCATTTTGATGGCAACCTCACAGGTAAGCTGATCGTTACAGCAGGAATCGGCGGTATGGGTGGTGCACAACCGCTGGCGGCTACCATGGCCGGCGCGGTGATGCTGGCGGCAGACATAGATCCTACCCGTATTCAGAAACGCATCGATACCCGGTATATCGACCGCATGACCCATTCCTACGAAGAAGCCATTGGCTGGGTAAAAGCAGCACAGGCAAAAGGAGAAGCGTTGTCTGTGGGGCTGGTAAGTGATGCAGGCGACCTGCTGGAACGTATGCTGAAAGATAATCTCATCCCGGACATTCTCACTGATCAAACATCCGCACACGATCCTGTGAACGGTTATGTACCCAATGGGTTATCGCTACAAGCCGCACTGGATCTGCGTAAAAGCGATCCTGTACAATACCGGCAGTTGTCGCTGAAAAGTATGGCGCGTCACGTAGGCTTCATGCTGGCGATGCAACAAAAAGGCGCCGTTACTTTCGACTATGGCAACAACCTGCGCGAATTTGCAAAAGAAGGCGGAGAGCCGGATGCATTTAACTTCCCAGGGTTTACACCGGCGTATATCCGCCCGCTGTTTTGCGAAGGGAAAGGGCCATTCCGTTGGGTGGCGTTGTCCGGCGATCCGGAAGATATTTATACAACTGACCGTGCATTGATGGAAGCATTTCCTGAAAATACACACCTGATCAACTGGTTGAAACAGGCGCAGGAAAAAGTGGCTTTCCAGGGATTGCCTGCCCGCATCTGCTGGCTGGGTATGGGCGAGCGGGAAAAGGCGGGGCTGATCTTCAACGAACTGGTGAGAACAGGAAAAGTGAAAGCGCCTATAGTTATAGGTCGTGATCACCTGGACTGTGGCTCTGTGGCTTCTCCTAATCGTGAAACAGAATCCATGAAAGACGGTTCCGATGCCGTAAGCGATTGGCCGCTGCTCAATCTCATGGCTAATACCGGCGGTGGCGCTACCTGGGTATCTTTCCATCATGGTGGTGGTGTAGGTATGGGCTATTCGCAGCATGCCGGCATGGTGGTATTGGCAGATGGCACGGATCGTGCTGCTACCTGTTTAAGCCGCGTGCTTTTCAACGACCCCGCAATGGGCATTTTCCGCCATGCCGATGCCGGCTACGAAAAGGCGCAGGAATGGGCAAACAGGTTTGGATTAAATATTTAGGGATTTTTTGATTTACGTATTTAGGAATTTATAAATGCAGCGGAGATATAGTTTTTTATTTTGTATCAAAAGTTGATCTCCGCTGCATTTATAAATTCCTAAATACGTAAATCTCTAAATTCCAAAATCACCATTAATAAGAAGCAACCATGAAAACGTTACTTGGTCCTTTTTCACAAATACTTCCATTATCCGGTTTGCCTTTAAAAGGGGCATTGCAGGATGAACAGTTAACGGTGATAGAGAAAGGTGGTATGGTGATCGAGGATGGTAAGATTATCGCAATAGGGGAATACCGGTTACTGCAACAACAGTATGGGGATGCTGGTATTGCTTTTATGGATACGCCGCTGGTATTACTGCCAGGTTTTATAGATTGTCATACACATATTTGTTATGATGGTACCCGCAACAGGGATTATGCCATGCGCATTGCGGGTAAAAGCTACCTGGAGATTGCCCGTACCGGTGGTGGTATCTGGGACTCTGTTACCAAAACACGTATAGCCGATACCGTTACCCTGGTAGAGAATACAGTGGCACGTGCCAATCGTCATCTTAAAGAAGGGGTGACCACGATAGAAGTGAAGAGTGGCTACGGGCTTAATTTTGAGAGCGAAGTGAAGATGCTGCGGGCCATTCAGCAGGCGGATATGCATACAGCAGCCACGCTGGTGCCCACCTGTCTGGCAGCACATATGCAACCCCGTGATTATACCGGTACCGCAACGGAATACCTGCAATGGATATTGGAGGAGTTATTGCCTGTATTAAAGCAGGAACAACTCACCAACCGGGTGGATATCTTTATCGAAGAAACCGCCTTTTCTGCCGATGCAGCAGCAACCTTTCTGCAACAGGCCACACAGCAGGGCTTTGCTGCTACGGTGCATGCAGATCAGTTTAGTACAGGAGGCGTGGCCGTGGCCGTGGCGGCAGGTGCATTATCTGCCGATCATCTCGAAGCCAGTGGCGCCAAAGAAATTGAATTGCTGGCAAATGCTGCTACTGTTGCAGTAGTTTTGCCGGGTGCATCTTTAGGTTTGGGAATGCCATATGCACCGGCGCGTAAGTTGCTGAATGCAGGTGCATGCCTGGCCATTGCGAGCGACTGGAACCCGGGATCTGCGCCTATGGGCGATTTGCTGGTACAGGCAGCCGTGATGAGTGCCGCAGAAAAATTATCTACCGCAGAAGTATTTGCGGCGCTTACCTTCAGAGCTGCACCAGCCCTGCAATTGCAGGATGTTGGTCAGCTCGTGGCCGGATATGCCGCTGATATGCAGGCATATCCTACAGCCGATTACCGGGATATCCTGTATTATCAGGGTAAGATGAAACCGGCTGTGGTGTGGAAAAACGGAGAAATAGTTACATGATGATGATAACAAAGGAATGCTATCAGCCCACGTCGGCTGCTACCTGGACCGGCCGTATCGACGGCACCGACCCGGATCTGATGCGATGGCACCAGGTGATCAGAACGGTGAACCTGCTGGAATCACCACTGCCTGCACTGCAACCCGGTGAAAGAGGGGTGGTCCTGCTGGGCTTTGCCAGCGATGAAGGGGTGCGCCGTAACAAAGGCAGAACAGGCGCCGCAGCAGGACCTGCTGCTTTACGAATGGTCATGGCCAATTTTCCGGCTCACTTCAACGCACATACGATTTTCCTGGATGCAGGAGATATTATATGTAATAACGGTGAACTGGAAAACGCACAGCTGGTACTCAGCGAAGCCGTGAAAGCTATTCTCATAGCGGGTTATCTGCCGGTATTACTGGGCGGCGGTCACGAAATTACGTATGGTCATGCCAGTGGTATCCGCCAGTATGCACAGCAACGAAAAAGTAAAACAGGCTTCATCAGCTTCGATGCGCATTTTGATATGCGTGTACCCGGTGAGGAAGGTGCTCATTCCGGCAGTGGTTTCTGGCAATTGGCGCAGGACTGTAAACAATCCGGTGAGCCTTTTAATTATCTCGCACTGGGTATACAGAAAAGTGGAAATACCCGCCAGCTGTTTAATGTCGCCGGTGAAGAAGGCGCCACCTATGTAGGTGCTGATGCTTTTCACCTGCATGACAAGGACACGCTGTTTGCCGCCATTCAGCATTTCCTGAGCCAGGTAGATGAAGTATACCTGACCACTTGTATGGATGTATTTGCGGCTCCTTTTGCACCGGGTGTAAGTGCGCCTGCGGGCAATGGTATTATGCCGGGAGGCTTGTTCCTGCAATGTTACCGCGCTATCCTGCAAAGCGGTAAAGTAACAGGTGCTGATATAGCAGAACTGAATCCTTCACTGGACATAGATAACCACACCGCCAGACTGGGCGCGGCTATTATCTTTGAAATACTGATGGCATACTGTGGTGATGATTCGCTGGATTAAGACCGTTACCAGGAAATATTTACCGGCGCCTGGCGCATGTGCAGCGCACATTGTGCCAGGAGTTGCTTCGTCTCCAGTTGTATGCGCTTCACCAGTTCCCCTGCATTTACAGGTATTGCCATCTTTTCTTTCTTCATACTGGTAATAGTGTCTTTCAAAAATAATAATAGTGCATTGGCATCATGCCATTGGCCTAATAGTTCCCCGGCTGTTTTGGTATGTTGCAGCAATTGTTTTCTTCCGCGTGATGCAGGTAATACCTGGTCCATAATCGTTAGCTGGAAATAAAGCGCCTTCATATGTTTTCGCAGTGCATGCCAAACGGTATGGTGTGCATTACTGGCTGGTAGCGTAGTATGGCTGTATTGTTCTCCAATGAAGGTTAGCAAAGTTTCAATGCTTTTTTTACTGTCGGTATCCGCAATGGCTTCCCTGAAGTTTTCCGGCAGATCAACTGTTTTTTTTATAGCAGTACGTTTAATAACGGCCTGCATCAGTGTATCGGTGGTGGCTTGTTTGTTTTTCAGCAGCAGGTGAGCTGTTGAAAAGCGCCAGCCGATACTTTTCTCCTGTCTGGCAAGAAATTTTTCCTGTAGATGTGTATCCCTGGAAGTGCCGCCAATAGCCTGTATCAGCTTTGGTACACGAAGGTCTTTGCCGGGATGGAACGTGTATTCCGGCAGTTGTGCCACCAGTGCAAAAAATGCCCTGATCTTTTTTCCACTCACACGTAAGGCGTGGATGGCATTGGCATCTCCGGGAGCCTGCTGCAAATGTGTGTATGCTTTTACTACAGTATCGCATTCCCCGCGGAGATATTTATATAAGGCTGCTTGTAGCATCGCTATTAAAGTTACCTAAAAAACGTATGGGTCCCTGACTTCATATGCCCCTTTTTTATATCTGAAAGCGATGACGGTAACGGGAAGTTAACAAGGGAGCAGCAGGCTCATTGGGATATTTTCAATAAGTTTGTATCAAATTGTCAAGTTATGCAGTCAATCCCCAAAATGGCAGCAACTTTGCTGCTGGCCGCATTGAGCATCCCCGCCTTTGCGCAGAAAATCAAGCTGGTGGAAGGAGATCTTTCTCCTTTAAAAGGCGAAAAAAAACTCAATGTTGAATTTACCTATGATCATCTTGCTGTTGGCAAGTTTGATAATGAAGATGAGTACGTCAAAAAGAAAACAGAAGAGTACAACAAGAAGGAAGCCGGCAAAGGCGACACCTGGGCCAAAGCCTGGAGTAGCGACCGTGCCGACAGGTACGAACCGAAATTTGATTCCTTGTTTAGTGAAAACGGCGATATGAAAGCCGGTTCTTTTTCAGATGCCAAATACACCCTCATCTTCCACACAACTTTTATAGAACCCGGCTTTAATGTAGGTGTTGCACGTAAAAATGCCAGTATTGATGCGGAAGCCATTATCGTGGAAACGGCCAACAGGAATAATGTAATAGCCAAAATTTCTGTAGACAATGCACCAGGGCGGATGTTTGCCGGTTTTGATTTTGATACCGGCGTACGTATTACCGAAGCTTATGCAGTGTCTGGAAAGAAGCTGGCTAAGTTTATACAATAAACAGAACGGCCTTCCCGGTCAGAATACAATGGTTTTATTGCCGTGTAAAATGATGCGGTTATCAATATGTGCTTTCACTGCCCTGGTAAGCACCTGCCGTTCTATGTCCCGGCCCAGCATCACCAGGTCGTTTACGGCATGTTTATGACTTACCCTGGCCACATCCTGTTCAATGATGGGACCTTCATCCAGTTCATTGGTAACATAGTGTGCGGTGGCGCCTATCAGTTTTACCCCTCTCGTATAGGCGTTGAGGTAAGGCCGCGCGCCCGCGAAGGCTGGCAGGAAAGAATGGTGGATATTGATGATCTGCTGCGGAAAAAGGTTGACAAACCTGGGTGATAAAATCTGCATATACCTGGCTAGCACGGTAAAATCGATGCGGTGTTCATGAAGCAGTCTTATCACGGCATCTTCCTGTAAATCCTTGCTGCCTGCAGCTACCGGGAGATAGTGAAAAGGGATGTCCAGCGCCGTACATTCCTTTTCCAACTGCGGATGATTGGAGATAACCAGCGGAATATCTGCCTGTAGCTCTCCGCTTTTCCATCTCCATAATAATTCCATCAGGCAGTGATCATAGGCAGACACCATGATGGCCATCCGTTTGCGTTTATCGCTATAATGGATATGCCATTGCATCGCCAGTGGCGCAGCTACCTGTTCCTGGAAAGTTTGTTCCAGGGCGGCTTTATCGGTCAGTTCCAGCTGGAATTCCATCCGCATAAAAAATAAACCTTCACGGGGATCTGTACTGTGTTGGCTGGCATCCAGTATATTTGCACCCAATTGGTACAGGAACTTTGATACGCCGGCTACAATACCCGGGCGATCAGGACAGCAAATAAGGAGACAGGCGGTAATATTGTTAACAGGAGTCTTTAACATAAGCCTAAAATAAAAAATTATAATATAAAGCACTAAAGAATCTCCGTTGAAAAAAATTGGATTGATGTCGGACACGCATAGTTATTTGCATCCGCAGGTATTTAAATATTTTGAAGAAGTAGATGAAATCTGGCATGCCGGCGATATCGGCAATGTGGAACTGGCAGATAAACTGGAAGCATTTAAACCTTTCCGGGCTGTTTTTGGTAACATCGATGGTGCGGATATCCGTATCCGTTACCCGGAAACCCTTCAGTTCACCCTGGAAGGAGTAGAGGTATTGATGACCCATATTGGTGGTTATCCGGGGAAATATGCCCCCGGTATCCGGGAACAAATAAAAAACCATCCGCCCAAACTCTTTATCTGCGGGCATTCTCATATCCTCAAAGTAATGCCTGACCCGGCACTCCATTTGTTGCATATGAACCCGGGCGCTTGCGGACAGCAAGGCTGGCACAAAGTAAAAACACTCCTGAGATTTCAGCTGGAGGCAGGTCGTATTCAACAACTGGAAGTCATAGAACTACCAAAATGACCGCTGCAAAAGGCTACCTATAACTGAAACAACGCTTATGGACAAACGAATACTACTTGTATTACTAATTGTTTGCTGCCGGATCAGCCCATTGTCTGCGCAGAGCAGGTTGATGAAATGGCTGCATACGGACAATGATACGGCCTATATTGAGGATCATACGGAAGATATTACCTTTCGCCTGTATGGCTCCCGTAAATACACGAAATATGATATTGTTGACAGAAAACAAAACAGGGATATTCTCTACCGGCCCAATACGCCGCTCAATATCGGTTTTGGCGCCAACTACCGCTTTATTGGCCTGAACCTGGGTTTTAACCTGCCTTTTATTAATAAATACGATAAATACGGGAAGACAAAATATCTCGATCTGCAATCACATATTTATCTCCGTAAACTGGCGATCGACTTCTACGGACAATATTACAAAGGATATTATATTGCTAACCCGGAGGAGGTTTTTGGTAAATCATATGCGGCTGCCAATCCTTATCCACAGCGTCCTGACATTCGTAATATCGATTTCGGACTGAATGTGCAATACATTTTCAACGACAAACGGTTTTCTTACCGGGCGCCCAATCT
Organism: Chitinophaga sp. MM2321; assembly: GCF_964033635.1. NCBI lineage: Bacteria > Pseudomonadati > Bacteroidota > Chitinophagia > Chitinophagales > Chitinophagaceae > Chitinophaga > Chitinophaga sp. MM2321. The sequence continues at coordinate 937,202 of NZ_OZ035533.1, forward strand.
GCAGAATGAATACCAGAAAAAAAGCGCCGGCTCATTCATTGTGGGGGGAGAAATTTTTTTAGGGAAGATCAAGGGAGATTCGTCCCTGGTGCCAGCCAATATTGCTGACACTACGTTCCTGCGGGAAGAGCATTTTTACAAAACAGGAATTTCCAGTATAGCCGCCAATGCCGGTTATGCCTATACGTTTGTTTATAAAGAACATCTTTTTTTATCGCTTTCTGTGACGGGTGGCTTAGGGTTGAACCAAACAAATCTTTTCCTGGAAAGCGGTCATGTGAGCCGTAGTGTGGGCCTGCAATTCAGCAATACGGTGCGTGCTTCTTTAGGGTATAATTCCAGCCGGTATTTTGCCGGTGTCCACTATGTAGGGATGACCACCCGCAGCAGGATGCCTGTGCCACACACTTATCAGGCATTCGGTACCGGCAACTTCAGGGTAAGCCTGGTGCGCCGTTTTACGCTGAACAAGCCGCTCTGGTAGTTAACTTTGTGCCGGTGTAATCCACTTCGCCTTATCAGGTGCGGTATATTTTTCCATCTGTGTCAGCAGGTCGGTAATATCACTGCTGTGTAGCAGCATATCCCTGTTTTGTGCAGACAGGAAGCCCTTTTCTGTCATGGTTTGCGATAACTGCAGCAATGCATCATAGAAGCCGTTTACATTCAATAATCCGATGGGTTTTTTATGAAGGCCCAATTGTCCCCAGGTAAGCATTTCAAATAATTCTTCCATGGTGCCGAACCCGCCGGGTAAAGCAATAACGCCATCACAAAGTTCATTCATCTTCATTTTGCGTTCATGCATGGTGTCTACGAGGATCAGCTCTTTTAAGCCGGCATGTGCCAGCTCTTTCTGTTGCAGGAAGTGGGGGAGTACGCCTGTTACTTCACCGCCAGCCTTTAAAGCGCCATCGGCTACAGCGCCCATTAGTCCTACTTTTGCGCCGCCATATACCAAACCGATATTCCTTTTGGCCAATGCAGCACCGAGTAAGGTGGCCTGCTCCGTAAAAACAGGATCGTGTCCTGCACTGGAGCCACAAAAAACGACGATACGCTTCATAAAAATTCAGGGATTTTTTGATTTACAAATTTAGGGATTTAAAATGCAGCGGAGATCAATATTGAAGCTCGCTGCATTTTAAATCCCTAAATTCGTAAATCAAAAAATCCCTAAATCAAATTTATTTCTTCGCTGCTTCTGCACGGATTACGTTCAGCGCGCCACCAGCTTTAAACCACTCGATCTGTTGTTGGTTGTAAGTATGGTTTACGGCAAACTCGTCTGTGCTGCCATCTTTGTGATGCAGTACGATGCTGAGTTGTTTTCCGGGAGCAAAGTCAGTCAGTCCGTTGATATCAATGGTATCATCTTCCTGTACTTTTTCATAATCTTCTTTATCAGCAAAGGTCAGTCCCAGCATACCCTGTTTTTTCAGGTTGGTTTCGTGGATACGGGCAAAAGATTTCACCAGTATAGCACGAACGCCGAGATGACGGGGTTCCATGGCAGCGTGTTCGCGGCTGGAACCTTCCCCGTAGTTTTCATCACCTATTACTACAGCGCCAAAACCTTTGGCTTTGTAATCGCGCATGGTAGCAGGAACTGCTCCATATTCGCCGGTTAATGCGTTCTTAACGGTATCGCTTTTATCGTTGAATGCGTTGATCGCACCAATCAGCATGTTGTTGGAAATGTTGTCGAGATGACCACGGTATTTCAGCCATGGACCTGCCATAGAGATATGGTCAGTCGTACATTTACCTTTTGCTTTGATGAGGAGTTTCAGTCCTTTCAGATCAATACCTTCCCATGCAGCAAATGGCGCCAGCAGTTGCAGGCGGTCTGATGTTTCGGATACTTTCACCTGCACTTTGCTACCATCGGCAGCAGGGGCCTGGTAACCCGCATCTTCTACCGCGAAGCCTTTGGTAGGCAGTTCAAAACCGGTAGGTTCGTCCAGCATTACTTCTTCACCGTTTTTGTTCTTCAGTTTATCTTTCAGCGGGTTGAAGGTAATACTACCTGCAATAGCCAGTGCTGTTACGATTTCAGGTGAAGCCACAAATGCGTGGGTAGAAGCGTTACCATCATTTCTTTTCGCAAAGTTACGGTTGAAGGAAGTGATGATAGAGTTCTTACGGGTAGGATCGTCTATATGACGCGCCCACTGGCCTATACAGGGACCGCAGGCATTGGCGAGTACTACACCGCCAACCTGGTCGAAAGTACTCAGTAAACCATCTCTTTCGATGGTGAAGCGTACCAGTTCGGAACCCGGCGTGATCGTAAACTCAGATTTCATATCCAGTTGCTTGTCGATGGCTTGTTTAGCCAGGGAGGCAGCGCGGGAAATATCTTCGTAGGAAGAGTTGGTGCAGGAACCGATCAGGGCTACTTCCAGTTTTTCAGGCCAGTTGTTTTCCTTTACTGCCTGTGCAAATTTGGAGATAGGCCATGCCAGATCCGGTGTGAACGGACCATTTACATGTGGTTCCAGTTCGTTCAGGTCGATTTCAATTACCTGGTCGTAGTATTTGGCAGGATCTGTATATATTTCAGCATCCGGGCGCAGGTGATCTTTCACCGTATCGGCCAGTGCAGCTACTTCAGCTCTGCTGGTTACCTTCAGGTAATCAGCCATTTTGCTGTCATAACCGAAGAGGGAACAGGTAGCGCCGATTTCAGCACCCATGTTACAAATAGTACCTTTACCGGTTGCACTCAGACTGTCGGCACCTTCACCAAAGTATTCCACGATAGCGCCTGTACCACCTTTTACAGTGAGGATACCGGCTACTTTCAGGATAATATCTTTGGCAGATGTCCAACCACTCATTTTACCTGTCAGTTTAACACCGATCAGTTTCGGCATTTTCAGCTCCCAGGGTAAACCAGCCATTACGTCAACAGCATCAGCGCCGCCAACACCAATAGCTACCATACCTAAACCACCGGCATTCGGGGTGTGGGAGTCAGTACCGATCATCATACCACCGGGGAATGCGTAGTTTTCAAGTACTACCTGGTGGATGATACCAGCACCTGGTTTCCAGAAACCAATACCGTATTTATCAGAAATAGAGGAAAGAAAATCGTAAACTTCTTTATTGGTATCAATAGCAGTCGCCAGATCTTGTGTGGCGCCTACTTTTGCTTGTATAAGGTGATCACAGTGTACAGTGGAGGGAACCGCTACTCTATCACGACCACAGGTCATAAACTGGAGCAAAGCCATCTGGGCTGTTGCATCCTGCATCGCTACACGATCCGGCGCAAATTCAACATAGGATTTGCCTCTTTCGTAAGGCGTGGTTGTAGGTGCATACAAATGAGCGTATAAAATCTTCTCGGCAAGTGTGAGCGGGCGACCTAACATCTTACGGGTTGCTTCCACCTTACCCGGTAGTGCCGCATACACTTTTTTAATCATGTCAATATCAAACACCATGGGAAAAAAATTAATTTAAGAGCGGTTAAAAATTGCATGCAAAATTAACTAAAAACAACAAGTTTTTAAATTAAATAGTACGGATTAAGACGGATAAACGGAAACCTTTTCTTGTAAGATGCTTTATCACACACAAAAAGACAGGGATTATCCTGCCTTGGTTACTGTTGGAATGCTTGTTTTTACGACCGGAATTCAATAAATTTGAAACATGAACCGGATTAAAGATTTCGTGGAATGGAAAGCGTTCGGTGTATGTGCTGCTATTGGAGATAAACTCGGAGTAGCCACTTCCCGCATACGCCTCTTTTTCATTTATGCCACTTTTCTTACGATGGGATCACCCGTAATCGTTTATATGATTCTCGCTTTCTGGGTAAATATGAAGAATTATATTCAGAACGCCAGGCGAAACCCTCTACGTTACCTCTAAGGTATTTTATAAGAAGATAGACCAGGATTAAACAGAAAATAAGGATTTACAGGATGGGTGCAGAAGAACAATGCGAATATCTTCGCTCACATCTCCAGTACCCATCCTGTAAATCCTTATTTTCTGTTTAATCATGGTCTGATCCTTTGTTTTTATTCCAGGTGAAAATTAGTCATTTCCAAATAGTGATTCTGCAATTCATTCAGGGTAATATTCTCTTTCAGATCCCGTGTTTCATCGCGGTAATGCAATGCCAGCAACGGTTGATGCCCTTCTCCATAAAATCTTACAGAAAAAGGTCCTCTCACATATAAAGTTCCTTTACCATTACCCGATGCCGCTTCATCTTTGTGAAACTGCAATCCTAACAAGGTTTGTTCATTCAGGTGAATAGGAAACAGATTTTCCAGGTCATACCAGAATTCATTTACCTCTTCCGTCAGAACAAGTGCTTTCTTTTCTTCATGATCTACCTGCAGCACCTTGCCAACTTTTTCCACTCCTTCGTACTGCGTAATAACGGTATCACCTGATTTTAAATGGTGCAAACTGATCATTGTGAGTAGATTTTAGTGTTTTATGAATTTACATAAAACACCTCAAAGCAACAAGCGTTTCGCTATTAACAAGGGAAAGCGGAACTAAAAACTTTTCACCACCTTCCTGATAGCCACCAGTTTTTCCAGTAATTCTTCCAGCAGGTCAAGGCGCAGCATATTGGCGCCATCGGATTTTGCTTTGGAAGGGTCGGGATGTGTTTCTATAAACAGGCCATCAGCACCGGTAGCAATAGCTGCCTGGGCAATGGTACTGATCATTTGCGGGTTACCACCGGTTACGCCGCTGGTTTGATTGGGCTGTTGCAGGGAATGCGTACAATCCATCACCACAGGCTCTCCCAGATGTTTCATGATAGGAATATTGCGGTAATCAACCACCAGGTCCTGGTAACCGAAAGTAGTACCACGTTCGGTCAGGATGATGTGGTCATTTCCAGCACCTTTGATCTTTTCCACTGCAAATTTCATGGACTCTCCGCTGAGGAACTGCCCTTTCTTTACATTCACCACCTTGCCTGTTTCAGCAGCAGCAATCAGGATATCCGTTTGCCGGCAAAGAAAGGCTGGGATCTGTAATACATCCACATAAGCCGCCGCCATAGCCGCTTCCGCAGCAGAGTGGATGTCCGAGGTTACCGGTACATTAAAGGCTTTACCTACATTTTGTAACAGTTCCAGTCCTTCTACATCCCCAATACCAGTAAAGGAATGCACACTGGTACGGTTAGCCTTGCGATACGATGCTTTAAAAATATAAGGAATCGCCAGTCTTTTGCAGATAGCAGATACTTTTTCCGCTACCGTCGTCAGTATTTCTTCTTCTTCAATCACACAGGGTCCTGCAATCAGAAAGAAATTGTCCGGATTATATTGCTCTTTGAACAATGATTTGAGATGCTTCATAATTATATAAACTATTGAGTCATTAATCGAAATGCAAAGGTACCAAGATTAAAGGATTTATAGGATTTAAAGGATGGAACGAGGATCAGGATTTTTTATTAATTATCATATATAGATATAAAAATTTATAAGAAGATATAAGAAGATATAAAAATGTATAAAAGGTATAAAAGACATAGAAAGATATAAATAACACAAAATTTCACAAATAACACCCATCTTATAAATCCGTTCATCCTTAAATCCTGGTCTTGTCATACTTTTGTAATCCTCAAACCTCTTACCTCCTTCCTTGTTACTTTTATTGTTACAGCATTGTCATGCGGGAAGGTGGGGTGTGCGGAAATACCGGTGAACCCGTTAATATTACGCTCCAATTCAAATAGTATAGTTTGTATGAAGAAAGATAAGATCCTGGTAATAGGTGCCTGCGGACAAATTGGCGTAGAGCTGACGCTGGCTTTGAGAAAAATGTATGGAGATGCCGGCGTACTGGCATCAGATCTTCGGGAGGAACATGATCTGTTGAAAGGAACCGGTCCTTATGTATCGCTGGATGTAATGAATAAAGAAATGCTGCATGTACTGGTCATCAGGCATAATATTACCCAGATCTACCTGCTGGCGGCGATTCTGTCTGCCACCGGCGAAAAAAATCCTTTACTGGCCTGGCATATCAATATGCAAAGCCTGTTGAACGTACTGGATATTGCAAAAGAAGAAAATCTTGATAAAATATACTGGCCCAGCTCTATTGCAGTTTTTGGCCCTAATTCGCCGCTACAGGATACACCGCAGCATACCATTATTGAGCCTACCACTATTTATGGGATCAGCAAATTTGCCGGTGAACGCTGGTGCGAATATTATAATAACCGCTATGGCGTAGATGTAAGAAGCCTGCGTTATCCCGGACTGATCAGCTATAAATCGGCGCCAGGCGGCGGTACTACCGACTATGCCATTGAAATTTTCCACGAAGCAAAGGAAAACCAACATTATACGAGCTTCCTGGCAGAAAACACCTATCTGCCCATGATGTATATGCCGGATGCTATCCGCGCCACCATTGAACTGATGGAAGCCGATGCTTCGAAAATTTCTGTGCGTTCCGCCTATAACCTCTCTGCTATGAGCTTCTCCCCAAAAGAAATTGCGGCAGAAATCAAACAACATATGCCTGCGTTCACGATCAGCTATGAGCCGGATTACCGCCAGCAAATAGCCGACGGATGGCCGGACAGCATGGACGACAGCCTCGCACGGACCGACTGGGGATGGAAACCCGAGTATGACCTGGTGAAGATGACGGAAGATATGATGAAGAATATATAGTGTACACTACACCTTATAAATAAAACGCGACGACCTGCAGGCAGGTCGTCGCGTTTTATTTATAAGGTGTAATTTTTAGTCAATAAATCCAACAGCTACTGTCGTGTTATTAAATTCATCGATCAGGATGAAGGCGCCATTGGCGGGGTTTTCATGATAAGAATCCGCGAAAACAGGCTGTGCTGTTTTAATGCTGATCTTACCTATATCATTCAGGCTCATTTCGTTTTTATCGGCTGTTTGCAGGTGGTTGGTCACATCTGTTACAAACTGGATCTGCTGCACTTTGGCCTTTACCCGGTTGATACCATGCTGTAACAGGTACGTTTTGCCGGTAGTCAGTTTCTGCTGATCCATCCAGCAGATGTAAGCAGCTATTTCTTTCCGTTGCTCCGGCAGTTCGTTGGTTTTAACCAACATGTTACCGCGGCTGCTATCTATTTCATCTTCCAGTGTGATGATCACGCTTTCACGTGCATTCGCCACCGTTAGTTGCGATTCAAATTGTTCAATCGTTTTGATCTTGCTTTTCTGACCTGATGGCAGGGAAATCACTTCATCACCTACCGTAAAATGACCACTGGCCACTTTCCCGGCAAAGCCGCGGAAGTCGTGGTGCTCGGTGGTTCTGGGTCTGATTACGCTTTGTATCGGAAAGCGTGCAGGATGATTTCTGTCTTCATGATCAAAAGTAATCCGCTCCAGGTATTCCAGCAGGGTATCGCCTTTATACCAGTTTATAGCGCCGGTGCGTGACGCCACATTTTCACCATATAAGGATGAAATGGGGATGAATTTTATTTCCTGTCCTTTGAAAGCGGCGTTGTCCAGCAGTTGCTGAAAGTCTTCCATGATCTGGTTGAAACGGGCTTCGCTGTATTCTACCAGGTCCATTTTATTTACGCATACCAGCAGATAGGGGATGCGAAGCAGGTTGGCGATGAAGAAGTGACGGTGTGTTTGTTCCACAATGCCTCTTCTGGCGTCAATCAGGATCAGGGATACCTGCGCATTGGAAGCGCCGGTAACCATGTTACGGGTATATTCAATATGGCCGGGCGTATCGGCAATGATATATTTGCGGGTAGGGGTGGAGAAGTAGATGTGGGCCACATCTATGGTGATGCCCTGCTCACGTTCTGCAACCAGTCCGTCTGTCAGCAGTGACAGATCGGTGAAGTCGAGCCCCTTGCGCTTGCTGGCGGCATGGAGTGCTTCCATTTTATCCTGGGGGATAGAGTTGGTATCGTAGAGTAAACGGCCTATTAATGTGCTTTTACCATCGTCCACACTACCGGAAGTGGCTATACGTAAAACCTCCATATTATTTTTAGCTTTTAGCTTTTGGTGGTGAGCTGTGAGCTGTTGACCAAAAAAGTTAGTTCGAATGTGTTAATATTTGCTTTGCGGGCAGTACTAAAAGTATCCTGCCTGCTTTCTCTTTTCCATGGCGGCTTCTGACCGTTTATCATCGATACGTGCGCCACGTTCGGAGATCTTTGCTTCCATAATTTCGGCAATGATATCTTCCAGTTTATCGGCTTCAGAAAGCACGGCTGCTGTACAGGTCATATCACCTACAGTACGGAAACGTACTGTCTGGCGGTAAGGCACTTCTTCAGCGGTGGTATTGAGAAAGGGAGAGTAAGGCCAGTAAAGACCGTCACGCTCAATGATTTCTCTTTCGTGTGCGAAATAAATAGATGGAATCTCCAGTTTTTCCCGACGGATATAATTCCATACATCCAGTTCTGTCCAGTTGGAGATAGGGAATACCCGCACGTTTTCGCCTATGTTAATTTTCCCGTTGAGCAGGTCAAACAGTTCAGGGCGTTGCATTTTGGCGTTCCATTGGCCAAATTCATCGCGTACGGAAAATATTCTTTCCTTGGCACGTGCCTTTTCTTCATCGCGGCGCGCGCCACCGATGCAGGCATCAAATTTACCTTCTTCAATAGCATCCAGCAGGGTTACTGTTTGCAGGGCGTTACGGCTGGCGTATTTCCCTGTTTCTTCCTGTACTTTGCCCTGGTTGATGCTGTCCTGTACGTTTCTTACGATAATATCCAGACCGAGTGAGCTTACCAGCTGGTCGCGGAATGAAATGGTTTCCGGAAAGTTATGGCCGGTATCCACGTGTAGTAAGGAGAAAGGGATCTTACCGGGATAAAAAGCTTTTTGTGCAAGTCTGACAAGGGTAATAGAATCTTTACCACCGGAAAACAGGAGTACCGGTTTCTCAAACTGGGCAGCTGTTTCCCGAAGAATATATATTGCTTCATCTTCCAGTGCCTGCGGAAATTCCCAATTTATTGTATTAGTCATAGACCAGAAATAGTTTAATGATTAGAAGTGATTATTATCCGTGCAGGCCGCATTCTTTCTGCGACTGTTCCCACCACCACCGGCCGGCGCGCGGATGCTCTCCCGGTTCGATGGCTCGTGTACAGGGTGCACAGCCAATGCTCACGAAGCCTTTGTCGTGCAGTTTGTTATAAGGCACGTTGTGTTTGGCCAGATAATCGAGCACTTCATCATAGCCCCAATGGATAAGCGGATTATATTTATAGAGACGCCGTTGCTCGTCCCATTCCAACGCCTGCATGTCGTGGCGGTTGTCGGATTGTTCAGCACGCAGCCCGGTGATCCAGACTTTCACGCCTTCGAGCGCCCTGTTCAGCGGCACTATCTTACGGATGCCACAGCACTCTTTACGGTTTTCTACAGATTCATAAAAGCTGTTGGGCCCCTTTGCGGCCACCAGTTTCTCTACAGCAGCTGTTTCGGGAAAAAATACTTCCACAGGTTGTTTGTAGCGGGCCATGGTGAGGTCCATCAGGTCGTACGTTTCCTGGAACAGTCGGCCTGTATCCAGGGTAAAAACTCTAACGGGCAAATGATTACGCCAGATAATGTCTGCGATTACCTGGTCTTCCTGGCCAAAAGAGGTGGAAAACGCTACACCTCCCGGATATTGCTCCAGCAGATATTGTATTGCTTCCTCTACCGGCTTGTTGACCAGCGCGGTGGTAATGTCTGTCATGTAAATCTTCCTTAAAGTTGATATGCCTAAGTGCCAGGGGTAATTTTACTTACTCCATTAACAAAATTACATAAAACCTATAAAAAAGATAGACTAATAAGGTAAAAAATTATTCCTTTTATGCCAATAGGGCTATGGTGGCGGAAATGATTTTTATTTAACCCGGTCGGTATTAGTGAAAATGATAATTTCATGCCGGTATTTCATCCGTAGCGGGTCAAATCAGCCAGCGCGGCATTCCGTAAAACACAATATGCCCCCGGAGGGGCATCAATCAGTATATCCGGGTTTGACCGGGTTTAATAGTAGAGAAAACCCGTAATCTATGTAGGCTAATTACGGGTTAAAATGTCTTTCAGTGTTTTGGTTTCCAATAATTTCAGGGTAGCATCCCTTACTTTGCTCATTACCTCATTGAGGCCGCAGATAGCTTCATCACGGCAGTTTTCGCAACGCTCGTAATAGTTCAGGCTCACACAGGGGAGCAGCGCAATAGGCCCATCCAGCAAACGAATGATCTTTGCGAGCGCAATTTCCTTCGGGGGTTTCATGAGATAATAGCCACCACCTTTTCCTTTTTTACTACCGAGAATACCTGCATTTTTCAATTCCAGCAAGATGTTTTCGAGGAATTTAATAGAGATATTCTTTTCTTGTGCAATCTCAGAAATCAGGATGGGACCCTTATCCACATTTTCCGCCAGGTGAATCAATGCGTGAAAAGCATACTGTGTTTTTTTTGATAACATACTCACTTGTTTGCATCCCTCCCGGATGTATATTGGTGCTGGTGAACATTTTTGACTGAGCAAATATAAGCTGTTCCTGCGTCTTTTGGATACATGGCTGTAAATGCAGGTTTGTTAAACCGGGCCTCCTTTCCGGGTGCCCGGGGAACTCCTTTTTCAGTGATTTGGTAATTTAAAGGTTTAGTACGTCTTTCATCGTAAATACACCCGCCTTGCCTTTCAGCCATTCCGCCGCTGTTACGGCTCCTGCGGCAAATCCTTCGCGGGAATGCGCCGTATGGGTAATGCTGATATCATCGATACCGGAAGTATAAGTGACGCTATGTGTGCCTGGCGCCGGATCTATGCGTTTGGAAATAATGGATAATACATCCGGTTGCCCGCTTTCTTCATTTACCCAACCTGTTTTACGGGTAACCGTTGCCAGCAGCTGTTCTGCCAGTGTGAGCGCCGTTCCGCTGGGGGCATCTTTCTTTTGTGTATGATGAATTTCTTCCATCGATACATCATATTGTGGCTGTGTGGCCATCAGGGCCGCCAGCTTCTTATTTACTTCAAAAAAGATATTCACACCTATGCTGAAATTGGTAGCATGCAAAAAGGCATGATGTTTTTCTTCGCACAGGGCTTTGATTTCCGGCAGTTTATCCAGCCAGCCTGTGGTACCGCATACTACGGGCACATTGGCTTCAAAGCATTTCAGTACGTTATGATAGGCTGTTTCAGGTGTTGTAAACTCAATCGCTACATCTGCCTGACCCAGGAGTTCCCTGGTGAGCAGGTGCTGGCTGTTGACATCCACCCGGAGTACTATTTCATGACCTTTAGCCGTGGCAATGGCGTCTATAGCCTTTCCCATTTTACCATATCCGATAAGCGCAATTTTCATAACCCTTACTTGTTATATTTTATGTTGATGGAGATTTAATTTAGCGACCGGCGTAAAAGGAACTGTTGCTCCTGCTCTTTTTACCACCGAGTAAAATATTAACACCAATGCCCAGGGTGCGGTTGTTGATCAATGTAGGCGAAATCCGGATACTGAGGTCATCAGACATATCAAAGGTACGCAGATGTGCGAATACAGTGGCGTCCGCGATGTTCAGCCCATAAGCCAGTACAAAGAAAAGTACGGAATAATCCAGGTTCTGACGGTAATAGTCCCTGTAAACTTTCAGTGATTCCGGATTCTGGATCGTTTTCTCAAACTCGTCGTGCGTATCAGGATTTCCGTCTACCCGCAACCGGTAGGCATCCCGGTAGGTTTTGTACTCACTCATGTTAAAAACAAAGAAGTAGGTACAGGTACCTAATGCGGCGTATACCAAAGGCATCTTCCAGTATTCCCGGTTATAAGCCTGTCCGAGGCCCGGAAGTACAGCCGAATAAAGGGCCGCCTTGCGCGGACTGTGTGGTGGCGGGGCGTCCAGGGCAATACGACTGCTGTCTGCTGCCTTTTGTGCCTTTTTGCCAACGGTATCAGTGCCGGGGGCAGGTATTGGCCGGATCAGCGTATCCATTGTTTTGGCAATGGGCCGTAAGGTATCCTGTGCCTGCACCATAGCAGGGATCAGTATTACCAGCAATACCAGGAAAGAGTTATGAAATAAATGAAAAATATTTCCAGCCTTGTTAGCCACCGTATATATCTATTTTTTCGAGAATACTATCCAGTTCTTCATCTGAATAGAATTCAATCACAATATTGCCCTTGCCATTCTTACCCCTGTCCAGCTTCACTTTGGTAGCGAAGTGAGAGGCCAGGTTATCCTGAATTTTCTGATATGCCGGTGGCAGTTTGAGTTTAGCCGCTTTCTGATGATTGCCTTTATCTGCCTGATTGATCCGGCGGGCCAGTTCTTCGGTTTGTCTTACTGACAAGCCGTTCTGCAATATTTCATTATAGAGGAAAAGCTGGTTTTCCACATTTTCAACACCAGTCAGTACACGGGCATGACCCATACTGAGTTGTCCGTTGCGCACTGCCACCTGGATATCAGGGGGGAGTTTCAGCAAACGGATATAGTTGGTGACGGTACTTCTTTCTTTGCCCATGCGTTCGGCTACCTGCTCCTGTGTGAGGGTGCATTCGTCCATTAAACGCTTGTAACTGAGTCCAACCTCAATGGCGTTGAGGTTTTCCCGTTGCAGGTTTTCCAGCAACGCCAATTCCAGCAGTTCCTGGTCATTTACCTGGCGGATATAAGCCGGGATATCTTTCAGCCCGGCCATTTTACTGGCGCGCAAGCGTCTTTCACCGGCAACAAGCTGGTATTTTTTGTTGCTGATTTTTGCAATGGTGATGGGCTGGATCACATCATGCAGCCGGATAGACTGGCTCAGCTCCTGTAATGAAACCTCATCAAAGTCACGACGCGGCTGTTTCGGATTGGTTACAATCTGATCCAGCGGGATGCGTTCAATACCAATAGCAGCAGGTACTACCTTGTCGCCCAGGGCGCCGGCAGTTTGCTTCAGATCAGTGTCTATGTTTTGCAGCAGCGAGCGGATGCCTTTACCCAACGCCTCTTTCTTACTTGGATTGGTCATCGTTGATAGCTAAGATTTTGTCTTTGGATTTAATTTGGGTGTAATTATGTTTTTGCAGAATTTCTTTTGCCAGGTTCAGGTAGTTGATAGCTCCTGTGCTGGCCGCATCGTACATAATGACAGATTTACCGAAGCTCGGCGCCTCTCCCAGTTTCGTATTCCGGTGTATGATCGTGTTAAATACGCTTTCCTCGAAATGCTGTTTTACTTCATCCACAACCTGGTTGCTCAGGCGTAGACGGCCATCATACATGGTCATTAAGATGCCTTCAATTTCCAGTTCTATATTCAGTCTGCTCTGCACAATTTTGATGGTATTGAGCAATTTACCCAATCCTTCCAATGCAAAAAACTCACACTGCACCGGGATAATAACAGAGTTGGATGCCACCAGGGCATTTACCGTGATCAGTCCAAGTGAAGGAGAGCAGTCTACTATAACAAAATCGTAATCATCTTTCACGGAATCCACTACCTGCTTCATCACCCTTTCCCTGCTGGGATGGTTGATCAGTTCCAGTTCTGCACCTACCAGGTCGATATGGGAGGGCAGCACTTTCAGATAAGGGGTATCAGATTCCAGTATCACGTCTTTGGCCTGAACATCGTTTACCATACAGTCATAGAGGCTCTGCTGCACATTGCGCAGGTCATAACCCAGTCCTGTGGTACTGTTTGCCTGTGGGTCGGCGTCTACAAGGAGTGTTTTAAATTCCAGCACAGCCAGGCTGCTTGCCAGGTTTATTGCACTTGTAGTTTTTCCTACGCCACCTTTCTGATTGGCGATTGCGATTACTCTAGCCATTGTGTAATTTAAAATTCAAAAGGGTTATTTATAGGATAAAGGATTGAACAGCCATGATCACCTCTTCCTCAAACCTCAATAGTACTTCCGATTTCAGGTAGCATCAGTTCCAGACCGGCCTCATCAAATTGCCGCATAGCTTCTTGCTTGTCTATCTTAACGTACCCGAACGTATCGTAGTGTACGCCAATTATTTTTTCACATTCTATCAATTCTGCCGCCGCTATTGCATCTTCAATACCCATGGTGAAATTATCACCAATAGGCAACACGGCAAAATCCAGTGTTGCAATAGCCGGTACCAGCTCCATATCAAAAGTAAGTGCGGTATCGCCGCTATAGTAGAAGTTACCCTCTTCTGTCACAAATACAAATCCCATCGGGTTACCCCCGTAACTGCCATCCTGGAAACTGCTGGAATGTTGCGCTACAACACATTTTACGGTGCCAAAGTCAAACTTCCATTTGCCGCCGGTATTCATGGGGTGTAATTTCTCAAGCCCCTGTTTACCAGCCCATACCACAATTTCATAATTCGAAACTACGGTAGCATTCGTCCTTTTCGCCAGGTCTACCAGATCTGCCGTATGATCATCATGGGCATGGGAAACAAAAATATAATCCGCCGTTATGGCATTGATATCCACCCCTTTGGCCAGCTCATTAGGGGTAATAAAAGGATCAAAAAGAATCTTTTTACCCTTGATTTCTACTGCAAAACAGGAATGCCCGTAATTTGTGTACTTCATGGTCCAAACTTCTTTGCTGATATTAATTCCTCTTTATAATTAAATGTAGCCCGAATCGGACAAAAATACAACGATTAGATAGAAATCGGTCGCTGTAGTATATTTATTTATTCACAAACTATTCCGGCCGGGGGAAAACAGACCGGAAATGAGCTTCAGTATGGCATGATAAGAATACCAAAGGAATATTTTCTGCAATCGCGGGAAATACTACAATTTATCTGTTTTTTGATCGTCTGCATCACAGGCACTATCGGGTTTTAACATTTTCTACCCGATAAGATGTGTTAAATTGCTGTTTCATTTTATATCTATATTAAATTTTAGTAATGCGACCCGGATTAAATTCCATCTTTCTGATCATTTTTCTGCTCTTACTGGACATTTATGTTTTTCAGGCGGTCAGGGCTATGGTGTACATGTCTCTACCCAGGGTAAGGAATATAACCTATATTATTTACTGGACAATTTCTATATCATGCCTGGTTATACTCATCCTGTTGCCATTTATCAACTGGCATAACTGGCCTGCTCCGCTTAAATCCTATATGATGGCCATTTTCATTGGCCTGGTACTGGCAAAACTGCTGGCAGCCGTATTTCTGCTGGTAGATGATCTGCGCAGGGGAGTATTGTGGATCATCCGCCAATTTGCTCCGGCAGCCACCAATATGCCGGAAGGGGTAGTGAGCGGACTTTCCCGCTCCCAGTTCCTCAACAGGCTGGGACTCATTGCCGGCGGTAGCCTCTTCGCTACACTGGTATATGGCTTTTCCAATAAATACAACTACCGCGTACATAAGCTGAAAATAGCCTTTAAAAACCTGCCGGCTTCGTTCAAGGGCCTGCGTGTTTTGCAGATCTCCGATATCCACTCCGGCAGCTTCGCCAACCGGGAGGCCGTGCAGAAAGGGGTAGACCTCATCAATGCACAAAAGGCAGACCTGGTGTTGTTTACCGGCGATCTGGTCAATGACCGGGCCGATGAAATGGCGCAATGGATGGAGATGTTTAGCCAGATAAAAGCACCGATGGGCGTGTATTCAACACTCGGCAACCACGACTATGGCGACTATTACCCCTGGCCGGATAAAACACCCAATGGTTACAGTGCCCTCCGGGAAGAAAACCTGGAAAAACTGAAAGGTGTTCACAAAGACCTGGGCTGGAAGCTGATGATGAATGAAAACGTGATCCTCGAAAAAGGAGGTGAACAGATTGCTTTGCTGGGTGTGGAAAACTGGAGTGCCATCAAACGCTTCCCGCGCTATGGTGACCTGAAACGCGCCTACGAAGGCACCAGTCATATACCCTTTAAAATATTGCTGTCGCACGACCCTACCCACTGGGATGCGCAGATCCGCACAGAATATCCTGATATCGCACTCACGCTGGCCGGGCATACCCACGGCATGCAGTTCGGTATTGAAATCCCCGGGCTGAAATGGAGCCCTGCCCAATACTTTTATAAAGAATGGGCCGGGTTGTACAAAGAAGGCGAACAAAGACTGTATGTCAACAGGGGCTTTGGTTTTCTCGGATACCCAGGCAGAGTGGGCGTATTGCCGGAAATTACCGTCATAGACCTTGTATAATTTACGGATTTTTTGATTTACGAATTTAGGGATTTGAAATGCAGCGGAGATAATCAATTAGATCTCCGCTGCATTTCAAATCCCTAAATTCGTAAATCAAAAAATCCGTAAATATTTAATTATTCTATCTTGCATCTAGTATATCTGTATGATGCGCGTTTATTTCACATGCCTGTTGCTGTTATGCTGTCGCCTCGTTATGGGCCAGTCTTTAGCCGAGCTGGAAAGACAGCTGGATTCGCTGTTGCGTAAACAGGAAAAAAGTGAGGTAGTGGTTGGCCTGGGGTATGGAAACAATCCCGCTTATGGCAATAAAACCCCCAACTACGAACAACCGATCCTACTAAAAGCATTTATCTCCCCATCGTTATCATGGTATCATAAAAGTGGCTTCTATGGCGGTATCAGCGGTTATTATCTTTTTAATGCAGATAGTAATCCCTGGTTTGAATATGATCTTACTGCCGGTTACGACTATACGAAAAACAAAAACATCCTTACAGGTATATCCTATACGCGGTACTTCTTTGCTGATTCAACGGATGTACCGGGCACGCCGATTAAAAATGAATTATTTGCTTATTTCTACTACCGCAAATGGTGGCTACAACCCGGTGTCAGCCTGGATTACGGCTGGGGAAAGGAGTTGTGGCGGGGTAAGCTGCGGGAGCAAACGATACAGGGGCGTGATTTTAATCTGATTGCCGCCGTCCGGCATCCCTTTATATTTTACGGCGTGGTCAATCATCATGATGCCGTGTTATTAACCCCTTCAGCAGGATTAACGATGGGTACAGCCAATTACTTCAGCCAGTTAAAGTCCTTTCAGTACATCATGCGGTCGCCTAAACTGAAAAGAGAACATCACATGGGTGAAGGGATGGGTTTTACTGATCATACCAATTTTGAGCCCCGCGCGCTTGATTTTACCTTCAACTTATCTTATCTCATCGGAAAATTTACAGCTTCCCCTTCTTTTACGGTATTTAAACCATTTACCGGGCCTGACTTACATGTGATGAGTTATTTCACAGCCCGCGTGGGCTATGGTTTCTGATTCCTTTAACAAATAGCACGGAATTTGTATTTAATGGGCGGAGTCATAAGTAGGGGTTTTGCCACGCTCAGACGTCTATATTTTAACCATAACTATTAAAAAAAGTTTATGAAGAAACTATTTTTTGCCGTTGCAGTACTGATGATGACTGCGGCTGTTACCTCTGTTCAGGCACAAGGTAAGTTGTTGCGCTTTGGTGTAAAAGGTGGTGCGAACCTCGGGAAACTGGATGGTTCGGGCTTCCAGGATGGTTTTAAACTGGGGTATCACCTGGGTGCTTTTGCACAGGTAAACCTGGTAAAGGGTTTTGGTGTACAGGGAGAACTGGTGTTTTCCTCTACTAAAACAAAAACCACGGATCAATTCAGTGACATCTACAAAGATGTAAGCACCTCCGACAACCGTAAAGAAGTAAACCTGAATTACCTCAGCATTCCTTTGCTGGCAAATATCGACCTGGGAAGTCCCCGCATTAAATTGCAGGTAGGGCCTCAGTTTGGTGCAATGGTCAGTGATAAGAAGGTATTTGGCGCTGCCAATGAGGCTTTCAAAGGCGGTGAAATTTCCGGTGTGGCCGGTTTATGGTTACAACTGCCTATCGTTAACGTCAGTGCCCGTTATATTATTGGCTTTAATGATGTGAAAGGGTTGAACGACGTTACCTCCACCAGCAACTGGAAAAACCAGAGCATTCAGTTAGGTGTTGGGGTTACTTTATAAAGAAGCTCAAAAAAGAAAATCAGAAAGTACGAATGACGGCCGTCATTCGTACTTTTTTTTGCACTGCCATCAAGTCACTTGGCACCAAACTTGACAATGTAGGTATACATAAAAAAACGAGGACTTGCGCAGCTTTGTCTGCCAGAATGTCCTCCGAGGCTTTAAATATCTCAGATGAACAGATTTTATTTAGGAAATTCGGAAGATGAAATGGAGTTCATGCCTATTATCCCTTTGAATGAAGATGGGGAAGGTCAGGAGGATGAAAAGATTCCCGATGAGCTGGCATTATTACCATTACGAAATACAGTATTATTCCCTGGCGTTGTTATACCCATAACGGTAGGCCGGGACAAATCCATAAAGGCGGTAAATGATGCGTACAAAACTGACAAAATGATCGGGGTTGTAGCGCAGAAAGACAGTACGATTGAAGATCCCAACGTAGCGGATCTGAGTGAAGTGGGCACGGTGGCACGTATTGTAAAGCTGATAAAAATGCCGGATGGCGGCACTACTATCATCATCCAGGGCCGCAAACGCTTTAAAATAGAGGAGATCGTTACAGAAGATCCGTATTTCAAAGCGAAGATTACCGTTTTACACGATGAGATAGCGGAAGATGACTCTGAATTTGAAGCATACATTTCCTCTATAAAGGACCTGGCTGCCCAGATCATTGAGTTGTCGCCCAACCTGCCATCGGAGGCCAGCATCATCCTGAAAAATATTGAAAATGCTTCTTTCCTGGTGCATTTCGTTTCTTCCAACCTTAATTCTGACCTGAAAGAAAAACAGCAATTGCTGGAAATCAACAACCTGCGCACACGTGCGGAGCTGTTGATGCAACTGCTGCAAACAGAATTGCAGTTGGCAGAGCTGAAACATAAGATCACGAATAAAACCAAGGCGGACCTCGACAAGCAACAGCGGGATTATTTCCTGCAACAGCAGATGAAGTCCATCAAGGAAGAACTGGGCGGTGATGCCAATGACCGGGAGATCAAGGAAATGAAGCGCAAGGCGGAAGAAAAGAAGTGGCCGGCCACGGCTGCAGAAGCTTTTGCCAAAGGTATTGAGAAACTGGAGCGTATGCATCCCAGCACGCCTGATTACAGCGTGGTGTACAACCACCTGGACCTCTTGCTGGACCTGCCCTGGAACGACTACACGACCGATAGCTACGACCTGAAAAAGGCCAAGAAGATACTGGATCATGACCATTACGGCATGGATAAGATCAAGGAAAGAATCCTGGAATACCTGGCGGTGCTGAAACTGAAAGGCGACATGAAGTCACCTATCCTGTGTTTTGTAGGCCCTCCGGGTATCGGTAAAACGTCCCTGGGACGCTCTATAGCCAACGCAGTGGGTCGTAAGTATGTACGACTAAGCCTGGGTGGATTGCATGACGAGAGTGAGATCAGGGGCCACCGTAAAACCTATATCGGCGCCATGCCGGGCAGGGTGGTACAATCTATCCGCAAGATCAAATCCTCTAACCCGGTGATGATCCTGGATGAAATTGATAAAATAGGTAATGACCTGCGTGGAGATCCGAGTTCCGCTTTACTGGAAGTACTGGACCCTGAACAGAACAGCGCCTTTTATGATAACTATCTGGAGCTGGAATATGACCTGAGCAAAGTGTTATTCATTGCTACCGCAAACAATATCAATGCTATTCACCCTGCACTGCGCGACAGGCTGGAGATCATTGACCTGAGCGGTTATTCTATCGAAGAAAAGACAGAGATCGCGAAGCGTCACCTGCTGCCGAAACAGAAGGAAGCGCATGGTTTGAAAAATACTAAATTTCGTATAGGCAATCCCGTTATAGAGCATATCATTGCTGATTATACGAGGGAAAGCGGTGTGCGTGAGCTGGACAGACAGTTTGCTTCCATCATGCGTAACCTGGCCAAACAGGTGGCAATGGATCGTCCACTGCCGGAAACTATCACGGATGCTACGATTGAAAAGATCCTGGGCAAGCCGCGTTATTCCAACGAGATCTATAAAGTGGGTAACCCGCCGGGCGTGGCTGTTGGCCTTGCCTGGACTTATGTGGGCGGTGATATCCTGTTTATTGAAAGTAGTCTGAGCGAAGGTAAAGGCGATCTGAAACTGACGGGCAACCTCGGTAATGTGATGAAGGAATCTGCCGTTACGGCACTCAGCTATCTGCATGCACACGCTACAGAACTGAAGCTGGACCCTAAGTTGTTTACAACAAAAAGTGTGCATGTACACGTACCGGAAGGCGCCGTACCGAAAGATGGTCCGAGTGCAGGTATTACCATGCTCACGGCCCTGGCATCCATATTCACCGGTCGTAAAGTAAAGTCCTATCTGGCGATGACAGGAGAGATCACCTTACGCGGACAGGTATTGCCGGTAGGTGGTATCAAGGAAAAAATACTGGCAGCCAAAAGGGCAGGCATCCGGGAAGTGATCCTTTGTTGGCAAAATGAAAAGGATATTAAGGAAATTAATCCCGCCTATATCAAAGGGATGAAGTTTCATTATGTGAAGCAAATGAACCAGGTACTGGAAATTGCGTTATTGAAGCGATAATAAATATTTAGGGATTTTTTGATTTACGAATTTAGGGATTTGAAATGCAGCGGAGATCTAATTGATAATCTCTGCTGCATTTCAAATCCCTAAATTCGTAAATCAAAAAATCTCTAAATATTTTTAATCCTGTAGTTGCCTTTTATACAACTGAATCGTGTTTTCCAGGCCGAAATAAATGGCGTCTGCCACGAGTGCGTGGCCAATGGAAACTTCTTTCAGTTGGGGGATATGTAATTTGAAGAAGCGCAGGTTTTCGAGATTGAGATCATGGCCTGCGTTTAGTTCCAGTCCCAAAGCGGTGGCTTCGCGGGCAGTATCTTTATAATCGTTGAATACCTGAAGATTTTGCAACTGGGTACGTGCTTTCGTATATTCTTCTGCGTAAGGACCGGTATAGAGTTCAATACGGTCTGCACCTGCACTTTTAGCGCCTGCTACTTTATCAACTTCTGCATTGAGGAAGATGGAAACCCGTATGCCGGCTTTCTTTAGTGTGGAGATAACGTCTTTTAACTGTGACTGGTATTTGATGGTATCCCAGCCTGTATTGGAGGTGATAGCATCAGGAGGATCGGGAACGAGCGTACATTGATGCGGCCCTACTTCCAATACGAGATCCATAAATTCCTGGGAAGGATAACCTTCTATATTAAATTCTGTAGTAACAAGGGGTTTCAGATCTCTTACGTCCTGGTAGCGGATATGCCGTTCATCCGGACGGGGGTGAACTGTTATGCCATCCGCGCCGAAACGCTCACAATCCTGTGCTATTTTCAGAATGTCCGGGAGATTGCCGCCACGTGCGTTTCGCAGGGTAGCAAACTTGTTGATGTTTACACTCAGCTTCGTCATGCTGCAAAAATACTGTAAAATATTTAGGGATTTATTGATTTACGAATTTAGGAATTTGAAATGCAGCGAAGATATATGCGAATATATCCGCTGCATTTCAAATTCCTAAATTCGTAAATCAATAAATCCCTAAATATTATCTAGTATCTGTAGTAATCAGGCTTGAACGGTCCTTCTACCGGAATACCGAGGTAAGTAGACTGAGCAGGAGACAGTACATCCAGTTCCACACCTACTTTTTTCAGGTGTAAACGGGCTACTTTTTCATCCAGGTGCTTAGGCAGCACGTATACTTCATTCTTGTAGTTACCGGCATTCAGCCAGAGTTCCAGCTGCGCCAGTACCTGGTTGGTGAAAGAGTTACTCATCACGAAAGATGGGTGACCGGTAGCGCAACCCAGGTTTACCAGGCGGCCTTCAGCCAGCAGGATGATGTCTTTACCGTCGATGGTATATTTATCTACCTGTGGTTTGATTTCTACTTTGGTTTTACCGTAGTTATTGTTCAACCAGGCAACATCGATTTCGATATCAAAGTGACCGATGTTACAAACGATCGCTTTGTCTTTCATGGCTTTGAAATGTTCGCCGGTAATGATATCGCGGCAACCGGTAGTGGTTACGATGATATCAGCTTCTTTAACCGCATCTACCATTTTCTTTACTTCATAACCTTCCATTGCAGCCTGTAAAGCGCAGATGGGGTCAATTTCAGTAACGATTACACGGGCGCCGGCACCTCTCAGTGATTCTGCAGAACCTTTACCTACATCACCAAAACCAGCAATAACAGCTACTTTACCAGCGATCATTACATCAGTAGCACGGCGGATCGCATCTACGCAGGATTCGCGGCAACCATATTTGTTATCAAATTTGGATTTGGTAACAGAATCGTTGATGTTGATAGCAGGCATTGGCAAGGTGCCGTTCTTCATACGCTCGTATAAGCGGTGAACACCGGTAGTGGTTTCTTCACTTAATCCTTTGATGTGCTGGATCAGCTCAGGGTATTTGTCCAGTACCATGTTGGTGAGGTCACCACCATCGTCCAGGATCATGTTCAGCGGACGGTCAGCACCGCCGAAGAACAGGGTTTGCTCTATACACCAGTCAAAGTCTGGTTCATTCAGACCTTTCCAGGCAAATACAGGAACGCCTGCAGCAGCGATAGCAGCAGCAGCGTGATCCTGTGTAGAGAAGATATTGCAGGAGCTCCAGCGTACCTCAGCACCGAGGTGTACCAGGGTTTCTATTAATACAGCAGTTTGTATGGTCATATGCAGACAGCCCGCTATGCGCGCTCCCTGAAGAGGTTTAGTGTCGCCATATTCTGTCCGCAGTGACATCAGTCCGGGCATTTCAGCTTCGGCCAATTCTATCTCCTTACGGCCCCAGGCCGCGAGGGACATATCTTTTACCTTATAGGCAAGGCTAAAGTCAATGTTTGATTTCGCAATTGTAGACATCAATATAATTTTTGTGCAAATCTAGGGTTATTTTAACTTTTTACATAATAGCAGGCCCGAATCCTGCTGAGCAGACCCCTAATTTTTTGTTAATCATCTTCCCGGGGCCATTAATTTTCTCACATATAAATAAATTTGATTTAATATAAATATTATTATAGATTTGCTAATTAAAATATATAATTTTATATTTAATTGTTTACTGGTACTTCCCAGGTAAAAGCATATATTTTAATATTTAAATCGTAGAGAGCACCCGGCGTGCAGCTTAAAGCACTTACCACGACTCCTACTAATTGCCGGCAGCAGGTTTTTCAGATTTTATCAGCAAAGATGAATGTATTATCAGAATGAGGTTGCCGGGAGAGCCAATTGTAGTAAGGCATATAGGGATTTACAAAGGACTGTTTTTCACATTTTTGACTAAAAATCTATATGTATAAATAGAAATTTACACGCTTATATGTTAGTCCTGTCCTATCCTAAGAAATTAACGATGCAAAGCATGCGTCGTGTCATATCCGTGTATCTGAAATGCATGGCCCTCCTGATGGCCTTCATACTGGCTGGTATTGACCTCCAGGCGCAGACCCGCACCATCAACCCTACCGGCGGCACTACCGCGGCTAATGGACTACGGATTGAGTTTGACGCAGCAACCGGCGCCTACCAGATATTCCGCCTCGGCAAAACAGAAACATATAACAACTTAGTGACCGGAGAAAAAGGGGTTAAAGAAACCGTGATATTCAAGTACGTTGCTGACGCCAGTGTAGATGAATGGGATCTTAACAGCAATATTTGTGAAGTATCTGAAGTGCTTGGGAAAGGATCAGCAGCCAGCCCTTACCGGGTCAATATTCTCAGTAAATTAAAGGACAAATACAATAAGGACATTAATATCATCAGGACTTACAGTTACGTTTACCCCAATAATTATTTTACAATAGATTACGCATTCACCGGTGAAACGCCAGGATATAACGTACTGCTGTATTTATCGGAACACGCGGTAATGCAGCAGGATGTGAATTTTGTTTATGACTGGAGTAACGATTACTATGCTGGCCCTGCCAGTGCAGCTTCCTATGGACAATTGCTGCCAACCAGCACAGAGCCAAATCTTGTAGGCATCTACCGGACGAACGGCTTGATGGGCCTCCCCGGGCCATTTAGTCACGCATTTGCAGCTACAGATAAATTCAGTTCCTATTCTATCAGGGAACCTGAGCTATCGCCCGCAAAGAATCTTTTACAAACAAATTCCTGTCCTCTGGGGGGCGGGAACGGAGGTTTTCCTGATCCGGCTATTGACAGGGGAATAGCGGTGCAAGTCACCATAAATAATAAACCCAGTGGCAAGGCTATCGGTACACGCGTACTGGTAGGATATGGGAGCGATGCCACCTTTACTGATTACGATGCCGCCAGGACTGCCATGAATTTAAACCCGGTAAGTACAAACAGTACAGCCGTTAACGTAGAATTTGTTGCAGATACTACTGCTGATAATGAGGGGAATGCCGGTAATACCCATGCTCCGACCAGTCTGAAATTAAAAGTATCGGGCGGTATCCTCACTGTTCCTACGTATGTAAATGTGAAGCTGGCAGCGCCACTAACCGGCGAAACAAATGTAGCAGTAGAAGGTACAGACTTTACCTATGATAAAGGGTTTATGATCCCTGCCGGGAACTATACCACGGCAAAGGAAATCACACTGGATAATATCACCATCATCGGGAATGATGTGCTGCAATACAACAGGCACATGACTTTCCAGCTGGAGAATACCTGCAATGACCTGGTAAAACTGGGTACAAAAACGAGCGGCACCTATATCATTACGGATGATGAAGACCGTACACTACGACTGATTTACCCGGCCACCACCCTGAATGAAGGCGATCAGATTACTGCTAAAGTGAGTCTGCCCGGTACCACTACCACCGTTTCTGAAGATACATGGGTAAACCTTTCCATCGTTGCTGGCAATACTGCATTGCCCGGCGGCGTGGATTTTACCATTCCTGTCAAGGTATTGATCCCTGCATCCGGACATGATGCAGATATTATAATTCAGGCAGCTACGGATAAGGTCCTGGAGAGTTCTGAAAAATTCAAAATGCAGGTAAATGCGGATGTGATGGGGCAAGCCCAAACCATTCAGACGGCATTACTGCAGGAAATCACGATCACGGATGATACGCGGAATCATGCAGCAAACACGGTGCTGGCGCTTACTACTACACCAGCTGATGCATCGCTGAAGTTCAGGGAAGGATTTGACGGTTTACTGAATGTTAACCTGCCAACAGGTGTGACCACTGATCTGCCGATCACTGTAACACTGGCCAGGTCCGGTACTGCGGTTAGCGGCACCGATTACGATGCATTGCCCGCTACGCTTACCTTTACAGGCAATGGCACCAATACTGCATTGACGCTGATTGATGATAATCGTATAGAAGGAGATGAAACGATTATCCTTACGCCAACTGTGAGTGATGGTACAGCTACTGTTTTTACAACAGTAACACCTGCTACCACTATTACTATTGAAGATGCGCAATTACCGCTTACGGCACCTATCCTTTTACAACTTTCAAAAAATGAAATAGACGAAGGCGGTGTTGACATTGCAAAATTGAAGGCAGTGTTGCCGGCAGGTCTGCAAACGGATATAGACTTACAGATTGACCTGACGCCCGATGTTACTTCCACAGCAGGTATTGGCAGTTATACCGGGTTACCGGCATCCCTTACGATTGTAAGTGGACAAACAGCTTCCGCAGAAGCAAGTATATCTGCCACCAACCTGGTGCTGGATGATGACCGTTTCCTGATCATTAACGGTAGTTCTACAAATCCCGATATCCTCGTAGGAACCGGGGTGAGATTAGATATTCATGATCAAACAGCTGCAAGTCTTAAAGTTGTTACCCTGACACCGGTGAAAGCTGTACTGGATGAAGGGGAGGATACTAAATTTAAATTATCATTACCAGTGGGTGTCAGTTCCGCAAAGAATATTGCTGTCACCCTCGTGAGAACAGCGGTCGGTTCAGAAGCCGGCACCAGTGATTATAGTTTGCTGCAAACAGTGGTGACCTTACCGGCCAATACCGTGGGTGAGTTTACACCAACAGCAGATGCTATCCACATCGAAAGTGATATGGTCATTGAAAAAGATGAGCAACTGATTATGGGAGGAACCGCAACGGGATATACCATAACGGGTGCCACGCTTACGCTTAATGACCTGACGAGACAGAATACAAGTAACACTGCATTAACCATCAGTGCACCTGTATTGAATCCGGATGAAGGTACCAGTAGTACAATCACTGTTAGTTTACCCGATGGCATAACAACTGAAATTCCTATTACGGTAACATTGCCGCAAACAACAGGTACGGCCATACGTAGTACGGATTATCAGCTGCCGGCTTCGGTAACAATAGCAGCTACAGCATCCACTGCTACAGCATTGTTGGAAATTACAGATGACCTGCTGGTAGAAGGAGAGGAAGCCTTCACGCTCACGCCGGCAGTTCAGCCAGACGGTCTTTCTACAGCATATACCATTACCCCGGCAACACTTGATTTTACGATCAATGATCTGCAATTCCCGATTCCGGCAGCAACGCCCATTATCCTTAGCAGCTCCGTTAGTAGTATCCAGGAGGGCAACCTTACCGGCGCTACGCTTACCGCTACTTTACCTAACGGTTGGAAAGCAGGGATCCCTATTGTAGTGAATTTGTCGAGAAACGCCGGCTCCACAGCTGCTGTAACACGGCATACCGCCCTACCGGTGAGTATCACGATTCCTGTCAACAGTAAAGTGGGTACCAACTCAACTGCTATAACTGCGTACAATAATCTTATCCTGGATGATAATGGCACCATCATTATAGATGGCAATACAGGAGATGCTGACTATCCTGCCAGCAGTACCACCATCAACATTACAGACAATACCACCAATAATTCCGGCGCCAGGGTCATGACCCTTACACCAGATGCAACCCTCATACAGGAAGGTCAGAAGCTGAAGGTAACTGTTACGGTACCTTATGCTTCCGCTATACCGGTAACGGTTCAATTGAATGTGGACAATACTTCTGAAGCAAGTGTAGCAACAGGAGATTATGCTGTGTTAAACAGCAGCCTGATACTTCCGGCACTGGCAACAACTGCCACTTTTGATGTTATACAGACAGCAACAGATGATGTACTGGAAAAAAATGAGACACTGATCCTGACGGCTACCGCTACCGGCTATACGGTAAATAGCCCCTTGAACCTGAAGATTGAGGATTTGACAAGGACGGATGTGAATAACCTGAAAGTAAGTCTTTCATTATCTAAACCGCTGCCATTGACAGAAGGGGACGACGATGTGCTGACGATTAGTCTGCCTGCCGGTGTAACCACAGAAGTGCCGGTAATTGTACAGTTGCCACAAACAGCAGGTACTGCTGAAACAGGATTGGATTATACCCTGGCAACGACTGCTACTATTGCCAGTGGCAACAGTATTACAACTGCATTAACGATTAACACCGATAATTTTACAGAAGGACCGGAAGACTTTACCATCACCGCTACCGGTAATGATGGTATCAGTAGTTATATCAGTACTGCATTTAAAATAGATGTGAGTGATGATCCAACCCAGTATCCATTACCGGGCCCGATTGTGATCACGAGTACACTGGCTGCGATTGATGAAAACGGCGCGGGTACTATCCTGGGCGTGCAGTTACCAAATAATTTGCAGGCTGGTCATAATATTACAGTACACATCAGCAAGGATGCTGCACTTTCTACAGCGATTGATATAGATCACAATACTTTACCATCTCCCTTTGATATCACAATTAATAAAGGAGCTAAAACAGGTACCACCGCCTTTACATTCAAAGCACTGGCAGACCTGGTATTGGAAGATGACGAAGAAGTGTTCTTCACCGGAACTGCTGACGATGCTTCCATGTTAGTAACCAGTAAAAAAATCACGATCCAGGATAAAACACATGATGATCCAACTACAGGATTTATCCACGTTACTGCGGTAACAGCCGGTACACATGTAGCAGAAGGGGATGTATACAATGCCAAGGTATCACTGGCGCCGGGTGTAACTTCCAGCAAAGCGATTACGATCAGCTTGTCACTCAGTACCCAATCAAAAGCTGTACTCACGGATATTACCGGCCTGCCCACAGAAGTAACGATACCCGCCGGTTCGTTGGATATACCTTTCTCATTCACCGCAAAAACAGATTTGATCCTTGAAAATGCAGAGCTGTTACGCATTGTAGCGATGCCAAAAAACTATGCCGGCATGAAAGGCGATAGCCTGGATGTAACAATAGATGATGCTACCCGCCTGGATGTGAATAATCTGAAAGTAAGTCTTTCATTATCGAAACCATTGCCGCTGACAGAAGGCGACGACGATGTGCTGACGATTAGTCTGCCTGCTGGTATAACCACCGAAGTACCGGTTATTGTACAGCTGCCACAAACAGTGGGTACAGCTGAAGCAACACTGGATTATACCCTGGCAACAACTGCTACTATTTCCAGTGGCAACAGTATTACAACTGCATTAAGTATTAATACCGATAATTTTACAGAAGGACCGGAAGACTTTACCATTGCGGCTACCGGTAGTGATGGGATCAGTAGTTATACCAGTACCGCATTTAAAATAGATGTGAGTGATGATCCAACCCAGTATCCTTTACCGGGCCCGATTGTGATCACAAGTACATTGGACGCGATTGACGAAAACGGCACGGGTACTATCCTGGGCGTGCAGTTGCCAAATAATTTGCAGGCTGGTCATAATATTACCGTGCATATCAGCAAGGATGCTGCACTTTCAACAGCGATTGGTATAGATCATAATACTTTACCATCTCCCTTTGATATCACAATTAATAAAGGAGCTAAAACAGGTACCACCGCCTTTACATTCAAAGCATTGACAGACCTGGTATTAGAAGACGACGAAGAAGTATTCTTCACCGGAACTGCTGACGATGCTTCGATGTTAGTAACCGGTAAAACAATTACGATCCAGGATAAAACGCATGATGATCCAACTACAGGATTTATCCACGTTACCGCGGTAACAGCCGGTACACATGTAGCAGAAGGGGATGTATACAATGCCAAGGTATCACTGGCGCCGGGTGTAACATCCAGCAAAGCGATTACGATCACCTTGTCACTCAGCACCCAATCAAAGGCTGCGCTCACGGATATTACCGGCTTGCCAACGGAAGTAACGATACCCGCCGGTTCGTTGGATATACCTTTCTCATTCACTGCAAAAACAGATCTGATCCTCGAAAATGCAGAGCTGTTGCGTATTGTAGCGATGCCAAAAAATTATGCTGGCATGAAAGGCGATAGCCTGGATGTAACGATAGATGACGCTACCCGCCTGGATGCGAATAATCTGAAAGTAAGTCTTTCATTATCGAAACCATTGCCGTTGACAGAAGGCGACAACGATGTGCTGACGATTAGTCTGCCTGCCGGTGTAACCACCGAAGTACCGGTTATTGTACAGTTGCCACAAACAGTGGGTACTGCTGAAGCAACACTGGATTATACCCTGGCAACGACTGCTACTATTACCAGCGGCAACAGTATTACAACTGCATTAAGTATTAACACCGATAATTTTACAGAAGGACCGGAAGACTTTACCATCGCAGCTACCGGTAATGATGGTATCAGTAGTTATACCAGTACCGCATTTAAAATAGATGTGAGTGATGATCCTACCCAGTATCCATTACCGGGCCCGATTGTGATCACAAGTACATTGGACGCGATTGATGAAAACGGCACGGGTACTATCCTGGGTGTGCAGTTGCCCAATAATTTGCAAGCCGGTCATAATATTACAGTACACATCAGCAAGGATGCTGCACTTTCAACAGCGATTGGTATAGATCATAATACTTTACCATCTCCCTTTGATATCACAATTAATAAAGGAGCTAAAACAGGTACTACTGCCTTTGCATTCAAAGCACTGACAGACCTGGTATTGGAAGATGATGAAGAAGTGTTCTTCACCGGAACTGCCGACGATGCTTCCATGTTGGTAACCGGTAAAAAGATTACGATCCAGGATAAAACGCATGATGATCCAACTACAGGATTTATCCACGTTACTGCGATAACAGCCGGTACACATGTAGCGGAAGGGGATGTATACAATGCCAAGGTATCGCTGGCGCCGGGTGTAACATCCAGCAAAGCAATCACGATCAGCTTGTCACTCAGCACTCAATCAAAAGCTGCGCTCACGGATATTACCGGTTTGCCCACAGAAGTAACGATACCAGCCGGTTCGTTGGATATACCTTTCTCATTCACCGCAAAAACAGACCTGATCCTTGAAAATGCAGAGCTGTTGCGTATCGTAGCGATGCCAAAAAACTATGCTGGTATGAAAGGCGATAGCCTGGATATAACGATAGATGACGCTACCCGCCTGGATGCGAATAACCTGAAAGTAAGTCTTTCGCTGTCGAAACCATTACCACTGACAGAAGGCGACAACGATGTGCTGACGGTTAGTCTGCCTGCCGGTGTAACCACAGAAGTACCGGTAATAGTACAGCTGCCACAAACAGTAGGTACTGCTGAAAGAGGATTGGATTATACCCTGGCAACGATTGCTACTATTACCAGCGGCAACAGTATTACAACTGCATTAAGTATTAACACCGATAATTTTACAGAAGGACCGGAAGACTTTACCATCGCAGCTACGGGTAATGATGGTATCAGTAGTTATACCAGTACAGCATTTAAAATAGATGTGAGTGATGATCCAACCCAGTATCCATTACCGGGCCCGATTGTGATCACAAGTACATTGGACGCGATTGATGAAAACGGCGCGGGTACTATCCTGGGTGTGCAGTTACCAAATAATTTGCAGGCCGGTCATAATATTACAGTACACATCAGCAAGGATGCTGCACTTTCAACAGCGATTGGTATAGATCACAATACTTTACCATCTCCCTTTGATATCACAATTAATAAAGGAGCTAAAACAGGTACTACTGCTTTTACATTCAAAGCATTGACAGACCTGGTATTGGAAGATGATGAAGAAGTATTCTTCACCGGAACTGCTGACGATGCCTCCATGTTAGTAACCGGTAAAAAAATCACGATCCAGGATAAAACGCATGATGATCCAACTACAGGATTTATCCACGTTACTGCAGTAACAGCCGGTACACATGTAGCAGAAGGGGATGTATATAACGCGAAAGTATCGCTGGCACCGGGTGTAACATCCAGTAAAGCGATCACGATCAGCTTGTCACTCAGCACCCAATCAAAAGCTGTACTCACGGATATTACCGGTTTGCCCACAGAAGTAACGATACCAGCCGGTTCGTTGGATATACCTTTCTCGTTCACGGCAAAAACAGATCTGATCCTTGAAAATGCAGAGCTGTTGCGCATCGTAGCCACACCTAAAAACTTTGCAGGTCTGAAAGGTGATAGCTTGGATGTAACAATAGATGACGCTACCCGCCTGGATGCGAATAACCTGAAAATGGAGATGCATATTGATTCCGCTTCTATCCGGGAAGGCAATAAAACAGCGGTTATCATCGGATTTGTCAACAATCAGATTGTTTCTTCGGAAGATATTATTATTGACCTCAATAGGGATGCCGCATCTACAGCGGATGCAGCAGATTACAGCGGATTACCTGCACAGGTAATCCTGCCCGCCCTGCAACATAGTAAAGCATATGAGTTGCAGGTGATTAATGACAACATGCTGGAAGGGGATGAAGAAGTACAGTTTGCTCCGCAACTGGTTACAGCAGGATATACTTTCAACAAACCGGCTGCCCTCCTTATTCCTGAAACGGGTGATATGTCGGTGCAGCTGCTGAAAGTGAATGATGCCGCAGAACCTGCCATCCATGGGGCTTATCAGATCAAGTTGTCTGGCAATAATACCGCCGCAGCAGATGTTAAAGTGGTGTTTTATGTAAGCAGTATTACCGGTATGACCAACGTGGCACCGGTACAGGCATCAGCGGTTATTGCAGCGGGCGAAAGTAGTGTATCCGTTCCCGTTAATGTGATAGATAACCAGGTGATTGAAGGAGATGAACAAATAGGGGTATCCCTGATGCTGGCGCAGATGAAACGTTTCAGCAAAAACATCGCGTTTGATGTGAATGATATGGATACCGTGAAAATGACTATTCACGATGATGAAAGTGATGCGACCGGCGCTAATGCCACCAGGCGTGAAATGCTGGTAGAGAAAACCGCAGATGCCTCCGAACCTGCTGTGCCAGGCGCTTTCAGGATACGCTTTACGGATACGCAGTTATCAGCGGTGAAAGATGTAACCGTAAACTATACAGTAGCAGGAAATGCGGTAGCGGATACCCGTTACAAAAAACTGAGTGGTGCAGTCACCATTCCGGCGGGTCTGCATTATGCCGATATCAAGGTAGATCCTATTGATAACAGCATAATAGAAGGAGATGAAAATGTGCAGGTACAACTGCAAACTATTACCGCCAATATACCTGGTGTAACCTGGCCTATCTCATCACAGGCGGCTGCAGATGTAATTATTCATGATAATGATACACTGGTGGTGGAAATTTCCAGCACAGTCACCACAGCTGCTGAAGGTGAAGCGGTGCAGTTCACCATCAAATCGGTGAATAGTACAACGCATGATATGCCTATCCGGATACAAATTGACCAGGATGCCGCCAGAACCTTTACTACCACCGGTGCTACCGCTGCTGGTAACATCATTACGCTCACTTATGCTGCCATGCAAACGCAGCAAACTTTCACCATCAAGACGGTGGATAATGATGTGAATGATGATGATGGGTTTATTAAAGCTACTATCCTGCCTTACAATGGCGATAATAGTACACCTGTTTATAAAGCGGGTGCTGTAGCGGAGTCCAACGTGATCATTACGGATAATGATCCGCTTACACTGTCGTTTACCGCAGATAAATTCAGTGTGAAAGAAGGTAATGCAGGAGAGAACACGCCACTCAACTTCCTGGTAAAAATGAACAGGCAGAGTTCCCGGCCGGTTACCATCAACTTTGATTTTGAGGAATCAACAGAAGGTGTCAGCTTCCCTTATATGGACTTCAAAGCCACACCGGGCGTTGATTTTGGTAACACCGTTAAACAGGCAGTTATACCGGCTTATCAGTCTGATGGTAAAATCGCGGTGAATATTATCGGAGATGTTGCCTTTGAACAGCATGAAACGTTTATCCTGAAAATGCTTTCTGCTACCGTTCCTTCCGGCCAGCATCTACCGGTAATAGGTATGCCCGACCATGCAACCGGTGTTATTCTCAATGATGACGAGATGTGTCGGAAATGTGATACAGATGGCGATGGACTTACCGATGAACAGGAAGATATCAACGATAACGGCGATCCGTTTGATGATGATACGGATGGCGATGGTATTCCGAATTTCCTGGACCTGGATTCTGATGGAGACGGTGTACCGGATTCAGTAGAAAGATTTACAACAGACAACCGTCAAATAGACGCTAACAATAACAAGATCCGTGTACATCCGGCCATTTCGCCCAACAATGACGGGCAGGGTAATGATGCGATGTTTATTGAGAACATTGAAAAGTATCCGAAAAATGAAGTCGTGATATTTAACCGTTGGGGTGGCACCATTTTTAAACTAAATAATTACGATAATAAGTCCAATAATTTCAGAGGTCGTTCCAATGCCGGTGGTAATGTGGGTAATGATGTTCCGGATGGTTCTTACTTCTATAATATACAGATTTGGATAAATGGTAAAGCAGAGCGGTACACCGGATTTATTGTGATAAAACGGTAATGGTTATACGAAAGTATAAACAGCAATTAAGAAAGATGATTTTGAAAAATGTTTAAGCTGATACCTATGAATAAGCGTCCTATGAAAGCTTTAGGGGTTATTGTATTATGCTGGTGCTGCTGTCTGCAGCTGCAGGCGCAGCAGGAGCCACTGTACTCACAATATATGTTCAATGGCATGATTATCAATCCTGCTTATCCATCTATGGATGAGTCATCGAGTCTTACCGCTGTAGGCCGTAACCAGTGGGTAGGTGTGGATGGAGCGCCTAAAACTGCCACTGCTTCTTTTTATACGCCGTTGAAAGCTACCAATACAAGTCTCGGTGTTTCACTGATGAACGAAAAGATTACGGTGAACTCGCAGACAGCTGTCAACTTCAACATCTCGCAACGGGTAAAGCTGAACGAAAAAATTTACCTGGCTATGGGGATAAAGGGTGGGATGTCGCAATTCCGGGAGGATAATAGTTCGTTGTCAACCACCGATCCCGCTTTTGCACATGACCAGAGTTATTGGAGAACCGATGTGGGGTTTGGCTTCATGTTGTTTACAGATCGTTTTTTTATCGGTCTGTCATCTCCTACTTTCAAAAGCTTTGACCTGGGTAGCAGTGTGAATAAAGTGGTGGTGCAATCGCATTATTATGTGCAGACAGGGTACCTGATCAATATTAATGACGATGTAAAACTGAAACCGAATGTGTTGTTGCGTGCTGTGAAAGGAACCGGTTTTCAGTATGACCTGAATGCCAATATCCTCCTGAAAAACCTGATATGGTTGGGCGCTTCCTGGCGTTCGGAGAAAACGCTTACCGGGTTGGTACAGATCCAGGCCAGCAAAAGTTTGCAAATAGGCTATTCGTATGATACACCGATGCAATCGAATCTGAAGGGTGCGCAAACCGTATCGCATGAATTGATGGTCAACTACCGTTTTTCCTGGTCTAAATGGAAAGTGGTAGCGCCACGTTATTTCTAAATTAAAACTATGAAAACCCAAATCACGGGACATATGCGAGTATATCCATTTAAGTACCTCCTGCTTTTTCTGAGCGTAGTATGCATGTCTGCTTCCTGTTCTTTTGTAAAGGATCATGTGCAGACAGCTTCGTTCGGGAGTATGGCGAAAGTGAAGCGCGCGGAACGTTTGTATAAAAGACAGGAATATGAAAGAGCTATCTTTTTATGTAATGATGTTATCAATAACGGAAGTGAAGAAAAGGTGATGCGCCGCGCCAAATTACAGCTGGCACGCATTTATTATGAAACCAGGCAGTTTGAAAAAACCATCAGCCTGTATGATG
This sequence comes from Chitinophaga sp. MM2321, assembly GCF_964033635.1. NCBI lineage: Bacteria > Pseudomonadati > Bacteroidota > Chitinophagia > Chitinophagales > Chitinophagaceae > Chitinophaga > Chitinophaga sp. MM2321. Next base: position 972,296 of record NZ_OZ035533.1, read on the forward strand.
AACTGTTATATAAACCTGCTGCTGATATCCTCGTAGCAGATGTTACCAATTATATTGATCTGCTCAAACGTACCGGCAGGGTAGATAAAGCAAAAGAAGTAAGTGAAGTATATAGTAACAACTATAAGAACAATGCCCGCTTCACCAACTTGCAGGAATCGCTGGTAAACTATTATTCCTTTTTTAACCGTGACTCTGTGCAGAACGTGCGGGTAGACAGTTTAAGGCTTAATCTGCCGGGATACCAGTATGGACTGGCATTGTACCGTGATAACATTGTATTCCTTTCCAATGATTTCAGGGATGATGCGCCGCAATCATTTTATACCAATTCCAAGTTGTACATGATTTCGGAAGATGGTATTGAACCTTTCAGCAATAGTTTGCGTGGCGTGTTGCAGGTAGGTCCCGCTTCTTTTTTTGATAACGGGCAGAAGGTGATCTACACTTCCAACAGGTTTGCAGATGTTAAAAATGAAAAGAATTCCTACATCAATTATAATAATGGTACCCAGTTGTTGTCGGCTGTTTATCAGCCTGACCATAATACCTGGAGTAAACCTACGCCGGTAAAGCTGGGCAAAAATGTAACCTATTCTTTCCTGCATCCATCCGTTGCGCCGAATGGGAAACGTTTGTACTTTGCATCCGATATGCCTGGTGGTCAGGGTGGTACAGACATCTATTACGCTGACTGGGACAAAACGGAGAAACGGTGGAAAGCACCGGTGAACATGGGCCCTACGGTCAATACAAACGGAAATGAATTGTATCCGTTTGTAGTGGGCGACAAACTATTCTTTTCTTCGAATGGGTTGCAGGGCTTTGGTGGACTGGATATATTCATGATCAATATCAAAAAGCAGGAAGAAGGAACGATACATTTACCCTATCCCGTAAATACGCAGTTTGATGATCTGAATCCCGTGCTGGATGTGTCCAGGCAGTTATTATACTTTACATCAGATCGTTCCGGTGTGCATGATAATGACCATATCTATGTTTTAAACCTGAAAAAGAATCCTTTGAAACAACTGGACCTGCCTTATCCCGGTAAACCAGTAGATGATGATAAAGTACCTTATACTATGAATCAGGCGGATACCCGTCAACAGCTGACTTTAGTGGGAGATAAAAAGTATGATAGCCTGCTTCCGGCAAAAACGGAGGTGGCTATATCTGTTGCCAAACCCGCAGTTAATATGGCCGTTGCCGTTAGTGGGGAACCTGTTATCAACAATAATCCGGAAGATATCCCCGATAGTTCACCTGAAATCATTCCCTGGCAAAATGCCGGCAATAATGCAGTTGCAAAACAACCCGTTACTGCGGTAGTTGCTGATACAGCACCGGCGCATGCGGTACAAACTATCAGCAGCCATCCGGATCTTTTGCGGTGGCAGCAGGAAGGGAAAGGGACTGTTTTGCCTGGCAAAAATCAGGATAGTAGTGATATTATTATCCGGCAGCAGTCGAACGTAAACGCATATACGTCAAAACAGGATAGCGGTCAGCAGGCTGTTGGTTCACTGTGGCGTGTACCCGGCGTCATTTATTTTGATCTGAACTCTTATATACCGCAGGATCAGGAATGGTATAAGCTGGATTCTATCTTCCATTTATGGAAAGCCAATCCGCACCGGTTGATTATAGTCAATGGCCATACAGATACTATCGGTACAGAAAAGTATAACCTGGCTTTATCGAAGAACCGCGCTGTATACATACAGCAATGCCTGCTGAGCAGGGGAGTGGACCCAGACAGGATCAGGATCAATTATTTCGGTTCCACGCGGCCGGTACTGGTAACAAGAAACTTCAATGTGGTAGCGGATCGGGAGCTTTTTATAGAAATGCAGGGTGTGAACCGCAGGTGTGAGATTAAACTACAATAGGAATTATTTTTTGCGTATATCAAATTAACAAAATGAACAAAATTGCTTCACTTATGCTAATGCTGGCGATAGGCACACAAGCCTTCGCACAGGAGATGCCTGTCGTGTTCAACAAAAGTATGAGTACTCCCAAAAACCAGTACCGGAAGCTGGCGATTGCAGAGAACAATACGATTGTTGCTATCGGCGGTGGATTTGATAATGGGTGTATCACCAAATTATCTGCCACAGGAGATCTTATTTATAATGCCCGGTTGAATAAAGGGGGACTGGTTGCTTACCAGGATCTGCTGTTATTACCGAAGAATGAACTGATAGCTGTTGGTGGCGGTACTATTGCCTATGGTAATGCACGTATTACCAGGCTGTCTTCCACCGGGGCGGTAGTATTTGATAAGAGTATCGGAAATGGCCAGGGTGGCTATTTTACAAAGATCATTACCGACCGTCATGGTAACTATATTACCGTGGGAGTAGATGGCAGCAAACCTGCCCAGGCGCGCATCACAAAAATGACGCCCGATGGTAAAATTACATTTGATAAAGGATTCGGTGCACATAATGTGTTCACGAATGTGCTGATCGATGAAGATGAAAACATCATTGCTGTAGGTGGCGATGTTGGTGATGGTCAGGGTAAAGCATATATCGTGAAAGTAGATGGTAAGGGAGAAAAACAATTTGAGCTTTCTTTTGGGAAGCCCGGCGCTACCTTCGAAAGAATGTTGCTGCTGGAAGACGGTGCTGTACTGGCTATGGGCGGTGGCGCCTATGGTACCGGCAACGCCAGCCGCATTGCCAAAGTGAATGCAGAAGGACAGGTGGTATTCGATAAGGAATACAGCACTGTAGATGGTAAATTTAATGCGATAAAGGTGAATGACCTGGGTCAGATCTTCGCCTGCGCGGAAGAAAAAGATAAAGGGCGTATCGTTAAGTTGCGTCCTGACGGAACAGAACTATTCAATAAAGAAGTGGACGCCGCGCTTTATGCGCTGGAAGTTGGAAGGAACGGTATCGTAGTTGCTGCCGGCGGTAACGTTGGCAACAATACCGGCAAAATTGTAAAATTATTACCGGATGGCACTGAAGTGGTGAATAAGAATGTAGGATCTGTTTTCCAGCATCTGTTGCTCACAGAGGACGATGAAATGTGTATGGTGACCAAAGATGGTTATCGTCTCATTAAACTAACTCCTGATGGCGAAATGATGTTTGATAAACAACTTGGGAAGTACGATGCAAAAACGACCCTTGCTGCTTTGCTGATGAGTCCTTCCGGAGAAATCCTGGCGGCTGGCGGCGGAGAGGAAGATGGTAACCGTATTATCAAAATCAGTCACGGTGTATCTATCAATGATATTGCTGTTTCTGAGCCGCTCAACGGCTTATCCAATGCCACTCTTACCATTACCTTGTCGGGGTTTTTAAGAAACAACGGGATACGTACACCGGTGAATGTGCACTATAAAACGATACCACGTAAAGGGGGTGCCGGACCGGCTGATTTTGACATAACAGAAGGAACGATTTCTTTTGTGCCCTCTGAATTTGCAGCTGGTGCTATTATCTCCAAAACTATCCAGGTACCGGTAAAAAGCGATAACCTGTTGGAAGGTAAAGAGGCTTTCCATGTAGAAGTACTGGACGCATCAGCATTATACCTGACTAAAGCAAAAGGAGAGGTAACGATCCTGGATCAACCGGCGATGGTGAAATTTATTGGGGGCACCAATGGTGCAGAACCTGCTACTGATGTGGTTTTTTCTGCCGGATTATTTAAGAGAGATAATACGCCGCTGATCAACGCTACCGCCAAACCGGTACGCCTTACCTATAAATTTGGTAATGGTACCGCTTTGCCGGGTGCAGACTTTGTAAGCAGCATTAAAGCGCCTTTTGTGATCGATAGTGGAGCCACTACTGCCAGTCTTGCAGTAAAGGTAAAGGATGATAACCGCTTTGAACTGGCGGAAACCGTGGTACTGGTATTGAGTGAGATCAAAGCAGATAATGAAGCAGTGGTGGGCTACAATGGAGATGTAGCTTCTATTTCCGCTTCCCAGCATATCCAGGATCAGGCGGCATATATTACCCTGGTAAGGCTCACAGATGCCAACGAATCGGCTACTGCGCCGGTGAGCATGTTTAAATGTATCCTCGTGAAAGCGGCAGATCAGTCTGTACAAACAAACTGTACTGGCAGTGATATCAATGTTTTCTTTGGAGTAGATTCGTCCAGCACAGCCACTTATGGTAAGGACTACGTGATCATGAATGGTGACATGGTGAAAATTACAGGCGACTGTGCTTTCAGTGAAACCGATATCCAGGTGGCATTGGTGAATGACCGTGTCAAGGAACCGGATGCATTGGTATCTGTGAAGCTGCGCGACGTTACTGCCGCTGCTAATGCAGGAACATTGAGTATTTCACCTGAACTGAAACTGAACAAGGCCGTTGCAGTCATCCACGATGATGATAATGATGAGGGAACTGTGTTAACGGCTAAATAACCACAGCTTGGATCACTAACCGATATACGCGCTTCAGGCACACCTGCATTCCCGCATAGTTATTATGCGGGAATTTTTTTAATAGAGTAGTAAGCAGCATCTTTTATATTATAATATATAAAGATGCTGCTTATTTAAAATCAATTCAATCCAAACAGTGATTATTTCTCGTAGGTATTATAGTTGAATAACTTTTTTATGAATTAATATTCATAAAGATGATCATCAAAAGAGTTGTGTCTTTTAATGGTTTAAAATGAAAAGCCTGGTATGTCCTTACCGGGCTCTTTTTTTATAGTTGTTTACGCATCACGAAATCTTCCATCAGGAAGCCGTTGCCGATGTCTGTATTTTTCTCCCCATAAACGCTAAAACCCTGTTTTTCGTAGAAGTATCTTGCCTTGTTCAACCGGTTTACATCCAGTTCCAGGATCTGGGCTCCGAGGGCTTTGGTTTGTCTTGCTACGGTATCCAGCAGGAATCTTCCTACACCTTTTCCCTGGTAGCTGGGGTGCAGGTATATTTTATGCAATTTATAAACGCCGGGTGTATCGGTGGCGCTGTAAGAAGCAAAACCAATAGGTTTTTTATCATCTTGTAAGATGATAAACCGATGTCCCTGTTCTGTTATTTGTTTGGTCAAAGCTTCAGTGCTGTACATCTGGTTGATCATATAATCGACCTGTTCCGGTGTAAGGATGCTTTGATAGGTGGGGCGCCATATTTTTTCTGTCAGGTCCTGTATTACAGGAATGTCTGCCACGGTAGTTGATTTTATGCGGTACATTTTTTTTGAATTAGATACTTTTACTTTCCTGTATTATATTATCAATGGTTTCTTGTAGTCGTTCTAAAGTTGTAAAACCTCTTGCACAGAGATAGAGTTGTTTGCCAGTATCGAGGATGGCGGCCGGAAAGCCGGTGATGCCCCAGTTCTGTATCAGCTGAAATTCCTGCTGTGTTTCATACCGGTAATGTTCGTCATGTAAACGGCTGATAAATTCGTCTTCCGGTAATCCGAATTTGCGGATTAACTTCCTGTAAGTATCGTCGCTGTTAAGGCTTACGCCATCATAATTAAGGGTTACCTGCATATCATGCGCAAAGCTGATGGCATTTTCAGGTTGGTATTGCTTAAATACATTGAGCGCCACGCTGGGTTTCTCTGAATCCATTATTTCGGCAGAAGGTAATAATTTTCTGAGAAAAGCTTCGCCAAATTTTACGCCTGTCATTTCCTCTACGTTGGTATGTTCCCTTTGGATATAAGCCGCCATGGAAGAGAAAGGATGCCTGTTATCGCCGGTAATCATGCCGCCGGAAAGAATATCAAATTCCATGGTACCGTTACTTTGCTGCTGTAGTTGCAGTACTACGGGAGTAAAACCGTAGCACCAGCCGCAAAGCGGATCATAGACATATATAAATCGCATAAGTCAGCGTTTATCGTTTAGCGGTTCGCCTTTGGCTGTTAAGACAGCCGTATACGCACCAAAGATAACTAAAAGCTAAAAGCCAAACGTTAATAGCTTTAGGGTTTCCGTCATCCTTCTTCTTCAAAATAACGTTGTTCATATAATTCCTTTGAATGGGCTTTGTTTTTTCGTATAGCCTTCAGTGATAGCTTTCCTGCTATGTAAAGTGTGATCAGGGAAGCCCCCAGCAGGAATATGTTATTACCTAGAAACAGGAAGAAATCGAATGATCCGTGAAAGAAAACAGCGATCAGCAATCCCCGTAAAAGTAAGGCATCTGTTTTTTGCGGGATAAATTTAGCCAGGCCGGCATAGTATCCCATCAACACGGCAAAAGTGGCGTGAGCGGGCACGGACAGGAACATGCGGGCTACGCCGGTCCTGAATCCGAACTGGGCTACATAGGCTATATTTTCCAGTGTGGCAAAGCCCATTCCTATCATGACCGAATAAACAATGCCATCCAGCGGTTCATTAAATGCTTTTTTAGGGTAAGCGTAGAAGCGCAGCACAAGGAATTTAGCCAGTTCTTCTGACAAGCCTACCACACCATAGGCAAAGACCGCAGTGCCCAGAAAAGTTCCGGTGTTTTCCCGCAGACCTATTTGCAGACCCAGGGCCTGTATAACCAACGGCAGCACCACACATACCATGCCCAGCAGGAAGCATTTGAGAAGCAACCCTATGGGTTCACGGTCGTATTTATCCATGGCATAAATGAACAGGGATATCGCAAATCCGGGGGCAATGGCCAGCGCCAGTAACATCATGAAAGGATACTTTTTTGTTTTTTACGTTCCAGCAGGTAAGCGTCCAGCATGTCAACAGTATAACTGCTAAGATTGTTTGTTTTTGTTACGCCGCCTTTTTGTGCGGCCAGGGTACCGTAGTGGATATCATGATAACCTTCAATGCTGTGTGCATCAGGATCAATAGAGATCAGCACCTTTTTTTCCAGCGCATAAGGTAGCCATGTCCAGTCGATATCCAGGCGGCGGGGGTGGGCATTCAGTTCTATTACCACACCGTTGGCCGCGCAGGCATCGATAATGGTTTTATGGTTTACGGGGTACCCGTTGCGGCTCAGCAGCAGGCGGCCGGTCATGTGTCCGAGGATGGTGGTGTATGGATTTTCGATGGCTTTCAGCAGGCGGGCCATCGCTTTCTCTTCTGTCATTTTAAGATTTGAATGCACAGAAGCGATTACGAGATCGAAAGTGGCCAGTATTTCATCCGGGTAATCCAATGATCCATCATTGAGAATATCGGCCTCTATGCTCTTAAAAATGCGGAAAGGCGCCAGTTTTTTATTCAGTTCATCTACCTGTAATTGTTGGGCCTGCACTCTTTCAATATGCAATCCGTTTGCATAAAAGGCGGAGCGGGAGTGATCGCTGATCACCAGGTACTGGAACCCCTGATCCCTGGCGGCTATGGCCATTTCTTCCAGCGTATAGAGGCCATCGCTCCACTGGCTGTGAGAGTGAATGATCCCTTTGATATCGCCTGGCAGGATAAGTTCCGGGAGCTGGTGTAGGCGTGCCTGCTCAATTTCGTTCATGCCTTCCCGTAAGCAGGGCGGAATGAAGTCAATACCAGCCGCACTGAAGATGGCTTCTTCCGATGGTGCGGATGACAGGTGGGCAGCTCCACCGGCCGCATTGAATTTATCCATGAATGCCGGCGCGCCCGTAGTAGTGAACAGCTGGCTATAAAAATCGGCCGCTTCGCAGCTATGGGTAACGACTTTTAGTTTATCGTTGAGTTTCCATACCAGGTTATGATCGTTGGCCGTTGTCAGGGCAAATCCCGGCAGTGCGCTGAGTTGCGCCTGTACTTTGTCTGCCGGTGCGGCGATGACCAGTTCAATTTCATCGATGATCACTGCCTGGCGGCGGAATGCGCCTGTGAGGGCTACGGCTGCCGGCGCCATGATTTCGCGGAGTTGTTTTTCCAGGTCGGCGCCTGTGGCAGCAACTTCGGCATATAAGAACCTGTTGCGGTTAGAAAGATAGAATTCGATGTTCTGACGAACATTTTCCTGTGTTTTTGCGCCGAATCCTTTGAGGAGCATCAGCCGGTTTTCGTTGCAGGCGTACAGGAGTTCGCCCATAGATTCTATTTCCAGTTCTTTCCAGATAGTAGCTATCTTTTTAGGCCCCAGTCCTTTTATCTTCATGATTTCCAGGATACCGGCGGGGGTGATCTGCAGGTAGTTATCCAGCAGCCCGAACTTATCCGTATCCAGCATTTCGAGGATACTTTTACCGGTAGATTCCCCGATACCTTTGATGCGGAATATATCATCACGGGGGGTATCTTTTAATTGTACCGGTAATTTTTCTATAGTAAATGCCGCACTGGCAAAGGATTTGGCTTTGAAGCTGTTTTCTCCGTGAATATCCATGAGTTTGGAGAGGAGGGAGAAGTTATCGGCGATTGAATAGTTATCCATAACGCGAAAATAAATAATTGTAGCAGTATTTCCGGATTTTAGGCGGAGGGCTGATATCGTTGATATCCAGGCAAAAAAAAGATCCTGGTATAAATACCAGGATCCTTATAACTACATTTTGTAAATCCGATCTTAGTTAGCCGGAGCTGCAGGTGCAGAAGGAGCAGCAGGTGCTTTTTTAGCAGCTGGTTTCTTCTTTGCAACTGGTTTTTTAGCAGCGGCTTTCTTCTTTGGCGCAGCTTTAGGAGCAGCAGCTTTCTTTTTAGGAGCAGCTTTCTTAGCAGCGGCTTTCTTTTTAGGAGCAGCTTTCTTAGCAGCAGCTTTCTTTTTAGGAGCAGCTTTCTTAGCAGCGGCTTTCTTTTTAGGAGCAGCCTTCTTAGCAGCAGCTTTCTTTTTAGGAGCAGCTTTCTTAGCAGCTACTTTCTTTTTAGGAGCAGCTTTCTTAGCAGCAGCTTTCTTTTTAGGAGCAGCTTTTTTTGCAGCAGCTTTCTTAGGAGCTACTTTCTTTTTGGGCGCAGCTTTTTTAGCAGCCGCTTTTTTAATTGTTGCCATTGTTTTTTGAATTTGGGTTAGTAAAAAAATATTGGGTATAAAAAAACTTTATGGCTAACACTGATTAGGCTTCTGCCTGAGCAGTGGTGTCAAATGCTTTAACAGAAACGTAAGTCTTGTTTTCGCGACCTTTTCTGAATTCCACTACACCGTCTGCAACTGCGAAAATGGTAAAATCTTTACCAACGCCTACGTTTTGACCGGGATGGTAAACGGTACCTCTCTGACGAACAATAATGTTACCAGAAATAGCAGGTTGACCACCAAAGATTTTTACTCCCAGCCTTTTGCTGTGGGAGTCACGGCCGTTCTTTACACTACCTTCACCTTTTTTATGTGCCATTGTATAATTACTTTAAACTTTGTCTAATAAATAAATTTAGCTTAAAACGAATTAAGCTATCTCATTGATCTTGATTCTCGTAAAGTGAGTACGGTGACCGATTTTCTTCCTGAAGCCTTTTCTTCTCTTCATTTTGAAAGCGATAACTTTATCACCCTGAACATGTGCCAAGATCTCTGCTTTTACTACTGATTTTACATCAGTGCCAACGGCCAGCGTGCCGCCATTATCTGTTAACAGTACGTCGGAAAACTCCACCTTGTCTCCAATATTTCCTTGTAACTGCTGTACAAAAATTTCCTGGTCCTTTTGTACTTTAAATTGCTGACCTGCGATTTTTACAACTGCAAACATAATTATCCAAAATATAATTTCCGCAAAAGTATCAATTGTTTTTCAATTGACAAAGTTTTCCGGCCTTTATTTAATTCACATATGTAAACTAATATAACAAGCCGGATAAAAGCTTAATGTTTTCAAAGATACGTACTTTCCTGTATTTTATAATATTTTAACAAATTACCTTTTATATCCAACAGCCCGGCATCCCCCTCTTTGTGCTATATAACAAAGGCGTAAAAACACTTATCTTGCCGTACAAACCAACGCAAATTTGTATACTTTTGTCGTTTACATAAAAAAGCAGATTCAGGGATTTTTTGATTTACGGATTTAGTTATTTCGTTATAAATAGCTAAATCCGTAAATCAAAAAATTAAAATATACTCTCAATCATAAAATAAAGGGCATGAAGTTTAAATCACTGCTAGCCAAACCATTTGCTTCTATTGTTCATAACAAGATCAGGAAGGAAATGCTCAGGGCGGTGGAAGACCAGGATGCTATCCTGGAGGAGCTGATAAAGACAGGCAAAAAAACAGAATTCGGAACAGATCATAAATATGAGGCCGTACACACATATGATGAGTTTAAGCAAGCTGTGCCGGTACGGGATTATGAGCAATTTAAGCCTTATATAGAGCGGATCAAGGAAGGAAAACAGAACGTGTTATGGAAAGGACAGCCTATCTATCTCGCCAAAACTTCCGGTACCACCAGTGGTGTAAAATATATACCTATCTCGAAGGAATCTATTTCTAACCATATAGATACAGCCCGTAATGCGTTGCTGAACTATATGGGCGAAACAGGTAACAGTGCCTTTGCTGATGGAAAAATGATTTTTCTTTCCGGCTCCCCGGAGCTTGAAAGAGTAGGTGGAATACCCACCGGCCGCCTCAGCGGAATCGTTAATCACCATATCCCGCGCTACCTGCGCACCAACCAGCTGCCTTCCTACGAAACGAATTGTATCGACGATTGGGAAACGAAGCTGGACAAGGTTGTACAGGAAACTTTCAACCAGGATATGACCCTCATCAGTGGCATACCACCATGGGTACAGATGTATTTCGACCGTTTGATAGAAAAAACGGATGGTAAACGCATTAAAGAGATCTTTAAGAACCTGGATTTGCTGGTTTATGGGGGTGTGAACTTTGAACCTTACCAGGCAAAACTAATGGCTTCCATCGGTGCGCCGATCCGTACGCTGGAAACGTTTCCTGCCTCCGAAGGCTTTTTTGCCTTCCAGGATTCACAGGAACAGGAAGGTCTGTTGCTGAACACCAACTCAGGCATCTTCTATGAATTTATTCCTGCACAGGAAATATTCGATGAAAACCCTACGCGGTTGTCACTTAAAGATGTGCAAACAGGTGTAAATTACGCCATGATCATCAACAATAACGCGGGATTATGGGGTTATAACCTTGGTGACACGATAAAATTTATCTCCACCAATCCTTACCGGTTGCTGGTCACAGGAAGGATCAAACATTTTATTTCTGCCTTTGGCGAACACGTGATCGGAGAAGAAGTAGAGCATAGCCTGATGAAAGCAGCGGCAGAAGAACAGGTACACATCACCGAATTTACAGTAGCTCCGATGGTACAAACCTCGGGCGAACTGCCTTTTCATGAATGGTTTGTGGAATTTGAAAACATGCCACACGACCTGACAGCCTTTGCAAGAAAAGTAGATCAGAATTTACGACAGAAGAATATTTATTACGATGATCTTTTAACCGGCAATATATTGCAACCCCTGAAGATAAGAACTGTGCGTAAACAGGGTTTTATCGATTATATGAAGGCTATTGGAAAACTGGGTGGCCAGAATAAAGTGCCACGTTTAAGCAATGACAGAAAGCTGGCAGATGAACTGACGCAGTATTTACAGTAGCGGTATCTGAACAGCTGTAGCAACTGGCGGCGAATGGCCCGCAGTTAATTGTTCTTTTTTTGTTAACTGAAACAAAGTAAATCACCGTAATGGATAAACGTAAGATTGCCATTTTTGGATCCACCGGATCCGTTGGCATACAGGCACTGGAGGTGATAGCGACGCATCCAGAAAGGTTCAGCGTAGAAGTACTGACTGCCCAAAACAATGCCACCCTGCTGATTGAGCAGGCACTAAAATTCAAACCTAATGCCGTTGTAATCGGCAATGAGGATAAATACAAACAGGTAAAAGACGTATTGTTTGATAAAGGCATCAAAGTTTTTGCCGGTGCAAAGGCAATGGTGGAAGTAGCCTCCTGGAGTACGATTGATATGGTGCTGGCAGCTATTACCGGTTTTGCCGGTCTGGCTCCCACCTTATCCGCTATTGAACAGGGAACACCGGTGGCACTGGCCAACAAGGAAACCCTGGTTGTTGCCGGAGATATTGTAATGGCCACTGCCCGCAGAAAGAATGTGCCAATTATCCCGGTAGATTCCGAGCATTCCGCTATTTTCCAATGCCTGCTGGGAGAACCTTTCAGCAAAGTGGAAAAAGTGATCCTGACCGCTTCCGGCGGACCTTTTCTCGGTAAAAAGCCCAATTTCCTGATCAATGTTAAGAAAGATCACGCCTTGCAACATCCCAACTGGAGCATGGGCGCTAAAATATCCATTGATTCGGCTACCCTCATGAACAAGGGCCTGGAAATGATTGAAGCACGCTGGTTATTCGGATTGCAGCCGGAACAGATTGAAGTGGTTGTACACGCACAATCCATTATTCACTCTATGGTCCAATTTGTGGATGGTTCACTGAAAGCCCAGATGGGCTTGCCGGACATGAAACTGCCTATCCAGTATTCGTTGGGTTATCCCGACCGTCTGACCAATAATTTTCCGCGGTTTTCCTTCAGAAATTATCCTTCCCTCACTTTTGAGCAACCGGATATTAAAACTTTCCGTAACCTTGCCATTGCCACAGAGGCAATGTTTAAAGGCGGAAACGCTCCCTGCGTAATGAATGCAGCCAATGAAGAGGTAGTAAACGCATTCCTTAAAAACAGGATAGGATTTTTGCAAATGACAGAAGTGATCGAGGAAACAATGGGAAAAGTGCCGTTTATCGAAACGCCTACCCTGCATGATTATTACGAGTGTGACAGTGTTGCACGCGAACATGCTACCTCCCTGATTAATTCGATCGTTATATAAGTTGAAATTATAAATTAACAAAGCGTTTTGCCGGGATTTGTTTTAAATCTAATATATTGACCGGCATATTAAAGCAGAAACAAGTAAATGACTACAGAGGTAATATTGGTGAAAGCCGGGCAGTTGTTACTGTCACTCTCTATTTTGGTTGTATTGCATGAGTTGGGCCACTTTATCCCGGCCAAATTATTTAAAACCAGGGTGGAAAAATTCTATTTATTCTTTGATCCCTGGTTCTCTCTTTTTAAATTTAAAAAAGGAGGCACGGAGTATGGCGTAGGCTGGCTACCGTTGGGCGGATATGTAAAGATATCCGGGATGATAGACGAAAGCATGGACAAAGAGCAGATGGCGAAACCGCCACAGCCCTGGGAATTCCGTGCAAAACCGGCATGGCAACGCCTGATCATTATGATTGGCGGGGTAACGGTAAATATCGTCCTGGCATTTTTCATATATGCGATGATGTTATGGTACTGGGGTGAGAAATACCTCCCGGCTGATGCTGTGAAATACGGTGTTACAGTAGATTCCCTGGCACAAAGCATTGGTATGCGGGATGGTGATAAGATCCTGGCAATAGACAACCGTAAGGTAGAACAGTTTGGGTCTATCCCCGGAGAAGTGATCCTGCGCGAAGCCAAAAGCATCCAGGTAGAACGCGACGGGCAGCAACTGAGCATTGCTATCCCCGATGGCTTTATCCGGCAGCTGCTGAAGCAAAAGGAACCTTTTGCCTACGTGCGTTTTCCATACTATGTGGATAAATTTGAAAAAGGATCGGTAGCAGAGCAAAACGGCCAGTTCAAAGTAGGAGACAGGATCATTTCCCTCAACGGACAATCCCTGCCTTATTTTACAGACTTCGCCAAAGAGCTGCGCAAGCATAAGAACGAAGAAGTAACCGTAGGATTGGTAAGAGGACAGGATACCCTGAACATCCCCGCCAAACTCGGCGAAACGGCCAAATTAGGGATCTATTACCAGGACCCTGAGAAGTTTTTCGATTACAAAACAAGGAGCTATACTTTCTTTGAGGCTATACCGGCTGGTTTCAGCAAAAGCATCGACAAACTGGTGAAATATGTGCAACAGTTACGCCTGATCTTCGTTTCCAAAGAAGTGAAAGTGAGTGAGTCGCTGGGTGGCTTTATGAGCATCGGCAACCTGTTCCCTGAACAGTGGGACTGGATGATGTTCTGGGAAATGACTGCCTTCTTATCCATTATTCTTGCCTTTATGAACATACTGCCTATTCCTGCACTGGATGGGGGACACGTATTGTTCCTGTTATACGAAATTGTTACCGGCCGCAAGCCCAGTGAGAAATTCCTGGAATATGCGCAAATAGTGGGGATGGTTATCCTGTTTGGCTTACTGTTATTTGCAAACGGACTGGATTTCTGGAGAAACATTATAAGTAAGTGGTTCGCCTAGACCAGGTAGACCAGGATTATAAGGATTAAAAAAGATTACCAAGATGGGTGTTTTGTTGTTTTAGATTCTTTAAAAGACAAACAACAAAACACCCATCTTGGTAATCTTTTTTAATCCTTATAATCCTGGTATTTTTTGCGTATCTTTGTGAGCTATTTAAACATCGGGGATGCCTGGTTTAGACAGCATAGATCTTTGAAAGTGTAAGCATGCCGTGCGTTGGATAATTAGCACGATAATCTGAATATTCAAACTCTAATTGGCGAATCTAACTACGCCATGGCTGCCTAATCAGAGATTAGACACCCATTATAGCCGCTTGAAGTTGTCGCCTTATGCGACTTCCGCCGCCGAATCATCAAACCATAGGGATAGGTATTCATAGTTTCTGTGAGTGAATACTGAAGCTACAACGGATAAGGACTAGGTTGGTTCGTTACGCCCCTGCCAGGTTCCGACAAACCAATGCGTAAATAAGCATGTAGAAAGCTTTCGGCGAATATGTTTGGACGCGGGTTCGATTCCCGCCATCTCCACCCAACTTGAAATCTGGGACTACCAGAAACAGGTAAAAAGATTGAAAGGCAGTTCGTAATGAGCTGCCTTTTTTATGTGCATAATCGTCCGTTATATATTGATTTTCAACCACATTTTCCATTCTTAGGTATTTTTCTTATCATTGTTGAAATGATCGCTGATGAAATCCGCAAAAAACTTCAAAATATCGTTAGGGGAACTTGCCTCCAAGGGCAAGAAGATCATTGCACAGCAATCAGAAATCTCCTTATCACAAGCTTTGAAACAGGTCCAACTGTTAAAGGAGAATTCGAAAGTAGGGCAATTCTCAAAGAAAAGCAGGCTCTTTTCTTAAAGTCGCACGCTGAAAAAGCAGGTCTTTGGTTATCATCTTTGCCGGCAGGAAGTGAGTATTTGACTGAAGGTGGAGAAGCGAAGGTTTATCTTTCGCCTGATAAGCGACATGTTATTAAAACAAATGATGCTATCTACTATGCAACCTGGGCAGAATATTTTAATAGCCTGGTAATTCACAACTTACTTTTCCCCAATACAGCCTATTCATTATTAGGATTTATAGCAATCAATGAGAGCCTTTGTATTATATTACAACAGCCATTTATAGAAGGCGGACAAGCTGAACTTCAAGATATTAAAGAGTTGTTGACTTTTAATGATTTTAGGAATACTAGACGGCAAGATTATTATAATGAGGAGTTTGGGTTGCTGTTGGAAGATATGCATGATGAAAATGTCATAGCCAAAGAAGATGTCCTGTTTTTTATTGATACAGTATTCTATGTGATGCAAAGAGCTTAATATGCATTTGTGAGAAGGTTTTGTTTTTTGACGCTATTACATCCCTGTAACTGACTTGCTTATCTTGTTTTTATTGTTCGTCTTTCAATGACTAAAAAATATCAGCATTTGTTCCAGCGCGGTTTTTGAGTGCATTATTTCGCTGTTTTCTAAGGTCTCCTGCGTGGCTGCTGCACCCCTTATAATCATTTGTTTTTCAAAATGTGAGATGGCGGTTTTAATATCCCTGAATTTATTATTCGTTAAACATTCCGCCAATTCAAACGCATCTTGCATTGCTACATTTGCGCCCTCGCCAGCAAATGGTGGCATACAATGGGCCGCATCGCCTATCATCGTAAGGTTTTCCTGCGTTTCCCAGGTTTGGTTTAATGGAAAATAATATTGGGGCCGTGGAATAAAATGTACATCGTCATTTGTAAAAAATTCATGCCATTCATCACTCCAACCTGCATACGCCACTTTAAACCATGCAAAAACCTGTTCTTTATTTTTAAAATCGATACCACTTTGCTCAAGCGAATTTTCAGGGCCTTTAAAACTTGCAACAAACATAATCGAGCCATCGCCTTTTGTGCCGTACCCTATGAATTGTTCATTACCAAAAGCCATAACTTTTCCGCCTTTTGTAAATTCAAAAAGTTTCGCTGCATTATTTTCTGCATGGTAAATATTCCCCTCAATCAAAGTAATACCTGAATAAACAGGGCTTTCGGTACTTAAATACGGACGCACTCTTGACTTTGCTCCGTCAGCGGCAATGACCAGATCGGCATATGCGCTTGTCCCGTTTTTGAAATGCAAGTGCCAGCCATTGTTTTGTTTTTCCATAGAAACGAAATGGCTGTCCCACACAACGGTATCGGGTTTTAGTGAGTTCAACAAAATATTGCGCAAAGGCGCTCTGTCAATTTCAGGGCGATGCTCTGAAAATGCCTTTCCGCTGTTATGTTCATCAAATTTTATTTGGAGGCTTTTATCTACAATACGCATTTTACTCGCAATCGGGCGATAATGCGCATAAAATTCATCAATTAAGCCTGCACGTTTCATGGCTTCCAAACCGGAACCTTCGTGCAGATCCAAAGTAGAGCCCTGAACACGAACATCACGATTGACATCCCTTTCGTAAACTTTTACGTCAGCATTTTGCATCTGTAACAGCCGGGCTAAGGTCAGTCCGGCCATTCCCCCGCCAACAATGGCGATTCGTTTATTTTGTATTAACATTTTTATGATTGAAAGTATATTATAAAGTGTGATAAGTGTGGCACATTTTTATTGCGCCATTAATTTTCCCAAAATCCGGCATAATAAAGAATGCGGAAAGAAGTATTTGTATTATCTATAAAGTTATGTTCACTTTGTTTTAAGATTCATACCGCAAAATTATGTTGAGGTAAGCGATGATAATAGTATAAATCGGTCGTTTTTGTTCTTAAATAATTCTTTCGGCACCACACCCGAAAATTTCTTTATTTCTTTGATGAAGTGATTTTGGTCAGCAAAATTTTCTTCCGGAAAAAGTTTTCCTTGTGCAATATGTTCTAATGAAGCCCTGAACCTTAATACGTTGCAATATGATTTTAGCGAAATACCAAATTGCTGATTGAAATAACGATTGATTTGGCGGCTGCTCCAAAACACTTTTTCAGAAAGTTCTTTTACTGTAATTCCACCCTTTGTTGCATAAATCAATTCAAACAATTTGCGTTTGCGTTCATCAATTTCATTCGGCAAAAGTGATTTAATTTTTTGCGTAGCTTTTTCTACAAAAAGATCAAAATCCTGTAAATCATTTTCCGTAAAACCCCAAAAATCATTGGGCAAAAGTTTTCCGTTATTTACGATGTCTGAAATAGTGTCACGAAAAATATATTCTACTGCAAGCAATTTAAAACTAATGGAAAATATCAAACCATTGGCAAGTATGGTGGCTGATTCGTGTTGCTGTGTACCCAGGCCAAGAAGTACAATACGGAAAGGTTCATTAGGCGATTGAAAAAGAAATAGATCAATGCGTCCGTCGGGCAAGCCTGTTGTTTCTTTATTGCTGGCGGATTGATTGTGCAAAAACCAAAAACTATCCACAAATTCCGAAAGCGGTTTATCGGGTTTTACGAGTTTGTAATGCAGGTCATTGTCCATTTTGTCTATCCATTTGTTGGTGTCACATAGCGTCCATCTTTTGGGGCTTGGCGGGCAGATGGACATTGGAAAAATGTCAGCCCAAATTTAGTACTAAAGTTTAATAGTACCACAAAATTCAATGCTTGTTATGGTGTATTCACATTGATAATTTGTAGTCTTTTTTATTTCGATTTTCATTGTTGTGTATTTCTTTTATAAATCATAATGCTAAAATTGTTGAATGGATACGCTAACTTTATCTCAATCAATTTGAAGTAGAAGACTATTAATATTTACTGCAGTTGTTAATTTCAATCTCAACTTTTCTAAAATCGATTGAATTATGCTATACCTGTTTTCTAAACATATACTTCATTGATTCGTAGAAATGGATTAAAAAAATAGCAATCACATAAGACGCTAAAGAAATGGCATAAATTTATTGTCAAGTGAGCGGTTTTTTTATTCAGCAGACAGATATATACTATAAGGTTACCTTAATTTTCCATAGAATTGTATTCAATAAAGCTATAGCATGATCCAGCATCATAAATATTGGAAACAGACTGGTAAGACTTTTACCCTTGTTGCGGTTTGTTTCTTTTTAAAGATAAGTAGTAGTCTTTTAGCCCAGGGGGTGGTAACATTACCCAGAAGTACACCCGCCTCACAAGGCGTGTCTGCTGCCGGTATCAGCCACTTCCTGGATGCTGTAAAGGCATCGGGCATTGAATTTCATAGCCTGATGATGGTACGGCATGGTAAAGTAATTGCGGAAGGATGGTGGAACCCCTATCGCGCCGATCTGGTCCATACCATGTATTCTACCAGCAAAAGTTTTACCTCCACAGCGGTTGGTTTCGCGATAACGGAAGGGCTGCTTAAAACGGACGATAAAGTGGCTGCTTTTTTCCCCCAGGATGTACCCGATACGCTGAGTGCCTTTCAGCAACAGATGACGGTAAAAGACTTGCTTACCATGTCTGTTGGACAACGACCGGATCCTACGTTTACCGTGATTGATAAGCGTAACTGGGTAAAAGAATTTTTTGCCTTGCCTGTGCTGGATACACCTGGCACCAAATTCCTTTATAATTCTCTGGCAACTTATATGCTCTCTGCTATCGTACAGCGGGTTACCGGTCAGCGGGTCATAGACTATCTGCAACCGCGGTTGTTTGCTCCTTTAGGGATACAGGGAATTACCTGGGAAAGAAGCCCCGAAGGTATTAATACCGGTGGCTGGGGATTGAGCCTGAAAACAGAGGATATGGCAAAGTTTGGCCAGTTATATCTTCAGCAGGGAATTTGGCAGGGCCGGCAAATAATACCAGCGGCCTGGGTGAAGGAAGCAACGGGTTTTAAAATAGGTCCGGCGGGCCCGAATGTTCCTCCGGCTGCAGAAGCAAAGGATTGGGAACAGGGATATTGTTACCAGTTCTGGAGATGCCGCAATAATGCTTTCAGGGCAGATGGCGCCTTCGGTCAGTTTATTGTCGTGATGCCCGACCAGAATGCAGTGATCGCTATTACCTGTGAAACAGCGGATATGCAGGCGGAGCTGGAGCTGGTATGGAAATATTTATTACCTGCCATGAAAAATGACACATTACCGGAGAATATAACGGAAACGCATAAATTAAAACAGCAACTGGCAGCACTGGCACTTTTACCGGCAGGTAAAAATGTCCCACATACCATTGCCCGGCAAATAAATGGTAAAACATTCAACATTGCCGCAAACGATGCACACATACAGCAGGTATCTTTCTCTTTCCGTAATAACAGGTGCCAGTTTACTTTGAAAGATGATAGCGCACGCTACCAGTTTGACTGCGGTTTGTTACAATGGGTGGAGGGAACTACACAGATGCCCGGAACACCTCCCAAACTCACAGATATCGCAAAAGGGAACACAGTGGGGTTACCGCCGGCAAAGGTAGCAGCCAGTTATGTATGGAAAGACTCCACTACCCTGGAAATTGTATGCAGGTATATTGAAAGCCCGCACAAGGAAACAATTACCTGTCATTTCAATAAACAGACGGTAACCCTGGATTTCCATGGCAGCCTCACGGCAATGGTGCCGTCAGCAGGCAAACGCCCAACACTGAATGGTGTACTGGAAAACACCAGAATAGGAATACTTACACCATAAGGATGAAGATTACTTTGGCGTATTCTTATCAAAAGTAGCGGTGTCGAAGAATATACTCAGTGAGTCCAGTTTTCCATTCTTCGCCTTCCAGATCTCGGCTACATTACCATTGATGCTTACACCATTAGGAAATTTATAGTCATAATTTCCAATGACGCAGGCATTTTCGCCTTCAATAATCATTTCTTTTACGCGCATGGTTTGAAACACACGGGAGAACCGTTTAATGACTTCGATATAGGCGGCTTTTCCCACAGTAGGAGCTGTTTTTGTCATGTCGCCGCCAATAAATTTAAAGTCATCGGAGATGACTGGTTCCCAACCTTCCTTTTGGGCAAAACCGCTGTAATAAGTTTCGAGCAATTGCCTGGTTGATGTTGAGTTTTCCATTTTTTCTATTTTTAGGGTATAATAATAATTATCTTTGTTATTGCATTTTGCAAGTACTAAGATATAAAGTTATTTTAAATTGCAAGTACTTTTAAAAAAAATAGTATGGGAAAAGTAAGGTCAGATTGTCCAATCAGTTGTTCCCTCGATGTTTTTGGGGATAAATGGTCGTTGCTTATTATCCGGGATATTATGCTGAGAGGGAAATTATCTTACAGCGAATTTCTGGGATCAGAGGAAAAGATTGCTACAAATATTCTTGTTAACAGGTTGAGTGTTCTTGAGGCTGAGCATATCCTTTCAAAACGGGTGTCGCCAACGAACAAGTCAAAGTTTATTTACAGCCTTACAAAAAAGGGAATTGACCTGTTGCCCATAATCATTGAAATGATGGATTGGGGCGCAAAATATAATGCCAATTGCCCTCGTAAAGAGCTCGGGAAAAAAATAAAGAAGGATAAAGCCGGGGCTATTAAAGAGTATTTTGAAAAGCTGAAAAAGCAGGTTACTTGATAGCTGCTTTGTGGTATGTGTGAACTTCATTTCTATATAATATAAAAATTGGTCATAATATTATACTACATTACTACCCAAACCTCCGAATGGTATGGGGTGCCAGAAACTTGGAAAATGACAAGCAACAAAACACATAAAATACTAACCTATTGCATTGCTTCAGTTTGGATTATAAACGGACTTTTTTGTAAAGTATTGAACCTTGTCCCCCGCCACGAACAAATTGTTGCAAGAATACTGGGTGATAGCTATTCCAGACCTTTGATACTTATGATAGGGCTTTTAGAAACAGGAATGGGAGTCTGGATACTGAGCGGTATTAAATCCCGTTTAAATGCATTTGCACAAATTATTATCGTGGCAACCATGAACGCACTTGAATTTATCCTGGTACCCGATCTGTTGCTTTGGGGAAAAGCCAATTCAATTTTTGCTTTTTTGTTTATTATCTTGGTTTATGTCAACGAATTTTATCTGAACAAAAGAATCGTTTCACAAAGCTAACATGAACTCGTTCCTGAAAACCCACCCATTTGCAGTTGAAGCATTTTTTGAAAGTTCACTCGTACTGACTTTCGCCGTTCCGAAAGAACAGCTTCAGGCACTCATTCCGCCATGTTTAGTACTACACACCTTTGATGAAAAATGGGCGTTCCTTGCAGTGGCAATGGTTCAGACGAAAGGATTAAGACCGAAAGGTTTTCCAAAATTTATGGGCAATGACTTCTTCTTAACAGGCTACCGGGTTTTTGTTAAATATACCAATACTGCCGGGAAAAGATTAAGGGGATTATATATTCTTAAATCCGAAACTGACAAAAGAAAAATGGCATTTATGGGGAATATTTTCACCCATTACAATTATACAACCACTGATATTACGCTGACCAGGCAAGGGAGTAATACAGCAATAAAATCAGTACAATCAGATTTTACAATAAAAATCGAAGAAGACGACGGCGAAATTTCATTGCCTGAAAATTCACCATTTGCTGACTGGAAAGAAGCCAGAAGATTTGCAGGTCCATTGCCATTTACATTTACCTATAATTCAAACACCAGGGAAGTTTTAATTATTGAAGGTGTCAGAGAGCACTGGGTGCCAAAACCAGTAAGGGTAATTGATCATGCCATTTCATTCCTTCAGACACTACAACTGAAAGGAACCATTTTGGCAAATGCTTTTATCATTAAAGATGTTCCTTACTATTGGAAAAAAGGAAAAACTGAGGTATGGAAAAACTGAGGACACCCTTTCAGGGAGTATCAAATATTGTCCGCTTTAACTGGCATTTTTATCTTCTATCATGGGGCTTTTTGTTCCTGCTATTTTTATTGATAAATAGTATCGACGCCCCTTTTAAAGGTTATTTATACATTGTCTGTTTTTTAATCCTTGGTATCAATATCATTTCTTTAGCTGTGTCCTACTACATATATGACTTATCTGGGCTTTACAATTTTAATTGGTTAAATGTACTGAAAACGGAACGCAGGATCATCAATATAAGTGCTGGTTTCGATGAAACAAGTATTATACTAAGTAACAGGTTTAAGCATACAGCACTCGTTGCGCTTGACTTTTATGATCCCTTAAAACATACAGAGGTTTCAATAAAAAGGGCCAGAAAAGCGTATCCCATATTCCCCGGCACGCTACAGGTAAAAACAACGGATTTACAAATAGCAGATAATGCTGCTGATAAAATATTTGTAATGCTGTCTGCCCACGAAATAAGGGATGAATATGAACGGATAGCATTTTTTAAGGAATTAAAAAGGGTGATAAAACCAACAGGGCAGATTTTTATTGTTGAACACCTGAGAGATACCGCTAATTTTTTAGCATACAATATTGGATTCTTTCATTTCTATTCAAAATCTACCTGGTTCAAAACCTTCCAGGCAGCACAACTTGAAATTCAAAAGGAGATAAAACTTACGCCGTTTATTTCAACCTTTATACTTGAGAAGAATGGAACTACATTTTAAAATTATAGGAGTCCTTTTAATTATCTTATCTTTTGTACATGCAATTTTTCCAAAGTATTTCAAGTGGTCCGAAGAACTGGACTCATTGAGTTTGATTAACCGGCAGTTGATGTATATCCATACTTTTTTCATTGCATTTGTGGTCTTTTTAATTGGTATTTTATGCTTAACCTCCTCCAGTGAATTAATAGCTACCGGCCTTGGAAAGAAAATAGCGTTGGGACTGGGCGTTTTCTGGTTAATCAGGTTGTTTGTCCAATTTTTTGGCTATTCTTCAAAGCTTTGGAAAGGCAAGGTGCTGGAAACGTCTGTACATATTTTGTCTTCGCTGCTTTGGGTATATTTAAGCGTTATATTTTTTGCAGCATACCTGATCTGAGAACTTGTGCTATGAGATTACTTTGCTTATCCCGATTTGCTTTTACACCAGTAAATTGATAACTTATACATCTAAACAGCTTACTATGAAAACATTTGCGTTACTGATAGCTTTTATCTGCTCCTTTTCCCTGGGGCTGAAAGCCCAGGACCCCCTTGTGGGCGCCTGGAAATCGACTTCCGGAGAGGTTAACAGCGTGCTGCTGATCACCCCTGCCTATTTTAGCATCACTGCTTATCATGAAAAGAACTTCATCGCCACTTTGGGAGGTACCTGGAAACCTGCCGGAGAAGGACAGGTAGATATTTTGATAGAATTTAATACGGAAGAAAAATCACAGGTTGGCCAGCAGTCCACCACACAGGTGGCCATGGAAAAGGGGCGTCTCACAACCACCAATAATGGAGAAAAAACGGAGTGGACAAGGATAGATGAAGGAAAGGGTCCATTAGCCGGTAACTGGCGGATTTCGGCCAGGGAAATGGATGGAAAAATGAATCCTATTAAACCAGGTGCAAGAAAAACGGTGAAGATCCTTACCGGCAAAAGGTTTCAATGGGTAGCCATTAATACTGCTACCGGCGAGTTCTTTGGCACCGGAGGAGGTACCTACACTTTTGAAAATGGTACTTACACAGAAAATATTGATTTCTTTTCCCGCGACAGCAGCCGAGTAGGCGCTTCTCTCAGCTTCAAAGGAAAAGTAGCCGGCAACAACTGGGACCACAGCGGACTCAGTTCTAAAGGCGACCCGATTCATGAAGTATGGAGTAAATAAAAAAATTAAAGACCAGGATCAAAGTAATTTGATCCTGGTCTTTTCCCTACCATCCTATTCCATAATCCTCTCCGTGATTACTACTACCTCCCCATAAACTGCCATGTACACGATCCATGAAAATGGCATTTACAGGCCCGCTGGTGCGCTCACCGAAACTAAGGTGATAACCCATCTGCTCCAGTGCCATCCGCGTTTTTTCAGGCGTATTATTGTTTAACAGGATGCTGCCCGGGCGGGGTTCACGATCTTTTATAGTCGTACCTCCCAATGAAAGCCATAATTGATTGGAGTTGATGTTGGCTGCTTCTGTAGCCTGTTGTACGGTCATACCGAATTCCACTACATTCAGAAAAAACTGTAACAGGTTCTGATCCTGCGTATCGCCTCCCTGCACAGCGAAGGAGAGAAACGGTTTGCCATCTTTCAGCGCCATGGAAGGTGTTAATGTTACCCGTGGACGCTTGCCCGGAGCGATCACATTAAACGGAGAAATGGCAGAATCCAGCACAAAGCTCTGCAGGCGCTGACTCATACCCACCCCTGTTTTACCGGCAATGCAAGCCGGTATCCAGCCACCGCTGGGGGTGATGGATACCACCCAACCATCTTTGTCTGCCGCTTCCACGCTGGTAGTACCGCGCCAGAGACGGTCCATATAGGCGCTGTCGGTAGTATTGGCTGCATACATATGACCGTTATTGATGGGTGGTGAAAAAGTGGTGGCATCATGTTTTGGTACAAAACCGCCGGGCTTGCGGCCGCTGGTGGTATCTGTGAGTGAGCTGCGTTCTTCCAGGAAATGCAGATAGGGATTTGTTTTTCCCATATAAGGATATGGGTCACCGGGACCTGCATCAACGTCATTATGCGCGGTGTTGATCTGTTGTGCCCTTGCTTTTGCATATTCCTTGTTGAGTAATCCTTTGATCGCGCGGTCGTTGTTGAACTTTGGGTCGCCGTAATAAAAATCACGATCGGCAAATGCGAGGTTCATCGTTTGATATAACGTATGGATATAGCTGGTAGAATTATATCCCATTTCTTTCAGGTTGAAATTTTCCAGGATGTTGAGACTTTGTAACAACGCAGGTCCTTGTGTCCATTCCTGGAGTTTATACACTTCTATTCCCCGGTAATTAACATGTAACGGTTCTTCTTCCACCGGCTTCCAGTTGGCGAGATCTTCCAGGGTAATAAGACCACCCTGTTCCTGGCAGCCACGTACAAATTCTTTGGCAATATCTCCTTTGTAGAAGCGGTTGTAAGCTGCCATGATGGCTTCTTTTCTGCTTTTATGTTTTTTCAGTGCCTCCTGCTCGGCTTCCACCATTTTGGTGAGGGTGGCCAGCAGGTCTTTTTGTACAAAGATTTCTCCTGCTTCCGGTGCTTCTCTTTTTTCGCCGGGATGCGTCAGGAAAATGGCTTTGCTGTAAGGCCACTGTTTCAGGTATGCTTTATTGCGTTCCAGGCTGTTGGCGGTCTGGGCTTCCATCGGGTAGCCTGCTGCCATTTCCATGGCTGGCGCCAGTACTTCTTTCAGGCTAAGGGTACCATATTCGGACAACATATAACAAATACCACCGGGTGTACCGGGTGTTACTGCTGCCAGTGGGCCGTATTCCGGCGGAAAATCGTAGCCCTTGTTTTTGAAGAAGGCCGGTGTTGCGCCGGTAGGAGCTACGCCCAGTGCGTTAATGGCAATGACTTTACCGGTTTTTGGATTATAAATGAGCGCCTGCGTTTCACCGCCCCAGCTTAGCACATCCCACATGGTGCAGGTGGCTGCCAGCATTGCGCAGGCCGCATCCACCGCATTACCGCCACGTTGAAAAATCATGGCGCCTGCCGTGGCGGCCAAAGGTTTGCCGGTAACAGCCATCCAGTTTTTGCCATGCAGCGGTGGTTTCTGTGTTTGTTGCGCATGCATGCCTGTGTAAACAGCCAGCAGCAGTAACATGAAAAGTAAGCGTCTCATAAAGCAAGTAAGATTTAGCGTAGATAAGGTTGTACGTGAATATACAACCGATACACTAATTTAAGAAAGTCTGCCGGAAAGCTATCATGATAGGTATTGCACCAGCGGATATTTTTTTTTATTTTGTTTGTTCATTTAACACTTATGCGCGTTATCGTTCATCAGGAACACATCTCTTAAATATTTCTACAAACATGAAAAACAAAACGTGGCTCGTTCTGGGAGCCTTACTGTTCCTTGTGAACAGCTTATCAGCCAATGTTACGCTTCCAAAATTATTCGGCAATGGTATGGTCCTGCAACGCGACCAACCTATTTATGTCTGGGGTTGGGCAGATAAAAATGAAAAAGTCACTGTACTGTTCAAACAACAAAAACAAACCGTTAAAGCAGACCGTGATGGTAAGTGGATGGTGAAACTGAAAGAAGAAACTGCCGGTGGCCCCTTTGAATTGACCGTTAATGGAAAAAATAATACCACACTGCAGGATGTGATGGTAGGAGATGTATGGATCTGCTCCGGACAGTCTAACATGGAATTTCAGGTAAAAGGTGCCAACAATGCAGCGGAAGAAATCAAAGCAGCCAATTATCCGTTGATCAGGGAATTTACGGTTGCACGGACGGTAGCAAAAGAACCATTATCTGATCTGATGAAGCCATCCAGCTGGAAAACGGCCACACCGGAAAATGTAGGCGATTTCACTGCCGTGGGATATTTCTTCGGCAGGGAATTATATAATAACCTGCAGGTGCCTATCGGTTTGATCCACACTTCCTGGGGTGGTACCCAGGTAGAAGCCTGGATCAGCAACAAAGGCTTTTTAAGCAGCGATGAATTTAGTGAGATGATGAGCAAACCCCTGGGTATCGACTCCATCAAAGGCCCCAATGAATATCCCAGTGCTTTGTTCAACTCCATGATCCACCCGCTCTTACCTTTTGCGATCAAGGGTGCTATCTGGTACCAGGGAGAAAGTAATGCCTGGCGTGCTTACCAGTACCGCAAATCTTTCCCGCTCATGATTGAAGACTGGCGCAAGCAGTGGAAGCAAGGTGATTTTCCTTTTTATTTTGTGCAGCTGGCCAGCTTTGATGCAGAGAAACATAACAAGGGTAACGACAGCAACGGTGGCAGCACCTGGGCCGAATTGAGAGAGGCGCAAACACTCACCCTCTCCCTGCCCAATACCGGCATGGCAGTAACCACCGATATCGGTGAAGCATATGATATTCATCCCAGGAATAAACAGGACGTTGGAAAACGACTGGCCGTAAATGCACTGAAAAACGTGTATGCGAAACCGGTAGTACCAGGCGGACCAGTATATCAGTCATTCGCTGTTGCAGGTAATAAGGCGGTTATTTCTTTTAAAGAGGAAGGCAGCGGTCTGATGGCAAAAGATAGATATGGCTACCTCAAAGGATTTGAAATAGCTGGCGCTGACAAACGCTTCTATTTTGCCAAAGCAGCCCTTGTAGACGGTAAAGTACAGGTATACAGCAAGGATGTAGCCACTCCGGTAGCGGTAAGATACAATTGGGCAAACAATGCATCAGACGGAAATCTTTATAACAAAGAAGGTTATCCGGCTGGCCCGTTCCGTACAGATGAATGGCCATCTATCACGGAGAAAAATAAATATAGCTTACCAAAAAAATAGATTTGAAAGGGCCTGTTTACGGGCCCTTTTTTATTGCCCCTTTAATACTTTTACAGTTACCAGTAACTGCCCGGTATGCCGCATGGTATGCTCCGCTGCATGGAATAGAAGGCCCATCACAGTAGCTGGAAGCTGCTTCCTGCCCACTCCCCGAAAATCGGTGAGCGTTGCGGGATCTGTAGCAGACAGTTGTTCCAGGGATTTGCTCACCTGCTGGTTAAGCCGGTCCAGCAATGCAGGTAGTGTGGCCCCGGGTTTCCCTTCGGCTGTCAGCGCATCCATTTGATCAGGCTGTAGCAGTTGTGCTTTTGCATAGGTAAATAATCGATCCTGTACACCACTTATATGCTGGAGATGAAAGCCCGGAGAAGCTGCCCCGGCAGGTTTTTCCCACAGTAATGATTCGGGGAATGCGGTCATTATCTCATTAATTTCAAACTGCGCCTGCAACAGGGCATGGGCCACGGGTTGCAGTAAGGCCGGGATGTTTTCCACCGGCCCTCTCATCCAGTATTCAATTGCCATAAGATTATTTTAAGCATCTATTGCATCATACACAATTACCTTTTCCCAAAGGTGACTACAGTTTTTGATAAATTCCAGGTGTATAGGATGTGTCTGATAGGTGGCCTGGCCCGCCAGATCACTAAAGAAAATGAGTTCCGATACGCCCCAGCTGCTGTCTACCACATCACGCTTTTCTGTACTCGCCACTATGCCTACACGCAGTTCGCGTACGGTTTCAATTTTCGACAATGTTTTTACACCTGCCACAAGTTTATTGCGGTCTTCGATAGAATCCGGATTTTTAAGCCAGAAAAATACATGATGTACTAAAGGATACTTTCTGTCGCGATTGACCATTGGCATGGCTGCAGCGGCAGTGCCGGCGCAGAGGGCAGCAGCAGTACCCAGAAATTTTCTCCTGTTGGATGTTTTCATGATTATATAGATTGAAGAGATGAAAGTAGTAAAGATGATTGATTTATTTTCTGAAAAGATCAGCTGGCTTAATACCATTTACATTCAATTCAGCCCGGATTCTACCATTTTCATCCCATTTTGGCTCCCCGTATAGGTGCAATTGTTAATATTGCTGTAAATATTTCCCTCTTATGGATCAATTCAGGAAAATGGAATTTGGCGTAGTAACAGGAATCTTCCTTTTACTGATGTTTTCGCTCCTCTATCCGAGCATCGTAAATAATGTGTTCGAATTACAGTCCAGATACGGACATAAATTCAGTCAATACCACCAGGTATTTGATTATTACATCCATTATTTATTGCCTTCCATGGCCCGTATCATTCTGGTATATGTTACTTTCCTGGCGGTGAATTTTATCATTGTACCAAAATTCCTGGAACAAAAACGCTGGTGGCCGGGAATGACGCTCCTGTTCACAACGATGCTGATGTTCTTTATCGGCATCATGGTGGCTAATTCCTATTATAATGGTTACCTGCTGGGTGTATACAAAACCGTTAGAGGCGCGCATATGCATTTTGCCAAATCTGCTTTTATCAGTACCATATTTTATGCGGTGGTGTACGTGGTATATTGTATCCTGAAAAATGCCTATTTCGATTACCTGCACAAGTATATGACAAGTAATGCCTATTACCGGAGAATGGGGCGTGAATTGATGGTGTCGGCAGGTATCCTGTTGTTGTTATTATGCCTGGCCTTCAATGATTCGTGGGATTTTTTCTGGGTGGTGCTTTTCTTCGGCCCAACCTTGATAGCAGTGGCTTTTATCCTGTTTTATAAAGTATTTCCTGACTATACGAATGTGCATCATAACAAAAAAATATTTACACGTGATATTGTACTCACCATTGCAGCGGTGAATATCCTGATGGGCATTATTTTGGGCGCACTGATGCGTCGTCATGGAGAGTGGGTAGCAGCAGTGATGTCGCTGGGCACTGTATGCTGTGTACTGGGCGTTTTACCGGTCGGCTGGTGGTTATTTAAATCCAGGCAAAAACAGGATGCTACTGTGGTCAACCTGCAAAAGGCGTTGGGTCATTCTGCTGCTAACCTGGATGTTTTACGGGCACAGATCAATCCCCACTTTTTATTTAATGCCCTGAATACGCTGTATGGTACTGCTTTACAGGAAGATGCCTCCCGTACCAGCGAAGGCATTCAGAAACTGGGTGACATGATGCGCTTTATGCTGCATGATAATCATCTCGAAAAAATACCGCTGGACAAAGAGGTGGCGTACCTGCAAAATTATATCGACTTACAACGTTTGCGCGTACTCTCTTCTCCCGATATTCTGATAGAAGTAAATATTGATGAAAGTCATTGTGAACATGATATTGCGCCCATGCTCCTGATCCCTTTTGTGGAAAACGCATTCAAACATGGTATCAGCTTGCGGCATCGTTCCAGGATCGTAATATCGTTGAGTTGTAATAGTGATCAGATCTTTTTTGATGTATACAACAGTGTGCACCAGCGGCCGGAAAATGATCCGGAGCGCGATAGCATGGGCATTGGTCTTAATAACGTGAAAGAAAGGCTTGCCTTGTTGTATCCTGACAGGCATGAACTGAGCATCCGTCATACTGCCACGGAATTTTTTGTTCACTTAACGATTGATGTAAGCAGGTAAGATGAAGAAAGAGGACGCATTACGCATAGAGAATGGCGAAATAAAAGATCGCGGGGAGCAGGAGCCTGATGGCATGACGCGCTTCCTGTGGTGGCTGGCTGCTGCGGATGCAGATGTGTTGAAAGAATGCCGGACGGAGAGAGAGCGGTATCGTATTATCGGTTTATCCGTATTCGTTACCTGGATGTTTGCCACGCTGGCATGGGGTTATTTTTTTTCTACCATTGTAGCGGATGACCTGGCGGTATTGGGACTGGCGCTGTTCTTCGGTTTTGCAATTTTATCGATAGACCGTACCCTGATTGCGGCAATGTCACGGGGTAATGGTAACACCCGATTTATGCCGGTGGCTTTTCGTTTATTGTTGGCCGTTACTATTGGTCTTTTTATTTCGCAGCCGGTGGTATTAATGCTGTTTAAGAAAGATATTATTGCCCAGCTGGAGGTTAATAAACAAACTAAAATAGATGCTTTCCGGGAACAACTGATGGAATTGAACACCGGTCAGCGTAACACACTGCAGCAGGCGCTTGAAAGGGGGCGCCTGCAACTGCAGCAAAAGGAAGCGGAACTGAAGTTTTATAAAGATGGATATATCAGGGAAACAGATGGTACCGGCGGGTCAGGCAGGATAGGAGAGTCGGACATCGCGCGGGTTAAAAAATCTGCTTATCTGAAATCTGATGACGAGCTACAGGCCATGCAAAAAGCCTGGGAGCCGCAACAGCAGCAACTCCAGGCGCAAATGGCCAATATGCACAGTGTAGATAGTGTGAAGGAAACGGTTTATGTGCGTACACTGACAGATGGTTTTCTCGCACAGATAGAGGCCCTGCATGATCTTATCAAAGATCATCCACCTTTACAGCAACGTTACCGGCTTATCATCTTTATTATCACCCTCATTGAAATTATGCCGTTACTCAGCAAGGTGCTGATGCCGAGAGGGGAATATGATGAAAAGCTGGCCAGTGCTACTGCACAGGGTATAGCTGCTGCAAAGCTGCAGGTGGCCGCAGGAAAAGAATTGCTGGAACATTATCAGACTGCTGCATTGGCGGCTGATAAAGCGACGGTTGATCATCTCTTTGCCTCCACCCATGATCTACGCCGCCAGGAAGCAGATGAACTGGTGAAGGAATGGCAGCGCCGCGAAACGAGGCAGTACAGCCACTTGTGGCAGCAGGCCAAAAAATTGTTACTGGGTAAAATTTTGTAAATCCCTATCTTGCTCACCGGAAAATGTTGCGATATGAAGCTTACTGCAATTGCCATTGACGATGAACCCGTCGCCCTGGCTGTTATAAAAAATCATGCGGCAATGGTGCCTTTTCTCGATATCAAAGGCTTTTTTACCAATGCCTTCGAAGCCATGGATTTTCTGAGTAAAGAAAAAGTAGACCTGCTTTTCCTCGATATCAAAATGCCGGATATTTCGGGGCTGGACTTTTTAAGCAGCCTGCCGCAACCACCCATGACTATTTTTACGACAGCCTATTCCGAGCATGCCGTGAAAAGCTTTGAGCTGGATGCCATCGATTATCTGCTGAAACCTTTTTCCCTTATTCGTTTCATTAAAGCCTGCAACAAGGCGCATAGCCTCTGGCAGTTGAAACAACAAGGTGTACCAACTCCCGCGAAAGACATACCACCCTATATTTTTTTAAAGAGCGGATACGAACAGTATAAGATTATACTGGAAGATATCCTGTACCTGGAAAGCGCCGGGAATTATGTGAATTTTGTTCTGAAAGACCGCAGGCTGATCTCGCGGCTGTCTATGCAGGAGGCGGTGGACCTGTTGCCTGCATTGCTTTTTACCCGTGTACACCGTTCTTATATTGTTGCTAATAATAAAATTGAACGGGCAGACAGGAATGCGCTCTATATTAAAAACATTCCCATTCCTATTGGTGCTGCTTATGGCCCGGCCATCGAAAAAATACTGAATAAGTAGGTATTTATCTCCCCCTTAAAAAATATTTTTTATAATTTGGACCGATTGGTTTAATTTTATTTCCCTATGGGAAAAGCGGAAAGAACGAGGCAGTTTATCATTGAAACGGCGGCGCCTATTTTTAACCGTAAGGGAATAGCCGGTACGGCCATCAGTGATATCCTGGAAGCCACCAAACTAGCCAAGGGCGGCCTTTATGGCAATTTCTCCTCCAAGGAAGAAATGGTGATGGAGGTATTTGACTATATCGCCGATCAGGAAAAACGACGCCTGAAAGCGATAACAGCCGGCGAAGCCACCGCCATCGGAAAATTTGAAGCACTTTTTACGTACTATGCCCGTTATCCTGACGGCCGGCAAGTGGCAGGCGGATGCCCTATGATCAACTTCGGCGCCGAGGCGGATGATACCAACCCCGGACTAAAAAAGAAAGTAAGTGACCTGATCCGCTACTTCGAATCCCGTATTGAACAACTTGTACAGTTTGGTAAAGACACGGGCGAGTTCAGAAAAGACTGGGATGAGAAGCAATTCGCCATCCTCATGTTTGCCATGCTCGAAGGCGCTATCCTCATTACCGGCATGATGAATAACAATAAACAAATGCTGGTTGTACTGGACTTTTTAAGAAAAGAAATCAAACGTCACACCAAGTGATTTTTTATGTCATAAAATAAACCAATCGGTCTAAATTATGCAACACCAGGTTTTACCATTATCACTGAGAATGACTGCATTCCTGCTATCGGGGATCAGCAAGCCCTTTCCGGTCCTTACCGCCAGGCTTTTTTACCGTTTGTATTGTACACCGCCAGCACGCAAACTACGCTCCACACACACGCAGCTGCGGGACAGCGCCAGCATCAGTCAAACCACTGTGAGCAGTTATGCATTTGATAATACACCGTTGCCCATTACCCTTTATCGCTGGGGTACTTCCGGGAAAAAAATACTGCTGCTGCATGGATGGGGTGGTAGCCCGTTTCATTTTAAACAATTGATCCATAGCCTGGTAAGCAGCGGCTATGAAGTGATCTCCTATGATGCACCCGCGCATGGGCTATCCGGTGGTCAACGTACCAACCTGGTACAATGGATGCATGTACTGGAACAGGTGATCCGGCAGGAGGGCCCACTGGATGCCATTATAGGCCATTCACTGGGCGGATTGAATGCAGCCCTTACACTGGCGCGTAAAGAAGTACAGGTGCCCCGGCTGATTATGTTGAGTGCCTCACTGAGCGCCCCCGTATTTTTTCAGGAAACATTCCGCCTGTTCAATATTCATCCGGTAGTAATGCCGCCCCTGTTGCAACTGATCCGGCACAAACTGAAGGAAGATCTTGGGGAACTGGACCTGCACCGGTACATAGACCAGATCAAAGCCAACGAAATTTTTATCGCGTATGATACGGCCGATGAACTGGTAGATGTACATGAAATAGACGGCTTCCTGCAACAGTACCCGGCCATCCAATCACTCCGGATTACCGGTGAAGGGCATTTCCGTATCATGCGTCAGGCCCCGGTGATCGGGGGTATCCTGCAATTCCTGAACGGAGGCTGATACATCTCTCTAAAAAATCTGCAAAATAATAACTGTCATTAAAACAGTTATTCGACATCTTTTTTTTACCACCTGTAAAGTTTCTGGCAATAAACTTGCTTTACCCCGCTGAAAACAATATTTTTAGCCATATAAAATCTAAAACCCACGTTATATGAGTAAAGCAAATGATCGTCGTAATTTCCTGCGGCAAATGGGATTATACACTATGGGCCTTGGTATCCTGCCTTCTGTGCTGGCTGCCTGTAATGAAGGTAAGTCCACCGATAGTGAAAAGGACAGTTCCGCCGCTCCTGATGCGGGATCAAAACTTACCAAAGACCTTTTCTTTAAGATTTCCCTGGCGGAATGGTCTTTCCACAAAGCATTGTTTGCCGGTAAAATGAATCACCTCGATTTTGCTGCCCGCGCAAAAAATGAATTCGGTATCTCCGGTGTGGAATATGTTAACCAGTTTTTTAAAGACAAAGCGAAGGACCAGTCTTACCTCGCTGACATGAAAAAACGCGCTGACGACAATGGCGTACGCAGTGTACTGATCATGTGTGATGGCGAAGGTGAAATGGGAGATCAGGATGTGAAGAAAAGATTGCAGGCAGTAGAAAACCACTACAAATGGGTGGAAGCAGCCAAATACCTGGGATGTCATGCTATCCGTGTAAATGCAGCAGGAGAGGGCAAGCCCGAAGATGTAGCTAAAGCAGCTGCGGAATCACTCGCTAAACTGGCTTCTTTCGGAAAGGAACATGATATCAACGTTATCGTGGAAAACCATGGCGGTAATTCATCCAATGGTAAATGGCTGAGCGGCATCATGAAAAATGTGAATATGCCTAACTGCGGTACTTTACCGGATCTGGGTAATTTCTGTATTAAAAGATCCAAACCGGAAAACAATACGCCGGAAGCGTGGGCTAAAACTACCTGCCTGGAAGAATATGATCGTTATGAAGGTGTACAGGAACTGATGCCTTTTGCCAAAGGGGTAAGTGCCAAATCATTTGATTTTGATGCTGCCGGAAATGAAACGACCATCGACTATAAAAGAGTATTGCAGATAGTGAAAGCTGCCGGATTTACCGGGTACATTGGTGTTGAATACGAAGGTGAAGTACTCTCCGAAGAAGAAGGTGTAAGGAAAACAAAAGAACTGCTGCTGAAAATGGGTGCTGAAGTATAGTACATAAAACAGTATAGAGAAAGCCGTTTGGAATTATTCCAAACGGCTTTCTCTATACTATCTCCGGTATTATATTTTCATCTCTCTTATAATCCAAACTGCTTTTTCAGAAATGCCACTGCATGTGTATAAGCATCTTTTGTTGCTTCACTATTGTAAATAGGATTGCTGGGGTTCGCAAAGCCGTGATCCGCGTCATAACGTTTAACCGTTAACGTTTTACCAGCTGCTTTCATGTTTTTCTCGAATTCGTCTACCACCTGTGGTGTAATGCCTTTGTCTTTGTTGGCGAAAAAGCCCAGTACCGGGGCATTCAATGTTTTCAGTTTTTCCACATCTTTCTCCGGCATACCGTAATACATGATATCTCCTATATTCTGCGCACCGTTGAGCAGGCCGGATTGTAATGACAACCCACCACCAAAGCACCAGCCTACAGTAGCTATTTTAGCAGATGTACCGGCATAGGTCAGCGCACCTTTCATAATAGCAGTGAGCCTTTCCCGGGAAGCGCCCTGCATAAGTTTGCCTGCATCTTCCCTGTTGGTAGCTACTTTCTGATCGTACATATCCAGCGCCAGCACATTCACTTCTCCACCCAGGTCATTGTAAAACTTTTCAGATTCTTTTTTGATGTAGTCATTCAGGCCATACCATTCCTGGTATACAAACAGGTATTTATCTGTTGTTTTTTTGGCTTTGAATAGGAACCCGTGTGCAGGGTTGCCATCTGTTGTATTAAAAGTGATGCTTTCGCCCGCAGTGCCCTGGTATACATAAGGCAGCGGATCTTTATGTGCCATGCGGAAATCTTCCCGGCTGGCCAATCCGGCAAACTCAGTCACCGCATCGGTATGACAACAGGGCGCTGTTTGTGCCGTAGCCCCCATGGCTATGCCCAGGGAGAGGAAAAGAAAAGATAGCTTTTTCATATGAGTAGTATTTACTAGGATAAGTTACGAAATTGACCAGGATTAATAAGTAAGTATCACCTTATTCTTCCGGATCTTGTAGGTAAAGCCTTGCTGTTGGCCAAGATTATTCAACACATCTTCCAGGGTAGCATGGTAAAACGCGGCCATTGTTATTACAGGGGCTTTTGAGGCATCTCCCTTCATTTCTATTTCCACACCAAACCATTCTTCCAGTGTACGGGACAGCACCATTGGGTTAGCTTCCCTGATGGTAAGGGTATCAGATACCCAGGCTTCCAGTTCTTCCGGATGATAGGTTTCTTTCTCCATCAGGTCTATTTCATTATTGGCAAGTACCATCTGTCCGCGTTCCAGTATTTCAGGTTGATTATCAGTAGGAGAGTGGTATGATTTGGCAACCCGGATCTTGCCTGTCAACAGGTAAACGGTAGCACCCTGTTGACTGGAAAAAGAACGCATCTTAAAGGACGTGCCCAGTACGGTTGCTGTCAGTTTATCGGAAGTAACCGTGAAAGTGTCTGTACCGGGTGTTACCTGGAAAAAGGCATCGCCGTCCAGTATCACGTTTCGCTGGCCTTTACCGTAGGTTTCCGGCACCTGTAATACAGAAGCGGAGTTGAGGATGACAACAGAGCTGTCTGGCAGTGTAACCACGGTGCGGTGGCCTGTTTCACCCTGATGAGAGATGTATTTTACACCCGGTGTCTGCAATATTGTGGTATCAGCTGCCTGTGGCTCTCTGGATTTCCAGGTTAACAGCACAAGAGCGCCGGAAACCAGCAAAAGTAAAGCATACAGCAAGCCGCGATATTTTCTGATAGTATCAGATTTAAATTGCATATTCCGGTAATTTTGTATTTAAGAGAATAAACCTAAAAGTAACTAAAATAAAGAGGAGCCAATCTTTGCGCTATAACAATTTCTGTGAAGCAATAGACAATATCTGTTTAGCTGGTTAAATATATAGGCTGATACTATAATGATTTTTGTTTAAAAGGAAGACGCACCCTAACTTTGCGGCCCATGGAAAAGCAGCTAACTTTATCTTTTGATAATACGGCTATTGCATTCGAGGCAAAGACCGACAGCGCATTGAAAAAAGCCAATTTTCTCTTTAGTAATATCGGAAAACCATGGCTGGTGAAAATGGGTGCTATCTTTACTCCCCTGGCATTCAAACTGAGGTTGCCCATTAAAGGCATTATCAAAAATACCATCTTCTCACAATTCTGCGGAGGCGAAAACCTGGAAGAAGCAGCGCATACGGCTTTACAGCTGGGCAACTACCATGTAGGTGTAGCACTGGACTACGGTGTGGAAGCGATGGAAGGGGAAGACAGTTATGATAAAGCGGTACCTGAATTTATCCGTGCTATTGAATATGCTGCCAGCAGACCGGATATTCCGTTTATCGCTATTAAAATTACCGGTTTTGCCAGGTTTGAATTGCTGGAAAAAATACATAGTGCTGCAACATTATCCAGCCAGGAACAACAGGAATACAAGCGTGTACACGCCCGTATATTTGCGATTGCGGAAGCAGCAGCACAGTACAATGTAGGCTTGCTGGTAGACGCGGAAGAAACCTGGATTCAACAACCGGTTGATGACCTCGCGGAGGAGATGATGTCATTATTTAACAAAGAGAAAGTAATTGTTTATAATACTTTCCAGCTGTATTGCCACGACCGTTACCGATTTTTACAGGTATCACTGGAGAAGGCCGTTAAAGGCGGATACCTGCTGGGTGCCAAACTGGTAAGGGGTGCTTACATGGAAAAGGAAAATAAACGCGCTGCCGAAAATAATTATCCTACACCTATACAACCCAGCAAAGCCGCTACTGATAAAGATTACAATGAGGCCGTGAAATTCTGCCTGGATCATGTAGAGGAACTGGCTGTATTTATCGGTACACACAACGAAGATAGTTGTATGCTGGCTGCCCGTACCATGGATGATAAAAATATTCCGCACAACCACCCACATGTGAGCTTTTCACAACTGCTGGGCATGAGCGATAACATCACCTTTAACCTGGCACATGCCGGCTATAGTGTGACCAAATACCTCCCTTACGGTCCTGTAAAAGATGTGGTGCCCTACCTCATCCGCCGGGCGCAGGAAAACACTTCCATCGCCGGCCAAATGGGAAGAGAACTGGCGCTGATAAGAAAGGAGTTGAGGAGAAGAGCCCTCAATTAAATTTTTTGATTTTTTGATTTTGAGATTTGAAATGCAGTGAAGATTGCAGGTATATTATAGTCTTCGCTGCATTTCAAATCTCAAAATCAAAAAATCAAAAAATCCGAAAATCAATTTATATGTTGCTCTCGCTCTGCGGCAACGGAAACCTCGCCCATATATCATCACCTGCCCGGTCTATAGGCAATGTATTCAGCAGATGATATCTACGCACATCTATCCAGCGGTGACCTTCCATATACAAGGAATAACGTCTTTGTCTCAGCATTTCTGTAATCAGTGCGGCTTGTGTAGCAGCGCCTGCATATGGCGGCAGGTTATGCCCTATACGGATACGGTTTAAAGCGACGATCGCATCGGGGAAAGCGTTGGACTGGATCTTTGCTTCTGCATAGATCAGGATCAGTTCTTCGTTGCGGATAATAGTGATAGGTGAATTTAATGATGTCCAGATCACCACATCCCGGTTACTGCTTAAACCGCTGCCGCTGGCTGTTGCCGTGCGTATGGCGGTTTTTGTGATGCGGTTATCACCGGGTGTTATATCGGCCGCGAAGGAAGGTTGCGCCACCCTTACTTCACCGGTAGAATTGGGCGGCAGGAACAACGGATTAGG
This sequence comes from Chitinophaga sp. MM2321, assembly GCF_964033635.1. Lineage (NCBI taxonomy): Bacteria > Pseudomonadati > Bacteroidota > Chitinophagia > Chitinophagales > Chitinophagaceae > Chitinophaga > Chitinophaga sp. MM2321. The sequence continues at coordinate 1,010,877 of NZ_OZ035533.1, forward strand.
AAGGTCGCCGCCATTGGTAGAAAAGGAATGATAAACACCGATGTTAAAATCCCCGTTGAGATTAAAGAAAGATTCATTGAGTGCCGTTAGTGCAGCGGTCCAGTTTTTTCTGTAGAGATAAACCCTTGCTGCAATAGCGCGGTTAAACCTGAGCAGTCCCTCTGCTGTTTTAAAACCTGCAAAACCATCAGACAAGGGAAAGATCACTTCAGATCCGGTGAGGTCTGTTTTGCCGTCTTCGAGGAATTTTAAAACAGAATCCAGTACTACACCCGGGTCTGTGATCACAGGTCCGAGATTTTTATTGTCGGATACCGGGATCCTGGCGCCGTTGGAATCTGTCATGTTGATGTTCAGCAACAGCTGATACCCGATCAGCGTTTTGGCGAAGCCGGTGAATGCTTTCTTTTGTGCATCCGTTGCTACTTCGTTGCGGGTGGTTTTAATGGCATCCAGCAGGATAAAACACTGCCGCATTACCTGGTACCTGGAAGCCCAGGGATTGGTGATGTAAAAGGTGTTATTGTCCAGCAGTTTGGTACCGCCGCCGAGGATATCGGTTGTCCATCGTGGCTCCGAGCCGGACAAGCGGTAGATCTCCCTGCCTATCACACCGGTTCCGTCCAGATAGGTGCCCACGTTATTACGCATCCCCGATTCAGCACCGGTAACGAGGTTGAACAGATCGCTCCGGGTTGGGTCGGTGATAATGCCACCCACCACCGGCGTATTCAAACTGTTAATCTCCCCTTTCTGACAGGCGCTGACCGCTGTCAGAATTCCTAATATATATACAATAAACTTTTTCATACGTTACAGTTTTGATAGATAGATAATGATCAGAAATCAACACCAACATGGAAGCTGGCTCTCTTGGAAGCAGGGAAAGGCGTTACGTCCACACCTGTTGATAACCCGTTGCTGCCACGGCTTTGCGCGGTAGTGATGGTATTGCTGCCGAAGTTGGATACCTCCGGATCATAACCCACATATTTGGTCCACGTGAAAAAGTTATTGGCAGATACACCCAGACGGATCGCCTTCACCACATTGGTATTTTTCAATGGCACATTGTAATAAATTCCTACCTCACGGATACGCACATACGAAGCATCCTGCACATAGATACCGGCATCTCCTGCACTGGGTCTGAAAACACCTGCTTTAACGCCATCGATCAGGTCATCATAATCTGCGGAGGTGGCGCCGCCATCTGTCAGCAATTGTGTCAGGTTGATGTTATCGCCTCCTTTTTTCCAGTGAATAAGAAACCGCAGCGAGAAGTTTTTGAAAACGGTCAGTTCATTATAGAAGCTCATCTGGAATTTGGGTTCCGCATCGCCGAGCAGCTTCAGATCCGGTCCTACATTACCTTTGATCTGGGTGACTGATTTACCTTCTTCCAGGTAAAAAGTACCCAGTGAGTTACCAAATGCACCAACAGAATAAGGAGGAATTAAGAGCCTGGTTATTTTAGACTTGTTGCGCCACCAGTTGATGTTGGAAGTCCATTTAAAATTGGGTGTATTTACCGGGATCAGGGTTAAGCCCAGTTCAACACCGTTGTTGGTGAGGTCACCACTATTTTTCCATTCGTTGGCAAAGCCGGTAGAGCCGGGCAAAGCATGGCGTAATAACAGGTCGTAGATCCGTTTGTTATAGTAAGTGGCTTCCAGGCTTACACGGCCATGAAAGATACTGATATCAAGCCCTGTTTCCAGCTCGGATTGCCGCTCCGGCTTGATGTCTGCATTACCCAGCAGGTTATCCACCAATACGCCGGGGAAGCCGCCTATATTGCTTCCCAGCATGCCGGTAAATTTGCTGCCATAAGGCGGCACATTGCCGGACTGCCCATAAGCGATACGCAGCTTGAGGTTATCCACATTATCCATATTCCAGAACTTCATTTTGGTGATGTTCCAGGAGAAAGCGCCTTTAGGGAATACGTAATGTTTAAGATAGTCGCCGTTGTTGGTAGACCGGTCGAAACGTACGCCGGCACTGAAGGTAAAGGCTTGCATCAACGAGAGGTCTTCCTGTACGAAGATACCGTTGTCGCGGTATTTTTGCCGGAACTGCCGGGTAGTGGTATTACCGCTGGCATCGAGGTTGCTTTGTCCCGACACCAGGTTGGTGGCCACTGTTACGATGTTGTCCATAAAACCCGTTTCCAGTGTGGCGCCGGCCGTACTGGTAAGACTGACCGCTTCACTGGGTGTAAACGTGTTGACGAGGAAACCGGCCAGATTGGTATTGATGTTATTGGTGTTGCCCTGGATAGAGTGGCCCTGTTGCGCTTTCTCTTCAAATTGCAGGTCGCGGGGAAAGAGGGCGGTTGTTTTGAAGTTGAAATAATCCACGCCCGCACGCACGATGGCCCGGGTAGTGGAGTGGTCGCTCTGCTGCAACCGGATATCTAGGTTGCCGCCACCTACGAAGCGGTTAGTACCTTCGTTGTTGATCATCTTGTCGCGGGTTTCGATAGGGTTGGAGCTGGCGAAGGAATCGCGTGGATACTCGCCCAGCGCATTGGGATGCAGGTCCACGAAATCGGGTGTGGTAGATAAGGCTACTCCATAGCTAACCCCATTGTTATCGTTGTTGGTCAGCCCGCGGTCGGAAGAAGAGTTAATATAATTGGTAGTAACGGAAACGGATATACGATCATTAATACGGTGATCTATATTCAGCCGGACAGAGTTGTTGAAATAACCGGTATTTTTTATAATACCATCTTCCTGTCTGCGATTACCGGCGAGATAAAAGGTTGTTTTTTCGGAGCCTCCGCTGAGGGCCACGCCGGTATTCAGTACCAGGCCGGTTTGTCCGAAGATTTCTTTCTCATAATCAAATATTTTTCCGGCGCTTTGTGCCGCTTCGAATTTGGATTTAATCCAGGCGCGGTTGGCGATCACCTCGGGGTCGTTGCTGCTGGCATCTCCTTTCAGATCGGCGGCAGTTTCAGCGGTAAAAGTACGCACGCCTATCAGGTGGCGGACTTTCGTAAAGCCTACTTCCTGGTTGACGGTAACCTTGCTTTTACCGGCCTTTCCTTTTTTTGTGGTGATGATAATTACGCCGGCTGCGGCCTTGGCGCCATACATCGCTGCGGCGGAAGCGCCTTTCAGGATTTCAATGTTTTCGATGTCTTCCGGGTTGAGGTCCGCAATACGGCTGGAAGGATTATCCTGGTTGTTGGGATTACCGGCAGTAGCGGCGCCGGTTACGTCATTCAGTCCTGCGGGAATGCTGCTGTTGTTGAAGAAGATCCCATCCACCACATAGAGGGGCTGGGAGTTGCCAAAAACAGAGGTAATACCACGCAGTTTTACGGAGATCCCGCCTCCCGGCGCGCCGGAATTGGCGGTGATGAGTGCCCCGGGTACCTTGCCGCTGAGTGCTGCGTCGAAGGTCTGCGCAGGCGCCACACCATTCAGTTCTTTACTGGAAATAGTGGCTACTGCATTCGCGAGGTTGCTTCGCTTGATGGTGGTGGCCAAGCCAGTGACCACTATCTCATCCAGCCGTGCGAAATCTTCGTCCATTGATATATTCACCACAGCAGTACCCGGTGGTAAGGATACTGTTTTGGTTTTATAACCGGTGGAACTGATGATCAGGCTGGAAGCATTGGCCGGAACAACCAGCGAATAAACGCCGCCGGCATCCGAAATAGTGCCTTTATTACTGTTGGCGATGCGCACAGTTGCGCCGGGAATAGGATTGCCGTTAACGGCATCACTTATTTTACCCGAAATGTTCTGTTGCGCAAACAATGCGAGGGTACTGCACAGGCAAAGCAATACCAGCATGCCGGATTTTGGTAGAAGCATAGCATGAAATGGTTTAGATTGTTATGGATAGATAAAACGCGGTTACAGCATCATCTGAAATGAAATTTAAATTTTTGGGATAGCAGTTTGTTTCAGAATTTTGGTCGTTTTATATTGCTTAACTTGCTTTGGTGGTTCCCTTTCAGCTCCGGCTGTTTTGTGGTTTTTCAAATGAGGGGCTGAATTTCAGGTATTTCCGGTGTCCTGACTTGTTGTAACATGAGAATTCTATGTTAGTTTACGGAAATTTGACATGATAACCTCCTTTTTTATTTGCATTATTTATCTTATATTTTTTACTTCCAAATCTTCGTAACTTGCCGCCTTATGGAGCAGTATTTATCTTTATTACAACATATCATAAAAGAGGGTACCGTTAAAACAGATCGTACCGGAACCGGTACTACCAGCTGTTTTGGCTACCAGATGAGATTTAATCTTCAGGAAGGCTTTCCTGTAGTAACTACCAAAAAGCTGCATCTCAAATCTATCATTTACGAATTGTTGTGGTTTTTAAACGGAGATACCAATATCGCCTGGTTAAAGGAACGTGGTGTGAGCATCTGGAATGAATGGGCGGATAAGGACGGTGACCTAGGACCTGTATACGGCAAACAATGGCGTAGTTGGGAAACCCGCGATGGGGAAGTGATTGACCAGATTTCCATGGCCGTGGATACCATTAAAAAGAACCCCGATTCACGCCGTATCATCGTAAACGCCTGGAATGTGGGCGATTTATCCAAAATGGCGTTGAGCCCCTGTCATTGCCTGTTCCAGTTTTATGTAACGCCACCGGATGCCGCTAAAGGGGAAACCCGCGGTAAACTTAGCTGCCAGCTGTATCAGCGTAGTGCAGATGTATTCCTGGGCGTACCTTTCAATATTGCCTCTTATGCTTTGCTGACGATGATGATGGCGCAGGTATGCGACCTGGAAGCAGGCGACTTTATCCATACTTTCGGCGATGTACACCTGTACAGTAATCATGTGGAACAGGCGGAACTGCAATTGAGCAGACAACCATTCCCGCTGCCCGTGATGAAGATCAACCCGGCAGTAAAAGATATTTTTTCTTTTAAATATGAAGATTTTGAACTGGTGAACTACCAGTTTCATCCCGCCATAAAAGCACCTGTAGCTGTATAAATTATGATGGTATCCATTATCGTAGCCGTATCGGAAAACAATGTGATCGGTATCAACAACCAGTTGCCCTGGCGCCTGTCGGCTGATCTGAAATATTTCAAAAGCACCACTATGGGCAAGCCCATTATTATGGGTCGCAAAACTTTTGAATCTTTGGGCAAACCCTTACCGGGCAGGCCAAATATTGTTATTACCCGGCAGCATGATTTTAATCCCGAAGGCGCGTTCGTAGTGCCTTCCATTCCGGAAGCCATTGCAAAAGCCAATACTTTTGAAGGAACCGAACTTTTTATTACCGGTGGATCACAGATTTTCGAGCAGGCGTGGCCGTTAGTACAACGCATCTATCTTACAAGGGTGTACGCAGTTGTGCCAGGAGATGCATTCTTTCCGGCTATTCATGGCAGTGAATGGAACCTGGTGAGCGATGAGCGGCATGATGAGTGGGATGAGAAGAATCAGTACCCTTTTTCTTTCCAGGTATGGGAAAGAATAAATTCATAACGGTAACGGCTATTTGAAAACAACGGTACCCAATCCCTGGGTCAGTTCCTTTTCCAGTGTATTCAGGTGTACCTGCATTTCCAGGCATCGCATGATCTGGTCCATTTCTGTTGCTTTTTCGGCTTCTTCCTGGTTTTCAATGATCAGTCTTTTGATCTTGCGAAGGATAAGGTAGTTGGTAGTGGAAATGGTGTCTTTCAGGTAGGCATTATCACCATAAACGGTGTCTATTTCGAACCTTTCCTTCCAGTTGATGCTCAGGTCGGCTTCCCGGTCTTCCAGGATTTCGGCGGTATATTTACTCAGTTCCATATCCTGGTGATACAGGAACCATTTTTTATCGGGTGTATTTCCTGCATCATACAATTGCTTGTACTCGCGCAGGATCCGTTTTACCATCTCACTATCTGCCAGAGACTCAAAGTCGTAGGGAAGGCGAAACACATAATCGGCTACTGTATTTTGTTCTTCTTCACTGAAAGCCATATCCCCAAAGCGCAGCAGTATTTTTACCAGTTCCCTTTCCTGTTTTTCGTCCCTGTTGAGCAGGGAGGATACGGAGAAGCCTGTTTCTGCCGCTTCCATGGCGGCGATGGCTTCTTCACTGAGGGCATCATCGGGTGGGGCAGCCGCATTATTGCGGGTATTGGCCTGCTCCCGTTTTACAAGCCGCTCCCGGATGAATTTATTCACCAGCGCAATCAGTCCCTGCTCATCAATTTTGAGTAGCTGGCTGCATTGGCGGATGTAATCCTGTTGACGGGTAAAATCTTCTGCCTTATCTATCTTGGAAATTGTTTCGGCAATTTCATTTACCAGCTGTGATTTCTTATTGCTGTCTGTACCGGCTTCCTGCATGCTGAGTTGCAGCTTGAACAGTACGAAGTCCTGTTTATTTTCATCAATAAAAGTGCGGAAAGCAGCGGCGCCTATTTTCTGTACATAGCTGTCCGGATCTTCTTTATCCGGCAACAGTACCAGCTTTACGTTGAGGCTTTCCTCTATGGCCATGTCCAGACCGCGTAAGGCGGCCTTTACACCGGCACTGTCACCATCATACAGGATGGTGAGGTTGTTGGTATATTTTTTAATGAGGCGCAGCTGGTCCTGTGTGAGCGAGGTACCACTGGAGGCTACCACGTTTTCCACACCGGCCTGGTGCAGGGATACCACATCGGTATAGCCTTCTACCAGCAAACATTCATTGAGTTTATCAATGGAATGTCGCGCAAAGTAGGTACCATACAGTACCCGGCTTTTTACATAGATCTCGTTTTCGGGAGAATTGATATATTTCGGCGCCCGGTCTGACTTGACGAGGATACGCGCACCAAAGCCCAGTATTTTACCGGACTGATTGTGAATAGGAAAGATGACACGCCCCCGGTAGTTATCTGCCGGCTGATCGTTACGGATAGTGACCAGCCCTGTTTTTTGCAGGTACTCCAGGTTGTAGCCTTTATCCAACGCCGTTTTTGCAAAAGAGTCGAAGGTGTTAAGACAATATCCCAGCTGGAATTTCCGGATTGTTTCCTCGGTGAAGCCGCGTTCTTCAAAATAACTGAGTCCCACATTCTGTCCCTCTTCCTTGTTGAACAAGGTATCGGTAAAGTATTCGCGGGCGAAGTTGTTGATGATGAAGAGACTGTCTGCCATCAGCTGGTGCTGCTTCAGCTCAGGACTCACTTCTGTTTCCTCGATCTCTACCTGGTACTTCTGTGCCAGCCATTTGATCGCTTCCACATAGGAGTACTTCTCATGCTCCATGATAAAGCTGATGGAATTGCCGCTGGCGCCGCAACCAAAGCACTTATAGATCTCTTTGCTGGGAGATACGGTAAAAGAGGGTGATTTTTCGTTATGAAAAGGGCACAGGCCCATGTAGTTGGCGCCCCTTTTTTTCAATTTCACGAAGGAACCCACTATTTCCACAATATCTATGCGGCTGAGGATTTGTTGTATGGAGTTTTGAGATATCACGGTCTTAATCCAACTACAAACATAAGATAAATTCTCCGGTCCCTGTTTGATCATCCCCATTGATTCATCATCTTTCCATATATTTGATAGATTAATTTTGATAGCCAAACCAATCTTATTTATCAGATGAAAGAAGTATTTATAGTAGCCACGGCACGTACCCCTATTGGTTCTTTCAATGGCGCCCTGGCGGGCGTTTCAGCAATAAAGCTGGGAGCCACCGTCATGAAAGCGGCACTGGAAAGGGCCGGTATCAGTGCAGACCAGGTGAATGAAGTATACATGGGCAATGTGATCAGCGCCAACCTGGGGCAGGCGCCCGCCAACCAGGCCAGCCTCGCAGCCGGTATCCCCAACAACGTGCCGTGTACCACTGTCAATAAAGTATGCGCTTCCGGTATGAAAGCGATTATGTTGGGCGCGCAGAGCATTCTGCTGGGTGATAACGACGTAGTAGTGGCTGGTGGCATGGAGAATATGAGCGCCGTTCCCTACTATCTGGATAAGGCCCGTACGGGCTATAAACTGGGTCACGGTAATATCATTGATGGTATCATCCGGGATGGCCTCTGGGACCCCTACAAGGACTTCCATATGGGCAATGCCGCGGAGCTATGCGCTACCGGGTATCATATCACCCGTGAAGAGCAGGACGCCTATGCTATTGAAAGCTACAAGCGTGCCGCCGCCGCCTGGGAAAAAGGATATTACAAAAATGAAGTCGTACCCGTGGAAGTTCCCGGCAAACAGGTAGTAACGGTATCAGAAGATGAAGATTATAAAAAAGTGATCTTCGAAAAAGTACCTTCCCTGAAGCCTACTTTCCAGAAAGACGGTACCATTACTGCTGCCAACGCGTCCAATATCAATGACGGAGCCGCAGCGGTAGTACTGGTGAGCGGTGAAAAGCTGAAAGCACTGGGATTAAAGCCGCTGGCTAAGATCATCAGTTTTGCGGATGCTTCCCAGGCACCGGAATGGTTTACCACTACACCCGTGAAAGCAATCGATAAGGCACTTACAAAAGCTAACCTGCAAATCACCGATATGGATTTTGCTGAAGTAAACGAAGCATTTTCCTGTGTACCTATCGCCAATGCGAGAGACCTGGGTCTTTCCCTCGATAAGGTAAATGTCTGGGGTGGAGCAGTAGCCATGGGGCATCCCATTGGTTGCAGCGGCGCCAGGATCGTTGTCACCCTGAATGCGATCCTTCACCAGCAAAACGCCCGCTACGGCGTAGCCGGCATCTGTAATGGCGGCGGTGGCGCCAGCGCGATCATCATAGAAAGGATGTAGGGATTTAGGAATTTCTTGATTTTGAGATTTCGGGATTTTGTTTCTATGGCATATATACTTTTCTTCTGCAGATATGCCATAGAAACAAAATCCCGAAATCTCAAAATCAAGAAATTCCTAAATTCCTACATCATTGTTCACTTAATATGGATCACGGTATCTATTCTGTTCAGCCGGATCCTTACACTATCATTTCCCAGCTTATTCATTTTCAGGGTGTGTACCGGTTCCCGGGGGATCACCACTTCGGGTGTTATCTTCTCAAAAAATAAATATTTATCTGTAATCAGGCTGTACATGGGGTAGGCAGACAGAATGCCACTGGTTTTTGCTTGCAGGGCATAGTCGTCATCAATTTTATATCTGTGGAAGTCGCTGTCGAACAGGAAAGTGAACATGGCTACCAGTGTAATGGTGCGGAGAGGAGGGAGGAGCAGTCCTATCAGCAGCAGGAAGGGAAAGCCGAAGAAGAATAGCAGGTAGGCGTACCTGGCATCGTTGTCCGGTTTGGAAAGACCATAGAGCAGCATGCCCGTGCCGGCATAGAGAGAATAAAATACCCTTTCTGTTTGCGTGCCTTTGAAGCCATAGTCGTTGAGCATCAGGAGGAAGCAAAGCACGGAAAATGCCAGGAAAGTAAGGTGGAGGTACCAGGTAAGGGTACGTAATACCGGCGCTTTCACTTTCTTGATTTTGAAGGAAAGGGCGGCCAGGAAGCAGATGGTGAGGATAGTAAAGGTGATCATAGTAATAGGGAAATAGTCAGCAAGGCAATTAATTGTAAAATATAAATATATAATAATTTTGTAATTAATTGAGATCGGAGATCAAAAAATAAAAAAACGGGTATCTGACGGGAGTGCAGGGTGGATAATAATTATAATCGGGTGTTTACTTTGCATTTTCACCAACAAACGATATTTTTGCCCTGCCTTACGACAATCAGGCACTTAAACTTTCAAACTTTATTAAGAATAGCATGCGTCAGATAGCTTTCAGACAAGCCTTAAGAGAAGCCCTGCAGGAGGAATTTCGCCGTGATGAACGGGTATTCCTTATGGGGGAGGAAGTAGCCGAATATAATGGCGCTTATAAAGTGAGCCAGGGGATGCTGGATGAGTTTGGTCCAAAACGTGTTATTGACACGCCGATCGCAGAACTTGGATTTACTGCCATTGGGGTAGGTGCTGCTCAGAACGGCCTGCGTCCGGTAATTGAATTCATGACCTGGAACTTCGCTGTACTGGCGTTGGATCAGATCCTTAACACAGCTTCCAAAATGCTGGCCATGAGTGGCGGGCAGGTTGGTTGCCCGATCGTTTTCCGCGGACCAAACGGTTCTGCCGGACAGCTGGGTGCGCAGCACTCCACTGCTTTTGAAAGCTACTATGCCAATATTCCCGGCCTGAAAGTAGTATCTGTTTCTAATCCATATGATGCAAAAGGTTTGCTGAAAGCGGCTATCCGCGACGACGACCCGGTAGTTTTCATGGAAAGTGAAGTGATGTATGGCGATATGGGTGAAGTTCCTGAAGAGGAATATATCATCCCCATCGGCAAAGCAGATATCAAACGTGCAGGTAAGGATGTAACCATCGTTTCTTTCAACAAAATGATGAAAGTAGCGTTGGGTGCAGCTGAAGAGCTGGCCAAAGAAGGCATCGAAGCTGAAGTGATCGATCTTCGTACCATTCGTCCGCTGGATTGGTTCACTATCCTCGAATCCGTGAAAAAAACAAACCGCCTCGTAATCGTTGAAGAACAATGGCCTTTCGCCAGCATATCTTCTGAAATCGCTTACCGTATCCAGAAAGAAGGTTTCGACTATCTGGATGCTCCCGTGCGCCGTATCACTGCCATAGATGCACCTATGCATTATGCACCTAACCTGGTTAAAATGTACCTGCCCGATATCGAGCGTACGGTGAAACTGGTGAAGGAAGTAATGTATATGAAGAAATAATAAAAATTTAGGGATTTCTTGATTTACGAATTTAGGAATTTAGAATGCAGCGAAGATTTTACGTAGACCTTCGCTGCATTCTAAATTCCTAAATTCGTAAATCAAGAAATCCCTAAATTTTTCTCCTATTTCTGAAAAAGATCACTCGAAAGATACCGGTCTCCCCGGTCGCAGATAATACTAACAATCACGCCACTACGTAATTCTGCTGATATCCTTACCGCCGCTGCTATAGCACCACCACTGCTCATTCCACAAAAAATAGCTTCTTCTTTTGCGAGGCGTTTGGTCATTGTTCTGGCTTCTTCTTCTGTAATATCCATCGTACGGTCTATCCGTGATTTGTCGAATATTTTAGGGAGATATGCCTCCGGCCACTTGCGGATCCCGGGAATTTTAGCGCCGTCTGTAGGCTGACAACCGACTATCTGTACGGCGGGGTTTTGTTCTTTCAGGTACCGGGATACACCCATAATGGTGCCTGTAGTTCCCATAGCACTTACAAAATGCGTCACTTTACCTGCCGTATCCTTCCATATTTCAGGACCGGTGGTTTTGTAGTGCATACCTGAATTATCCGGGTTGGCAAACTGGTTCAGCATAAAGTAACCGCCTTTGGCTATCTGCTCATTGGCATAGTCAATAGAACCTTCCATGGACCGCTCTTTAGGGGTCAGTATTACTTTGGCGCCATAGGCTTCCATCGTAAGTACCCGCTCCTGCGTGGCGTCTGCCGGCATCACCAGCTCAATCTCAATACCAAAGATGTTGGCAATCATCGCCAGCGCAATACCTGTATTACCACTGGTTGCTTCAATCAGCTTGATGCCCGGCTTGATTTCGCCCCGGTCCAGCGCACCTTTGATCATACCATAAGCAGCCCTGTCTTTCACACTCCCTCCGGGGTTCGTCCCTTCCAGCTTGGCATAAATTGTTACATCCGGGTTTACGGACACATTTTTTAATTCCACCATCGGCGTATTACCGACGAGATCCAGAATAGAAGCCATTATAAATGTTTTTTAGAATTGGATTACCTTTTATTCCTGGTTGGTTTCAGAGAACTTGTGTTCTGCTTTGTAGTAGATCCTCGAAAAAGGTTCTACACTTCTGATCAACCATACATTTCCACCAATTACGCTGTGGTGACCTATTATAGTGTCGCCGCCCAGGATGGTGGCGCCGGCATAGATAACTACATGTTCTTCGATAGTGGGATGCCGCTTGCTGCGCGCCATGCTTTTTTCGATACTGAGCGCCCCCAGTGTTACGCCCTGGTACAGCTTTACGTGTGGCCCGATGACAGATGTTTCACCGATCACAATACCGGTACCATGGTCTATACAGAACCACGGCGCTATCACAGCACCGGGATGTATATCTATACCGGTACGGGCGTGCGCCAGTTCCGTGATCATCCTGGGCAGCAAGGGGATCTTCAGTTCACAAAGGGCATGGGCCATCCGGTAAAATGCAATCGCATAAAACCCGGGATAGGCGCGGATCACCTCATACAAACAGGTGGCCGCAGGATCTCCCTGGAAAATAGCTTCCGCATCTTTCGTTAACTCATCATATATCACTGGTACTTTGTTCATGAAAGTGCGGCTGATGATTTCCGCGCTGGCGGGTAACTGATGCTGCATGGGTTGCAACAATAATTCCAGCTGTATTTCCAGCTGCCGCCCGTATTGCTCCAGCAGTACAGGGTCGGCCATCACCTGGCCGGTATGTTCAGGGAATAACCAATTAATCAGGTTGTTGGCAAAATCACTTACTGCAACCGTGGCAGGATAAGCATTTGCTGCCGCCAATTGGTGTCTCCGCTTCAGTTCTTCGAAAAAATCGCTCATATGCGGATAGAATTACAGATACGAATTCATTTGTTTACGGAAAAAATAGACATACATCCGGTAAAGTTAGTGGACTATATCTTCATTTTCGAATTTTTTGATTTTCGGATTTTGTTATTTTACCGGAGATAGTATAATAATGTATAATATCAAACCATCAAAATGGTAAAGTCTTAAAATCCGAAAATTCGATTTAATTTTGGCGCTGTTAATTACGGGACTATACCAGTAATGCTAAATCTCAAATCTGACTATGGCTAACATTTTAATAATAGACGATGAAAAAAGCATCCGCAAAACGCTGACGGAAATATTGAGCTATGAAGGATATAAAGTAGACGAGGCTGCGGACGGGTTAGAAGGATTTAAAATGTTCCAGGCAAAACAATATGATGCCGTACTATGCGATATCAAAATGCCTAAAATGGATGGATTGGAATTCCTGGAGAAAGCCAGGGAAGTGAATCCTGATATACCCATTGTCATGGTTTCCGGCCACGGAAATATTGATACTGCCGTTGACGCCGTGAAAAAAGGCGCCTACGACTATATCTCCAAACCACCGGACCTGAACCGCCTGCTCATTACCCTGCGCAATGCAATGGATAAAACCACGCTGGTAACAGAAACCAAAACTTTACGCCGCAAGGTGAATAAAGTACCGGATATGATCGGTTCATCCGCGCCTATCCTCAAAATTAAAGAGACAATTGAAAAAGTGGCTCCCACAGACGCCCGCGTACTGATTACCGGCGACAACGGGGTAGGAAAGGAACTGGTAGCCCGCTGGCTGCATGAACGCAGCAACCGCGCCGCCGGTCCTATGGTGGAAGTGAACTGCGCGGCCATTCCAAGTGAATTGATAGAAAGCGAATTGTTTGGCCACGAAAAAGGGTCCTTTACCTCTGCTGTAAAGCAACGCATCGGTAAGTTTGAACAAGCTACCGGCGGTACCCTTTTCCTCGACGAAATAGGTGATATGAGCCTCAGCGCGCAGGCTAAAGTACTGCGTGCATTACAGGAAGGTAAGATCACCCGTGTAGGCGGCGATAAGGAAATAAGTGTGGATGTACGGGTAGTAGCAGCTACCAATAAGGACCTGCTCCATGAAGTAGAGGAAAAAAACTTCCGGCTGGATCTCTACCACCGGTTGAGCGTTATCCTCATTCATGTAGCCTCCCTGAATGACCGCCGGGACGACGTGCCCCTGCTGGTAGATAATTTCCTGGACACCGTTTGCAACGAATATGGAATTGCCCGCAAGGCAATAGACAAAGATGCCATGAAGGCATTGCAAAACCATAACTGGTCCGGTAATATCCGCGAACTGCGCAATGTGGTGGAAAGACTGGTGATCCTCTCCGGCAAAACCATCAGCACAGAAGATGTGGATGATTTCGTAGTACCAAACCGCGACAAGAAAAAAATCAGTTCCTGAGTATCATGTCCAGACACCTGTATCTTATCAGCGGATTAGGTGCGGATGAGCGCATCTTTAATAACCTGTGCTACCCGCCCGGCTATGAGGTACATTTTCTGCCCTGGATAGCTCCTTTGGAGAACGAGCCTATCAGTAGTTATGCCGCCCGTATGGCGCAGGGCATAACTGCTGATGGACCGGTTTCCCTGATAGGTGTGTCCTTTGGCGGTATTATGAGCCTGGAAATAGCCCGGCAGATACCCGTGGAGAAAAATATCCTGCTCTCCAGCATTAAAACTACCGCAGAGAAGCCACCATATTACAACTGGGTGAGAAAACTGGGACTGCAACATCTTCCTGACAGTATCCTTTACCGGCAAAGGGATATTATTGTCAAAAAATTTCTGAATATAGAAACCGAAGCAGAGAAAAAGCTGGTGTCGGAATATCTCGCGAAGCGGGACTATCATTACCTGCGTTGGGCTGTAAATACCGTTTTACACTGGGAAAATGATTTCATTCCCGAAGGGCTGGTGCATATTCATGGCGCCAAAGACATGCCTTTTCCCATCAAATTTGTAAAACCTACCCATGTCATCCCTGACGGCGGCCACTTTATGGTATTAAACCGGGCCAGGGAAATCAATGCCATATTGGAAGCCAATCTTTAAAGCATCCTTTCCAGTTCCTTTAATGAATGCATGATCCGCATATTGGCGGGTAATGACATGCTGATATGCTTTGTTTGCGGACCAGACAGGAGGATATTGATATGCGGATACATGTTGCCCAGCTTTTCTGCAAAGCTGTTCATCGCTTTGCGGGTCATGTTGGTGAGCATATGTGTGTAAATATGTGTCACTTTTTTGGCTGCCACAAAGGGTTTCAGGTCGCTCAATGGTATGTTGGCACCAAAGTTCGTGACTATTTTACGGTGCTTTTTTAAGAGGTAATGCACATACAACAGGGGGATTTCGTGAAATTCTCCTTCGGGCAGGAACAGCAGAAAGTGATCATCTGCCTGATCATTCATTTCCTGGCTATCAATTGCCACCAGTATTTTAGTGCGGATAATCTGGGAAGAGAAATGTTCCTGTGCAGGGGTAACACTGCCTGTAAGCCACAATATGCCTACTTTTTCAAGATAGGGATAAATGGCGTGGGTGATACTTTTTTCAAAGCCGGCCAGTTGTACCAACTGCTGGAAAATGATCTCAAAACGAAGCTGGTCATAGTCCAGCGTGGCTTCAATCAGCTCGTTTATGTACAGTTCATACTGGTTGTCGCCGGCAGCTATTTCTACGGACAACTTATTCTGTTGTGCTTCAGATAAGGCGGCAATACGGGAAATCTTCATCCCGTGGTGGTACAGGTAGGCAATACGTAATAAGCCCTTCAGGTCTTTGTTATCATATACACGGTGGTTGGTATCCTTCCTTTTGGGAGGAAGCAGCTGATACCGTTGTTCCCAGATGCGTATCGTGTGCGCTTTTATACCGGTAAAGTGCTCAATATCCTTTATAGTAAAAGAGTTTATTCCAGGCATAGATATCCAACAAATTTTTGCATTTTAAAGTTCGATTTAACAAATTAATATAAAAGATAATGAGTAAAAAGAAAAGATCTTTAAGCAACTTTTAAGAAAACTTTTACAAGGAAAAGCTACGGGCTGCCAACAGAATATTATATTTGCCTTTTTAAGCATCTAATAAGCGCACTTGAATGAACCTGGCATTTTGGAAAAAAAATAAGGAAAGTCAGCCAAAGAAGAAGAAATCTACGGCAAGGGAATGGTTAGACGCGGGTGTTTTTGCTATTATAGCCGCCACGCTTATCCGCACTTTTATTTTTGAGGCTTATACGATTCCCACGCCTTCCATGGAGAAAACCTTACTGGTAAACGATTTCCTGTTTGTGAGTAAGATCAGTTACGGTCCCCGTATCCCCATGACGCCATTGGCCATGCCATTTGTGCATCACACGATGCCTTTTACTAAATCTACAAAAGCCTATTCCGAAGCTATTCAATGGAAATACAGGCGCTTACCCGGTTTTACTGATATCAAACGCTATGATGTGGTGGTATTCAACTTTCCGGAAGGAGATACTGTGGCTATTGAGTCGCCAGACCCAAGTTACTATAACATGGTGAGGCAAAACGGCTGGCAGGCCGTGCATAATTCTTTTGAAGTGATCCACCGCCCGGTTGATAAACGGGAGAACTACATCAAACGTTGTATGGCAGAAGCGGGAGATACCTTAACAATCGTTCACGGCGCTGTATACATCAATGGGCAGGCGGCACCGGTACCTTCCGGCAGCCAGCATAAATATGTGGTAGAAACGACCGGCGACCAGCTCAATACCAGCCGCCTGGAAGAACTGGGCATCGCTACTACTGCGCCTGATTTTTACCCGATTGACGGAACCAGGTATCTCTATAACCTGACACCGGAAAATGTAACGGCACTGAAACAATTCCCGATCGTAAAGAACATCACTGTTTATGAAGATGCCAATTATATGGACTTCAATTACAACATGGTGTTCCCGCATGATACCGCTCATTACAAATGGACGGATGAAAATTTTGGTCCGCTGTATATTCCCAAGAAAGGGGCTACTGTAAAGCTGGATGACAGCAATATCGCCATCTACGACCGTATCATCCGCGTGTATGAAGGCAATACCCTCGAAAGAAAAGATGGTAAGTTTTTTATAAACGGACAGGCAGCTGACTCCTATACTTTTAAAATGAACTATTACTGGATGATGGGGGATAACCGTAATAATTCCCTGGATTCCCGCTTCTGGGGCTTTGTACCCGAAGATCACGTAGTAGGCAAGGCCTGGCTCATCTGGATGAGTTATGGTGAAAGCGGCATCCGTTGGAGCCGTCTCTTCAAAAATATCAGGTAACCTGTTGCAGGAAATATAATTTAAAGTAAATTACGGACTGGCATATTGCCGGTCCGTAGTTGTCTTTACCCCACTGCAGCCCCCTGGTAATGATGATGCGTACAGCACCCTAGATGTTTGCTAATATGGAAAAACAACTCCAACATTTCGAATACCTGGTATACAATGATATTAACGGTCTGGAAGATACTGATTCCTGGTTGTTGAAGGAAGCACGTGAGGTAACGCAGCATGCCTATGCGCCTTATTCCCGCTTCCAGGTAGGTGCAGTGATCAAGCTGGCGAATGGGGAGATTATAGCCGGCTCTAACCAGGAGAATGCGTCTTTTCCTATCGGGTTATGTGCAGAAAGAGTAGCCCTGGCTTCCGCGGCATCTGTGTATCCGGATATACCTATCGATACCATTGCCATCAGCTATCATAATCTCAATGGTACCAGTACCCACCCCATATCTCCCTGTGGTATGTGCCGTCAGGCCCTGGCAGAATATGAAATGAAGCAACAAACGCCGATCAGGCTGATCCTGGGTGGCCTCAGCGGTCAGGTGTTTGTCATCAGCCGTGCCAACGATCTGTTGCCGCTCTCTTTCTCCGGTAATGCCATGAATACCTAACTATTTTATCTAAATAGTAAAATAAATAAATATAAAAATAAATAAATATTTATATTTGTCCGGAAGCTGAAAACCGCCACCGTTCAAATGACCCGTCGACTTATCCTGTGTATTCACCTACTGATGCTTGGAATTGCCGTCAACACCGTTTTGGCGCATCCTGTTCCTGTTGTACATGATAAAGCCCGTGATCTTTATAAAGAAGGCATGGCCTTCAAAAAATCAGGCAACCAGGAGGCCGCGCTGCAACGCTTTGTGGCAGCCATCAGCGCCGATAGCAGTTTTACTGCTGCGTATAGTGAACTGGGAGATATTTACTTTGACAGGAAATCATATGAAGCTGCTTTGTTGTACAGCCGCAAGGCACAGCAACTGGGTGCGGAAATGGTGAGCCGCCTGATAGGATTGAGCTTTTATCATCTTCATCAATATGAAAATGCATTAGAAGCCTTACAGCAGGCCAGAAATGAAGAGCCGGACAATCAGCTCATTCCTTACCAGCTGGCGCAAATTTATGCACAACTGGGCGACTACCGGGCAAGCATACACTATTACAGGGAGGACCTCGTAATAGACAGCACACACACGAATGCCTGGTATGAATTGGGCATGATGTTTTTTAATACAGCAGACTTTTCTGCTGCAGCCACTTCTTTTGAAAAGGCCGCAGCACTGGGTTACAAACAGGATGCACTGTTTTTATTGAATACAGGCGTCACCTGGTTGCGGTTACAGCAAACAGATAAAGGCATTGATTATTTGTGTAAAGCACAGGCTATCAATCCCCGTGATGAACAGATCATGTATAACCTGGCACGTGCCTGGTACGACAAAGGCAATTTTAAGGAAGCCTCCTTACAATATGAACAAGTATTGTATTTGCAACCTACAAATGCTTTTGTTATGTTTATGCTTGGAAAATCGTATATAGGTAATGGTGAGGAAGTGAAAGGCGGCGCCCTGTGCGATAAAGCCCTGTCCCTGGGCCTTGATAAGACAAACATAAAGTAACTGATAGCATAGAACAAGACAATTTTGTACAGATAATATTTGCCACAGTGTAGAGGGATATAAAACAGCGCATAAAGGATAGGCAAGCTCCTTTTTCGCTGCGCTGCTTACTGTGGTATTTTCTTCAGCAGTTTCGGCCACGGCGGCTGCAAGCTGCTAACGCTGCGGGACCATCAGGTCCGCAGCGTTTTTTTATTAACAAAAAAAGCAAAGATGGCGGGATAGAATCCTTTGCCATCTTTGCTTTTTTACTTCTTTGGGTGAACGTTTTATTACATGCGCTCCGGTACCCTGATCCCCAGCATTTTCATGCCCTGCGCAATAGTATGTGCTGTAAGCATGATCAATTGTAACCGTAATTTTTTCTTCTCTTCACTTTCCGCTTTTATAATGGAATGCGTGGGCACACCATCAACTTTTTCTGCGTAGAAAGAGTTGAACAACTGCGCCAACTGGAATATATAACTGGCAATAACAGACGGATTCATTTCACGGCCGGCTTCTGCCAGTACGCCCGGAAACTGTTCGTTCAGCACAATCAGTTGTTTCTCCAGCGGCAACAGATCGCCGCTATAATGGAAGTTGTGCAGCTCCGCTACCGAACCTGCATCGCGGAGAATAGATTTTATACGCGCGTGGGCATATTGAATAAAGGTGGCTGTAAATCCATGTAAATCGATAGACTCTTCCGGATTGAAGATCATTCTCTTCTTAGGATCTACCCGCAGCAGGAAAAACTTCATGGCACCCAGGCCAATTGTTTCATACAACGCTGCCAGTTCGTCTGCCGCAAAATCGGCATGTTTTTTACCGGCTGCCGCTGATTTTTCTTCGGCAGTGACAACCATCTCCACAATCATATCATCCGCATCCACTACGGTGCCTTCCCGGCTTTTCATGCGGCCATGTGGTAATTCCACCATGCCATAGCTGAGATGGAAGATGCCCGGTGCAGAAGGTTCCCCGAGCTTTTGCAAAATCAATTGCAACACCTTGAAGTGATAGTTCTGTTCATCTGCCACGATATAGATACTCTGATCCATGTGGTAGTCCTCGTATTTCAAACGCGCTGTACCCAGGTCCTGTGTCATGTATACGGAGGTGCCATCGCCACGAAGCAGGAGCTTTTCATCCAGGCCATCGGCAGTGAGGTCTATCCATACAGAATTATCTTCTTTTTTAAACAGTACTCCTTTCTGCAATCCTTCTGTTACCAGGTCTTTACCCAGCAGATAGGTTTCGCTTTCGTAGTACATTTTATCGAAGTCGATGCCCAGGCGCTTATAGGTTTCATCAAAGCCTTTGTATACCCAGCTATTCATCGTAGCCCACAGTTCACGCACTTCCGGGTTACCTGCTTCCCACTGCTGCAACATGCTTTTAGCCTGTTGCATGATTTCGGCCCTGTTACGCGACATCTCTTTGATGTCATCCATAATCTTGGCAGATTTCTCTTTGTCGGCTTTTACTTCCGGCTTGTGGAGTGCATTTACCAGCTTCTCCAGCTTTTCTATTTCTGTGCTTTCAAAATCCTGGAAATCGTTTTCCAATGCACGGTCTATGATGGGTTCCGCTTGTTCTTTCAGTACGGATTCAAATTTTACGTAGTAGTCACCTACGAGGTGATCACCTTTGATACCACTGGATTCCGGCGTGTCGCCATGCGCAAAGATCTGCCAGGCCAGCATCGATTTACAGATGTGGATACCGCGGTCATTTACCAGGTTGGCTTTGATGACTTCATATCCGTTGGCTTTCAAAATTTCCGAGACGGAATATCCGAGGAAGTTATTACGCAGGTGCCCCAGGTGCAAAGGCTTGTTGGTATTGGGAGAGGAATACTCCACCATTACTTTTTTGCCATTGGCGGGTTGGATACCTATGTTTACGTTAGCATAATGTTGTTGCAGGAACTGTGTCCAGTAAGTATTATTGATACCGAGATTGAGGAAACCTTTTACTACGTTGTATCCTGCAATCAGTTCCGGGTGGTGGGTGACGAGGTATTCGCCGATGCGTTGTGCGGTTTCTTCCGGTTTTTGCCGGCTGAATTTTGTGAAAGAGAAAACGACTATGGTATATTCGCCTTCGAACTCAGGTTTGGTAATATTGATGGAAATATCTGTTTCTGCTACCTGTTGATCGTAAAGTGATTTGATGGCGGCTGCGGCAGCCGTTCTGATAGATTGTACAACACTCATGCTGAAAAATGATTAATCGAGGGGCAAAGATAGTATAGATAAAGGATAGATGATTCCAGAAATAATTTAGGGATTTATTGATTTACGTATTTAGGAATTTGAAATGCAGCGGAAATGATCAATACCAGATCTCCGCTGCATTTCAAATTCCTAAATACGTAAATCAATAAATCCCTAAATATTATTGAAGGCCCCTAAAAAATAGTGAACTCCACTCTCCGGTTTTTCTGTCTGCCGGCAGCTGTTTTGTTGCTGGCGATAGGTTGTGTCATGCCATAACCTACGGCTTCTATCTTGGAGGCGTTTACGCCTTTTTCCACGAGGTATTGTTTTACAGATTCGGCTCTTTCTCTTGACAGGGCGAGGTTACGTTCCTTGCTGCCTACGTTGTCAGTATGTCCGCTCAGTTTGAGATTGAGGTTTTTGCGTTTCAGGAGATCGGCTACCCGGTCCAGCGCCGCATAGGAATGTGGTTTGATGCTGGATTTGGCGAAGTCGAATTCCAGGTTCTGAATGGCTTCTTTCACGATGCGGGTATCTTCTTCTGTGATCACCACTTTTTCTTCTTTTTGAACTACCGGAACTGGCAGCGGACATCCGGAGCCATCTACTTTTGCACTGTCAGGTGTGCCGGGGCATTTATCGAAGAAGTCGGAAACACCGTCGCCATCGCTGTCTTTTGTCAGTTTATCCACATCAGCAGCCAACCTGGCATTGTTCTGATTGGCAGCGTCCAATGCGGTGTTTAAAGCCTTTTTCTGTGCTTCCAGCTCGTCATAGGTGGCAGCGGCAGGGTTATGCCATTGCAGTTGCGGCTTGCCTTTCGTGCCTAATGCGAATTCCAGTCCGGCGTAGCCGTAAGAGTATTTATCCTTGTTTGGGGGTTTAGGATAACCGTCCAGGTTGTCACCATCGGTGTAGTACATGGTGTAGCCCAGATCGAGGTTTATAAATTCAGAGAGCCTGAATTTCAGTCCTGCACCAACGGGAATGATCAGCTCTTTAATACTCTTTCCATCGGCTTTATAATCGAAGGTGCTGCCTCCTCCTGTTGGTGTCAGGGTAGGGCTATATCCGGCTAAACCGCCGCCCACAGAGCCATACAGCAGTACGAAGTTTTTGCGGAACAACCAGTTGACAGTTGTAATATTAAACACGGCATTCAGGGTACCGGACCATTTTAATTTGGTTTCATATGATTCGTAGGGGCTGACAGGCATCGACCCATTGCCGAGGGCTTTGCTGTTGTCGGCCTGCAATTTTCCGCCTACATAGTCTGCCCGCAGGGCCAGGAAATGAAGGATCTGGTATTTTACATAGCCGCCATACCCGGCTGATCCTTTCCATTTGGAGAAGTCGTTACTGCCACCAGTGGGAGCAACGGGTGCCAATACGCCACCATTAACGCCAATGGACCATGTTTTAAAGTCTTTGGGTCCGTTAAAAAGCTGCACGTTGGAGGATGCGGGGGTAGCAGCTGGTAAGTCCTGGGCATTGCCGGTCAGGGGCAGGGCGGCCATGAGCAAGCATGTAGCTTGCCAGAGAATGGATTTGTTCATAAAATAACGGTTAGGTTGCACAATTTGCTTAGACTGATAAAATGTAAATGATGAGGTCAGGAATGAATAGCTGTAAAAGGTGGGCGAAGGTTAAGAACGATGTGTTGTTTACGTATTTACTGTTTTACGTATGGACGGATTTTGAGATTTGAGGGTTTGGGTAGCATGACAAAACCAGAAGATCCGTACGTTAAAAGTATATCTGAATCAAATATAGGGCACCTGACTGACATAATTTCATATTTTTTTGCTTGGCATAATCATTGACAAACGTAAGACAAATACGACTTTTACTTACAACTAAAGGAGAATCTTAATACTATGGGAAAAATAATAGGCATTGACTTAGGAACTACCAATTCATGCGTTGCCGTTATGGAAGGTAACGAACCGGTGGTGATTGCCAATGATGAGGGAAGAA
The DNA here is from genome assembly GCF_964033635.1 of Chitinophaga sp. MM2321. Lineage (NCBI taxonomy): Bacteria > Pseudomonadati > Bacteroidota > Chitinophagia > Chitinophagales > Chitinophagaceae > Chitinophaga > Chitinophaga sp. MM2321. The sequence continues at coordinate 1,033,606 of NZ_OZ035533.1, forward strand.
GAACAACCCCATCTGTAGTGGCATTTTTGAAAAACGGAGAAAGGAAAGTAGGTGACCCTGCAAAGCGTCAGGCTATAACCAACCCCGTTAATACCATTATGTCAGTGAAGCGTTTTATGGGCCGTCATTTTGACGAAGTGTCCAGTGAAATCGATCACGTGTCCTACAAAGTGGTGCGCGGTGACAACAACACCACGCGTGTAGATATTGACGGCAGATACTATACGCCGCAGGAAATTTCTGCGATGACCCTGCAGAAAATGAAGAAAACGGCTGAAGATTACTTAGGCCAGGAAGTGACGGAAGCGGTGATCACCGTACCGGCTTACTTTAACGATGCACAACGTCAGGCTACCAAAGAAGCAGGTGAAATCGCCGGCTTAACCGTACGCCGTATTATAAATGAGCCTACTGCTGCGGCACTGGCTTATGGTATGGATAAAAAGCATCACGACAGCAAAATCGCTGTATTTGACCTGGGTGGTGGTACATTTGATATCTCTATCCTGGAATTAGGTGATGGCGTTTTTGAAGTAAAATCTACCAATGGTGATACCCACCTGGGTGGTGATGACTTTGATAAAGTGATCATGGACTGGCTGGCAGATGAATTCAAGAAAGACGAAGCAGTAGATTTACATAAAGATCCAATGTCATGGCAGCGTTTGAAGGAAGCTTCAGAAAAAGCCAAGATTGAATTGTCATCTTCTTCAGAAACAGAAATCAATCTTCCTTATATCACAGCGGTGGATGGCGTTCCTAAACACCTGGTGAAAAAATTAACCCGCGCAAAATTTGAGCAGTTGAGCGACAGCCTGGTGGAAAGAACACTGGAGCCTTGCCGTAAAGCACTGAAAGATGCCGGAATGAATACTTCCGAAATCGACGAAATTATCCTGGTGGGTGGTTCTACCCGTATTCCTAAAATTCAGGAAGTAGTAGAGAAATTTTTCGGAAAGAAACCAAACAGGGGTGTAAACCCGGATGAAGTAGTGGCTTTAGGTGCTGCGATTCAGGGTGGTGTATTAACAGGAGAAGTGAAGGACGTACTGTTACTGGACGTTACGCCACTGTCTCTCGGTATCGAAACAATGGGTGGTGTAATGACCAAACTGATCGAATCCAATACCACGATCCCAACCAAAAAATCAGAAACATTCTCTACAGCAGCTGATAGTCAGCCTAGCGTAGAAATCCATGTACTGCAAGGTGAAAGGCCAATGGCTGCTCAGAACAGAACACTGGGACGTTTCATTTTAGGTGATATTCCTCCGGCTCCACGTGGTGTTCCACAGATCGAAGTGATCTTCGATATCGATGCCAACGGTATCCTGCACGTAACTGCAAAGGATAAAGGCACCGGTAAAACACAGAACATCAAGATCGAAGCTGGTAGCGGTTTGAGCAAAGAAGAAATCGAAAAGATGAAAGCGGAAGCGAAAGCAAACGAATCATCCGATAAAGAACAACGCGAACAGATCGAAAAGCTGAATAAAGCAGATAGCCTCATATTCCAGACTGAAAAACAGATCAAAGAATATGGTGAGAAATTACCTGCTGATAAAAAAGCAACCATCGAAACAGCCCTTAACAAGCTGAGAGAAGCACATAAATCTCAGGATAGCGCACAACTGGATACTGCAACTGCAGAACTGGAAGCTGCCTGGACTGCTGCTTCTGAAGAGCTGTACAAGGCCACCCAGGGTCAGCCCGAAGGTGCACAGGCAAATGCAGGCCAGCAACAGGGCCAGCCAGGTGCTGCTAACGATGGCGTAACTGACGCGGAATTTGAAGAAGTGAAATAGTTAAGCTACTCATAAACAAAAGCCTCCTGATTCATATCAGGAGGCTTTTTTGTTGCCGGTATTATTGGTTTATTTCTTAATTTGTTCTGATATAGCAGGGTTCAGATGCAGCAGAAAATCCGGTTTTATCTTCGTTATCATACTTACCACGGGCAGGAACTGTACCTGCTCGGAAACATACCTGCGTTGGGTAACGACGTGCCACAACACGCACACCCACTCCGGTGGCTCAACGAAGAATGGTGGTATACAGAGATCCAACTGGCTGCCGCCGATACCTTTACATTACAATACCAATATATTTTAAGAGAGCTGGAAGAAGTGGAATATGAAGGTAGCGTGAGAGAGATCCGGATCACTCCGGGACAACACCAGGAGCTGATCTTCACTGACACCTGGAATGCCCCCACGCAGGTACAGCATGCGTGGCTGACCGCTCCTTTTACCCGCGTTTTTTTTCAGCGACCCGCTGCCACTATTGAAGGCACCCTAACGGCAACGCATATATTCCGGGTGCAGGCGCCCCTGTTGCCCGCCAGTCAGACCGTATGCCTGCTGGGCGGCGCCCCGCAACTGGGCGGTTGGGATACCACACAGCCGCTGCTGATGGAATATGATGCCCAGGGTTGGTTTACCGCTGCGCTGGTGTTAGCTGTACAGGACATACCGTTGCAATATAAATACGGTATCTGGGATCTTGCTACCAAAGCATTCCTGCAATACGAAACAGGGGATAACCGGGAGCTGCCAACTGTTGCTGTAACCGGGCAACAGGTGATCCGGCATGATGGCTTTATGCGGACGGAATATCCTCAATGGAAAGGCGCTGGTGTATCGGTACCGGTTTTTAGTCTGCGCAGCGATGAAGGATTTGGTACCGGTGAATTTGCCGACCTGCCCCGGCTGGCGGAATGGGCGCAGCAACAAGGGCTACAGCTCATCCAGGTGCTGCCGGTCAATGATACGATCAGTACTTATTCGTGGCGGGATTCTTATCCATATTCCGCTATCTCTTCCTTTGCCCTGCACCCGCAGTACATCCGGTTGCAACTGGTAGGGAGGCTTCCTGATACGCATCCGCTGCAACGACAATTTGATTCATTACGGGAACGGCTCAACGAAATGGATGCCGTGGACTATGAAGCCGTGCTTTCCTTTAAGCTGGCCTATCTCAAAGCCTTATATGATGCGGGGGGAGAGCAGCTGCAAACACGCGCTTACTGGCAGTGGTTTGCTGCCAATGAGCACTGGCTGCTGCCGTATGCGATATTCTGTTACCTGCGGGATACCTATAAAACCTGCGTATATCCGGAATGGCCGGAGTATAACGTATACGATTATACGGATATAAACCGGTTGGTGATAACAGATGCCAAAGCTGCGGAAGCAGCGCACTATCATTTTTTTGTACAATACCACCTGCACCTGCAACTGAAAGATGCTGTGGAAGCGGTACACCGTTGCGGTATTGCACTGAAAGGGGATATTCCTATCGGCGTTGCCCGCTACAGTGTGGATGCATGGATGAATCCACAGCTATATCACCTGGACATGCAGGCAGGCGCCCCACCGGATGCTTTCACCACGCAGGGGCAGAACTGGGGATTTCCCACCTATAACTGGAAGCTGATGGCTGCAGACGGTTACGACTGGTGGCAGGAGCGCCTCCGGCATATGTCTGCTTATTTTGACGCCTTCCGCATCGATCATATCCTGGGCTTCTTTCGTATCTGGCAAATACCCGAAGACGCTGTACAGGGCCTACTGGGATATTTTCATCCAGCCATTCCCGTTAGCCGGGAAGAAATGCTGCAACGCGGGATTGATTTTGAAGAAGAAAGATATTGCAGGCCCTGGATTACGCAGGAAGTGCTGGAAAAAGCCTTCGGAAATTATGCGGGCATCATGAAAACAACCTACCTGGAACCTGCTGGTGACGGGTGCTACAAGTTGCTGCCGGCATTTGATACCCAACGTAAAGTACAGGCGCTGCAACTGCCGGAAGCGGTGGAAACGGCGCTCTATAACCTGATTGCGGACGTACTCCTGATAAAGGTAACTGACAAGGGCAGAACTATATACCACCCCCGTTACGACCTGGCCGCTACCGCCTCCTTTGCTGCGTTGGATAACGATACACAGGAGAAATTATCAACCTTGTACCATCATTATTTTTATGTACGGCAGGAACGTTGCTGGCGAAAAGAAGCCATGCACAAGCTCCCGGTCATAAAACGCGCTACCCGTATGCTGATATGTGGTGAAGACCTGGGCATGGTACCGCATTGTGTACCCGGTGTGATGAAAGCGCAGGGCATTCTAAGCCTGGAGATCCAGCGGATGCCCAAAGAGCCGGGTGCTACATTTGCCAACATCTCCCAGGCGCCATACCTGTCTGTTTTAACGCCATCCACCCATGATATGAGTACACTCCGTGGCTGGTGGCTGGAAAATGCAGGCATCTCCCAAAAATATTACCGGCAGGTGCTGCAACACCATACCCCTGCTCCTGTACAGGCAGATGCAACGCTGATCAGGGAGATCATACAACAACACTTGCATGCTAACGCCATGTGGCGTATATTTCAAATACAGGATTTACTCGCAGCAGCAGGCCATATACCGGCACAACATCCGGATGAAGAAAGGATTAATGTGCCGGCGGTAAAAGCGTATTATTGGAGATACAGAATAATGAAAGGAATGATTCCTTCCTGATGTACAATTATCATAAAATGAAACTAATACTTTATCCTTTTGAACTGAAATTCCGATATACTTTCACTATCTCCCGGAAATCGAAAGATGTACAACCCTTACTGGTAGTGGAATTGCAGCAGGACGGCCACAGCGGCCTTGGTGAAACAGCAGACAACTCCTATTACAACATGACGGTGCCCCGGCTGATGGAAGCCATTAATTCACATCGCCCTTTTATCGAAAATTATACGCTCACCACACCGGCAGCTTTCTGGCAGGACCTGTACCCTTTGCTACAGGATAATATGTTTGCCTTGTGTGCGCTCGACCTGGCTGCATGGGACCTGTACGCCAAAGCCAGGCAGCAGAAACTGTATGAGGTATGGAACTTGGATATTTCCCGCAACCCACTCACTGACTATACGATTGGTATCGATACCATTGAAAATATGGTGAATAAACTGCGGGAATTCCCCTGGCCTATTTATAAAATTAAACTGGGCACACAGGAGGATATTGCCATCATCCGGGAGCTGAGAAAGCACACCAGCGCCATTTTCCGGGTGGATGCAAACTGTGCGTGGGGCGTAGATGAAACCTTACGCAATGCCATCGCGATGAAGGAACTGGGTGTGGAGTTTATTGAACAACCCATGCCGGCGGCAGACTGGGACGGTATGAAAACGGTATATAAAAGTGTAGCCCTGCCCGTTATAGCAGATGAAAGCTGCATCGTAGAACAGGATGTAGCAAAGTGTCATGGCCATTTTCACGGGATCAATATAAAACTGACCAAGTGTGGTGGTATCACACCAGCCCTGCGGATGATAGCGGAAGCAAAACGTTTAGGCATGAAGGTGATGACTGGCAGCATGAATGAAAGCACAGTGGGTACTTCTGCGGTGGCGCACCTGTTGCCCCTGCTGGACTATGTGGATATGGACGGTCCGTTGCTGCTGGCAGAAGATACAGCAGATGGTGTGAAGATCGAGAACGGCCGTATCCTGTATGCCAACAGGCCGGGCATCGGCGCGGAGTTACTGCGTAAATGACGGATGTATATTTTTTAGGGGAGATCAAATAGTTAATCTGCTTCCTGCCAGCTTTTGGCCAGGAAAACATAGTCTACAATATAACCTTCCGTGGTAATGGTTTTGCCGGCGAGTGCGGCCAGGGGATTGTTCATAAAAGGATTGCCGCCTGCCGGACGTATCAGGTAATCCCCCTGGTCTGTTACGATGAATACCCCCAGATGTTCACTCTTGGAATGCTTACCAAATGTACGCAGTACCAGTCTACCTGTAAGGGTGATGATATGGGGATTCCCATCCCGGTGGTTTTTATCTGCTGACATATTCACGATAGCCCAGTATTTGATTGTTTTTTTCTTTTACTACGAGCACTTTAGTGGAGGTAGTATTCCCGTTGGGAGATGATTCCGAAAATACGTGAAATTTTACAGATGGCACAGCGGCATTTGTTGGCGCTGTTGGTTGGTTGCTTCTCCGGTGGTTTATAAATGTTTTGGGTATTGATTTTTCTGCGAACTGTTTTTCGCTGAGCAGTGCCTGCATGGCGGATTGCAGCGTGGAGTCGGTTGCATGATCGTTCTCTGAGGCGCGTGGTACGGCGATGAAGTCGTCCAGCATTTTACCTCTTGCTTCCAGGTTATCGCGGCGGTTTTGAACGGTGTTGATGAATGGTTCACTGAGGCCCACTGCACTGGGATCTTTATCGTTGATGACGGGTTGCAGGGAGGGATCTCCCAGGAGATAAAACTGCGCGGCTGTTTTCAGTTCAAAGGGGTCGAGCGTGGGGCCCATTTCGTTGAGAAACCGTTGCCGGGCTTCCAGCATGGCCCTGCCGGTAGAAGCGCCACTGAGCACATTGATCAGGAAGAACTGCGTGAGCAGATCGGCCAGTCCCTGCCCGGTAGGCGGGCCGTAGGCAATATTGGAGCTGCCGATAAATGCGATGGCGTGATTGAGCAGGTAGCTGTTGGCCATGCTCATGAGTTTTCCAGCATTCTTCTGCGGGTCAAATAGCTGTCCGCCGTAGCAGCATTCTGCCGCTACAATTGTTCCATGACTGATTTTATCTACAATACTATCGGAACGCATCGCCAGCGGAAAATTGGCGGTCTTCTGACCGTAGTATGCGGGGTTATTGATAGCGCCGTGGCAGTTGATGAAATGTGTTTTCGGGGTGAGCTGCTGTGGTGTCCAGTTGGTGCCGGTCAGCGCCGGGTTATCCGGGAAGACAAGCAGGCTGGCAGTATTCCCGAAAATATTCTGGAGACTGTTTTGTGTAGAGTTTTGCCAGTCGAATGTGCTGATAGAAAAATAGGTGCTGTATTCGCTTTGTGGCAGCGGTTGCATGTTGATGATGTCCTGGATCAGCGAATGAAAATATGCAGGATCATTATGACCCGGTATGTCTGGCAGCCTGCCCGTTACGCGTGTAGGTGAAATAAATTTACCCGGATCCGTATCGTAGGGTGTATCACACGCATAAGGTAGATCGCTGGGGATGAGGCTGTCCGGATCATTATCTCCCGAAAGTAAATTTTTCAACCGCTGAAAGGGTATAATATCCTGTGCACCTATCAGCAGGATATAGCCGGGAGAAAAGAAACGGTATAATTCATCGATGGCTTTTTTGTGTTGTGCTTCATCGGTAGCATCGGTAACAGCGGTAGCCTGACAGGCCAGCATTTGCACGGGATCATCCACAAAAATGATCTGGGATTCAAGGTGCCTGGTGGTATCAAATGCCTGCAGTGTTTTCAGGTCGTCAAGGATAGCGGTGTGACTGTCACCATACTTTTGTTGCAGGGCTGTCCTGTTGGTAATTATCAATTTCGTCGTGAGCATATTTATTATTGGGGTTGCCATAGTATCCTCCTTATAACCTCAAAAATATTGAATAAAAGGATAACTAGCGTGCCGCTTTTTACAATATTAAGCAGGTATTACGCAAGGTACTTGCATAGTGGAGAAGGAAAATGTATTTTTAAGTAAATCTGCGATCCTGTTATGAAACTACATTACACCTGCTTTTTCCTGTTGCTGTTTTCCGCCTTTGGCGCACAGGCGCAAACGATTGCCCGCTATACAGTGAATGCCGGCAATATAAACAGGCATAACAGCATTGTACATTACCGGCTGAATAACCCGGCTGATACCGCACAACTGGTAATGGAAGAAGTGATCGGAAAAAAGCGTATGCCCGTACCTGTTACTATAGCAGACGGAGAGGTATGGTGGATCATGAGTGGTAATACACCCGCAGGCAGTATAAGAAAATATGAATTAAAACATACAGCCGGCAAGCCATCTGCACATCCTGTGATGCGGGCGGTGCTGCAATCCGGCGCCGTGGTGCTGGAACAGGATACACAACACATCCTGCAATATAATTATGAGACAGTGCGGCCACCTGCAGGCGTTGATACGCTTTATAACCGCAGTGGTTTTATTCATCCTTTATGGGCGCCTAATGGCGCTGTGCTGACCAATATTTTTCCGAATGTTCCACACATGCATCATATGGGTATCTGGAATCCCTGGACCCACACGTTGTTTGAAGGCCAGGAAGTTGATTTCTGGAATGTGCAGAGGAAAGAAGGAACGGTACGTTTCGCAAAAATGCTGGGGGTGACTTCCGGCGGCGTGTGGTGCGGATTTACTGCGAAACAGGAACATATTGCTTTTATGAAAGACGGTACTAAAAAAGTAGCGTTGAATGAAACCTGGCATGTACAGGCTTACCCCGCTACCAGCCAGGGTGCCCGCCGCCAGTGGGATCTCACTTCTGTTTTCAGTTGTGCTACCGATAGTGCGGTGACATTGCTGCAATACCGTTATGGTGGGGGATTTGGCTTGCGTACAACGGCCGATTTTACGGCGAAAACAAGCCAGGTGCTGACATCGGAAGGCAAAACCCGTAAAGATGCCGACAGTACCAGGGCGCGCTGGATAAAGATTACAGGTACCACGCCCCAAGGGCGAGCCGGTTTGCTGATCATGGGCGCTCCTACCAATTACGATGCACCGGAGCCTTTACGTGTTTGGCCGGAAGATATGGAAGGTGGAGAGTTGATGGTAAACTTTTCACCTATCCGTATGAAGCCGTGGGTGCTTACTAACGGAAATGAATATACGCTTACATATCGTGTGATGGTATATGACGGAGATATCACGCCGGAGGAGGCGGACGCAGCCTGGCAGGAGTTTGCACATCCTCCGGTGGTAACAACATACTAATAACTGTTTTGTCTTCTGACAGTTTTACTTTATTTTAGTAGTGTGTGTTATTCCCGTCTTCCTAAACAGCAAACCATATGAAAAACCTGGAGGAGCTTAGGACAACATTACTGGAGATCCATGAAAGAGACAGGAAGCAAACCATTACTGCACTGATTGTGGCGGAAACAGCCGTCTTACTCTTCCTGGCACTGGTAGCGGTCAGCCTTTTCAGCAGCGGCGCGCAGCTGCCGCCTGTACTGTATTTTCTGTTCGCAGCAATAGCGATAGGTCCGCTGGTGCCTTATATCATCATGCTGCTACAGGCAGGGAAGCGACCCCGCAGGATTGCCGATTTTGTAAACAGACTGGAAAGAGGTGAACCCGTAAATAAGATACATACTTATACAAACTATAAGCTGATCCTGCCTTTGCGCCTGATCAGGGTAAGGTTGTTTCCCATGGAATATGTGCAGACCATAGTAGGGCAAAACCGGATCAATTATAAACTACCCTTGTCAGAAGAAAATGTGCAGCCATTCCGGGCGTTTATCAGCAACACTGCCAGCAGTACTATTGGTGGCAGTCCTTCTGCCAACTGGTCCGATAATTAAAGCAGTATGAAAACACTGGAAGAATTTAATGCTTTTGCAGATCAACACCTGAGCGGTGACCTACAACAACTGGAAAGCCAGCGTATCGCGGGCCGCAGCTGGCTTCGCTGGATGTGGTTGCCAGGTATTCTCCCCGTAGTGCTGTTTTTTTTCTTCGTGATCAAACCTGCTACAGAGGCCGATGCAAAGACAGTTCCCAACACCGGTGTTATCATGCTGTACCTGGTGGGTGGCGTGTTGTTGGCGCTGATAGTAAGTTTCGGCCTCCGTTATTTTATGAAGCGGCTGCGCGGAGCACAACAGGCAATAGATTATCAACAGGATTTTAAATATAAAATAGTAAAACCCATTATCGCTTTTATCAACCCCGGATATGCGTATCAGCCACTGAATCATGCGAGCCGGGAGGAGTTTACCGAAAGTGGATTGTTTGCAAAAAGGGATTACCGCGTTACCGGCAACGATCAGATATCCGGTCGTGCCGGCGACCTTCATTTCCAGTGCTGTGATCTTAAAGTAACCCATATGCCACTGGTGACCCTGCGCGGACGTGGTGCAGATGTAGTGTTTGAAGGAAGTTATTTTATAGCACAGTTCCCGCGTCATTTTAATATACCCGTATACGTTATATCACGTAGTACCATGATGGACAAGCTCTTGACAGGAACCCATGCCGAAAGTAGCTTTATCGAAACGTGGAGCCTGGGGAAAAAGGTATTACCTGCCGATGCTGCATTCAATAAATTATTTATGACCTATTCACCGGATGTGGAGGCCGCGCAGCAATTGCTCACACCGGTGCTGATGCAAAAGATCACTGCCTTGCAGGAGCGTTCTTCCGCAAATATTTTTATCTCCTTTTATAATAACCGTATCTATATCGGTATCAGTCATGGGGTAGATTATTTTGAAGCCGGTTTGCATCAGTCGCTTACCAACCGGCAATTGCTGGCGGGTTTTTATCTGGACTTCACAACACTGCTGCAACTGGTGGATGACCTGCAACAAAATGCGGGCATCTGGACCAGCACCGCTTTTTCTCGTTCATAAAAAAGCGGCGCCTGTAACAGGTTATAAATTTATTCCGGATATGCCGGTGTGGAGTTTTCCAGTAGCCACACATCTTCCAGCGGGCAATCAATATAACCCCATATATGCCAGTTGGCTAATAGCCAGGCGGTAGCCAATCCAAACCGGAATCCTTCCGGAACAGATTCCCTGGGCAAAATCACATACGCGAGCCCGGCTTTGTATCCTGATGATACCACTAATTGATAGCCATCATCTGATGATAATTCGCATATCAAAAAATCAACTACTTCCTCATAGGGGTCTTTGCCCTTACACCTTAAGATCATTCCTCTTTCAATGTTCTCTTCTGTGTAGTTGATCAGCTTAATACTTTTTGTCATTTATCAAATCTATTATGTACACAAATTATGTCCGCCTGATTTATCTGCTGCTTTTGTTTGATTACCATCGATATCAAATTCACCAAGGTGTGTTCCTCTTTTATCCAGGTACTCGAATCTTCCGTGTTGCGTGTCCTGTGAATAGAGTTTCCCGTCAGCATCCTTATAAACAACCCGTTTTCCGTTTTTTTCGGTTAGTTTAGGGTCTTTTGCCCATCCGTTTCTGCTGGCAACTTTGTCTAGTTTTCCGCGGGCCGCAATAGGTTTTTCTCCGGGCCGCATTTTTGCCAACCGCTTCTCAAATTCAGCAGCGGTTTCCGGTTTCGCATTCAACCCTAATGGGTCTATCCAGCTATTGGGGTCGGGCACATATCCATATAGCTGCATTCCTCCCATCAGGCCAATCGGGTCCTGGCTTATGTATAGCCCATCTGTTGCACTGTAATACCGGAACCTGTTGTAATAAAGTCCCGTTTCTATATCCTCATATTGCCCCTGGTACCGGAAGGGCACAAAATCTTTCTGTCCTTCCAACTTACGTACATTCCCATAAATATCCAATTCGGCGGCCCATACTTTATCACCTGACGCATCGTATGCTTCACAGGGTGTGCCGACGTGATCTGTGATGATGGTATATTTCTCCTGCCCGGTTATTTTAGCTGCCACTTTAAAAGTATCGTCTTCAAATACCCAGGTGGTGAGGGTATCGGGAGGAACAGGTTCCGGATGGCTTTCCCTGATGGTGCCAGATTCATCGATGATAAGGGTGGGTTTATCTTTGACGGGATAATTCCACTCATGTAAAGGCATATCACCATTCCATATGAACCGGGTTAGCTGCCCGTTGAAAACCTTTTCTGTTCTGCGTCCCAGGGCATCATACTGAAAAGTAACGGTCTGTTGATCGGGACGGCGTACCTGTTTTAACAGCCCGTTGCTGTACCATTCGTATTCCCAGGTTACGGGGAATGAAGAGGAGGTAACAATTTTTTTTGTGAGATTTCCGGCTTCGTCATAAATGAAGCGTGTATCGGCTGTTGCTGTTAAACGTCCTCCTTCGCTATATTTCCGGTCGTTGCGGGTGGGCGTTTTATAGAGATTACCGGCTTTATCGGGTGTCCGGTAATCATAGTGTCCGTCTTCATATTGCGCCCAGGCCAGGTTGCCAAAGTCGTCATGCCCGAACTTGATCATGCTGCCGGTAATGCCATTCATGATTTGTTTCAGGCGGTGTTGGACGTCCCAGTGATACGCCTTGCTGCGCGTGGTTTTGCCATGGCTGGTAACGGTGTGGGCGTCCGGTGTCGCGGACGCGGCTGATCCCGGGTGGTATACCCAGTTGCTTTTTATATCGCCGGGTAAAGTGCGTGTTGTTTCCAGTCCCAGTAAGTTGCGCTGTATCTGTGCGGTCCACGGGGCTGTTGTGGTGGAGGTTGCGGCCTGTATGCCCGTGAGGTCGCCCATGTTGTCCCATTGCGTGTGAATGGAGGCGCCAAGACTGCTTTGCAGGGAAGTGCGTTTACCTGTTACATCGTATTCACTGGTCACCAAATGTCCATTCTGCCATTCCTGCGTTATGCGTCCCAGCGCATCTCTTTGCAATTGTACATGGCTGTGGGCATTGGTAGCTTCCGTAAGTGCGCCGTTGCGGTTGTAGCTGAATGTTTCCCAGCTGCCATCCTGGTGTTCCGTTCTTGTAATCAGCCCGTTGTAATTATATTCGTAGGTTGTCCATTTTCCACCCGGCTGGTGCACCTTTATTATTTTGCCGGTTGTATCACGCTCATAGTGGCGGGTGATGCCATCAAAGCCGGTTTCAGCAATGATACTGCCGGTGCTGTTGCGGGTAAAGCGATAAGTTTCGCCATGTTCATTTACAACGCCAGTGAGTTCTTCGTCCTTGTTATAAATGAAATGTGTTTTAACGCCTTTTTCTTCCAGTTGTTTCAGGTTGCCCAGCGGCGTATAGCGGAAGTGGATTTCCTTGTTTTTATCTTTCTGTGTGGTTACTTTATCGTAAGCATTGTATTGCAGTTGTACCTGGTTGCCATCGGGTAGGTGTACATGAGTGATACGGCCAAGGGCATCGTATCTGAACGTCTGTTCTTCCATCAGCGGATTACAGAGTTGCAGGCATTGTCCCCAGGCATCATATTCCCAGGTTGTTTTTCCGCCATCAGGGAGGGTAACGGCTTCCAGGTTAAAATCATCGTCGTAGGTGAGCAGTGTTTCATTTTCCTGCTCATCTTCTATTTTACACAACAGGTTATTTTCATTATACCGGAATACGCGCATGCTGCCGTCGGCCAGGGTGAGGGTATGCAGCAACCCGGTATCTGCATCGTAAATATAGGTGCGGCTGTTACCTTCTGCGTCCGCTATACTCACGGGTTTCCCCGCCTCATTGTAAGCAGCGGTGGGGGAGGATCCGTCTGGTTGTACCACAGCGGTGGTATTTCCCCTGTCATCATACGTATAGCCGGTAGTGTTACCTTCTGCATCTGTGTAGCGGTATACTTCCATTTCATCGGTATACGTAAAGAAGGTAGTATTCCCCTCCGGATCTTTGATCTGTGATACCACAAAATCCGGTGTATAGTACCAGGTGGTGGTATGTCCCTGCGAATTGGTGGTAGTGTTGTATCCATCTTCCGGGTGGTATTCCAGGAAGCCTTCCATGCTGCCATCCTCTCCGAAGGTATGGGTACAACGGTTTTTATGATCGTATTCCCAATAGAATGACTGTCCGTTGCGGTCTGTTTTTTTTACCATGCGATGCTCACGGTATTGGATATACGTAGTTTGCTGTAAGGCATCCGTTAGCTCACATAAATCGCCCGCTTCATTGTAGGCATAGCTGACCAGCAACCGCTGTTGCCCGCGATGCTGTGCGGTTACCTGTGTAATCCTGCCCTGCTCATCGCTCCGGATCAGCAAATGTCTGCCGGCGCTGTCGATGATACGCAGGAGATGCCCCTGTGCATTGTAGTGTAAGCTGATCATAAAACCGGCTTCATCCTGTATGCTGATCAACCGGTATTGCTCATCCTGCGGGTGCTGTTTACGGAAAGTGTGGGTTAACCCGCTGTCATAGTCAAGCAGCGTATATTCATCACTGTTAGTGCGGGTCAGTTGTCGTTTCTCATGACGATTGTAGTCGCTGTTGCCATTATACGGTAATGATTCAAATACGGCGCTGCGGCCATCTTCCAGCAAAACTACGGTGGCATCTTCCACCGGAAATTCCTGTATGCGCATATCAAAACGCAGGAGCGTGCCATGGCCCAGCAGGCCGTTAAACGGACTGTCACTATTCCAGGAACGCTCCCATTTCAACGGAATGGGACCGGGCAGTTCAAAATCAGTTCCGTCATAGATCACAATCCCCTGTATCAGGTCTACCGGTTCAAACCCTTTCTTGCAAAGGGCTTTGCTCAGTTTGTTGCTGCCTATTTTATTCTTTAAAGTATGATTGAATTTAGTGGCCAGTTTTTTTCCGGCTTTACCCAATCCTTTCATGGCGGCGCCAAATCCGTAGGACATCAGCAGGTTGAGAATAACGCCCGCCCAGTCCGGCACGAAGGGGCCACCCACCATCACGGGTTTACCAAATGATAATGGAATGGAGTAAGAAGTGGGCAGGTATAAACTGGGGATAGGGATCATTTTCTTGCCCGGTGTGAGCGACAGCGGTATACCGATATCATTGCAGGTCATCAGCATGTGACCCGAAGGGGTCATCAGGTTGCCATCTACTTTTACTTTTTTGCTGCCGAAAAAGTTAACGGAATCATGCCCTATCATCGGCGCCAGCAGGAAAGGGCCGCCCATGGGGATGTGGAAAAGGAACACCAGCATGCCGCTGGTATCGCTCTTGCCGCGCGGTACATGATTTACTTTGGTGGTAGCGCCTATAAAGGGAACATAATCCATCGGGTCTACTACCAGCCCGATATATGGGTGTGGCAGCGGTACCGGGAATCCGAAAAGGATCACAATATGAATATCGAGGCCTATAACAGGCGTGAAGTGCTTGTTACTGACTAGCATAGATTTCCAGCGGTATTTTTAATTTATTTAAGATGAAGACGCATCTTCGGTTTCCGTTTCTATCTGAGGTTGCATGATCATGCGGGTTCTTGACTTTTTCATTCGGTCTATCTCTTCCTTCCAGTTTTCGCCAAACAGTCTTTTCATTTTTTCATTGATATCGTGTACAACCGTGGTTAACTTATTCGTATAGGCGTAATCGTGATAATCACGCACGAGGTAGCTGTAAACAGACGTGGTTATTTCGTCATCATTCATTTCAATGCCGCCCTGGTAAGCCTGCTCCAGCACCGTATAATAGCGGCTGGTATCTTTGCGGCGGCATAACTCTGCTGCCTGGTACCAGGCATTCATGGCCTGCGGCAGGAACTTATGTTCCTGCGCGGTGGCCGCCTGTTTGATAAACCAGTCGATCGCTTCGGTAAACCGTTTCCTGATCTGTGCATAGGCGCCCTGGTAACCATAGAACTGTATCACCAGCGGCAGGCATGCCGGATCGCCGTGTTGCATACCCTGCCTGGCTATGCGGCCACCTTTTTCCAGCAGCAGTGGTAGCTTCGGGTCGCGCTTGAAGTTAAACAACATGCCCGCATACGAAATATGTGCTGTAGCAAATAATCCTTTGTTGCCGCTTCGCTGGGTACAGTCGAGCATGCGTTGTCCCCAATAATGCAGGCGTTTGAGGTCCTTGTCTTTTAAGGCGTTGCCCATTTCAAACAGGCATTTACGGTACTGCACTTCCGGGTCGTTGGGATTACCGGAGGTGGCCAGTTTCTGTATGGCGTTTTCCAGTTGTAATGGAATGTGCATGGAAAGCACCTGGCCGGGGAAAGGACGTTCGTTGATCGCAAGATGATCTTTATTCACATGGTCAATGACCAGCAATTTTATACCGGCGGGGATGCCTCTTTTCAGGAGGCTGGCAAGCCAGGAAGCGAAGCTGCGGGTATCGCTCACCTGCCGCGGCAGCAGTGCCAGCACCAGCTCCCGTGGCTGAAAGGGGAGTGCCTCGCGGAATGTTTGCAGCATTTGCAACAGGAGCGCATCCTGCGGCGCCTGTGCGTCATAGGCCAATGCCTGCCGGTAGGGGTGGGCGTCCCAATGAAGAGCCGCGCCGCGTTGTTCCATTTCTTTCAACAATTCGGTGCTGCCATCGTATGTTTCCAGCCAGTCTTTGATGAGGTTTGTACTAAAGGTGTCTTCATTTTCAAAAGGGGTGAGATGGGTAACAAACACTTCCTCCAACTGCCCATGGGCAGTGGACTCCAGTTTACAAAAACCTTCGTATAGCCGTGCTTCTTCCGGTTTGATAACCAGTCTCACCAGCCGCAGACCGGGCCTGTTGTATACGCCCTTCCGCCAATGCTGCTGGATCTTGTTGATTTCCTGTGCTATCGGATTGTGTTCATTCATCAGCAGTTCAGGTTTATCATACCGCCCTTAATATCTGTGGTGGCCTGTCCGTTTACCTTTATTTCAGTACTGTTAATCGTTACTTTGGTGTTGCCGGTTGTTTCATGATGTTCTGCCTTCATTTTCATGTTGGCATTGCTTTTCAGCTCATGCAGGGTTTGTGCGGTGGCGTGTATTTTGTCAGCATTGGAAACGATCTTGTTGGCGGAATTGTCTACCGTGATCTTCGCCGCACCTTCTCCGATGATCACTTTTTGTGAGCCTTTGAGATGTATTTCCTTTGAAATAAATTCTATTTTATTGGGAGCATCCACTACAATTTTATCATCTGTTTTAACGGTCACCAGTGTTTGTGATTGCACGGTAATATTGCCGGAACCATCCATGATCATGGTGCTGCCGTTTTTATCGGTAACGGTTACACTACCGGAGTTGTCGTCCAGTTGAATAAGGTTACCACTGCGGGTTTTGATGGCTTTCATATTATTTTGTGCATCGCCGTAACCACTTTTGGATTTGCCGTTGAATTTACTGCCAAGCACAAAAGGCATTTCTGCATTGCCGCCTTCAAATCCTACCACTACTTCTTCGCCTACTTCGGGTACAAAGTGAAAACCTGTACCACCGCCTGCTGCGGGCGACGCCTGCCGGAGCCAGGGGCTCAGTTCATTTTGCGTTTGCCAGAAAAACTGCACCCTGACACGCCCTAGCTTTTCCGGATCGTTGTTGTCTTTTACCAGCGCGCTTTGTATGTCTGCTTTGGGCACCAGGTGGGGGTTACTGTAAGGTGGCACTTTTACGTCGGCAGGTATGGCGGTAAAAGAACAATGGTAGTTGCCGGGGCCGCTGGCAAAATGTGTACAGGAGATGACCGTGTAGGCCGACTGACTGCTATCACTTGCAATGCTGATCCGTTGAGCGGGCATAACCGGTACCTGGCTGATGCCACTTACTTTTACGAAAGCGGCGGAAGTTACTTTTGTTTGCAGCTCCTTTACCTGCTTCAGTTCGTCGGATGTATAACCATGATGGATAAACGTTTGTTTGCTGGAATTAGCGGAATAGAGATCGTCAGAGGCCGACATGGACAGCTGCATGAGCGGATGGGAGCCGCTTTCTGCCTTCTGCGATTTTTCGCTGAGGGGCGAGGCTTTCATCGCATCATACGACACATAATTGATCCGTTGCGGGGTAACGGCAGCTACTGTTTTCAGGTTATGCAGGGTAACATCTTTTGTCAGCTTCACTTCTTTTTTCTGTATGTCGCCGATTACGAGGGTGTTGCCATCGTAATACATCCATTCACCGTAGCGGGCGGAAACCCTTGCCAGGAAGTCGAAATCGGTTTCATTATATTGAACGCAATAAGGTAATGGCTTTTTATAACCGGGTACGATCTGTGTTTTCAGCAGGCTGCTGCTGGCATCTTTCAACGCTCCCTGGATTACATTCTGTAATGATTGCTGATAGTAGGAAGAGCTTTGCGGAACATCATCCAGCAAAATGGTGGGGCTCACGCCGGATACCTGGAACCCGGTGGTGGCGCCATCTCCCTCCATCACCGCAATGCTGGTGATCAGCCCTTTAAAACGGAAATCATCAAAACTGATAGAGATCCCTTTGCCGATATAGCTTTCAACAATGTGCCGCTGATATGACAAATTGTTGATTACACCACCGGGCCGCCACAGGAAGCTGAAATAATGGTGGTTGCCAACGGATTGTTCCAGGGTTATATTATTAAACTCCACGGGGCCCGCATAACCTTCAATGCCTATTGCTGACTTTTTCAGAAATTTATCGTCACCCATAAGTATTACTTTGTAATAAGTTTAAAAATCATTTTTGTCGATGAATGCGCTTCCCGGAAAAGGATCCGGCATGTTAATGGAATGTACTTCCCGGCTTTTGTATAAACCGTTATGCGTCTCCTGAAATCCGCTTACCTGCTTTCCGAACTTTAATAAATTGGCTGGAAGCGTAGTATCGGCGGGTATTTCAGCCGCAGGTACTATAAATGTATGTAGCTCCTTTTTCTCCGGATCGATGCTAAAAGTTCCCACAGTCGGCACCTGTATATGCAGCAGGTTATTCTCCCGTACACAGTGGATGGAAGAAGCGGGTATAATTGTTTGGGTAAGACCTGTATTGTGCAGGAGTGCCGGAAGATGAAAAGCGATGGAAGTATGTTCGTAACCGGGCATATGTGTTGCAGGGCTATGTTCCAGGTGAAGAAGCATGAACCGTGCTACCAGCTTTATATTTTCGGGAAGGGCATGCATGATTAGTCCTCCCATTTCCTTTTGTATTCCACACTACCTATTTTCAGTTCACGCGCGGAAATAACGATATGTGTAACCATGGGACTACTACCGTTGTGGTGGTAGCTTTCATGGAACTGTACACAAATACCTTCCGAAAATTCAACCGTGCGTAAACTGGAGTCATGGTCGCGGCGTTTGAAGATGATGGTGCCGTCACGTTTTTCTTCCGGCGAAATCATCCACTGTACAAGGTCTGTATCCCTTGCCGATTCGAGTACCAGGGAAATAGCGCCGCCCCGCGGGAGTGTGCTGGGTTTGCCAATGGCATCTGTATGTTGTGAGAAGCCATAGTTGCACTCCAATACATTCGCTGATTTACCTCCTATGATAAGTTCTGCCTTGAAAGACATAAATAAGTTTTTATTACGTGAATGATCCGGTTTTTATGAAAGGCGCGATAATAACGTTGTTTGGGAAGTTATATCGCTGTAAAAACATGTTGAGAAATATGCAAATGATTAACAACAAAATATCGTTTACTCGGGCAAAAGGTTTTTCTCATGGGTTCCTTTTTATGGATGTTAATTAAACGGTTCTTCTTCTATGGGTCTTGCGAAAATAATTATTCTGCTGCATAAATAATCAATATGCCCCTTTTAATTTTTAACGGAGATGAATATGCTGTATCATATTTAATAGGTAGACATCCTATCTATATTTTTCTGTCTTTATATCTCCCGAAAAAAAATTATGCTTTATTAACATTATCCAGATTATTATATTTTTTTATATAAAATTAGTTTTAATTATTTATGAAGATGATTGACAGGTCTGTGTTCTGTGCTTTGTTACAAATAAAAATAACGCGCTTGGTTATCTTTATTTATTGAGTATAAATGGACGATATCATCCGCGTGTCAGTTTTTCTTGTGGATTGAATTTTATATAAATGTTTTCGCAGTATCTTTATGATGCCTCTTTAGGGAAGGTAGGAATACTCATTGTTAACTTGTTTTAGAAAAACCTGAATCATCCAAATGACCCTGTCGACGTTGACCATATTCGGCACTGATGTGCAGTCTGCCATCAGGATTTCGAAGGCAATAGCCAAGGACTTCCATCATGCGCAGTATACGCCTGCGCACTTGCTACGCGCGTGCATGCATAAGGAAACAGGGTTGACCACTGCACTGCATCAAATGGATATTGATGTTTATTACCTGGAAGAATGGGCAGAAGTAAGACTGGATGAATTACCGAGGTCATCGCGTCTGCCAGATGAAGCAGAGCCGGATGATGGCGCTGCTGCTGTGTTACAGGAGGCGATGCATATTATGCAGGAGCAGGATGCAACTGCAATGGATGCGTGGAGCCTGCTTATTGCGTTGTGTACACCAGGCGTAGGCTTCTCTTACGAACAGTTAAAAACATTCCCTTTTACCCGTGAACAATTAATTGCTGCCAGCAAAAAAAGCAAGGACAGCCCCACGAATAATACGACCACTACCAATACTATTAAACCGGGTGCGCTGAAATATGTGTACCGTATCACCGATCCGCAACTGCTCAAAACATTTCATCCGGTAATAGGCCGTGATGGAGAAATAAGGGTTATAACGGAGATCCTTACACGTAAGGACCGCGCCAGCGTACTTATCATAGGAGAAGGAGGTGTAGGTAAAACCGCACTGGTAGAAGGACTGGCCCGTGCTATCGTACAAAAGCAGGTACCCTTGCAGTTACACTCGTCCGAAATGTATGCACTGGACTATGGTGCATTTATTGCGGGGGCCGCTTATAAGAACGAACTGGAAGACCGGCTGCTGCAAATTATACAACAACTGAAACAAACGGGCAGGCATATACTTTTTATTGACAACCTGCACACTTTGCTCGACAAGCAATCCGGTGGCGGTATGGCCAATGTGATCAAGGCTTCGCTGGGCAAAGGTGAAATCATACTCATCGGTACCACTACGCCGGAAGGCTTCCGTAAACTGATAGAACCGGATGCCATCCTGCGCCACCGTTTTGAAACCATTACGTTGGCAGAGCCGGATGAAACACAGGCCACCCGCATGATCACGGCAGTAGTGCCTGTATATGAAAGTTTCTACCAGCTGAAGGTACCACCCGAAAGCATATACGAAGCCATCCGTTTGTCCAGGCGTTACCTGAAAGAGCGATGTCTGCCAGATAGTGCTATCAACCTGCTGGACCGGACCATGGCTGCTATCCGCGCCATGCAGGATACCGGCATCCCTTTATTGGATAGCTTACAGAAAGAATTTGATGCTATTATTAGTGAGGAATCCTTACAAAATGAAGATCTGCTGTGGTTTTATCGGCAGTTGATGGAACGCCTCGGTGCGCTCCTGTCCAGCAAGCTGCATACCGCACAGGAAGTACATAAAATAAGCGACACAACCGAATTACAGGCATACCTGCAACAACTGTTGGAGCAGCTTACCACACTGGTGGCTGCAAAGCAGGAGGTTGTTACGCCTGTGGATCTGGCAACCATGATTGCAGGGATCACCGGTATTCCGTTAGGAAAAATACAATCGCAGGAAAGAGAACGCCTCGTGAGTATGGACCTGCATTTACGCAAAAGAGTTGTAGGACAGGACCATGCATTAAAGGCAGTGGCCGACGCCATTCTTGAATCCAGATCCGGCCTCAGCAGGCCCGGTCAGCCAATTGGCTCCTTCTTTTTCCTCGGACCTACCGGAACCGGTAAAACAGAACTGGCCAAGTCTTTGGCAGATTTTTTGTTCCAGGACGAACGCTGCATGATCCGTTTTGACATGTCCGAATTTAAAGAGGAACACGCTGCTGCATTATTGTATGGCGCCCCTCCCGGATATGTTGGATATGAAGAAGGCGGTTTGCTGGTAAACAAAATACGGCAACAACCCTACGCCGTAGTATTGTTCGACGAAATAGAAAAAGCACATCCATCTGTATTTGATATTTTTTTACAGATCATGGATGAAGGAAAATTACACGACAGACTGGGAAAAACCGGGGACTTCTCCAACGCACTGGTATTATTTACGTCAAATATCGGCAGTGATGCCATTACCCGGTCCTTTCAGGATGGGGTAATACCTGCTTCACAACAACTCATGGAACTGATGGCCCGCCATTTCAGACCGGAGTTTTTGGGAAGACTAACAGAGATCGTACCCTTTGGGCCTATCCGCCAGGAGAACGTGGAGAAAATTTTTGACATTCATTTACAACATTTATTGCAGCTGCTACAGCAGCAACAGATTAGTTTGACCGTCACCCCGGCTGCAAGGAAACATCTGGCGATGATGGGCTATTCGCCGCAATATGGCGCCCGTCCACTGCGGGAAGTGATTCGTGGTCAGCTCCGCAAACCATTGTCCCGCATGATCATCGACGGTAGCCTGCAAAAGGATATGGTGGTAACGCTGGACCTGAAAGCTGCGCAATTAGATTGGTTAATCAGTTAGTTAACAATAAATACAACAGTAGTCAATTGTTTATTGGTCTTTTGGTTTTTTACATTCCAACATTCCAGAAATTCCAACATCAAAAAAATTTCATTATGAATGACAACTACGGAATTGGCGGCACAGAAGTGAAGCTGGACGCCAATGAAGCCATTGCGGAAATATCACATAACCGTACACTGTTTGCTGAAAAGCTCACCCAGCAAGCACCTGTAAAGCCTGAAATTGTGGAAGGGCTCACCTCCGTGGAGGCTGTCTTTGAAAATTTCAAACCCGAAGTAAATGTAAGTTTTCATGATGCGGAAGGACGCCCTGTTCCTGAGAAACTACAGTTTCATCACCTCGGCGATTTTGGTGTGAAAGGCATCACCGCGCAAAGCGCCTTCCTGAATGACCTTGCTACGGAAAAGGAACAATACCTGAAAATTATGAAGCACCTGAAAACAAACAAGATCCTGAAAACAGCACTGGCCGATCCGGATGCCCGTAAAGCCATGCTGGGCGCTGTTCGCGGCATGCTGAAAGATCTGAATACCAAATAATTAACAGTTCCTCATCCCGGAACATAACTTCATTCACTATGGCAGAATTACAGAAAAACCAGGCGTTGCAGGATCAGCAAAATGGGGGTCAGTCTTCCGCTCCGCAGGAAGCGGACCTCGCCCTGCACATTGAGGACCTGGCAAAATACGGCGGCTTCGACCTGTTGGAAGCAACCGTAGAAGGTGCGCAGAATCTCAACCCCGATCGTAAAGCGCGCCGCAATATATTTTTAACCGAAGCCGCCAAAAAAGCAGAAAGAGACAAGCTCAGAAAAACATTGTCCCTTTGGGAAAAAGTATTGTCTGACGCCACAGAACTCCCCGAAATGGTGGACTACTGCAATGAACATGCTGCTGAAGCCGACAGGGTATTATCCAACAACCTGGGGGAAGCGGTAGAAGGTACGCGCGAACTGGAACAAGCCTACCGCAACGTAGCACTGTTCTTTAAAAATACCGAAGCAGATAAAATAAAGAATATCTCTTTCATCAACGTAGAACTGGAACAACTCAAAGACCTGGACAACACCCGGTTTATTGATGCTATACAAACAGAACTGGTGAATAACTACGATCGCCTCGATCTGCGTTCCAACTACAGTCTGCTCGTGATCCCCGGCTACCTGGGTTCCAACAAGGTGTTGGAAAAATGGGCAAAAATTGCGCATGAAAATAAAACGATGCTGGTAACCGACTTCGCTCACCTGGATGCACCGGATGATGTGATGGAGATGTTTGAGCTGGCTAATCTTACCGGTGGGGAGATCCATCGTTCCAATGTGATCATGTCGTGTAACTGGCTGGTAGGCCGTGGTAAATTTGAAGAAGTAGGAGAACAGGACAACCTGTATGTACCGCCTTCCGGTGCATTGGCAGGAAAGATCTATAAAACGCTGATGTCGCAGGTAACCGCCGGTAAAAAGTTTGGCGGCATGAACGAAGTAGATGGGGTACGGTTTGAACTGAAGAAAAGTGAAATCGCCAGCCTGGAAAAAATGGGCCTCGTACCCATGGTAAAAGAATATGGAAAAGTAATGGCCTTCAGTGCCAAAACATTGTTTAACGGCGATAACCTGGGATTGCAAACCTATTCTGTGGTACGTGTATTCGATTTCGTTACCAAGGTGCTGATGGACTTCCTGAACCGCCGTGCTTTCGAAAATTTCAATGCCAATACCCGTAAGGACCTCATGAAGCAGATCATCCGCTTCCTGGATGGTATCACCGGCCCTGATAAGCTCATCGAGGATTTTAATATCCGCCGCTTTGAACAGGACCCTATTCAGAAAGATCGTATCCACCTGGATATTCACCTGAAGCCATACTTTCCTGCTAAGAACTTCCTGATCAAAATGGAAGGACAAAAAGGCGACGATGCTGCGGATTGGGATACTACCTACGAGCAGGATAAATAAAAGTTGTCAGCAGGAAGTAGCCCGTTTTCGCAGTTATGAAAGTATTTAGCAATCATCATCCTGCGGATGTCGGGTGGTATCCTGCTGAATGCTGACAGTTTTATATCTTGCCCTTATTCATGAAGAAAGTAAAAGAGAAGCAACAATGAAACAAGTGCTGTGTAGCTTTATAATTTGTTTGTTAATAGCAGGAACTGCCCGGCAGACGGCAGCGCAGGGAAAAGCCGACACGGTGCTGACCACCCGTGGCGCTGTAACCCTGATCACCTGCGGATCTCTCATCAGCACCTTTCAGATTGGCGACGGCAAAAATGCGGACTACGATTACCGGATCGTAGACGGTAACATGGTATTTGTAAGACCTACCGTAGCAACGCCCAGGCCCACCAACCTGATTGTACGCGAAGGCGAAAACATTCACTACATGATCATCGCATTCAGGGATAAAGTAGATCTTACCAGGCTGAAATATGCACTGTCGCCCAAAATGCAGCATGGTGCGCCCACCGTTGCCCAGAATGATAACGCGCCGGAAAAGCCTGCCAGGAAACGGGCTTCACGTGCCGGTAACGGTGATAGCAACGGTTTTTCACTGGACAATGTACCTGTGGAAGAAGGTGGCCTTATCAGCATTGACACAGTAACAGTCAGCAAAATTGCGGAAGACTTCGGAAAAGACAGAAAGGTAAACCATCAGTACGAAACAAAAGCAGACGGCATAAGCGTAGGCTATGCACAAGCGATGACGCTCAATAACATGAACTATTTCTGTTATCGTATCCGCAATAAAAACAAGGAGCCATACGAAATTGCAAAGATGACCCTCCTGCACAAGGAGAAAAAAGACTCCACCGTATTGCATACCATGACCATGCTCTATAAGCACGGTCCGGCAAGCGTTGCAGCGCACGATGAAGCCAGCGAAGTATTTGTAGTGCCTTCCAGGCTATTCAAAAAAAATGATGAGGTAGTCATTGTGATACAACCGGCATCCGGGGAGCAAGTGGTATTATACCTGCCCGCCACCGCACTGCCTAAGTATATGGTGACGAAATAATTATACCTGTTATATGAAATGTTTGTATCTGACAGGATTATTCATTTGTTTGTTACCGCACATCAGTACCGCGCAGCAGGTAGACTTCTGTGGCGAAACGGTACCGATGGAAAGAGATTTTGTATCTTATCGCCTGATGGATATCATCAAGCAGAACCTTCGCTACCAGGGGTATCTACCATCATTGCGACTCAAAGCAGAACAATATTTTCCCGTCATAGAGCCCATTCTGGCGCAATACCAGGTGCCACCGGACTTTAAGTACCTGCCTATTGTGGAAAGCGGTTTAACCAATGCCACCTCTCCCGTAGGCGCGCAGGGCGTATGGCAGATTATGCCCGGCACCGCAGCAGAACTGGGACTCTCCGTAGGAGCAGGATATGATGAACGCAATCACCTGATCAAAGCCACACACGCAGCATGTAAACTGATCCGCCTGTTGCATACCCA
Source organism: Chitinophaga sp. MM2321 (assembly GCF_964033635.1). NCBI lineage: Bacteria > Pseudomonadati > Bacteroidota > Chitinophagia > Chitinophagales > Chitinophagaceae > Chitinophaga > Chitinophaga sp. MM2321. The sequence goes on from NZ_OZ035533.1 coordinate 1,059,057, forward strand.
GCTGAAATCATGGACACTGGCAGCAGCAGCCTACAATGCGGGCTCCGGTAATATTTCCCGGAACATCCGCCGGCAGGGCAGTAGCGACTACTATCAACTGATGCTGAATAATGAAACGGCGCAGTATATCTACAAGATCATTGCCATCAAACAATTATTTGAAAGCCCGGAGTTGTATCTGCCTGGATTCGGGTATAATGTGTTTAATAAAAGCAGCAGCGATGGATCTGTTTTTTCCACACCACCGGCAGGCAACAGTCATGCAAAGGAGTTTAATACTATCCGTATCACCATAGGTAAGCATGCCCCAAAAAGAACATCCGTTGTTTATGCGGCGCGGCTGGAGCGAAACGCTTCTTTCCGGGATGGAGAGTTGGTGAGCCTCCGCTTGCAGGATGATTTGCAGGCTAGCGGGGTATATATACGAAAAAATGCCCTGCTCTCCGGTAAGGGGTGGTTGGTGAGCAATCGGGTGTATGTGGATCTGGGTTTTGGTAATACGGTGATCCTGTGTGCAGCCGATGGTAAAAAGGGTGTACCACCCGATCAGTTAAAGACCGGTGCTGATGTACAGTTGCTCAGCAGGGATGCTCACATCAGCACATCGTTGATGAAAATGCGGTATGGAAATGTATTGGCAGATTTTTCTTCCAGCTGGAGTAATAATTCTTCTTTGAGATAGTTAAGATTGGCCGCCGGGTATTTTGCAATAGGTTGTACCAGTGTGATATGTATATCCAGGGTACGGTTATAACCTGCACCGGTACCGGGTTGCAGCGCAACCCCTTTGGCTACTGTGGTGTTTTTCATCTCTTTACCAAAAACAGCACGACACAATGCTTTGATATCTTCAGGGGTTACAATCCTGTTGTGTGATAACAAATGAGCGCGGTAGAGATTGATTTTTTCATCAATATTCAGCCGGTCTTTTCCTCCTGTTGTATTGGTGAGCAGTGTAATGCTGCCGGGCTTTGTATGGATGGTACCATATTCCAGCAATTTGCTGCCCATGCGTATATTATTAGCCACCGTGCCGTTGGTAGAATAAAATTCTATAAAGATATAGGCGGCATTTTCCCGTGGCTTCACCATTACGTAGGGGATGTTTCCTTTATTGGCTCCCGGCTGCAATTGTTCTTCCAGTGAAGCGATGAGCTGATGCAGTTCCCGCATGCGGTTGGTTACATAGTCGTTTTTTACTTCCTCAAAAAGCGAGCTTTCATCCCGGATTACTTCCACCAGGTAGGCGATGATCTCTTTTGCTTCGCGGGAATCGAAACGGCCGATGCCGCTGCTGCGCACTACGAGTTCACCATCCTGCATCTGTCCGGCAGTGGAGAAGTTGCGTACGTAGTAGTCCGTTCCTTCCAGGTCATACACCCGTTTAATATCAAAAAAGATATCAGGTGTTTGCAGCGGGATGATGTTGAGGTATTTGTTGAGCTTGAGTGATTGTTCGTTGTTTTTTTTGTTGATGACAGGGAAGCAGTTGATACTGCAGTAAAGGTCTTCCAGCAGGGTGTGGTGCAATGCTTCGGGGAATTCTATCCTGATCCATTGTATGGCGTTATTCAGCCTGGCGGCTTCCTGTCCGAAGATGCGTGTCAGTTGTTCCGGTGTGCTCCCTGTGGGGCGTGTATACTTGTCCGTTACCGTGAGGAAGTGCCGGCGGAACCGCTGCAACACATGCTGACTGTAACGGGCATTTGTATCCACGGCTACCTGGATCATTTTATCCACTTCTTCTTCTGCTACTGAGCGGCTGTGGCGGTAGCCACCTTTTACGGTCAGTTCCCGGTCGTTGATAAAAAAGCGCGCCAGCGGGAGGTAGTGATAAAACATTTCCTGCTGGTGAATATTGCGGAGGTCGAAGAAAAAAGACATCCCTTCAAATCCCTGTTGTGTATCCTCCATAGACAACCCTATCCACAGGTGATTGGGTGGCGCGTCGGGGAGATACTCGCCTTGCAGGATCTGTTCTTTAAACCAGTTGTCGCGTGTTTCATAGATCTTGTTGCCGATGGCCAGGTATTGTACCTGTCCGCGGAAGAGGCGGTGGTCTGTAACAGGTGAAAAGAAAAGGTCCTGGGTATGACTGCCTGTTTTGGTATGATGAAAGAATTGGTGGCCGGCCTTGATATCTGCTGTTGCTTCTGTGGCTACTGCATGCAGTATACCATAGGAAGGCTGGCTGCTGGTGATGGGCTCCGGCATCATGATCTGTGCCAGTCTTTCCACGAGCCTTGCGTGTGATACATCTACGTCGCCGGAGATTTTTTCCAGTTCGCTGGCGCAGGCTTCCAGCAACAGTTGTACGATAGGATCGAAAGATGTTTCTACTTCCGCGTCGGGGTATCCCCAGAGGCGTGCCGCAGTTTTCAGCATCCGGTCTTTTATCCGTTCCTTTTTCTCTTTCATGTGAAGTGGTTAATAACAAATGATCAATCGTACGATAGCGGGCTGATGTAGAAATAACTGCTGTATTGAAAAGAATTGTTATTCTTGGTCAGCGTTCCGGAGATGGTGACCCGGATCTTTTTCTTCATTTTGTGTACCGGCGCCAACATGAGTTCTTCCTGGTTTACAGCGGCTACCACTCTTATCTGCCCCAGGCGCTTCTCGTAGCGGGTTACGGCCAGCTTTACTGCGGTTTCTATCTGCTCCTTTACTTCGTTGTTAGAGGCTTTGATATCGAAGTCGCGATCCCACCATTCGCAACCGTAATCGGGATCGTCTTTATTTTCTCCCAATACTGTTGTGATCAGTAAATGGATATGTTGTGATACGGATTCTTCCAGCGTAACGGCTGCCATATCCTTCTTTTGCAGGATCTGTGAGAAGTCCATCGGTAATTTATAATATCTCCCTTTCATCTTATCTGCTTAAAAAATTCCCAGAAATCCTTTCTTATCATACATAATCCTGATTTCTTTTACACAACCGTTCTCATCTTTTACCAGGTTTACTTTTTCTATTTTAAATTTCTTTTTACCATAAATGCGGGAGCAGAAATGGGAAAAATTATCGGTTTCTTTATCGTTGAGCAATACACGTGCACCCAGGTTATCACAAAGATATTTTGAGAAGTCGGCTGCATTTTTTTGCTTGTTGGTCACCTGTGTAAGCATGTATTGAAACTCGTCATCAGATACCGCCGGTACCCTTGGCTTTTCGGGCGCTGCCGGTATAGGTGCTGCTGCTGGCTCATCTACAGGGAAAGGAGCCGGTGTGTAATTATCACTGGCGGGTGCTGCCGCTTTTCCGGGGAATACACTGATGTGTTTCAACACCATGTGACTGCTATCATCGTTGATGATGAGTGACAACGTTCTTTCGCCTGGAGTGGAGAAGGTATAAGTAACGGATGAATTCGTATGTGTTTCAGCGTTATCCTGTACGAGCCGCCAGCTCCAGCTGCGTGCATTGGGTGTTTTATTAACGAAGGTGACGGCCCTGCCGGCAAGTGCTTCTGCTGGTCCTTCTATCACGGGGAATATATCGGCAGCGGTATTCACAGGTGTTTCGGAAATGCCCGTTACAATAATTACTTCTTTATTCCAGCTGCATTTACCGGATGTAAGCGTTACCCGATAGCTGCCTGCTTTGTTGAAAGCATGATACACCTGTGGTCCGGCTACATTGGCGGAGGAATCACCAAACTCCCAGGTGAAATCAGTACTTTTTTTATCTGCACTTTCTGCATGGAAGGTAATGACTTCTCCCACTGTATATGCTTTACCGGTGCTGTGTTGTTTATGGCTGAGTACAATATTGGTGTTGGTACAATCTTCCTTTACATCCATCTGAAAGGCAAGCAGGATAAGGCTTGCAACAAACAGGCCCAGGAATGTGTACAGTACCATGGGGTCAACATGACTGGCAATTTTCCCAAAGGGTCTGAATGAATTTACTTTACGTTCATTTTCGGGTTTACGGGGCGCCATCGGTTTTTCAGGTTTTTACAATTTTAATATTTTTTTAGATAAATTGCCGTAGTTAATTGCACAGAATTTTTTTTAATGCTCAAAATTTAAGCCACAGAATTAAAGCAATACGCTATTTTTGCTGGTAACAGTTAGCCCGGAAAGCCATAGTCCTTTGAATAGAAAATAGATAGTTATGCTAACCGTTTATCGTTAATAGCGAAACCCGGAAAAACCTAAATAATCCTCTTATGGTAAACAACGCCCAAAAGGCTGCGGTGCTGGAAGAAGTGCTTGACCATGTAAACGCGTTGCCCTACGATGTAAGGGCCGAAGTGGTGGTGGGCGAATTACTCGATAATCATGTACGGGAAGAAGAGATCGTGGTGGTGATGGAGAATGTGTTTACCCGTTCATTCAACAAGGATATTTTACATGCAAAACTGGATGACAGCCAGCCATATCAACCTTACATTGCCTTATCGCTTTCACGCGATGGCATCTATGACAGGTTGCCGGAAGGTTTATTCCATGAATTTTCACAACAGCAGCAACAGTACGGTACCGCCGACATGGTGGCCCGTTATAAAAAACAACAACAACAGCAACAGCAGGCACGGCGTTTTTTTCAGCCACTGGAAAATGAGTTTTTCCTGCAACGTGTATTCCTGGAGCAACGGGAAAAACACCTGTTATTTGATGTGTTTGGGAAAGATGCAGACCAGTTGTTCCATGTTTTCTGGGAACTCCCCGACGGACTTCCCGGTGCAGCAGCCAACAGGTTGGTAAAGCTGCTTCCATATATGCACCGCATAGCCGGTAATATGACGCTGGTGAAATTATGCCTGCAACTTGTACTGGAGCAGGAGGTGGAAATAGTGCGGGACCAGGCACCACAGGCCGTTGTGTCCGGTAGCAGCGCGCCCCTGGGTGCATGCGTACTCGGTGTAGATACCATGGTGGGAGAAGTGTTCTATACAGACATGCCCCACATTACGGTAACGATAGGTCCGCTACAACGCCAACGGATATATGATTATTTACCATGGCAGCCTTACGGTCGTTTGCTGGAAACATGTTATGGCTATCTTTTTCCGGCGGATATAACTATTTCCACACTGCTGGAACCGCATCCGGAAGAGAAAACAGTTACCGTATCTGACCGGTTGCCTGAAGAGGGGATCGCTGGATATAATTTTTTCCTGTAGCTGGAATTATTTTTGCTGATACTGCTAACGCATAAAAAAGTCGAAATGTGCAGCACCCAAAAACAGAAAAACCTGACATATCAGAAGAACTATGAGATACACTGCTAAATTCTATTTGATGCTGGCCGGCGTAATGGCCGTGGGTTCTATCCTGGTGGCTTTACTCAGCAGATACATTAAAAATTTCAGTCTTTATAAAAAGAAAGCACTGTGGTATTTAGTATGTACAACGTTGGTGTTTGCTGTCATCAGTTCCATTCCTTTTCTTTTTACGCATCAGAACCTGATGAGCCAGTACCTCTTTTATGAAGTGTGGTTTTTAGGATTAGGTATTGTGCACTGCCATTTTATGTATACACGTTTCTGGGCCAATGAAACCACGCTGCTGTCGGAGCTGTCTTTCATCATCGCCATCTGGTTATTCGGCGGTATTGCATTTGTACTGGTACATCGTTTACTTAATAAGGATACCTTCCTTTATTATCCCATGCTGACCAGCATGTTTTCTTTTGTACTGCCTACATTTGTTTATAAAACTTTTGAGAAGATGATGGCCATTCCTGTGAAAGTGCATAAATGGTGGCAATACCCGATGTATAAGGATGTGCCGGAAGTGAATGAAGAAGAAATGAAAGACCTGATCGTGATAGGACTGGAAATGGAAAAAGGACTGCGGGATCATAACCGCACGTATTTCCGGGCACGCACGCCTATTAAAATGGATCTCGGTGATCTTTTTTATCATTTTATCAATGATTATAATGACCGTTATCCCAATACACCGATTGATTTTGCGGATACCAACGGACAAGCCTATGGCTGGGTGTTTCACCTGAAGCCGCGGTGGTTCGGATCTGCCAAAACACTGGACCCTAACAAGGCTGTGTTTATGAACGGGATCAGGGAGAACAGTGTGATCATTTGCAACAGAATTACGTTATCCTAAAAGTATTATTATGGCGGAGCCGTTAAAACATTTTCCCGTAAACTGGGTAGACGGGATGAAGATAAAAAAACAGCATTTCATTGATACTGAAAATGCGATGCTGGATCAGATCAGGGATGCGCTTTCCTGTGGCTTGCATGCGCTGAACTATGGCTTGTTGCCGCCCAAAGCAGAAAATAAGGAATCGCTCCGTTGCTGGTTTGTAACCGATAACCAACAGCAATGGCGGATCAAGCTCACGGAATGCCGCGCTGTTACCCCCGGCGGCGGCCGCATTGAAATCCCGGAGCATACCGTGCATTCCCTGAAGTATGCCACCACTTTTCCGGAAGCTACTTACACATGGGACCCCAGCCATACGGAAAGTACTTACTACGTGCTGATGCAGGTAAATCCGTTTAACCGGCAGCCCAGCGGTGAGCCGCTGCTGGAAGAGGAGCCGCCGCGACTGCCTTACGCTACGCCTGAATATAGTTTGTATATCTCTCCAGCCTCTCAGTTACCGCAAGGACAACTGGGCAGTTACCAGATGGTGCTGGCTAAAATAACAGTAGCAGATGGAAGACCACAGATGGAAGACGATTATATTCCACCTTGCAGCATCGTGGGCGCACACCCCGCATTAATAGACCTGCATCACGAACTGGATCAGTTTTTAGGACAGATGGAATTGTACGGCGTACATATCATACAAAAAATTTATGGCCGCAATCAGAATAATGATCTGGCACTGGTAGTATTGTATATCACGGAAAAGATGGTGCAGTTTCTCGGTACCAGGATCACACAATTCCGGTGGCTGTCCTTAAATCAGCCGCCTGCGCAGATGCTGGAAATTATTGCCGGGCTGGCCCGTACCATGAAGAATGCCATTGATCAGCGCGCGGGTGCCGGTAAGGAAGAGTTGCTGAATTACTTTTCCGAATGGTGCGAGCTGCGGCAGGGTGAGCTGGAAAACCTCATGATCAATTGTGCCAACATCCGCTACAGGCATATCGATGTACGCGAATGTCTTCAGCCGATGATCCCGTTTGTGCGGGCAGTGAATAAACTGTTTGAAAGCCTGAGCAGGCTGGATTACATTGGCCGTAAACAGGATAGTAACATCTTCGTAAAAGAAGAGTCCGCCGAAGATGCAGAGTATCTGCGTAAACATAAAACCAAAAGATGGTTCTTTACGGATTAGTTTTTTTTGCGGGACCCATTACTTTAATTATAAAACTCATCAACTGATATGCAAGTATTAAACAAGCAGGAGAGGACTACTTCTTTTATGTGGTTCCTGTTATTTTTCCTGATAACAGTGGCGCTGTTTGTAGTGGCGGTATTTTTTAATTACCAGGTGCCTGCGCGGGAGAATGCATCGCTGCGTAAAGAGTTGAGCACATTCAGGCAGGAACAGGCTTTCCAGGCGGAGTTCCTGCAAAAGCTGGATAAGGTAAAGCGTAACCTGGATTCTATCAACCTGCCCAATCAGAATGCCAACTACATGGATCAGGTAATAGCAGCATCTCTTGCAGATATGCGCAATTCCATTCCCAAAGAGGCGGTAACACATTACGGGCTGTATGATAATGTAGTGCAGAACTGTTTATCGTTGCAACAAACAAAACAGCAGCTGCGTGAATTACAGCATGCGCAACAGGATATTGCAGGGCTGAAGGAACAGGTGATGGATCTGAATAGCAAGCTGGAAAGTAAGAGCAGGGATCTGGATAATTGCAGACAGATGATGTTGCTCAATAGCCGTGCTCACTAACCGATACGACTGTATTAATATAAATAAATATCACAATAAAATTTATTTGTTAAAGTGATAAAAAAATATAGTTAGTGTTCCTTACTAAAAATTTAATGTTTTATATTTGAAGCTCATACTTTATTGGTATTAATTAGGTTTTATTCTTTATTGTAACCTTAAAATTTAACCCAACATGTCCTTCAAATCAGTACTGACAGTAAATGGTGAGAACTACAATGTTCAACATGCCGCTTACGATCTTAGCCAGGAAACAGATGCTACGGGCCGTCCCTCCGCCATTACACGTGGTGGCCGCATCAAATTGACCGTAGAGTCAAACGGAAAAACAGATCTCTTTGAGTGGATGGTTAACAACTTTGAAAGAAAAGATGGAACCATTACGTTCTACAAAAGAGACACTGATTCCAAATTGAAAACATTGGATTTTAAAGAAGGTTATCTGGTGAAATTCGAAGAGTCTTTTGACTATGAGAATAAAAACCCGATGGTAATTTCCTTCACCATTTCCGCCCGTGAAATTAGCATGGGCAATGCCAAGCATGTTAATGAATGGGTGTGATACACTCCCGGCATTATGCAAAAAAGGGCTTTCGGAAGAAAGCCCTTTTTTATGTCTGAAAATTTAAAAATTTATCGGCTATGTTTTGCGCAATTGGATGGCCTGTACAAAATGATGATGCCCTTTTTCAAGGATCAGGCTGGCGCGGTAACGGGTAGGCGCAATATTCTGTTCCAGGTTAGGTTTGTTGATATCATCCCAGATCTGTGTAGCCAGTTCCACCGTAGCGGCATCAGAGAGATGGGCATAGCGGTGGAAGAAAGATTCCGGATTCTGAAAGGCCGTGCTGCGCAGTGATTCAAACCGGGCGATATACCATTTACGGATATCTTTCTCTGCTGCATCTACATAAATAGAAAAATCAAAAAAGTCAGATACAAACACCGCAGGATCTTTTTGTTGTTGCCGGGGTCTTACCTGCAACACATTTACGCCCTCTACAATCACAATATCCGGCTGTTCTATCCATTGTAGCTGTCCGCCCAGTACATCGTATTCAAGATGTGAGTACAAGGGCGCTGCCACCCGCTCTTTACCCGACTTTACATCAGCGAGGAAGTGGATCAGTCTTTTGATATCATAACTTTCAGGGAAACCCTTTCTGTTCATGCTATCATTTGCTTCCAGTATTTTGTTGGGATAGAGAAAACCGTCTGTAGTCACCAGGTCTACCCGCGGATGATTGGGCCATGCCTGCAATAATTTTTGCAGCACTCTCGCTGTTGTACTTTTGCCAACTGCTACACTACCGGCAATACCAATAATGTAGGGCACTTTATGTGCCTGGCTGCTGAGGAAATTACTGGTCGCCTGATGCAGTTGTTGTGATGCTGTCACATACAGGTTCAGGAGATGCGCCAGCGGTAAATATACCTGCGTGATTTCTTCCTGTGTGAGTGGTTCGTTCATGCCATGAAGCGACTCCAGGTCGTAATCCTGTAGTTGCAGCATAGCATCACCGCTTCTTTCAGCCCACTCTTTGCGGGTGAAGGAGACATAGGGCGTGTAGCGGTCGCGTTTAAGAGAGGTGGTCATTATGAATATTTACTGTTTTATGTAAACGGTTTTTACATTCAGAAATTCGTGTGTGCCTTCCAGTGATAGTTCTCTGCCATAGCCTGATTGTTTTACGCCGCCGAAAGGCAGGCGTGCATCAGAGCGCACCATGGCATTGATAAAAACGTTGCCGCTTTCAATCTGTGTAGCCAGGCGTGCTGCTTTGTCCAGGTCGCTGGTCCAGAGGGCGGCGCCCAGTCCGAAGTCAGTTTCATTAGCCAGTGCAATGGCTTCCTGTTCATCCTTAGCTTCGATGATCACTGCCAGTGGGCCGAATGTTTCTTCTTTAAAAGCCGTCATATTATTGGTGACACCTGTCAGCAGGGTCGGCGCGAAGTTACAGCCTTCATGCGTACCTCCCAATTCCAACCTGGCGCCCTGACGGATGGTTTCCTGTAATTGTTTGGCCAGTTCCTCCGCCAGATCGGGACGGGCCATAGGTCCCATGGTAGTGCTTTCCAGCGTAGGATCGCCCTGTTGTATATTTTCCAGGAAATGATGTACAAGTTCTGTAAATGCCGGTACTACTTCTTTTTCCACAATCCAGCGTTTGGCTGCAATGCACGACTGGCCGGCGTTTTGCATACGTCCCTGTACCGCAGTTTTTGCAGCGGCTTCCAGGTCTGCATCTTTTAACACAATGAATGGATCGCTGCCGCCCAGTTCCAGTACTGTTTTCTTGATATACTTTCCTGCCAGCGCAGCCACACTTCTGCCGGCAGGGGTGCTACCAGTGAGCGTTACACCCTGGATACGCGGGTCTGCAATGATTGGTTCTATATTTTTGGAAGATACCAGCACTGATTGAAAAGTGCCGGCCGGAAATCCTGATTCGGCGAAAACCCTTTCTATGGCCAGGGCGCAGCCACTCACATTACTGGCATGTTTCAGCAAACCGGTATTGCCGGCAAGGATATTCGGGAGCGCAAAACGGAAAACCTGCCAATAGGGGAAGTTCCAGGGCATAATAGCGAGGATGATGCCTTTGGGTTCGTAAGCAACATAACTTTTGTAAGCATCGGATGTAATCAGTTTGGGTTGCAACATCTCCGCAATATTCTCTGCATAATATTCCGCGGAGGTAGCACATTTGAGTACTTCGCCTTCGGCTTCCAGTTTTGTTTTCCCCATCTCCTGTGTAATCAGTGCCGCATGTTCCGCCACATTATCTTTCAGCGACTTAGCCACTCCCATCATCCACTGGCAGCGTTGCTCCAGCGGGATTTGTAACAGCTGTCGGTAAGCACGTTCACCCATCAGCAGTTTTTTTTCTATTTCCTGTTCGGTATGTGCTGTGTATGCAGCAATGGTTTCCTGTGTGAACGGATTAATACTTGTAAACATAACGATAAGCTTTTAGTCATCGGCAGTTAGCCTTCAGCTGTCAATGGCTACAAATTTACTGCTTTCCGGTTAAAGGAGGTCGCCGTTGGTATAATGTCTCCTGTTAAATGCCTCAATGCTTTACGTATATTTGTTTCGCTAAAACAGCGCGTTATATGGCATTAAGCAGGTGGAATATTACGATGATGGCCGTGTGTACGGGTATGATCGTTGCAAATATATATTACAGCCAACCCTTACTGGTATTGATCAGTGAAGAGTTCAAAGTATCAGAGAGTAATGCCGGACAGGTCACCTTTTTTACACAGCTGGGATATGCGCTGGGGTTATTGTTCTGTGTACCGCTGGGCGACAAGCTGGAGCGTAAGGGACAAATTGTGATCATGACCCTGGCGGCCGTACTGGCGCTGGTGGCAGCGGCTTTATCCGTCAATATCGCGATGCTGAAGGTTACCGGTTTCCTGATTGGTTTCACTTCCGTGGTACCGCAACTGGTTTTACCGCTGGCAGCACATCTTTCTGATGCGGCCAACCGTGGTAAAGTAATCGGCGCTGTTATGAGCGGTCTGCTGGTGGGTATTCTGCTGTCGCGTACTTTGAGTGGCATCGTAGGGCATCACCTGGGGTGGCGCGCTATGTTCTGGATAGCTGCCGGCATCAGCGGCCTGCTGGTGGTGATCATGATGCTGACCTTCCCTAAAAGCAAACCTACTTTTGGGGGTACCTACGGCGATCTGATGAAATCGTTGCTGACACTCGCCAGGGAACAGCCGGTACTGCGCGAAGCCTCCGCTATCAATGCGTGCTGCTTTGCCATGTTTGGCATGTTCTGGACGACTGTTGTTTTTCTATTGTCTGATACGCCGTTTCATTATACCAGTGAACAAATTGGCCTGATGGGCCTGGCGGCAGCCGCAGGTGCGCTGGGTGCCCCGCTGGTAGGCCGTATTGCCGATAAAAAGAATCCCCGTATAGCCATCGGGTATGGTATCATTTTTTTATTGTTAGGGTACTTGCTCTTTTATATTTTTCAAACCAATATCATCGGTGTGATCATTGGCGTTATCGCCATAGACCTTGGTTTACAAGGTATTCACGTATCCAATCAAACAAGGATTTATGCTTTGTTGCCGGAGGCCCGTAACCGTGTGAATACCGTATACATGACAACAAGCTTTATCGGTACATCGCTGGGTTCCGGGCTGGGCCTGTGGGTATGGGATGTAGCAAAATGGAATGGCGTATGCCTCGCAGGAACAGGACTGATTACCGTGGCGCTGATCATTTACCTGGCGACGTATAAACGGAAGTAATCTTTCTCAATCCGTTCAACAATATCATAACGATCACTAAGTATCCTGTCATGCAATACAGGGCTACTTTGTAGCCGGTAAAAAAGATGCCGGTATGTCTTGCGAGATATAAAAAGATCCCACCAATAATACTTACACCTAATGCGGATGAAAACTGCTGTATGGTAGAATATACGCCACTGGCGGCTCCTGCCTTATCCACAGGTACATCACGCAGCGATACTTTCAGCAGGGAAGGCATCACAATCCCCGAACCGAGGCCGTAAACAATCAGACAGGCGAACAATGCATAATGATTGAGCAGGGGTGTATGCAGGAGGAGTAGCTGCATGATAAAGGAAAGGATCATCAGTATACAACCAACCTGGAGTAGCCCGATACCATAACGTGCCGCCGTTTTTATAGACCACAGGGAGGACAGCAGAAATGGAAAAGAGAGCATCATAAAATAGTAGCCTGTTTCCAGTGGCGGCAGGTGATAACCACTTTGTATATAGATAGCAGATACGAAGATAAAAGCGGTATGTGCACTAAAGAAAAAGATCACGCTGCCAATACCTATATTGAAACTCCGGACCCGGAAGAGGTCTAGCGGTAGGAGTGGTTCGCGTTGTTGTTTTCCTAAATAGTGTTGATATAGTACAAAGAGGATCAACTGGAGTAAAGAAGATATCAGCAAGACAATCGTCCAGGCTGGCCAGCCTTTTTCCGCTCCCTGAATAATCGGATAGATGAGAGAAGATAGTGCCAGTGTAAGCAGGATGATGCCCGGTACATCAAAACGGGTAGATTTATTTTGTACAGATTCATTTACAAAGAAGTAAGCGAGTATCACGGCTATGAAGCCTACGGGCAGGTTCACCAGGAAGATCAGCCGCCAGCTGTCGGCGATCCAGTGGGAGGACACGAAATATCCGCCCAGGAATTGTCCCAGTGTGGCGCCGATGCAGAGAGAAATACCATACAAGCCATAGGCTTTGTCCTTATCTGCTGACGATTGAAAATTCAACTGGATCAGCGTTACCGTTTGCGGAACGGTGAAAGCTGCTGCTACGCCCTGAAAAAAACGGGCGGTGATCAGCATCTCTATAGAGCCGGCAAATCCGCAGATGGTGGACGTGAGGGTAAATGCTACCAAACCGGTGATAAACATTCTTTTTCTACCGTAATAATCACCCGCACGGCTACCCGTAATCAGGAACACAGCGTATCCTACCAGGTAAGCGGCGATGACCAGTTCTACAGCAGCATCCGAACTCTGGTAATAGGCTTTTATGGCCGGTGTGCTGATGTTGACAATAAATATATCGATCACCGTTATGAGTGGCGCCAGGAGGATGACGGACAGCGATAGCCATGGATTGATGGCTTTTTGTTGGATATATACAGACTGGTCTGTTTTCATATAAATATCAAATTGACCAGGATTGATGGATTGTTGGGATTACCAGGATGGGTGTTTTATTGTTTATCAAAAATTCAACAGAACACCCATCCTATTTTAATCTTTTAATCTGTTTAATCCTGGTATGGTGAGGAGTAATTTCTGTACTACTTTTTTTGTGTCTTCCACAGGCTTTGCTGACCGCAGCATATAGCTCTGAAGGCCGGCGCCTTCGTATAGATTTAATATCATGTCGGTCATCTCCCTTAATTCAGCTTTCGGGAAAGGATGTCTGATGACGAGCAGTTGTTGTTCAATAAATGATTTAAGTCCTTGTGTATGCGCGCGTACCTGGGCGGTAGCTGCTTCATTGAGTTCCGGTAATTCGTAGGCGATGCGGATAAAGGCACAGCCTTTGAATTTACTTTTTTCCATGCGTTGAAGACGATTGTCGAACAGGCCCATCAGCTTTTGTTTGCCGGGTTGCATCTTTGCTGTAAATGTATGCAGGTGTTCATAATTATTCACCCTGGTTACCAGCAGGTATTCATTGAGCAGTGCTTCCTTTGACGGAAAGTGCTGGTAGAGGCTCGCTTTGGCGATACCTGCCTCCTCAATGATCTGGTTAATACCCGTAGCCTGGTAGCCCTGCTCATAAAACAGTTGGCAGGCAGTGCTGAGTATCCTTTCTTTGGCGCCCTGTTCTTTCATGATGCAATATTAGGGAATAATTTATAAACAGACAAGTCTGTCTGTTATTTTGATAAAAAAAACCAGGATTCACATGAATCCTGGTTTTCGTATTAATCTACTTTCGTGATTTTCAGCATATTGGTTGGCAGGTGCTGTTTGATAGGCGTACTGCCGGTATTTACAGCCACATCACCGCTTTTGAGGAATCCTCTTTCTTTCAGAATGCGGATCTGATCAAAAACGATATCATCCAGGCTTTCTTCTTCTTCATAGTAGAAAGCGCGAACACCCCAGCTGAGGCTCAGCTGATTTACCAGGGTAGTTTCCTTGGTAAAGATATACAGCGGAGAGCGTGGGCGGTAGCTGCTCAGCATAAAGCCGGTGTAGCCACTCTGTGTCATACCAATGAGTGCATCCGCATCCAGGTCTTCCGCAATCTTACAGGCGTTGTAGCACAATGCATCGCTGAGGAAGGTAGGAGAGTGGCGGTGAGGGATCAGGTTACGGTTGTAAATGATCGCTTCTTTTTCCACTTCCTGGATGATTTTATTCATCGTTTGTATCACCAGTTCCGGGAACTGACCGGTAGCGGTTTCACCACTCAGCATCACGGCATCAGCACCTTCCAGTACTGCGTTGGCAACGTCGGTGATTTCACTACGGTTAGGACGGGTACGGTCCATCATGCTTTCCATCATCTGTGTAGCCACAATAACGGGTTTGGCACGGTGGATACATTTACGGATAATATCTTTCTGAATCATCGGGATCTGCTCTACAGGCAGTTCTACACCGAGATCGCCACGGGCAATCATTACGCCATCACTTTCCCAGATGATTTCTTTCAGGTTCTGTATTGCTTCCGGTTTCTCGATCTTGGAGATGATCTTGATTTTGGAATTACGCGCTTCCAGGCGTTTACGCAGATCGATCAGGTCTTTTACACTTCTTACAAAGGAGAGTGCTACCCAATCCGCTTCGTTATTGATGATAAATTCCAGGTCAATAATATCTTTCTCTGTCAGCGCAGGCAATGATACTTTGGTATCAGGCAGGTTAAAACCTTTTTTGGAAGACAGTACACCAGGTAAAGATACTTCCGCTTTGATTTCTCCGTTGGCAGTGATTTCTTTTACTACTGTTTCGATTTTGCCATCGTCCAGCAATATTTTCTGACCTGGTTTCAGGTCTTTATAGAGGTCAGGGTAAGAAACGTATATTTTTTCTTTGGTACCTACCAGTTTTTCGTTTACGAAAGTGAGGATATCGCCTTTTTTCAGGGGCAGTGCGTTGTTCTCTATTTCGCCAACACGCAGTTTAGGTCCTTGCAAATCAGCCAGGATAGCTACGTTATAAGGTTCGGTTTTATTGATCTGACGGATATATTCAATGATCCGCAGTTTATCTTCATGCGAGCCATGTGAAAAGTTCAGGCGGAACACATTCACGCCGGCTTTCACCAATGTCAGCAGTTGTTCATAGGTATCACAGGCCGGCCCTACTGTAGCCACAATTTTTGTTTTGTGGGAAGAGTGTTCTCTGCCAGCAGCGTTATCCATCTGCTTGTGATAGTATTTCGAAAGATCCTTTGTACTCATAAGTCTTAATTTTTAACTCGCAAGAATTTTAACAATCTTAAACCATTCGGGGTCAATTTCCTGTTTGGCTTTAACAGCTTTATCAAGAGGTGTATAATGGATCTTGTCATTTACAATACCAATCATTACGTTGTGGGTACCTCCTAATAAGGCATCCACTGCAGCATAGCCCATGCGGCTTGCCAGAATACGATCCATACAGGTAGGTGAACCACCTCTCTGAATATGTCCGAGAATACAAACACGGGTGTCCAGTTGTGGACAGCTTTCCTTAATCTTGCGGGCCACTTCGTTGGCGCCCCCGTTTTCATCGCCTTCGGCGACTACGATCAGGTTGACCAGTTTACGGCGGCGTTCGTTAGCCTGCAATTCTTCAATAATGTCGTTTAATTCGGTTTTGTGCTCAGGCATCATAATGTGCTCCGCTCCGGTAGCAATACCACTGTGCAGGGCAATGTAACCGGCGTCGCGGCCCATCACTTCTATCACAAATAAGCGGTCATGCGCATCCGCAGTGTCCCTGATCTTATCTATCGCTTCAATCGCAGTATTCACCGCCGTATCAAAACCAATCGTTGAATCAGTACCCGCAATGTCCTTGTCAATAGTACCAGGCAAGCCTATACAAGGAATATCAAATTCCTGGCTGAACTTTTGCGCACCATTGAACGAGCCGTCTCCACCAATTACCACAATCCCGTCAATGTTGTGTTTTTTCAGATTCTCATAAGCCTTTTTCCTCCCTTCATATTCATAGAACTCTTTGCATCGGGCGGTCTTCAAAATGGTTCCTCCACGTTGAATGATGTTAGCCACCGATTTAGACTCCATCGGGAAGATCTCATTTTTTAAAATTCCCCTATAGCCGTACATTACGCCGAACACATTCAGCTGATGATAAATGCCCGTTCTTACAACGGCACGAACGGCTGCGTTCATGCCAGGGGCATCTCCCCCGGAAGTAAGGACTGCAATGTTGTTCAATTTTTTCATATAAATTGCTAAAAAAATACCTTAAAGGCGCACAAAAATAACATTTTGCAATTGTTTTCTAACTGTTATCTGAGGAATTAACCTAAATATTTAATTTTAATCAAACAAAGTAGCTAATTTTTCCAAAAAATATAGGCATGTTGAAAAAGACTAATAGGAATTGGTTCATTATGAGCATGTGTTTAATGACTATGCAAGCTATGGCACAATTACCATCTATCACCTATCCGGAAACAAAAAAAGTAGACACAATAGACGATTATCATGGCACAAAAATCGCAGACCCTTACCGGTGGCTGGAAGACGACAACAGCGCCGAAACAAAAGCATGGGTGAATGCCGAAAATAAAGTAACACAAACCTATCTTTCTGCCATCCCTTTCCGCAACGAGATTAAAAAACGATTAGAAGTACTGTGGAACTACCCGAAAAGTGGCGCACCCGTAAAACACGGCAATTATTTTTACTTCTATAAAAATGACGGTCTGCAAAACCAGGCAGTCCTTTACCGCTCCGCAACACTAGGTGGAACCCCGGAAGTATTTATCGATCCCAATAAATTATCTGCCGCTGGCACCACCGCATTAGGCAGTACCAGTTTTTCGAAAGATGGTAAATATGTGGCATACCTGCTCTCAAAAGCCGGCTCCGACTGGCAGGAAGGATTTGTAATGGATGTGGAAACCAAAGAAATACGCCCCGATAAACTGGAATGGGTGAAATTCAGCGGCCTCTCCTGGAAAGGTAACGGCTTCTATTACAGTCGTTACGACAAGCCCGATGAACAAGGCAAACTATCCGGAAAAAATGAATTCCAACAGGTATACTACCACCAGCTGGGAGATCCGCAGGATAAAGATGTATTAATATATGTAGATAAAGCACATCCACTCCGTAATGCGGGTGTAAGTGTAACGGAAGATGAAAGATTTTTGCTCTTATATACTACAGAAGGCACTTCTGGCCGGGAAGTCTGGTACCGCGATCTGCAAAATCCTGCACAAAAGGAATTTGCGCTCCTGGTAAAAGGTTTCGATTATGAACCCGGTGTTATTGATAATGACGGCGGCAAACTGCTGGTACTCACCAATCACGGCGCACCAAATTATAAAGTGGTGCTGATTGATCCTGCTAATCCAGCCGAAGCAAACTGGAAAACCATTGTACCGGAAAAAAAGGACGCCTTGCAGGATGTAGGCAACGCCGGTGGTAAATTATTTTTATCCTACCTGAAAGATGCTGCCACCAAAGTATACCAATATGATTACAGTGGTCAGCTGGAACATGAGATCACTTTACCGGGTATCGGTACTGCCGGCGGATTTAATGGTAAAAAAGAAGATAAGGAATTATTTTATACGTATACTTCCTTTGTAGTACCGCCTGCGGTGTATAAATATGAAATCGGTAGCGGTACTTCTACGCTGTTCAACAAAGCGGAAGTAAAATTCAATCCCGATGAATACGAAACCAGGCAGGTGTTTTTTACCAGCAAAGATGGTGCACGGGTACCAATGTTCCTGTCTGCCAAGAAAGGGGTGAAAAAAGATGGTAATAACCCGGTGCTGATTTATGGCTATGGTGGCTTTAACATCCCGCAAACGCCTGCCTTCAGCATTTCCAACCTCTATTTCATGGAGCAGGGCGGGATTTATGCGGTAGTAGTCCTGCGCGGCGGCAGCGAATACGGCGAAGCATGGCATAAAGCCGGTATGCTGGATAAAAAACAAAATGTATTCAACGACTTTATCGGTGCTGCGGAGTACCTGGTAAAAACAAAATACACCAATCCCACTAAAATTGCTATCCGCGGCGGCTCCAACGGTGGTTTGCTGGTAGGCGCCTGCATGACACAGCGGCCGGAACTGTTTAAAGTAGCATTGCCGGCAGTAGGTGTAATGGATATGCTGCGCTTTCAGAAATTCACTATCGGCTGGGCATGGGCGGTAGAATACGGCAGCAGTGACGATGCAGACCAGTTCAAATACCTGGTGAAGTATTCACCGCTGCATAACCTGAAGCCAGGTACTTCGTATCCGGCTACGCTGATCACCACAGCCGATCATGACGACCGGGTGGTACCAGCGCATTCATTCAAGTTTGCGGCGACGCTGCAGGCCTGCAATGCCGGTCCCAATCCTACGTTGATCCGCATTGAAACACAGGCGGGGCATGGCGCCGGAAAACCTACTTCCAAATTAATTGAAGAGGCAACGGATATATGGGCATTTACTTTATATAATTTAGGGATGAAGAAATAACAGCGCAAAGCTGACAACGTATAGCTGTTGGTGATGATTTTTTTAGGATCACCAACAGCTAATGCTCAAAGCGAACAGCTATTTTTCTTATCTTTAAAGACAGCGTACTAATATGGCATTATGAAGGTACTTATAACTGGTAGTAACGGACTATTGGGTCAACACCTGATCCCTCTTTTGGTCCAGGAAGGAACATATGATGTAATCGCCACCGGGAGAGGGCCTAATCGCTTTCCGCAGCGCGATAATTACACTTATGAAGCGGTAAATCTGCGTGATGCAGGCAGCGTTCAGCAGTTGGTGGAGAAACATCAGCCAGACATTATTATTCATGGCGGAGCCATGTCGCAGGTAGATGAATGCGAAAAAAATAAGGATGCCTGCTGGGATACCAACGTAGGCGCTACACGTTATCTCGTGCATGCAGCTGAAAAATGTAATGCCTTTTTCATTTTCCTGTCCACCGATTTCGTTTTCGATGGCTTACAGGGCCCCTACAGCGAAGATGCTGCGGTAAATCCCATCTGCTACTACGGCACCAGTAAGGTGGCGGCGGAGCGGCTGGTTCACAACAGCAAATTGCAGTGGGCAATCGTACGTACGGTACTGGTATACGGCGTAGTGGCCGATCCGCACCGCAGTAATATGATCACCTGGGTAAAGAATAACTTACAGGAAGGTAAAAAAATAAAAGTGGTGGATGACCAGTGGCGTACACCCACCTTATGCCAGGATCTGGCTATCGGATGTAAACTGGTTGCCGACAAAAAAGCAACCGGCTACTTCAATATCTCCGGGAAAGATATACTCACTCCCTACGATATGGCACTGAGAACGGCGGAGTATTTTAAACTGGACACGGGCCTGATAGAAAAGATAAGTGCCAGAAGCCTTTCCCAACCTGCGCCACGACCAGCAAAAACCGGTCTGGTGATTGACAAGGCAACAAAAGAACTGGGTTATCAGCCGCGTACTTTTGCAGAAGGACTGGATATTGTGGCTGGTGAACTAAAGTGATGCGTTAAAATTCCAGGTACGCTTTGTTGGTTTTGAATAATTCCTTTGTTTTCTGAAGTTCCGCTGTCGTATCTACCGGCAGTGATCTTACAGGTGCTGCCACCTTGTAGGTATCATCTCTTTTATACATCACTACATTCTGCTCCCAGCCTAGTCTGCGGGCTACCTGGCGTGCGGCTTTGGTGCTGTCTGTAAATTCTTCTATTACCACAAAATAAGATACGCTGTCATTGGCTGCGCGGTCTGCCGCTGCTACTGCGGTGAGGCTGTCTGCCATAGCATTTACCCTTTGCAGGGAATCTGCCGTTGCCGCTATATCTGGCGCCGGTGTGGCAGTTTCCACGGGCTGCGTCTGACTATTGACATACCACCAGGTACCGAGTCCTCCGGCGATAAATACAATGCCGGCAATAGCCCACCACCATTTAAAAATACTTTCTTCTGCTACTGCATCCAGTGTTTCTTCCTCTTCTGCTGTCATAACCGGCTCCATCTGTTCGTAGTCAGGAGTGGTGGAAGCTGGTGTGGTATCCGGTGTAGCTGAAGTGGCTGTAATATTTGTTGTGTTTAACGTATCTGTTGCATCCTGCCGGTTTATAGGTGCGATGGGCAAGGATTCCTGGTCTACCGGCAATTCTTCCGGATGGAAGTGGATATTACCGGTAAAATCGCCTTGCAACTGGCCTATGCCCGGTAAATGCAGGGGCTTGCCGGATTGCAGGGTGGTTTTTAAATCTTCCAGGTATTTCTCCAGTTTACGCTGGGCCACTGCGGGCACCAGGTTTTCCTTGAGCGCAATCCATTCCAGGCAAGAGCCATCATCCTGCCAGGAACGGCTGAAAGTGACCTGATCCCTGGGGGCAGTCAGCGTTTGGGCGGCAGCGTTATACTGTGCCGGAAAATGCTGCAGGGTGAAAGTTCCCAGTTGCGGAACTACACAAACCCTTTGTCTGAACAGTACTTCCTGTATGTATTGCTGTAGTATCAAAGCCATGGTTTGACCAGGATTAAACAGATTAAAGGATGATCAGGATGGATGAAGAATTATAAAATATCAGTTATTCAAAGCTACTGTTAATCCTTCAAATTTGTTTCATCCCGGCTAATCCTTCAAAACGTGTTTAACCCTGTTGGTTTTTCAATTTGACCAGGATTAAACAGATTAAATGGATAACCAGGATGGATGAAGAATTATAAAATATCAGCTATTCAAAGCTATTGTTAATCCTTCAAATTTGTTTCCTCCCCGTTAATCCTTCAAAACGTGTTTAATCCTGTTGTTTTTTCAATTTTTACTATTATCCCAGTTCTATCCTGTCAATCTTCATAATCCTTTCATCCTGGTCACATCCTGGTCAGAATTTGACCATTATACCACCCACTACGTTAAATCCATAAGTTGGATACAGGTACCAGCGTTGGTAGTGGGAGTTGAAGATGTTATTTGCATTTATCCAGAGATTGAAATTTTTGCCGATATCATAAGATGCGCCGGCATTCAGGTCCCAGGCTCCTTTGGTTTTGTTGAAATCCTTGTTTGGCAGCTGGTAATAGCTTCCGCTCAGTGCAAACAGATCCGCATTCAGGTGGAGTTTCCTGGCGAGTGTATACTGTACAAATAAGTCGCCCTGGAAAGGAGGCAGATGCCAGGGTTTCACCTCTGTTTGTTGTTTGTTGTAATTGTACCAGTCGAAAGACACCTTTGCCTGGAATTTTTCTTCTTCAATATAGCCTACTTCTGCATGCAACTGGAAAGCACGCAGTTGTTCTTCGTTGCGGGTGATAAATTGTTTGGTATCGGCGCTGTCATTTAAAAACAGCGGCATATTATACCAGGTAACGGATGCAAACTTTGTATTGTAGTTGAAATGACTGCCAAGGGTACCTTTGATACCGGTGTATTTTTCTTCTACGCGGGTATTCAGCATACCGTCGGTCAGACCTGCCATAAACGGATTTTTATTCGCCAGGTTGCGGTAGGAATTTTTCTCGATATAAGAAATCCATCCACTGCTCAGGATCAGTTTTTTACGAATCAGGTGTGATTCGTTGACGATATCCGGCAGGAGATAAAATTTGTTATTTGTCCAGGTTGGATTAACGCCGGCATGCAATACAAATCCGGGTTTGATGATATCCACGGAGGGATGAATGGCCACTACGTTATTATTGATGGCGCGGTTATTATCTTCCTTGTAGGTAGACAGATCAAACACACCTTCTGCTTTTATGTAGATGTCTTCAAATACCTGTTTACGCACCGGTACTTTCATGTGGAAAGTATTTTCCGTGCGTTTGTAGGAATCATTAAAGAGAATGAATTTCACTTGTGGTTGAAATTCAAATGCCCAGTCGTTTTGCGGACGGTTTTTTACGCCCACGATAGCGGTTACCTGGTTAAAGGTTTGTGCGATATCCTTCTTGTCATATTTCAACGTGTCGTGGTTGTAACCGTAGTAGTGTACTGTATTACGGTCATAACCCAGGCTGGCATCAAACTGGAATTTTGGCAACAGATAAGTGCCGGAAGCCAGTACATTCAGGTTGCTGTAATCCTGGTCAGGAATTTCCTTTCCTTTGGAGCCGGTATAGTTTACATACAGGCCGTAGTTATACATATCCTTTCTGCCACTGCCAAATCCGGCCTGGAGATAAGGTGTCTGATAATTACCGTAACCCAGTTTGATAAAATTATTCTGCAACAGGCTCAGTGAATCTTTGCCCAATGCCAGTGGTTTCAGTGGGGCAGCCTGATACATGAAGTTCAGGTTGAGTGCCGGCACTGCGTATTTCAGACTGGGCCTGCTGGTATCAATGCCGGGCAGAGAAGCCGTCAGGTTTAGTTTATAGGCATCACGCAGTTTGGGTTGATTGGTGGAAATGATATCAATCGTTTCCTGTTTCAACGTTTCCTGTGCACTGGCCTGTTGCTGCTGCAAAAGACCTGCAATACCCAGGGCTGCTATTGTGAAAGCGCGTTTGTTATATATTTTCTGAATGTTCATGCTGTCGTAAACTTAAATTTCTAAATCCCAAAATCCCAAAATATTTCCTGGTGGTTATTTCTTCGGTTTTTTCCCTGCTGCTTTCTCTTCCGCTTCCGCTTTCGCCAGTTTCTCTTTCGCCTCCTGTTTCAGTTCCGGTATTGGACAGTTGGTCGCAATACTCTGGAAAGTAGCTTTGGCATTGAAATAATCCTGTTGGCGGGTATATACATCACCCAGCAGGATATAGGATTTCGCTACCCATATTTCGTAGGAAGGTGTGTTTTTAATCACGTCGAAACCAGCTTTTTCAGCGGCGGCCAGGTCATCCTGTTGCAGGTAGCAGTCGGCAATATCATAACGGGCTTCTGCACCTGTTTCTGATTTGGTGAGTGCGGCTACGGTTTTAAATTCAGCCATTGCGTTGGCGTATTGCTTCGCTTCTTTCTGCGACTTGCCCAGGTAGAAGTGTGCGATGATCTGATCATCCGTACTGATATTGGCAGCAGATAACAGCATCTCTGCGTAGTTGCCTACTTCATCCCAGTGTTTCAACTGGTAGTTACTGCGTAGCAGGCCCCTGGTGGCCGTCAGGCTGTTTTCCTTACTGGTGGAAAGGTCTTGCAGCTGCAGGTAATAGGTGCGTGCCTTATCATAATTTTTCTGCTGGTAGAAATTGATATTAGCCGCCTGTAGTGCAGATCTTTCTGCATATAAACTATTATTACGGGACAGCACAAATTCGTAGGCAGGCAATGCGTTCGTATAGTCCTTATTGTTATAGGCGCACTCTGCTTTGTAGAAATAGGCGGGTAAGATAAACTGACCGTTCGGATATTTCTCAATATAGCTGTTGAAAGCGGTGGTAGCACCGGCGCAATCGTTATTGGTAAACCTTGATTCTGCTGCGGCGTAAGCGAGAGAGTCTTCTGCTGATGCCGTAACGGTTCTGCCACTGGCTTTCAGGAAGGCGAGGTAATCGTCTGTTTTACCCTGGCTCACGTAAATGGATTTGATGCTTTGCAGTGCTTCATTGGTTTCCGGTGAACCGGGGAATTTCTCCACTACCTGGCGGTAGTAAGCCAGTGCTTTGCTGTCGTTGTCCTTGTTGAAATAGCAGAGGCCCAGTTTCAGCAGTGCACGGGGAGCGTTGGCGCCGTTAGGCTGCTTTTGCAAAACATTTTCCAGGTACGGTATTGCTTCTGTATATTTTTCTTCGGAGAGATAGGTATTCGCAATCTCCATATCGGTTTCGTTGCCGAATCCGGAAGTAGGAAATTTGTTACCCAATTGTTTCAGCAATGCGAGCTTATCGTTTTGTTTGCCTTGCAGGCCAAGGATGATAGCTTTCTGATAGATGGCATAGTCAGCACCCGCGTCGTTGCTGTTGATAATACCGTCGTACAGGCTGATGGCCTTGGGGAACTGGCGGAGCATGTAGTAGCAATCTGCACTGCGAAGGGCAGCGTCGGCGGCTATACGTTCTGCATTAGGACCGCTGGCCCGTTGTGCCGATTCAAAGTAAGGCAGTGCTTCACTGTATTTATCCTGTTTCAGCAGGCTGTAACCGAGGTTGTAGCTGGCGGTTTGCGCATTGGCTTCGCCGGAAACAGGAGCTGTATTATTCAGATAGGCGTTCAGGTTAGTAACGGCGGTCGCTGTTTTATTCTGGCGTAGTGCAATTTCCGCTTTCCAGAAATGGGCCAGTTGTTTGATCTGTGGATCGTATGGATTACTGATGGCGATATCCAGCAACCGGTCCGCTTCTGCCAGTTGCTGATCGTTGATCAGCTGGGTGGCCCTGCCATAGGCTACTTTCTGATACGCTTTCAGCACGGTAGGGTTCTTATCCTGGATCTGTTCAATAGTAGCCAGACCATCTTTATAGTTATTGGTATTCATGAAAAGGTTCACGAGGATTTCCCGCGCTTCTTTGTTGTAAGCAGATGCGGGATATAGTTTTACAAACTGTGTCAGTTCGCTGAGGGCAGCATCCTGGTAGCCCAGCTCGTAGGATAATTTACCGTAGTTAAAGCGGGATATTTCCTGTTGTGCTGCATTGGAGCTATTGTTGGCGCAGAACGCAAAAGCGTTGCGCGCATTGGCTTTCTGACCGGTACGCAGGTAACAGTCGCCCAGCAGGTACATGGAGTTTTGTCCCAGTGAATCTTTTGAGCTGCTCAGTTGTTTGAACCCGGTAATGGCTTTGTTGAGATTACCGGTTTGATAATAAGAGTAGGATAACTGGTAGATATCTTCATTTCTTACTTCATCTGAATTATCCTGGAACTCCTGTAAGTAGGGGAGTGCATTTTTATAATCTTTCTTTTCGAAATAGGCTTTACCCAGCAGTTGTTTCAGTTCTGCTTCATAATATTGTCCGCCTTTTCTCAGCAATGGTTCGCTGTAGGCGATGAGCTGATCTGTTTTGCCTTGAAAGTAGTAGATCTCAGCGACGTAGTAAGGTACCACATTGCTGTATTTAGGATCATTGATGACACGCTGGAAGCTGTTCATCGCATCATTATACTGATGGTTGTAATAGGCGATGAAGCCATAGTAATAATTGGCTGGTACGTAATATTTACCTTGTATTTCCCGGATGGCAGCAAAGAGCGGTAATGCTTTTTTGAAGTCTTTTACGTTGAAATAGCAATAGGCCAGTTCAAATTTTGCTTCGGCAATTTCGGCGTTGGAGAGATTGTCGATATTGGCTTTCTCATACAGCGGAATGGCCTCTTTGAATTTGTTGAGATGGAAATAATATTTCCCCAGCTGATAGCTGACCAGTTGCTCACGGGCATTGTTATTGAATATTTTCAGGTATTCCAATGCTGTCTTTTCCGCATTATCCTGTTGCAGTTTGAGTGCACAGATGGTATAATAGTAGTAGGCATCTGTTTTAACGAGGTCGCGGTTCGTTTCATGGAAATAATCGATATTATCGATCGTTTGCTTGAAAAGCTGCATGGATACAGCATATTTTTCCTGCTGGAAATATTGCTGTGCATCTTTGAATACTTTCTCAGCATCAGTATAGATACGTGTTTGCTGCGCCTGTGCTACCGGCAATCCTGCCAAGCCTGCGCCGGTAAACAGCAACAGGGAAATGTACAGATGTCCTGGAATAAAAATTTTTCTTATGAACTGCATGCTTTAGCTGTTATATCTTGAATTATGCGTTTAAAACGAATACCGGCCTGAAATATTTTCCTGCCGGGCATTATACGGAACATTATCTGGGACACAAACCAGGCAAATATAAAAGTTATATCCTTTCTTTTCCGATCGGGTTTCCAACAATGTGGATAACTCAGGAAGCATGACAAAGGCTATTGCCCTATATTGCGGCAAAATATTTTTATAGAGCAAAAACCTTACCTACTATGAGAAAACTGTTCTCTACTGGTTACACCAACGGTGCTGTAAATTTTTCCATGCTGGTGCTCCGGCTGGTATCTGGCGGCCTTTTAATGCTACATGGCTGGCCTAAGCTTGTCAATTTTGCGGCCAAAATGAATTCTTTTCCTGATCCTTTAGGGGTAGGACACAAAATTTCCCTGGGAATGGTGGTATTCGCCGAATTTTTCTGTTCGATATTTATCATGTTGGGTCTGATGACCAGACTGGCTACTATTCCCGTGATGATCTGCATGTGCGTGGTTATTTTTTCCATTCACGGCCAGGATACTGCCGCACTTAATTTTGGCAAAATTGAGTTGCCCATGCTGTTTCTGACATCATTTATAGTACTTTTCTTTACAGGACCCGGTAGGTTTTCAATTGATGGCGCATTAGGAAAATAAGTATGGACCGGTCTTTGCGCGTCCGGGTTTTTAGCTAAATTATATTGAAGGAAGCATGTTTATCAGTACAACAACGATCAGGGTACGCTATGGTGAAACAGACCAGATGGGTTACCTGTATTACGGCAACTACGGCCTGTACTACGAAGTAGGCAGGGCAGAAGCGATCCGCGAACTGGGATTTACGTATCGTGAACTCGAAGAACAAGGCGTGATGATGCCTGTAGCAGAGCTGAATGTAAAATATTTCCGGCCAGCCTTTTATGATGACCTGATAACGGTGAAGACTATATTAAAAGAATTGCCAAAAAGTTCTAAAATACAGTTCCACAGCGAATTGTATAACGAAAAAGGTGAGCTGCTGAATGTGGGCGTTACCACGCTCGTGTTTGTGGATGTGAATACAAGACAGAAAGCCGGCTTACCGGAGGCGCTGAAAGAAAGATTAGAACCTTTTTTTAAATAAAATATTTCCTTGTGGCCCAAGTAACAACCAGTATCATCACTATTGGTGATGAATTGCTGATAGGACAAACAATAGATACCAACTCTGCCTGGATGGCCCAGCAACTCAATGCGATGGGGATCTGGGTACACCGGCGTGTAGCCATTGGCGATGTAAAGGAAGATATACTGGAAGCACTTGAAAAAGAAGCAGCTGTTTCTGATATTGTGCTGATAACCGGTGGATTAGGGCCTACGGCCGATGATATTACCAAGCCAGTATTATGCGAATATTTTCATACCCGGCTGGTACAGCATGAAGCTACGCTGCACCGGGTAATGCATCTTTTTGAAAGCCGCGGCTTGCCGGTACTGCAACGTAATGTAGATCAGGCGCTGGTGCCGGAAAGCTGCACAGTGATCGAGAACACACGAGGCACCGCACCGGGCATGTGGTTTGAAAAAGATGGGAAGATCTATGTTTCCATGCCGGGCGTACCGCATGAAATGCAGGGGATTATGGAAACTTATGTACTGCCGCAACTGGCAGCGCATTTTAGTACACCGGCTGTGATACATCAAACCCTGCTGACTGCGGGTATGGGAGAGTCGTTTATTGCAGAAAGACTGGTTGGCTTTGAAGCTAAGCTACCATCACATATCAAACTGGCTTACCTGCCCAGTTATAGCCTGCTGAAACTCCGGCTCACCGCTTTCGGGGACGATAAACTCGCCACGGCGGCGGAACTAAGCATCCTTTTCCATGAGTTGAAGGAGCTGCTGGCGGACATCGTAGTGGCCGATCAGGATATGCCCATCGCACAGGTGATCGGGCAACTGCTGTTGGAAAGAGGTAAAACAGTGGGTACGGCGGAAAGCTGCACAGGTGGACAGATAGCCAGCTGGATTACGGCTATCCCGGGAAGTTCTGCCTATTTCAAAGGCAGCGCCATTACTTATGCTAATGAAATGAAAGTGAAGTTGTTGGGCGTAAAGCCAGCTACACTGGAAGCAGAGGGGGCGGTGAGCGAAGCCATCGTAAAAGAAATGCATGCCGGGGCGCTTGAACTGCTGGAAACAGATTATGCCATTGCCGTATCAGGCATTATGGGACCAGACGGAGGCACCGCAGAGAAACCCGTAGGCACGGTATGGATTGCAGTGGGAGATGCCACCAATGTGGTAACTGTAAAACATCAGTTACGGTACGACCGGGAAAGGAATATACAGATGACGGCTGTTTATGCGATGAATGCTTTGCGTAAACTGATCCTGCAATAGGGACATTGTCATATTCCGAATTGGTACAATTCCCTTATTTTTGTTGCGACTAAAGCTAAAATCAATCTTATGGCTATTGTAGAATTGGTAATGCCTAAAATGGGGGAGAGCATCATGGAAGCTACCATTTTGCGTTGGCATAAAAAGACCGGCGATCACGTAAACCTTGATGAAACGGTGCTGGAAATTGCTACCGACAAAGTGGATACCGAGGTGCCTTCTATCGCGGAAGGAGAGATCACAGAAGTGCTCTTTGCTGAAAATGATGTGGTACCCGTAGGCGCGGTGATAGCCCGCATTAGTACCAATGCCGATGCTGCGGCTGATACAGAACCTATACCTGTAGCGCCCGTTGCCTCTGAACCAAAATTTACTGCCGCCGCTGCACCTGTCACTGCAAATGTGCAGGAAGTCAGACTTACCGGTGGAGGCCCGAGATTTTATTCACCCCTGGTGCTGACCATTGCACAACAGGAAGGGATCAGCTTTGCTGACCTGGAAAAGATCCCTGGCTCCGGAAACGATGGCCGTGTTACCAAAAGAGATATTTTACAGTATGTTGCCGACCGAAGGGAAGGCAAGATCATACCGGATGTTACACCTGAACAGGTGTCTGGTCCGGCTGCTTCCCGTGCACAGATGGTGACCACTACGGTATCATCGCCTACTTACAACGGTAATGTAGAGATCATAGAAATGGATCGCATGCGTAAGCTGATTGCCAATCATATGGTGATGAGCAAACAAACCAGCCCGCATGTTACCAGCTTTGCGGAAGCGGATGTGACCAATATGGTTAAATGGCGCGACCGTGTAAAAGGGGATTTCGAAAAAAGCGAGGGTGAAAAGCTCACTTTTACGCCCCTGTTTGTAGAAGCTATTGTGCGCTGTATCAAGCGTTTCCCATTAATCAACTGTTCCCTGGATGGTGATAAGATTATTATCAAGAAAGATATTAATATAGGGATGGCCACCGCCTTACCTTCCGGTAACCTGATTGTGCCGGTGATTAAAAATGCAGATGTGCTCAACCTGGTAGGATTAACCAGGCAGGTAAATTCCCTGGCCAATGCTGCCCGTCAGAATAAACTGAAACCGGAAGATACCCAGAGCGGTACCTTCACCTTAACCAATGTAGGTACTTTTGGCAGCCTGATGGGGACGCCGATCATCAACCAGCCCCAGGTTGCTATTCTGGCTGTTGGTGTCATTAAAAAGCGTCCGGTGGTGATAGAAACAGAACTGGGGGATACAATCGGGATCAGGCATATGATGTACCTGTCCATGTCTTATGACCACCGCATTGTGGATGGTTCTTTGGGTTCTACTTTCCTGAGCGCAGTAGCGAAGGAACTGGAAGCGTTTGACCCGAAAAGGAATGTATAACAAGAACGTTTCAACATATAATTGCATTAAAAAAGGCTCTCCATGGAGAGCCTTTTTTAAATTCCTTTGAACCCGAATAAGGGGATTAATAACGACGGTCGCGGGAACCATATCCTCCGCCGCCACGGTTATTACCACCACCACCTTTGAAATTATTATTCGGTTGTTTAGGTCTTGCTTCGTTTACCATCAATTGCTTGCCTTCGATTTCGCTGCCATTCAAACTATCCATAGCCTTTGCTCCTTCTTCCTGGTTAGGCATCTCCACAAAACCAAAACCACGTGAGCGGCCGGTTTCATGGTCCTTGATAACCTTAGCGGAGGTAACCTCTCCAAAATCGCTGAAAATCTGATGGAGATCCTCATCGTTCAACCTGTAGTGCAGGTTGGCTACGTAAATGTTCATGATAACTGAAATTAAAATAATGAAAAATAATATCCTGAAGTTATGAAAATAACATTAATAAAAAAGTCACCGGTAAAAAATAATTCTTATAAGCACCTTTTTTGATATAGCTCCCTATATTCAAACCCTTTACAGGCACATGTTATGATACATTTTAATTATTATTGGGATTTGCTTCTGCGGGTAAAAAGGGGGCTGGTTTGTGCCTTTTTTTTCGTAAATTCAAGGTATGATCCATTAAATTAATTTGCCATGGGAGCACTGAGCGAAACCTGGTTTGCAGAAGGTTATATCGACTTTGAATTGAAGAAATATACCTTGCTTTCCTACCTGCAGGACATCAATCATTATTTTAATCAGAATAAATTGTATCCGCAGTTGGCGGATATTATTTTTCACTACAACAACCTCCTCGCTTTCCGGGAAAATAAACAGTTTTTACAACAGCAATTTCCCAAACGGCTTACGGCGGTAAACATACAGAAACTACAACTGCTGTATGAACAGATGATTGCGGATGATGAACTGATGGAAGAGCTGGAAGATATCATCCGGTATTCCCTGCCGCAAATGAACCAAACCATTAAAGATGGAACGGAGATCTATGAATTTGTGCAGGACAAACTGAGCATCTCACCGGTAGGGCTGATTCCGCTGGAAACAGCAGAAGGTTACCTGCTGCTCTGCGACGGGAGGTACAGTGATACGCTGGTGTACACTTACCGGCTGACCATTTTCGAGCGGCACGATGAAAAGTTCCGGGGCATTCATACCCACTACCTGGAAGCCTACAGAAAAGACCTGGTACATACCTGCGAACATATCAAAACGATGCTGATCCGCAAAAACAGCGAACTACCCAACCCGGCCGTTTACTGCGTGGAAACACCGCTGGTATTACCGGTGGATGAAACACTGTTGCCCATTGCCAAAAGAAGCCTGGTGAAATATATCGCCAGGAATGCAGCCTGATCAGTTCAGTGGCGGTACCGCAGCAGCACCATCAAATTTGATTTCCAGGGTACGGTCTTTCAGAAAGGGAGCATAGTATTGCGTCATTACCTTCCTTATTTTCTCTTTGGATTGCTCAATATAAATAGCGTTGTTTTCCAGTTGGGAGCGGGAAGTCTGGTATAGTTTCTTTTGTACTTCTGTATAGGTTTCGTCATCCTGGGAAAGCAGCCATCCCTTGCGGTTGGAAGTTTCCATCCTGTCCATTTTCAATTCGTAACTGAGCAGTTGTGGTGCGGGCAGGTGAAGGATGATCTGTTGCTTTGTCATCTCCACTTTAAATAATTTATTGTCAATATTCACCCCGAATTTAGCCTGGTAGGGAATCGCCACCCAGACCGTATTTTCCAGGAAAGCTTTCTTCAGGTTATCTGTCCAGCCTCCGCTGTTTTCAATATTGCTGCGTTTGATGCTCGCCGTTCCCTGTACATCAAGACTAGCCAGTTCAGCAATTTCTTTTACAATAGTGCTGTTGGAAATTACCTGCTGACTTATATCCGTACTGCCAAAACGTTTGCCCAGCCAGAAAATGAGGATGGCCAGCAAGAGCAACAGTACGATAGAAATAATTCTTTTCATGAAGGGGAAATTAGGTTAAGCAAAAAACAGGACTGTTTATTTACGTATATGGGTTGGCGTTAGCAATGTGCATAAATCTTTCCGGATTCGGGATTTCAGTAAAACCAAATTTCCGGTAAAGTTTATGTGCATCGGCAGTACCCAACAGCCACTTTCTCAGCCCCTGGAGATCAGGATGTGAGAGGATGGTTTCCAGCAGGAATTTTGATAAGCCCTTTCCTCTGTGACTGTTGATAACAAACACGTCCGCCAGGTAGGCGAAAACGGCGCAATCAGTTATTACCCGCGCAAACCCCACCTGTTGATCCTGGTGATAAATACCAAAACACATAGATCCCTCCACCGATTTTTCTACTACGCTGCGGGGGATTTTTTGTGCCCAATAGGATTCATTGGCCAGAAAGTCATGAATGACGCTGATATCAAGTTTTGATTTATCTGTAGAGATGTAATAATCTTCTTTCTTTGCTATCATTATTGCCATGGCATAGTAACATTGAGGTTACTAAAATACGGCAAAATTTATTAACTGGCTACTGCTACCTGTTGCAGGCCGGGTACCGGCATATGTGCAATGGTGGCGGCGCCGGAACGGGCAAAGTAAGAAGGTGTTTCTCCATTGAATTCCAGGTAATCTTTTATAAACATAGCCTGACTATAATAGGCTGTTTTTGCGAGATTGGCCTGCCACTGCGATAAATTCAGCTGTTGCAGCGAGCGCAGGGCCGTTTTATAACGTACCATACGTGCATACAACTGTGGAGGCAGTCCTGTTACGGAGGTGAAAATACGTTCCATCGTGGGCCTGGATAGCTGGAAAGCGTGCGACAATTCCTCGGGGCTTACATTCCCATGGTTGGCCAGCAGGTAATCTACCATTTCATTCACCTGTTTCAGTGGATGATGGTGCTGCACCATGGCTTGTTGATAAGTGTTGTTGAGTATTGAAATGATATCAGCAGGTTGCTGAATTTGTTCCAGTTGTTGTGATAACTGCATCCAGAGCGGGTTTTCATTTGCTGCCAGGTTGCGGTAGTAATTGGTAAAGGACTGCATATTCATGCCGAGAAAGCGATAGCAACCATATGCATTTAATTGTACGATCACCATTTTAACGGGTCCCTTCACCTGCAAATGACAGGCACAGGTAAAATGCCCGATCACTGCATTCTGCGGCAAGGTAAAGCCTGCATGATTTACCGGTTTCACGGCGGCTTCTCCCTGTTGGATAAATACCATGTACTGATCGCCTAAAGCAAAAAGATGTTGCGGTAGCTGAATCAGGCCGCTGGAATTATCTTCCCAATAATAATATTGCTTTACGAATGGACGTAATGCATCCTCAGGGTGGTAGATGTAGAAATTCATAGGTACAAAATGTTGTGTTTCAAAGGATATCGCTATCGCTGCAAAATCACACCAATACGCTAAAGTGGCGATGTTACTGTAAATATATGGTTTTAAATTTATATTAAAAAAGAATATTTTGGCGAATGTCTGCACGATGATGTTTGTTCATCACAAAAAACCATTGTGCAAACAATTTGTATTATTCTGTTTTCCAGCCCCAGTTAATCCCTTTCTCGGTGGCGGGAACACCGGTCTCCATCCATTGAGGAGCAGGTGCGCCTTTGAGGTAATGATCAAAGAACTGCTGTTCCCTGCGCTGGATATCCTTGCGGTTCTGCCGTTGTACCAGGTTATGCGCTTCGTTGTTGTAATTCAGCAACCATACGGGCTTGCCTAAACGACGTAAGCCGGTAAACATTTCAATGCCCTGGTACCAGGGAACTGCACCATCTGCATCATTGGCCATAATAGCTACCGGCGTATTTACACGCGGGAGGTTAAAGAGCGGAGAGTTTTCAATATACAGTTCCGGTTTCTCCCACAGCGTGGCGCCGATACGGCTTTGTGAATGCTCATACTGGAACTGTCTGTTCATCCCGCTTTCCCAACGGATACCGCCGTAAGCACTGGTCATATTGGCCACAGGCGCCCCGGCCCACGCAGCTTTGAAGATGTTGGTCTGTGTAATAAGATAAGCTACCTGGTAGCCGCCCCAGCTCTGACCCTGGATACCCATATTCTTACCATCTACCCAGGGTTGTTTTGCCAGGTGTTCTGCTGCACTCACGACATAATCGTAGGCACTCTTACCCGGATAACCATTTTCATAACTGATATCGGGTGCCAGCACCAGGTATCCGCGGCTTACAAAGAAAGAGATGTTAAGCCTGGAAGGCGTGGGCGCCGGCGGCTGATAATTATAAAGACCATCCGTTAATTTTTCATAGAAATAAAAGATGACCGGATATTGTTTGGTGGAGTCGAAGTTTTCCGGCTTATAGAGGATTCCCTCCGCCGGCTTTCCACTAAAAGAAGTCCATTTATAAAGTGAAGCGGTTCCCCAATTGTAACCCTGTTGCTGCGGATTGGTACTGCTGATCTTCACTGCCTGATCGATCTGTGCGCCGGTATAAACATCCGGCGACAGCTCATAGCTGGCCTTGGTAAAAGTATATGCGGATGCATCTCTGGCTTTTAGCAGGTCCGTGTAACTGTTGGGTCCCAGTACATTTTGCCTGGGCAATACCGCCTTTCCTTTTTTACCTGCCAGCCGCATGGTGTAATAGCCGTTGTATTTTGTGGTGTCCTGGAATGCACTGAGCAGCAGGGTTTCACCGGGGCGGAAGAATTTCTCTTCTGCATCCAGTTTCAGGTGCCGGAAACAGATTTTTTCTTTACGGCCGATGCCACCTGTAATTGCCTGCGGCGCTGATTTTCCGGTAGGGTCTACCTGCCAGATATCATAACGGTCATAGATATACGCAAACCGGTCATTTTCAAGCCATCCGGCGAGGCCATATGCATCGGGTACATCCGGGTGATCATCTTCCTCATCAAATACCGGTGTAGGAATACCTTTGCTGATATTCATCACCGTGCCGGTAGCATTTTCGTAGGTGAACCACTGCCTGTTTACCAGGTCATACCAGCCGATGTATTTACCGGCAGGAGAGATGAAATAAAATCCATCCAGTTTGTCTTTTATTTTCTGACGGGTACCGTCGTTCAGGTTGATGAGATAGGCGGTTTTCAGTGTGCGCCCTACCCATTGCAGCGGTATGCGTTCGCCTTTATCCGTATAGCCGAGGGCGTAGTCGCCATTGCCTTCTGCGGGGACTACTACATTTTCAAGGTCTTTGTCGCCCAATTGCAATACCCGCCCGGATGCAGGGTAGTATACAGCAGCATAACTTCTCTTCAGCTCTTTATCTGCATTTTTTAATTGCATGGGCTGCAGGAAATCATCTTTATAATGCCAGATATCTACTTTAGCTACTTCAAAGTCAACGATGCTGGTATCCTTTACGGGCAATACCGGCGCGGTGCCGAAGAACAAACGTTGCCCGTCTTTACTGAAATAGATCAGGCTGTTGGCGCTGATACTCCAGCCGGAAGGGATACCGCTGCTGGTTTTATCTGCTGCGATGTAGGCGCTGTCCTGTCCCGGTTTAAAGTAGAGGAGTTGGTAATTTTGTTGTGCGGCTTTGGAGCTGTCGCGTATACCAAAGTAAGCTGCCTGCGCTCCTTTTTCATCAAAGGCAAACTGTTTATATCCGCCATAGCCGCGGCTCAGCGTATCCGCTTTACGGGCAGCAGTATGCCATAGCAGTACACCACTGCGGGATAAGGGATCTTTTTTATCGGAAGTGATTTCAATCAGCAAACTGTTGCCAGGTTTACTGAAAGTAAATTCCGTTACATTTTTTACGGAGTCCTGTGCGCCTGTGCCCAGCTGACGGATGACGAGGGTACCGCTTCCTGAGTCGGCAGGTATATTTTTGCCATCGTCTGCCGTATTTTTTTGGGTGCTGTCAGCTACCGGCTTTTCCAGCAGGTAAGCGAGTAAGCCGCTGCCTTTGGCAGGTGTTTTAAATGATTTTACGGCAGGGAATTTCAGTACATCTTTACTATCCAGTGCTACAATGCCCATAGAGTCTTTGGGCATTTCGGCAGTTTTTTTCTTTTTGATTCTCGCTTCCCGGGTATCTTTAAAAAGCGGTTTAATACTGAACACCACATAACGGGAGTCCTGTGTGATCACCGGGCTGCTGCCACGCGGCACTGCCAATGACTGCGATGTTTTACGGTCATAAATCACGAGGCTGCCATCGCCTTCCTGTGGTATAACGGTGTATACCACCCATTGTCCGTTGTTGCTGATCAGTTTTGTACCAATACTCTGCCAGCTATCATACACACTGTGATCCAGCGGTTTTTTTGCCGGTTGTTGCGCATAAGCAAAAGAGGTGGCCCCCAGCAGGGAGAAGGCCAGAAACGTTGTTCTCATAGCCGCAAAATAGACCAAGATTAGCAGGATTAAAAAAGATTTTCCCGATGGGTGTTTTAGATTTATGTAGTAGATATAAAAGAAGATCAATAATTATTCTTTCTCTTATATCTACTACATAAATCTAAAACATAAATCTACTACACCCATCGGGAAAATCCTGTTCATCCTTTAATCCTGGTCCTGGTCTACCATTCCGGATTCTGCGCCAGGTTGCCGCCGGGATAGAGTGAAATCTGTCCGCTGGGTACGGGTTGCAGGTAATTTTTAGGATCTGCAAAAGTACGGTTGTTGGTAGCTGGTGTGTATGGCGTGATATAACCATCTGCATCTCTGATGACAGCTCCGTTATCCGGTACTTTGGCGCCTCTTGAAATATCAGGATTGGTGGTATTCATGTAGCTGCCTTTGGCCCAGCGCATCAGGTCCTGGAAACGGAAACCGTCGAACATAAGCTCTGTTCTTCTTTCCCTTCTGATTTCCCAGATGAGGGAGGGAACGGCTGCATCTTTTTTCGGATCTACGTACACCGCACCATTTACAGCTACCTGTTGTGCGCCCTGGTATTGGAGGGGAGGCAGTTTTGCACGAACGCGGAGCAGGTTGATGGATTTGTCCAGATCACCCTGTGCAAAGGCATACTGACCCATATCATTCAGTTCAGCGGAGGCTTCTGCGTAGTTCAGCAACACTTCTGCCAGCCAGAAGATGGGTGCATCGGTATCGTTGTATGGCGCCAATGCATTGGCTACCGCAGGTTGCAGGAATTTAGCCGGGCGATAACCGGTGCTGCTGGTTCTGCCGCTTACGAGATTGCCGATGTAACAGAGTACGGTATCAATCGTTTCCTGCAGGCGGTAGTCCCTGTTGGTCCGGGTGTTCGCGAGGTTGTCATCACCTTTGTATAAAGGAGACAGACCGATGGGTAATCCGTCTGAGCAGAGATAGGCATCGATGGCGGATTTGTTGGGACCAGACATGGGCGTACTGCTGGTGAGATAACCGATCAGTGAGTGCGTGAGGTATCCGGGCAGGTACTTTTTATACAGCATTACTTCCGTGTTGCCGGCCAGGTCTATTGAATTGTAGGTGGTCTTGTAGTCGGCATTCAGCGCATACGGACCGGCCATCAGTTGCTCACTGGCTTCTTTGGCAGCGAGGAGAAATTTGGCGGCACCCGGTAACTGAAGGGCGGTATGGTATTTCCGCCAGGTACCTTCGTATAGGCATATACGTGACTTGAGGGCCAGAGCTACATAACGGTTGATGGTATTGGCCTGGTCACTGACACGGATGTTGGTGGTTGCAAAGTCGAGATCTGCCAGCACGCTATCCATGACAACGGTGCGCGGGTCGCGTGATTTATAGATGTAGCTGGTATCGCTGATATCCATGGATCTTCCCAGCCAGGGAACATCGCCGTAATCTTTTACGCGGGCGAAGTAGGTGAGGGCGCGGAAGAACCGGGCTACCCCTTTCCAGTGATTTTTGGCTTCATCAGAAATCGGTACCGCATCGATCCTTTCCAGCATGATGTTGGCTTTGCGGACATCTGTAAAACTCCAGGAAGCGGCACTGGCCGGAACGTTTTGGGTGAATTTCTGAAACGAAGGACTGGCCTGATCGTCGGAGAAGGAAGAGAAATAAAAATCACCGAAACCATTACCGTTTCCATAACCGGCAAATGCTTCATAAAAGGGCCAGGTGTAGAGGCGGATGTTATCTTCCGAACGCCAGAAAGTGTTATCATCAAACTGATCGAGCAATCCTTTCTCTACGTATTTTTTGCAGCCGGCATTTGCCAGCAGAAATGCCAATATAACGGGTAAGTATATACGCTTTTTCATGTGTTAATAGTTTAAAGGGTGACCTGTAATCCGAATGACCACGTTTCCTGAAACGGCCAGGTTCTGCCGAATATGCTTCCTTCTCCTGTGGTGATTTCCGGATCCAGCGGCACACCTACGTTGGATATGGTAGCGATGTTCTGGGCGCTACCGTATACGCGTAACCGTTGGATGTGGATCTGTTTTGTCAGGTTATCCGGCAGGGTATATCCCAATGTGATGTTTTTCAGACGCAGATAGGCTAGGTTGAGCAGGTATTTTGATTGTGGGTAGAAGTTGTTGCCTCCAGCCAGCAAACCGGCAATCTTGCCACTGGCATTACCCGGATATGGATTGGGGTAACGGGCATCCGTATTGCTTTCTGTCCAGTAGTCCAGTTGGTGTTCGTACAGGATATCACCGGCGCGGTACATGGGCAGTGTTAAATCACCCAGTCCCCAATAATTTACTTTACCAACACCCTGGAACAATACATCAATATCAAAGTTTTTGAAGGTACTACCCAGGCGGAAATTGTATTGATAACGGGGCGTGGAATTGCCGATTACTTTCAGGTCGCCA
Organism: Chitinophaga sp. MM2321; assembly: GCF_964033635.1. Taxonomy (NCBI): domain Bacteria; kingdom Pseudomonadati; phylum Bacteroidota; class Chitinophagia; order Chitinophagales; family Chitinophagaceae; genus Chitinophaga; species Chitinophaga sp. MM2321. The sequence continues at coordinate 1,097,776 of NZ_OZ035533.1, forward strand.
TGATCATTCAGTGTCACCTTGCCACCGTCAATTACATTATTACCATCAATGTCTTTGTATTTTATATCACCGGGACCAAATACAAAGTTACCGTTGGCCAGTTTCGACTGGTCGGGTAATTTGGTGATGTCTTCGCCTTTGGTGAAATAACGTTCTGTTTCAAAGCCCCATATTTCACCCAGTACTTTGCCTTTATAGTTTTGAGACAGTAACATAGACGGGTTATTCCATTCTGTAAAAACTGTTTTGCTATCCCAGAAAGCGACGGAACCGTATATGGCCCAATCTTTTTTCAGGTTGTAATTGGCGTCTATGGCTATTTCGTAGCCACGGGTACGGAGGGCGCCGTCGTTGATACGGGGTGCATCTGTACCAAAAGTGGCAGCTACTGCTTTATTGGTGAGCATGTTGTCGGTGGTACGGTCATACCAGTCTACGGTAACGCCTATATGATTATTGAACAGGCTGAAATCGGTACCGATATCAAGTGTGCGTACCCTTTCCCAGGTGAGGGATTGGGCTACTGCGCGGGGAGCGTTTACACCGGATGCATAGTTGCCGCCATTCATCCAGTTTACCTGGTTGTTGGTAGACATAGATGGGATGTAGAATTTTCCGCCCATATCCTGGTTGCCGAGCGTGCCATAGGAAGCGCGGACTTTCATATCCGACAGCACTTTTTTAATGGGCTGCATGAATTTCTCTTCCGAGATCCGGTATCCGACAGATGCTGAGGGGAAGAATGACCAGCGGTCTGCTGGCGGGAAAGAAGAGGCGCCATCATACCTGCCGTTCAGTTCCAGCAGCCATTTGTCTTTGTAGTTGTAGTTGATCCTGCCAAAGAAGCCTGCATAGGCATTCGACAGGTGGGAGCCATCAGCCAGGTAGTCGCCACTGGCCAGCGGAATTTCAGCCTTGGAAGGGTCCAGCGGATTCCGGTGGTAAGCGCCGAAGCCAAGGGTATCCACATCTTCAGCGTTGACACCTGCAATGAATTTCAGCTGATGATCCTGCCCCAGTTTTTTATTGTAGGTGGCATACAGGTTAAAGGTATTCACCTTGTAGTTGGCAGATCTGTAACCTACTACATCCTGGGATGCCGTAGCAATGTTGTTGAAAGGCAGGCCGGCAGACCAAAAGTCCCATGCCATTACTTTCCCGCCTACTTCATGCCGTACGAGGTTGTCGCGGCCAATGGTGTAATCTGCACGGATATTCAGGTCCTTGGTTAGTTTCAGCGTAGCACCCAGGCTTGTGCGGGAGTAGTTGTCGGTAACCGTATTGGTATTAGCGTTCGCGAGATATCCGGGTGTATGGTGAAAGTATTTTCCCTGGTAAGTACCGTAAGGAAAATAGGAACCCCATCGCCACATATACTGGAAGTAGGACTGGTATTGATAGGGATAGTCATATTCAAAGTTGCGGTACATCATTTTCACATCCAGGTCCAGCCAGCTGGTGACGCTTGCATTGATGCTACCGGTGATGTTGTATTTTTTTATATCATCCGGGTTCATTTTCATGATACCACCGGAATTGCTGTAACCGCCGGACATATAGTAGGAAATCTTTTCGCTGCCACCCTGTACACTGATGTTATGGATTTGTTGCGGGGTCCATTTTTTCAGCATCAGGTCTTTTACATCCCATACGCGGTAAAAGTAGGCGGGGCCACCATTAGGGTCGATTTCAAAATCTTCTCCGGGCACCATTTCGATGCCTTTACGGTTGTTGGCATATTTCTCTTTCCAGTTTTTGATACCGTCGCGGAGTTTCAGCATCTGCATGCCGAACAATTCTGGGGAGCTGTTACCCGCCCGCACATTGGCTTCGTATAGCCCTGTCAGTTCCTTTTCAGGATCGGCGAAATCGGGGAGGGCAGTGGGTGTACTCCAGGAGAAGTTGTTGGAATACCGTACAGTGGTAGGCATATTGCGTATGCCGGATTTTGTTTTGATCAGTACCACACCAAAGGCAGCGCGGGCGCCATAGATAGAGGTGGAGGCGGCATCTTTCAGCACAGAAATGCTTTCAATATCATCCGGGTTGATAAGGGTAAGATCCGGTGTTTCCACGTTGTCTACCAGGATGAGTGGTCTGCCGCTGCCGTTTACAGAACCGGTACCGCGGATGTTGATCACGGGCGCCTGGGTAAGCCCACCATTTGAATAGGTGATGTTGAGGCCCGGAACGATGCCTTGCAGGGCTTTTGAAGGGTCCGTGACCGGTCTGCTCTGCATGGTTTTAGCCACATCAACGGTGCTCACTGCGCCGGTGAGGTTGGCTTTTTTCTGTGTACCGTAACCTACTACTACAAATTGTTCCAGGGAACGCTCATCTGTTTCCAGCAGAATATGATACACATTGTCTGCCGTGATGGGTACTACCTGTGATTTGTAGCCCACAAAGGTAACGCGTAACGCTGTTGTGCCGGAGGGCACTACCAGGGAAAATTTACCTTTGGTATCGGTTACCACGCCTGATTTACCGACGATGATGGTGGCGCCGATAATCGGTTGCTGGCTGCTTTTGTCTGCCACGGTTCCGGAAATCCCATGTTGGGCCCAGGAGCTGGCATAAAACAGCATAAAGATGAAAGTGAAAAGTAGTCTTTCTCTCATGTTGGGAACGTTTAGAACTGGTTGTAAATGGTTTATTTAGATATTAAACGATTGATTTACAGATTTTTGGTTGGTATTAATAACGATTTAGATTTCTACAGGCTGACGCTTCTTTGTTGTAAACAGGGATAGTGATCTTGCGTTAATATGCGTTTTCGTGCATGAATATATAATATAGTTTCTGTAAATTCAAGCATAATCCATAAAAAAGCGTGTTTTGCCGGATGAAACCTGCTAAAACACGCATTTCCAAATTTGGCTTACTTTTTTATAGATTTGTCCACCAATAAAAATCACTCCCCAGCATGTTAAAAGAAGAACGCCAGGCATTTATCATGCGGCAGATTAATCTGCACAACAAAGTATTATCTACAGACATCAGTACCATGCTGAGTATATCGGAAGACACGGTACGCCGTGATCTGAAAGAAATGGCGGAAGACGGGAGAATACTAAAAGTACATGGCGGCGCTATAGGCCGGTCCTTTCATTATCCGTTCAATGCGGAGAACATGGTATATGCACAGGAAGCGAAACAACAGATCGCTGAGAAAGCCATCCGCCTGCTGAAAAATGATATGGTGATACTTACCGGCGGCGGTACTACTATGATAGAACTGGCGAAACGTATACCGGAAAATCTGCGTGCTACTTTCTTCACTATCAGCCCGCTGGTGGCCCTGCAACTGGTAGAGCATACCAATCTGACTGTGATCAGTATAGGCGGACAGCTCTCCAAAAGTTCGCATGTTCATATAGGCGCGAGCGTTATTAATCAACTGGCAGACATCAAAGTAGATCTTTGCCTGCTGGGGGCAAATGGTTTTTCTGTTCAGAATGGGATGACGGATTCCGATTGGGAAGTAGTACAAGTGAAGAGAGCCATGATAAAGGCGGCAAAGAAACTGGCGATTCTCAGCATCGCGGAAAAACTCAATTCTTCCCAACGCATGAAAGTATGTGACCTTAACCTGATTAATTACCTGATCACCGAATTACCCCCTGCACATCACGTCCTGTCTACCTTTCAACATCTTGACCTGGAATTGTTCTGAATAAATCAGGCTTTTACGGTTTTGTGTTGCCATACCACCCGTGCCATCTGCAGGGCTACAGAAAGGACAATACAAGCTAACCCTGCATAGAAAGCACTATTCAGGTGCTGGTTTTCGTGGAAGAGGATAAAGGCCATCACAATGCTGTATACCGGTTCCAGGTTAAAACAGAGATTGACCGTAAAGGGAGAGATCTTTTTCAATGCACTCATACTCAGCAAATACATACACACAGTACAGGCCCAGGCCAGGATCAGCAGGTAGATCACATCTGCGGAAGTAGGCAGCAATGTAGCCGAAGGGAAAAGATAGAGGTATACAGGCATGAACATCGTTAGCACTACAAAGCCAACAGAGAGTTCATAAAAGGTGATGGTGTAAGTATCAAACCGTTTGATCAGCCGTTTGTTGAACACGGTAAAGAGTGCGGCAAACATTGCGGAGATAATGCCGAGTATGATGCCTGTACGGTACTGTGTATCAAAATGAAAGATGAGCAGGATCCCGAAAAGGGTGAGCATACTCAGTAGCATTTCAGCGGCATCAAACCTGCTCCGGTTGATCAGCGGGTCAAAGATGGCTGTAAAAAGACTGGTGAGTGAGAAACAGATAACCCCGATAGATACATTCGAATATTTGATACTACCGTAAAAGAAGAGCCAGTGGAGGGCTACCACCACACCGGTAGCGCCGATCGGGAGAATATCTTTCCAGGGCAATTTTTTCAGGGTACCCTGAAAACGGAACAATATATATAAGGTAACACTGGTAATAAGTAGCCTGTACCACACCAGGAGTCCTTCATTCAGTGTAATCAGCTTACCAAGAATGCCGGTGAATCCTGCGAGGAATACGGAGAGATGGAGTTGTAAAAATGCCTTTTTCATCGACCAAGATTGACCAAGATTGAACAGATGTGCAGGATTTGCAGGATGGGTGGAGAAGATTAAGAAAAATTAAGATTAAGAAGATTGAGAAGAAGGTAAAGATGAAGATGAGAGTAATAACACTGTCTTTTTTAATCTTCTTAATCTTAATCTTCTCCACCCATCCGGGTAATCCTATAAATCCATTAAGTCCTGGTCGTCATGCTTTGCCACTGTATTTTTAATACCCCAAGAATGCCTTCCTTCACAATGCCTTTACTCATTTTGGAATATCCTTCTCTGCGGTCTTTGAATGTAATGGGGACTTCTGCTATTTTAAAGCCCAGTTTCCAGGCGGTGAATTTCATTTCAATCTGGAAAGCATAGCCTACAAACTGGATCTTATCGAGGTTAATGGATTTCAGTACGGAGTTACGATAGCAAACGAACCCGGCGGTAGGATCTTTCACCGGCATCCAGGTGATCAGTCCTACATAGATGGATGCACCATATGATAATACAGCTCGGTCCCATGGCCAGTTTTCGGTTTTGCCACCTTTAACATAGCGGGAGCCTACGGAAACATCTGCCCCCTCATTTGCACAGGCTTCGTATAGCCGTACGAGGTCTTTAGGGTTGTGCGAAAAGTCCGCATCCATTTCAAAAATGTACTGGTAGTTTTTTGCCAGCGCCCATTTAAATCCATGGATATAAGCCGTGCCGAGGCCCTGTTTGCCTGATCTTTCCTCGAGAAACAGTTCGCCCGGATGTTGCTGTAGCATTGATCTGACAATGTTGCCAGTTCCATCGGGAGACCCATCATCTATGATCAGCACATGAAAATTCTGCTGTAAGGAAAATACAGCGTCAATGATATTTCGGATATTATCCTTTTCATTGTACGTAGGAATAATGACAAGCTTTTCCAATTCAGCAGATGATATTTTTGGACTGCGAAAATAATTCAATTCCGGCGCAAGATAAGATGTTCTAAAAAAAGTTTATATCTTTTTTAACATCATGTTATGGTAGATCTCTGCCAGTTTCTGTTTGGTATTGAGGGGGAAATCTGCTTTCATCATCCAGTCGTAATATTGCGGTTCCGCTTTCAGCACGTCTTTTACAGGACGGCCTTTGTATTTACCGAAATTAAAGACTTCCTGACCGCCCTGCATCACCATCCGGCGGGCAAAGTCCACAAATTCTTCTTCTTTGGTAAAGTCTGCCAGTCCGTCGATATCCGGTTGCAGCTGTTCGTAGCGTCCCAGCTGGGCTTCCAGGATCTCGTAGGTAGCCAGCGCGTCTGCTTCTGCGCTGTGGGCATTTTCCAGCAGTTTATCGCAATAAAACTTGTAAGCGGCGCCAAGGGTACGTTTTTCCATCAGGTGGAAGATCCTTTGCACGTCTACAAACTTACGTTTGGATACATCGAACTCCATACCGGCGCGGAGAAACTCCTCCACCAGCAGCGGAATATCGAAACGGTTGGAATTATACCCGGCCAGGTCACAGTTCTCCATGAACATTTTCAGCTCATTGCCCGCCTGTTTAAAGGTAGGCGCGTCTTTCACATCCTCATCCCTGATACCATGAATTGCGGTAGATCCTGCTGGAATCGGCATTCCGGGGTTGATACGCTTAACTTTGGACTGCGTTGTTTTATCAGGAAATACTTTGATGATAGCAATTTCGATGATACGGTCTGAAGCCACATTTGTGCCTGTGGTTTCGAGATCAATTACGGCCAGAGGCCTTTTGAGGAGCAAAGAAGGCATTATATAATATTTAGGTATTTAGTTATTTTTTGATTTAGGTATTTTATTGTGTTTTGTTGTTTGTGTTTTTTGATGTGCGAATTTAGCTATTTGTTATTTGTCCAGCAGGTTTTTCAGGGAAGGGAAGTCCAATCCGTCATATGTGCCTGAGCTCATGAGTAAAAGATTGGTATTCCGGTAGTCCTGTTCTGCGAGGAAGGCTTCCAGCTTTTCCCGTTCGTGGAAAATGCGGAGGTCGTTCCGGCTAAAGCCCTGTGTAATCAATTCCGGGGCCAGATCGGGCATCCGCTTGATTTCCAGTGCGTGTTTGCTGTAAAAGATGACCGGCACATCTGCTGCGTCCATGGCTCCCGCGTATTGTGCGAGGAAGCCGGCGTTCAAACTGCTGTAAGTATGTAGCTCCAGTACTGCAACCAGTTTTCTGTCGGGAAATTGCTGTTTTGTCGCTTCCATGGTGGCTTTCACCTTGGAGGGGGCATGTGCAAAATCGCGGTAAATGACACTATATTCATTCCTGGCCACCAGCTCCAGCCTTTTTGCTGCGCCTTTAAAGGTAGCAATTGCCGCCAGGAATTCCTCGTTGGAAATGCCAAGTTCATTACATACCAGTTTGGCGGCGTGCAAATTCAGGAGGTTATGGTCGCCGAATACTTCCAGGTCGGTAGCCGCTTCCCCGAAAGATACCCTGGTAATACCGTGATGGATGGTATGGGCAGGGATGGCGTAGGGGATAAGCTTCAGGTGGCCACCGGTAGCCGTCACCAGGTTTACGAGTTCAGGGTCTGCACTGTTGTAGATCAGTACCTGTCCGGATTCCATCTGCCTGATAAATATGGCAAACTGTTCTTTATAGATCTCATAAGTGGGAAATACGTTGATATGATCCCATGCAATACCTGTTAATACCGCAATTTGTGGGTGCAGGAAATGGAATTTGGGCCTTTTTTCGATCGCGGAAGCCGGGTATTCATCCGCTTCACAGATAATGAGGGGTGCATCTGTAATGTTTACAGACTGTGCAAAGCCTTCCAGTTTTGCCCCTACGAGATAGTCGAATGCCCGTTTGTTTTCCTGCAATACATGCATGATCATGGCGGTGGTGGTAGTTTTACCATGACTTCCGCCGATGGCCACCCTTGTTTTGTTTTTACTTTCCTGGTAGATATATTCCGGGAAAGAATAGATCTTCAGTTGCAGTTCCCTGGCGTGGATCAGTTCGGGGTTGTCTTCCCGGGCGTGCATGCCCAGGATTACCGCATCGATGCCGGTATGGATCCGGGCGGCGTCCCATCCGATGGAAGCCGGGAGAATGCCCGCCTGCCGGAGATTGGAGAGGGCCGGCTCAAATATTTCATCGTCACTACCGGTTACTTCGTAGCCCTTATGTTTGAGTGCAATGGCCAGTTGATGCATGACGCTGCCACCAATTGCAATAAAATGTACTTTTGCCATACCAGGAATATTTTGGGATTTTCGGATTTAGGTATTTAGTTATTTAAGGGGAGATTTTTGCGTAGATCTCCCGGATATCTCTCTTAAATAACTAAAAATCTAAATATTTAAATCTAAAAATTAAAATTGTATTGTTGTTTTTTTTAATGTATTCTTTATATTTGCAAAATAACGTTACAAAACACGATTAAAAAAGTAGGGATATCATATTTCCTATGAAATTTCGTTTACTTATTAAATCTCCCAGTATGAAATCGTATGTAAGAATTTTGGGCTACGCCGGTATGGTTTGTATCTTTGCAGCTTTCTTAACGTCCTGCGCAAGCCATCAGAAATTAGGATGCCCGATGAGGGGAATGGGAAAGGCGCCTGTGGCGGATCATAGTAAAATTTGTTAATAATGAACTGGAAAACGTTAACCAGCGAGGATCAATTGCAGGAAATCAATACAGTATCTGCTCATCAACCGGTAGTTATATTCAAGCACAGCACGCGGTGTTCTATCAGCTCGATGGCTAAAGCCAGGTTGGAGCGGGCCACTGCACCGGAGGGGTTAACGTTTTATTATCTTGACCTTATCGCGCATCGTGATATTTCGGGTAAAGTAGCGCATTCCTATAACGTTGAACATGAATCTCCGCAGATATTGCTGATCCACAACGGTGTATGTGTTTATGATGAAAGCCATAACGGCATCCGGATGGAAGAGATTGCGGATCGCCTTAACGGATAATAGGCTAGCTTTGTGCTATCTTATTGTATAGCATCATGAAACATCGTATAGTAGTAGCAGTTACAGGCGCCAGCGGGTCTATCTATGCACGGCAGTTGCTGCAAAAGCTCCATGCTGCATCAGATCAGCTGGATGAAGTAGCCGTGGTGATGACAGAAAATGCCAAAACAGTGTGGCAAACAGAACTTCGCAACGAAGATTATCAACAGCTGCCTTTTCGTTTTTATACCCAACAGGATTTTCACGCACCTTTTGCTTCCGGCTCCGGAAGATTTAATACCATGATCATCTGCCCCTGTTCCATGGGCACGCTGGGGCGCATCGCCACCGGCATTTCCAACGACCTGATTACCCGCGCAGCGGACGTAATACTAAAAGAACGGCGGAAACTGATCTGTGTAGTACGCGACACACCTTATAACCTGTTGCATATCCGCAATATGGAAACCGTGACCCTCGCGGGTGGAATTATTTGTCCGGCTACCCCTTCTTTTTACAGCGTACCGGTCACTATAGAAGAAGTGGCTGCAACGGTGGTAGACCGCATCATTGACCTGGCGGGTATTGAGCAGCAAACTTACCGTTGGGGCAGCGATACAAATAATAAACAGGATTGAGTATCTTCGTTTCATTCATCAATTTATCATTCCATCATGCAGATAGCGATCATCAATGGTCCTAACCTGAACCTGCTGGGTAAGCGGGAACCGGGTATTTACGGCAATGAATCTTTTGAAGATTATTTTCAGGATCTTCAAAAACAGTTTCCTGCTGTTCAGTTTAGTTATTTTCAAAGCAATGTAGAAGGGGAGCTTATCAACCACCTGCACGAGGTAGGTTTTTCTGCTGATGGTATCCTGCTTAACGCCGGCGGCTATACGCATACTTCTGTGGCTATCCGCGATGCCATTGCAGCCATTAAAACACCGGTTATTGAAATTCATATCAGTAACGTATACGCCCGGGAAGAATTCCGGCATACTTCCCTGATCGCCCCCAAATGCGTAGGATCTATCTGTGGCCTGGGCATGAAAGGATACAGGCTGGGAGTGGAATACTTTATACAGTAATCTATTATAATAATTAGGTAAACCATATATTTGTATCATAATTATGATATAAATATGTTGAATCTTGAATGGTTCCGGACCTTTAAGGCTATTTATGAAACCGGCACCCTCACGGGCGCTGCGGAGGCGCTGTTTGTGTCCCAGCCCGGGGTTAGCCTGCACCTGAACTCTCTCGAAACTTATGTGGGGTATAAGTTGTTCGACAGAACATCCCGCAAAATGGTGGCCACTGAAAGAGGCAAAGTACTATATAACTATGTGCAGGAAGCGTTGAATAAACTGGAGTCTGCTGAACAGCATTTTCACCGGAGTGTGGAGAAAGACCGGCCCACTATCAGCATCGGTATGTGCTTCGAAACATTTCAGTTTACACTGGAATCTTATCTCCCTACCTTACCCTTTAATGTGATCATTAAATTTGGCGAGTACCCACAGATGCAGGCAGACCTGGACAACGGTATCCTGGACCTGATCATCACCCCACAAAAAGGTGATTATAAAAATCTCTCCTATAAACCATTTTTTAAAGAACGGATCATACTGGTAGCGGGAAAGGGAACCGTTACCCAACCTTTTCAGAAACTACTGCAACAAAAAGATTTTGCCGCCGCAGAAATATGGTTGAAACAACAAACCTGGTACGGCACCACAGGTGATATGGAACACCTGAGAAGGTTCTGGCACATGAACTTTAACAAACGACCCGATTTTAAACCCAACTATATTGTTCCTAATCTTTGTTCCATTATACGTTGCATCAGCGGAAATAAAGGCGTGGCGGTGATCCCGGACTTTCTCTCTAAAAAGGAAATAGCGGCGGGGAAAATAAAAACGTTGTGGGAAGGAAATAATGTGATAGAAAACACGCTGTATTTTGCGATGCGGAAGAAAACTATTTATGAAGCTGAAATCAGGCAGATACAGGAAATATTTGAGAAGGAGATGACCTGATCCGATGACAGCAGTTCAGAAAAATGGATTATATTCAATAGTATGAAAAACGGAAAAACATATCCTGCGGCCATCACCATCTTCGGAGCAAAGGGCGATCTTACCAGGCGTAAACTCATTCCTGCATTGTATAACCTGTATATCGGCGATCATCTGCCACCGGTATTTTGTATCTATTGTGTTGATTATTTAGCGGCAGATCAGGACGCTTTCAGGAAAGAGCTGCTGGATGGTGTGAATGAATTCAGCCGTAGCGGTAAAGCAGATCCGAAGAAGTGGGCGGCGTTTGCAGCACAGGTGTTTTATCTGCAGGGCGACTTTATGAAAGCATCTACCTACAGTACGCTGAAAGATCAGCTGGAGGCTTTTGAAGCAGCAAGCGGACAACGGGGAACACGCCTGTTTTATTTTGCCATCGCACCGCGGTTTATTGAAATCATTGCCGCCGCAATATACAAACAACAACTCTGTAATAAAGTAGCACTGGATCGTATCGTAATAGAAAAGCCTTTCGGTACCGATCTCGCTACGGCGCAGCAACTGAATCGTTATTTAGGTAAACGGTTTTCAGAAAAGCAACTTTACCGCATCGATCATTACCTGGGTAAAGAAACCGTGCAGAACATCATGGCTTTCCGTTTTGCCAATTATGTATTTGAACCACTGTGGAATAAAAAATATATTGATCATATACAGATCAGCGTAGCAGAACAGGTAGGCGTTGGTAAACGCGGCGGCTACTACGACAGCAGCGGCGCATTGCGCGATATGATCCAGAACCATCTCCTGCAACTGTTATGCATCATTGCGATGGAATGTCCTGGCGCCTATAAAGCAGAAATGATCCGCGATGCCAAAACAAAAGTGTTGAAAAGTGTGCGGCCTTTCGCTTCCGCACAGCTATTTAAAAATGTGATCCGCGGACAATATACTGCCGGTGAAATCAACGATACGGAGATGCCTGCCTACCGCAAAGAAGAACAGGTAGCTGCCAATTCCAATACCGAAACATTTACAGCACTGCGATTGTTTATTGATAATGACCGCTGGCAGGGCGTTCCTTTCTTTTTACGTACCGGTAAATCCATGTTCCGGCAGTCATCCGTGATTGTGATCCAGTTCAAAGATTCGCCACACAAGATCTTCAAAGATGATATTGTGCCCAACCGGCTTATTATCAGCATACAACCGGAACTGGAAATAAGTCTCCTGTTTGAAAGCAAGTTGCCCGGATTGCAGATGAAACTCGTGCCCGTAGAAATGGACTTCACTTACCAGGACGCCTATACGGAAACGCTGCCCGAAGCATACGAAGCATTGTTGCTGGATGTACTTCATGGCGATGCTACGCTCTTTATGCGTGCCGACCAGGTGGAAGCGGCCTGGAAAGTAGTAATGCCTATTCTCAATGCCTGGAAAAAGTATCCGGCGAAACAACTGCATTTATACAAAGCCGGTACCTGGGGTCCTGCCGCTTCCAATGTGTTACTGAAACCTTATGCAAAAGAATGGTTCCGGTTGCCTTCCGGCGATGCTGTGAAAGAATAAATACCGGCTCTCTTTACAGATTTGCAAGTCCCCACTGCATCATCGCCTGTGTAACCGATAACAGCGATCTTCCTTTTTCAGTGAGTGTATATTCCACCCGTGGGGGTATTTCTGCAAAAACTTCCCTGGATATAACGCCATCTGTTTCCAGATCGCGCAATTGTTGTGTCAGTACATGTTTGCTGATCTCGGGCATACTCTTCGATAATTGACCAAACCTGTTGATGCCCTCCCCAACCAGGTATAATATCATTGGTTTCCATTTGCCACCAATAATTTTTAAGGTACCGGCAACGGGACAAACCGCAGGATTATACGTAACGGAAGAGATGGTTTCATTTTTTTTCGTCATATCGTATTGCTTGTACTTTTATAATGAATTAAAGATCAGTAATAGTCAGCTTTAGATGACCTGGTAATTTTAAATTGACTACTTGTCAGATCCGGATTGTGGGGATATCCTTGTGTAAATTTAATGAAATGACACAAGAGAAAAACCTGAAAAAAGTTACCTGGCTGGCGGTTGCCATGTTGTTATTAACCGCGGTGCATCATGCTTATGGCGCCTTCATCTATCATACACCGTGGCGTTTGCATATGGTGATTATTGGTATTCCGGCGGCTGTGATCGTGTTGCTGTTGCACCGGATGTTGGTAAGAAACACCCGTGGGCAGCGTGTTGTACGCTGGATTTATATGCTACTTGTTTTACTGTTGCCGGTATTGGCGATCGGTTTGTATGAAGGGGTATATAATCACTTGCTGAAGGACTGTCTTTATTATGGCGGCATTTCCCCCGCGACCTTTGACAATATGTTTCCCCCGCCGATGTATGAAAAGCCCAATAACTTTTTATTTGAACTGACCGGTGTAACGCAGGCATTTTTGTTCTTCCCATTGGCGGCAGGTCTGGCGCGGTTTCTGAAGGATGTTGGGTAACCATAATACTGCATGATGAAACGTTCTTTTTTCCTGTTCCTGCTTATGATTACCGCCTGTAACGCCCGGAAAATTAACAACGGATCATACAGCGGCTCCGTGAATACACAAGGGTACCAGGCAGATACTTTACCGCCGCCTTATGCAACGGGTTCTGCCAAAAATTACAGCAGCGTAGTGGGGTGGAAAGAGGGGAAAGTGCCACTGGCGCCAGCAGGATTTACGGTGACAAAATTTGCAGATGGACTGGATCATCCGCGCTGGATCTATGTAGCAGCGAACGGGGACATTTTTGTAGCAGAATCGAACACGCTTTTAAAAGGCATAAAGAAGTTGGGCGCGAAACTCTCCCGTAAAATTAAGACACAGCATTATGGGGAAAGTGCCAACCGTATTATTATGTTCAGAGATGCTGATAAGAACGGGATTCCTGAAAGTCGTCATGTGTTGCTGGAGAACCTCAATCAGCCTTTTGGTATGTTGATCCTGGGTAAATATTTCTACGTCGGCAATACGGATGCGTTACTGCGCTTTCCCTATCAGTGCGGCGATACTGTTATAAGGGGAAAAGGAGAACAGATCTTATCATTGCCTGCCGGTAAATATAACCGGCATTGGACCCGCAATATCATTACCAATGCCAGGGGAGATAAAATTTTTATCGCCGTAGGATCAGGCACCAATGTGGCGGAAAAGGGACTGGACAATGAAAAGAAACGGGCCAATATCCTGGAAGTGAACCCCGATGGCAGCGGAGAACGTATTTATGCCAGCGGACTGCGTAATCCTGTAGGTATGGACTGGTCGCCGGTTACCGGTAGCTTATGGACAGCCGTGAACGAGCGGGATGAACTTGGTGATGAGCTGGTGCCGGACTACCTCACCCAGGTGAAAGAAGGCGGCTTTTATGGCTGGCCTTTTTATTACTATGGCAACCATGCAGAACCGCGTATGAAAGATAAGATGGCGGCGGCTCCCGGTCAGCAGGCAATAACGCCCGACCTGCCACTGGGCTCACATACAGCTTCACTCGGACTATTATTTTATAAAAAAAATGCATTCCCGGCAAAATATCACAACGGCGCATTTATTACACAACATGGTTCGTGGAACCGTTCTGTTTTATCGGGTTATAAGGTGGTGTTTGTTCCGTTCAGGGATGGGAAGCCTGCCGGCGGAGCGGAAGACTTTTTAACCGGGTTTATGGATGATCTTGAAAAAAGCGAAGTACGCGGGAGGCCGGTAGGCATAGCGGTGCTGGCAGATGGTTCTATGCTGGTATCAGACGATGCCAGTAATATCATCTGGCGGGTGCGCTATGAGAAATAAATAAATCGTTTCATCGGCAGGCATTTTGTGGCAAATTGGTTGGAGACAGGGTAACGTAATTTATAATTAGCAGTAGTTTTCATTAGATAAGGCTTATAACAAACGGTGTAGTGAAATCGCACGAACAAAGACGGCTTTTTTTCACACTTCTAAAAATTTGTATATGCTACATCATGATGATCCCCGTGATAACAGGCGGGAGGAGGAAGAAGAAATACAGGAGCTTGAAAATGAAGAGGGTATCCCGATCGACGAGGAAGAACTGGTCGGCGATGAGCCACTGCCTTCAGATACTTTTTCTCCGGACTGCTATTGAAGGTGTGGCTTTTATTTCGCACAATGGTGATGCAGGGACCTGATATGGGAAAAGATAAGGCAACTTATCTTTTCCCATTCAACAAGCCCTTTACCAGGCTTTTCCATTGTATTTTGGATAACCCGAGGATAGCACCCAAACCAATAAAGAAGTTCCGGACTTTATCGCTGAAAGGTACCACCGCCGTATTGGGTATTTCATTGCGGCCATATACACTTGCTTTGATCTGATTACCTTTTTTTTCAACAATGAAAGAGCTGGTGGCATATGCTTTGAAAAAATGCGCCACTTCTTTGCCGGCCTTTTCCGGAAGGGGAAACGGTCGGACCCGCATGCCGGTGTAGGCTATGTCGGGATTATTGTTTTCAGCAATCAGTTCAATTTTAACCCAGTCGTAGCCTTCACCGGTTTGAGAACCCGGCCCCGGAATATTGATCCGGATATTATCTCCTTCCTGCGCACTGCGGTGCAGGGGTTTGCCATCGTCATCCGTTAAGGTGAAAGATGCCGTGAGGTCGCCACTGATTTCCTGCCAGTTGTTTACATCCAGCAGTCTTTTTTGGGCTGCTTCGTAGATGGCAACGGCCTCGTTGGGATTGATGGTTTTGCGTGTATATGATGTGTTGGACTGCCCACCTCCCTGTTGTGACGGAACAAGCCCACTATCAGATAATGAATTTTCCATATTGTTAGATATTACTGATGGTATCGCCAACAATTATGCCCCGACGGTTATTCATACTTCAGTCAGCAGTTATAGCGCCTTTGTTATCGCTGCTTCGATGTCTCCGATAAGGTCTTCTGCATCTTCAATACCTGCCGACAGCCGCAACAAACTATCGCTGATGCCTAAACGTTGCCGGTCCTCCGCAGTTAAGCCACGATGGGACGTTACAGCCGGCTGGCAGATCAGGCTTTCCACGCCGCCGAGACTCAGCGCAGGTTTGATCAGGGAGAGTGCTTTCAGGAATACGAGTAGTTTGTCTGGTGCTACATCCAGTTCAAAAGACAACATACCGCCAAATCCTTTCATTTGTTTCGCCGCCAAAGCATGATCAGGGTGAGAGGGCAGTCCCGGATAGTACACCCGTCCGATAGCAGCATGGCCGCTGAGGTGTTGCGCCAGCAGCAGTGCATTGTCGTTTTGTTTGTGCACCCTTAGTGCCAGCGTTTTTAAGCTCCTTTCCGCCATGTAGCATTCATAGGGTGTAAGTGAGCCACCATACATTTTTGCCGTGCGGTGGATTTGTTCTTTATGATCCTTGTTATTGGAGATCAGGGCGCCGAAAGGCAGGTCATTATGGCCTCCCAGGTATTTGGTGCCACTGTGTACAGAGATGTCGATACCCAGTTGTAATGGCAACTGGTTGATGGGAGATGCAAACGTATTGTCTACGATGGTGATCAGCCCATGCGCTTTGGCCAATGCAGCTACTTCCTGCAACGGAACGATGTTCAGCAGCGGGTTGGCAGGCGTTTCTATATAAATAATCTTTGTGTTTTTCTGTAACAGCGATTCAAAGCTCTTCACATTATTATCTGCGTAGCTGCACGTAATACCTCTTTTGGGAAGCTCTTCTTCTGCAAATTTCCAGGTGCCGCCATAGAGGTCGCGCGAAAAAATGATATGATCGTTGTGTTGTGCAAATGTGAGGATGGCCGTGCTGATGGCTGCCATACCGGAGCTATACATCATTCCCCACTGGCCCTGTTCCAGCTCCGCCATAATTTGTCCCAGCCGTTGCTGGTTATAAGTAGAGTAAAAGCCGGGATATTTCAACTCCGCTGCATCGATATAATTATATGCAGCAGAAGGGAGGATGGCCGAAGTAACGGCGCCTTCAAAATTGCCTGTTGTAAGCGGATGCACACATAAAGTACCTGTTTTTTTCATGATATCGGTTTATTAAAATGAAATTACGAAGTTGTAAGGGAGATGTGTCTGATTACATTTTTTTAAATTTAAAATGATTCTAAAATGGTGCTGGTTGATTGGATCTCAGGTAAATGACGGTTCTGTTAATATAAGGGAATAAAGCAATAATCAGCAAAGGTATTGTGAGGGGAAAGACGCCGTTTTCCTTAAATAGACATTTATTTGTCGATTTCAGCCAAATAAGCAGATACTTGCCTGTTATACGCTTATTACAGGAATTGCGTATTATTTCTTAAATTGTAGGTGATTTATTGATTCCAGCCATATTATGAGTTTAATAGCCTCTTTGCCGGAAATAGATAAACGGCCCGATTCCGTTTATGTGATGCATGAGAAATCAGAAAAGCATATCCCCTTTCACAAGCATAAAAAAGGACAGTTATCGTATGTGGAAGGTGGGGTAGCCTATATTCATATAAAAGACAAAACCTACGTAATCCCTGCCAGGCATTACTTTTGGGTGCCTACTGGCCTGGAACATATTTTAAAGGTAGGTTACTCTGCTACCGTAATGCGCTCCCTGTTTTTTTATACCCACGATGATTCCAAGGACCCGTTCTATGCGCAGCTGGGCATTTATCCTATCAATGATCTCCTGTTGCAGATGATCCAGTATACACAGGACTGGGACGGGCATATCAGCGGAAAGGAAGACCGGTACCTGTTTCTCGCAGCGATCAAAAACATCCTGCCCGCCATCAGTACCCGCATCAATCCGATCATGTTACCATCTACAGAAAATGAACGCATGCTGGCTATCATGAATTATATGGATAAACATATCGCAGAAACGCATTCCCTGCATAGTATCGGGAAGAAGTTCGGCCTGAGCGAACGTACCTTGTCGCGGTTATTCCAGTCTACCCTTAATATCTCTTTTCTGCAATACCTGAAATCCCTGCGTATGGTACGTGCCATTGAACTTATCCAGACAAATCATTCTATCGGCGACATCACCTATGCCATAGGATATAACAGCATCGCGTCTTTCAGCAATACCTTCTACCAGTTTACCAATCTGCGGCCATCGGATTTTAAGAAATTGTAACGTTGTAAGTGCGAATAGTTCAAAGCTATAATGTGTAATTTTATATATTAGAGGTCGATCTATTATAGCATAAGTATGAATATTGCGCAAGAATTAAGCAGCATTTTACCTGAAAATCGTATCAGGTCAAAGTATATTGATATTGTATCATTTGCAGCAGACGCAGGCTTTTATCATTTGCTGCCGAAAGCTGTTGTACAGCCGATAGGAGAAGCAGAGATCATTGCTTTGTTCCGTTTTTCACAACTCCATAAGATCCCGCTGGTATTCCGTACAGGTGGGACAAGCCTTTCAGGGCAGTCTATCACCGATGGGATTTTAGTAGACCTGAGCCAGCACTGGAATAGAATACAGATTGAGGCATCCGGCGACCAGGTGCGCGTACAACCGGGTATTACCGGTGCGATGGTGAATGCTTACCTCAAAAAGTACAAACGCAAGATTGGTCCGGACCCTTCCAGTATCAGTGCGGCCATGATAGGGGGCATTTTATCCAACAATGCCAGCGGCATGTGTTGCGGTGTAAAGTTGAATTCTTACCACACCACAAAATATATCCGGTTTATTTTGCCGGATGGAAAGACTTTTACCACCGAAGATCCGCAGGACTATAGCCGGTTTGAGCAGGAGTGTAATGAGTTGCATAACAGTTTGCAGGGCATCCGCCGCCGGATCATGGGAGATGAAGTATTATATAAAAAGATCCGGGACAAATACCAGACAAAAACTACGGTAGGATATTCGCTGAATGCACTGATCGACTATGAGCATCCGCTGGATATCCTGGCGCATCTGTTGATCGGCGCCGAAGGCACCCTGGCTTTTATTTCAGAGGCGGTATTAAATACCGTTCCTGATTATCCGTTTAAATCTACTGCACTTTTATATTTCCCTACTATTCACGCAGCCTGTGAAGCGATTGTACCGCTTACGAATGCCGGTGCCATGATGGTGGAATTGATGGACAGGGCTTCTTTGCGCAGCGTGGAAGACTTGCCCGGTATGCCGCCTATCGTAAAAACATTGCCGGAAGCGGCAGCGGCGTTGCTGATTGAATTCCAGGAAGATACGGTGGCTGCACTGGATGAGCGGGTAAACCAGTTCTTAGTAGCGGCGGCAAACCTGTCGCTTTTCAATGCGCCTGTTTTTACGCGCGATCCCAAAGAGCAGGACTTTTTGTGGAAAGTACGCAAGGGGCTTTTTCCGGCAGTAGGCGCGGTACGGGCCAGCGGAACCACTGTTATACTGGAGGATGTGGCGTTTCCGGTGGAGAAACTGGGCGCTGCTATCGCAGACCTGCAGGCACTCTTCCTACAGTATAATTATCCTAACGGCATTATTTTCGGCCATGCAAAAGATGGAAACATCCATTTTGTGGTGACGCAATCTTTTAATACAGCAGCGGAAATCACGCGGTACGATAAGTTCCTGAAAGAAGTGGTGGTGTTGGTTGTAGAGAAGTATAACGGTACGTTAAAGGCGGAACACGGCACCGGGCGCAACATGGCGCCTTTTGTAGAAACAGAGTGGGGAGGGGATGCCTATGCCCTGATGAAACAGATCAAGGAAGTGCTTGACCCGCATTTGCTGTTGAATCCGGGGGTAATCATTAATGATGATGCCAATGGACACATCAAGAATCTGAAAGAGCTTCCATCCGTGGAAGAAGAAGTGGATCGTTGTATAGAATGCGGGTATTGTGAGCATAAGTGCCCCAGTCGTGATGTTACCATGACGCCCCGGCGGCGGATCGTGGTGAGGAGAGTATTACAACAATTAAAAACATCGGGAGACAAGGAAAATTATAAAGTGTTGCTGGATCAATATCAGTACGAAGGACTGGAAACATGTGCTGTAGATGGATTGTGTGCGACAGCCTGTCCCGTGGATATCAATACCGGCGACCTGGTAAAGCGGTTGAGAAGAGAAAACCATTCAACTTTCTCCAATCAGCTGGCTTTAATGGCGGCGAAGAATTTTGGGATAGTGGAATGGGGTGCCCGTACGGCGCTGAAAGTGGGTGCAGGTATTAATAGTGTGTTGGGAAAGAATACCATGACCCGTCTTACAGTTGGGTTAAAGAAGGTGGTGCCGGCTATGCCTTTGTGGACGGCGCATTTATCATCTCCCCCAAAACTATCTGTGCTGAAATATAACCAGCAAATACCGGCTGCTGCTATCAAAAATACGGTCGTTTATTTTCCCAGCTGTATCTCCCGGATGATGGGTACTTACGCGGGCAAAGAGAAAAACATCCTGGAAACTTTTTTAAGTATCTGTACAAAAACAGGGATTGAGGTGTTGGTGCTGCCCAATGCGAGCGGCAGTTGCTGTAGTCAGATCTTTTCTTCCAAAGGTTATAAAGATGCTTATCATTTTACGGCCAACAAAATCGTGAACCAGCTATGGGATATTAGCCGGGAAGGGGCTTTGCCGGTGGTAGTGGATGTAAGCTCCTGTGCTTATACCTTACATCATATCAAAGGGACGCTGGATGAAGCCAACAAGCATAAATTTGATCGGCTGACCATCCTGGACAGTGTTGATTTCCTGCATGATTTTGTAATGCCGTTGGCAGATGTAAAACAAAAGAAAAATGATATTGTGCTGCATTCCGTTTGTTCGCTGGAAAAGATGAAGACAGCCGGTAAATTTATCGGGGTGTCGAAACATTTTGCTGTTAATGTAACGGTGCCGTTGCATACCGGATGTTGTGGGATGGCGGGCGACCGGGGCTTTATGTTCCCCGAGCTCACTGCATCCGCTACCCGTCCGGAGGCGGAAGAGGTGAATAAAAAGGAATATGACGGATATTACTCCTCTACTAAAACGTGCGAAATGGCCATGTCTGAGGCATTAAACAAGAATTACGAGTCCATCCTGTACCTGGTGGACGAGGCCCTCTAGGGGCCTGCTTTTGCGGTTTATGATGATAGTTCCCGGTGGGAGAGAAGGAAAAAAGCGTTATCTTTGCGGGTCTGTTAACAGGTATATGCCTTTATAGATAGTAAAGAAATGTTTTATATAATATGATAGATGTAAAAAGTACTCCCGGGAAAAGTGCTTTATTAGCTGGGAGACATGCATATGATGCAGTCTCGCAGATAAATTCCCCTGCGCAGCTATGCGCTCAGGCACTATCATTTATTAATCTGTTCTAAAAGTGTCCCGATCCTTCTATGGAGAATGTTTTATTAAACCCGAAGTGGTATGTAAATGATGCGGCGTTTGACTGGTTATATCCTGAAAGGATCCAGCAGTTATCACGGCAGCATTGGACACCACTGGGGGTAGCAAGGAAGTCAGCACGGTTTTTAGCGTCAGCACCAGGTGCAAGGATATTGGATATCGGCAGTGGAGTGGGTAAGTTTTGCCTGGCTGCTGCACATTATTCTCCGGACGCCTTTTTTCATGGTATTGAGCAACGAAGGGAATTATACAATTTTGCACAAGCAGCCAAAGCACTAACGGTGACGGAGAATGTGCGTTTTATTCACGGTAATTTTACGGAGATAAATCCTGCTGACTACGATCACTTTTATTTTTACAATGCTTTTTTTGAGAACCTGGTAGATGAAGGGCAGATAGATCAGCAGGTGGAGCATTCTATTAGTTTGTATGCTTATTATACCCGGCATTTGTTCGACTTGCTGGATAGTAAACCCAGTGGAACCAAGTTGGTTACCTTCCACAGTCTGGAGGATGAAATACCACGCAATTACCAACTGGTAGAAGCATCAGCAGATTTATTGCTGAAGATGTGGATGAAGAAGTAAAGTAAGACTATAAAATAATATATTGATTTTTGAAGTTCATCGCTCCGCTGTTGTGAAGTGAGCGTTGAACCAACTTAAAATTTAGTGACAGTGCCAACGACGATGCCGTTTTTATCCGGACATGCAGATAGATGGTTTAGATCAGATTTTCAGTTTCACCATCTTTATCCGCTTTACATACAGGCCCTTGCTTACAAGCACTGGACCCCACTGGAGGTGGCCAGAAAAGCAGCCAGCTTTCTTGCTACCAACGCCGGTGTAAAGATCCTGGACATCGGCAGTGGCGCCGGAAAATTTTGCCTGAGTGGCGCCTACTACCATCCTGATGCTTCCTTTTACGGCATTGAACAGCGCGATGACTTATCTCTTTATGCTACCGCAGCGCAGCAAAAACTGGGCCTCGACAATATTACCTTCATACACGGTAACCTCACCACGCTTGACTTAAAAGACTACGATCATTTTTATTTCTTTAACTCTTTCTATGAGCATCTTCCCGGCTCTTTCAGAATAGATGATAAACTGGATTTCTCTACCCAGTTGTTCAATCATTATAACGGCTATATGTGCCAGCAACTCGAAAAAATGCCGGCAGGAACGCGGCTGGCGACCTATCATTGCCCCGAAGAAGATGCCCCCGCAGGGTATCATGTGGTAGGTGCGCATATGGATGATTTGCTGAAGTTTTGGGTGAAGGCGTAGGGCGTATTTTCGTTTATGCGTTGGCGTTATCAATGCGCTGAGTATGCCCGGGCATAATGATGCCGTATTGCAGCCTAACTATGTACTTTGATGTATCCTCTAACATATCTAAACGAACAACTCCTCAAAATGTACTACGCTGAACTTTGATTTTTATTTTCTTTTTTTTAATGTGAAATTATTCTTATTATGTGATAGCGTATAATTATAAGTATCCCTGTGTAGCATCTTATATTTATGAAATTTAAGTTGATATTATCCCCGGCCCAGTCGAAGACTTTAATACCTATAAATTACTCCTACCCGCTGTCAGCGGTTATCTACAAGATTCTTGACAGCGCAGACAGGGACTATGCTGAATTTCTGCATAGTCGAGGATATACGCAAAAAGACTCACTCAAAGCTTTTAAGCTTTTCACTTTCTCAGATATTAAAACGCCTTTCAGGATTGTTGATGACCGGCTGCATTTTTTGTCCGATGTAGCAGAATTAGTGGTTTCATTTCATTTGCCGCAGGTGGCAGAAAATTTTATCAAAGGTTTATTCTTGCATCAACGGATAGAAATAGCTGACCAGCATAGCCGGGCCATTTTTTCCATTGATCGGGTGGAGACATTAGCCGCTATTCCTGTAATGGGAAGTAATAATCATGTACAGGAGTTGCTGCTGAAACCTACGTCACCAGTTGTTTGTGGGTCAATGAATGAACAGGGACACTATAATTTCCTGGCGCCAAATCATCCCGATTTTATGCGGGTATTACTCTTTAACTGGAAAGAGAAATTTAGGGCACTTCATGGCATCGTGGCTACAGACCTGGCATTTTCTTTCGCAGAGATGGAAGTATTGTTATTCAGTAAATCACCCAGACCGCGGTTAATAACCATCGAAACTGATACTGCTGCGCAAACAAAGATCAAGGGATATGCTAATTTCCGGATGAAAGTAAAAGGAACGAGGGCAGCTTTGGAGCTACTGGTAGATGGAGGAGTAGGCACGTATTGTAATATGGGAGTGGGTAGTGTGGAGATAGTCTGATTAGTTGCTGATGTGAAAAATAAAACAGGAATATCTACATAAAAAAAGGCACCGATCCACATCGGTGCCTTACTGTAAAACCAATTGCCCTTCAACAATTAGTATCTTTATACCAAGAGGTAAACCTGTTTAATTTCAATAGCAGTCGCATACACAAACACGTCTGTTTTCTCAAACGGTGTGCATAAATCCTGTTAGCGGGTTTTATAGGCGGATGAATTGCTTTTATGCTCAGTGCGGTATCTGCATCCGGGTAAAAGGCAACTTGTATTCATGAACGGGATGGTGTATCAAATCCTGCATGTCTACGGGGATAACAAAAGCAAAAATATTAATTTCAACTATCAATTGCGTAGCTATTTTTAAAGAGATAATTTGGCTGTTTTCGTTATGATGAAATTTGGGTTTGGAGCCGCCCAAACCCTTTGCCACTGCGGTATGCGTAACTATTGGTTTTTGAGAGTGCGTTATAAAATCGAATTAGCCGGTTGTAGTGGTTTGCTGTGGTAGTTTTCAGCGGAATCATACATTGTCAGCTACTTGTTTTAACCCATAGAATTACATTTTTTTTACATTTCTTATCCTGGCTATAGCCGGAATTTTTAACGGGTGGCATCACATCTTACCTGCTTTTCATAATCCGGTATAACCAACAAGTCCGTTTTTACCTTGCCCTCCAAAAAAATGCAATTGATTGCGCCCCGAGAGGCAGCCCTCCAAGATGCTTTACCCTCCTGCTTTTTCCCAACGTCTATCAGATATTTATATTATGGGATCTATTTATAAGTTGTTTTCAACGCTATATTATTTTTTTTGTCTACTTTTTGTTAATGTCGATTTTAGTTTATAACTTTTACATCGAATTCACTTACGATAGGTTGTTGAATAAGCATTTTTAAGGATTTATTTGAAGAACCAGACTGTTAGATTACTTTTTCTGTTTGAACATTTGCCCCTTAATTTACCCCAAAGAATAAGTATTTTTTTACGGAATCAAGAGAT
Source organism: Chitinophaga sp. MM2321 (assembly GCF_964033635.1). Lineage (NCBI taxonomy): Bacteria > Pseudomonadati > Bacteroidota > Chitinophagia > Chitinophagales > Chitinophagaceae > Chitinophaga > Chitinophaga sp. MM2321. Next base: position 1,121,933 of record NZ_OZ035533.1, read on the forward strand.
GATCTATTAACACATAACCCCTGTGTGCCATGATATTTCCGGCAATAGATATACTCCGCACTGAGCTAATCGCAGGTGGGGTACCGGCCGAGTTGGGCAATATCGGAGAGATACTGGCCAATAACAGCCATGGTGGCGATGAAAACATCGTCATCTCACTGATTAATATTGAGGAAAACAGGATTTCAAGAGACCCCCAGAACTTTGTCAGAAATGGCATGGAAATTAAAATGAAGAATCCTGCGGTCCATTTATATCTCACTTTATTATTTACCTCTGTAAGAGATACAGGCGGTTATGGTATGGCATTGCAAAGTATTCAGCAGGCTATTTCTTTCTTCCAGCGGAAGTTTGTATTTGATCATACAAACACCCCGGCACTGGATGCAGGTATAGAAAAACTTATCCTGGAAATGGTCAGCCTGAACCTGGAACAGCTCCATCAGCTATGGGCAATGCTGGGCGGGCGTTATCACCCTTCTGTGGCCTATCGTGTACGCATGGTTACCCTCGACAGTATTACCGAAATGAACGGCCCTATCATAAAAGAAATTATCGCCGGTTATCATACAAAATAGGTCCACTGTACCAATAAAATAAAATGGAGGTCATCAGTACTATATATAAGCAATTATTTACCGTAAAGATGTTGCATCCGGGCTATGATCCTGCACGTCAGCGGTTCATTTCATCGGCTATCCAACTGGAACCCGATCAGCAGACAAAAGAACTGTTTACCAGCTACAGCATGGGATACCGGTTCTTTAGTGATACACTGATCTGTTTTGTACGCAGTAAATTATTTGCCCCGCCTGCGGCAGAACCGAAGGTGCCCTACACAAGGGTTTCCGGCGACCTGCTGATCCGTTTTCTGATGCAGGTATCCACTGATTTCCTGGATAGGACTGTAGTGGTAGCTGCCGGCGCAAAACGGGTATATCGTTTTTCAAACAAGGTGAATATAGGTACGGGTGGATGTATCAGCATGCATGCAGATGGTGTGAATGATGATGACCTGAAAAATACGGCCGTCGTAGCTGCCGATAAAACCTGTTTTGGTGTGATCGATGTTTTCGCTGCCGGCGCTGTCAATAGCGCCTACGAATTGTTTGGTACAGATCAGCAGATTCAAAGCCCGCAATACAATGTTGTGTTTAAAAGTACAATCTGAAATATCTTTTTTTCATTATTATAAAAAGATGGTTACATGTCACAAATTAATGAAACCGCAATTAAGACACCTGGTGTTTACACCACAGAAATTCCGCTGTTCCCACCGTCTGTAGCACAGGTGGATACTGCTGTTCCGGCTTTTATCGGATACACGGAAATAGCGGAAAGAAAAGGGGAGTCGTTGAGATTTAAGCCAACGGAGATCACATCCTTGGTGGACTTCCGGCAACTTTTTGGTGGCCCGTATACCGTTAGCCCGGGCGATTTTACCCTGAACGTAGACCCCCTGCATAATTATGTGGTTACACAGGTGGCCTACACAAAAATGTATTATCTCTTTGATGCACTGCGGCTCTTTTTTGATAATGGCGGCGGCAAATGCTACATCGTTTCTGTGGGTGGCTACACAGATAATGTTATTGCCGGCGATGAAACACTAACGCCGCCCACCGGCCTGCGTGGTGGTGTGAAAGCCATCGAAGTGTTTGATGAACCCACCCTGATCCTGTTTCCCGACGCCGTACAACTGGATGATACCGCCTTTTTTGCCCTGCAACAAATGGCGTTGTCGCAATGCGCTGCCCTGCAGGACAGGTTCTGCGTGTTTGATACCCGGGAAAACAATACCGGTACCACTACACCCTGGAAGACAAGCGTCAGCAATTTCAAGGACAGGATCGGTATCAATGCGCTCAACTATGCGGCATGTTATACACCCTGGTTAATCAGCTCCTTTACAAAGGATATTGGTTTCAGCTTACTGGATGATCATGTTTTTGATACACCCGTTCCTCCTGCTGTAGCTACCAAAATAGATCTGGCAAACCTTACCTCCGTACCGGCTACTAACGCGCTGGTGACCAGCCTGCGGAATAATAATGCGGATCAGACAGTAGTAACAGGCGCCATTACCACACTGGTAACGGATGGAGCTACTGTATACCCATCTGTCATTGACCGTTACAACAAACTAAAAAATGATGTGCTGAAAGCTGCCGACGGCGCGCCTACAGAAACCGCACTGGACGCACTGATGGATTATATAGAACTGGTGATGCTGGCATTACCACCTGTAAAAACAGCCTTTGTCAATGTGAAACTGAAACAGGCTTTCGACGATTTTGCCAAAGACCCCGGTGCCGGACTCGCAAAATTTCTGAGCGACCTGGTGGCCCTGGAAAAAAATGCCGATGCCATTGTGCTGAGAGCAGATAACTCCGCTTCCCTCGCTGCGTATGATCCGTTACTGGCGCTCTGGATACCCACTCCGCCGCCACCGAATACCATTGCTACCATTCCACTGAGTACCACCGTTTATAATACGGCTGGTAGCACAGTGCATACACAGGCGCTCAATGTTATCGGTGACCTGGATGGGATTATCAACGGCGTAAATGCCTTTATCAATAAGCTGTTGACCGCTACCGCATCATATGTAAAATTCGGGCAGGATGCCTTGTATAAATCACATCCGGTGATCAGTAACTGGGTATTGTTCCTGCAACGTGAGTTGTCTAAACTGCCTCCATCTGGTGCTGTAGCCGGCGTTTACGCTTTAATTGATGGCACAAGAGGCGTTTGGAAAGCACCGGCCAATGTAAGCCTCAATTCTGTTGTAGGGCCTTCTGTGATCATCGATAACGTTACACAGGATACTTTGAATATAGATGACGTAGCAGGTAAATCCATCAATGCTATCCGGGCATTTACCGGTAAAGGAACCCTCGTGTGGGGCGCCCGCACACTGGACGGCAACAGCAGCGAATGGCGGTATATCTCCGTAAGACGCCTGTTTATCATGGTGGAAGAATCAGCAAAGAAAGCAACGTTCCCCTTTGTATTTGAACCCAATGATGCCAATACCTGGGTGAAGGTGCGCGCCATGCTGGAAAATTATCTCACCCTCTTATGGCGGCAAGGCGCATTGGCCGGCGCAAAACCGGAGCAGGCATTTTTTGTGAAATGCGGCCTCGGACAAACCATGACTGCACAGGACATCCTGGATGGTAAACTGATTGTTGAAATTGCTATGGCTGCCGTACGGCCGGCGGAATTCATCATCCTCCGGTTCGAACATAAACTCCAGGAATCTTAGTATATCGATATACACTTTGTAATAGTTAAAAAATAATATTATGGCAGAATATCCTCTTCCTAAGTTCCACTTCCAGGTAGAATGGGGTGGCTCAAAAATCGGGTTTACTGAAGTTTCCGGTCTTGATATCAGCACAGAGGTGATTGAATACAGAGATGGCGCCAGCCCCGAATATTCAAAAGTAAAAATGCCGGGCCAGCGCAAATACTCCAACATCACCTTAAAGAGAGGCACCTTTAAATCAGACAACCAGTTCTATGCCTGGTTCAACACCGTGAGCTTAAATACCATTGAACGGCGTAACCTCATCATTTCCCTGCTCAATGAAAATCATGAACCGGTAGTCGTCTGGAAAGTAAAGAATGCATGGCCGGCCAAGATCACCCCCACCGATTTAAAAGCTGATGGGAATGATGTGGCGGTAGAAACCATAGAGCTGGCCCATGAAGGGTTAACCATTCAAAATGAATAATCATGCCCGACATATTGGATTATCCCCAAACAGGATTTCATTTTACCGTAGCCTTTGAATTATTTCCGCAGATGCCCAATGATTTCAGGTTCCAGGAAGTAAGTGGGCTCACGGTAAACATAGAAGCAGAACCCTATAAAGAAGGCGGTGAAAACCGCTTTATACACCAGCTGCCGGTAAGAACCAATTACAACGAGTTGGTGTTGAAGCGGGGCAAATTTATGGGTTCGGGCATCCTTCAGTGGTGTAAAAATGCAATTGAAAATTTTGAATTCAAGCCCACCAATATTCTCATTTCACTGCTCAATGAACAGCACCTGCCATTGTATAACTGGTATGTTATCAATGCTATCCCCAAAAGACTGGAAATAGGCGCTTTTAACGCAGAGAGAAGTGAGGTGGTCATTGAAACAATGGCACTGAACTACCAGTATTTCAAATACTACGATCCCGCAACAGCGGCCATGGATCTGGCAGCAGGGCTTCAGGGCGCCATTTCAGGTGCATTGTCAGGATCTGTAAGTGTGGGCATATAAAAATCAGCATCATGCCGATAGAAATAAAAGAACTCAACATCAAAGTACAGGTACAGGATAGTATGCCGCAAACAAATACCGGCTCCACGGTGTCTGAGAATCAACTCAATTCCATTGTGGCGGAATGTGTGGAACAGGTACTGAAAATTGTAAACGAAAAAAAAGAGAGATAAACGATGCCCGGTGAATTAAAAAAGCTGAAGATCAAAGCCATTGAAAACGGCCAGGTTACACAGAACCCCGACCTGATGTATGATGCTTTGGTAAATCCTGAATCATATACCATGCGGCACCTGGTAGTGTATAATCCTACGCCGCCAGCTGCAGGTAGTACCGGTAAGAACCAGCAGTATGCGTACACGGCGCCACCGGATCTTCAGTTCGATTTTCTTTTTGATAGTTCCGGTGTGATACCGCAGCCACTGGGCGGACTGGCCGGTGCATTGAGTGGTATTCCCGCTGTAGGCGCCATCGCGGGCGCTATTGCCGGTGCTACCGGCGCGGTAAAGAAGTACGATATTTTAGCAGATATCAACAAGTTTAAAAAGGTAGTATATGTATACAACGGTACCGGGCACTCACCACGCAGGGTGCAGTTGTTGTGGGGTACCTTGTTTTTTGAAGGCGTACTAACGAGCCTGAGCTTCAATTTCAAACTGTTCAAACCCGATGGTACCCCGATAAGAGTGGTGGCCACCGCGGCTTTTAGCGGTACCATTGAAGACGACCTGAAAGTGGCCATGCAGAAAAGCAACTCACCGGATCTGACGCACATCCGGGTAGTGAAACAGGGCGATACACTGCCCTTAATGACCTACCGTATTTATGGAAGCGCAGACTATTACCTGGAGGTAGCGCGATTTAATAATCTCACTGACTTCAGAAATATCAGGCCCGGTGATACCATCAAGTTTCCACCGTTAGATAAAAGTAACCAATGAGCGACAGCAGAATTTTACCAACAAGTACCCCGGTAGGACTGGTCACATTTACCATCAAAATGGAAGGTGAGGCTATCTCTCAGGTGTATGGCGTGTTGTCAATGGTGGTTAACAAGGAAGTGAATAAAATCCCTTCCGCCGATATCGTGTTGCAGGATGGAAGTGCGGCGGACGAAAACTTTGAAGTGAGTAGCCTCGATCTTTTTATCCCCGGTAAAGAAATTGAAATTTTAGTAGGATACCAGTCAGATGAAACCACCATTTTTAAAGGCATCATCATCAAACATGGTATAAAAATACGGAGTAATGGCAGCTCGATGCTCCTGCTGGAATGCAGGGACAAAGCGGTGAAACTATCCGTGGGCCCGCAGAACAAATATTTCATTGATAAAAAAGACAGCGAAGTAATTGAAGAGATCATCGATGGATATGGATTGGATAAAGATATTGAGACGACTACGGTACAGCATAAACGATTAGTCCAGTTTGGATGTACAGACTGGGATTTTATGCTCTCCCGTATAGATGCGAGCGGAAAGGTTTGTATCACAGATGATGGTCAGATTACCGTTAAGGCGCCAACGCTTAGTGACGAACCAGTTTTAAACCTGCTCTATGGCGGTACCATTCTTGACTTCGATGCCACCATGGATGCCCGGGATCAGTACCAGGCGGTAAAGGCGTATGCCTGGGACCCCGCCACACAGGCGGTATTGGAAACAGATGCCACAGATCCTGCTATCAGTGGTAACGGCAATATTTCCGCCGCAGATCTGGCTGCTGTAATAGGATTGGAACAGTTTGAATTAAGACATACCGGCACATTGCCGCAGGAAGAGTTGCAGGCGTGGGCAGATGCCCAGCTCCTGAAAAAACAACTCGCCAAGATCAGGGGACGTGTAGGGTTTATGGGCTTCGCTGGCATAAAGCCCGGCAACCTTATCGTGCTGGAAGGATTGGGTGACCGGATGAACGGCACCGTATTCGTTTCCGGTATCCGTCATGAAATTGGCCAGGGAACCTGGAAAACGGATGCGCAGTTCGGCCTTTCTCCCGATTGGTTTACACAAACGTACCCGGTAACCCAGTTGCCGGCATCCGGCATCCTGCCGGCGATACAGGGCTTACAAATAGGGGTGGTTACACAACTGAAGGAAGACCCGGATAGTGAAGACAGGATTCTCGTTAAAATACCTATCATCAACAATGATGAAATGGGTATCTGGGCAAGGGTGGCCTGCCTCGATGCAGGCGATAACCGCGGCACCTTTTTCCGCCCGGAAGTAGGCGATGAAGTGGTAGTAGGTTTCCTGAACAATGACCCGCGCGATCCTGTGGTGCTGGGCGCATTAAATAGCAGCAACAAACCGGCCCCGCTCACGGCAACAGATGAAAACGATGAAAAAGGATATGTATCACGCAGTGGTATGAAAATGCTTTTTGATGATAATAAAAAATCCATCACACTGGAAACCCCTGCCGGAAAAAGTATCGTGCTGGATGAAGACGCAGGGATCTTGAAAATGGAAGATGAAAACGGCAATAAAATTACGATGGATACGGATGGCATTACGATCGAAAGCAAGAAAGTAATCACCATCAAAACAGACGATGATATTGCGATCAAAGGGAAAAATATTGAAAGCACGGCACAGGCTTCCTTCAAAGCAGATGGAAGTGCCGGAATAGAACTGACCAGTAGCGCCATCGCAAAATTAAAAGGATCATTGGTACAAATAAACTAACGTAAAATGCCTCCAGCAGCAAGAATAACCGATATGCATGTTTGTCCGCTCACCACCGGGCCTGTTCCGCATGTAGGCGGACCGTTGCTACCTCCCGGTTGCGCTACCGTGCTGATTGGCGGCATGCCGGCGGCTTGTGTGGGAGATATGGCGGTTTGCACCGGCCCACCGGATTCCATTGCCACCGGCTCAGCAACTGTACAGATAGGCGGAAAATTTGCAGCCAGGGTTGGCGACACAACTGCACATGGCGGAAGTATAGTAGTAGGCTGTTTCACTGTTTTAATCGGATAGTTATGACACAAGAAAATTCTTTTTTAGGAAGAGGATGGAGTTTCCCGCCATCTTTCGATAAATCATCCGCAGAAATACTGATGCTGGACGGAGCCGATGATATTGAAAGCAGTTTGCAGATCCTCCTTTCCACCGCATTAGGCGAACGTATTATGCAACCGAAATACGGCTGCAGCCTGGAAGATTTGCTATTCGACAACCTGGACACCACCCTGAAAACGGAGATGCAAAACAGGATTGAAAAGGCTATCCTTTACTTCGAACCGCGTATTGATGTGAATAAAGTTGATATCGTACCGGGCGATGATAATGCAGGGTTGTTTATTCTCCTGGTTGATTATACTATTCGTAATACCAACACCAGAAGCAACCTGGTCTTTCCTTTTTATCAAACAGAGGGAACAAATAAATGAGCGTAGATTATACTTTTCTGCCCCGTAACCCTTTACGCCGTGATGGTACAAGCCGCGATGAACGCTTATTGCCGGCATTGAACCCAAAAGATCCGGCATTTGTGAAGGTGGACGAACGGAGCAGAATGGATATCATCGATTTTGCCAGGGCATTTGCTAAACTGGTCCGGTATTACGATTTCAATAACTTTTCGGACGGTGACTGGCGCGCATTTTTCGATATGGATTTTAACGACCTGTTGGATAGTGTAAGAAACAGCAGCCTTAAACCTCACCTGGCGCTCTTTGCTGCATTCATAAAATTGTTCCGGTATGCGCAGCGGGATATTAACACCATCACCCAGCGGCACCTGGATTTTTATTACCAGCAAATCCTGCAACTACCGGCCAATGCTGCCGTTGCGGATAAAGTGAACCTGGTTTTTGAACTGGCCAGAAATGTGAGTACCTATCTTTTACCCGCAGGTACTTTACTCAGTGCCGGTAAAGATGAAACCGGGAAAGAACTGTTGTACAGTACAGACATTGATATTGTATTAAACAAAGCAACTGTAGAAAGTATTAAAACTGTTTTTGTAGATGTAGATAAAGATTACAAAATATACGCCGCTGCGGTAGCCAATTCTGCCGACGGACTCGGCAAAAAACTACCCGCCACCGATCCTACCTGGAATACATTCGGTGAAAGTCAGCAGGATAAAGGGCCGGACAGCTTCACCATGCAGGAGGCACACACAGGTATAGCGGTAGCCAGCCCCTTGCTGTTGCTGAACGAAGGTAACCGCACCATCACTATCACCTTCCGTTTTATATTCACGAACTCGGTCATTAATTTTGATTTGCACAACCCTTTCTCCGCCTATCTCTCAGGAGAAAAAGGATGGCTAGGTCCTTACACGCCGGTAGCAAAGTTATCGGTGGAGGTAGTGGATGCCACTACGAAATATTATAAGCTCGCGGTGATTCTCAATCTGCCGCAGGCAGTTCCTGCTGTTACGGCCTATAATGAACTGGTGATCAAAGAAGGATACCAGACTTCGTTTCCGTTAATCAAATTATTGCTGAACAACAATGCCAGCGATTATTCCTATAAAGTACTGAGTCAGTTGCAACTGGTGTCAACAACCGTTGCGGTGGCCGTGACCGGCTTTTCTGCGTTGATCGTGGAATCGGACCAGTCGGTATTGAATCCGCAAAAGCCTTTCCAGCCTTTCGGCGCCGTACCGGTGATCGGCTCCTCCTTTGCTATCGGTGCGCCCGAATTTGATAGCAAAGCCATGGACACCATGGCCGTAAACATCACCTGGATGGATAAGCCGCCGCATATGGATAACTACTATGCACTATACCAGGATGTGCCGGCAATACCCATCAACTACACCAGTTTTAAAGCTAAACTAAGTTACAGGAATGATCAGAAGTGGCGCATGAAAACGGTCAACCTGTTTCAGTTTGATGCGCTCGATACCACTCATATTGATATCGTTAAAAATAATGCGGATGCCATCAGCACGGAGCTGATACCAGACCGTTTTATGGCGAAGCTGGAGCTGTCATCTCCTGTGAGACCCTTGTACCAGGTGCAGGCATTTGGCCATAAGGAGTATCCTTCTCTTTATGCCAACACCGCTATTCTTAAAGCAAAGAGAGCGCCTACAGATCCTAATCCTGATTTTCCCAATCAGCCATATACGCCGGTTATTAAAAGCATGAGCGTTGATTATACGGCATCAGGCGCTTACGCTGGTTTTGATGCCTTTGGCGAAGACGCCGGTTTTGGTGCGCAGTATTTTTATGTGGAACCATTTGGTCAGCGACCGGTGGTATCTGCAACAGAAAGCGGCGCTGTTTATTTCTTACCACAATACCAGGAAGAAGGCAATTTGTACTTGGGCATTAAAAGCCTGGTACCTCCGCAAACGCTAAGCCTCTTCTTCCAGGTAGCCGAAGGCACCGGCGATAACAGCCTCGCCTTCAACAGTGAAAATGTAACCATTCAATGGAGTTATTTACGGCGCAATAAATGGGTGCTGCTGGATAACCTGAAAATATTGGGAGATACTACCAACAAATTCCAGATGGCCGGTATCATTAGTTTTGATATTCCCGGCGATGCAGATAATAATGCCTCCATCCTCATAGCTGGTTTGTATTGGTTAAAAGCAGCTATTGTGGCCAATGCAGGCGTGGTGAGCAAGTTAATAGCTGTTAATGCGCAGGCAGTAGCGGCCACTTTTGTGGATAACGGCAATAGCCTGGAACACCTGGTGTACGGGCTTCCCGGCAACACCATAAAAAAATTCGTCAGCAAACATGCGGAGATCAAATCTGTGCAACAGCCTTATCCTTCTTTTGGTGGCCAACCCGCAGAGCAAAGCAGTGAATATTATATACGGGTAAGTGAAAGAGTGAAACACAAGAACAGGGCAGTACAAATCTGGGATTACGAACGGATGGTGCTGGAACAGTTTCCTTCTGTTTACAAAGTCAAATGTATCAATCATACCAACGATTCCTCCGAGATCGCACCCGGCAGTATTACGCTGATCATCATCTCCAATCTACGTAATAAAAATGCTCCCGATCCACTGCAGCCCAGAACAGGCGTGAATACACTGACAGATATCCGGCAGTTTATATCCGGTTGTGTATCTCCCTTTGTTGATATTCATGTAGAGAACCCGTTGTATGAACAGGTGCTGGTGGACTTCAAAGTAGGATTCCATATTGGCCTGGACGCCGGTTATTACGGGAAATTGCTGAATGAAGACATCAAAAAATTCCTGTCGCCCTGGGCTTATGAAGAAGGACATGACATCATTTTTGAAAACCAGATCCACAAATCGGTTATCCTGGCTTTTATAGAGCAGCGGCCTTATGTGGACTTCGTGAATAATTTCTGTATGTACCACATTTTCGAAGGATACGAAAATAATGGTATCGGCAAAATGGCGATAGATGTGGATTTTATTATCGCAAAACCGGTATACCCCGCCATAGGGGATATGACGATAGCAGTGGATTTTATAGTAGGGGCAGATGTGGAAACCGCTGCGGCCAAAACAGCCCGGTCTATCCTGGTATCAGCGCCGGAGCACAGGATCACCGTACTGGAATCCGGCCAGTATGTTTGCTCAGGGATGGATGCATTTGGCATTGGTATGATGGCCGTAGACGTAGATTTTATTGTTAGTGAAACATGATATTATCATTTTAAAACTTTAAATAAAATGGCACAAGCAACTAAAGCAGCTATAAAAGCCAATTTTAGAACGGGCTACCGTCCCACTGAGCAAAACTTTGCTGATCTCATTGACTCCTTTGTAAATAAGGCAGATGATGAGGTGAACATAGATCCGGTAACCAAAAATATTGGTTTTGGTATTGTTGCACCTGCACAAAGAGCGGATATAAACGGCGCCATTAAAATAGGTAATACGACCGTTGATTCACCCGGTGCTATCCGTTTTAACGGTGCTGATTTTGAAGGATATGATGGTGCTGCCTGGAAATCACTCACCCTGGGCAGCGGTGGTGGTGGCCAGTGGACAGAAGTTGGTACCATGCTGAATTACAACGGTACGGTTGGTATCGGCGATGCTGCACCCGGTGCAAAGCTGTCGTTGGGAAGCGATGTAGGCAATACAAAGATTGCCATTCTGAAAGATGGTTTTGGCAATGCTTTTGGCATCGGCGCGCAAGCCAACCAGTTCCGGTTACACCTGAACGCACCTACATCGGTTTTTTCTTTCTTTAATGCGCCCGCAGGGCAGGAGATCCTCACCATTCAGCCAAACGGCAGTATGGGCGTTAACCAGCCATCACCGGCTATGTCGGTGGAAGCATCCAACGTTACGCCGTTGAGAGGCGGACCAGCTATCGGTTGTTCTTTTGGTGCAGCCAATGAATCATTTATCTACTTAAATATCCCTGATACTACCATCAGCGCGCCACCGCGCCCATTAGGAGACACAAACCTTATCTGGAAAACAGGGTTCGCCCTGCGTTTTTTAACAGAAGATCAAAAAGGAGTGGTAGCCGCTACCACCAAAAAACACCTCACCATCGACGCTTCGGGTATTACCGTGGAAGCAGATGTAAAATACTTTGGTACCATCAGCGATATTTCAGATGCCAGACTGAAAAAAGATATCCTGCCTTTTGAAGACGGGTTGTCTGTTATAAACCGTATTGCCCCCGTGAAATACAGGTTTAAAAGAAATGAAGGGACCGACAATGATGAAGAATATGTGGGCGTACTGGCGCAGGATATTCAGAAAATTGCACCCTATGCCATTAAAACACACCTGGATAAATCGGAAGACGGAGAAGAACAAACAGAAATTTTATCTGTGGTGACCGGCAATTTTATTTTTATGTTGATCAATGCCGTGAAGGAACTGGAAGAAAGAGTAAAGAAACTGGAAGGTGGCGCCCGGAAAGTATCGGCCAGCAAATCAAAATAATCATCCCCAAATTATAGTACCATAAAATGTTACTCCCATGAACGACATCAATCTGAAATTGAGCGTAGAAGAAATTAACCTCGTACTGAATGCGCTGGGCAACCTGCCCTACATACAGGTCCATAACGTGATCAATAAAATACAGGTACAGGGTAAAACGCAGTTGCAGGAAAGTGAGTTGCCGGAAGATCAGCATTATGCCGGTAACAAGATTGCCAAAGTAAGTTAATCAGGTTTTTATGGACGATGCTTTTATCTCAAAAAATCCGCCTGCACAACCGAGCATGGATTATAACCTGCTGCGGGAGGCCGGTATCGCCTATATACAGGGCGTTTCGGGAACCGTGTGGACAGACTACAATGTGCATGATCCCGGTATTACCATGCTGGAAATGCTTTGCTATGCCATTACGGATCTAGGCGCCAGAGCCAATTTTGATATAAAGGATTTGATTGCGGTGAGTAATGCGGAGTTACCTGTCAAAGACTTTTTTACGGCCGCCGAAGTACTCACCAATGTACCCGTCACCGTCAAAGATTACCGCAAACTATTGATTGACCAGGTAGGTATCCGCAATGCATGGCTTGAAAAATCAACAGTGTCGGAACAGCCCTTGTTTGTGAACCTGGCATTGAAAGCATTGAGCTATACCAGCAGTGAACCGATCCAGCTCAATGGGTTGTACAATGTACAGCTGGAGTTTGAAGAGAATGAAATATGGGGAGATTTAAACAGCAACATCTTACCGGTTGTGATTACCGTAGATGCATTGCCTTACGAAGTGGATATCGCCTTTCCTTTCTGGGATCAGGCTTCTCCCATCTGGTACGATCCGGTGATTATCACACTGGTGAATGTGGTGGTGAATATGATCACGCCGGGAGAAGAATATTTTGCGGAGTTTACCGTCACCTATCATGTGGGCGCTAATCCTGATACCACAGAAAACATCGGCGTATACATTACACTGCCACCTGCCCTGAAAGATAAAGTGCCCGCAACTATTGAAGCGGCGCTGGTCACAGCATTGACCGATGCCACTGCCACCGGTGTGATCGCCATATTCGCCGGTAAAATGAATTTCACCAATACACAGGTGGCGCTTATCCGGGAGCAGTTAAATATCTACAGAAATTTAGCGGAAGATTTTTTCTCTTTCAGCGTCATACGTGTACAGGAAATTGCTATCAATGCCGAAATCATTGTTGCTCCCGACACAGATATCGAAGTAGTACTGGCCGAATTTTATTACCAGGTAGATAAATTCCTGAATCCCTCTGTTAGCTTCTATTCCTTTGCACAAATGATTGGTAAAGGAAAACAGGTAGATGAGATTTTTGAAGGCATGTTATTGACACATGGATTTATTGATGATGATGAGCTGCGCGAACTGAAAACAATTGATATCATCTATACGTCTGATCTGATCAACATCATGATGGGGATTACTGGTGTGATTGCCGTGAAAAATTTCAGCATCACCAATTATATCAACAACCAACCCATTACCGTTGATGTGGTGAATTGTCTTAAACTCACCCTGAGCAATATTTACAGACCAAGGCTCAGCATTCATAAATCTGCGATACTCGTTTACAAGGAAGCCATCGTAAACGTGATAGACGCTGCACGGCTGGATACCTTGTTCAATGCCCTGAAAGCTGCCGACATAGTGGTAAAGAGCATGTTGCTGGAAATGGAACCTGTATTACCGCAGGGTACTTTCAAAGAAGTGGATACCTACTATTCCATTCAGAACGATTTTCCGCTTACCTATGGCATCGGGCAGGCGGGCCTACCGGACAATGCAACGGACCTGCGGAAAGCACAGGCCCGGCAAATGAAAGCATACCTGTTATTTTTTGAACAGTTGCTGGCGGATTACCTGAGCCAGCTGGCACACATCAGGGAACTGTTTTCTATTTCTCCGGCGATTGACAAAACTTATTTTACACAACCCTTATATACAGTGCCCAATGTAGCGGCGCTGCTGGCCGGATTTAACCCCAGCCAGGACGTAATAAAAAATGAAATCCTGCTGGCACAGGCATGGGATCTCTTTCAACAAAATACCACTAACCCTTATGTGCTTCAACTAACTGCCGCCGCTGAAGACAAGACGTTGTTTGTGAAACGGAGAAACCGTTTTGTAAATCATATGCTGGCGCGGTTTGGACAGGATAGTAAAGATTTTTCTCTGCTGGCCTACTTTAATAAAAAGCTGGATGGCAGTTATGAAATACAGGAGAAACTGGATTTTCTAAGTGCGTTTCCTTTCCTCAGTGCACACCGGTCTTCGGCCTTCAATTACAGGGCGAAAAAACCGGATACAAGCCCCGATGTATGGGATACGGACAATGTTTCAGGATTGGAGAAAAGAGTGACCAGGTTCCTGGGATTTCAAAGCAGCCGGCGTAGAGACCTGGTAAGGGACATCGCTGAATTTTTTATGACCTGGCAGGAAGTAACTGATTTACCGGGAGAAGAACGGTATAAACTGTTGGATGAAAGCAGCATTGAATTACTGAAAAGTACAGCGAGTTATAATACCCCTGCGCTTTGGTCGGCAGCTGTTGATGCCTTGATCGCACTGGGTACCGGAGAAGAGAATTACCTGATCGCGGTAAATGGTGGCGGTAAGTATTTCTTCTCCGTAATGGATAGCACGGCTGTTGCAGTGGCGGTAAGCAGCGATGAATTTAATACGGAAGTATTGGCCAGGGAAGCCATTGCCAAAACGATTGCTTTTATCTATGAAAAATATAGCGGGGAAGGTTTTTATCTGATTGAACATATTTTACTCCGACCCGTTTTTGTAGGGCCAACTTATAAAGATGATTTTCTTTCATTGACACTGGATTACAAGGGTGATTTGACGATAGAGGGCGAAGATACTTATTCATGCCGTGTTTCGGCTGTGTTTCCCGGCTATATGGGGAAGTTTAAAGAACCGGCATTCCGGGTATGGGTGGAAAAAATAGTGAGAACAGAAACACCCGCGCATATCCTCCCGGATATTTACTGGATCGCCAAAGCGGATGACATGAAAACTTTCCAGGAAGCATATAAAGCGTGGTTAACAATAGCAGGTTCATTGAAAGGTGTAAATGATATAGAGAAGAAACAGTTGAGTGATGCGAAGAATGTATTGATCGCACAATTAAATACACTGAGAACAGTATAATATGAACAGCCCATCAAACAGCCATTCACAAAGACACCTGATTCAAAAACAGGTGATTGACATTGCCTTGATGGGTGACAATAATCCTGCGCAGGTGCAACGTGAAATAAAGCGGGTTTACTATGAGCTGCTTTTGCCGCAACTGGAATTGTTATTTGACCGGTATACTTACCCGGAAGCCGTTTTCAGGATTAATAAACTGGAACTGGGACTGATTGAAGTAGCCCCTGACAGGATTGCAACAGAGCTGGTGGATAAGGTGATAAAGGAGATTGCTTTACAGCTGGATGCTTTTAAAGAAAGCACCGGAAAAAAAGATCATTCCGGATCAGCTGCTGCTGTGGAGGAACCGGTGGGTGAGCTGGATGCATTTATTCATTTTCTCAACACCGGATTATTTCCCTGGTATGCTGATGTAAAAGACATCGCCGTATATGAAGCGGGGTTAGTTGATCTTTTTAAGACACAACCAGTGGCAGTTGTTACTGCCGTGCTGCATGTGCTGAAAACCAATAAGCAGGCGCTGATCCGCTGTGCGGAACAGTTCTCAGATACTTTTCTTTTAAGTCTTGTTGCATTACTACATCCGCAGGAAAAAGATGCGCTGATGAAGCGTTTTGATCTACTGCATCATTTCTTCCGCACTTCGCAACGCCTTATCATTCCGGAAGAAAGGTTACAACGCTTGTTATGGCAGCAGTTATTGCAAACAGGGGTTGAGCCGGGAATCACGACACTGGCAGAGATGGAAAATTATTTCAGTAACGCTGTTGTTTTTTCTTTGATAGCATATGTGGAACGTGTGGATGAAGCCCTGTGTATCCGGCAACTGTATGAAGAGGCTACGTGGAGAGTGCGCACGGTTCCTGCCTTTACCACTGTGCAAACGGTATTGGGAAAATTGCTGACCGTTGCTGATAAAAAGGCGGACCCGGATCAGCCAAATGATTCACTTGCCGGGGATTTGGATGAAGAAACGATTACACCTTTTACAGCGGAGAAAAAGAAGGCTGTCATCTCCCAAAAAAATAAAAAACAAGGGAAGAATATTACTGGTGAAATATACATCAACAATGCAGGTATGGTGTTATTACATCCGTTTCTGTCTACTTGTTTTACCGCGCTGGGGCTGTTGCATAAAAATGTTTTTGTTGACGACAAAGCGCGTACCAGGGCCATTCACCTGTTACAATATATGGCAACAGGTGAGGAGACGCCTCCTGAATACATCCTTGCTTTAAATAAAATTATCTGTGGGGTACCGCTGGATGAACCGGTGGAAAAGGAACTCCGCTTAACAGTGAATGAAAAGGAGGAAGCAGATAACCTGCTGGCATCCGTTATTCAACACTGGCGCATTTTAAAAAACACGTCCGCTGATGGACTCAGGAATAATTTTTTACAAAGACAGGGAAAACTCAGCAGGAGAGAAGATGGAGGGTGGTTGATCCAGGTAGAACAACGGACCATCGATATCCTGCTCAGTCATTTACCCTGGGGCTTATCAATGATCAAATTGCCCTGGTTAAATGAACTCATTTATGTAGAGTGGTCATAACCGGTACAACATATCAATTATTTATGTTTAAACTCTGACTCATGAACAATTTACAAGCAACTGTTTTTAATGCATCATGGAATAAACGCTGCATGCAAGGGTCTGTGAACGTAATTTCCCGCAGGCTGCTGCTTTCTGTTTTTGTCCTGTTGTGCGGGCATGTCTCCTTTGCGCAGGATAAGACCTTTGATCTATGGGCACAGGATTTACCCACTGATGTGGGCACTGAGCCTAATACCATTTCAAGTTATTTCTACGGAAGTCTTGATATATGGGTAAAGCGCCATGATATCAGTTCATACCCGTTGGCAGACCAGGAAACACAGGAAGATCCTGTTGGTGGTCAGCCTAATTTCCTGTATGTAAAAATCAGGAATAAGGGGACCGCCGATTTTCCGGGAACCGCCACTGCGGGTAATAAAGTAAAGGTTTATTGGGCAAAGGCATCTACAGGATTGGCCTGGCCTTCTCCCTGGGATGGAAGTCTTTCCATGACAAACACCAACAACCACAGTGTGCCGCTCGGTGGCCTGATCGGTACCGCAGACATACCAGCGATTCCTGCCGGTGGCGTGGTAAGAGTAGCCGTAAACTGGACACCGCCCAATCCCAATGAATATGATTTTGCGAGTCTTCCCGGTTCCTCCCACAAGCATTTCTGTTTGCTGGCCAGGATAGGAAAAGAACCTGATCCTCCATTTGGCTTGTCTGTTACCGGTATCCTGGGCGACTATGTAAAAAACAATAACAAAGTTATCTGGAAGAATATTGGTATTGAAGATCCTGTGACCGATCCCGGTGGCGAAACAGCCGGTCTTTTTATGATCGGTAATTATAGTAAAGATGCTTATAAGGGTGGTATCAGGATCAATGTGCTGGGTGAAGGTACTGGGTTTATGAAGTATGCAGAAGTAAAAGTGACCCTGGGTAAAAATGTAACAGAGTGGTGGTTGAAAGGGAATAATTTTACACATGAAAGCGATAGTTTTAAGATGGCGCTGAAGCAGCATGGTATTGAATTACGGGGAAATGACTTCTTCCTGGCCGGGAATATGGCTGCCTTTGAAAATATTCTCTTCGCACCGCAACAGGTGGACGGTATAAAGTTCTCTTTAAAATTACTGGAGAAAGCACCTGCCGGCGTAAAAGATCTGCAAATCCGGATTGAACAGGTAGCCGTTATAGGTGGAAAAGAAATGACACTGGGTGGTGTTATACAAAGTTTTCCGCTGGTGAAAGAAGATGGAGGTCCTGTAACACCGCCACCACCACCGGTTACAGAACCAGGCTCTAATTACTGGATCTGGATATTGATTGGTATTGTGATCCTGATCCTGTTGTTCTTATTGACAAGACGTAAGAAATAAAAACCGGCAGCATTAAAATAAGTTTTCCATGGAAAAAAGATATAGTGCCGGCAGTTTAATAGCTGCGCTCTTCCTTATTTTTTCTCTTGCAGCTGGTTGTGGTAAACCTACCCTGCCTTGTGGCGTATTCAATTTTACGGGTACGCCACATAGCAACAGGGGCATCAATATGCAACTAAACTTTGCATTTGATCCCGCGTTGTGTAAAGGCGCCGCATGCAATTGCGATTCGGTCGTATATGTACAAATGATCCGGGTGATTGATATTGAAACAGGTAATTATCTTTCGCCTAATTCAGAACAAACAGCCCGCATGGTAACCGGTAATCCGCAACCGGCCTTTAATGGCTGGGCAGTGGACCGGTTGAGCGGAAAGCAATGGGGATACTACGGCCGGAATGATGATAACACCTTTGCAGGGACCATCACTATTGGCAGTGATCATACTACGGCCACCTTACTGGATGGGCCTTTCGGCTGGCCGGACAACAGCTGGTTTGATGCAGTGAGTGTACCGGTTTGTATTGATCGTACAGCAGCATGTGTGAATAAGTTGTCGGGCTATTACTATTGGTTGTTTACCATCAACAATGGTGTAGCGGGCAACCCTTTTCACGAAATAGCGGTCACCTGGCACCAGGATGCTTTTGATGCGGCAGTGGCGCAATGGAATGCAACCGCGCCTAGCGCCGGGAAGCATGTTTTTCCAACATTTAGCAGGATGCCTTAATGATAAATGCTATGCAAATAAAAGATCTGATAACAGGTTGTTTCATTTTTGGTGCTTTTTTATCTGCCTGTCAGCAACAGGGAAAGAACGGTGGTGCATCGAATGAGCATGATAGTATAACAACCGTAAGAAATAAAGTAATGGAAGATGCAGGCCGGAAAAAAGAAGCCTATCTGAAGCAATTAAAAGCGATGAGCCCTGCACAGCTGATCACCGCTATGGAAGCGGAATCAGAGAAGGGCAGAGAGCCATACAATTCCCTTGTTTTTGCGGAAGTAACAAGCAGAAATAAAAGTATGACCGAATCGCTGAAAGCATCACTGGACAAACCCGGCAAAGCTGCATTGCTGAATTTACTGGCATTGCGTAAAATAGATAAAGCCAGTTATGATTCAGTGAATGCGGCAATTAAAAGCAGCATCTTAACCATATCGCTGAAGGGATCGCATTATTTCAATACATGGGGCTTGCCGCATAGCTATTGGGAAGATGGTGGAAAGGCGATCATTGAACAAGGGCGCCTGATACGGCCCGCATTGATCCCTTTATTAAGTGATACGTCGCAGGCGCCTATGTGGGGGTCTGAAGAATACTATGAGTACAACCGGTATAAGTACAGGGTTTGCGATTATGCGATGGCGTTCATCAATGAAATTGATCAGCATAAAGTGCCTGTTCCCATGGATGTTAATGCGCGGGATAGCAGCATCCGCACGTTCCTGAATAAATCCGGCCGTTGAAGTAAATAATTAAATGAATGCATCACTTATTGCAAAAACATAGCGCAACAACGGTACAGAAAAAGAAGCCGCCGGAAAGCGCCGCTCCTTTTTTTGCACCGCGTTGTGTGCAGCGTAAGTGCGCGCATTGTGAGGAAGAAGAAAAGCAGCAAGTGCAGCGCAAGGAAATGAATACGGTGATCCAGAAATGGAATATGGATAATGCGCCGATTGGCGATCCCGAACGGGATGTGCACCTCCGGCAGGAGCTGGCCACCGCTACACCCGGATTGCCCGTTGTAGGGCCATCCACACCTTACCGTGTTTGTTCCCGTGAGTTACAGGGTAGCCTGGGCGCTGTTGCCAATCATGCCTTTGTAGCCACACCCGCTTCACAATATGCTATCATAACGAGGTGTAAGCCTACTTCAGGAAACGACTGGGTGGTTACGGGTACAGCAGCCACCAAAACAGATGCGTCTCCTGACCCTTGCGGGAAAGGACCTACCTGTGTTGAATGCAGGCCTCGACCCGGCGTCACCAATCTCGATGTTTGTTTAAGAAATGCATTTACTGCTTACGCAGATCCAAGTTTGTACAGGGGACTAGGACCCAACAGCAATACTTTTGCCGGTACGCTCGCAAGGGCTTGTTGTGATAATATGTCACCGCAGCCGGCTGCATTGGGTACGGTACCGGGTTGGGATGATCCGCCCGCGCCCGGACGCGCGGCTACTTGTCCGCCTGGTGGTCCTGTATGTTGATACGGCGTAGTGAACCTGCCATCGGGCAGTTTGTAAAACAAGTAAATAATAAAGGCAATGTCCAATAAAGTAATACAGCGCACGGGAGATAAGTCGACCGGAAATGCTGTGGCGCAAAGCAGACCGGCCTCTTTTTTTAAGCCGGCCATTCAGCCGAGGCTGGCCGTGGGTCAACCCAATGATCCGTATGAACGCGAAGCGGATGCCATGGCCGATAAGGTGATGCGTATGCCTGCACCAGGAACAGGGCCGTCTCCTTTTTTTACACATACTATTTCGCGGCTGCAACGGAAATGTGCCCACTGTGAAGAAGAAGAAAAATTACAACGCAAGGAAATGAACGGGGAAGAAACAACTTCAGATGATGCACTGGAAAGTTATGTGGGTAAACTAGGCAGTAGTGGCGCCGCTTTGCCCGATACCGTGCGCAGTTACTATGAGCCCCGGTTTAATTATGACTTCAGTCACGTAAAAGTACATACGGATACGGTGGCGGCGAAGTCGGCACAATCTATCAATGCGCTGGCATTTACAACCGGTAGCAACATTGTATTTAACAGTGGACAATATAATCCTGATACACAGGAAGGAAAAAGATTAATGGGGCATGAACTGACCCATGTGATCCAGCAGGACGAGGGTAATGGCGTGCATCAGGTACAGAAATTTGGTTCTACCGAACATGTTACCATTGGCAATAATGCTATTCCCGCAGCGGATCAGCAGGTATCTATTTTCGGATATGGTCGTGTTTCTTTCGGGGAGCTGATCGCCATGACAGGCGACTATTTTGAATCGTTGTCGCAAATGCAGGACCTTGCCCACCAGGGCCAGTTTGGGCGGGAACAAATTGATTATGCAAGATGGAAAGTAAATGGTTCTTCCGGTCCGGCTCCCACTGTAGGTGCGGGCGTAGTAGCAGCGGTAGATGCCCGGTACGATGCGCTGGCAGGGCAGAATGAAATGCATTTTTCTACCGGCGCGCTGGGCCGCAACAACCGCGATATGTATATCACATTGCATACACAGGCTATCAGGGCGGCTTTCCTCGCAGGTGCTTCGCCGTTGACGGTGCAACCTTTCTGGCCAGAATCGCTGGAAGCATCCGCTGATCACTTCCTGACAGATGCATTTTCTGCTGGCCATGTCCGCACACCAAGAGGACAGGTAAAACAGTATTGGAACAATATGTATCCTAACTTTACAGATAATCTCATCCAGTTAATTTCCTGCTTTATGGCCGCTTATATCAAGGATGTGGATAATCATTACATCGCGCCTGTGGCACTGATAATTACCCGGGTAGAGCCTGTGGTTCGTGCATTGGCTGGCAACAGGCT
This sequence comes from Chitinophaga sp. MM2321, assembly GCF_964033635.1. Classification (NCBI taxonomy): domain Bacteria; kingdom Pseudomonadati; phylum Bacteroidota; class Chitinophagia; order Chitinophagales; family Chitinophagaceae; genus Chitinophaga; species Chitinophaga sp. MM2321. The sequence continues at coordinate 1,143,731 of NZ_OZ035533.1, forward strand.
GAATAACTATTCTATTGGCGATCTGTTGTCGCTGGCTATGCATGATGCAGATAACGCAGGACTGGATGTAGTTAGTCAGGCTACGCCGCCGGGAAGTACCGGCGCCACGCCATTCCATTGGCGCGCTATTGGCGACGACAATTTATACCGTACGATAGATCCTGCAAATACCGCTATGGTTACAGCGCAGCAACAAACCCAGCGAATGGTGGAAGGAGCGGTGCACCTGAGTTACCTGGAAGTGGAACAGGCGCGTCATCCGGGAAGCGGCGTTACTTTAACTTCTATGATTGATCCTGCAAACTTCAGGGCACTTTCATTGATTCCATCAGAAGATACTTCTTCTACAACTAATCCCGTATTCAGCTGGCGTGCCGCTAATATCAGGGCGCTTCCCGCTAATTTGCAGGCAGTGCTGGCAGCGCAGTTTGCCACCGGCACGACTGTATTCAATACACTAAATTCGATTGCAGCACCACGTTGTACCGGTGAAAATCATTCCGGTACTGCCTGGGAATGTTTTAAGAGCCGTTTACTCGCAGATCCTTTTGGTATGATAGCAAATGCCTGTGAAGGAAATACCTGTCCGCCGGGAAATAATAACCCCTGCCCCACCATGGCCGCAGGAGCAGCATGTCCTTAAATAATTATGATCGCTATGTCCGGAACAACAGCCATAAAAAAACAGCATATGCCTACTACCACAGCAGGCAGCACTGGTAGTACCAGGCAGTCGCCTTTTTTTAAGCCGGTTGTTCAGCGCCAGCCAGTTATACAACGTATGGCTGCATGCCCCACACATCTCAATGACAGCGATCCCGTACCAACCGGGTGGCGGCTGTATCCGGGCCCTACTGCTGTATTCCACTGCGGGTTCAGAACTATTCTTGAACAACGGGCGCCTACTCCCAGTGACCCCATGAATGAATGTGTATATGATCATTCCGGTGTGCTGGTAGATGTCAATCATCCTTATGCCGGTTGTCGCGGTACGCCTGATCAGTATGATGCGAGTGCAGGTATCGGAGATGCTTTACGGCACACCTTCACCGACTCCGGCGGTATTGTAGCCGAAGGCGGACCAGCCTTTGTTACTTCCAGGGTGTATGAGGTCAGCACCGCTATTGCCAGCGGTATTTCAGTGGCAAGTGCATCACTGGGCGCCATAGGAAGGATTGCCGGCACCGTTATATTGCAGGGCATCATGACAGGAAGAGCCATCTGTGATCCGGGCAACTGGACCTATAACATTCTGCCTGTCAGAAGCCGGCGGCACCTCAATTTTATGGGCGCCATTATATCTTCTTTATCACTGAGTGGTAGTCCGGATAACCTGCTGATCAATCTTTCTAAACATCTCAGTGATTATCCCGTTGCCGGTGTACTGACAGAAATAGCAGCAGACATCAACACCGCTATGAGCAGTCGCGGAAATCCCGTCAGGTTTACCGTGGCAGATATTGGCCGCTTATCTATGTACCAGTTAATGCTTAGCCTGGAGGCCAACGGATTGGTTAGTTTCAACAGGCCACCTGCTGAAATGGGTAGTGAAGAAGCACAGCGACTCTTACAGGGACAACCTTAACGACCGGTTATTTTTTAAAAAGGAGATTTTATTTTGGAGACAAATCATCAGCATATTACCAGCTCACTCAGTTTTCTGCAAAGTTGTATTAACAGCAGGTTGGCAGATTATTTCAAACAGGAGCATGCCACCGCCTTCTCTTATCCTGAATGGCAGCCGGATGGCAACGACTCCGCCTTTAGTGATTTTCTGTCGTTGTATCAACCCAACAACGAAGAACGCATCATTTTAATGCTGGCACTGATGCCACATGTACAGCCCAATTTTCTGGATGCAATCATCCAGCAGTACCTGCCTGATGGCGGCGATTTCCAGGAGATCGGCGGCGTAAAAGGTACCAATCACCGGGGCACACTACCCACCGGGGAAACCGCTCTATTTGTGCTGGCAGGCAATGACATCTCCAAAAGATTACAGGCTACCAGTTATTTTTCCGGGGAACATTTCTTTGCGAAAAACCACATCCTTTCGCTGGAACAGGTGAAAGAAGGAGAGCCGCGCATGAGTGGCAGAATTTTGCTGGAACCCGAATATATCGATCTGTTTACAACAGGAACGGTGAGCCCACCTGCTTTTAGTCCCGACTTCCCTGCCCGCCCGGTAACTACCGCCATGGAATGGAGCGACCTGGTGATCAACACAAAAACAGCCAACCAGATCAATGATATAAAAGTATGGTTGCTGCACAACGGTACTTTCATGCGCGACTGGCAGATGGATAAACGGATCAAACCCGGCTTCAGAACCTTGTTTTACGGTCCTTCAGGAACCGGTAAAACATTAACGGCCACCCTGCTGGGAAAGGAATTTAAGAAGTCCGTATATCGTATAGATCTGTCGCAGATCGTTTCCAAATACATTGGCGAAACCGAAAAGAACCTGGAGAAAGTTTTCAATAAAGCAGAAAATAAAGACTGGATCTTATTTTTTGATGAGGCAGATGCCCTCTTCGGCAAACGTTCCAATGTACAGAGCGCACATGATAAATATGCCAACCAGGAAGTATCTTACCTGTTACAACGTGTGGAAGACTTTCCAGGGCTCATCATCCTGGCTTCGAATTATAAAAGTAATATAGACCAGGCTTTTGTGCGCCGCTTTAATTCCATCATACACTTTCCAATGCCCAACGCCGAAGAACGTTATGCGCTCTGGCAAACAGCCCTCCCTGTCAAAGCACCGCTCGAACCCGGCGCCGACCTGCAAAACATTGCGCTCCGGTATGACCTGAGTGGCGCTGCCATCACGAACGTCATTCAATATGCCTCCCTCCAGACCATTTACCGAAACAGCCCTACCATCTCTGTAAATGATATTTTAGAAGGTATCAGAAGAGAATATGAAAAAGAAGAAAGGGTTTTTGTGAAGTAAAATTTCTTAGTGGTTTTTTTTCTGTAAATCATCTGCATAAATCATCCCCATAAATCAATCGCTAAGATCGGTCCCGGAGGGACCGATCTTAGCGAAGACGCCATTTTATACCCCACGGAACCGGCTACACGCAACCGGTTGTTACAGGAAATAAATCCCCCAAATTTTCCTGATATACCCACTATTGTTAAATAATTTCCGGTTTTTGAAAAATAAAATCCTGTTAATCAGTCATTTGTAACTGCTTAACATTTGTGGTATAATCATTATCAAAGCTGATATTGATTCTACACAAACTACTTTAGCTTCAGTTGTAATTCCAAACGTTATGAAAAGTAAAACTGCCGGACCGGCAGATTTTGCGGAAAAGCGATTGCCTGTACCGTAAGATCTGCTTTACAACCAAAGAATAACTGACATCCCTTATTATTATTCCACTGAGTATCCACGCGCATCATTCCACTTTAATAAACATGCCTGACAACTTTCACTGTAGAAAGCTTCCAAAATCAAGTTAAACTAAACGTTATGAACCAATTATCTACTAACCTTAATTCATTTTAACATGGGGGAAAAATTAAAAAGAACAAGCGTAAGAAGCTGTCTTATTCTCAGCCTCTCATTGTTGCTGATCAGTTTTACCGGCATCGCCCAAACCCATAGGATTACGGGATTGATCACCACTGCCGATGATGCCAAACCTTTACCAGGAGCCACTATCCTGGTGAAAGGAACTAAAATATCGGCTATCAGCAATGCCGATGGCAGATATGTGATCAATGCTGACGCAGGAAGTATCCTCGTTTTTAGTTACATAAGTTTTCAATCCAGGGAAATGCTCGTTTCGGACAACAACGTGATCAATGTTTCGTTGACCAGCACGGCCAGCAAACTGGATGAACTGGTAGTTGTAGCCTATGGAAAAGTAAAACGCGCCAACCTCACTGCCGCGCAAACAACTGTCACATCAAAAGAGATGGACAGAACGGTCAACACTACCCTGGAACAGGCCATTCAGGGTAGGGCAGCCGGCGTGTACATTACACAGAATTCCGGTCAGCCGGGCGGTGGCATCTCTGTGAATATCAGGGGTATCAACTCGCTCAATGGTACCAATGAGCCACTGTATGTGATTGACGGCGTGCAGGTAGCCGGACAAGCCGTTGCCTTCGGTGGACAAAGTTCATCTAACCCGCTGGCAGGTTTAAACCCTGCTGATATTGAAAGCATTGAGGTATTACAGGGCCCTTCGGCCACTTCTTTGTATGGATCAAGGGCTACCAACGGCGTACTGTTAATCACCACCAAACGTGGTAAAGCAGGGGATACCAAGATAGATTACACTTTCCAGCATAGTATACAAACACCGCCGCCTCACCTCAAAGTAATGGACTTACAACAGTATGCACAGATGGTGAAAGAGTATCATGCGCTGGCAGGAGGAGGTACGCCGGCAGAATTTTTAGATCCATCTCTGCTGGGAAAAGGAACCGACTGGCAGGATGTGTTATTTAAAAATGCCGACATGGACAAACACCAGTTGAGTTTGAGTGGAGGAAATGACAAAACAACCTATTACCTGTCGGGCGAATACCTGAAACAGGATGGGATAGCAGCAGGTTCCGGTTTTGACAGGTATGGTTTCCGGCTGAACCTCGATAATAAACCGCGGGAATGGGCAACTATCGGCGCTAACCTGAGCTTTAACCAAACGAATGAGAGCCTGGGTACCAGCCAGGAAAATGTGATCTCCAATGCGTTGCAGATAACACCACAAATCCCCGTGAAAAATATGGATGGTAGCTGGGGTGGTGGTGATCTTACCAATGGTGCCAATCAGTACACACCGGTAAACCCTATCGCCATCGCTAGTTTAAATCAGAATAAAAATACCCGCAGACAGTTCATGGGAGGACTGAACATCGGTATTACCCCTATAAAGAATTTATCTATCAGATCATCTTTTAATACCAATGTCGGTTATTCAAACGCGATGATCTTCCTGCCTACTTATGCCATTGGATGGGCAGTAAATGATAAAGCTTCCCTGACCAACACGAGTAATGTAAATACTTATTGGAGCTGGAACCAGTTGATTGAGTATAACGGAAAACTGGGAAAACATAATTTCAATGTAATGGCCAGTCATGAAGCACAGACATCGGCGTGGAAGAATTTAGGTGCTAACAGAACAGGTTTCCTGACCAACGATTTGCCGGATCTGGCCGGGGGCGATCCGCTGTCTGCCACCAACACAGGTGGTCAGGGAGACTGGGCGATGGAATCCTACCTGGGCAGGCTCAACTATGATTACGACAACCGCTATATTGTTTCCGCTACTATCCGGGGGGATGGTTCTGCCAATTTCGGAGAGGATAACAGGTGGGGGCTATTCCCCGCTGTATCAGCAGCATGGCGGATTTCAAGAGAATCATTTTTTAATGTTCCTTTTATCAGTGAGTTGAAATTACGTTTGGAAACCGGTACCACCGGTAACCAGGGCGGCGGTGGAGGAATTTATTCTCCTATGACCTCGGCGGCTACACCTTCAGGCACCGGCTTTTTACCCGGCCGCTATCCCAACCCCGGATTACAATGGGAGGAAACCCAGACGAACAATATCGGCCTGAATGCAGGATTGTTTGATAACAGGATCCAGGTTGAATTTGATTATTATGTAAAAAGTACAAACAACCTCCTGATGATAAACCCGCTGCCGTGGTACATGGGGACCAATGGTATCGGTGCTGTAGAATCACCTACGGTAAATATCGGCGCACTGGAAAACAAAGGATGGGCCATCACCATCAACACTACCAATATCAGGAACAAAAACTTCAAGTGGGAGTCTAACTTTAATATCTCCGGCTTTAAAACAAAAATTAAAAAATTCAATTCAGATGCATCCCAGTTGAACCGCACTTCCTGGTGGATGAATGACTGGACCCAGCAATCTGTTGTAGGTAAAGCGCCATGGCTTTTCCTGGGTTATAAAGAAGAAGGCATATTCCAGTCTGTTGAAGAGATAAATAAAAGTGCCGTGCCGGCAGATAATACCGGTCAAAGATTGCCTACCAATGTAGATAATATCTGGGTGGGAGATGTGAAGTACAAAGATATCAGTGGCCCTGACGGCGTGCCTGATGGCATCATTGATATCAATGACCAGACATTTATCGGTAACCCTTATCCCACATTGTTTGCAGGGTTTACCAACTCTTTCTCTTATAAAGGTTTCGACCTGAGCATCCTTATTACTGCCACATCAGGAAATGATGTGTATAACTACCTGGCCAGGGTAAATGCAAATCCGAATAATATCAATACCAGCAGGAACCTGTTGGTAGCAGCTATGGATTATGCAAAACCGATTACCGGTACTGACGGGTCGGTAACACTCGAAAACCCCGGAACAGATATCCCCAGGATTTCTCACGGACCAAATAGTAACTACGGACGCATTACGGACAAGTATGTGGAAGACGGATCGTTTATACGGCTGAAAAATATATCGCTGTCATATAATCTGCCTGCTTCCCTGTTAGCAAAACAAAGAGTGGTACGAGGTGCGAGGATCACAGTGGGTGCGCAAAATGTGGCCACCCTCACCGGTTATACCGGCTTCGATCCGGAAGTAGGGGGATATGTGGGTAGGGATGCATCAGCCGGTAATCAGGCCATAGGGCTGGATTACGGGCGGTATCCACTCACACCTGTTTATACATTGAGTGTAGGCGTAAACTTCTAAAAACACTGGTTATGAAAAAATTGAAACGTATATATTTCCTGGTTCCGGTTCTTATCCTGTTTGCCTGTTCAAAGGATTTTTTGAACAGACCACCTAAAGATGCGATTGTTGATGCAAACTTTTATAAAACCGATGCGCAGGTATTGGCCGGTACTGCTTTATTATACAGTAAAGTATGGTCTGATTACAATGGGCGGTCTGCTATCAGCATCGGTGATTTCCGGGCAGGGACCTCTTTTTCCGGGTACAATGACAAGGACAACGTAGAGTTTAATACCACCGCCAATACCACCGCCAATGGTGCATCGTGGCGCTCCTTCTTTATTGTGATCGGGCAGTCTAATCTTGCTATCGCCAACATCAACCAGTATGCGGGAGAGGGTGTGTCACCACAGATTAAAAAGATGGCCATTGCAGAAGCCAGGTTTATGAGGGCCCTGGCATACCGCTACCTCGTGATGAACTGGGGAGAAGTACCTATTATAGAAAACAACCTGACCTTACTTTCTGATACTACTATCAGCAGGAATACCATTCCAAGCGTATGGCGGTTTATCACCAATGAAATGATTGCCGCTGCAGAAGATCTGCCGGAAACACCGGTGAGCCCCGGCAGGCTTACAAAGTGGGCTGCTGAAGGCATGCTCGCGCGTTTTTACCTTACCAGGGCCGGAGTAGGCGCCAATGGCGCCGGTAACAGGGATCAGACCTATTTAGACAGCGCGAAGTATTATGCGGAACGTGTGATCACTAAAAGCGGGAATGTTTTATTGAAAAATTATGCAGACCTCTTCCTGTTTCCCTATGATAATAATGCGGAATCGCTGTTCTCACTGCAATGGGTATACGCACCTAACGACTGGGGCGCATCCAACGCATCGCCTTCTGATTTGAACTACGACAGCAAAATGTGTAACGGCGATGGCTGGGGTGGTGATAAAACCGCCAGTTGGTGGATCATGAGCAAATATGAAGGCATGATTAATTATGGCGATACGCTCATCAGTGGCAGAACACTGGACCAAAGACTAAAGGCCACCTTTTTTATGCCAGGCTCCTTTTACCCGGAAATCACCGAAAAATTACCGGACGGCACTACGCCTAAATTAATATATCCGTTCAATGGTACAGACAACAATTTCCTGTGCATTAAAAAATATGTAACAGGTCGTGCTGCGGATGTAGGCGGGCAGTCGGCCACCCAGAATTATGGCAATGATACCTATATGATGCGCCTGTCGGAAATGTACCTGATCTATGCTGAGGCGACTTTAGGTAACGCCGCCACCACTACTGATGCGAAGGCACTCGACTATTTCAACGCAGTACATACCAGGGCCGGTCTTCCACCTTACGATAAGCCACTCACAGCGGATGCTATTTTTAATGAACGCATCGTTGAATTTGCCATGGAAGGAATGGCATGGTATGACCTCGTAAGCCTGCATTACTATAATAAAGCAAAAGCCTACAGCATTTTAAATTCACAATACAGGGGACTTTTCTTTACATCACCGGATAAAATGCCGGACCCTACCTCCTGGAAATGTGTTAAAACATCATGGGTAACATTTAAATATATCACGGCCAACGACGGTAACTTCCGCATCCCGATACCTGCGGCAGAAATAAGCCAGGCGCCAAACCTGAAGAAAGAAGCAGTAGATTATTAAGCCGGGTAAATTCATCTGTTCTCATAAAAATGTATCTCACATGAAAAATATATATCGCTCCTTACTGCTACTTGCCATAACGATGGCTACGGTGGTATTTTATACTTCCTGTAAGAAAGACAATGACCTGCCCAACAACGGGGAACCCAGGATCAGCTATATCCGGGTAACAGACCCTGTGTCCGGAGACTCCTTACTGGCAGCGGCTGCCCAGGGAATGCTCATCGCTATTGTAGGGGAAAACCTACAGGATGCAAAGGAAATATGGTTTAATGACCTGATGGCCTCCTTAACACCCACCTATGTTACCAGCACTACAATCCTGGTAAGTGTGCCCAGTAAAATTCCGACGGTAGTTGATAATAAACTGAAGATTAATTTTTCCAATGGAAAGACGCTGGAATATTTCTTTCCTGTAAAGATCGGTGAACCCATCATTACGCGGATGGACTGTGAGTATGTACCCGATGGTGGTGTGGCTACTATCTCCGGAAATTATTTCTATGAACCGCTTACCGTAACCTTTCCGGGTGGCGGCGTAGCAGAAATTGTGTCTGTAGAAGATGAGATGGTTAAAGTAACAGTACCGGCAGGAGCACTGCCAGGGCAGATCACGGTGAAAACAAATTTCGGTGAAGTAGCATCCGACTTCTGGTTCCGTGACAACAGGAATATATTCATCAGCAGTGACCCATTCTCCGGTTGGTGGGGATCTGGTTTCGTGGTTAGTAATCCCGGCCCGGAGGACCCTGCCACTATCAATGGAAATTATATCAGGGTAAAAGACGCCATATCCGGCTGGCAGTGGAAGGAAGTAGTAGGCGGACCGGCAGATGCAATGGGCGCCATCAGCAAAAACATTCCTGATGAGGCGATTCTTAAACCGGAAAATTTTAACCTGAAATTTGAACTCAATACCAAAAAACCTTTCAATGCTAATGTCATAAAATTATGTGTTGGCGTAGACAATGACTCACACGGTGATTACTTATGGAATCCGCCATACGATACCAAAGGCGTGTGGCAAACGGTGATCATACCATTTGAAGAAGTAGCGGCTGCCTATAACAGTAAACTAACGGTATCGCCTACTGGTTATTACGCCCGGGTATTATTCCATGGTGGCGGTGATCTCAACTGTGATATGTCTTTTGATAATTTCCGCGTGGTACCGAAAGTCATTAAGAAATAAATGGTATTGAAAAAAAATAATCAATGAAGATGAAAAAAATATTCAACCAACAACTACTTTCCTTACTATGCCTGTTCCTTATAACGGCTGCCGGTATCTCCTGCAAAAAGGATAAAACGACCGATGCCGGTATCGTGGAATTACTGAGCTTCGGTCCTTCCGGTGTAAAGCATGGAGAAAAGATCAGTTTTATCGGCAAGCACCTGGATAAAGTAACCGCTATAGAACTGGCCGGCGCTACAGTGGCTGCTGCTGCATTTGTAGAACAAAGCGCGGAACTCATCGTCATAACGGTACCGTCGGAAACAGAGAAAGGCCCCGTAACGCTGAAGGTGCCGGAGGGAGATATTGTCTCAAAGACACCTTTAAACCTGGAAGTAGTGGTGACCATAATATCCATACCGGCTACCACACACGTAGGGGAAACGATCACCATCAAAGGCGAAAATATGAACTGGATAACCGGGATGTGGTTTTCCAACGATATCGCTGTTACTGAGTTTGTAAGTCAATCCGTTACTGAGCTGGTCGTGAAAGTGCCTGCTGATGCAGTCACCGGAACACTGTCATTTGCAGTAGGCGGTACGGAACCGGTTACGGTGGAAACAGAAGAAGAGCTGGTAGTGCAATAAAAGGAATGATGGCCGCCACCAAACTTCCGGGCGGCCATCATTTACATTTTTTTTCGTACTTTGATTAACCGCACACCACTCAACCAAATGAAATTAACTTGTATTCGATACCTGTCTGTTTTACTACTTTGTTGTACGACTGTTTTCGCCCAGGAAGGCCAATATACTTTTTCGCACCTGGATGTTAACGCGGGCCTGTCTCATAACGGTATCACCTGCATTATAAAGGATTCCAAGGGCTTTTTATGGTTTGGTACTTCCAATGGATTAAATAGGTATGATGGGTCCAGGTTTAAGGTATACAAGCACCAGTTACACGATAGTGCCTCTCTCAGCGATAATTTTATCACCAGTATTTATGATGCACCGGACAATAAGTTCTGGATAAAAACACAATCCTGGTATTCAATTTATGATCCTATAACAGACAGTTTTGATGAGGATGTGATGAAACTGTTGAAACCATTGGGCATCCCGGATTACCAGGTAGAGAAGATCCTGAAAGCAAAGAATGGTGATTTCTATTTTCTGCACGCCACCAGCGGACTTTTTATACTAAATCATCTCACCGGGAAAGTTAAAAATTATATTGCTATCCGGGGAGATGCTACCTCCCTGCATGGTGTGAATGTAGCAGACATGGCAGAAGATTCCAAAGGAAATTTATGGATCGCCTACCAGGACGGCTGGATCGAAATGTTTGATACCCGGACGAATAAAGTTGTTTACCATACACCTGCTATTGAACGGCTGGCAGCTGAGAAAAAAGCAGACCGTTATAATTTATTTATTGACCGGGATGATGATATATGGTTGTATTCAAAAGTAGGGATAGGCGTGTATTACATCAATCCTTTTCAGCAAACAGTCAGGCATATTCACAAAGATTCGGAAGGAAGCAGGTTGAATACCTATATCGTGAATGCTGTTATCCAGGATAATGAAGGAAAGATATGGATCGGAACAGATCAGGGCGGGATAAATCTGCTTGATAAAAAAGATTTCAGTATTCAGTATTTATTGAAGAAGGAAAATGATAACAGGAGTATCCGACAGAATAGCGTTACTACTTTGTATAATGATCCATCGGGTATGATATGGTTGGGAACCTATAAAACAGGTATTGACTATTACCATCCCAGTATCCGGAAATTTCCCTTGTTTAGCCACAACGCTTTACAGCCGGGAAGCCTGGGGTATAACGATATCAATGCTTTTGCCGAAGATGCCAAAGGCAATTTATGGATTGGTACCAATGGCGGTGGACTGATTTATTTCAACCGGCAAACAGGCAGCTTCACGCCTTATCTCAACAATAAAGCAAATACGAACAGTTTAAGCAATAACGTCATTGTAAGCCTTTGTGTGGATCATGAACAAAAGTTATGGATCGGCACCTACTTTGGCGGCCTGGATTGCTATGACGGTAAAACATTTACACATTACCGGCATCATGACGCAGATACCAATAGTATTTCTGATAACAGGATCTACGAAATAATGGAAGATTCAGATCATAATATATGGGTGGCAACCCTGTCGGGCGGACTTAATATGTTTGACCGGAATAAAAAGACTTTCAAAAATTACCGCGCCTACAGACCGGGTTCTATTCATTCTGATTATGTGTTTTCCCTGTTTGAAGACAAGAAAAAAAATATCTGGATCGGTACTTCAGATGGAATAGATGTATTACAAAAGGAAACCGGTGAGTTTTTGCATTATCAACATGAAAATACAGATGCCAACAGCCTGGTGAACAACAATGTCTTTTCACTGATAGAAGACAGCCGGGGGAATATCTGTATCGGTACCCGCGAAGGACTGAATATTTTAGATCCCCGGACCAATAAATTTAGTCTTTACCGCACAGAAGATGGTTTACCCGATAATAATATTCTGGCTATCCAGGAAGACCGGCAACATAACCTTTGGGTGAGTACCGCGAACGGTATCTCCAACGTAATTATATCTAACGGAAAAAATGGCTATAAACTGAACTTCATCAACTATGATGAAAAAGACGGATTACAGGGGAAGCTATATAATGAAGATGCTTCCTTCATGACACGCGCAGGTGAGATGATATTTGCAGGTGGTAATGGATTTAACCTGTTTGATCCGGCCATGATAAAGATGAACAGAATTAAACCGGTATTGGTTTTTACAGATTTTCAGATGTTTAATCACACGGTTAAGCCGGGTGAAAAAATGAATGGACAGGTAATCCTTGCGGAATCTATTACCAGGGCAAAATCTATTGTTTTAAAATATAATCAGAACTTCTTCTCAATAGAATTTGCCGCACTGGATTTTCTGAATCCGGATAAGGTCCGGTACCAGTATATGATGGAAGGACTGGATGAAAACTGGGTGACTTCGGATAATAAGATCCGGAAAGCCACCTATACTAATTTAGATCCGGGCAATTATGTTTTTAAAGTGAGAGCATCTTCTGATCATGCTTCCTGGAACGAAAAAGAACTGAGCCTGAACATACAGATCTTACCCCCTTTCTGGAAAACAACACTGGCATATGTTTGCTATGCTGTTGGCTTCCTCGCCGGCTTGTTTTATTTGCGCTATCGGGGCATCAGGAAAATACGTATCCAGTTTTTACAGGAGCAGGAAAAGCAGGAAGCGCAACGTATCCAGGATCAGAAATGGCAGGAAGCAAAACGGATGCACGAACTGGACAGACTGAAAATAAAATTCCTGACGAATGTAAGCCATGAATTCAGAACACCGCTTTCCCTGATCATGGCGCCGGTAGATAAAATGCTGCAACACCCGCAGCTGGCGGAACACATCGGACAGATGAACCTGATTAAACGGAATGCCCGGCGGCTGTTAAATCTCGTAAACCAGTTGCTCGATTTCAGAAAGATGGAGGTCCATGAATTGAAACTGGATTTAAATACCGGCGATATCATCAAATTCATCAAAGACGTTTCTTTTTCTTTTATGGATATCGCTGATCAAAACCGGATCCGCTTTACGTTTGATACAGATACGGAACAACTGGATACCACTTTTGATCATGATAAAATAGAGCGTGTCCTCTTTAACCTGTTGTCCAATGCATTTAAATTTACGCCACCCGGTGGCGATGTAAGCGTGTTGCTGAATTGCCTGGAAGAAGAAGTGGAACCAGGTATCAAGCTGCTGAAAATAAATGTAATGGATACTGGTATCGGTATTCCTGCTGATAAGATGAATAAAGTATTTGAACGTTTTTACCAGCATGATATACCCACTTCCCTGATCAATCAGGGCAGTGGTATCGGACTTGCTATCACAAAGGAATTTGTTAAAATGCATCAGGGTAAAATAACGATTGAACAGATCCCCACAGGAGGAAGTTGTTTTATCGTGGAGTTGCCTTTGCCGGTGTTGAATGAAGTACCGGCTACGACGGAAGAAACACCTGGTTTAATACCCGGAGAAATGTCTAAAGTTTGCAGGCCGGGTAAACTACAACATAAAAAACCAATTGTGCTGCTGGTAGAAGATAATGAAGATTTCAGGTTTTATCTGAAAGATAATTTACGCGAAACCTTCAATATGCTGGAAGCCGTAAATGGGAAGGAAGGCTGGCAAAAGGCGCTGGCACTGCATCCTGACCTGATAGTAAGCGACATCAGCATGCCGGAAATGAACGGACTGGAATTGTGTGCCAAAATAAAAAATGACAGCAGAACTTCTCACATCCCCATTATATTACTGACTGCGCTGATGGGAGAAGAGTACCAGATGAAGGGATTGGAAACAGGCGCCAACGACTACCTGACCAAGCCATTTAATTTTGAGGTGCTGCTTTCCAGGATCAGGAACCTGCTCACGTTGCAGACGACTATTAAAAACGTGTATACCAAACAGGTGGATGTTCAGTTGTCTGATGTGCCTATACAGTCGGTGGATGAAAAGTTTATGGCGAATGTGCTCACTTATATTGAAGAAAACCTGCAACATTCAAATCTTACGGTGGAGGAACTCAGCAAGCATATGTGTATGAGCCGCGTATCGCTGTATAAAAAGATGTTGACACTGACCGGTAAAACGCCGGTTGATTTTATCAGATCGATCAGGTTGAGGAAAGCGGCGCAAATGCTGGAGAAAAGTCAGCTTAGTATAGCAGAGATCTCCTACGAAGTAGGTTTTAATACCCCGCATTATTTTGCGAAATCCTTTAAAGCGGAGTTTGATGTGCTTCCTTCCGTATATGTGAAGCAGTTCCGTGAAGAAAAGGACGCGGAAAAGACGGCGCCATAGCGCATTGCAGCGCCTTAACATTCGTTTTATATTCTTTTGGAATAGTGGTATCTGTCCTGCCGCCATTATACTATATTCATCGCATGACACACTTTTTTTTAAATACGGCATCGCTGTTGATGCGATTCAATTTCAGGAAGGTTATACTTCTGCTGACTTGTTTTACTTCTTCCCTGACTTCTTCCTGCAAACAAGACAATGTGCCTGTGACAACGCCGCCACCGGCGGAAGACGTGGCGCCGGACCTCCCTACGATCCGCTCCTGGCTAACGGATAAAAACGCAACCGCCGAAACCGCGGCGCTTTTTTATAACCTGCAACAGCTAGCTAAAACGAATATCCTTTTTGGTCATCAGGCTGATACCGAACAAGGCTATGGTTGGGGTGATGCTTCCGGCACCAGTGATGTGAAAGCAGTAACAGGCGCCTATCCGGCGGTATATGGTTCAGACTTTCTTTTTATCGCTTCTTTTCAACGCAACAGCTGGTTCGATAATCAGGCGCAGATAACGAAGGCACAAGCCATTGCAGCCTATAAAAGAGGGGGTATTAATACCTTCTGCTGGCATTACTGGAATCCGGTGTCCAGCGTAGTGGCTACTGATTGGAATGAAGGTGTTAACGGCGATTTCTACTGGGATAATTCTCCCGTTCCTGCAGTACAACAAATTTTACCCGGCGGCACACATCATGCCGTATTCAAGGCTTCCTTAAAACGGGTAGCAGATTTCGCTAAGTCGCTGATCAGCGATGGTAAATCCGTTCCTGTTATTTTCCGTCCTTTTCATGAATTTGATGGCGACTGGTTCTGGTGGGGGAAAGCGCATTGCACGGCTGCAGAGTACAAAGACCTGTACCGCTTTACAGTAACTTATCTCCGCGATTCGCTGCATGTAAATAACTTCCTGTACGCCTTTTCTCCCGACCGCAATTTTACGACGGAAACACAATACCTGGAACGTTATCCCGGCGACGAATATGTGGATCTCGTGGGCTGCGACAACTACTGGGACCTGCGCGCCAATGGAGCAGATATTATATTAGCTGCTTCCAAACTTAAAATTGTGTCGGATTATGCCAAAGCGAAAAACAAGCTTGCTGCCCTCACAGAAACAGGCCTGGAGCTAAAGGCCAACCCAACAAAAAACGACTGGTATACACAAACACTTTTAAAAGTACTGAAGCAACAACAGGTAGAACTGGCCTATGTACTGTTATGGGCAAACAGGACCAATGCCTATTTTACACCTTATCCAGCGCACCCGGCTGCTGCAGACTTCACAAAATTCAAGCATGATCCTTATCTGATCTTTGGAGATAAATTGCCGGATGTTTATACCATCAGGTAAAGCACATTATCGCAAGAACCGGGTTGGATAAGAGTACCAGGCAATTAATTTTGCGGGATGGATAAAAATTTGATCCGGATACCGTTTGATCCTTCTTTTAATTTCAGAGAATGCCTGTGGTTCTTAAACAGAAATTATGACGATTGTTTGCATCGGGTAAATGATACGTATATAGAGAAAGCATTGATCATAGATCAGCAACCTGTTTTATTCCGTATTGATGCTGATAGCGCGCATTTAATAGTAACGATCCTGGAAGGCCCGGTGACAGTGGCTATTAAAGCAGCTATCCGGTGCTACATAGCAGAATGGTTCGATATGGACCGTGACATAAAGCCGTTCTATAAATTATTGCGGCAGGATAAACGATTGTCTTATATGGCAAAAGATTTCGCGGGACTACGGCTGATAGGTATCCCTGATTTATTTGAAGCAATCTGCTGGTGTATCATCGGGCAACAGATCAATCTTGTTTTTGCTTATAAGATAAAAAGAAGATTGGCGGAGAAGTATGGCACTAAAGTCATTTATGGTGATACGGTTCATTATATATTCCCGGATAGTACAGTGCTGCAATTAGCTACCATGGAGGATTTGCGGGCAATGCAGTTTTCTGCACGCAAGGTGGAATACCTGGTCACGGTGGCGAAGGCTTTTTCAAATGGGACACTCAGTAAAGAAATGATCAGAAATTTACCTGATTTCAGTGCGAGACAACAGGCGCTGATCCGTATCAAAGGCATTGGTATCTGGACGGCCAATTATGTTTTAATGAAAAGTTTGCGGGAACCTTCGGGTATCCCTTATGGTGATGCAGGTTTGTTAAATGCATTGATAAAACATGGCATCATCCGGGATAAAAAGGAGCAGGCGGCTATGACGCTTTTCTTTCAGCAATTCGTGGGGTGGGAGAGTTACCTGGCATTTTATTGTTGGCGAAGCCTTGCCGGCAGCCAGGCGCAAGTGATACATGGTAAAAGCTAGCGTGACTGTTTAATAATACTTGCTGTTTTTTTTTGTCTGCTTCTTTTATCATTTAATTCAATCATAAATGCAAGATTATCTGATGGACTGATAATGATCTTTTTGTAATTACATACGATCAGTACGAGCGATGACCTGTTGGTACACCACATCTGGTAGTTGCCCATGTAAGCGGATTTGTAGATGCCTAAATAACCAAACAGGCCACCGGAGCCAAATAGCCGGATGCTTCCCCTGAGGGTGGTATTGTCGATAATGTCGGCCGCTTTCATGTCTTCAAAGGGCAGGAAGATATTTGAAAAAGGACGTCTGATAAGGATGCCATCATGTGTGATCTGATAGTATCTTGGACTGAATCCCCAGGTAATAAATATAGCGATGAATAATACCAGGATAGCTATACTGCCGGGGGCTTTGGCGCCCGGTATAGCAGTGCTGAATGCCATGAGCATCAATAACCCGATGATAATAATTAAATGGGTAATTATTTTTGAGAAGGTATCATGTTCTGCACTGTACTTCATAATATCCTGATTGATAAATAGAATGTAACACAAGTATAAAGATAATCATTGTATAAAATAGCCCGTCATTACATTTTTATCCGTTTATATTACAAACAGATAATCAGATATTTTGTATATTGATTGCACCATATATTTTTATGGTCACCCTGATTTTTCACGCGATATTATGAATAACCAAATACCGAGAAGAAGTTTTCTGAGAAATGCAAGTTTGCTGGCAGCCGGTGTGGTAGCCATTCGTTTCCCTTTATGGGCCAGGAGTCCATGGGCTCCTGGTATGCCCGTACATAATATTCCTTTCAACAAAGGCATTGATACCGCGTGGCTGAAATCACTTTATGAGCAAGGTAATACTACTTCCTGGCTGAAGAGCCGGAATGAATTAAAATATATAGGTATGCCCGTAGGTGGACTCCATGCAGGTACCGTTTATTTGGGTGGTGATGGCCGCTTATGGCTTTGGCAGATCTATAATGAAACAATGGAACCCACGCATGAAGGTATCGATCCAAAAACGGTCAACTGGAACGATGGTAACACGATGCGGAAAATACGTTCACGTGATGGCTCGGCCTATATAGAACCGGCTATTGCGGATAACAGGCGGATACTGGATCAGGGCTTCGCTATCCAAATTATCCGGGACGGCACAACATGGATCAAGGAACTGAATGAGGAACACTGGGACGAGATAAGTTTTGAACCTGCTTATCCAACGGCGTTGGTCACCTACAGCAGTAAAGATTTCCCGGTAACGGTGCAGTTGAAAGCTTATGCGCCTTTCATTCCGCTGGATGCGGATAACTCTTCACTGCCGGCTACTATACTGCGCCTCGAAGTAAAGAATACTTCCGATGCCGCCATGGATATTTCCTTGTTGGGATGGTTGGAAAACGGCGCTAATAAGCTTACTGCCAAAACCGGAAAAGGAAAGCGGCGTAACCAGGTGGATACAGCTGCCGGCAGGACCAGCTTATTTTTTGATTACGACACACAAGACGCTGCATCGTTAACGGCTACGGATAGTGGAAACATGTGCTTAACACTCCATGGCGCCGGAGGTAAAGCCAATACTTCACTACAGCCATGGCCTGTAACAACGGCCTGTTTTGAGGAAGTATCAACTGCTGTTGCCACGCAGGATGCGCCGGATAAATTAGTGGGTGGTATCGTTGTAGCAGAACGCATTGCCGCCGGGCAGGCATTGAAAGCTGATTTCTCTGTCACCTGGTATTTTAATCAGCTGCATCCCAAACTAAAAGAGCTGGTGGCAGATGCAAAGGACGGTTATTATTATGCGGCAAAGTTTAAAGATGCGTTGGCGGTGAGTAAATATCTTGCGGCTGATTTTAATAAGCTCACAACCACAACGGATCTGTGGCAGCAAACCTGGTATGGTGGTACGTTGCCGGATTGGTTCCTGCAACGCACCTTTATAAATATAGGCACCCTTGCTACTGCCAATACGTATCGTTTTTCGGATGGTCGTTTCTGGGGATGGGAGGGTGTAGGCGCGTGCCGGGGTACGTGTACGCATGTATGGCATTATGCGCAAAGTGTAGCGCGTATCTTTCCGGAACTGGAGCGTGACCTCCGGGCGCGGGTAGATCTGGGTACCGGGTTTAAGGAAGATAGCGGTGCTATTCTTTTCAGGGGTGAAACTGAAAAACGGCCAGCCATCGATGGGCAGGCCGGCACGATCCTCCGCTTTTACCGGGAGCATCAGATGAGTAAGGATGATACCTTTCTCCGCACCAACTGGCCGAAGATGAAAAAGGCCATCGGGTTTATGCTGGCACAGGACAGTAACGGCGACGGCCTCACAGATACCCCGATGCAAAATACACTCGACGCCGTTTGGGAAGGAGAAATTGCTTGGATTGCCGGACTCTGTATCGCCGCAGCCGGTGCGGCACAGGCAATGGCAACAGAAGCGGGTGATCATGCCTTTGCTGGTACCTGCGCCACCTATGTGGAAAAGGGCCGCAGGAACATGGAAACAATGCTCTTTAACGGAGAATATTTTATTCACCGGCCTGACGCCGTTTTGGGAAGAGCGAAGCTGGGGGCCTATAATACTTGTCATATTGATCAGGTGTTGGGACAAAGCTGGGCTTTCCAGGTAGGTCTGCCGAGGGTCCTTGATAAAGAAAAAACAGTAACTGCTTTAAAAGCATTGTGGAAGTATAATTTCACGATGGATGTAGGGCCTTATATTAAAACGCATACAGGAGGACGCCCCTATGCATTGGCGGGAGAAGGCGGAATGATCATGAACACCAATCCGCATAATGAGCCGGCGCCTTATGGTGATCGTACAACCTGGCAACTCGGTTATTTCCACGAGTGTATGAGTGGTTTTGAACACCAGGTAGCAGCGCACCTGATGGCCGAAGGAATGGTGGATGAAAGCCTGGTGCTTACACGTGTTATCCACGACCGCTATCATCCTGCTAAAAGAAATCCTTTTAATGAAATTGAATGCAGTGATCATTATGCCCGTGCAATGGCTTCCTATGGTACCTTTATCAATGCCTGCGGATTTGAATACCATGGCCCCAAAGGTTACATCGCATTTGCCCCGCGGATACAGCCGGAAAAATTTAAAGCGGCATTCACTGCTGCGGAAGGCTGGGGCACGTATAGCCAGTGGAAAGAGGAGCATGGTCAACAACACGCCATAAAGCCTGTATATGGTTCATTGCGTGTGAAAGAAATGGCTTTTGAGCGGATGGGTGGGCAACAGACAGTAAAGGTGATGGTAAAATTAAATGGTACCAACCGGCCTTTGCGTTTTAAAACAGCAGGTAACAAAATATATATTTCACTTGCGAAGAAATTAACGATACAGGCGAATGAAACGCTTGAAATCATGATTGCATGAAGAAGTACATTTAAATGATTCATGTATTATCTTGCCTCCATGAAAATCGGTATTTTATTATTGCTATGTATCTTTTTTGCTGCCTGTTCCAGTCATAGGGCTATTGTGGAAAACCGGCCCTATACCGTACTCAATAAGGGTATAGCGGGTAATAATACCAATGATCTGATGAAGCGGGTAAGCGCAGATGTGTTAAACGAACAGCCTGATCTGGTGATATTACTGGTGGGTGCAAATGATATGATCAACTCGCATAAGTTTGTCAGTTATCAGCAGTTTGATAATAATTACCGTGCGTTGATAAAAAGTATAAAAGATAAAGGAATAGCCTTAGTACTAATGAGTCCTTTGCCGGTTGATTCCGGGTATCTTTTCCAACGGCATGAGCGGGCGCTTTTCCAGCAGGACCCTAATAGCAAGCTGGATTCAGTTACAACGATAGTGAAGAATATTGCAGCAGAACAACATCTTGGTTTTATAGATCTTAACCGCATCTTTAAAGACCGTGGAGAACCCGGTAGGGGCGCTCATTCCCTGATTGTAAATGCAGCCAATATGGGAAAAGAGGATGGTGTTCATCCCACTAAAGAAGGATACCAGTTTATGACGACGGTGATCTATAACTATCTGAAGAAACATCGACTCCTGCGCAAAAAACATAAACTGATTTGTTTCGGTGATAGCATTACCTATGGTGCTTTTATGGATGGTGCAGGTACAACAACCGGTGATACCTATCCTGCGTTGCTCAAAAAACGCCTCAACGGAAAATAGATATAATACCATATATAGTGAAAATGATGCTTCACCCCTCCGGGGCAGATAGTGTTTTGTTGAAACCCCGGCAAAAATCATCCTCAACAGATAAATATCTCTCCATATATCAGTGGTTTAAAATATTAAAACAATACAAACCTTGTTTTTTAAAATAATTTATATAATTTAGCCTTTAATGCAGAATTAATTTATAAATAAAGATTGATTTAGAAATATAATTTACTAAATACCACAACCAAAATCACTGCGTTAGTTAAAATGTGCCATATGAGAATAAAGCTATTCATCACTTCTTTATTTATGTTGCTGGCATTGGCGAAAAACGCCTTAGCCGGAGAAATACGCTTAATATTCTGCGGAAGCGCCACTAACGATTTATACCTTCTTCTCGAAAAAGAAAACCTTCCACTGAAACGATTCAACACACCGGAAGAAGGTGTCAAAGCCGCCGCAAAAGGCGATGCACTGATCATTGTAGCAGATGGCTACCCGGCTACAAGGGTAAACATCTCCCCGGCTTTGCTACAAACGGCGCAAAGTAAAAAACTAAAAATTTATATCGAATACCCTGCTGCCATTCCGGGACTCGACCTCACCGGCGATACCCTCCATACACAACTGGAACGCGGCGTTGTAACCAGCACCGTATTTGGTGATCGGCTCAAACCCATGAGCATCCTGGGTATCAATGACTGCTACGCCATACCTGTTAAAGTAAAAGATCCACTCATTATACTGGCCAAAGTGGCCGGACTCGACAAAGCCGAATATGGCATCGATGATGTACCACAATATCCGCTGCTTTTTACACAAGGCAACATGATGCTGGCTACTACCAAAATGACCAATTTCGCTACGGGCCGTTACGGTCCGGATGACGCCTGGAAAACAATCTGGTCCTATATCCTCACATGGATGACTGGTAAAAAGATCGACGGTTTTCACTCATGGCCGGCGTACGTTGTACCTATGTATAGTAAAGATGCTGTACTGCCTACAACAGCGAAAGCTGTCAGCATTCAGAAAGGCGTAGAGTGGTTTTCAAAAGGACCTTTCTATATTCATCCTGACTGGAAAGATGAATGGATTAAATACCAGGGAGACGGCACAATGCCCGTTGCTGCACCACTTTCACCGGGTCATGCAAACGGAAACGGGTTGCTCGGATTACTCGAAGGCCATGCTTCTAAAATCTATTACGACGGCAAACAACAATACCGCTACTGGCTCCGTGCAGATGTACAGGGCGAAGCTGCCTATGCATTAGCTGCTGCCGGTAAATACCTTAACAATGCAGACTATCAGGACAGAGCAAAAAATCTCATCGATTTTGTTTTCTCTGTTTCCAACCTGCGGGCCGGTGAAAGGAATAATTTGAAAAGTCCGAGCTATGGACTTATCGGCTGGTCAAACACCCATCCATATGTGTATTATGGTGATGACAATGCACGCGCAATACTCGGTATGCTGGGCGCTTCCGCTTACCTGGGCACCGACAAATGGAACCAGCAGATTGTAGAATGTATCATCGCCAATTTCCGTACTACCGGTAAAAATGGTTTCAGAAGTGATCGCATCGAAGACAAAGATCTTCAGAAGAATGGCTGGAAATATTATTGGGATAGAGATGTGGTAAATCCTGCTCCTCATTTTGAATCATGGATGTGGGCACTCTACCTGTGGCTATACGAAAAAACCGGTTATCAGCCTTTGCTGGATAAAGCCAAAACAGCTATACGCATCACCATGCAGGACTATCCTGATAAATGGAAATGGACCAACGGTATCCAGCAGGAAAGAGCCAGGATGGTGCTGCCACTGGCCTGGCTGGTACGTGTGGAAGACACGCCTGAACATCGCCAATGGCTCGATGTGATTGTGCAGAAAATATTAGAGAACCAGGACGCTTCCGGTGCTATCCGCGAAGAACTCGGCGCCGGTAAAGGTAAATTTGGCCGCACCGCTTCTAATAAAGAATATGGCCTGCATGAAGCACCACTCATCTTCACAAATGGTGATCAGATTGCTGACATGCTCTACACCAGCAACTTTGCTTTCTTTAGTTTGAACGAAGCTGCTCAGGCAACCGGTAATCAACAATACAAAAACGCTGTAAACCGCCTCGCTGATTTCATGACACGTATCCAAGTGAAGAGCGATAAATTTAAAGATCTCGACGGCGCCTGGTTCAGGGCATTCGAATACAACCGCTGGGAATACTGGGCATCCAATGCAGATGCTGGCTGGGGCGCCTGGGGCACACTTACCGGCTGGACACAAAGCTGGATAGTAGCCACACAAGTGCTGACAGCAGATCAACAGAATTTCTGGGATCTCACCAAACAATCAACCGTTAAAGAAAACATGGCACCTGTGATAAAACAGCTGTTCAGCGAATAAAAATGTAACAACTGTACCGTGCAATAAAATCTGTATATCCGCGAAACCTGTGCGTAACCACACAGGTTTCGTATACTCATACCATTCATCAATCAAATTCTGTTATCTATGGGGAAAATTACACTCCACAGGCGATTGGGCATTATCCTTATTTTGCTCCTGGCCATTTTTCAACAACCAGATGCCTTTGGGCAAAGCGGTCATTTATTTAAAGGAAAGGTTAAAGATGTGGACGGCACACCTTTACCTGGTGTAAACGTAGTGATGAAAGGAACCACCAAAGGTGCCACCACAAATGGTTCGGGTGACTTCCAGTTTTCAGGTACTACGGCTACGGCTACACTTGTTTTCTCATTTGTTGGCTACGATTCAAAAGAAGTAGAAGCCAGCAGTCAGCAGGAAGTAAATGTGTTCCTGCAATCATCCAACAAACAAATGGGCGAAGTAGTGGTAATAGGTTATGGTACACAGAAGAAAATTAACCTGACCGGCGCTGTTTCTGTTATCGATGGTAAAACAATGAACAACAGATCCGTTGCTTCTGCATCACTGGCATTGCAAGGCGCTGCACCAGGCGTTACGGTTACCCAGCAATCAGGCGTACCTGGTGGCGATGGTGGTACCATCCGTATCCGCGGTATCGGCTCTATCAACGCCGGGCAAAATCCACTGGTATTGATAGATAATATTGAAATGAGTATGGATGCAATCGATCCCAACAACATCGCGAGCATCTCTGTACTGAAAGACGCTGCTGCTGCGGCCATCTATGGTTCCCGCGCTGCAAATGGTGTTATCCTCATCACAACCAAAAGAGGAACAAATGGTGTGAACGTTAGCTACAACGGTTATCTCACCAAACAAACACCTACCGACCTGCCGGTTAAAGTAAGTGCACTCGACCACATGAAACTGTGGGACGTGGCACAGGTCAACAGTGGCCTGCCACCTGCTTTCACACAACAGATCGCAGATTATGAAAAACTCGGACCCGATAATTTTTCCAGGTTCAATACAAACTGGAAAG
This sequence comes from Chitinophaga sp. MM2321, assembly GCF_964033635.1. Taxonomy (NCBI): domain Bacteria; kingdom Pseudomonadati; phylum Bacteroidota; class Chitinophagia; order Chitinophagales; family Chitinophagaceae; genus Chitinophaga; species Chitinophaga sp. MM2321. The sequence goes on from NZ_OZ035533.1 coordinate 1,168,152, forward strand.
ATCTCGTATTGGTAAACAATGGTTTGATGCATAACCACAACATCAATGTATCTGCCGGTAATGACAAGATCAAAGTTTTTGGTTCCGGTAGCTATCTGGGTCAGAATGGTCTGACTGCCAACACAGACTTTAACCGTATTGACCTCCGCTTTAATACAGACATCGCCCTCACGAGTAAACTGGGCGCTTCCGTAGATGTAGTGGTAAACAGGTCTGAACGCAACTGGCCGGGCAACTCTAACCCGCAGTCAATTATCCGTTATATGCTGGGCTTACCTGCAACAGCACCGGGTCAATATGATACCGGTGAATGGGGCGAAGGATGGTCTAACACCAACCCCGCTGCACAAGCTAAAGACGGCGGATTTGATAAGCTGATTTCTGATACGCGTATCCTCACGGGAACACTTACCTATAAGCCTATCAAAGGCATGGAAATCCTGGCAAGCTATAGCTCGAATTTCCTGGTGGATCGCGGCAGAAAATTACAAGGACAATATCAGATCTATACTGCTGATGTAGCCAATAATAAACTGGATTTTGCACGCCCCTGGCCAAACTTCAACGCGATCTATGACAACAACGCGCAAACAAAACGCAACGTATTCAGAACCCAGGCCAGCTACAACTGGAACATGGGCGATCACGCATTCACCGTACTGGGTGGATTCTCTACAGAGCTTTTTAATACCAGTTTTGTAAATACGTATCGTCAGAACCTGATCTCCGAATCATTGCCTTACCTGGATGCCGCAGATCCTTTGGGACAAACACTTTCCGGTTCTGAAAGCGAATATGCCATGGCTTCTGCTTACTCCAGGATCAACTATAACTATAAAGAAAAATACCTGCTGGAAGTAAATGGCCGTTTCGATGCTTCTTCCCGTTTCAGAAAAGAAAACTGGTGGAAACTGTTCCCTTCTGTGTCTGCAGGATGGCGCATTTCCGAAGAAAATTTCTGGAAACCGATCAGCAATATCATCACCAATGCAAAGATCAGGGCTTCCTATGGTTCATTGGGAAATCAGAACCTGTCCAGCTATTACCCTACCTATGCTTTGTATAGCTCAGGCAGTGCGTATAATTACTATTTCAATAACGCCATCAATGCAGGTTATGCAGTCAGCACCGCAGCTAACCCTTTCATTAAATGGGAAACATCTAAGATCCTTGATATAGGCGCTGACTTCTATACTTTAAACAACCGCCTGAGTGTGACCGCTGATTATTTCAAACGTGAAATCACAGACATGTTGCAACTGGATGGGGTACCTACCTACGTGGGACTTGGTGCACCGTTCATCAACATTGGTTCTATGCGTAATACCGGATGGGAACTCGGTCTGGGATGGAAAGACAGGGTAAATGAATTTTCTTACAATGTGCAGTTTAATATCTCTGATGTTAGAAACGAAGTTACTAACCTGGGTGGAAAAGAATACATCAGTGGTGCGCTGATCACGAAGGAAGGATATGCATTGAATTCCTATTATGGTTATGAAGCAATGGGTTTGTTCCAGTCACAGGAAGAAATTGACAAGGCGCCTTTCCATTTTGCCAACACAAAACCAGGTGATATCCAATACCGTGATATAAGTGGTGCTGCCGGTACTCCTGATGGCAAGATAGATGCTTACGACCGCGTGGTGCTGGATAACTCATTCCCCAGGTATGAGTATAGCCTGAGCCTCGGTGGCCAGTACAAAGGATTTGATGTCAATGTATTTTTACAGGGTGTAGGCAAACGTAATAACTATATGTCCGGCACCGGTGCGCAGCCATTTTATTCTGCGAGCTTCCAGGGAACTATTTTCGAACATCAACGTGATGCCTGGTCTCCTGAAAATACAGATGCTGCTTATCCGCGCCTGACTGCCAACAGTATCACCAACAACTACGTAGCTTCTTCCTTCTGGATGAAATCCGGCGCCTACGCGCGTTTGAAGAACGTTGTACTGGGATATACCCTGCCAAAATCTTTAACCAGTAAGGCCAAAATTAAATCAGTAAGACTGTATGTAAGCGGACAGAATCTGTTTACATGGGATAAATTCTTCCCGGGATTTGATGTTGAACAAACAAATACCGCTGGTGAATTCTACCCGATTATGAAAACCTACACTGTTGGTCTTAATGTAAACTTTTAAGTAATGAAGAAAATAATCTATAAAATAGGATTTTGCTTTTTGCTTGTATCCATGTCAGGATGTAATAAATTCCTCGACAGGGTGCCGCTTAGCTCGCCTGCTACCGGAAGCTTCCTGAATAATGAAACGGAAATCAATGTATCCCTTACGGCGGTATATACTTCCATTAACTGGGACTTTGGCCTGGTGCCTTATCAGTCTGCAACGGATGCCTGGACCGATCTGGCCATCCTCCGTGCAAACGATCTGGGAGAAGGAACGTTTGATACCTATGATGCACATCCTGCCAATATCTGGAAATCGGCTTATATCACCATTCAGCGCGCCAATACTTTGCTGGACGGGATGACCAAAGCGAAGGATAAAGTAGCGCCGGCTACCTACAATCGCCTGGAAGCGGAAGCAAGAGTTTTGCGCGCCTGGGCATATCACTACCTCGCCTTTATGTTTGGCGATGCTCCGCTGATTACAAAGCCATTGCTGCCAACTGAATTTTATAACCAGGTGCGTGCACCGAAAGCAGACATCATAAAGTTCGTGTATGATGAACTGGATGAAGCGGCAGCATCACTTAACTGGATGCCTTTTGAAAGAGGCCGTGTGAGCAAATCCGTAGCGATGGGGCTCAAAGCGCGTACTGCACTCAATAACAAAGACTACGATATTGCGGCAGCAGCAGCTAAATCTGTTATAGATAATGCAGGACTCTCCCTGAATCCGAAATTTGGGGACCTGTTTACCAGGACTGGTCAGAAACCTAATGCGGGCAATGAAATTATGCTCGAAATCCTTTACACGGATGCATTGGCAACTTCACGTACCAACCTGCCTTTGGGTAATGCCTCCCGTGCAGCAGGCGGCCAGTCAGGCCGTTTCCCGGGACAACGACTGGTAGATATGTTTGAGGCGAAAGACGGAAAACGGATCGATGAATCGGCACTATATGATCCGGCGAAGCCACGCGAAAACCGTGACCTGCGCCTGAAATACACGGTTGCCTTACCTGGTGATACTGTGAGTATGAACCTCGTTACATTCGTGTACGACATCTATAAAAACACAACGTCTTTCAAAAATGCAGATGGTAGCTGGACTGTTAAATCCAATGCTGATTTTGATAATGCATTTGGTCCCGCTAAAAGTGGCGTAGGTTATCTCTGGTCTAAATACACGATGACAGATGAAAATGCTTTTCTGTCAAGAGTAAGTTTTATCCTGATGCGTTATGCAGAAGTGTTGCTGACGTATGCGGAAGCAAAGATCGAATTAAATGAACTGGATGGTACGGTGATCGCTGCTATCAACAAGGTGCGGCAGAGAGCAGGACAACCGGATGTAGCTACTGTCAATGAAAACAATCAGCAGGAACTGCGTAAATTGATCCGTCGGGAACGTACCGTGGAACTGGCCGTAGAAGGTTTCCGCTGGTTTGATATCCGTCGTTGGGGTATTGCAGAACTAGTGATGCCGGGAAAAGTAGTAGGTATTTCCAAAAGCCAAACCAATATGCCTCCTGTGCCGAACTATAAAACATCTACCATACATGATCTGAATAGTATTCCGGATTATACAGGTCAGCTGGATCTCCGTTATACAAGAGAAACACGTTTCTGGTTCCCGAAACTGGCCCTGTTACCGGTACCGCAGGCAGAAAGGGATATTAATCCCGGATTAACACAGAATCCGGAATGGTAGGAATAAGGAAATTACGGGTGATAGATTTGTGAGAAGATAGCAGCGCGTAATTTTTTTGTGAGAAGATATAAGCGATTGATTATTTTGAAGAAAAAGCAGTGCACCGGCATTATCAGGCCGTGCACTGCCTTTTGCATCATATGAATCTTAATTTAAGGTAATGAAAAGAAGAAATTTCCTAGGTATGCTTGCACTGACCAGTGGTGCAGTAGTTACCAAACCGGCTATCGGATGGGCGGCTCCCGGGAACGGGCAAACGAAGAAGAAAAAGAGTAAGAAGAAAACGCAGACGCTTACCGCCGATCTGATTGTAGCCGGTGGTGGACTAGGCGGCGTTGCCGCTGCCCTGGCTGCGCTGCACAATAATCAGTCGGTAATACTCACCGAAGAAACGGATTGGATAGGTGGGCAGCTCACCCAGCAGGGAGTACCGCCTGATGAACATACCTGGATAGAAACGCATGGTGCACCCGCGCATTATCGTGAGTTGCGGGACCGCATCCGTGCATATTATGTGCGTAATTATCCACTTACGGAAGACGCGAAGAAACGTCCTTACCTGAATCCGGGTGATGGCAGCGTATCGAAACTTTGTCATGAACCAAGGGTTGCACTGGCCGCATTGAATGAAATGCTGGCGCCGTTTGTCAGCAATGGTAAACTAACAATCCTGCTTGAACACAGGATCAAGGGCGCTGAAGTAAGCGGCAACAAAGTCCAGGCGCTGAAGGCGGTGGACCTCCGTGATCAGCGTGAAAAAATATTGAAAGGCAGCTACTTTGCAGATGCCACCGAAATGGGCGACCTGCTTCCTTTAACAGGTACTGAATTTGTTACGGGTACAGAATCACGCAGTCAGACCGGAGAATTGCATGCACCGGAAAAAGGGAATCCTGAAAACAACCAGGCTTTCACGATGTGCTTCGCCATAGACTATGTTCCCGGAGAGAATCATGTGATCGATAAACCAGAGGAATATGATTTCTGGCGCAATCATGTACCGGCGCTTACACCGGCATGGTCGGGCAGGCTGCTGGATCTGCATTATTCTGATCCGCGTACGCTGCAACCAAAAGAACTCGGCTTTCATCCGGAAGGAATTAAAACCGGTGATAAGCTGAACCTATGGAACTACCGCAGGATCATTAACAAGGAAAATTTTGAGAAGGGCACTTTCGCCGGTGATATTACCATCGTGAACTGGCCGCAGAATGACTACATGCTTGGTAACCTGATAGGGGCCAGCCAGGATATGTTTGAACACCATGTGGAAAGGGCTAAGCAGTTGAGTCTCTCCCTGCTTTACTGGCTGCAAACCGAAGCCCCGCGCCCTGATGGCGGCAAAGGCTGGCAGGGTATCCGGCTGCGTAAAGATATCATGGGTACAGAAGATGGCCTGGCCAAGTATCCGTATATCCGTGAATCCAGGCGTATTAAGGCGGTATTTACCGTGCTGGAAGAGCATGTAGGCGCAGAGAACCGCGCCCTGAAAACAGGGAAGGAAAAGGGCAATACAGCGGCCGAATTTTATGACAGCGTTGGCGTAGGGTACTATCATATCGATCTTCATCCAAGCAGTACCGGTGTCAATTATGTTGATTTTGGGTCGCTGCCGTTTCAGATTCCACTGGGCGCCTTATTGCCGCAACGGATGGAAAACCTGCTTCCGGCAAATAAGAACATTGGTACCACCCATATTACCAACGGGTGTTTCCGGTTACATCCGGTAGAGTGGAGTATCGGCGAAGCAGTAGGATTACTGGTCGCTTATGCACGCAATAAAAATGTAGCGCCTAAACAGGTACGCGAAAAGCAGGAATTGTTGCAGGACTTTCAGCAATTCATCCGCGCACAGGGCGTGGAAACTGCCTGGCCTAAAAAGTAAGGCGTATAACCGTTAACGTTATAAAGGATGATATGATGATGCAGTAGCCATTGGCTGCTGTATCATCATATTTTTTTGGGGTATTGGGAAAATCAGGAGCAAAACAGCTAATTCCTCCTAATTGCTCCTAATTCTTGCAAAATTAGGAGCAATTAGGAGGAAATTTGGATCATCAGGCGAAAATATCTTCCCATATCGGCTACTATGGCCAATCCGGCGATCTGGAACGCTGGTAATGTAATACCTTTATTGCGCCATCCTTATCATATACACAGAGGGAACCGGAAGCCCATCTGATTCCGCTACCTGGTCCTGGATGTTGAACCCCTGCTCCTCAAAAAAAGCGAGGAAGGGATGACCGCTGTATTCATTCAACCATATGGCATCGTAGGCTTTACCTGCCACCAGGCATTTCTCAAAGAGTGATTGCGTGCCTGCTGTAGCTGAGTGCTTTTTTAAGATGCCAAAATCAGCCATGCGGATCGCTCTTTTGCCCGCCAGGACATCCGGTCGCTTGCCCTGGGATGTAATGCGGGCATAGCCTGCCGCCTCTTCATCAATATATACAATCAGCCATTGATTGGAGAAGCTGTTCACATCATTGATCAACCGTTCTTTACTAAAATTATCGGCTATATAGGAGGCTATAATATTTTCCGGGAGGATACCTGTAAATTTTTCGAGGGCTAAAGTTTTAGTGAGGTACGACAAGTCCTCAATACCCTGTTCTGTTACTACCGTGAACTTCGTTATGATTTTTCTATCCATTATCCGCTGCTTTTGTTAATACTAAAGGTACCCCGGATCTTATAAGGATACAGATACACTTTAGTAAAAACTAACCAGTACAGATGAATACCCGGTCATTGCGCCTTTTGCCCGGCCTGTTTAATGGCTTTCTCTCTTTTAGGAGAGTATTTATCAGCAAATACAATCCGGAATGACCTGTTGAATGCATGGGAGAATGTAAAAGTATATCCGGGCGTAAATCTTACCCCGACTTTTTCACAGTGACGGTAAAAGCTTTCCATATCTGTCTTTTCAGGCATTTGCGCCCAGATATTGTAACCGCCGTCCGGCGTTATCACAGTGGTGCCTGCGGGGAAATAAGCAGACAAAAGATGAATGGTATGGTAAGCATTTTTAGCCAGTTGCATCCTGAACGCTCTTATGTGCCGGTCATAACTGCTGGAATCCAGTAGCCGGTTGACGGTTTCCTGGTATACTGGAGAAACCGTGCTGCCCAGAGAAAATTTGATCTGTTCCGCCTGCCGGAAAAATTTGCCGGGAGAGAGCCAGCCCAAACGGATACCCGGTGCTAAAGTTTTTGAATAGGATGTATAGGTCATCACCAGCCCACTATCATCAAATGCCTTGATATTACAAGGCCGCTGCCCGCTGAAGTTTAAATCTCCATACACATCATTCTCAATCAGGGGAATCCCGTAATGCATTGCTATTCCCAGTAACTGTTTCTTTTGATCTTCCGAAAGAAGAATGCCCGTAGGATTTTGAAAATTGGGGGTGACTAATATGGCTTTAATACTGGTTTTTTCGCAGGCCCTTTTTAAATAATCAATATCAAATCCGGTATGATGATCCGTCGGTATTTCTATCACCTTTAATCTTAACATCCTGATTACTTCAAGTGCTGAAAATACGCAGGGGCTTTCCACGGCAATTACATCACCTGGTATGCAAACAGCAGCCAGCGCAATATACAACGCCTGCAAGGCGCCATCTGTTATGATCAATTCGCCTGCATTAAAAATAGTATTGTAACCGGCGGCGCGCTTAACGATGTTATCTTTTAATGCCACTGCACCATTAGATGGATAGTACCTTAAAAGACTTGCCCCGTGTTCCCGGATCACCTGTTGCATGGTCCGCAATAAAAGTTTTTGCGGCACTAAAAGATCGCCCGGTGCAGCTACATTAAATTCCGATAAGGTATTCCTGCCGGAACTAAGCGATGTGGTGAGTGCCAGGTTATTTTGAAACACTGCATCCCGCACCACAGGCGCTTTCCGAACTATCTTCATTTTTCCTGCATGCACCGGGTTATTACTTACATAGTAACCTGATTTTGGAATACTGTCTACCAGCCCTTTGAAAATAAGATGCTCATAGCCATTTTGAATGGTACTGATACTGGTTTTGTATTTTTCTTTTAAGATCCTTACTGATGGGAGTTTTTGCCCCGGTTTATAAACGCCTTCCCGGATATTTTTTTCGATCACGGCGGCAAATGCTTCATACCTGTATCGCTTCATAATTAAACTGTACTGATTAAATGTAAATATCAGCTGCCTGTATGGCAAATCTAGGCAAATCACAGGAAAACACAAACATAGTGGGAACGGGCTTACAGCCGGGGAAACGGCAACGGCTACACTATTTTTAGCTGATGACGCAATAAAAGACCGGGAAGACCCTGCATAGCAAAACTGGCTTTTTTAATAGTGTTTAATTCGGGATCAATGGCATAGTTGAAAGCTGTAACAAAGTTGGCGCCGGTAAGATTGGTTGTATTGAAAAGCGCGCCCGACAGATCTGTTCCGTCAAAAACGGCATTGCTAAGGTTAGCCTGGCTAAAATTTACTTCTTTTAAAGAAGAGTGGATGAAGTGCGTTTTTAACATCTTTTTTCTCATGAAAGAAGCATAGTCCAATACACAGTTTTCAAACCGTACGCTGAAGAGGAAGTCGTGACAGTCGGTAAAGATGACACCCAGGATCTTACAGTGTGTGAATACCGCATTATTCAGCGTGGTGCCGTTTAATTTCATCATGGAAAGATTGCATGCTTCAAACGTGCAATCTATGAATCTGTTATTGGGGAATTCGCTGTCAGAGAAATCACATTTCTTAAACGTACAATTTTCAAACTCTCTGTCCTCAATTACTTTTCCGGTATAAGTTATTTCTTCAAATGTCTTATCAAGATGTGTCATCGCCTTATCCATTCTTTTCGTGGTAGCGAAGGTAGTATTTTTTGAGGATGGCATACGGGGAAGAGCATCTCATTTACCTGTCATTTTTTAATGCATTATTTTATTCCAGTGTTGCTGGATTTGCTCCATAGAGAGTCCTTTTGTTTCCGGAATCAGCTTATACACCGTTATAAATGCCAGCAGGCAGAAGAGGGCGAAAAACCAGAATGTTTGTGCGGTACCGGCAGCATGCAACAGCATAGGCGTCAGCTGTCCTACTATTGTGTCGGCTATCCACATCACCATAATACTTAATGACAACGCCTTTGCGCGGATACCATCCGGAAAAATTTCAGCGGCTATCACAAACTTTAAAGGCCCGATGGAGAAGGCAAAGAAGGCCAGGAATGCCAGTACACAAAGCAGTAAATAAAGACCGCCGGTGTTGCTGGTATAGAAACAGATACCCGTGAGTATTAAGCTGATAGTAGCACCGGCTGTTCCCCAAAGATATAACGGCCTTCTGCCAAGACTATCTACTTTCCAGATGGCGATGAAAGTAAAAAGAACATTTGCTGCCCCAAAGAAAAGTTGACTTAATAAAGAATTATTAAGGGTGATACCTGCATTATGTAAAATAGTCGGGCCGTAGTAAATGATGGCATTAATACCACTGAACTGGGAAAATAAGGGCAATAATATAGCTATCAGTAAGGGCCTGCGATATTGGGGTGCAAACAGTTGCCGGTAACTCCCTTCCGTTGTTGCTGAAGTGACGGGGGCTCCCGGCTGCCGCTTCAACCAGCGCGGACTTTCAGGGATCCATAAAATACCGAACAGGAACATGGCTGCGGGAAATACACCTACCCCAAACATCTTCCGCCATACTTCCAGCCCGGCAATAATACCTGACCAGGAATCATGGGGTGATGACGGATGCCCGGGTGCATATTGCAAGAGTAAAGCATTACTCAGATACGCACTGAATATTCCGATTGTAACCGCCAGTTGATAAAAGGTCACCAATCGCCCCCGCTGATGATCAGGCGCTATTTCAGAGAGGTACAGCGGCACAACACTGGAAGCAATACCAACGGCGATACCGGCGGCGATACGTGCCGTGATCAGCCAGGAAAAAGAACGGATGAAGGTACATCCCACTGCTGCCAGAAGGAAAAGCAATGCCGAAAGAAACAACAGTTTCTTTCGGCCCAGCCTGTCGCTGATATCACTGGCGAAGATCACGCCTGCAATACAACCTGCCAACGCGGAAGATACAAACCAACCTTCCTGTGATGCTGACAACGCAAACTGTTGCTGCACGAAAGGCAATATGCCGGATACTACCGCCATATCAAATCCAAAAAGGAAACCGCCAAGAGAGGCGACCAGCGTGGTAAGCGCCAGGTTATTGTTGGGTTGCTGCATATGAAATAGGAATGGAAGTTATTTTACTGAAAACAGGATGTTCCTCCTTTAAGAATGCCTTAATCACCTTCACCCTTTTCTCTCCGTTATTCTTTATACTACATATTCCTGCCGCTGCCGGCAATACAAATGTTTCTGCATAATGATATACCACCGGCGGTTCATTGCCAACGGTTACCGTAATGGAAGTGCCTTCCACCAACATCAGAACAAGACAACAGCCTTTTGTATCGATGGTAATGGTGGTGTCAAACTCCAGTCTGTGGACGTCGTAAAAATGATCGGCATGCGTGGGCAGATGTATTAACTGCCAGTCTTTACCCTGCTCCGAAATAGTGGGCAGGGATATTAATTGCGCACTAACAGCCGCGCCCTGTCTGCTGAAGTCGAGGTTATTAAATGCATGGCCGATGTTGATGGCTCTTAATTTACCATCAAGACCCGGCCGCAGCCAGTCATACATTTTGAAAGTAAAAATGTACGGGGTGGCGCTGATCTCCAATACCATGTTATTGGCGCCTGCGCTATGCACCGTGCCATTGGGAATGAGAAAAAGTTCATGCTTCCGGGCTTTGTGTGGCTGTATGTAGGTATCTACTTCCAGCGGTATACCTTCGTCCCGGCTGTTTTCCAATTTTGTTCTGAGATCGCCGGTATCAATTCCTTCCTGGAAGCCAAGATATACTACCGCATCATCTTTGCAATCCAGGATATAATATGTTTCATCCTGGGTAATGGTTTCACCAAAGTTTTTCCGGATATAATCCAGGGTGGGGTGGCATTGAATAGAGAGGTTGCCGCCATCAAAAGTATCCAGGAAATCGAACCGTATCGGAAACTCGTACCGGAAAATAGTTGCGTGCCGTCCCAGGATGGCTTCATGTCGGTAGTACATCAGCCATTCAAAAGGGATCTCCAGTATGTTGCCGCTGCTTTCCAACAACACGCCATTTTCAGGAACAATCATTTCAAACGACCAGGCATAATTAACAGCCGATTTGTCCAGTCCGGCGATATGTTCTTTCATCCATTGTCCGCCCCAGGCGCCCGGTTCAAACCAGGGCCGCACGCGGAAGGAGGAGTGACTGATGCGGTCTATTCCTGCAAGCAGATCTGTGCTGAACATCCAGGAAACGTTTTCGGGCCATTGGGTATCCGCCATCACCGTGATCCTGTGCAGCAATGTTTGCTTGTATGCATTCAGTACAACCCAGTCTACGAAATAAAAGCGTTTATACGTGGCCGTTGCAGTATCTTTTCTGTTGCTGCCGAAGTTGTTTGCAGTGCCTGCGCGCATCCGGTATTGCAGTTCGTTTTTGGGTATATCAAGATATACCAGGGGGGCATGCGGATGTGTAAGTGTGGCACCTGTGCCTATTACAATGTTAAGGTCAGCTGTTTGGTCAAATGGGAGGGAAGACAGCTTTTCCATGTCGAAAAAGGCCGTTATATCCAATGTGCACTTTGTGCCCCACACATCTCCTTCACTGCCTGTAAATGGCGCTACCAGCTGTTGTATGGACGCTGCGTCTTTTTGTAACGCTGCTGTGTAGTGCCAGGTAACTTTTAATCCCAGCAGGTTGAATTGCTGCGCCAGCGACGCCTGAACGGTATGCCAGTATATACCCACATAACCATCTATCAGGACCAGCTTTTGCGTGGCCATCCATGCGGCCAGTGAGGGGTAGCCGGTATGTATCTGGTTGTTGCCAAGCGGATGAAAAGGATAGATGTCATACCCATCTTCCTTCTTCTCTGTCATATGTATTGGCAGCAAAGGTTGTGTTTCATCTCGTCCTGTCATATGCGTATTGTTAGCGCCAGTTTTATCAGGTGAATCGATCATTTTATTCATTGTTCTTATCAATATTTATTATTTCGTTTCTACACGTATCATGATCACGCCTTTTGCAGGTATGGTGAAAGTAGTACCCGGCGTGCCTTTATATTCTTCCAGTAAGTTGCTTTGCCATACCTGCAATACAGCCGTTTTGTTTTTGGGGGAAAGTGTCACCTGTGTGGGTGTTTCAGCGGCGTTTACCAGTTGTAGCAGCACCCCTTTTCCATTGCTGGCGGGATAAATATTTTCCACATACACATCTTTGCCTGCGATATTAAAAAAGAGCGATGCGGTAGCTGCGCCCGTTGCCGGTGCAACTACCAGTGGCTGGTGATTTTCCAGGCCATACCAGTTGGCGGCCGTTGCATCGTAAGCGTTATGTACCTGCAGGTAATAGTGAAAAGTAGTGATGCCTTCCTGTTCTCTCCGGAAGTTAGTATGCCATAAATTATTCATTACCCAGGAAGAAATGACGGGCTGCTGTTCGGTATACCCGATCCATCCGGGAAAGTTATGCAGTCCGCCGATCAGCCCTGCGGTTGGGTACTGACCTATTTCAAACAGGGGGGCATCGGGGCTGGACCAGGTAACACCCACTTCTTTATTGGACACATCTACCCAACGTTGCATCGTATACCAGTTCCTGTTAGCATGTGCTATCTGGTCTGCTTCTGCAGTAATACTTCCCCATGGAATGCTGTATCTCACCTGTCCGCCGGGGATATGAAAGGGAAATACAAAGTGTACGCTTTCTTTGGTAGCTACTGCTTTTTTATCAATGGTATTGATCAGTTCTACCTGGTCTGTTCCTGCTACCAGTTTTATTTCCCTGTTCAGATAATTGGCGCCGGGTGCAGGCGTTGCTATGAGCAGACTTACTACCAGCGGCCCTTTCTCCTTTATAGTGATTGTAGCCTTACCGGCATGTTGCAGTTTCTCTACTGAGTCGCCCGGCAGGTAATTATATTGATTGAGGCCGGCGGAATCAGCGAAGTTTTGAGGACTCCCGCTCTTTTGTAATTTGATGATATTGCCGGTCTGTCCATCCACTTCAATGGAATAGATGCCGTTTTGCAGGCTGTTTCCCTTTATGGTAGCGCGTTTTGATACATATGCTGCACCGGGATAGATGGTGAAGCGTTGTTTTGAAAAGGGAGGAAGTGCGGTAGCAAGAAAAACCAGTTCTCCTGTGCTGAGACGCTGGGAAGGAACTTTCTTACCATTGTTGTCTTTCACAAGATCACCGTTACTGCTCATGTTAGCCGGCACGGTTACTAACCCGGTACGTTGTTTTGCGAGTGTGTTATACACATCTATTTCACCGGTTCTTGTGAGGGCGCCCGCTGTGCTGCTGTCGAGCAATGTTTGCGCCTGCAACTGTGCATTCAATGCAAATGCCTGCTTGTATTTCCATTGTGAGATGGCTTTTGGATCTTCGGGATGTGATACACTGTTATGGGCTCCCCAGGTATGTTCATTAAATAGGATGAGGTTGGTCCATGCCTGGTTAAATGCCGTCACCGGATAATTTTGTTTGCCCCTTAGCGCCCAGATAGCGCCTGCCTGTTGCAACCGGTCAGACGCGTTCCTGTTGATAGCCGTTTCGCGTGCGCCGGATGCGATGCCGTCTGTCCAGTACTCTGTATAATCGCCGGACATGACCGGGATCTTGTCTTTGTAAGCCGATTCGAAGTCATGGAAAAACTGCGGTACTGCGGTGATGATGAGCCTGGGCGAAGCATACCGTTCATTCCATGCTTTTACTGCATCGGGCAGTTCAGGGTCTAATGGTGCATTATCACTCATGGCCCAGGTGAGAAGGGTCATGTTATAGGGAAAGTTTTGTTGTTCGAGTTTTGACAGATAATCAAAGAGAAAAGGATTCAGAAAATTTTCACTTGGTTTACCGGTATAGTATGGCTTAGGATCTTCAACCGTAAAAAAATTAGGGATCTTGCTTCCCTTCAACATATAGCCGATGGAGTAGGGAGAGCATTGCCAGAAAAGCAGGCGTTGACCACCGGAGGGCGATTGCCAATAGAAGGGCTTGTCGCGCCACTCATAGGAGGTCCCTATCCGGTCTGATGCGTTGGGGGCACTGAGAAAATACCTGATACCGGTGATGTCTGCCTGGGCCGACAGTCCCCATGAGGCGCCGGGTACGTCGCCCTGGAACATGGTATGAATGCCGATGCCGTGATCGCTGGCGAGTTGTACACCGGTTTCAAAGAGGTGCAGTAATTGGGCGGAGCTGGTAGCACTGGTGTTGGTATTGGCATAAGCACCGTCGAGGTTGATCCATCCTTTTTTCACAGCCTCCCAGAAGGCTGTTTTCTTTGCTTCATCTGCTGCTGCGAGATAATGATCTACCACCCAAAGTGCTTCCGTATTCCACTTGAAACGGGCTTCTGCGGGGTAATCGGCCGACTTCCGGGCTATTTTAATGGCTTCATCAATGTTGTTCATATGAATGGTCAGTACTTTGGCCTGCACATTCGTATAGCCTATGTCTACATGTGAGTGCGGCAGGATGTACACATCCCATTTCCGGGTAGGGGATACCATACAACGCGCCGTGTAGGTTTGCCCGTTTGCCAGGTATTTTATGAATAGTTGCGTATCCTCTTTTACCGGTTCTCCGGGGAGCGGTATTTCATAATAAGCTATGCCTTCGGGGTTGGTAGCTATAGTCAGACTGTCCTGTTTTCCATTAAAAGCGAGGTGAAGCGTGCCTGCTTCATAGTTAAGTCCGCCATGAAATACCAGCCTTACCATCCTGCTGGGGGGGCCGGCATTTTTCAGGTAAGCAACAGTAGGCTGCAATTCCACGCCTGTAAAGGGTTGGTGCTTTTGCTGCGCTATGCTGACCATGCCGGGGAAACAGCAGCACACCAGTAATTTTAATAGCTTTTGTGTCATAGACCAAGATTATAATGATTTAAAGGATTAACCTGATGGGTAGCGGAGATCAGATGTAATAATTTATCCTGCTCCGCTATCTATCTATTTATCTATTTATTTATCTATCCATCAGGTTAATCGTTTTAAAACCTATATAATCTCCCTTATCAATCAGGTTAATCCTTTTAAATCCATATAATCCTGGTCAGAAGCCGGGATTATTAGGTAACAGATTTGGGTTCACATCTATCTCCTGTTTCGGAACAGGGAACAGTAATTGTTTTTCTGCGAAGGTGGCGCCAAAAACGGTGGTGTGTCCAATGAAATTATCCCAGTTGCCGGTCACGTCGTTATGTACTTTACGGGTACGTATCATATCGAACCACATTTTATTTTCGAAGCACAGTTCATCGTAACGTTGTAACCACACTTCCTTTTCAAATGCATCCTGTGATAAAGCACCAATAGGGGCTAATTTGGCCCGCTGACGGATGGCGTTTACATAACTAATAGCACTGGGATTAGGTGTACCTTCTGCGCGGTTAGATGCTTCCGCATACAACAGGTACACATCTGCCAACCGGTAGAGCGTATAGTTAAGATCTGATTTGGCGGTGTTGGTAACGGCATTTACATCAAAAAATTTGTAAATGTAGTGATTGGAAAAAGTAACAATATCAGGACTATTTACCTTCTTATAATTGGTATAGAAAAACTGTTTTTCCTGTACTCTTTTATCGCCTGCAGGGTATGATTTGATAAACTGCGGGGTCGGATATACGGAGCCGTATTCATCCGCATATTTGGATATGCCGGAGAAGTTTGGAATAGTAAGTGGCGTGAGCGGGTTGCTGGAAGGCACCGCTGCGGCGTACTGTACCTGGAAAATAAATTCTTTGGTATTTTTATTTGCCGGGTTGATCATATCTGTGTATTCAGGAAAAAGAGTATACCCGCCTTTGTCTATCACTTCTTTGGAATGTTGTGCAGAAAGTGCATAGTACTGGTTGCCACCATTGATGGCAGCACCTGCGTAGGTAAGGTATACATCTGCCAGCAGTGATTGAACGAATCCCATGGATACTTTGCCACTTGCGTCTTTCCAGGGCAGTGTTGATTTTACAGCTGTTTCCAGATCGGGGATGATAATACTGTCATAGATCGCTTTTGCATCTGAGCGTGGCAGGTTCAGGTTCAGGTCAGTTGGAACAGTGGTTACTTTTGGCACTGCACCGTACATCCTTACCAGGTGAAAATAATAGAATGCACGCAGTGTATGTGCTTCTGCCAGCATATTCGTTTTAGCTTCATCTGTCAGGGTGGTAAAAGTCGGAAGCTTTTCCAGGGCCAGGTTACATGCCCCTACACCCAGGTATAAATGCTGCCACCAGGTGTCCACATAAAATGAGGTAATGTTATAAGTAAGATTCTGGAAATTTACATAGCCTGTTTGTCCCAGGTCACTGTTAGCTTTCCCCGTCATGAACTCCATCAGGTTGTAGGTATTACCACCATAGGAGCCAGACTGTCCGTTTAGTAAACCCTGGAGGTTCTGATAACAGCCATTGGCATAAGCCGTGGCTACTTTGGCGCTGGTGAGGTTAGCATCGGGGGAGATGAAATTAGTAGGCTTTTCCTCCAGGAATTTTTTGCAGGAAAAACTCATCAACACCACCAATGCTAAGAATATATGTTTAGTCGTTTTCATATGCTAATTTTTTTGTACAACGAAAAATATCACGTTAACGGTTACACGGTGTTTTCTTAAAAACCGACATTTACGCCCAGGTTCCATACACGTGGGTGTGGATAGGGGAAGAAGTCGATGTTTTGAGAAAAGGCGGTATTGGCGCCATAACCTGAGTTAAACGTGTCTACTTCAGGGTCATAGCCTGTATACTTGGTGATCAGGAAAAGGTTTTGTACACTGGCGTAGATACGGAAGCGGTTGATCTTGGTTCTTTCTGTAAATGATGGCGGAAAAGTATAACCGAGTGTAAAGTTCTGCCCACGGATATAAGAACCGTCTTCTACCCACCAGGTATCAAAATGGGAGTCCTGTGTGAATTTATAGCTACGTACCTGTGCTATGGAAGTATTCTGATGGTCCGGTGTCCAGCCATCCAGTACTGTTGCAAGGCTATTGGACAGGGTTTGACGGTCTTCTGTTGAATGTTTGAAGGTAGCGGCTGTGTTTACACCCTGTACAAACCGGATGTCAAAGGTGAAATCAAGTTGTCTGTATTTAAACGTACTGCTGAAAGTACCTGTCCATCTTGGATAAGCGCGGCCGATAATACTGTAATAAGGGCTGCCGTCTGCATTATAGATATATTTCCGGTCGCCGGGTTTCAAGCTGTACTTGGCGGCTTCTGCGCCTTCGTCTGAGCTATAGGTACCCAGTCTTGTCATACCGTAGAATGATCCAATTGGTGAGCCTACACGCAGCACATTTGTCTGACCCAGGAAATTAGGGCCGGGGAAAATATCTGCGTTCCCGTTATTGAGTTTAAGTATTTCATTTTTATTGGTCGCAAAAATGAAGTTGGTAGACCAGGTGAAGTTGGGTGTTTTAATATTCATGGTCTGTAAGTTTACTTCCAGACCGGTATTTCTAACGGAACCCACGTTCTTGTACACATTGGCTGTTGCCATACCGGCAGACCATGGAATAGGCGCTGCCAGTAAGAGGTCTTTTGTAGTACGCGTGTAGAAATCCACATTCAGGTTAATGCGGTTATCCAGCATCATCAGTTCCAGACCGGCATCAAACTGTAGTGAACGTTCCCATTTAAGATTCGCGTTACCGATGTAGCTGGGTAACAGGCTGGATTGGTTGGCACCGGCCAGTACAACCTGGTTGGGCTGGATCTGGGCAATGCTCTGGTACTGACCAATTTCCTGGTTACCGGAAACACCATAGCTGGCGCGGAGCTTTAAATTGTTGATGGTACTACTACCTTTCAGGAATTCTTCCTGTGATACACGCCATGCAGCACCTACTGAAGGGAAGAAGGCGTATTTATTATTTGCACCGAATTTTGAGGAACCATCATATCTACCAGTTGCGGTAAACAGGTATTTGTCCATCAGGTTATACGTAACACGGGCGAAGTAAGAGTTCATGGCCCATCTGTAATCCTGGGATTCTGAGGTGGAACGTACAGATCCTGCTGCGAGGAAGTCCCACTGGAAGAAGTCATCAATGAAATTCTGTGTTTCCACATTGGCATATTCCTGTTTGAATTCCTGGAAAGACATACCCAGTAAGGCGGTCATGCTGTTATTTTCATTGAATTTTTTTGTGTAGGTCAGGTAGTTTTCAGATTGCCAGTATTTATTGGTGTAGGTAGAAATACGGGCAACACCACCCTGATCCTGTGATAAGTGCGGCAAATCACCGGCAGAATAAAAGTTATTTTTCTGATCATTCAGGAAATAACCAAAATCCGTTTTGAAGTCCAGGTCTTTGGTGATATGAAACAGCAGGTAAGCATCCCCCGATGTTTGTGACGTATTATTCAGGGTGTACCTGTTCTGGGCAATATGCACCGGGTTAGGGCCGCCTTCCAGTCCGGCAATATCATTGTTTCCTGCCCAGCTGCCATCAGGATAGCGGATGGGTACAATGGGCACTTCTTCTGTCACCATGCGCGGTACATTCAATGAACCATTACCATCTGATACCACTCTTTGTTTACTGGAAACATAGGAAATGTTTCCACCTATTTTCAACCATTTTGTTACATCACTGTCGAAAGTAAGCCTGGCGGAATATCTTTTGAACCAGGACTCCATCATCAGACCATTCTGATCGAGATAGCCGAGTGACAGGCTGTAGAGTGTTTTCTCATTACCCCCCTGCACATTCAGCTGGTGGCTGTTGGATACTGCTGGCTTGTATACTTCTTTTTCCCAGTTGGTGTTGTAAAGTGGTTTGTCGTTCGCATCAAACAACAGCGGGAAGTTGGTATGGTTGAGTGCTGCCGGCGGCGCCCATGTTCCACCCAACGGATCAAACTTGGTGGCATTGACAAATGCCTCGTTATATACTTTTACAAATTCGTCCGAGTTTAAGGTGCGCAGATGTGAAGCCAGGGTGCTTACGTTTACATCGCCCTGGTAGGTTACTTCTGTTGGACCGATCTTTCCCCGCTTGGTGGTGATCAGGATGACGCCGTTGGCGCCCCTGGCCCCGAAGATAGCAGTGGAGGAAGCATCTTTCAATACTTCCAGGGAAGCAATATCATTCGGGTTGATGGAGTTACCATCTATCCCGATTACACCATCTACTACATACAACGGATCAACGTTGGAGTTGATGGAACCGATACCGCGTACACGAACTTTTGCAGCCTGCCCCGGGGCGCTGCTGTTAATGTTTACATCCACACCGGCTATTTTACCTTGTAATGCCTGTGAAACATTGGGGACTGGTTTGTCCATCAGTTGTTCAGCCTTGATAGTGGTAACTGCACCGGTCAGGTCACTTTTTTTCACGGTACCATAACCTATTACCACAACGTCGGTTAAATTACTGATCTGCTCTTGCAAAGCGACGTTCAGGGTAGTTTGATTGCCGACCCTGATGTCTTGGGTGGCAAACCCGGTGAACGAAAAGCTGAGGACGGCGTTAGCGTTGGGTACCTCGATAGTAAAAGCGCCATCGACATTCGTAATGGTACCACTGGCTGTGCCCTTGATCGCAA
The DNA here is from genome assembly GCF_964033635.1 of Chitinophaga sp. MM2321. Lineage (NCBI taxonomy): Bacteria > Pseudomonadati > Bacteroidota > Chitinophagia > Chitinophagales > Chitinophagaceae > Chitinophaga > Chitinophaga sp. MM2321. The sequence continues at coordinate 1,187,689 of NZ_OZ035533.1, forward strand.
TTGTTACATTGGGTAGTGGCGTCGCGTCTGTTGCATTGGTGACCCTGCCGCTTACTTTAAGCTGAGCCGTTGCATGTAGAGAGAAGAAAATACATGCAAGCAAGTAGGAGTAGAATAATTTTCTTTTCATAACAAGTCTTTAAAGATGATGGAATACTTGAATGGCAAGACTGTATCTGCGTTACGACAGTATGACTGCAGGGTACGGCCCTGTACGCTATAATGATAGGATACTAAACAAATGAATGAATAGTCTGATTGAGAAATACCTGGGTTTTATTGTTATTTAATCGATTTAGCAAATTGGTTTAGCGAAATGGTTTCTGGTTGTAAATCCTAACAATGCTAGTGTTGTATTTGTTTATTTTTACTGATGGTTTGTAGCCCAATGTTTCAAAAGTGTGATGGCATCATAGAGCACGCCGGCTTCTCCCCGGAAATCGCCCGATCCTTTGGCTGCGCCTGTTTGAACATCATACCATTCATAAAAGCCTTTGTGTGCGATAACCCGTTCTATCATGGGATTGAGTTCATCAACCGCTTCATTTATAAATCCATTCGCAATCAGTGCCTGGATCATGCGTCCGCCAAACCAGGTCCAGTCGCCGGCATTCTGATACACATAAGGATGCATATTGGGAAATTCCGCAGCGGGGTATGGTGGATATACCGTTATGCCGATAGTGGCGTATTTTTCTTTTGCTGCCGCCTGTACCATCTGCCTGTTAATGGCAGCTATTTCTTCCTTATTATGAAAACCGGCCAGGATAGCGCAGGTAGAGCCGCCTGTATATAAAATCGCTGCTTCGTTGAATGTTTTTGAAAACGGGCTGCCGTTTAAATAGAGATGTGGAATATATTTTTGGGCAGCAGGTTGCCATAAATATTTGCGGACATTTTTCCGGATACCGGCGGCCACTTCTCCCCAGTTCTTTGTAGATGTATAGTTATCGGGTTTTATGGCAAGAAAATCTTTGATGGCGATGACAAACATGGCGTTGTCGTAGATATCAATCGCCCATTTTGTTTTATCGTTTATGCGTACTCCCCAGCCTGTTTCCGGTTGTACATCGCCCCAGTCGACAGTAGTAGCGCCGGTGATCAGCCCGTATTTGGCAGACCATCTTTCTTTCAGCAGGTATGACAGCGCGTTGTCCATCCGTTGCAATACTGTTTTGCCGGCTACTTCTTCCGTCAGAATGGATTGGTCGCCGGTAATGTCAATATATTTTCTGATGGCCTGTATCAGGGATGATTCCTGGTCTGTTTCCACGGTGTTTTTATGCGCAGCCCATTCCGGCGCCAGGTCGGAGTAACGGTATTCATAGCCAACGTAAGCCTTTTTTTTATCGATAAAACCATCTACGATATCGCCGTTGCTGCCCTGCATTTTGAAGAATAACAGCAACATCTCTTTTACTTTTTCTTTGGGAAGTACCTGTAGGGAGCCTTTGATAAAAGTGTTGAGATCCCTGATCCATACTTCTCCGTAGGAGGTGCCAGCGGAAAGACCAGTGAGTAATTGCAGGGCGCGGGCTTGTATGGTATCAAGCCGGCTGTCTGCCAATATAGATTTTGCCAGCGTACCAGGATCCTTCGTTTGTGCGTGTGTTTGCAGAGAAAAGATGACGGGTGTCAGCAAAACGGTTATCACGGTGATGAGTAAGGTCTTTTTCATATGCTGGTTGACTGGGTAATATGTACAAACATATAAACATGTGGCTATATTAGCAAAAAATGTTTTTGGACGGTAAATAAAGGATTTGTTTTTTTATTAATATCTGATATACATCTCTTTTAAAAATATTTTTTATTGATATATAAAATATTCTTGTCTGCTTTCCGCTGTGTTTGATTATACATACTTTAAAAAATGCGGCTGTAAAATGCTTTTTTTGATATTTTTCCAGTTGCTTTGCACACATGTATTTTAGCATAGATCATAAAAATCCCCTGCCACTGCATGTTCAGGCGGAAAACCTGTTGCGTTCCATGATTAAGGACCAACAGTATGCCGATGGAAAATTTTTGCCGAATGAAGTACAGTTAGCAAAACAGCTGGCGATATCCAGGTCTACTTTGCGGCATGCATTAAATAAACTGGTGTACGAAGGATTGCTGGTCAGAAAAAAAGGCGTAGGTACAAAAGTGGCTGCACCCACCATCAGTTCAAAATCAAAAAACTGGCTCAGCTTCACGCAGGAAATGAATGCACGCGGTATCGCGATTAAAAATTTTGAATTGCATGTTACCTGGGTAACACCCGATGAAAACATTGCCAATTTTTTTGAGATCAGTCCTACTAAAAAGATCCTGAAACTGGAAAGGCTGCGGGGCAAGACAGAAGGCCCGTTCGTTTATTTTATTTCCTATTTCCATCCACGGGTAGGACTTACAGGAGAAGAGGATTTTAAACGGCAGCTATATGATATCCTCGAAAAAGATTACATGGTAATCGCTACTTTATCCAAAGAAGAAATCAGTGCTAAAACAGCGGATAAATTTATTGCCGCCAAACTGGAACTGGAACCGGGTAGTCCTATCCTTTTCAGAAAACGGTTTGTATACGATCAGGGTGAGCGCCCCATCGAATACAACGTGGGCTATTACCGGGCCGATAGTTTCGTATATACGGTAGAAAGCAGAAGAGAGTAGGGGGTGCGTTTTAATATCCTCCCCCTGTTGTTGTTAACCTATCTCTTTGCATTTTGCAAATCTTTTCCTATTTTTCACTTCCAAGCCTGTAATCAGAGATTCCGACCGCCATACCATAATCTTTTTGTTTTCTCATAACACATCAATATATCCGAGGATGGAGTACGCTGTACCAAACGAACCCGATCTCATCAGAAGAGTGATAAAAGGAGATAAAGATGCTTTCCGGGAGATCTATGATCACTACCGGGGCAATATCTTTTCGTATGCCTGTAATCTTACAAAATCAAAGGAAACAGCGCACGAGATCGTGCAAATGGTATTTATTCGTTTATGGTTGAAGAGAGAACAGATTAATCCTGATCTGCACTTCGGCGCCTACATCAAAAAGGCTACCCTGCACCATGTATTGAATTTTATAAAGAAAACTGCGCGGGAACAGCAATTGCAGGAAAACGTGTACCAGCGCATGGAAGCCATGCGGAACACGACGGAAGAAGAACTGCTGCTGAAAGAACTGCAACAGGTGTACCGGGCCGCTATTGAAAAATTGCCGCCACAAAAAAAACTGATCTATTGTTTAAGCCGTCATGATGAACTGACACATGAAGAAATTGCCCAACGATTAAAAATCTCCAAATATACCGTGAACAATCACCTCGTAGAGGCGCTCCGCCTTGTACGTAACTATATTCACACCCATGCCGATCTGGCCAGCTTCCTCATTGCCCTGTTGATTGCGGAATGGTTTTGAAAAAAATGTCCGCCAACTAGTTATATCCCTTCCGGCCGTTGTATAGCTATATATGGTATTGCTTTTATGATCATCTAATTACCTGCCCTTGGAAGACAACGAACAACTGAAATACCTGTATGGGCGTTACCTGCGCAATCAAAGCAGCAGGGAAGAGCTACAGGCATTTTTTACCCTGGTGAATACGCTTCCCGACGAAGCGCAGATCAGATCACTGTTGTCGCGCAGCTGGGAAGAGGCAGAGTGGCAGCCGGATACCGGTGATGCACACACGCCGCTCTATTTCCCAAGTGAAGCAACCACCCCCGTGATACCGTTACGGCGGCGTTACCAATGGTGGAAACTGGCCGCAGCTCTCATAACAGGCATAGCATTACTGGCCTATGGCTGGCAGCAGTCGCGTGTACAACCGCTGGCATTCCTGGAAAAAACAACCGCCATCCGCCAACAGGTAAAGGTTACGTTGCCGGACAGCTCCGTTGTATGGTTACATGCAGCCAGCAAGCTCCGTTACCCGGAGAAATTTGACGGAAAAAACAGGGAAGTTTTCCTGGAAGGAAAAGCTTTCTTTGAGATCCATCCCGATGCAGGAAAACCATTCCTGGTACACAGCGGCGGATTAACCACCACCGTATTGGGAACTTCTTTCAATATTGACGCTTACGACGATGCGGAACATATAGCCGTTACCGTTATAAGCGGCAGCGTAAGGGTAACCGACTCACTGAAAGTACTGGACGTTTTGCTGCCGGCACAGCAGATCAACTATAATAAACGCCGGCAGGCATTTGCCAAAACAGTGGTAGACACCACTGCCTGCGTAGCCTGGACAACCGGTAAGATAAAATTTGACGAAGAAAAAATGTCGGCAATAGCAGAAGAGCTGGAACGCTGGTACGGTGTACAATTCCTGTTCAAAGATGATGCCCTGTGCAATTGCCGCTACACCGCCAGCTTTGATGACAACACCAGCCTGGAAAAACTGCTGGATGTAATCTGCACGGTGAATAATATACGGTATACCATCAACGAAAAACAAACCACCGTTACGCTTACCGGAAAAGGCTGCCCGGACAATAGTCATTAAACAACCAAAAGAGATATACTATGTTACTGCTTCCTGCTAAGCCGCCATGATGGGCGCTGATCATTCACATGTTTATAATCAGGCGAAATAAAAAGAACCGTCCTGCTGTAACAGGGCGGTTCAGGCGAGTTCTATCTTCCAAAAAATAATAAAACCCATGTAAAACTATGCAAATTTTTACAAAAGGGGAGCGTATGCCCGGCAGGCATGCGGCGTTCATGCCTTTCAGACAGTCCTCTCTCCGAATCCTGCTAAAGCTTATGCGCTACTCATCTCTGGTTACCCTGTTCGTCTGCCTGCTTTCTGCCACCCTGGAAGCACATACATCCCATGCGCAAACGCTGAAGGATGTCAGGATCAGCCTTGCCGTAGAGAACGAACCTGTAAAAGAGGTACTGAAGAAAATTGAAGCAGCTACCCGGTTTAATTTTGTCTACAACCCCGACCAGCTATGGCTCGGTGAACGGGTCACCGTAAAGGTGAGAGAAACATCGGTAGATAAAATTTTACACCACTTGCTCGATGCCCGGCAAATTCTGTTCAAACAGAATGACCTCCATATCATCCTGTTAAAAAACAATAACCCGCCTGCACTGAAAACCCCGGCATTACCGCTGGTAGACCGGGAACAATCAAAACCGTTACCGGTTTCAGGTAAGGTCACCGCGAAAAGCGGAGAAGGTTTACCCGGTGTGAATGTGCGTATTAAAGGCAGTAATAAAGGCACATCTACTGATGCGGAAGGCAACTATACCATCACAGTGGAAAAGGGGGCGGTGCTCCTCTTTTCTTCTTTAGGTTTTCAAACACAGGAAGTACGGGTAACCGGTGAGTCATCGCTCAATATCATCCTGCAGGTAGATGTGACCGGTCTGAATGACATTGTGGTGGTAGGTTACGGCACACAGAAGAAAATGGACCTTACCGGCGCTGTAACGACCGTGGATGTACGAAAAAACCTGGGCTCGCGGCCTATCACCGATGTGGCGCGTGGTCTGCAAGGTGTGGTACCGGGATTAACGATCACCACGATCTCCGGCGACCTGGGACAGGAACCCAGGATCAGGCTGAGAGGATTGCATGGCTCGCTCAACACTGGTTCCGCCGGCGCCAAACCTTTGATACTGGTAGATAACGTAGAGATACCCAGTTTACAGATGATCAACCCCGAAGATATTGAGTCTATCTCCGTCCTGAAAGATGCGGCATCTTCTTCTATTTATGGTACACGTGCTGCATTCGGAGTAGTACTCATCACCACAAAAACAGGTAAAAAAGGAACGCCCGCCCGCATCACTTACTCCAATAATATTTCATGGGCCAAGCCTACGGTGCTGCCAAAAATAGCCTCCGGTGCTGAAGGCGCGGAAGCCACGCTCACCGCACTACGCAGGGCCGATCCTGATGCCAAACAATTTGGTGTATTAGGAATGTGGTATAACGAAGCATCCATTGAAAAAATAAAAGACTGGGAAAAACAATACGGCGGACAAGACCTGGGCGATGAAATGGTGAAGGGCCGCGACTTTGACATTCTCGGTGGTAAACTTTTCTTCTACCGCCCCTGGGATGCCGGCAAAATGTATATGCGCGACTGGTCGCCACAACAAAAACATGATATAAATGTAAGCGGCGGCAGTGCCAGCACTAGCTACAACCTGGGCCTGGGCTATCTCGGACAGAAAGGCGTGATCAAAGTAAACCCTGATAAATATACCCGCTATAACCTGAACCTCGGTATCAATTCTACCGTGAATAAATGGCTGGATATACGCGGCAAAGTACTGATCTCCAACTCGGAAAATGTGAGCCCGTTCAACTTCGGCAGTGCTACCTACAGTCCCTGGTTTTATCTCTACCGGTGGCCCGCTACCTATCCTTATGGTACCTATGAAGGGAAAAAATTCAGGGGTACACCCAACGATGTGGAACAGGCAAAACTGGACCGCGATAAAAATAATCTCTCCCGGTTATCGGTAGGCGGTACTATCAAGGTAATAGACGGATTGACCATTGATGCAGACTACACTTATTCTTCTACCAACAGGCATCTGCATCAGACAGGCGGCGGCACCATGGGCTGGAACTTCTGGGCATTTAATGGCGAAGACCTGGAGTATACACAATACCAGAATACTTCGTATAACAAGGCACGGTATTTTTCTGCATGGAGTAATGTGAATACAGGCAAAGCATTTGCCACTTACAAAAAGGATATTCAGGATCATTCCTTTAAAATAATAGCTGGTGGTGATATAGAGCTGTATGAGTATACAGACCAGTCATCCGAACGCAGGGGCTTGTTGTCACCGGATAAAGGTGAATTACAGTTAGCTACCGGCGACCAGTTTGTAGATGGCACCAATAATGCCTGGTCTACCCTTGGGTTTTTCGGTCGTTTGAATTATGCTTACAAAGATAAATACCTGTTGGAAGTAAACGGCCGGTATGATGGCTCATCGCGGTTTCCGCGTGATCAGCAGTGGGGTTTCTTTCCATCTGTATCCGCAGGTTATGTGTTGAGTGAAGAGTCTTTTATGCGCGCCATCCGTCCTGCATTATCGTTCTTTAAAGTAAGGGGATCTTATGGTGCTATCGGTAACCAGGTAGTAGGTACTAACCGTTTCCTGTCTATCATGAGTGCTTCCAATTCCAACTGGTTATTGCCCGCCAGCAACCAGGTTACTTTAAGTACGCCTACCGTACTCTCGCCGGTGCTTACCTGGGAAACCATCAAAACAATTGATGTAGGCGCAGATGCACGGTTGCTGGATGATAAAGTAGGGATTACATTCGACTGGTTCAAACGTACTACCAGTAATATGATTTCTCCCGGTGTTACACTTCCTTCTTCCTTTGGCGCTACTTCGCCCGTAAGAAATTATGGCGAGATGCAGGGAACAGGATGGGAACTGGCAGTGGATTTCAATCATACTTTTAACAATGGCCTGCACCTGGGTGTAACCGCATCTTTATCTGATGTAAAAGAAAAAATCACCCGCTTTTCCAGCAAAACAAGGTCGTTGCCGGGTACCATCGAAGAAGCGAATGGTACTTACTATGAAGGCATGACAGTAGGAGAGATATGGGGATATGAAACAGATAGATTATTTACGGAAGATGATTTCCAGGGCAAGGATGGAAACGGGCACTGGATCTATAAACCCGGCGTTGCTTCTCAAAAGAAAATGGAAGAAGCACCCTTTTTCTTTGGTCCCGGAGATGTGAAATATAAAGACCTCAATGGTGATTCCGTCATCTTCAATGGTTCCAATACAGTAGATGATCCGGGTGATAAAAGGATCATCGGTAATTCAACGCCCCGTTACATGTATGGGTTGCGTGTCAGTGCCGACTGGAAAGGGTTTGATCTGGATCTGTTTTTCCAGGGCGTAGGCAAACGCGAGTTCTGGGGAAGTGGTCCGCTTGTTTTTCCCGGATTTAATGCCAGCGAAGCGTGGTATAAAAATGGAATGGACTACTGGACCCCGCAAAATACCGGTGCATTTTATCCCCGCCCGGCATCTTATGATGAATCGATCAACCGGTGGAACTATCAGCCGCAAACAAGGTATTTGCTGAACATGGCTTACCTGAGAATGAAGAATATAACGGTAGGGTATACACTACCGAAGCAGGTGACCAACAGGATGCACCTGGAGCGGGTACGCATCTATTTCAGCGGAGAAAATCTTTTTGAATTTGATCACCTGAAGGCACCCATTGATCCGGAAATTGATTTCAGTCAGTCGCAGCTGGATAATGACCCCGGCGGATTTGGACGTGTTTATCCTTACCGCCGGACATTTTCAGGTGGTTTACAGGTAACCTTTTAACAGCTAAAAAAAATCAGGATGGATAAGAAAATATACTTGTTGCTGTTCTTCTTACTGCTGGCAGGTGCATGTAAGAACAAGGTGGATGATTTTCTGACGAGGCTTCCGCCCGATAAAATGACAGACCCTGAATACTGGGCCAATGAACAGAGTGTAAGAACATTTGCGTGGGGTTTTTACCCGATCTATTTTACGGGTTATGGTTCAGGATGGACGTGGGGTAAGTATTTCTCTGGGCAGTCGCTCAATGATGACTTTGCGCCCACCGCACCTTCGCAGTTTACACAGAATGTTCCTGCCACCAGCACCGGCTGGAGCTTTACCAACGTAAGAAAAGCGAACCTGTTCATCGATAGGATTCACCTGGTACCGATGGAAGAAGAAGCCATCAAACACTGGGAAGGAGTGGGCCGTTTTTTCAGGGGAATGGAATATTCGGCATTGGTGAGAAAGTTTGGAGATATGCCCTGGTATGGAAAGGTGTTGGACGAAAACGATACGCAGGAGTTGTTTCGTCCGCGGGATCCGCGTGCGGTAGTAATGGATAGTGTGCTGGCAGATTTTAAATTCGCCGCCGAAAATGTGCGTGCAAGTGATGGCGAAAAAGGATTGACGGTGAATAAATATGTGGTGCTGGCATTTATGTCAAAAGTATTTTTATTTGAAGGCACCTGGATGAAATACCGTGATAACAATAGCGCCAAAGCAAAGGAATACCTGGAAGCCGCGAAGTGGGCGGCCGATAAAGTAATGACGGATGGAGGCTATGCAGTAGGACCGGATTATCGTGCGCTGTTCAGCTCCCTGGATCTGGGCGGTAATCCTGAAATGATCCTCTATCGCCGGTATGAAACGGGCTTGCTGACCCATTGTCTCATGAGCTATGTGAATACTGAAGGACAAACAGGCGCCAGCAAAAATGCCGTTGAATCTTATCTCTGTAAAGATGGTTTGCCGGTGGGTATATCACCGTTGTACAAAGGAGATAAGCAGATAGCCGATGTAATGACAGACAGGGACCCGCGTATGTACGGGACTTTTGTGCAGGTATTACGTTTGAATGGATTGATTGGCCAGCCTTCTACTACCGGTTATGCCGTGTTGAAATTTCTGAATGATGATATCAAGGATAAGCTGGAAGGCACGTCTTTATTGAATCCTACAGATGCGCCTGTGATCCGTTATGGAGAAGTATTGCTGAATTATGCAGAAGCCTGCGCCGAGTTGGGTACGGTCACCCAATCTGATCTGGACCGTTCCATTAACCAGTTGAGAAGCAGGGCGGGAGTCAATATTCCGCCGTTGCAGGTAGTGGGCGTGTTACCGGCCGTAAACGGAACGGTATACGACGATCCGCGCCGCGATCCTGCCGTACCCGCCATGATATGGGAGATCCGCCGGGAACGCCGCATAGAAATGATGATGGAAGGCATCCGGTATGATGACCTTCGGCGCTGGGGCAAGCTGGCGTACACCGATACCAAAGCCAACAAGGATATCAACCTGGGCGCCTGGATCAAAAAATCGGACTATCCACCGGAGCTGAACGTAGTGTTGGAAAATAATGCAGCAGAAGGTTATATCATGCCGGCGGTACAAGCCGGATCTCAACGTATCTTTAGTGACCCGAAAGTGTACCTGGATCCTTTGCCTTTGGATCAGATTAAACTGTACAAAGACCAGGGGGTAGACTTGAAACAGAACCCGGGGTGGAATTAAAAATATCATATGCTCACTGCCTTCACAAACGGAACTATTTTCACCGGCGCACAGGTTGTTACCGGTAAAACATTATTGATTGCACAGGGCCGGGTGCATTCGCTGGTAGATCCCGCGGATGTACCCGCTGATGTGGAAACAAAAGATTGTACTGACCTGCTTATTGCACCCGGATTGATAGACCTGCAAATCTATGGCGGCGGTGGTTACCTGTTTTCCAACAAGCCATCAGCAGCTGCCCTGGCCGCTATGACAACGGCGTTGATAAAAAGTGGTACCACCGGTTTCCTGTTGACATTAGCCACCAACTCCATGGAGATATTTATGGAAGCCATACAGGTAGCACGGGAAAACCCGCACCCGGCATTGTTGGGACTGCACCTGGAAGGGCCTTATATCAACCCGGAGAAAAAGGGCGCGCATATTCCCGCGTATATCAAACGCCCGAAGCGGGAAGAGGTGGAAGCCTTGCTGGCCGCGGCCAATGGCGTGGTAAAGATGATGACGGTGGCGCCTGAAATGTGTGATCCGGTTATTATCCGGTTGTTACAGGAGCGGGGCGTGGTGGTATCTGCGGGGCATAGCAACGCAACTTTTGAGCAGGCAGCAGCAGGCTTCATGAATGGCATCCGTACCGTGACGCATTTATTCAATGCTATGTCGCCGGTACATCACCGCGATACAGGCTTGCCGGGCGCTACTTTCAGGGCTGCCTCCGTATATGCCAGTATTATTGCAGACGGCATTCATGTGGATGATAACACCCTTATGATCAGTAAAAAGTTGCTGGGAGAAAGATTGTTCCTTATCACAGATGCTGTAGAAACAAATACATCAGGCGCTTATATACATGTGGCGCAGAAAGATCGTTTTACTTTACCGGATGGTACCTTGTCGGGATCGCGGTTAACGCTCCTGCGGGCAGTGCAGCGTTGTGTGGAACACGCCAATATCCCGCTGGATGAGGCGTTACGCATGGCCACTGCTTATCCGGCTAACCTTATGGGGATGAAAGACCGGGGAAAGATTGAGCCGGGATGCCGTGGCGACCTTGTCATCTTTAACCGCAATTTTGAAATCAATGGGGTTTATATGGATGGTGTGCATATGAGCTGACCGGATGTTATAAATTTTATGAAGATGAAATACCTGTTAAGATATATTTTCAGCGCGTTGCTGCTCACGGGGATATGTTCTTTTGAAAGCCTTGCTACGCCTGCTTCCTGGATCAGGATCAACCAGCTGGGATACTTGCCCGGCGGTATAAAGGTAGCTGTATGGGGAAGCAAGGACGCCGCTGTTCCTGCCACTTTTCAACTGGTGGATTCCGCTACAGCGAAAGTGGTGTTTACCGGTCGTACCGGTAAATCATTCGGAAAGTATGGTCCATTTAATCAGACGGCGCGGCTTGATTTTACGGCATTCAAACGCCCTGGTGTATATTATTTGCAGACGGGTGAATGGAAATCGCCTGTTTTTCGTATAGCCGACGACGTATATGCCGGTACAGCTGATTTTGCCCTGCGGTATATGCGGCAGCAACGCAGCTTCTTTAACCCGTTTCTGAAAGATTCCTGTCATACCCATGACGGCTATACGATGTATGGCCCTATGCCCGACAGTACACACATAGACGTAGCAGGTGGCTGGCATGATGCCAGCGACTACCTGCAATATTCCACCACTTCCGCCAATGCCACCTACCACCTGCTGGCCGCTTACCGCGATTTTCCACGTGTATTTGCAGATCACTATGCTGCAAACGGACTGGAAGGCAGCAACCATGTAGCAGATGTATTGGATGAAGCCCGCTGGGGACTGGACTGGTTGCTGAAAATGCATCCGCGTGAAAACTGGATGTTTAACCAGATAGCGGATGATCGTGACCATCACGGAATGCGCCTTCCAAAAGAAGATGATTTTTATGGTAAAGGTTTTGAGCGACCGGTATATTTCTGTACCGGGCAACCGCAGGGATTAGGGAAATACAAGAACAAAGCTACCGGGGTAGCATCTACTGCCGGTAAATTTTCCAGTGCTTTTGCATTGGGATATACATTGCTGAAAGAGAATGATCCGGCTTATGCACATACCTTGCAGGAAAGGGCGTTGTCGGCGTATGCGATGGGCGTAAAGCAGCCGGGTGTTTGCCAGACGGCCTCTGTGCTTTCTCCCTATATTTATGCAGAAGATAACTGGGTAGATGATATGGAGCTGGCGGCAGCATCGTTATATCGTACTACCCGTACCGATAAATACCGGCAGCAGGCGTTGGATTATGCCGCGCAGGAAAAAGTAACACCCTGGCTCGGTAGGGATACCGCTAATCATTACCAATGGTATCCATTCATCAATCTTGGACACTATGAACTGGCCAAAGAACTAAACAAGACGCAGCGGCAAACGGTTACCGGTTATTACAAAACCGGTATCGACCGGGTTTGGGAGAAAGCAAAGACCAATGCATTTTACCGCTACATTCCTTTTATCTGGTGCAGTAATAATCTCACTACTTCTTTTGCTATTCAGTGCTACTGGTACCGGCAACTGACCGGCAGCAATGCCTACGCAGAACTGGAACAGGCCAATTTCGACTGGCTGTTTGGCTGCAATCCCTGGGGTACCAGTATGGTATATGGATTGCCCGCTCATGGCGACACTCCGGAAGATCCGCATTCGGCTTTCACCCACCTGGGACACTACCCGATTGATGGGGGACTGGTAGACGGTCCTGTATATACGAACATCTACAATAATCTTCTTGGTATCCGTTTATCTAAGCCCGATGTTTATGCAGACTTTCAAAGCGACCTGGCTGTATATCACGATGATTTTGGTGACTACAGTACCAATGAACCAACGATGGATGGTACGGCTTCACTGGTATACCTGCTGGCAGCAAAAGATAATGAAGGACGTAAACATACCTCCGGGAAATCACGTACTTATGTGGAAGGCGCTGTGATCCGTGGTGATACCAGCCGCAAGGAGCTGACGCTGGTTTTTACCGGTGATGAATTTGGTGATGGCGGTGCTGTCATTCGCCAGGTATTGCGGCAGCAAAAAGTACCCGCCGCATTTTTTCTCACCGGAAAATTTTATGCCAATCCCCGGTTTCAACCGCTGCTCAAACAACTGAAAGCAGACGGGCATTACCTGGGGCCGCATTCCGATCAGCATCCCTTGTATTGCGACTGGAAAAACCGCGACAGCACGCTGATAACACAGGATCAGTTCCGCAGCGATCTTGCCGCCAACTATCGCAAGATGGCAGCACTTGGTATCAAAAAAACGGCGGCCCCTTATTTTTTACCACCTTATGAATGGCATAACAACACCATTGCAAAATGGACGAAGGAAGAAGGGTTGCAACTCGTGAACTTCACGCCGGGGACCCGTTCCAATGCGGATTATACCACACCATCTATGAACAAAAGTTATCGTTCTTCTGAAGAAATATATCAATCGATTATGCAGTATGATACCAGTCATCCAAACGGATTGAATGGCTTTATGTTACTGTTGCATATCGGCACTGATCCCGAACGTACCGATAAATTTTACAATCGCCTGGATGAACTGATCACCGCATTGAAAGGTAAAGGATATCATTTCGTACGCATTAACCAGTTACTGCAATAGCAGTACTTTTAAGCTGTAATATGAAAATATTTTTCTTCGGATGTATACTGTTGCTGCCTTTGAGCGCAGCAGCACAGGATAATGAAATTCCGGCGGCTTACCTGCGGGATAGTCTGCCGGTACTGGTACAACAAACAACCGACCTGCTTGCCCATAGTTATATGGCACAGACCTTACTAGCCGAAACCGATTCACTGCCGGGATGGGAAGGCTATCCCGTACGCCTATACGAATATAAAACCGGTAATGATCTTTATACACACGCACCTAAAACGGCCAAAGTATACCTGCTGAATCCTGCGCCGGAAAAACTCGCTATGTGGATCGTGACCACCTGCTGGGCCGTGAAGAACAGTGTAGATTACCAATACACACACCAGCTTTTTGATGCAGTAAGACGGGCCTCCGGTGCACAGTTCCCGGTAATGGGACTGGTATATGAAGATCAGTATACTGTTAGTTTTCAGGAACCGTATGTGTTTAAAGATGGCGTAACGGTATATATCCGTGACAGCATTTACCAGGCGAAGAACAGCACGGCAACACCCGAACAGGTTGAATACTACCTGCACCTGACGAACGATGATATCAAACCGCAGACAGGGCAGTACGCCAGAATTGTGAGCACCAGCCGCGAAGATTATATAGCCAATGGTGGCAAAGAACCTGTGGGAAATAAGGATAACAAGAAAGTCAGGTGGCTGGAAGTTGTGAGAGAACTATATAAAAAGGCCTGGCATGCTGACAAAAATGAATTGATGATTGCCTGGGCGCGGCAGCATTTGCAATAAGCGCCTGCTGCCGCGGGCAACAAAATAATAAACTATACGCCTGCAATCCTTTCTTTATAAGCGGTCAAGGCAGCTTCCAGCCGTTGTTTGGCCGTATCATCGCCCGGTACATTATGCGAAGGGTGGATGTGCAGTTTAACGCCTTTGTCGGCCAGTATTTCTGCCACTGTGGTAACGGTCATCCATACACAGGTAATGAATGCCATAGTAGAAACGGGACCTATTTTATCCTGGTGATGTTGCAGCGTTACCGATGCATCCCCGATAGGAGCGCAGGTATCTACCACAATATCCGCTACATCAAAAATAGTTTTGCCACTGGAATGACGGGTTTGTTTGCCCTGCGCTTCAGCAGCAGATCCGAATGCAATCACTTTCATTCCGTGCTTGCGTGCTTCAATAGCTACATCTATATTCACGTTGTTGATACCGGAATGAGAGAAGAGCCACATGGTATCCCGTTTGTCGAAATTATATCCCTTCATGATCTCTACGCCGTATCCTTCCACCCGTTCCAGGAATACAAACTGATGTACACCCATTTCCCCGGTGATACGGGTAAAGAAAGTAAGCGGCAACTCTATCATGGGATGAAAGCCCACAAAGCCACCGATGCGGGGATACATTTCTTCAATGGGCAGCGTGGCATGCCCGCAACCAAAAGTGTGTACCCACCGGCCGCATTCAATGGACGCCGCCATTACTTCGGCTGCTTTACGGATGTTATCCATCTGTGTTTCCTCGATGCGGGTCATTACATTCCTGGCATTATCCAGCCATTGTTTTGCTAACATATGCTATTCGTTTTAGGAGGTTATTTCTTTTTTAGTATAAGCAGACTTAATAGAAACATAATGGTCACCTCGCCCAATGCTACATTGGTGAGCTGCTGAATGCCGTAGTGTTGTATGATTACGCCCATGCTGTAATTTACCAGTGTATTGCCCAGTAAGGCAATCACCAATACAAAGCTGAAGGCAGTCGCAGAGAGATCTGTATACCGGTGTCCTACAATACCCAGCATCACCGGGAAACCTCCGGCCAGACCCGCACCCAGGAGTATTAGCCCGGCTGCAGCCAATACAAATGAATGCGCCATTGCCAGTAACACACTACCACAAAAGAGCATGATAAAGGAGGCAAACAATATTTTTTTTATGGAGACAGTGCGGAAGATACTGCCTGTCAGCAACCGCATCACCGTCATGCCGGCTACATATAAGGAGAGCGCATACAGGGCTTCGCCGGGTGCCACCGATAACCGTTTCATGAGATAGGTGGTCGTCCAGTTATTGATGATCGCTTCAAAGCTACTCTGGCAAAAAAGAAAAAATGCGATGAGTAGCAACACCTTGTCGTTAATAAGTTGCAGGCTGCGCACAATTGGAAATCCCTGCGCCTGTTTAGGTGGCGGGAAACGGATCAGCGCAAACAACAGGGCTGCTGCCAGTGCCAGACCACCCACACCAGCTACAATACTTTGAACAGGAAAACGGTTTTCCAGCACCCCTAATACAACGGGCATACCCAACGCACCAATACCGAAAAAGACACCCAGTAAACTCAGGTCAGCACCTTTGTCCTTACTGCTTATATCTGCCACTACTGCATTGGTAGCGCCGTTGATAGCGCCACTACCCAATCCGAAAAGATAAATACATACTTTTAAAAGCAGCAACGTTGGTGCGTAAGCGATACCTTCAAAACCAATGAACATCAGGATACCGGAAAGTACCAGCATCAGCTTGTAGCCGTACAGATCGCAGCAGGGACCGAATACGAGCGATCCGGTTAAAATACCCAGCGGGAGTATGGAGAACATGGCACCGGCAGCCATATCATTCAGCTGAAACTTTTCTTTGAGTTCAGGCACTACAGCACCCAGCGTGATGAGCCCTATACCAAACAGCAGCATGCCCACACAAGCCCCGGCGAAAACCATTTTATGTTTATTCATAGTATCCGTTAAGAAGGTCTGCTTTCTTGTAATGCCAGGAATCCTGCGCCATAAATGCCTGCACTGCCATTGAGTGCGGTCGCTTCCACACTTACCAGTTGCATACTGATGGGCTGCGCCCACTTCAATGCTTCTGCTTTAATAGCCGGAATCAATGCAGTAGCCGGACCAAATACGCCGCCGCCGAAAATTATTTTTTGAGGATTGAAAAGACTGACAAGATTGGCGACTGCCATACCCCAGTACGTTATGCACGACTGAATCACGGTAGTAGCCAGTACATCTTTTTTATCATACGCCGCAAATACGTCACGGGCACTGATCTGTTCAACTGGCTGTTGCCGCAACACGCCATTGTAGGAAGGCTCCGCTGCCAGCAACGCCTTCACTACTTTTGCTATCCCTTCACCGGAGGCATGGTATTCAAAACAACCACAATCAACATATTGGCTGCGGAAAGGCTGTTGCAGTGCCATCCAGCCAATAGCACCTGCAATATCATGCGCACCGCGCAATACCTTTCCATTCACTAATATACCAGCACCTATACCGGTGCCGACAGCCAGGAAAATAACATCCTTACATCCATGCGCATTTCCCTGCCATTGCTCTCCCAATACATAACAGGCACGATCGCTTTCAATAATAACAGGAATGTTTCCGCTTACCTGTTTCACTTCCTTTAATAAAGGGTACGCATCCCAGCCAGGAATGTTCGGAGCCCATACGGTACCTTCTTTCTGATGATTGATACCGGGAACAGAGATCCCGATTGCCTGTACCGGCATATCCGTGGCTTGCTGCGCCGCTATCGCCTGCTGCGCCATTCCTGTAATCAACGCCCCTACAGCATTTCCTTGCCGGTTATCCAGTTCAACCACCTCGTTTGATAACAGTATCCCTGTTGGGGAGAAGACAGCCACGGCCAGTTTGGTGCCTCCCAGATCCATTGCTAATACAGCCATATGTTGGTAGTTCGTTTGTTATATCTATACAATTGTGATGGGGTGGTATAACTAGTGGGGAGGTGTTTTTAAAATTGTTTGTTGGGGAGGTGGATTATATGCACATGTTGATTTACTTTAATAAGTATAAACACTTTTAATACACCGTATTTCTACGTGTTTTATATTTGTTTCTCGATAAATTGGAAATTATTCTTACTTTTTGGATCGTTACCTATACCGTCATGAAGCAGTAATCCCTATGAGGTTTAAAATCGTAATTACCACGTCCCAACCAGGAAATTTGATTCCTATAAATTATCAGTACCCACTTTCAGCGGTTATTTATAAGATTTTGGATCGTGCGGATGAGCAATATGCTGCTTTCCTCCATGACAGAGGATATTCGCAGCCGGATTCATTAAAGTCCTTTAAGTTGTTTTCCTGTTCTGATATAAAATCGCCATTTAAAATAAATGGGGATCGCTTATGTTTATTGTCTTGTGAGGCAGAATTGATCATTTCATTCTATTTACCCCAGGCAGCAGAAAATTTTATAAAGGGGTTGTTTCTTCATCAGGAAATAGAGATTGCTGATCGTCGAAGTAGGACCGTATTCTTCGTTTCGCGGGTAGAGGTGTTGTCACCTGTTTTTATTCCCGAAACAAAGGATAATGATGGTATGCAGAAGTTGGTATTACAACCTCTGTCTCCGGTTGTTTGTGGGTTTAAAAATGAAAGAGGTAATTATGATTTTCATAGAGGAATTGAAATCAGGACTGTAAGGATTCGATTGGCGGCGTCTCTGAGTTTTAATCGTACCATAGAGGAATTGAAATGCGGTGGTAACCGACACGAAAAACCGGTGTCTACTGGGTTTTAATCGTACCATAGAGGAATTGAAATGGGTAATCCCTACGGCGTCGGTGATAGCGGTGCCGAGTTTTAATCGTACCATAGAGGAATTGAAATCGTTTTCCGGGACTATGTTCGTAGCTGCAACCCAGGGTTTTAATCGTACCATAGAGGAATTGAAATGGCCATCTTTTGCAAGCGATTCGATTGCCCTATCAACGTTTTAATCGTACCATAGAGGAATTGAAATTGACCAATGGCACTACTGTACGTGGAAAGTGGAATGGTTTTAATCGTACCATAGAGGAATTGAAATCTTCCGACCATGCCGGTATTGGTGTTAATAGTGCTGGTTTTAATCGTACCATAGAGGAATTGAAATTAGATAATATTTTGTAATTATAGAGTGAGTTTTGTTGTTTTAATCGTACCATAGAGGAATTGAAATAGATATTAATCGAAGATCGGGCCGCATGCAGGGAAGGTTTTAATCGTACCATAGAGGAATTGAAATGAGAGGGCGCGGACCTCAGTAGCGCGGACCTCCGTAGCGTTTTAATCGTACCATAGAGGAATTGAAATAAGAGGTGAAGCAATGCAGGTAATTGTTACAGCGAGCGGTTTTAATCGTACCATAGAGGAATTGAAATGATATAACAAATTCGCAGAAGCGCGTTGCCAGTATAGTTTTAATCGTACCATAGAGGAATTGAAATTGACCAATGGCACTACTGTACGTGGAAAGTGGAATGCGTTTTAATCGTACCATAGAGGAATTGAAATTATAGGTAACTAGCAAGCATCCAGGTAACAGTAACTGTTTTAATCGTACCATAGAGGAATTGAAATGCTCCTTCAGACGCTTTTCTTCTGCCTTACTCTTAGTTTTAATCGTACCATAGAGGAATTGAAATGTGGTTCTTTTTTACTGGCGCTTATCGGCGTGGCAGTGTTTTAATCGTACCATAGAGGAATTGAAATGATGTAGATATTGCCGAAGCGTTAAATATATCACGTTTTAATCGTACCATAGAGGAATTGAAATCCTTCTTAGCTGAAATGGACGCCTCGCTCTACAGCGGTTTTAATCGTACCATAGAGGAATTGAAATTTTTTTTCGTTTCGCTACGCTTCACTACAATTTTTGGTTTTAATCGTACCATAGAGGAATTGAAATAAGAAGGTCCCCTATTAATTTCCCCAATTGTGGGGGGGGTTAATCGTACCATAGAGGAATTGAAATTTGATAGAAGTAGCTTGAGCAGCAGCTTTAGAGGTGTTTTAATCGTACCATAGAGGAATTGAAATCGATAATAATCCTGATAGACTTTTTGATAAGCTGCAGTTTTAATCGTACCATAGAGGAATTGAAATAAAAGTTCCCTTTCCTTTTCTGTCAGTTTTATAGCTTTGTTTTAATCGTACCATAGAGGAATTGAAATTGACTTAGGTCGAAGACGTTTTTGCCCGGACGGGACGTTTTAATCGTACCATAGAGGAATTGAAATATGGCTGAAGGTACTCCTGCTATGCGCTTTAATGCGGTTTTAATCGTACCATAGAGGAATTGAAATAACCATAACGGCAACAGGTGATGCAACGGGATCAGGCGTTTTAATCGTACCATAGAGGAATTGAAATTAAATAAAACTAAACTCTTTGTTTTTATTCCAAAAAAGTTTTAATCGTACCATAGAGGAATTGAAATGGCAGAAGTCGATACCCTTAACATTAAGCTTAACGAGTTTTAATCGTACCATAGAGGAATTGAAATATTCTTCGTTAAGCCTTGTTTGTTTCTCTGTAGCATGTTTTAATCGTACCATAGAGGAATTGAAATTGTATTGGCATTTCATCAAGGAACACTCCGGAAAGGCGTTTTAATCGTACCATAGAGGAATTGAAATCCCATTGGGCGCTATTGCTTGAACCTCCAAAACAATGTTTTAATCGTACCATAGAGGAATTGAAATTTATTTAACATCTGGTCCAGTTGACGCTCGTAGTATGTTTTAATCGTACCATAGAGGAATTGAAATGAGATGCGCGTGTGGCAGAATCATTTTATACCGCCGTTTTAATCGTACCATAGAGGAATTGAAATTTCAAGTGAAGAAGCGGACGAGCTTGAAATCGTTTTGTTTTAATCGTACCATAGAGGAATTGAAATTGAGATAGATCAAAAACGTTCCTTTTAGGTTTGAAGTTTTAATCGTACCATAGAGGAATTGAAATGGGATCCAGGGCAAGTTTTTGTTATCCAGCTATCCGAGGTTTTAATCGTACCATAGAGGAATTGAAATGGGGAGAAAGAGCCTATTCGGGGAGATTTATATTTCAGTTTTAATCGTACCATAGAGGAATTGAAATGATTGTGCATCAGCACGTTGTTGACCGTACATTTTCTGTTTTAATCGTACCATAGAGGAATTGAAATGCAGCACTTAGTTGTTCCAGGGTGCTGACACAGCGGGCGTTTTAATCGTACCATAGAGGAATTGAAATATGGATACACTTAAGGAGTTGGCTGATGCGTTGGGAGTTTTAATCGTACCATAGAGGAATTGAAATAATACAATAAACGCGTCGGGAGAGCTTGCAATTAATGGTTTTAATCGTACCATAGAGGAATTGAAATAGATTACTACCGCGACCAAAATATGGATACTAATCCGTTTTAATCGTACCATAGAGGAATTGAAATAACACGTTTTTCTTAGGACGTGTCATTTTGATCGAAGTTTTAATCGTACCATAGAGGAATTGAAATGATTTTTTTAGAGACATAAAGCCTTTAGCAGTTAGAGGTTTTAATCGTACCATAGAGGAATTGAAATATCGAGGTTCCGAGTTCGATGTTCAGGCCCGCTATTGGGTTTTAATCGTACCATAGAGGAATTGAAATCTTTTTAAATCCGTTGTAGAAGAAGAATCAGTGCAGTTTTAATCGTACCATAGAGGAATTGAAATACGTTAATCGTTGTTAGTTTGTCCTTGCCAATTTTAGTTTTAATCGTACCATAGAGGAATTGAAATCTTTTTAAATCCGTTGTAGAAGAAGAATCAGTGCAGTTTTAATCGTACCATAGAGGAATTGAAATACGTTAATCGTTGTTAGTTTGTCCTTGCCAATTTTAGTTTTAATCGTACCATAGAGGAATTGAAATGTAGTTCTTCGGCCCGCTTGCTTATAACAACAGCATAGTTTTAATCGTACCATAGAGGAATTGAAATCTTGGAAGGTAAACTGTTAGATCCAGTTCCATCGCCGTTTTAATCGTACCATAGAGGAATTGAAATTGCAGTCGATGAGCGTACCGAACCGGTAAGCCTGCTGTTTTAATCGTACCATAGAGGAATTGAAATTGCCTAACAAGACGGATATAGCAGGCGATAACCTTATGTTTTAATCGTACCATAGAGGAATTGAAATGGAATTCCCCAAATCTGTACCGGAAGGATATTGCTATTGTTTTAATCGTACCATAGAGGAATTGAAATCCGGCAATAGATGAATGATATAAGTAGGTGAACATTGTTTTAATCGTACCATAGAGGAATTGAAATACCATTATGTAATCCAGTCCCGATCGGAATTTAGCTGTTTTAATCGTACCATAGAGGAATTGAAATTACACGAAGACGCGGAGCTTATAAAGTCCGAAATGGTTTTAATCGTACCATAGAGGAATTGAAATATGAATGTTGCATTTAGGGCTGGCGTAGTTTCGAAAAGTTTTAATCGTACCATAGAGGAATTGAAATCAGCTAAGAGAATAAGAATCTCCAGGCACACACTCGTTTTAATCGTACCATAGAGGAATTGAAATATAGCGGTTGCAAGATTAGGAGCATGCATAGCAGCAGTTTTAATCGTACCATAGAGGAATTGAAATAGAGAACCTACCGGTATATCCACAGCAGGACCTTTGTTTTAATCGTACCATAGAGGAATTGAAATGGGCCGGGTACTCTCCTGCTTCTGCATATTCACAAGTTTTAATCGTACCATAGAGGAATTGAAATCTTGTTTCGACTAAAAAGGCTTGATTGCGAGCAAAGTTTTAATCGTACCATAGAGGAATTGAAATCGGTGTGGCACAAAGGATATTACATTACTCTCAATGGTTTTAATCGTACCATAGAGGAATTGAAATCGGGTTTTCTAAGGCCGTTGAGCCGTTGCTTACCTGTGTTTTAATCGTACCATAGAGGAATTGAAATATACTTGTAGTATCCGCGTTAAAGATAAGAGCATGGTTTTAATCGTACCATAGAGGAATTGAAATATATAAGGATGGACAGGAGAAGCGGAGTTATTATTAGTTTTAATCGTACCATAGAGGAATTGAAATCTAATGCGTTTATATTGAAATCTGAATACCATCTGGGTTTTAATCGTACCATAGAGGAATTGAAATAAACTTCAAACTACAAACATATATGCACGTTAAACAAGTTTTAATCGTACCATAGAGGAATTGAAATGGGCGAAACATAGATACTGCATTAACGTACAGCCCTGTTTTAATCGTACCATAGAGGAATTGAAATTGTGCAGTAAACGCCCTCTTTCGAAAGAAGATGCACAGTTTTAATCGTACCATAGAGGAATTGAAATAAGTATAGCCAACAGAAGCACCAGTAACAGACCCGAGTTTTAATCGTACCATAGAGGAATTGAAATATATTGGTTAGGGCATCCATCGACCGAACAAATATGCGTTTTAATCGTACCATAGAGGAATTGAAATGAAAAATGAATCTGCCAGCGGATATATCTTTACCTCAGGTTTTAATCGTACCATAGAGGAATTGAAATCAAGTATCCGATCACCGGCAACAACCGCAATTCCATGTTTTAATCGTACCATAGAGGAATTGAAATAATGCTCCAACCCAAAATGATCAGTGAGCTGAAGTTGTTTTAATCGTACCATAGAGGAATTGAAATTAAATAAAACTAAACTCTTTCCCTCTCCCCCAAAAAAGTTTTAATCGTACCATAGAGGAATTGAAATGAATATCTCCAATGGGGTTTCTTAATATGGCATTAGGGTTTTAATCGTACCATAGAGGAATTGAAATAAAACAAACCCGGCAATCTTTCCACCTTTCCATTTTCGTTTTAATCGTACCATAGAGGAATTGAAATATTGGGGTTGGTTTAACTTAAAAAGTGATTCATTTAAGTTTTAATCGTACCATAGAGGAATTGAAATGGTTATCGGAAGTAGATACAATGGTCGAAATATTGGGTTTTAATCGTACCATAGAGGAATTGAAATGATAAATGAGCGCACAACAGTGGAGTGCATTGTCTGGTTTTAATCGTACCATAGAGGAATTGAAATGAGATAAAAAATACAGGCACTTACAACCATATCAATGTTTTAATCGTACCATAGAGGAATTGAAATGGAGAAACCCGATGAAATTGAAGATTTCCAGCCTACGGTTTTAATCGTACCATAGAGGAATTGAAATGAGATGAAGGCAGTAAGCCTACCCCGCCACCGGATCGTTTTAATCGTACCATAGAGGAATTGAAATAGCGATGGGGAGCTACCTCCAATTGTTATGGCAATAAAGTTTTAATCGTACCATAGAGGAATTGAAATAGGGCGTAGCTTCTACGAAACCCCTACGGGTGGAGGTTTTAATCGTACCATAGAGGAATTGAAATTAAAATTGGCATGTCTTACCCTGAGTGGCCGATTAGTTTTAATCGTACCATAGAGGAATTGAAATGTCGCAAATAAATATTGATGTATACAGAAGAAGAGGTTTTAATCGTACCATAGAGGAATTGAAATCTATTTTAATAATTTACCAAACAAGCCCATTACGGGGTTTTAATCGTACCATAGAGGAATTGAAATTACATTTGCGGAAATACTCGATAAGATAGCCAATCGGTTTTAATCGTACCATAGAGGAATTGAAATTTTGCTATAACCCTGGCGCCGGAACGTACATTCCCAGTTTTAATCGTACCATAGAGGAATTGAAATTATTGTCAAACTCTCTGGTAGCTTGTGCTAGCCGTGTTTTAATCGTACCATAGAGGAATTGAAATTAAAAACCAAGAAGGCTGTATCCCTTTCTTCCAATACGTTTTAATCGTACCATAGAGGAATTGAAATTTGAAAAAACCCCTGACTTCTAAAGTCAAGAGGTTTTTGTTTTAATCGTACCATAGAGGAATTGAAATATGTATTTAGATCTCACATCCATCCACTTACCTAGTTTTAATCGTACCATAGAGGAATTGAAATTATTTTACGATTAATGCACAGGCAAACGCCTATACAGTTTTAATCGTACCATAGAGGAATTGAAATCCGTTTCTGTCAGCCAGAATCCCCATAGCGCGGAAGTTTTAATCGTACCATAGAGGAATTGAAATGTGCGTTCAGGTGAGAATTTATCCCTCCATGTGATCGTTTTAATCGTACCATAGAGGAATTGAAATGAGCTAGAAAAGTCACCTCCTAAATCGGGCAATTTGCTGTTTTAATCGTACCATTGAGGAATTGAAATTGGAATCTTTAGCCAGTCTTAATGATGCAGAGCTTAGTTTTAATCGTACCATAGAGGAATTGAAATACATTAACACCAGACTTTTATGTATTTGCATCTGATGGTTTTAATCGCACTATAAAGGAATTGAAATTCAGCCCCCAGTTCCAATGCTTTCAAGGTATTGCTTGTTTTAATCGCACCATTCAGGAATTGAAATAAATAAAATTTACCTCCACCAAATTTTAACCCCTAATAATCCAGCATATTCGCCAATGACTTCAACTGTATCTCTGCGGCCTTTGCGGCATACGTGAGGTTGACCAACAGATACCCCGCATTTTCAAAACTTTGCTGGGCTGTTTTTACGTCAATGATTGTTGCTTGCCCCAGCTGGAAGCGTTGCAACACCAGGGTAAGCAGGCGGTAAGACAAATTATAGTTGTCCACAGCTGTTGCTACCTGTTGCAGGTTGATGGTGTATGCCTGCCATAGTTTTACTGCGTTGGCGGTATAATCGCGGGTGAAGATATCTTTCTCGATTTTAGCATTATAGGTGGCGATACTGGCTACCTGTTGCTGTCGTTTGTAGATAGTACCGTTAAAAATGGGGATGGTAATGCCTGCACCTACATAAGGACCGTTGTTCTGATTGAATAATACATTGCCTGCACCTGCTTCTGTGCGGTTGTAATCATATCCCGCATTTACGCTGAGGGAAGGGTAGCGTTGCGCTGCGGTTTCCCGTTCTGTTAATTCGTTCACCTTTATCTGAAGGTCTGCTGCGAGCAGACGCGGGTTGTGTAATTGCAGGGAGCTGAGTACCGTGTCCAGGCTTAGTTTTCTGTCGACGATGATGGTATCTCTTATCTGTATACTGGAATCGGGGTTGAGTGTTAACAGGCGTAATAAGGCCGTCTTATCCTGGTTGATGACCAGTTGTTGCGACTGTAATGCCTGTTGTTGTGTATTGATATCTACCTGCGCCTGAAAAAGATCCGCATCATTGGACATGCCGACGTCCCTTTTGGCTTTTACGATATCCAGTTTTTGTTGTGATACATCAATAGATTTCTGCAGGGTGGCGGCATAGCTTTGCTGGCGTACAATATCGTAGTAGGTTAGTTCTACATTGGCTACAACATTAATGATCATGGAGTCGAGGTCTTTTTTACTCATTTGTTCCAGGGTGGCGAGTCTTTTTTTGGTAGCTACAATACGCTGACCATTGTATACCAACACACTGGCACCAACACCGGTGTTGAGCGTATTGGTAGAAGAGCCGTTGCGTTTGATGATGGTGCCTGTGCTCAACTTCTGATTTACGTTGCTGCTTTGCGCCACATCGGTACCGGTAGCTTGTACTAGTGGCAGGCCGCCAGCTACGCCATAATTATTAAAGATGGTGTTGGCTTCCAGGTCGTTCTTTGCGAGTTGTATATCGAGGCTGTTTTTTAATGCGATGCGGATAGCCTGCGGCAGATCCAGTTGTTGCTGTTGCGCTATCCCGGCAAGGGGTAGCAGTAACAGGAATAAAGTTTTCTTCATCATAGCTGTAGTTATTGCAGCCACTGGTTACTGCGGCGTTGTTGTAGTCACGCCTTTATGTTTACCGGAGATGAAAGTATATACCGCAGGTATTACCAGTAGTGTTAGTATCAAAGAAAATAAAATGCCGCCTACCACTACAATGCCGAGCGGTACCCGGCTGGATGCCGCTGCACCAAGACTTAATGCAATGGGCAACGCTCCCAGGGAAGTGGCCAGGCTGGTCATGAGGATAGGCCGCAATCGTTGTGCGGCGGCTTCTATAACGGCTTCTGTTTTAGGTATACCTTGTGCCCGTTTCTGATTGGTAAATTCTACAATCAGGATACCGTTTTTTGTTACCAGTCCGATCAGCATAATCATGCCTATCTCTGAAAATATATTGAGTGTTTGTCCGAATATCCACAGGCTTAACAGCGCACCTGCCAATGCCAGCGGTACGGTCAGCATAATGGTAAGCGGGTCGATAAAGCTCTCGAACTGTGCGGCGAGGATGAGATAAATCAAGATGAGTGCCAGGCCGAATGCAAAGGCTGTATTGGAAGAACTCTCTGCATAATCCCTGGAAGAACCGGCCAGTGAAGTATGGAAGGTAGGGTCCAGTACTTTATTGGCTATGGCCTGCATCACTTTGATACCATCGCCAATGGTATTACCCGGCGCCAGTGCAGCGGAAATAGTGGCAGACTTATACCGGTTGTAATGATACAGGATAGCCGGACTGCTGCTCTCATCCAGGTTTACCACCGCATCCAGCGGAATGAGGTTGCCGCTGCTGCTTCTTACATATAGCTTCTCTATGTCTGCGGGCTTATTCCTGTCTGTTCTTTCCACCTGGCCCAATACCTGGTATTGATATCCATTCATGATGAAATAAGCCATTCTGCCGCCACTAAAAGCCGATTGCGCGGCACCTATTACATCTGCGGTAGACAAGCCCAGGTCTTTGGACTTGGTACGGTCTACTGATAACTGCACTTCGGGCTTATTGAATTTTAAGTCCACATCTACATTCGTAAAGGTTTTATCATCACGGGCGGCGTTGAGGAATTTAGGAATGGCTTCCTTCAGTTTATTCAGATCGAGGTTTTGCAATACGAACTGCACCGGTGCGGATGATTTTGAGCCGGAACCTACTGAAATGGTTTGTTCCTGTACGGCAAAGATGCGGGCTTCATTGAAGCGACCCAGTTTCTTCTGCAGGTCATTGGCAATATCATTCTGACTGCGGCTGCGCAGGGAAGGATCAACCAGGCCGATTCTCGGCTGTGCTGCATTGACGGCGCCACCGGCGCCGCTGGGTGTTCTGGTGAAAACAAAATCCCTTTCAGGTACGGAGTCGTAGAGATATGCTGCTATCCTGTCTGTAAGACCCAGCATATGACTATAGCTGGTACCTTCCGCAGCAGAAACGCTGAAACGGATACTGTTCCTGTCTTCCAACGGTGCTATTTCGCTTTTCAGACTGGTAATGGTTAACAGGATGACTACCCCGCAGATGCCAATGATCAGCCAGGCGGTCCATCTTATCTTCATAAAATTTTCCAGCAGGCGTTTGTAACCCTTTTCCATCCCTGTAAAGAAAGGTTCTGTTTTTACATAGAACCAGCCATGCTGTGCATTCTTTCTGTTCAACACTACATTTAATACAGGCGTTATCGTTAGTGATACAAAAGAAGAGATCAATACGGCGGAAGCCAGTACCACGCCAAATTCGCGGAACAGGCGGCCCACAAATCCCTGTAAAAAAATTACCGGCAGAAATACCACCGCCAGTGTAATAGAAGTAGATATAACAGCGAAAAATATTTCCTTGCTGCCTTCCAGCGCCGCTTGATGAATAAGCAATCCTTCTTCCAGTTTCCGGAATATATTTTCTGTTACTACAATACCGTCATCCACTACCAGCCCTGTTGCCAGTACGATACCCAGCAAGGTTAATATGTTCACCGTAAAGCCGGCTACATACATCACAAAAAAAGTTGCCACCAGTGAAATAGGTATATCTATCAATGGCCGCACGGCGATCAGCCAGTTACGGAAAAAGAGGAAGATCACCAGCACGACCAGACTAAAAGCGATCAGTAATGTTTCCTGTACTTCTTTCAGTGACAGGCGTATGTTGCGGGTATTATCCACTAATACGCGGAACTGGATATCTTCTTTATTTGATTTTTCTATTTGTTTTAACCGCTCATTGAAATCATTCGCAATCTGGATATTATTGGCACTGGGTTGGGGAATGATGGCGATACCTACGGCATATACGCCATTGTACTTCCAGCTTTGCTCATATACTTCAGGGCCCAGCTCTACCCGTGCTACATCAGACAACCGTATAATGCCGGTACTGTCTTCCCGGATAATAAGATCGCGGAATTGTTGCTCGGTTGTTAGCCGTCCCAATGTGCGGATTGTAAGCTCTGTATTGTTACCGTAAATTTTTCCGGGAGGCAGATCCACATTTTCATTTGCCAATGCGGTGGTGATATCTGTAAATGCGACGTTGTAAGCACTCATTTTATCGGGGTTCATCCACAGGCGCATGGCATAGCGTTTTTGCCCGAGTATGGTAATGGAGCTGACGTTGTTGATGGTCTGGAACTGCTGCTGCAACACATTTTCTGCATAGTCGCTCAGTTCCATGAGGCTTTTGGTGTGGCTTTGCACAGCCATGATCAGAATAAAATCAGCGTTGGCATCTGCTTTTGTAACTACCGGTGGCGCATCAATATCCTGTGGCAGATTGCGGCTGGCCTGACTTACTTTATCGCGTACATCACTGGCAGCGGCTTCCAGGTCGATACCGAGGTTGAACTCTACTGTAATGCTGCTGCTACCGAGTGAACTGAAAGAAGAAATGGTGCGGATACCGGGTACGCCGTTTATCTGTTTTTCCAGTGGCTCTGTGATCTGGCTTTCAATAATATCCGCATTGGCGCCGGTATAGGAAGTAGTAACCGTAATAACAGGCGGGTCAATAGCAGGGTAGTCCCTTACGGCCAGAAAGGAGTATCCTACCAGACCGAAAAGGATTAATGCCAGGTTCATGACGGTTGCCATCACCGGCCGCTTAAGCGACAACTCAGATATATTCATGTGCCAGGATCTATTTCAGATCAGACAGTTTTTTTACACTTCTTACTTTAAGTGGCGCGTCGGGCTTTGCAAACAATACACCTGTTACTACCACTGTATCCCCCGGATTTATTCCGTTGGTAATTTCCACATTGCTGGCTTGTCTTACGCCTGTTTCCACACTGATGAACTTTGCTTTGCCTCCTTTTATAACCACTACCTGGTTGCGTTGATCATTTGGGATCAACACATTGGTGGGTACCATGATGGCGTGTTTGTTGGCGCCGGCATCAACATATACTTTTGCAAAACTTCCGGGATTCACTTTTGTGTTTTGCAGGGATGCCCTTACTTTCAGGTTCCTGGTAATGGTGTTGGCCTGCGGCTCTACTGCTATTATTACTGCTGACTGCCGGGCACTGTCTGCAATATCCATGGCGATAGTGACTCTATTCCCCTTGCGCACCAGCGGGGCATATGCTTCCGGAAGGGTAAAATCTATTTTTAAAGTATTTAGCTGCTGTATAGAAGCGATCACATCTGTAGGGGTAACGTAGGCGCCTATACTCACAAGACGCAAACCGACTGTACCGGTGAAAGGAGCTTTCACCACCGTTTTATCTATCAATGCCTGGTAATAGGCAATATCTGTTTGAATACTTTGCAGCTGATTCAGTGCGCTGTCGTAATCAGATTGGTTAATGCCGTTGATCGCCAGCAATTTTTTCAGGCGGGCTTCTGTTTTGATGGCGAGATCCAGCTGTACTTTTGATTTGGCGAGTTGTGCCTGCAGGTCTGCATCATTAATGCGTGCAATGACTGTTCCCTGGCGCACCACCGCCCCTTCAGGTACGTTCAGGTAAGTAATACGGCCGCTGGCTTCGGGATGCAACTGCACCGATTCATTGGATACTACCGTGCCATTGGCTTCCACAATGTTGGATATAGCCTGTTGGGAAGCGACAATTACATCTGCTAATACAACAGCATCCTGTTTAAGGGTGGGTGCTTTCTTATGCTGACAGGCATTCAGTAGTATGGCTGTACAGATTATTGAAACAAACAGCGAGATACGTATCATTCAGAACAGATAATTTAAAAACAGCTTCTTTCTATAGCTATCTTCAAAAAGAAGTGATTATAGTATTGATGAGCGTTTTCCGTTTGGCACATATCCCAAAGCCCTTATTCTGACAATGAAATACCCCCTTTTGTTTAATGGAGATAAAAAAATACTTTTATACGTTATATTAATTTAATCATGTATTTGATGCAACGGTATACCTTCTTTCACCTACCTGTTGCCGCCACATGGCATAGTATAAGCCTTTCTGCACCAGGAGCTCGTCATGAGAGCCGGTTTCAGCTATCTTCCCTTTTTCAAGCACATAAATCACATCGGCGTGCATGATGGTCGACAGCCGGTGAGCAATCAGGATGGTCATCTGTTCCCTGCTGGCAGATATTTCCCGGATCGTACGGGTGATATCTTCTTCGGTCAGTGAATCCAAAGCAGAGGTAGCCTCATCGAAAATGAGCAGTCGTGGTTGCCGCAGCAGTGCCCGTGCAATAGAGATGCGTTGCTTTTCACCACCGGACAGCTTCATACCATTTTCTCCCAACATCGTATTTACACCATGCGAAGCTTTGGCTATTAAAGCAGATGCAGACGCTTTGCGCAGTGCTTCCTTGATCTCCTCGTCTGTTGCCGACGGCTTCACAAAAAGCATATTATCCCGGATAGTGCCTGCATACAATTGGGTATCCTGGGTTACAAATCCAATTTGTCGCCTCAATGGATTATACCGGATATCTGTAGAGAAGGTATCGTTGAAATAAATTTTACCACTCACCGGTGCATAGAGGCCAACCAACAACTTCACCAGGGTTGACTTGCCGGAACCTGAAGGGCCCACAAATGCGATGGTCTGCCCGGTTTTTACCGTAAAGGAAATATCATCGATGGCATTATAACCTGCTGTTTTATGACGGAAGATGACATGCTCGAACTGTAGATTGTTCAGCGGACCAATTTCTACCGGGTTGTCGGGCCGCCGCTCTACCGGCTTGTTCATGAGCCGGTCAAAATTTTTGATAGAAGCATCTACTTCGCGGTATTGCAGAATCATATTGCCGAGGTCCTGCAACGGCCCGAATATAGCGGTTGAAATAAACTGCATGGCGATCAGCTCTCCTGTACTCAGTATTTTTCGGAAGATGAGCCAAAGCAAAATAAACAGGATAGACTGTTTCAACAGGTTCAAGGTAGTGCCCTGCAAAAAGGAAAGAAAACTGACCTTCCTGGCCTTGAACATTTCCAGCTGGAAAATTTGCAGCGTTTGCACATTGAGCCGCCGGATCTCCGGAAAGGTAAGCCCCAGGCTTTTTACCAGCTCAATATTGCGCAGGCTTTCTGTAATAACACCCGCCTGGGCATCGGTTTGCCGGTTGATAGAACGTTGCACTGTTTTTATCTTCCTGGATAACAGCCCCGTAAGAGAACCAAGTACAAGAACACCTATGATAAATACAGGTATTAACATCCAGTTTTTATTAATGCTGTACCACAACAGAAACCCGACGCCAACCAGGGATGAAAACAGGACGTTGATAAATGAGTTGACAAAACGTTCTGCATCCGTTTTTACCTTTTGCAGAATAGACAGGGTAGTACCACTCCTGTTTTCCTCAAATTCCTGGAAGGAGAGCCGCAAGGTTTGTTTTAATCCGTCATTAAAGATATGCATGCCAAACTGCGCCACCGTTTTGCGGGTGAGATACTCCTGGAATGATTTGAATAGTTTGGATAATAAAGCAATGCCCACAGCCAATCCGAGCCAGTACAAAACACTGTTAATCAGTTCACTTTCCGACAGCCCTTTCGGGTTCGCTGCATAGTTATCTACTATCTTTCCAAAAATAATCGGATCTACAAGACTCAGCAACTGCGCGGCTCCTGCTAAAAGCAGGGAGTAAAAAATCAGCCGTTTGTGTGGTCTGAGATATTTCCATAGTGTATTCATCAGCGTTAACTTTTAAAGGGGCCTGTTGTGATTTCCTCCGGCTTTATTACTATTATACTGAAAATATACTATCAGAAATACAATTAATACCATAAAAAAGTTAAATGATGGTATACTTTACCGCAAGTGGATGCGCTGATTTTTGGATATAAAAGAAATAGAAAAGATAGTGAAAGTATTCCGGTTCACCGTGAGAAGCATTGTTCGTGTACCAACGTAGAGGGATAAACGAAGATAATTACCAAGAAAGAGTCGGGCGTATCGCCACGCGGCTGCAACAGACAGCAAAGGAGCCGTTCAATCTGTATGAAACACCTCTTCCAGGGGCGACCATGTTTCATTTTTTTGTAGTGCATCCGGTAATGGCAACTGGCAGGGCGCCGTTTCTTTCCACCAACGCTGCGTAGCAGTATCCGCTGCCATCTTTTTCATATCTGCTGAAAAATCTTTACCGGTATATTCAAAATAACTGAAAAGATACCAGGCGGAATCTATCTGGCGCAGGTAGATAGAATAGTTATGCACATTACATTCCTTCAGCCGCTGCAATACAGCCGGCCACGGCTGTGCATGCAGTGACTTGTAATAACCTATTTTGTCCGGTTTGAGACCGGTTATGGTGCCGTATCGCTGCACTTTCTCTTTTTCCTGACGGGGAGATAAACAGCTCATTGTACCCAACACCACTACCACAAATAAGAACTTTTTCATGCATTTATTTTTATCTGAAAAACCAGTATAACACAACCATCGTCAGCAATAATGCAGCCGATAATACTTTATAGTTCGCCATACCCGGCCATCCTTTTACGCGCAGGGCGGCTAAAGGATGCGACCAATAGAGCTTATTGCTTACTTCGGTATGTACCACAGGATAGGCATACGATAATACCACCAGCAGTAATGTACATGCGCAGAAAAGATAAAAGGCCATCATCATAAAAGGAATGGTGCCTATCACGGAGCCAGGGAATATTTTATTGATAGTGTAAACAACCGCCCCCAGTGCAGAACCACACCACAGCGTATATTGCGCCGCTGTAGCAGAAGCTTTCTTCCAGAATACACCCAGCAGAAATACACAGGTTATAGGAGGCGCAATATGTGCAATGATATCATTGATACCGTTAAACAGACTTTCATACTGGTTTAGCAATGGCAGTAAAGCTATGGACATCAATGAAGCCAGGGTGGCTGCTATACGGCCGGTCTTTATCATCTGTTTGTCGCTCGCAGCCGGTTTAAACCGCTTGTACAGATCGTAGCTCACCAGTGTGGCAATCGCATTCAGTGCGCCGGAAATCTGGCTCATTAATCCTGATAGCAAGGCCGCTACCAATATTCCCACCAAACCGGAAGGCACCAGTTTTGTAATCATCAGGGAATAAATGCCTTTTGTATTTAATCCCGGCTGGCCATCGGCAGTAATTTGTGGTAACCCGCTCAGGTCCAGTGCGCCCTGTTTATATAAGACATAGGCAAATAATCCTGGTAGTATGAAGATAAAAACGGGCAGGATTTTAATAAAACCGCAGAACAAAACACCGGTGCGTGCCTGGTTTTCATCTTTAGCACCCAGCACCCGTTGTACAATGGTTTGATCGGCACACCAGTACCAGATACCCAGCACGGGGTATCCCAGGAAAACCGCGTACCACGGGAGTTGGCTGGCATCGCCCGAAGGGCGCAACATCGACAGCTTATCCATTTGCTGATGCTCCTGTAATATCTGTACCATTGGTTGCCAGCCGCCTACTTTTACCCACGACAACACCGTGATGATGGTGGCGCCTGTGAGCAATACCACCGTTTGTACCGATTCGGTTACCACTACCGCGCGTAATCCCCCGATAATAGTGTAGGCACCGGTAACAACGGCAATGATAATAATACTGGTAAACATATGGATGCCAAACAGAGTTTCGAGTACAATACCTCCGGCCAGAAAAGAAAAAGCGATGTGGATGATAATAGCCGATACGACGGAAACAATAGCCAGCCAGTCGCGGCAGGCGCGGTTATACCGTCGTTCCAGGAAATCAGGTAAAGTAGCTACCCCGGAGCGGATATAAAAAGGAACAAAGAAAACCGCCAGCAATATTAAGGTAAAAGAAGCCATCCACTCAAAATTCCCGCTGAGCAAACCGGTGTCAAAACCACTCTGTGCAAGGCTTACCAGGTGAAGGCAGGAAATGTTGGTAGCAAATAATGCCATGCCTATCATGGGCCAGCGGAGTGATTTACCGGCAAGAAAATATTCACTGCTCTGGCTTTTATTCTTTTTCCCGGATAACCCTGCCCAAAACCCCAGCAGCACAATAAAGGCTACATAACAAATACTGATGACGGTATCAATGGTAGAAATCATCGGGCAATATTTTTATCTGCTATTAAATCACAGCTGCTGCCCGGCAGCTCAGGTGTTTTATAAAAGCCGTCAGCAATGATAGCAGGTTGCTCAAAATGCGTACGCAGGTGCGGAATATGTTCGAGAAACAGGGCTTCATGTCCCATGCCGATATGATTGAATAACACGAGATGCTGATGCAGTTGCCCCATATCGCCTACATGCGGTACTACCGGCACCCCGAATTTTTTGCACAACAGGCTTACCGTCAGGAACTCGCTCACGCCTCCAACCCTTACGGCATCTACCTGGATAAATCCCGCGCAGCCGGTTTGTAGATAGTTTTTAAAGACTACCCTGTTTGGTACATGTTCTCCCAGCGCCAGTTTCATCGGGTTTATGGCATCAGCCAGTATTTTATGGGCGAGCACATCATCAGGATGCGTGGGTTCTTCTATCCAGTAAGGACGGATATCCGCCAGCTTTTTGCTGACAGCTATTGCCTGCGGCAGATTCCATTGCTGATTGGCATCTACCATTACCTTGATATTATTGCCGACCGTGTTTCGCACGATATGCGCTCTTCGTATATCCGTTTCCGGGTTTTTAGCGCCGACTTTAAGTTTCAGTGCCAGGAAGCCTTTGTCTACCGCCCGTTTGCAATTTTCTTCCAGTTGATCATCTGCATAATTAAACCATCCGGCAGAAGTATCGTAAGCGGGATAACCACTGAGCAGGATACCATCACGTTCTTTTCTTGAAACCGCCATGTCTGTCAGTAAGCGGATCGCTTCATCGCGGGGCAGTACTTCTTCCAGGTAGGAAAGGTCCAGTGTATTGACCAGCTGTTCCGGCGACAGCTCCAGCAACAGTTTCCATAGAGGCACCTGTTGTTGTTTTGCCCAAAGATCATAACAGGCGTTGGTAACAGAGGCCAGTGCCAGGTGTACAACGCCTTTATGTGGGCCGAGCCAGCGGAATTGCTGTTCATCCGACATGCTTTTAAACCAGGTACCAAATGTAGCCATCACTTCCGCCAGTTCTTTTCCAACCAGTTTCTCTGCATAAAATTTTGCTGCTGCGCACACCAGTTCATTACCTGCGCCCAGTGTGAAAGCCAGGCCGGTGCCGCAGTTCCCTTTGTCGTCGTACAGGCAGGTAACGGTGTAGGAATACACAGGGTTCTGATGTATGGCATCACTGCCGGCGCCTGCGGCAAGTGGAAATCTTGCGTCTTTTACTGCAATGCTTTTAATCATCCTTTGTTATCTTTTTTTATCACAGCGATGCTCATCGCTGGTTTATCTATCTCTAATACAATGACGGTATCATTGCTATCAGGTAAAACGGCAGGCAGTTGCAGTGCAATGTCTGCCGCTGTTTGTTTAAATGATATGGTAGTGCCATTGAGTACATAGGCTTTTTTAATGTGTACGCCGGGGAAAGCGGGCACCGTTAATGTTTGCCCGGATGTTTGAAAAACATGCAGATAAATTTTATTGCCTTTCCGTGTGGTGGCATAATTATCTGTGGGCACATAAGGGCCACCGGCGGTCTGGTAAATAGCAGCACCGTATTTTTTCAGCCAGCTGCCCATTTCCCGGACCCTTGCTACCTGCGCGGGTTCCATCGTACCATCCGGCATAGGGCCGATATTAAAGAGGAGGTTACCATTGCCGGCCGCCGTTTTTGCCAGGGTTTGAATGCAGGTTTTCAGCGACTTCATTTTATCGTGGGGTTTCCAGGCCCACTGATCTGCAATGGTAATGCAGGATTCCCAGGGTGTGTTCATATCCAGGCCGCCAATGCGTTGTTCGGGCGTATCGTAGTCGCCCAGGAAATCTGCTGTACTGGCCATCCCCACACCTGAGAATTTTTTACCAATGCGGTTATTGATGATCACATCTTTCTTAATCGTTTTCAGGTAGGTGTACATGTCGAGTGCCATCGCTTCCGTCCAGGGTTTTTCCCAGGGGCCATCAAACCAGAGCATGTAAGGATCATAAGCAGTGATCAGTTCCTTGAGCTGATTTTTCATGTACTGTACATATTTATCCATCTGTGCATCTTTTCGTATGCCCTTGCCCGTAGTATCATAAGGATTGTCAACCGGATAATCAGGATAATGCCAGTCCAGCACAGAATAGTAGATACAGAATTTAATACCATACTTCCGGCAGGCTTTCGCCAGCGCGCCTACCACATCTTTTTTATAGGGGGTAGACATAATATCATAATCCGTATAGGCAGATGGCCACAGGCAAAATCCGTCGTGATGTTTGGCCGTAATGGTCAGGTATTTCATACCGGCATCCCTGGCTACTTTTACCCATTCTTCCGCATTAAACTTTGTAGGGTTAAATACTTTATATAAGGTATCATAATCGGCAGCGGGCACTTCCCGGTGGCGCGACCAACCTATTTCAGTACCTCTGAGCGCAATGGGGCCCCAGTGGATAAACATCCCGAAACGCAATCCCATAAATTCGTCCATCACCTTTTTACTGGTCAGGATATGTTGATCGAGTTGCGCATTGGTTTGTGCAGTAGCGGTATGCAACGTTAGCAGCATCCCCAGGGCAATTACGAGTTTTTTCATAGTTCTTTCATTTAAATCTGATGTTTGTATCCTAATTCTGCGCCACCACTTACCGGCATAATACATCCGGTAATAAAGCGCGCTTTATCTGATAACAGGAACGTACATACGTCTGCTATCTCTGCTGTGCCTGGACAATATCCCAGCGCATGAATATTGTCCAGGTATTGTTCCATGCGTGCAGGGTCTGGTTGTTCCAGGTTCCATTGCCGTAACATCGGTGTCCATACACCGGCCGGGGCAACTGCATTTACCCGGATGCCCCAGGGTGCGTAATCCAGCGCCATTGCTTTGGTGAGGGCATTTACCGCGCCTTTGCTGCCGGCATATGCGGCGTGCTGTTCCTGGCCTATTTCACCCACGAGGCTGCTGGTATTTAAAATACTGCCCTGCGTGGCCTTCAGTGCAACGATGCCGTAGAAGGTTGTATAGTATATGCTTTTCGTATTTACCCGCATCACCTCATTCCAGGCTGCTTCGGTGGTTTCATGCAACGGTTTGGATGGTTGCGCAATGCCTGCATTATTGTGAATGGCATCCAGCTTTCCGTATTGTTGTAATACGGTCGTGATTGCCCGCTCCACATCTGCACCCTGCGACACATCGGCCTGGAGGAAAGAATGTGGGGTGCCCAGTTGCGCCTGTATCCCGCGCAATGCCGACGGATCTTTATCAATAACAGCCACCACGGCTCCTTCCCGCGCATATGCCAGCGCACAGGCCTCTCCGATACCGGAAGCACCACCCGTGATCAGGATCACTTTTCCTTGTAAGAGCATGTTGTTGTTTTTGTACAGCTAAAATTAACAGTAGATCGGCTATAACTTCTCAGGACAATTGACTTATTTCAGCATTATTTTGACTTTTTTAACTCAATTACTTATTTTCACTGGCAATATGAAGCCATTTTTTGCTACACCGGGTGATAAAAGTCTGGAAGAAAGTGTTTTCCAGGTAAAGGAAATTAATCAGCCATATTTCTCCACGGAGTTTCATTTTCACCATGAATGCCAGCTGGTGTACGTGGTAGAAAGCGCCGGCCGCCGTATCATAGGAGATAGCATCGAATATTTTGAGAGCGGGGAGTTAATCTTTGTTGGCTCAGAAACACCACATGTATGGCATAATGAACAACAATATTTTACGGGAGAGAAAAAACTGGTAGCCCGTTCCCTGGCGGTATATATTTCGCCTGATTTATTGGTAGAGCATCTTTCTCCGTTTGGTGATATCGCTTCCCTGAAGTTATGGCTCAAAAAAGCGCAGCAGGGTATACAATTTCAGGGGAAAGTGAAAAATGAGATCGTGGCTATTATGCAGGCGATGCTCACGCAAAAAAGAATGGAACAGATCATTTCTTTTATTTCCCTGCTACAGAAAATGACAACCACTAAAGAATACCGGTTATTGGCAGGCAGCAATTATGTAAATCTCTACAGCGATAAAGATCAGTCCAGGATGAATGATATTTTTACATTCATTTTCCAACACTTTAAAAGAGATATTCCTTTGCCGGAAATTGCAGCAGTAGCGGGGATTAACGTACATTCCTTCTGCCGTTTTTTTAAAAGCAGGACACAAAAATCATTTACCCGCTTTGTTAATGAATTGAGGATAGGGCATGCCTGTAAACTGATGCAGGAGAGAAATTTATCCATGCAGGAACTATCCGTCAAATCGGGTTATAATAATACGACCAACTTTAATCGTTTCTTCAAAAGGATCAAAGGTAAAACGCCCAGGGAATACAAAAAAGAACTGCATAATATTTATTGATTTATTGATTTTGGAATTTAGGTATTTAGAAAATGCAGCGGAGATTGTTATATGGTCTGTTTTATCGGGAGATAATTTCCGGTCAGATATCTTTCAGGTATTTTCTCGCATAAGCTTTGGCTGTTAGCCCCGTGATCAGTCTGAATTGCCTGTTGAAATGCGACAGGTTATTATAGCCGGATTCGTAAGAAATTTCCGTGATTGTCATATCGCTTTTTATGAGCAGTTTGCAGGCGTTCAATATTCTTATTTCATTGAGCAGCTGGAAGCATGTTTTATTTGTCCTGGACTTGAAATACCTGCAGAAAGAGGCTTTGCTGAGGTTTACGAGTTCTGCTACTTCTTCAATCTTTATATCCCGGTTATAATTTTTCATCAGAAAATTCATCACCTTATTTATCCGCTCAGTGTCGGTCATGTTTACTGAATTGGCGTATCCGGGGCTGGACAGCAATTCATAATCTTTTGTATTGGCAATTTTGTCGAGTGTTTTTAAGAATAGGGTCAGTCGGTCTATGCCGGAAGAATGATATACCTGTTTTATTAATTCCGAAATTTCTTTGTGGTCGTTTCCATTGATTAGCACTCCCTGCTGTGCGCGTAAAAATAATTTTTTGATGTGCGTAAATTCAACAAGGTTGAAAAATTCTGATGATAGGGAGTCGTCCTGGAAATGGATCACATATACATCTACTTTCAGGTCTTCATTATGCTGATAGAAATCTTTATCATTTCTCCACACATGCGGCAGATTCGCACCGATAAACATGAGATCTCCATCCGTAAAATTGCCGATATGGTTTCCCATAAACCGGATGCCATAACTTTTTTCTACAAAGATGATTTCATATTCCGGATGGTAATGCCACGGGTAATCCATATAATCAGTAATCTCCCGTTTTACTGCAATGGAAGAGGAATCACTCAGGAAGATCTTTTCAAGCGCCGGCTGCATAGTTTCTCATTTATATTGTTGCTGAAAATAGGGAATATTGCATAAACATGCAAATATAGTGTCCTTAACGGAGAATATTGAGGTTGTATAAATGTGAGGCAAACGATAGTTTTGTTTGCTATAATAGGGTTGTTGTGAAAACGGAATGTCAATCAAAATAGCAGGTAAGGAGTAATAAAGGCTGTATCATACAGACTGAAAAATTAACAAACAAGATAAGAATAGACTATGAGTAATGCACCCGGTGGGAAAGCGAATAAATCGTATATATATATAATAGCCCTGGTAGCTTCCATAGGCGGATTTTTGTTTGGCTATGACCTGGTTATTATTTCGGGTGCGTTGCCATTCCTGGGGCAGTCTTTTAGTCTGTCTCCGGCCATGAAAGGGTTTGCTGTAAGCAGCGCAATATTGGGCTCTATTACAGGGCCTTTAATCGGGTTGTGGCTGGCCGACCGCCTGGGCCGCCGCAAAACGATGATGCTGGCAGCTATCTTTTTTATGATATCCGCAGTAGGAAGTGCGTTGGCTTTTGGTATCTGGGATTTTGCTTTCTGGCGTTTTGTGGGTGGGTTGGGAATTGGGCTGGCCATGATGTCTTCACCTATTTACATTGCTGAGTTGTCTCCTCCGCACCTTCGCGGGGTATTGGTGAATGTAAACCAGTTGTCGAATGTAATAGGCATTAACCTGGCTGTTATTGCCGGCTACTATTTTTCTTTTGATGGCTGGGGCTGGCGCTGGATGATGATTTCAGGCGCTGTACCAACTATCTTTCTCATACTGGGACTGCTGGTCATACCGGAAAGTCCGAGGTGGTTGGTAGCGCAAAAACGCAACGCAGAAGCACTCCGGATATTAACAAGAATTAATAGTGCCGCCATCGCCGCGAAAGAACTGGCGGAGATTGAGGGGAGCCTCGTGAAAGAGTCGGCGGGTGAGTTTAAGGAGTTGTTTCAGCCGGGCATAAAAACGGCTTTTTTTATAGCGATCATACTGATGATCTTCTCACAGATCAACGGCGTAAATATGATGTTGCTGTATGCACCTACTATCATGGCGGAAGCCGGTATCAGCATGGGTTCTGATGCCATACTCAGTTCTATCCCTGTATACCTGGTGATCTTTTTATGCACCCTGGCCGCATTCCCGCTCATTAAAAAATTCAGCAGGAGAGGATTGTTAATTACCAGTGTTTCCCTGATGACTATCGGTCACCTGGTAATGGCGGTTAACCTGCAACAGGGCTGGCCTCCCATGTTTACACTGATCCCGATGTTTATCGGTACCGGTGCCTTTACACTGGGATTTGCGCCACTCAGCTGGATCATTGTATCCGAAATATTTCCTAACCGTATACGGAGTAAGGCGCTTGCAGTGGTCTGC
This sequence comes from Chitinophaga sp. MM2321, assembly GCF_964033635.1. Taxonomy (NCBI): domain Bacteria; kingdom Pseudomonadati; phylum Bacteroidota; class Chitinophagia; order Chitinophagales; family Chitinophagaceae; genus Chitinophaga; species Chitinophaga sp. MM2321. The sequence goes on from NZ_OZ035533.1 coordinate 1,229,163, forward strand.
TTTTTCCTCTATGTATCTTCTTTTGTTATTGCACAGCTGTTTCCCATGATTACCGACTTCTTTGTTAAACATTATGGGAATGCTGCCGGCGTATACTTAATCTTTGCCGGTATCTGTTTTACCTGCGTGGTGTTTTGCTGGAAAAAAGTACCGGAAACAAAAGGATTGAGTTTGGAAATGATCGGTAAGTTCTGGTTAGATGATGTAGCGGCAAAAGCACAAAAAAAAGAACCGGCCATCCCTGACTTGTAAACTATAGGAAATCACAACGATTGCCTGGGATATCTATTTCTATAAGTTGACTTATTTATTCTGATAAACTATTGTTTTTCCCGATTGATTTGGATATAATTGAGTAATCAATTGGGGAGTCAGAAAGTAATGACGTCAGTACATTACTTTTATTAATAATCAGCAATATTTTATTATGAATTTTAAGGATCTGCTTATAGGCTGGGCCATGGAAGATATTACGCCTTTGGGTCCTGCTGTTTTATTCGGGCAATATTATGATAGACTGGCACAGTATATCGAAAGCCCGCTCACAGCAACAGCCTGTGCATTTGAAAGGGTGGCTGAAAATGGCGTGAAGGAGCAGGCTATTATGGTGTCTGTGGATCTTATCTGGTGTACTGCTTTATTAAAGACGCGCCTGAAAGAACGCATAAAATTGATATTAGCTGACTTTGATGTTAATAACCTGGTTGTAAATGCCACGCACACACATTCTGCACCGGAACCGGATGTAACAGGTGACTATGGAAAGATGGTGGTAGAAAAACTGGCAGATGTAATTGCTGCTGCGTGGAAAAACAGAAAGCCCGCTACAATTGGTAGTAGCGCAGGATATGCAGTGGTAGGCCATAATAGAAGGATACGGTATGCAGATGGTTCCGCAGAAATGTATGGGTCGCTCAACCGCCCGGATTTTATAGGCATAGAAGGAACAGCAGATAGTGCTGCTGACATGATCTTTTGCTGGGATGAAGCGGAGCAATTAACCGGCATCATCATGAATGTTCCTTGTCCCGCGCAGGTGACGGAAGCAAAATATTTTGTCTCTGCTGATTACTGGAGTGAAGTAAGAAAACAACTCAAACAATATTTTAATCGGGATGTGTACGTGCTGGCGCAATGCGGTGCTGCCGGCGATATCTCTCCCCGCGACCTGACCAGGCCATATGCCACAGATAAACCCGATATGTGGGATGTACCCGGTATCGTTGCAATAGGTGAAAGCCTCCTGCAGCTGGTAAAAGAGGCTTACCCCGAAGCGAAAAAAAGGAGGCAGATAAAACCTGTTTTCAAACATCTTGTTAAACAAATTGATATTCCTTTCAGGAAAGTAAGTGAAGCAGAATATAACAACGCCCTTGTTATTGTAAAGAAGATACGCGCCAGGGAGCCCGCTGATCCTGGTTCTCCGCTGACTGCTTTCAACAGGTTTCTCTCAGAAGTGAAGGAGAATGAAAAGTTAAAACAATATGGCCCCTGGGACAATAAGGATTCCGATTATGGTATTTTGAGACTGGCGGAAATTATAACAGCGCAATACAGCCATCAGCAAAAACATCCTTATTATCATATGGAGCTACATGTCATCCGGCTTGATGACGTAGTTTTTGCTTCAAATTCATTCGAGCTTTTCGTTGATTATGGTTTTATGATTAAAGGGAGGAGTAAAGCCGCGCAAACTTTTATTGTACAGCTAAGTGATGACTATGCCGGTTATCTGCCTACGCAAAGAGCCCTGGAAGGCGGCGGCTACAGTGCCACGGCCAATCCTGTTGGCCCGGATGGCGGGCGTATATTGGTAGAAGAAACCATTTCGGCAATAAACAGTCTTTTCTGATTCAACGCATTTTCCTGTTATACCTGAAAACGGCCTGATTAAAATCCGGGCCGTTTCTTTTTGTGCGGTTACAGCGATAATTACAAATATAGTGTCGTGAAATGAAACTATAGTGGCTGTTTAAATGCCTGCTACACGATACTTTTGTTTGGTACATGATTGCAATTATAACTAAGCATAATGAAACAAGATAACGACAGTAGAACAAGAAAAAAATGTCTGGTTACGGGTGGCGCAGGAGGGTTGGGGACAGCAATTTGTACAACCTTGTTACTGGCAGGTTATCAGGTGTTCATGCACGACCTGCCTGAATCGCCGGGAGCGGTGCTGGCAGCAGAGATGAACAAAACAGCGGGAGAAGACCTGGTTACTTTTATTGCAGGCGACCTGTCGGACCTCCCCGCTTTACGCGAACAATGTGTACCGCTCTTAGCAGCAACAGGCGGTATTGATGTGCTGATTAATAATGGCGGCATAGATACCATCGGCGCGCTTGATGAAGTATCGTTAGATGAATTTCACAGTACACAAACGATTAATGCCAGTGCAGCCTTTGTGCTTTCACAGGCGTTAAGTCCGGGTATGAAGGAATTGGGAGGCGGACAGATTGTAAATGTCATGAGTATCATTCTGAGTGGAGGATGGAATGCGCGCGTGCCATATGCTATGTCAAAAGGGTCCCTGCTGGGACTCACGCGTGCTTTGGCGCGGGAGCTGGGTCCATTCAATATCCGGGTGAATGCCGTGAGTCCGGGTGCTATTCCTACCAACATGGAACGGAAGTTCTGGAAAGACAGCCGCGAAGAGCTGGACAAATTTATTCTTGAAAGACAATCCCTGAAATTCCGCGCTACGCCGCAGGATGTAGCAGATGCGGTTTATTTCCTGGTATCAGAACAGAGCCGTTTTATTACGGGTCATGAATTACATGTTAATGGTGGTTGGTACATGGGATAATTTCCTCACCACTGCTGTGTAAAATAACAAAAAGTATGTCGAAAATTACGATAACAAAAATTGAAACCGTACAGATATCGCATTTGCTTTTACTGCGGGTGCATACAGATGCCGGTATTATCGGCAATGGGGAAACCTATTATGGCGCTGGCGCAGTAGCATCAATATTGCATGACTGGATGGCGGATCGCCTGCTGGGTGAAAATGCACTTGATATTGAAAAGCACTGGCGTTTTTTTTACGAACGTTTTATGAATTTCGGAGGCCGCGGTGCCGAACTGAGGGCGCTCTCCGCGCTGGACCTGGCGTTGTGGGATATTTTCGCACAAAGTTGTCAGTTGCCCGTATGGCAATTGCTGGGCGGACGGACACGGGATGTATTGCCTGCTTACAACAGTGCAGGAGGCACCAGTTACGGTATTCCCGTTTACGCTAAGGATAAGGTAGCAGTGCCATCAAAACATTTCTGGCCGGGCTATGGCAGCCCCGGTTTCGACGGCCCGCTGGAAGATAACTGGGCCTGTATAAACCGGCCGGCGGATTATGCAGCAGAATTACTGAAGGAAGGCTATACCGCTATGAAGGTGTGGGCGCTGGACCCATTGGCACACAGACCCGGAGGAGCACTGCACTTATCCCGGAAAGAGTTGCGGGCAGCGTTGGACCCTTTATTCCAAATCAGGGAAAGGGTAGGTTATGATATTGAAATCATGCTGGATGGTCACGGCTTTTTTCAATGGCCGGCAGCGATGCGTATTGCAGAGATGATGCGGGAAATTAAACCGCTCTGGATGGAAGATGTTTTGCGCGTAGATAATCTGGACCTGGTGAAAAAATTCCGCGACGAAGCCGGTGTACCCATTGCCGTTAGTGAGATGTTGACTACCAGGGATGATTACCGCCGTGTGCTGGAGACCCAGGCGGCAGACTATATTATGATTGATCCTACCTGGGTAGGTGGTATTTCTGAAACAAGACGGATCACAGAAATATCCAGCCCTTATAATATTCCTGTTACCATGCACGATTGTACCGGGCCATTAACCTTACTGGCGGGGATACAGGTAGGTATCAGTAATCACAATGTGGTATTCCAGGAAAGTGTGCGGGCTCATCTCCGGGTGGTGTATGAGCAGTTGATTGATCAGAAAATAGTGGTGGAAAACGGTTGTATAAAGGCGCCTGAACGGCCCGGTATCGGGGCGGCCTGGTTGCCGGAATTGTTTACAGCTGCTTCTCCGTCTTATCGGGTCTCCACATTCACCAAAAAAAATTAAACAACATGGCTTCTATACTGAATACCACCCACTCACAGGAATATTATGCCGCAGCATGCGAAGTAATTCCCTGTGGGGTTTCCAGCTCCATGCGGAAAAATGTAAAGCCGCTGTTGTTTTTTGAACGGGCAGATGGTCCTTATTACTTTGACGTAGACGGGAACAAGTATATTGATTACACCCTCGCATGGGGACCATTGATCGCAGGCAGTAATCATCCGTTAATAAATAAAGCGGTATGTGATCAGTTGCAGAAAAGTTATACACTTGGTGCGCAGCACCCGCTGGAAGTTGCCCTGGCAGAAAAGCTGGTGGGATTACTTCCGGGCGTGGAACAGGTGGCTTTCAGCAATACAGGCAGTGAAGCCGTTCAATCGGCCATACGTATAGCCCGCACTTACACCGGACGAAAGAAAATTGTAAAGTTTGAAGGGCATTATCATGGTTGGTTGAATAATGTACTGGTGAGTTATAAACCGCAGGCTGCACAACTGGGTGTTCCTACACCAACATGTGGCGGACAACCCGCAGCTGAATTTGAAGATACACTGGTATTACCCTGGAATGATATCGCGGCACTGGAACAGTTAATGGCAACAAGAGGTGAGGAAATTGCCTGTGTCATTACAGAACCAATACTGGCTAATTCCGGCTGCTGCATGCCGCAGGAAGGTTATTTGCAAGGAGTGATAGACTGTTGCCGGAAGTATGGCGCCGTGTCCATTTTTGATGAAGTAATTACCGGTTTTCGTATAGCCCTGGGCGGTGCACGCACTTATTTCGACTTACATCCGGATATGTCTGTTTATGCCAAAGCGATTGCAGGCGGCTTTACCATGGCTGCCATCGGTGGCCGCAAAGTATTGTTTGATGTGATCCGTGATGGTAAAACCATTCATGCAGGCACTTACAATGGAGCTTCGGTGAACCTGGCCGCTTCATTGGCTACCATTAACATCCTGTCGGAAGAGAACTGCTATGAAAAAATGCACGCGCACGGTAATGCACTGAAACAACACATCACGCAGGTAGCCGGAAATGCAGGTATCCCTTTAATAACATCTGGTACGGGAACTGTTTTCAGTATGCATTTTGGACTGAAAAAACCACCTCTTAATTATGAAGATACCTTGCAGGCAGATATGACCCTGTTCGGTAAATTCAGGCTGGGGATGCTGGAACAAGGCATACACCTGTTGCCCGATGGCCGCTGGTACGTAGGCGCCAGTCATACCGACACAGAACTCGCCGACACAAAAAGAGCGATAGAAAAAGTATTTGCTGAACTGACTGCTAGCTAAGTATTGTATATGACAAACACCATTTTTGTTTCCGGCCTTTTTCATGAAACACATACTTTCCTCCGCGATAAAACGGAGCTGGCACATTTTAAAGAAGTGTCATTATATCATGGACAGGAGATTTTGGAACATAACCAGGATAATAGCTCGCCGATGGATGGCTTCCTGTCTTATGCGCGGGAGAAAAAGTGGCAGGTGATCCCCGGCGTACAACTGGCCGCCATGCCTTCCGGAACGGTAAAAGAAGACGTGATAACATATTTCAGAAAACATTTCTTTTCCAGCCTGGAAAAGGTATGTGATAGCATAGATGCTGTTTACCTGGTACTGCATGGCGCTATGGTAAGTGAAAATACCCCTGATGTGGAAGGTAGTTTACTGGAGGAGTTGCATCATTTTTTACAGCGTAAAGGCAGGGATATTCCGGTGGTAGCGGTATTGGATCTTCATGCCAATGTATCTCAGAAAATGATGGATTACAGTACCTGTATGTATGCCTACCGGAAAAATCCGCATACAGATGCAAGGGATGCCGCCATCCGGGCAGCACAGTTACTCGATCATATACTAACGCATCCGGATGTACGAAAAGTATATCATCAGAGCCGGCATATTATTCCGCCAACAGGTTTGGGTACAGCTGCTGAGCCCATGAAATCCCTGTTGATGCATGCCGCAGCAATAGAAGCATCCGACCCGGATGTGCTTTGTATTAATGTAATGGGCGGCTATGCCTATGCAGATATTCCTGATTGCGGATTTAGTCTTGGTTGTTATACAAAAGGTGATACGGAAAAAGCCAGGATTTATTTAGCGGAGCTGATGGCATTGCTGGAAGAAAATTTAATCAGTGCTTATCCTCCTGAAAATTCACTGGAAGAAGTATGGACAATACTCCGTAACGAACCGGATGTAACAGCACCGGTACTCCTTATTGAAGCATCAGATAATATTGGTGGTGGAACACCGGGAGATGGCACGGGTATCCTGGCTCCTTTGCTGGCAACAGGGAGGAAAGGGATCATTGCTGTTATAAATGATGCCGTGGCTGTTCAACAATGTTACGGTGTGGGTATCGGTAAGGAGATCACATTGGCTGTTGGTGCTAAAACAGATCATTTTCATGGCGACCCCGTTCAGTTGCAGGGGAGCATCAGGCATCTCAGTGATGGCCGGTTTGAATTAGAGAATAAGAATTCTCACCTGGCATCTATATCAGGAGCATATGTAAATATGGGATCTTGTGCCGTGATTGAAAATGAGCAGGCCATCGTTTTATTAACGAGCCATAAAACACCGCCGATGGATATTGGACAGTTACGTTCACAGGGTATACAACCGGAAGCAGCCGCTTTTATTATTGTCAAAGCAGCGGTATCACACAAGCAGGCTTATGATCCTATTGCAAAAAGAAGTTTTTATATCGATAGTCCCGGACTTTGCACCAGTTACCTGGAACGGTTGCCGTATCAGCATATCGGTGATAAACAAGTATCGCTTACTACACAAAAAGGAATCAATGCCTGATGGTTTGATTAACCTAAACCAACTATTATGCAAATATGATGTCGAAGAATGAAAATTACGTGTCCATTTAGCATGTTTACAAAGCGTATTTTTGATTGTATGAAAGATAGCCTGTGTAGCGGGTTTCATCAGTACAGGAAAAATAATGATCAACCAGAAAAAAGTTGTTTATCTGCAAACAGCTTAACATAACCGGGTATGTTTTATCCGGTTGTCAGGTATCCCAATTTTTGATTAATAGAAGTATTTCACTATGAATGTATCAGCAGTTTTATTAATTGTTTTTTCCTTAACGACGGCCAATGCTGGAATAGCAGGTGCCACAGGAATGAACCTTACACCGGGGGATGCGGGTGCAATCCGGAAGTTAAACCAATCAGGTATTTCAGGGAAAGTTACCGATTCCCAGGGCAACCCATTGGAAGGCGTGTCTGTATTTATTAAAGGCACACAGCGCGGAACCATAACGGATGCGGATGGCAGGTATACCTTGCCCGCATCAAAAGGGGAAGTGCTGATTGTCAGAATTACAGGATACAAAGAACAGCAAGTACTGATCGGAGAAAGAAGCACTTTAAACATAGGATTGGATCGTGCATTATCCGACCTGGATGAAGTAGTGGTTGTTGGTTACGGTACACAATCCAAACGGGTACTAACTACCGCTATTACAAAAGTTTCCGGTGCAGAAATCAATAAATTACCGGTAACAAATCCGGGTGATGCATTAGCCGGATTAGCTGCGGGCGTACAAGTGCAATCGAGTGCAGGCGGTACGCCGGGCGTAGCGCCTACTGTGCGTATCCGCGGAATCGGTTCCCTGGGAGCTTCCAATGATCCGTTGTATGTAGTAGACGGCTACCCGCTGCCAAATGTGGCGCAGTTTCAGCGGATCAATGTATCAGATATTGAATCTATTGATGTATTGAAAGATGCAGCGTCTGCAGCCATTTACGGATCCCGTGCTGCCAATGGTGTTGTTATTGTAACAACCAAACGTGGCAAGGCCGGTAAAACCGGTTTTAACGTGAGCGCATACACCGGTATTCAACAAGTATCCAAACGGATGAAAATGATGAACCGGGATGAATATATTAAATATGCAATCGATGCCAGGAATGCCCAGGGGCTTCAGTATCCGGATATATTTAACAACCCGGAACAGTTAGCCAACACCAACTGGCAGGATGAAATTTTCCGTAGCGCGCCGATGTCTGATGTACAGATAAGTGCCCGTGGTGGAAATGAAATGGTAAGATTTTCTATCTCAGGAAATTATACAAGACAGCAGGGTACCATGATCGGCACAGATTATAAAATGGGATCGGTAAGAGCAAATATAGATGCTACACTTACAAAAAAGCTGAAGATCGGTGCCAGTTTAGCGCCTTCCTTTACCACTACCAACAGCAAACCCGCTCCTGGTAGCGGCGGACCAGCATCCTATGTGCCGGTATATGCTGCGCTGCTGATGCCACCCGTTGTTCCGGCCCGCCTGGAAAACGGTGATTACGGACAAAATAATGTAATGCCATTTACCCAGTATGGTTTTGCCGAAACAGGTATCCATAATCCTTTGGGCGTATTGGAATTGTATAAAAATGAACAGCAATATTCAGGACTTCTCAGTAATATTTTTCTCCAGTGGGAACCTATCAAGGGACTGGAGTTTAAAACACAGGGAGGCATTACGAATGGCTCAACAACAGTAGAAGAATATACGCCTTCTACTTTAGGTTACAGTGGTGCTCCTTTCGCCAATCTATCATCGCCTGTTTTATCAGGTATTGCCAGCCAGGTTAATAATAACCGGATTATTGGCTGGTTATGGGAAAATACCCTGACCTATTCAAAAACACTCAGAGATGATCATCATCTCTCCGCGTTACTGCTATATTCCATGCAGAAATACAAGGGCACCAGCACAGCTTCAAGAGGCCGGGCAGGTACCTTTGCCAATGACCTGGTACATAATCCTACCGCAGCAACTGACCAGATTGGTTCATTGGGATATGAGCTGAATAGCTTTCTCTCCTATGCCGCGCGTGTGAACTATGACTATAAAAACAAATACCTGGTATCCGGATCCATACGTACAGATGCCTCTTCCAGGTTTGGACCCGACAACCGCTTTGGTGTATTCCAATCCTATTCTGCCGGTTGGCGGATTACAGAAGAACCGTTTATGGCAGGTCAGCGTTTCTTTGATGAGCTGAAGATCAGGGCCAGCTACGGTGAAACAGGGAATGCAAATATTGGTGATTTTACCTGGATGAGCGGCGTGGGCTATGCTAACTACAGTTTGAATTACCAACGTGTGCCGGGTGTATATCAAACCGGGTATGTAAACCGGGATCTTACCTGGGAAAAAAATAAACAGGTGGATCTGGGACTGGAAGCATCTTTCCTGAAAGAAAGAATATATCTGACGGTTGATCTTTATAAGAAAACAACAGACGGTATGCTCTTCTCCAAAGAATTACCGGGTGTAATGGGATATGCATCTGCCTTTCAAACCAATATTGGCAAATTGCAGAATACCGGGATTGAAGTGGATATCACCAGCCGTAATATGAAAGGCGCCTTTACCTGGAATACAAGTCTTAATATCAGTTACAATAAATCGAAAGTGCTGGACCTGGGTGGCAGACAATCGCTCAATACCTATGATGGCACTGGCGGATGGCCCAACGTGTATAAGATAGAAGTGGGCGAACCACTGGGTAATATGTACGGATTTATTATCGACGGTGTTATCAAAAATACAGAAGAGTTGAACAAAGGTGGCCAATGGCCAGGATCGGGTGTGGGTGATTATAAAATAAGAGATGTGAATGGAGATGGAAAAATAGATGAAGGCGACCGCACCTTATTAGGAAACGGATTTCCGGATTTCATTTATGGGATCACCAATAATTTCTCTTACAAAAATTTTGATGCAAGTATTATTATCCAGGGAACACTTGGCAACAGTGTGATCAATGGTGCGGGTCGTCATACAGAACTATGGGTAGGAAGATTCAATGCTGTGAAGGATATGGTAGATAACTATTTTTTACCCAGTGCGCCGGACAGGGATGTGAAATACGCCCGCGTGGGCAACAGGTCAGGATTCAGTACTGCCGGCCAGTTAAGTTCTTATGCAGTATATAGCGGCTCCTTTTTGCGGGTAAGGAATCTAACGGTAGGGTATACCCTGCCTGATGCCATTACAAAACGACTGCGGTTGCAATCAGCCAGGTTTTACCTGACAGGACAAAACCTGTTTACGATATCAGATTACCCCGGCTTTAATCCGGAACCCAGTCAGTATGGCACCTCTGTTTACCAGCCGGGCTCAGATCAGGGAGGTTATCCGATGAATAAAAGTTTCATGTTCGGTATCAACATTGGGTTTTAATTGATCCTGTAGAAAAAACAGTTCGTTTACAGCAATGATAAACGGTCACAAATAATTATATTAAGATGAAAACGCGTAAATATAAATTTATTGGTATTGCCCTTTTCATGCTTTGCCAGCACATAGGTTGTAAGGATTTTGTAGATTTAAAATCGCCAACCGTTGTAAACAGGGATGAGTTCTTCAAACGGCAGTCGGATTTCACTGCGGCTGTAAACGGCTTATATAGCAACTTACGGTCTTACTACAACGGCTTTTACGTGGTAGGGGAAATCCCTTCTGATAATACGGAAGCAAATGGGTATACCCTGGGATTTGCTGATATGGATCAGCAAACCTGGTTGTCAAATAATTCTTCCATACAGGGTTCATGGTTAAGCGCCTATAGTGCTATTGCCCGCGCCAATATTATATTGGGAAGGATTGATGGCGTTACTATGGATGCAGCCCTGAAGGAACAATACAAAGCAGAAGCTAAATTTGTCAGGGCATTGATGTATTTTAACCTGACCCAGTTTTTCGGCGATGTACCGCTGGTATTGCAGGAAGTAAAAACAGAAGCCGAAGCGTATACTTATCTCCGGGAAACGTCTGATAAAATTTATGCGCAGATAGAAACCGATCTGTTGGACGCCATAGCTGGACTGCCGGCCACCTACACGGGTGCTGATATCGGAAGGGCGGCAAAAGGTGCGGCGCAGGGGCTTTTAGGAAAAGTATATGTTACGCATAAAAAATTCGATAAAGCTATTCCGGTACTGGAAGATGTGATCGGATCGGGTAATTATAAATTAGAGGACAGTTATGAAGGTCTGTTTAAAGTAGAGAACCGCAACAACAAAGAGATGCTTTTTTCTGTACAGTATCTTGGCAATGGAAACGGTGAAGGAAGTAATTTCTGTATCACTTTTGCACCCTTTGGCTCCGGCACGGAAATTACAACAGGTGGTAATCCGGCGGGTGCCAACCAGGGAACGCTTGATCTGTTCAATGCATTTGAAGCAGGCGATCTTCGTAAAAGTGTGGCGATTGCGGAATACCCGCTTACAAAAGCATTGTACACCCGCAAGTTTATGGATAGGCCCATTGCTGCCAATGAAGGGAATAATAACTGGCCGGTGCTGCGCTATGCAGATGTGTTGCTTTTATATGCGGAAGCATTAAATGAAAACGGCGCTACCGATGACGCTTTTGGACCACTGAATGAAGTGCGGGAACGTGCGGATCTGGGAGATTTGTCGGGCCTGGACAAGATAGCATTACGCGCCGCTATCCAGCAGGAACGTAGGGTGGAATTGTGTTTTGAAGGACATCGCTGGTTTGATCTGCTGCGTACAGGGAACATGGTATCGGTGATGACGGCATACAAAGAAAAATACAAAGGAATAGCCTACCTGGTAGAGTATTATGATGTGAATGCAAACAAGGCGCTGTTTCCTGTTCCATTCAGGGAAAGGAATTTAAACCCGAACCTGACACAGAATCCAGGATATAACTAAATTTTTTACGTGCGTAATAATTTCAACTGATATGCGGATAATAGTAATGCTTTCATTTTTGATGTGGTGCATGCCGGCGATGGTCATTGCCGGTACGGTGATCACTCCGAATGATTTTAAGAAAGGTACGGACAGCGACAGGATTGAAGCGGCCATTAGTGAAGCGATAAGAACGGGCGCCAATTCAATTGAAATTCCCCGGATCAATCAACAACGGAAAACAGCTATCTGGCTTATAGACCGTGCCATCCTCGTGCCTTCAGATTTCACCCTTATACTGAATGATTGCCTGATCCGCTTGTCGCCAGGTACCGGTGATAATATTATTACCAATGCCGGTGCGCGCACCAAACCTTTATCAGGAAATCAACATATCCGGATAATAGGCAAAGGCAACGCAGTTTTAAGTGGTGGGCTGGAAGCACATTTTAATCCTGCCGGCGACAGAAGCGGCTATCGTACCATCGGCATACTGTTGTATGATACAAAGCATTTTACCATCGAAGGATTTACGATGGAAGAAACCCAGGCATGGGCCATCTCCGTTGAAAACGGCTGTGCTGACGGCAGAATTGCCAACATCCATTTTGCTAACACCAACAAATTCCCTAACCAGGATGGTGTGGATATCCGGAAGGGCTGTCATGATATTGTGATCGAAAATATTACCGGTGTAACCGGTGATGATGTGATTGCATTAACAGGACTGAGAACTGCCAACGATACCGCTAGAACAACGATGCAGGTAGGTGGCCGCGAACCACGTGAGAACGATGATATTTACAACATAACCATTAGGAATATCCAGGCCAAGTGTATAGGCGGGCATGCGATTGTAAGATTGCTGAACCAGGATGGTATTAAGCTGTATAATATTTTTGTGTCGGATGTGATGGAAACATCTACCGCCGATGAAATAAGACCGGCAGCTGCTATCCGGATCGGTGAGGAAAGGTATTGGTCATCCAGGATGAATGTGTTGGGCGAAACGTATAATATTATAGTGAATAACGTGCTTTCCAGGGCGAAGACTACCGTGAAGATTGTAGGAACGCTCAAAAATTCAACTTTCAATAACATCACCGGATATGGTGGTAATTCACAAATTATTGAGTATGGGAATCAGCCGGTAGAAGGGCTGCAGATTAATGCTTCCCAGCTTTAAACTTAGCGACTAAAATAAACCGGTCATGCTGTGGCCGGTTTATTTTTTCTCTTCAACAGTTCTTAAATATTCAATTGCTTTCGTCGCTGTTTCAGTCTGTCTTTTTATATCTTCCCCAAAAAGTTGTTTGCTTAATTCATCATACAGTATAATACTATTTTTCAGTGCTGTTATAATCGCCGCCCTTTCATATACAGGGATGGTTAATATTAATTTTTCGAGATCGGGTTTTACCAGTCCTGTTTCCACTTTACGCACCCCTCTTGGCAGCTGCCCGTTTTTGATTTGCAGTAACGGACCTAAAATCGTCATGCGTATAAAAGCGAAGAAGTCGAGCGCCTCCATCCATTCACCTCTCCCGATTTTTAGTGTTGCATAGTGTATCCATATCCAGAAGCGATCTTCCATCCATTGATAATCAGGAAGTTGATAACGGGCTGCTGTTTCCGACAGTATTTTTTCCAGCTGACCATCTGTATCATGCAAAATAGCGGGGTCTTCTACCCGGGAATAAAATTCAGTTAGTGTCAGGAATTTAATATCCACATGCAATAGCGGATCATCATACAAACAGATTAAAAGCCTGGGTTCACCTACGTGTTCACCGGTAAATCCTGATAAAAATTTCCCGAAAGAACGGGCGTACGAAAACATCATTTCCCTGTTATCAGACACTTTTTCTTTGGTGACCAGGATGAGGTCGAGATCTGAATATTCATCCATTTCATTGGTGAGCCACGAGCCGCCCACCGTTAAACCTGTTATGGTATCATCTGCTTTAATAACGGTTAAAATATTTCTTATAAAATGTTCCTGTATCATAAGATATTTTTTCTGTTTCCCTATCTCACGAGTAATACACTCCCTTTAAATTCATATGTTTCCCCACTTTCGCAGACGGTCTGCATAAAATAAACATAGCTTCCCAGGGCGGCTTCTTTATTATTTTTACTACGGCCATTCCAGCCGGCAGACGGTGTATTGACCTGGAAATGTACGTTTTCGAAAACGAGGCTTCCCCAACGGTCATAGATGCGCAGGAAAGCGATTTCTTTTACCCCTTTTCCTTTCGGGTAGATGTATTCATTTTGCCCATCTTCGTTAGGTGTAAAAGCGTTGGGCATGTATACCGCTCCCTGGTTGCACAGGATATGCACTGTCATCTGATCCGTAGCCTTACAGCCATAGTTACTCTCTACTTCCAGTGTATACTTTGTAGTGAGGTTAGGAATGGCTTTTACGGTAGGGCAGGTAGGGCAGTCGAGTCCTTCCACCGGCGACCAGTTATAGTGTACCACATCATTGCTGGCCTTGGCGGTAATGTACAAGGGTGTTCCTGCCATCATTTCACGGTTAGGACCTATTTCCACGGTAGGATGCGGATCTACTTTTACCTGGAGGGATGCTTTGTCTGAAAAGCAGCCTTCTTTGTCGTATCCCGTAACGGTGTACGGATAAGTGCCCAGGCTTGTTAAGTTTGCCGTAGTGGCGTTGGCGTTAGGATTAGTCAGACCGGTACCTTCCCACTGATAAGCATCTGCGCCGGATGCATATAAAGACAGCACATCGCCCAAACAAAGCGAAGTATCCGGTGTAGCTTGTATCTTGAGTGGTTGCACTACGCGCAGCGTTACCTGGTCTGTATTGATGCAGCCTTTATTATCAGTAACCTTCACCTGGTAGGTGGTGGTGGTTTCAGGATTGGCCTGCGGGTTTGCTGTTTGCGGTGCACTCAGGCCCGTAGCAGGGGTCCATTCGTAGGAGCTTCCACCTGTTGCCTGCAATACGGTGGTGTTATGCAAACAAATGAATTCACTCAGGGAAGAGGCTTTTGCGGCCGGCAACGGCAGTACATTCAGGAGGTGGTTGGCAGTATCCGTACAGCCATCCTTATTGGTAATAACCAATGATACATTTGCTGGTCCTGCCTGAGAATAGGACTGCGACGCCGGTTTCTGTACATCCGCTATCTGCCCGTTACCCATATTCCATTTCCAGGTAACGTTGCTGCCATTGGCTACCTGGCCACTGAAATCTGCCGGTATGGCTATGCAGGTTTCGTCCGGACCGGTGATGGCGGCTACGGGTTTGGGATATACCATCGTGCTGGTTGTTACTGTTTGTTCACAACCATAAGCGGTGGTGGTAGTAAGACTAAAATCATATTTACCGGGCTTGTCAACATAGAACCCTGGTGTAGCGGTTGTTTCATTGGTTGGTACCAGGGAAGGATCGTAGGTCCATTTGTAAGTAGCTGGTTTGCCCAGGGAGTCGATAGAATAGCTGTTGAATTCCGGTGCGAAGGTAATGGTTCCTGCTCCGCAAAGTGTGGCCGATACCGGTTCTAATGATACATCCAGTTTGTCTATAACAATCGGATCAGGAAGCAGTGCACTGCCTTTACAACCCGAAGCATCCTTCAGTACAAGGCGTGGTTTATAAATGCCCGGCGATGTAAAAGCATGTTTTACTTTAAGGTCTGTTGTCTGCTGAATAATACCATCGGTAAAATCCCAGCTGAAGTCTGTCGCTCCCTGAGGGATAACGGTAAATTCAATTTCTTTTTGCATACATCCACCGCCGGAACTGGCCTTGATTTCAGCGTAAGGGCCTTTTACTTCTACCGTATCAATGTACGTATCTACTGAATTGGCTTCCCCGGTGGCGGTCAGGATCACCTGGTAGCGTCCCGATGTGGAATAAGTATGTAAAGGATTTGCTTCATCGGAGGTACCGCCGTCGCCAAAATCCCAATGACTGGTTTTATAATCCAGCGAAGTGTTGGTAAAGCGGAAAAGTACGGGTGCGCAGTTGCTACCGTTTACAAAGGATGCTTTGTAGGTGAAGGAGGCGCCAACAGCAGAAACTTTCACCTGGTTTTCCGTAACATCTTTACAACCGTTGTTGTCTGTGACCTGTAGCTTTACTTTATAAAGTCCTTTGTTGGCGTAATTGTTCATCACATTACCGGTGGCGGTGGATGATTTACCATCGCCAAAGTCCCAATTAACGCTGGTGATAGTGCCACCGGTTACATTTGACTTGTTGTTGAAATATACATCAGTACCGGGTTTGACAATATAGGCGCTGGCGTCAAAAACGGCATTGGGACCGTTCACCAGCAGGGCCTTGCCATTGAAGGTGCTGGTACAGCCTTCTTTATCTGTTACTTTAACTACGGGCTTATAGCTACCGGACTCGTCGTAAGTATGACGGAATGGCTCGCTGGTAAGGGTTTGTACGGGCGTACCATCACCAAAATCCCATTCCCATTGACGGATACCTGCACTATTACTTACATCACTGGCATCTGTAAAAGTGAGCTCACTACCATGGCATTTTGCTGCGGGAGAAATAAATTTCGCTACCGGTCCGCGTACATTTGTGGTTACGATATTGCTTTTGTCTACACAACCTTGCGTATTAGTGGCAGACAACTGTATTAATTGTTTGCCCGGCGCCAGGTTACGATAAACAAAGCTTTCCTGGCTGCCATTTTTATTATAATCAACGCCGTTAGCCATCCACTTATATGCCGAAGGATTGTATATCGCAGGATCGTAAGTGGTGATGCTGGCATCCAGCGGTTCATTGCTGCATAAGGTTGTTTTATCTGTGCTGATAACGACAGGAGAAGCTGCGATCACCGTTACCTTTAATGATTCGTAGGCCGTACATTGCCCGTTTGATACGGTAAGTTTTACAACATAGGTACCACTGGCCGGAAAAATATGCGTCAATGTACCTGTTTGGGTAGTATACGAAGTATCTGTTCCATCTCCCCAGTTCCATTCCCAACTGGTAGCACCCAGTGAGCGTTCTTCAAAGGTAAAGGTGGTTCTCCGGTCACAATCCACAGGTTTAACACTGAAGCGGGGGAATGGCGTTACCGCAGTAATATAGTTCTCTTTGGTAATGGTATTAAAACAGGTATGATTACCTACGGTTAGTTGTACGGTATAGGTTCCCGGTGCTTTGTAGCTGTGGCCTGTTTTTTCACCGGTGCCGGTGGTGTTGTCACCGAAATCCCATTTCCAGCTGTCGCCCAGGTCAGATTTATTGATAAATGCCGCAGCTTTGTTGCCGCATACAGTAGGGATATCCGGTGAATAAAATTCCGGTGTCGGTTTCGTATATACCTCTACGTTATTGGCTGTTTTGACAGTACCTGTACAACCATTGACAGTAGTATATTTCAGGCTTACCGGGTAACTACCGGCTTTGGCGTACAGGTGGGAAGGTGTGGCTGATGTGGAAGGAGCAGAGCCATCGCCGAAATCCCATGCATATGTTTGAATGAGGTCAGTGTTGTTGCTGGAAGCACTGAAAGTGGCGGTCAATCCTTCACAACCGCTGATGCCGGTGCCCACCGCTGTTATTTTTGTGGGGGCAATATTGACCTTGGTACTGCTGGTAACACTGCAACCTGCTGTATTGGTAGCTACCAGGGTGGCGTTGAAAACGCCTTCAGCCTGATAGGCGTGCGCAGGGTGCTGCGTGGTTGCCGTTTGTCCATCGCCAAAGTCCCATTTCCAGGAAGTGGCAGCAGGTGCATTATCATTAAAGGTAGCCGTTGCAGGCAGGTTACAGACAGGCGGCACTGCCACTGTAACATTAGCTTCCGGAGAAGGTTTTACATCAATATTTTTTTCTACCACCTCCACACATTTACCGTAGGTGGCGGTAAGCTTCACTTTTATAGGCCCTGCTGTTGTTGGCGTATAGGTGGTGGTGTTATCTGCATTAGTGGGTGATGGTTGCCCGTTAATCTCCCAGGCAACATTGGTCTGGTCCCCGGTGGGAAACACGCCGCTGAAAACAACCGGCGCATTGGTGCAGACCGGCGCCGGAAAAGTAATATCTGTCGTATAGCCGGCCACGTTGATGTCACTCATTGTTTTGACCGATGTACACTGACGTTCATTCGTTACCGTTAGTTTGATACTATGCAGGCCCTTGGTCGTAAAAGTATGGCTACCGGG
Organism: Chitinophaga sp. MM2321; assembly: GCF_964033635.1. NCBI lineage: Bacteria > Pseudomonadati > Bacteroidota > Chitinophagia > Chitinophagales > Chitinophagaceae > Chitinophaga > Chitinophaga sp. MM2321. Next base: position 1,247,123 of record NZ_OZ035533.1, read on the forward strand.
ATCTTTCAGGGTGGAAGTGGTACCATCATCAAATTCCCATTTATAGGTCAGGGTACCGTCTCCGGTGGAGGTATTGGTAAACTGAACATCAACAGGTGCCTTACAGAGGATCTTTTCGGCTACGGTGAAGTTGGCAACAGGCGCCGGTGTTACGGTCACCATTTTATCCACTAACTTATAGCTTGTACAGTTAAAGCTGTTGGTCACTACTAACGTTACTGGATATTGTCCTTCCCTTTTATAGGTATGTTGACTGCTCTTGCCGGTACCGGTGGTACCATCGCCGTAATCCCATGTATAGGTGGTTAGTGTGCCATCTACCGGATCTGATTTATCTGTAAAAGTGGTTTGAAAAGGTGCACAACCGGTTATTGAGGAGGCTGTGAAATCAACTACAGGCTTCGATCTCACAATGATGTAACCGGTTTTGGTAACAACATCTGTTTCTCCCGCTGCATTCTTTACAGTAAGCGTTACCGTATAGGTGCCTGGTTTAACATAAGATGCACTGGGATGTTGTTCGGTAGAAGAATATCCATTGCCGAAATCCCACCGCCAGGAGACGGGAGTGCCGGTTGATTTATCACTAAATGTTGTTAATAACAATTCACAATCACTGGTGGACGACGCACTAAAATCAGCTTTAATCTGTGCTCCGGCTGCCGATGAAATAAAACAGGCGGATAGCAGAATAAGCAACGATGATATAAGCGATTTATGCTTCGACAGTATAAAAAGGCTCATTATAAAGGATATGGTATGCGCCTAAATGTACATGATTATCAGCTATTTTTTGCGTTTATCTTATCGAGCACTGCCGTTATGCCTGGTCGTATATGCTTCGTGGTGAGTGCGGTTGAGAATTGAATGTTAATAGATCTCTTTTCCGAACGGCGTAAAGCACAGTGCCATTAGTTTAAAATGTTGCCGCGCAAAAGGAATCCCTATAATTGTGATGGCGAGCAATATGCCAAATCCAAGATGTGTAAGGGCAATCCAGATACCACCACAAAAGATCCACAGGATATTAAAAATAGTAGAGAGACAACCCGTAGGCCCCGGCACATCCCTTACATGCTGCCCAAAAGGCATCAGCGAGAAAAATCCAATTTTAAAACACTGCAATCCGAAAGGAATGCCGATGATGGTAAGACAGAGCAACAAACCACCTATCATATATTCAATGAAAGTGAAGAACCCTCCAAAAATGATCCAGATTATATTTCCTATTAAATTCATATGCAAGTATTGTAGCTTTAAAAATAAGCTATATTGATGATTACCGTTATTTTCGGGTGGGAGAAATTCCGGACACGCATTATAACGGATCATAAGATAGTATGCTGTCGCGTTAAATTTATATTAACTTAGTACCTTGTTTTTGATGTAACAACCAATAAATCTAATCTTTGCCAACTCATCCTTCCGGGAAAACCTATGGATAGTGGACGTACAAAGTATATCAAACAGCATGTCATCAACAAATAGCCGACTTACAGAAACAGAACTGATAGAACAGTTACAGCGCGACAGTGTTCCGGCATTCGACGCCCTGTATAATATGTATTTCCAGGCCGTATATGCGAATATATTGCGTATCACCCGCGAAACGGCCGCATCAGAGGATATCGTTCAGGAAGTATTTATCCGCTTGTGGGAAAAGAGAAGTACAGTTAAAAGCGGTCAATCAGTAGGTAACTGGTTGTTTGTGGTAAGCTACAACCGGAGTATGAACTATCTGCGTGCAAGGTTGCGGGAAAAACTGGGCATACAGGAACTTACGGCTGTTGTTACAGCGGAAGGGACAGATGATTGGTTGATGACAGAGATGCAGTTGCATGCCCTGGAAGAAGCGATTGACAGCCTGCCGCCTCAACGCAAAAAAGTATTCCTCTTATGTAAAATGCAGGGCAAATCCTATGCAGAAGCAGCAGAGGATCTGCAAATCTCCAAATACACTGTGAAAGAACATATTGTAAAAGCGAATGATTTTATCCGGGAGTATGTACGCCTTCATCCGAAAGAGGCGCTGGGACTCGGTATGCCATTGATAGCCTGTCTCCTTTACTGATCTGCAAAAAAATATTTTTTTATACAACCCCCCTTTTTGCCTGTGCCGGTGTATTTAGTAAAACAGCTTACCTGGTGGAATTGGATCAACAAATAAAAATCTTACTGGAAAAAGATAACTGGACGGACGAAGAGCGCCGTTGGTTATTGACTTACCTGGATAATACGCCGGCGGGAGAACTAAAAAGCTACCTGTTGCAGCGTTTCCGGGAAGAGGAAGGTATGGCTGCTAACTTTGATCATGCATTGTCGCAAAGGTTACTGGATAATATTCACCGGCAAATTGCACCGGTGGCAGGTCCGCTGGTGGTGCCATTCTATCGCCGCGCCTGGAAAGGCATAGCAGTGGCGGCTATGATAGTCCTCCTTTTTGGCGCAGGATATTTTATCCTTTCACAACAGCAAACGCAAAAAAGAGGGCTGGCAGTGCTGCCGGTTTCCCGGTTTGGTACAGAGGTAGCACCGGGTGGAAATAAAGCGAAACTGGTGCTGGGAAATGGCCAGGAAATCCTGCTGGAAGAAACGGCAGATGGTACGATCGCTGCACAAGGCAATGAGCATATCCATAAAGAAAATGCGGCGCTGATGTACGACCATACAAGCGGGCACACAGCCGGAGCTACTATCAATACCTTGTCTACACCCAATGGCGGACAGTATAAAGTGGTGCTGTCAGACGGCACAAAAGTGTGGTTGAATGCAGCCAGCGCATTACAATACCCTGCTGTATTCAATGGCGCTGCAAGAGAAGTGCTACTGACCGGAGAAGCTTATTTTGAAGTAGCGAAAGATGCGGATAAGCCATTCCTTGTAACCGTAAATGATATACAGGTGCAGGTATTAGGAACCCATTTTAACGTGAAGGCATATACGAACGATAGGCAGGTGACCACCCTCCTCGAAGGCGCCGTGCGGGTGAAAAAAGGCGCGGCCAGCGTGGTATTGGCGCCCGGACAACAGGCCAGCCCTGACAGGCAGGATGGAACCCTGCGGATGACTTCCGGTGATCCCGAACTGGCCCTTGCCTGGAAAAACGGGTTGCTGGCATTTAAAAATGATGCATTACAGGATGTGATGCACAGCATCAGCCGCTGGTATGATGTAGACGTAGTGTATGAAGCAGATGTTGATAAAGAAGCTATACACGTAAGTGGTGCCATGCGTAAGCAGGAGTATCTGTCCAGGGCCCTGGAAATACTGGAGCTTACCGCGGGTATTCATTTTAAAGTTACAGGGCGAACAGTGACCGTTTCCAGATAATTTAATTTAATAAGTAACCAGCAATGGTACACTTGCTGTCATGCCACGCGCATGCCGGTACGGGAACACATTGCTATTCCACAAACATTATAACATGAAAGGAACTTTATCTAACAAGCGAAGGTATGGCGGAAAGCCTTTTCGCATCGTTACATCCGCGTGCATGAAGTGCTGGGTGATGCTGATGGCGGGCATTTTCCTGCAGGCTACTGTTGTTGCACGTGCACAGGAACAACCGCTGACCGTGAAGGTGAATAACGCCAGCCTGGAAACAGTGTTTCGTATTATCCGTCAGCAAAGTGATTACCTCTTTATTTTCAAGGACGAAAATATGTCCAAAGCCAGGACCAAAGTAACGTTACAGGTTGAAAAGGCTACTATCCGGCAGGTAATGGATAAATGCCTGGAAGGGTCTGCCCTTGATTACCGCATCGTTGATAAAACGGTGATCCTCGTTGCGAAGGAAGAACAACCACAACAACAATCGCAGGTGGCGCAGGTGATCATATCCGGTACCGTAAAGGATGCCGCTAACGGAGAAGCATTGCCGGGCGTAACCGTGAGTGTAAAAGGTTCTTCCGCAGGTACGATCACAGATGCGAATGGTCATTTTGATATGAAAGGGGTAACGCCACCGGCTACACTGATATTTTCCTATGTAGGATTTACCACACAACAGGTAGCCGTGAGCAGCCAGCAATCATTGTCTGTTTTGCTGCAACGCGAAAGCCGTTCCATGCAGCAGGTAGTAGTGATTGGTTATGGTACCCAGAAGAAAACAGAGCTTACCGGTGCTATCAGTTCCTTTAAACCCAATGACCTGAATGCCAGGCCGGTACTGGGTCCTGATCAGATGCTGCAAGGCAGGATGGCCGGTGTGAGCGTATCTTCCGCTTCCGGTACACCGGGTGGCGCTGTACGTGTAAGCGTGCGCGGTATTGGTTCACTGAGCGCCAGTAATGAACCATTGTATGTGATAGACGGGGTGCCGGTAATGCCGCATAATGCTGCCATGTTCAACTTTGGGGAGAATATGAACCCACTGGCTGAACTGAATCCCAATGACATTGAATCTATAGATGTATTGAAAGATGCTGCTTCCGCGGCCATCTATGGCTCCCGCGCTACCAATGGGGTGATACTGATCACCACCAAAAGTGGTAAAAAAGGAAAGGGGCAGGTAAGCGTAAATGCTTATACAAGCATGCAGGAAGTGCCGAACATGAAAAAGCTGAAAATGGCCGATCCCGACCTGTATGTGGAAGCGGCCAATGAAGGGATTGATAATTACAACAATCAATATGGATACGATCCCGGCAACAGCAAATTCATTCCCTATATCTATAATCCTTATCCCGGTCTGCCCGCTACCGACTGGATGGACCAGGTACTGCGCAAGGCTTATACCAAAAGTGTGGATGTAGCTGCATCCGGTGGTTCAGAAAAAAGTACTTACTATATTTCCGGAGGCTATCTCAACCAGCAGGGTACTATTATTACCAACGGTCTGGAAAAATATATGGCCCGTATTAATTTAACGAGCGAACCGGTGAGCTGGTTACGTATGGGCGTTAACGTTAGCCTTACCTATTCAAAAAATAACCGCGTACCCGGCTCCAACCTGGGCAGCACTATCATGGGACGCAGCCTGCCACAGCGGCCATTTGACCGTCCTTACAAACCGGATGGCAGTTATTATGTAGGCGGTACCTCCGACCTGGTATATCATAACCCGCTTCAGATCCTGAACGAAGAAGTAGCTTACCTGGAAAATTACCGGGTGCTGGGAAATGTATTCGCAGAAGTGAAACTGGCAAAAGGGCTGGCATTTAAAACCTCCGTGGGTACAGACCTGATCTACACACATGACTATATTTATTATAACCAGAACCATCCTTATGGTACCGGTAACGGACGTAATATAGATGACCGGCGTTTGCTGAGTAACCTGCTGATAGAAAACACCCTGAGTTATGCAAAGGAATTCGGGAAACTGAAAACTGAATGGCTGGCAGGACAATCCTTTCAGCGTAATATGACCTCTACCAGTGCAATAGATGGTAACGGTTTTCCTGCACCCTCTTTTGATGTGCTGGCCGCAGCTGCCGTGATCAATAATGCCAACACCAACCTGTATGGCAACGCGATGGAATCCTATTTTGGCCGTGGTAACTTTTCCTGGGATGGTAAATACCTGCTGGCGGTATCCATGCGTACTGATGGATCTTCCAGGTTTTCCCCCCAGAACCGCTATGGCTATTTCCCTTCCGTATCTGCGGGATGGCAGGTGTCAAAAGAAAATTTCTGGCAGGCCAATGCAACAGACCTGAAGTTGCGTATGAGCTACGGCGCTACGGGTAACCAGGAAGGTGTGAGTAACTATGCCTACCAATCCCTTACAGGCGGCGGTTACAACTACGACGGCAAGAGCGGTATCGCCATTACCGGTTACGGAAATGACCTGCTTACCTGGGAAAAAGCACGGCAGTTTGATGCGGGTATGGACCTCTCTTTCTTTAGAGGCGGCCTGAATTTTACCATGGATTATTTCCGGAAGAATACCACCAACCTGTTGTACAATATGCCCATACAGGGCACCTCCGGCTTTACCAGCATCACCAGCAACATTGGTTCTATGCTGAACAGTGGTATTGAACTGGGTGTAAATACCAATCTTAATCTGGGTGCAGTAAACTGGAGCACAGATTTTAATATCTCTTTTATAAAAAACCGGATCACTTCCCTGATTGGCAATAGTGATCTGCTATCCATCGGTGGTAACCGCGGATTAAAAGTAGGAGAAGATATCGGCAGCTTATGGATATATAAAATGACCGGCATATTCCAGGATGATAAAGAAGTACCACAACCCTTATATGATATTGGTGTACGCGCGGGTGATGTGAAATATGAAGATGTAAACGGAGATGGTAATATCGATATCAACGACCGGCAGATCGTAGGGAGTTCCAATCCCGATTTTTATGGTGGGTGGAATAATACATTCCGGTACCGCAATTTTGATCTCTCCATATTCCTGAATTATGCGGTGGGAGCTGATGTATATGCTACCTGGCGTATTAATACAGAAAGGCTGGGACAGAACGGATTCAACACTTTGGAAAAAATAGCCAACAACCGCTGGACGGGTCCGGGTACCAGCAATACCGTGCCCAGGGCTATTTACAACCAGGGCTATAATATCTATAATTCCAGCAGGTGGATGGAAGATGGTTCCTTCCTGCGCTTACGCAGTCTTTCTCTGGGATATGAATTACCGGCTACGATACTGGAAAGAGTAAAAGTAAAACGCTTACGGGTATACGCACAAGCCGATAACCTGTGGTTGCTAACCCGCTACTCCGGCCTGGATCCGGAAGTAAACTCAGATATGGACCCGCGTTTTATGGGAGAGGATAATCTCATTCTGCCGCAGCCACGTTCTTTCAATATTGGGATTAACCTGAATTTCTAAACGGAAAAAAATATTTTTATGAAACATAAAATATTCACGGCATTATTATCAGGCACACTGCTGTTTTCATCCTGCAGTAAGTTGCTGGATGTGAAATCGCATTCTGCAGTAGCTACCAATACTTTATCTGCGGCAGATGTGGAATCTTTCCTGACGGGCATTTACAACCGTGTGCAAAATGCACCAGGGGCAGAGTCTTACATTATTTTTGACCTGGTAGGCGGTAACCTCATTAATTCAGGGGCCACTACCGATGGAGGTATCAACACTTTTATCAGTAACATCCTGCGGCCGGAAAATGGTTTGATAAGCACTTCCTGGAATGGATATTATGCTGCTTTATACCAGGTTAATAATTTACTGGAAGCCACTACGGTATTACCTGAATCTACCCGCAAAAATGAAATCAGGGGAATCGCACATTTCTTCCGCGGATATATTTATTACAACCTGGTTACCCGTTGGGGCGGTGTTCCCATCCTGGAAAAAAATACCCAGGAAAAAGTATCGCGGAATACAGCAGCGGAAGTATGGTCATTTATTGAAAACGAGTTGCAGGTAGCCATCGAAAATGCACCTGCATATGCATCCGGTGGTTACAACTTTGTTTCCGGTATCGCCGCCAAAGCCTTGATGGCAAGGGTGAAGCTGGCACAAGGCAAAGCTGGAGAAGCAGGGGTACTGGCAGAAGAGGTGATCACTTCCAACCTGTTCGGCCTGGATGATTTTGAAAAGATCTTCCGTTCACAACAAAATGCGGAAACTATCTTTTCATTTAAAAATCTCACCATTGAATCCAGTATAAACATCAGCACATTGTTTTATACCTATGCGCATCCGGTGAAAGGCAGTTATGTATACCGGCCTACCAACGAAAGCATGAACCTCTTCGATGCCAGTGATAAACGTGGTCCTGTATCAGTAGATACTTACCAGGGATTGAATGTTATCAATAAATATCCCAGTGGTCAATCCGGTACTGACCCGTTAATAGTAATCCGCCTGGCGGAAATGTACCTGATCAGTGCAGAAGCGAATGGCCTCAGCGGGTTAGCGCGGCTGAACGAATTGCGTACCACACGTGGATTAGCAGCCATCAATCCTGGCGGTGAAGCGGATTACCTGAACGCCGTATTACTGGAAAGAAGACGCGAATTTTTAGGAGAAGGTTTCCGTTGGTACGACCTGGTAAGATTGAAAAGAACAACGACCGATCTGGGCCTGGCTGCCCGTGAAGCGAAATTTCCGCTCCCTATGAACGAGCTGGCACTGAATAACCTGTTAACACAGAATGATCTGTATTAGTAAGCCTCTTTCTTAATAAAGAAAAAAGATAGTGATATGCAAGCAATAAAATTAACTGCTTATATACTGACCCTGTTGAGTTTTACAGCTTATGCCTGTAAAAAAGATACCGTGGCGCCGCAGCAGGTGGTCATCAAAAGCCCGCTGACACAACTGATTCTGGATAGCAGCCAACTGGTGGCTACTGTATTCTCTGATACTGCTTTCACCGTGAGTGAAGGCGTGGAAGAAACAGATATTCATTTCCTGAATAAGAAAGGATATAGCACACGGGTATTTATCCTGAAGGTAGATATGAACCATCCGGGTGTGCGGTTACAGGCAGGTACCCCTTACGGGCTGACCGGCTTTGCACTGCAAACTGTTCCGGACATGGCAAAGTATATCGATTCCAGTGGCAACCGGGTAATGGCGGCCTTAAATGCTGACTTCTTCAGCACTACGGGCGAGCCGCGCGGCGTGGTGATCAAAGATGGCAAAGTGATGAAAACTACCTGGGCAAATGCTCGTAGTCAGACGTTCCTGGGTGTACTGAATAACGGCAAGGCATATATTGGTGAGCGGGCAGATTTCCCGGTAATGCAGCCGCAACTGAAAGATGCCCTGGGCGGTGGTCCGATGCTGGTAAAAGAAAATGAATTGCAAACGCAAACGGATCTGTCAATAGAACCACGTACTGCTGTGGGAATAAGTGATAACGGCGTATTGTATTTCGCTGTAGTGGATGGCCGCAGCTTTTATTATTCCAATGGTATGACCCTTCCTGAGATGGGCATGTTGTTGAAAGCCTGTGGCGCTACCAAAGCGATCAATCTGGATGGCGGCGGATCCTCCACATTTATGATCCGTCATCCGCTGGCAGATGTTTGGCAGGTGCGTAACAAACCTTCCGATGGTAATAACAGGGCAGTAGGTAACGGGTGGATGATAATAAACGGGAAGCCTTAATACCTCATTCATTTACAAAAAATAAAGATCATTGATAATGAGAAATATTTTATGCTGTTTGTTATTGATGGCAGGGGTAGTCTTATCATCCTGTCAAAAGGATCATGAAACTGCTGCGGTGAAGGGCCTGGTGATTACATCCATCTGGCCGGCCAGCGGTATTCCTGCTACTATCGTTACCATCAACGGTAAAAACTTTAGTGGCGTACGGGAAAATAATACGGTGAAGTTTAACGGCGTGCAGGCTATTGTTATAGAAGCATCGGCCACACAATTACAGGTAGTAAGTCCGGCGAACGGCACTTCCGGAAATGTTACTGTAACGGTCAACAGCCAGGAAGCAGTAGGCCCCTCATTTGCTTATACAGCGCCACCGGAAGAATATATGGTGAGCACTTTTGCGGGTGAAGGTACTTCAGGATCGGTTGAAGGATCTTTTGCTATGGCACGGTTTAAAAATCCGGAAGGCATTACAATAGATGCACAGGGCAATTTTATTGTAACAGACCGCGGTAATAACCGGATCCGTAAACTGGGAACCAATGGTATGGTAAGCGCCATCGCCGGTAAGGATGCCGGTGGTTTTAAAGATGGCGATGCCAGTGTAGCGTTGTTTAAATTGCCGTGGAGAGCTGCGGTAGATGCACAGGGAAATATGTATGTAGCTGACCGCGACAATCACCGCATCCGTAAAATAACACCGGCAGGTGTGGTAAGCACATTTGCGGGTACCGGTACTGCGGGGTTTGAAGATGGTCCTGCTGCTACTGCGAAGTTCAATCAGCCCATTGATATCACACTGGATCCAGCAGGCAATCTTTATGTGGCAGACAACCTGAATCATCGTATCCGTAAAATAGCTACAGACGGCAGTGTGAGCACCGTTGCCGGAGATGGCACTGCCGGTTTCGCTGATGGAACAGGTACAGCTGCAAAACTCAGAAACCCCAGCGGTATTGATATGGATAAGGACGGCAACCTGGTAGTAGCCGACCGGACCAATCATCGCATCCGGATGATTGCACCGGATGGTGTAGTGACCACAATAGCCGGCGATGGCGTTTCAGGTTATAAGGACGGCGCTGCGGCGGCTGCACGGTTTGCCGATCCATACGGCATTACAGTAGATCATGCAGGCAATATTATTGTGGCGGACCTAAGCAACAACAAGATCAGGAAAATAACAGCGGAAGGCATCGTCAGCACGGTAGCAGGTACCAGTAATGGTTTTGCAAATGGAGCCGGTGGTGGCGCGCAGTTCAGCCAGCCTACTGACGTATGTGTAGATGCAGATGATAATATTTATGTGGCTGATCTGGGAAATCACCGCATCCGGAAAATATCGCTGAAATAATAGCTGGTTCATTAAAAATAAAACCCGGTTTGCAGGAAGGCAAACCGGGTTTTATTTTTAATGAAATACTGCTCAGTAACTAAATACAGTACCTGTAAAATAAGGGGAGAGGTGTTTGTAAATAGCCGTTCTGAACTCCTGCGGTGTCCCGTTTTTCAATATGTTCAAGAGATCTTTATGTGTTATCGGGTCCTGGATTTTGTTTTTCGGATCCTTCGGAATGTTTTTATATACATGATCAAATATCGGGAAAAGCAATATCTGGAAACGCCGGAGTGTTTCATTACCTGACATTTCGTACAGCTTGCCATGAAATTCTATCTCGTCTTCCTTCGTGAGGGATTTCATTTTTATCTGCCTTTCAACAATTTCTTCCAACTCTTTTATTCCTTTTGCCGTTTTGCGTTCAAAGAGCACTTCCGCAAGTCCCATCTCCAGGATCAACCGCAATTCGAAAATATCTTTCAAGGTGTTTTTCCCAAGTATGTAGGGGTTTAATACCCGTTCTATTCCTCCCAGTATATCCGGCCTGGCCATAATCATGCCTTTGCGCGGACGGGTTTCTATCATTCCCAGCATCCGGAGCCTGCTCAATGCTTCCCGCACAACATTCCGGCTAACCTGCATATTCTCCGCAATTTCCATCTCATTCGGAAGTGGATCTCCCGGCTTAAATGCATGTTCTTCAAAGAATTCCCGCAGTTTATTTTCCACTCTATCTGTTAAAGACAAACTTGGTAGTGGCTTCAATATTGGGCTTGTTTCCATAACGAATTGAAAATGAGTGATTAGTGTTTATAAATGCAAAAATAGGTCATAATATTAAATGACATGAATAAATTTTTCATTTTTTTTAAAAATAAAATAATATGTTTGTCCTACAAATGAATTTATAGATTTATAGAAAGAATAAATCGCATTCAACCAACATCCGTTTTGACATACTATGGTAACAATCAACCATTAGATAAGTAAATGAATTTCAGTGAAAAGAGTAGGCCAGGTATCCTCGACAAGTGAATGAACAGATAGCCTATAGCTGGCAGTTAATGAACGCATCGTTTTGATCAATGACCAATTATCTTCTTAATCATCAAAAAACTAGAACAATGGGAAAAAGAACTACCCAAATAGTTTCTTGTTTAAGCTCCGGGTGTATTCACCGCATGTTCGCCTGGAACAAGCACTATTATCTCTCTCTATTGCTGTTATTATTTTCTTTTAGTACAATGGCTCAAACAACTGTTACCGGAACGGTTTCAGATCCCGCGGGAGAAAAACTGGTAGGCGTAACCGTTAAAGTAAAAGGATCCAATCAGGGCGTCACTACCGGAAGCAACGGAGCTTTCACCCTGAGTACTCCCGCTGATGCGGTACTCGTGGTATCCTATATCGGTTTTCAGACACAGGAAGTACCCGTGAGTGGTCAGAGCAAATTAAATATCACCCTGCAAACCGCTGCTTCAGGATTGAATGAAGTACTGGTAATAGGATTTGGTAAACAATCAAGAGATCTGGTAACCAGCTCGATTTCAAAACTGGATAAAGCTGTACTGGAAAATGTACCTTATTCCAACGTGGCCTCTGCACTGGAAGGAACCATCGCCGGTGTACGTGTACAAAGTACTTCCGGACAACCGGGCGCTGCTCCCCGGGTGATCGTTCGTGGTGGAACATCCATCAATAACCCCGATGGCTCTGCACCTTTATATATTGTGGATGGTGTTACAAGAACAGACATGAATGGCCTGAGCGGCGATGATATTGAATCTATCCAGGTATTGAAAGATGCGGCTTCCACCGCTATTTATGGCGCCCGTGGTTCCAACGGTGTAGTAGTGGTAACCACAAAATCCGGCAAGGCCGGCCGCACACAGGTATCCTATAACTATAACCTTACTTTTTCCAATATCGCCAAGAAGTATGACTTCGTTTCTGCCAGGGATTTTATTAACTATATGCGATTAGGAAATGCGGCGGAAGGAAAGACAATAGCAGATCAACACATTGAAGGACCAGCCAATACCGCAAATGACCTTACCAATCAAACTGCTTTTACGCCCCAATATCTGACCCCTGAAAATGAATACAAACTGAATGAAGGCTGGGAGAGTATGCCGGATCCTTTAGATCCATCTAAAACCATTATTTTTAAAAACACCGATTTCCAGGATGTATTGTTCAGAACCGGCGTTACCCACAATCATAACATCGCTGTTTCCGGTGGTACAGAAAAGGCCACTTTTAACCTGGGCGTAGGATATCTTACCGATAAAGGGATTGCTTTAACTTCCAAATTCAACCGTCTTTCCCTGAACTTTAACGGCGACCTGAAAGTAAGGGATAACCTGAAATTCTTTGCACGCCTGATGTATACCAACACAGACAGCAAAGATGTATTTGGTAGTGTGAACAACATGTTCGGAAGATCTATTGCTACACCACCTACCACCAAATATGCATTTGAAGATGGCTCACTGGCCCCGGGCCAGAACAGCTCAATAGGTAATCCTGCTTATTATTCGAGTACACAGGATGTTAAAAATATCATTGATTACTTCACCATAGTAGTGGGTGGTCGCTGGGATCTATTACCCGGCCTGGCATTCGAACCACAGGTGTCCCTGTATAAAGTATCCGGTTACAACCGCTTATTTCAACAGGCATATTATAACGGGGTTTCTTCTTACGTAGATTCCCGCGCTGCCAATGCAGGCTACAATGATAACCTCAACAAACAGGTGAATGCTGTATTTTCTTATAACAAATCATTGCTCAACGGTCATAATATAGACGCCACCGCAGGGTTTTCCTACCTGGGTACCAGGGTGAGCAACTTAGCGGCCAATGGACGCGGAGCCGCCACAGATCTGATTCCTACATTGAATGCTTCTGCTGAACCTGTATCTGTTAGTGGCGCTGAAACTGAATTGGTCACCGAAGGATATTTCGCCAGGGTGAACTATAATTTCCAACAAAGATACCTGGTATCGCTTAGCAGTCGTTATGACGGTGCTTCCAACCTGGGCGACAATCAGAAGTGGGGCTTGTTTCCCGGTATTTCTGTAGGATGGAATATGCATAAGGAAAACTTCTGGAAGACCCTTCCCGAAGACCTGTTTCAATTGAAGTTGAGAGCAAGCTACGGGGTGAATGGTAATATCAGCGGACTAGGACCCTACCAGGCGCAAGGCCAATATAGCGTGGGTTCCCGCTATGCCGGTAATGCAGCGGTGCAGAACACCGTTGTGTCCAATTCCGGACTGGCATGGGAACAATCCAAAACTTTTGATGCAGGGTTTGACCTGGGTGTTTTTAACAGGAGAGTCAATGTAATGTTTGATTATTATAATCGCATCACCGAGAACCTGTTAACCAACTTTTCTTTGCCACATTCAACAGGTTTTGCAAGTGTGCTGACGAACCTGGGATCGCTGCAAAACAGGGGGATAGAAATTGAAGTCACTGCGCAGGTGTTACCTGCTGCAAGCGCCCTTCAATGGAATGCATCATTGAATGTAGCCAAAGTGAAAACCACCATACTTAAACTTCCTGAAAATGGTACGGAGAATAACCGGATAGGCGGTGTGTATGTATGGGATCCGAAAATCGGTGATTACGCCTGGAAAGGCGGTTTGCAGGAAGGCGGTGCAATAGGCGATTTATATGCCTATAAGCAAATGAGTATCTATGCTACCGACAAAGAAGCTGCAACAGCACCATGGGATGTTATCATGACCAGAGCAGATAAATCCAAATCTGGTGGCGATGTAAACTGGCTGGATGGCGATAGGAATGATACCATTGATACCCGCGACCGCTTTTACATGGGTAACATATATCCTACCTGGACCGGTGGTATCTCCAACACTTTCAGTTATAAGAACTTTAGTCTTTCTGTACGCCTGGACTATGCTTCCGGTCATACGATCTACAACTACACAGGCGCTACGAGTGTAGGCCAGTTCCAGGGATCCAACAACCTGTCAACAGAAGTTTTAAGTTCCTGGAAAGAGCAGGGCGATATCACAGATGTTCCCAAATTTTATTGGGCAGACCAGCAATGGCATAATAACTTATACAGGGGCAATTCCCGGTATTATGAGAAAGGGGATTTCCTGGCTGTCAGGGAAGTATCACTCTCCTATAGTTTTCCACAACAAATGCTGAGACGGATGAAACTGGCTAATCTGAGATGTTATGTGTCGGGCCATAACCTGCACTACTTCACAAATTATACGGGCCTGAATCCGGAAGAAGGTGGAACCGACAATGGTAGATATCCACTGCCCCGCAATATTATTTTCGGACTAAACGTGACCCTTTAACCTGATCATAAATTTTGTATAATGATGAAGAAGATAAATCAACTATCGATAAGTCTGGTGATGGTGCTTTTAATCTCATCCTGTACCAGGGATCTCAGGTTGAGTCCAATAAGCCAGATCTCAAACGCTTCTTTCTGGAAAACAGAAGAAGATGCCAAAGGTGGCTTATATGGTATGTATGTTAAATTAAGAGACGAAACAGCCATGAATTTTTACTTCTGGGGCGAAGCCAGAAGCGAAATAATGGGGCCCGCAGTAGGCGGTACCGCCGGCTATGAAGTTTATTATAATAACACCCTCAACGCTGTGAATGTGGCTACCCTCTACGGTGGTATATCACCGACCTGGCTTGGATTGTATACTTTGGTGCACGACGCAAACCTGATCCTTAAATATGTTCCCGGGATTAATTTCAAATCGGAGGCAGATCAAAACAATATCCTGGCGCAAGCCTATGCTATGCGTGCCTTTGCTTATTTTGTAATGGCCAGAACCTGGGGCGGTGTTCCGCTGGTAACCGAACCTACTGAAGGGTATAGCCCAACAACCACACAAAAACCAAAAGCAACGGTAGAAGAAATATTTGCCTTTATTAAACAGGATCTGGAAGCAGCCATCAAATTGTATCCGAATGCTAATTATCAAACCGGCAGGTATTTATGGACATTGCCTGCAACGAATGCCCTGAAAGCGGATGTGTATTTATGGACCGGCAAAAGATTGGGAGGTGGAAATACAGATTTTACAGCTGCATTAAATGCGCTGAATGAAGTAGAAAAAAGTGATGTAGCCTTGTTACCAAAATTTGTAGATGTTTTTGATTATACAAATAAGGGGAATAAGGAAGTCATCATGGCAGTGCGGTTTCAGGAGCTGGAATCACAACAGACCGTGTATAATACCATGTTCTCCAATAAAATGCCTGCTAACATTACGGATGCGTCCAAAGCTGCGTTGGGTGGGGTAGGACTTACCGCTTTCTCTGATTTTTGGTGGATGCCTACCGCTTTGTTACGCAACCAGTTTTCTACGGATGATCAGCGTAAAGCCGCTTCTTATGTGGACATCTACACGAAGGAGCCCGGCGGCGGGCCCGACAAGTATGGATACTCTGTGCAGTTCAAACACAAGGGAGTTATCAGTGGTGGGGTAAGAGCTTTTTATGATGACTACATATTGTATCGCTATGCGGATATATTATTGATGAAGGCTGAAGCCAAAAATGCATTGAACCAGGACCCTTCCACCGAGATCAATAAAGTGAGAGCCAGGGCATATGGATCAAATATGTCCGGTCACACTTTTGTAGGTGGGTCCCCGGCAGATAATGATGCAGCCATTCTGAAAGAAAGATTGCTGGAACTGGCATTCGAAGGTAAACGCTGGTGGGATCTGATCCGGTTTGATAAAGCCTTCGACCTGGTGCCTTCACTACAGGGGAAATCAGCACAGAAGTATCTCATGCTGTTTCCGATTTCTGAAGCTACTTTAAGTCTCGATCCCAAAGTGAAGCAAAATGATGGCTACTGATAACGGTGTAGCATATACGTAAAGATTATTAACTGTATTCTGATACAAAATGTCCCGGAGGACAATTAATCACTTAAATGCAATCAGTATGAATTTTAGAATCTCATTAATGCTGCTATTTGTTCTTGCCATTTGTGGGTGCAAAGAAGTAGCAAAGGAAAAAGTTGCCGGTGAAAAAAGTACGGGTGAAGGTACGATCACCTCAACAGGTTATTGGATACCGGAGCATGTGGAAGAAATAAAAGACATGAAAGGCTGGGGACCTTATGTCCGTCTGGAAGATGGAAACCTGTTGACTGTAAATGCTAACAAAAGCATGATCAGCAAGGATGAAGGGAAAACATGGACAGAAGAACATGCCATTTTCACAGACAGCACTAAATACAGTATTGGATCACCGGTAATGATCCGGACCACCAAGAACATTATTATCCTTGCTTTCTCAAATGGCGCCGAAATGGCTAACTGGAACTGGAACAATACCACGCATGACTCGCCCGGCGCTACATTGCCTACTTACGTGGTGCGCAGCCTGGACGGTGGTAAAACGTGGCAGGATTTGCAGAAACTTCATTCCGAATGGACGGGTATGATTAGGGATATTATAGAAACGAAAGATGGAAGTGTTGTATTCACTTCTATGAAGATGCTGCATAACCCGGGCCGCCACACGGTGATGACCTATACCTCCAGTAATGGCGGCGTAAAATGGGTACCCAGCAATATCATTGATCTGGGTGGCATCGGTAATCACAGCGGTGTAATGGAATCTACATTGGTACAATTGAAAGACGGCACTCTCTGGATGATTCTGCGCACCAACTGGGGCAACTTCTGGCAGGCATTTTCCAATGATGAAGGCTGGACCTGGAAAGAATTTGCTCCTACAAATATTGATGCCAGCTCATCTCCCGGCATTATTCACCGGCTCAACAGTGGCCGCCTGGTATTTATATGGAATCGCCTCTATCCGGAAGGTAAAAAAGAATATACGATGAGACCGGGTGATAATAATCTCGCAGAAGTGCCTGCCAGCTGGCAACGGGAAGAAGTATCCATGATGCTGTCTGATGATGACGGTAATACCTGGACCAAACCGGTAGTCATTGCCAAGGCTCACGCGGATAAAAAGAAATGGATGTCTTACCCCTACATTTTTGAAGTGAAACCCGGAGAACTGTGGATCACTATGCTGCAGTGTGACCTGAGAATAAAACTGAATGAAAAGGATTTTGTAACCGCACAAACAGGTACTAAATAAAAGGGAATATCATGGCTGGAAAATATAAACTCAACACGGCATATACATGTATGCGGATCATTCATAAAAGTAGAACGGTGAAACAAACTGAATGGGATTGTTCAAATGTGATGCATATGCAGGTCGGTAGGAGCACATCTTCCTATTGTAAATTACTGCTGGGTGGTTTTTGTTTTCTGGCCATGACCTTTCTTTCCAACAGGGTGTTGGCACAAACCTGGACACAGGATTCCTATGCCGGTTTTTCTGCCGGATCAACAGATGCAGCAGGGCAGAACCTGTACATAACAAAACAAGGAGATATCCGGAACATTCACCGCTTCGACCTCAATACGGATGGTTATATTGATCTGTTGTTCAATAGCACCCATAACTATGACTACTACGTTCCGGCCACTTTAATGAGCATGTCGAAAGACAGGAATATCCAGGTAGGAGACCTGGCGGTAGACGGAAGTATTTCAGTAGAAATCGCTGATCTGAACCGTGATGGATATCCTGATATGGTGTTCTGTCCCAATTCAAATGGGTTGCAGAGTGACCGCCGTTTCTTAACCATTATATGGGGCGCTGCTGATGGCTGGTCATCCGCCAGAAGCAACGGCCTCTTGCCGGTGAATGGCGCAAAATCAGTAGTGGTAGCGGATCTTAATCAGGACAGCTGGCCTGATATTGTTACGCTTAATTCAGCATCCTGGATGCCCAATCAGCCGGAAGGAAATGTGATCCGCATTTATTGGGGTAGCCCCAAAGGATATATGCTCACCCGTTATAAAGATGTGGGCGTAGATAAAGGTACGAGCCTGGCCGCCGGCGATTTCGATGCCAATGGATTTGCTGACGTAGCGGTACTGGCGGATGATGTACTTAAAGTGCTTTGGTCTGCCAAAGCAGGTGAAGAAGAACTAAAGACAACTGCCATGCAGGATCAGCTGAATAGTTCCGGCATTAAATTACCGGAAGCAGATAACCTTTGCCTCACCGCTGCTGATACGGATGGTGATGGCGTTTCGGATCTGATTATCGGCACAGCAAAAAAGATTCATATCATCGGGTCTGGTAAAAACAAGACCTGGAAAAATATTAAGACGGTCGCTATGCCTGTGAATGCCTCCTCCATCACAGCAGGTGATCTGGATCATGATGGCAGCCCTGATTTAGTTATTTCCTCCTCACTGCTCAACCCACAGGGTGGTGCAGGCATGGGTGAAAGTAAAACAGTGAAGAGCAACAGTATTGTTATGTGGGGTAATAAGGGGGAATTTTCAGCTTCCGGTACAACGGAACTGGATGCGCCCTATGCGGTATCTACTGCTATCGCAGACCTGGACAACGATGGCCAGCTGGATATTATCTGTGCAGTAGAACATGGCGAAACAACTTATGCGGCCACATCACCCATCTTTTTGGGTAAAGGGAACCGGACATTTGAACAGGATAAATCCGGTATTCAAACAAAAGGCGCTTATAAAATAGGCATCATCCCTGCAAATAATAAACTGGAAAATAAGTCCGTACATGCGGTTATCTGTAACCGCATGGTAGGTAATTTATATGAGAACGTACCGCTTTATCTCTATTGGGGCGGCGCAAATGGATTCAGTACAGACCGCCGTACAGATATTCCTTTCACCAGCGGTTACCACTCTCTTGCAGCCGACTTTAACATGGATGGATATCCGGACCTGGTATCTATGAATTCCATGCATGGCGGCGGCGAGATGGACCCGTCTGCCGGCGCCAATATTTTCTGGGGAGGAAAGGATGGATATGATTTTAAAAACAAGCACACCGTACTGAAAGAGGCAAATGCGGCTAACGGCAATGTTGCGGACCTGAACAAGGATGGATACCTGGATCTCGTGATCGGATTTTTTGATAAAATGGATGGCAGTACAACGGATCTTGTTATCTACTATGGTTCCAAAGACGGGCTGGAAACAAAGAACCGCGTTGCTATCAGCAGTGAGGGCAGGTCTACCAGTCCAACCATCGGCGACTACAATAAGGACGGCTGGCTGGATATTGCCGTAGCTTCCTATAGCAAAGATCTGTTGCGCATTTTTTACGGTGGTCCAAAAGGATTTGATGCCGGTCATCAGAAAACAGTGGATGTACCATCTATCATAGACCTGGAAACAGCTGATCTGAATAATGATGGGTGGCTGGATATCATCGCATGCAGCTACAACGATAGAGTGAATAAACATCACGATACCGGGCTTGAAATTTTATGGGGCAGTGCGGATGGTTTTAATTCATCAAATGCACAATGGTTGCCCAGCTTCACACCATTGGGTCCTGTAGCAGCTGATTTTGATAACGATGGTTACCTGGATCTCTTTTGCCCCGCTTACCTCGGAGATGTAACACGGGAAGATCTGCCCATGAACCTCTATTGGGGCGGTCCCAACGGATTTGACCCCGGCCGCAAAACCGTACTCTTTGCCAATTCTGGTGCGGATGCCTTGGCAGCCGATTTCAACAAGGATGGCAAAATGGATCTGTTAATTGCCAGTCATACCTCCAACGGCTTTCATAGTAAAGGCATGGCAAAATTATACTATAACGACGGACAACGCTTCACCAGCCAGTCCATGAAGGTAGACGATATCCCTTCTCCGGGTTGCCACTGGATGTGGAATGTGGACATGGGGCATGTTTATAACCGGAAATTTGAACAATCTTATACCTCTGCTGTCTTTAACTGGAAACGGAACAATAGTGAAGGGAAAATTGATTACAAAGCGGATATACCTGCCGGTACAAAACTTGTTTTTGCAGTAAGAAGTGCGGATACTAAAGCCACCCTTGACACAAAAGCTTGGCAGCAGGTAGAATCGGATCAGTTTAAGGTAGAAAAAGCGCATCGTTTTCTTCAATATAAAGTCAACTTTATTTCTGATAACGGAGATCGTTATCCGGTGTTGGATAGAGTTTCGGTCACACTTAAATAAACGGATTACTACATGGTAGCAGACAAAAAAATGCAGACAGGCAGTAAACTGATAAGATCGCAGCTGGAGAGGATCCTGCCGGGTTTGTTATTGTTTTTTTTACTATCCATATCGAATGTAATGGGACAAGATAAAATTGAATGGTCGGATTTACCTGCTCTTCCCGGAGAAACCGGTTGGGCGGGGATGTATGCAGGCGTTAGTAACAACAGGTTGTTTTGTATGGGTGGCGCAAACTTCCCGGTGGCGCCGCCATGGGAAGGAGGAAAGAAAACATGGTACGACGATATTTATATGCTGGAGAAAGGGAAACAGTGGATAAAGATAAAAGAGAAACTCCCGGTACCGTTGGGATACGGGACATCTGTTTCTTATAAACAACAACTGATCATTGCAGGTGGAAATAATGCAGATAGCTATTCAGATAAAGTATACAGCTTTCAATGGAATGGTAAAGGATTGCAAACAACTGCATATCCCGACTTGCCGGTGCCACTGGCTAACATGTCGGGTGCCTTGCTACAGAACCTGTTCATTATTGCAGGCGGCAGTAGTGCGGCTACCGGAACAGCATTAAAAAAATGTTATGCCCTTGATCTTGAAAATATACAACAGGGATGGTTTGAATTTGATCCCTGGCCGGGACCTGAACGCTTATTGCCATTGGTTACTGCTTTTGATGGAAAATTTTACGTTTTCAGTGGTGAAAAGGTGGGCCTGAGTGCTGCGCAGGTTAAGTTCAGGGAAATTTTGCAGGATGCCTACCGGCTCACTCCTGTGAAGGTAAATGGTAAATGGTGCGGCAGCTGGGAAAAGCTGGCGCCTATGCCGGAAGGAATGTCTGCCGGCGCCAGTCCTGTTCCTGTCCTGAAAAGCGATCACTTCTTTTTCTGGGGTGGTGTAAACGCTTTAACGGCACTGAATACAGATCACAACAATGAGCACGCACTTTCCAAAAATACGTTTTTATACGATCCTGCTACTGATACCTGGAAATACCTGGGAGCAGAACAAAAGAGCAGATCCCGTGTAACCTTACCAACGGTACATTGGAATAACGAATGGGCATATATCAGTGGAGAAATTCGGGGAGGTGTAAGAATTAATACAATTGTTACAATTAAATAAAATCAATTAGCATGCGATACCAGAGAAACAAACGGCAGTATAGTGTAATAAATATTTTTTGCCCGGAGAGAAAGATGTGGAGCATGGCTGTTTTTTTTATAGCTGCATCAACCCTGTTTGGTTGTAATGCCGCAAAAAAGAATACCGGGGCAATATCACCGGATACCGCAACTGTATTGCAACTGAATCCCGGACCTGATAACCCCCGCAATAGTGAAGGCGACTTTATTACTTTAAAGAACGGAAATATACTTTTTGTGTATACCTATTTTTCCGGAGATAACGGAGATGACCATGGGCATGCTTACCTCGTTAGCAGGTCTTCTTCGGATCAGGGAAAAACATGGAGTAAGGAAGATAAGCTGGTCGTGAAACAGGAAGGAGATATGAACGTGATGTCGGTATCTCTGCTGCGCTTACAGAATGGTAAAATCGCTTTATTCTATCTGAAGAAAAATTCTATGGCTGACTGTATCCCATTGATGCGGATCTCTGATGATGAAGCTAAAACCTGGAGTGAACCCACAACATGTATCACGGATAGGGTAGGCTATTTCGTGTTGAATAACAATCGGGTTATTCAGTTAAAGAATGGCAGACTGGTGATGGCGGTAGCACTTCATAAGGTACCTACAGATAAAACATGGTCTAATAGTGGAAAGTTGTATAGCTACTATTCAGATGATAATGGCCGTACCTGGACTAACAGCGCGGAAGTGCCTAATCCCGAAAAGATAGTTACACAGGAACCCGGATTAGTGGAACTGAAAAACGGGAACCTCCTGATGTATATCCGTGCGGGCGCCGGTGTACAATGCCTCAGCTATTCAAGCGATAAAGGCGCTACCTGGAGTACTATAGAAAAGAGCACCCTTGTTTCACCACTTTCTCCGGCTACCATAGCAAGGGTACCGGGTACGGGAGATTTACTGGTAGTATGGAATAACAATGGATTGACCAAATACAGAACACCTTTAAATATTGCTATTTCCAAAGATGAAGGTAAAACCTGGGGAAATATAAAAACATTGGAAGATGATAAAAGCAGGGGGTATTGTTACACCGCCATTCACTTCACCAGCAAACATGTGTTACTGGGATATTGCGCCGGCAGTCAGGCCAGTGGCAGTGGTGCCGGTATCCTGTCGCAAACGGATATAAAAAGACTAAGCCTGGATTGGATTTATAAATGAGCGTAGTAAACGGTTAGCAATTTTTGATCCGGCTGCGTCAACCTGCAGGGCAGCCTATTATGAAGGAGAACATTGAGATGAGCAAAACGTATCAAATAACAGGAAAGAAAAGTGGCCCGCGCGTATTGATATCCGCAGGGGTACATGGCGATGAATATGAACCTATGCTCTCCGTCCTGGAGTTAATTAAATTATTACCGGCCACACTGCAATCCGGCACAGTTACCCTTGTACCGGTAGTGAATACAAGTGCGTTCCGGCAGGGAACCCGCCGGGGAAAAGATGGACTGGATCTCGCGAGGATTTGTCCGGGCAACCCGCAGGGAACGGAATCGGAGATAGCTGCTGCAGCAATTAGTCAGCTGATCAGACAGGCGGATTATTATATCGATCTGCATACGGGCGGATGCCTGTATGATATTTTTCCTTTGGCGGGATATATGTTACATGCATCACCCGCTGTACTGGAAAAGCAACAAGCTATGGCAAAAGCCTTTAACCTGCCGGTGATCTGGGGTACAGATAGCACGCCGGATGGCAGAACGTTATCGGTAGCAAGAGATGCAAATGTTCCTGCTATCTATGCAGAGTATGGTGGCAGCGGTGTTCCGCAAAAGAAAATCGTACAGGCTTATACAACGGGATGCATCGGTGTTTTAAAACAATTGCAGATGATGGGTGATGCAGGTACCGAGGAGCAGGCCACCCCTTACTGGGTGGAAGACTATACACCCGATGGTGGTTATTTACAGGGCAAGATGCCCGCACCTGTGGAGGGTATCTTTGAACCCTCCGTGGCATTGGGTGCTGAAGTGAAAAAAGGAGAACTATGGGGAACTATCACCCATCCAACGGATAACATACAACAACAGGTATACGCAGATACAAATGGCATTGTACTGTTTTTGAGAACGGCTCCTTTTGTTAAAACCGGTGATGCATTAGGCGGCATCTTACCCATTACAAAACCCGGAAAACTGGTGATCAATGGAAAGTAAAAAAGTAGTGATCATAACAGGTGCTGCCCAGGGCATAGGAAAGGCCCTTGCCTTGAAATATGCGGCCAGTGGCTACGCGCTTGTTTTAGCAGATATTGACGGGGAAGGATTACATCTGCTTAAAACAGCATTGGATGCATTACATAGCGAATATGTATGTATGCCCGGTGATGTGGCAGACAACAGTTTCATCGATCACATGATTACTGAAACCGTGGCAAAGTGGAACCGCATAGATGTACTGATCAACAATGCCGCCTGGAGAACACTGGAAACCATGCGTACCATCTCGCTGGAAGATTGGGACAAAACGATCCGTATTTGTTTAACAGCGCCCGCATTTTTATCCAGGAATGTTGCCGCCGTGATGGAAGAAAGAGGACTGCCGGGCGTGATCATTAATATCTCCAGTGTCATGTCGCAAAGAGCGGGTGGCAACAGTCCGGCCTATATCGCCTGTAAAGGTGGTATAGAAAGTCTTACTTATGAACTGGCCGTTTTATACGGCCCCCAGGGTATCAGGGTAGTGGCGGTAAATCCCGGTAATATTCAAACCGGTTTAAGCAACGATTACAGAAATGTATCCGGAGAAAATATCAGTGAAAAACTGGTAGACTGCGTTAATGATCTTACACCCCTTCAGCGGGCAGGAAGCCCGGAAGAAGTGGCGAATGTTTGTTATTGGCTATCCTCTCCCGAAGCTTCTTTTATAACGGGTACGTCTATACTGGTAGATGGTGGCCTGTTACACAATTTCAATCCGTATCAAATTAAAAAACTTCAATTCCCAAAAGAATTTTGAAAGGAATCTGGACATATAGCCATTTGCTTCCGGGCGTGCAGGAGGACTGCAAACTAACGCTGGGAGAAGGACATACACCATTGGTGAAGTCCAAACGTATAGGGCCTTCCATCGGCCTGGATAACCTGTATTTCAAACTGGAAATATTAAATCCGTCGGGATCTTATAAAGATCGCTTTGCGGCGGCAGCTGTTTCCCATTTGAAGCAACAGGATGTGTCATTTTGCCTGGCCACTTCAAGCGGCAATACAGGTGCTGCATTGGCGGCTTATAGCGCGGCGGCGGGTATTCCCTGTTTTCTGGCTATCGTAGATGGCGCGCCTTCCGGTAAATTGCAACAGATGCAGGTATACGGCGCCACCACCATGATGATTAAGGACTTTGGAAAAGATCTGCATGTAACCGGCGCCGTATTCTCCGGATTAAATGACCTGGCCGATAAGTACGGCAGTCCTGTTCAGATAAGTGCTTATTGCTATAGCCCGTTGGGCATGGCCGGTGTACAGACCATTGCTTATGAAATTGCGGAAGAATTGGGCGCTGTAAATGCACATGTATTTTCACCTGCTGGCGGCGGTGGTCTAACCCTGGCGGTGGCAAAAGGTTTCCAGCTATGGAAAGAACAACACGCACCATACATGCTACCGAAGGTACACTGTGTGCAACCTGTTGGTAACAATACCATTGCCGGTCCGTTGCATGCGGGAGCAGCAATGGCGCAGGAAGTGGATAAAAGCAGCACTACCATCAGTGGCTTGCAGGTTCCCGGCGTGATGGATGGCAATGAGGTAATAGCCGCTTGCAGGGCTACGGGTGGCACAGGCTATGCTGTCACCGATGAGTTGATCTATGCTTGTCAAAGTAGCCTGTCTGCCATGGAAGGTATTTATTGCGAACCTGCGGGAGCTGTTGCATTGGCGGGATTACAACTCGCATTGGAGCGTGGGGAAATAAACCGGGAAGATCATGTGGTGTGCCTGGTTACCGGTCATGGATTTAAAGATCCGGTGGCAGCACAAAAAATGGCGGATAAATCGGCAGGACTATATTTCAATAATACTGGCGACGCTTTTTTATATCTGAAATCAACAATAAAAAACAAGAAATAAAACTACTATAAGATGAAAGAAAAATTTAAGGGATTATGGCCGGCCATGTTTACCCCGGTACATGACAACGGTGAGCCAGCCTTGGATGAGGTGGGAAAGTTGACTGAATTACTGATTTCACAAAAGCTGGATGGGTTGTATATCCTCGGCTCCACGGGGCAGGGCGTTCTTTTTACCGAAGCGGAAAGAAGAAAGGTGACGGAAGTGGTATGCGATATTGCAAAGAAGCGGGTTCCCGTGATTGTACAGGTAGGCGCATTAACAACAGACGAATCTGTGAGATTGGCCCGGCATGCGGAAAAGTGCGGTGCAGATGGTATCTCTTCTGTCGGTCCTATTTATTTTTCCGGATCAGCGGATATGGCATTGCAACATTACAGCTCTATTGCCCGTGCAACAGAACTACCTTTCTTTCCTTACCAATTGGGAAATAATTCCATCCCCGGTGATACGATTAGTTTCGTCCGGAAGCTAATGGAGATCCCTCATGTTACCGGTATGAAACTAACCACCAACAACCTGTTGGAAATTAGTGCGATTCATAATTATGCCGGCGACAAATTAAAATTGTTCAGTGGCTCGGATGAACTGGTGTGTCATGCATCTCTTTGCGGTACCGTAGGCGCTATCGGAACCATGTACAATCTCTGGGGAGAAGCTTGTAAACATATCCTGACAGAATTTACGAATGGCGATTACGAACAAACCAAACAGTTCATGCTTTCCTTCCAAACCGTGATACAGCAGATCTTACCCAATCTCTGGACTTTTCTCAGGCAGGCAATGTTATTGAAATATAAGATTGATATAGGTCAGGCTAAAGCGCCATTGGGAAATACAAACCAGCCATGGAATGACAAAGATGTACTGGCACTTATAGAAAAGATAGACGTGTTTAATGAATCGGTAGTAAAAAGCTGAGTGGTAACTTATTAAAAATATGATGACAGATAAAAAAGTTATAACAGGAAAAAATGTTCCTGCCAGTCACCTCCCTTTTTCACCGGGGATACGGTCAGGGGAGTATCTTTTTATCTCCGGACAGGCTTCTGTTGATGCCGGGGGAAATATTGTAAAAGGAACTTTTGAAGAAGAATGCAGACGTTCTTTTGATAACCTGAAAGCTATACTGGAAGCAGCCGGTCTCGGGTTTAAGGATGTTGTGCAGGTGCGTAATTATGTGGGCAGGCAGGAAGACCTGGCCGCCTTTAATCAGATCTACAGGGAATATTTCAGCGAACCATTTCCTGCCAGAACTACGCTGATAGGTTGTTTGGGCGATTTGCTCAAATTTGAAGTGGATGCAGTAGCATCTTATTAAAATAAAAATCATGTCGCATAGGGTTGCTTTATTAGGGATTTATCATGAGTCAAATACCTTCCTGGACAAGCCGACAACACTATCGGATTTCAGGAAGGGGCATTGGCTGAAAGGAGAGGCTATCAGGAAGGAATACCAGGATGCTTTTCATGAGATCGGCGGCATGCTGGAAATACTGGACCGCGAAGGTATTGAAGTGATCCCTGTCATGTACGCGGAAGCTACGCCGGGAGGAATGATCACAGCGGAAACATATGCTGTTCTGTTACAGGAAATGATGGACCTGTTGGAAGAAATATTACCGGTAGATGGCTGCCTGGTGGTGCCGCATGGGGCAGGTGTGAGCGAAGCTTTTGCAGATATGGACGGACATTGGTTAAGCCAGTTGAGAGCGCGTGTGGGTACAAAAATTCCAATCATCGGTACGTTGGATCCGCATTGCAATATCAGTCAAAGTATGGTGGCTGCCACCGATGCACTGGTTACCTATAAAACAAATCCGCATGTTGATCAGCGGCAGACCGGGAAAGAAGCAGCGTTGCTAATGGTCAATCATTTAAAGGGAAAGATACAGCCACAGCAGATCTTGCAGGCATTGCCTTTAGCCATCAGTATTGAACAACAACATACGGAGAGTGAACCCTGTCTGAGCTTATACGCATACGCGCATCAGTTGCGTGAGCAGGAAGGAATCCTGTCACTCAGCATTTCACTTGGATTTCCGTATGCAGATGTAACCGAAATGGGATCGTCTGTGATCGTGATAGCGGATCAGGATATAGCACTGGCCTTGTCAACAGGACAAAAAATAGAAGCCTATATCCGGGAGCATCTCAAAGATTTTAGTGGCAGGAAAATAGACGTGGCCCACGCATTAGCTTTATTGGAAGATAGTCCGAAACCAGTACTGATGCTGGATATGGGAGATAATATCGGCGGTGGATCACCGGGAAACAGTACCTGCTTATTGGAAGCATTGGAAGCGCATGGGAAATGCAGTTACTTTATTTGTTTGTGTGATCCTGAAGCGGTTGCATCGGCATCGGCATACAAAATCGGGGAGACTTATCAGCTGATCATAACAGCCGATGATACCAATGCCAAGAAACTGGAGATTGATGTTACGTTGCTTCAACTCGCCGATGGAAAGTTTATGGAGTCGAATCCCAGGCATGGGGGACAAGTGAACTTTGACATGGGAAATATTGCCATCGTTTCAACGGCACAGGGAAGTATCATCATGTTTACTTCCCTTCGCATGCCACCATTTAGCCTGCAACAATTACTTGCCTTTAATATTAACCCGGAAGATGTGGATGTGCTGGTAGCAAAAGGGGTGAATGCACCCATTGCGGCGTATGCGCCGGTTTGTGCTACTATCATACAAGTGGATACACCTGGTGTAACCCGGGCCGATATGACACTTTTTACTTATCATAACAGGCGTAAACCCTTGTTTCCGTTTGAAAAATGACACTTATTCATGACCATGGGAACCGAAAAAGTGATAAACAGCCGTGTGGAAAAGATCGCAGATTTCCCGTTCTATACAGAAGGTCCTGCCATTGATAGCCAGGGTAATATTTATTGCACCACCCTCACCGGAGGAAGCATCCTGAAAGTGGATCGTGCGCAAAGGATCACCCATTGGGCATCTTCAGACTGTCCCAATGGACAGATTATTTTACCTAATGATGAACACCTGATATGTGATATTGGACAGGCTGCCATCCGGCGGTTTGATGCCGAGGGGCAGTTTATCCGGAATGATATTGAAAAGTTTTGCGACGATATTCCCATTCATACACCAAACGATCTTGTGGTAGACGCAAGTGGCAATATTTATTTTACAGACTCCATCAGAGAAGAAGGGAAGATTTGTTTTGTGGGTATAGATGGAACGCAGCGCATATTGGCTTCGGGCCTGGATTATCCCAATGGTCTCGTTGTTTCGCCTGATCAGCAATGGCTTTATATCGCAGAAAGTTATAAGAACAGGATCATCAGGATTGATCTGAAACAGCCTGGTGTAGCCATGAGTGACATCAAAGTTTTTGCAGCATTGCCCGTTCATCCTGCTGGCAAACCGGAAAATAACCTGCCTGATGGCCTGACCCTGGATGCAGGGGGAAACCTGTGGGTAGCGCATTACGGCATGCAGGCAGTACATCAGTTATCACCGGATGGACAGCTATTATTATCCATCAACACCGCTATTCCATTAACCAGTAACCTGGTTTTCGTGGATGAATATACCTTGATTGTTACCGGCGGACATGGAGAACCCGGACCGGGTTCATTACATAAGATCCATTTGTTGCCTTGAATGAATATTTGTGCGGTTATCTGAATCAATACTATGGAATATATTAACGTACACGGATATACTATATCCAGGCTTACACTGGGTACGGTTGCTCTCGGACTGGATTACGGCATCTCTAACAATAAAGGGAAGCCTGCACCGCAGGAAAGTTTTGAAATTATGTCCTGCGCATTGGCGGCAGGAATCAATACACTGGACACGGCAGGCAGCTATGGAAATGCAGAACAGTTGATCGGTAGTTTCCTGGATCAATGGGAGAACAGATCACCGGTGAATGTGGTGACCAAATTCAAAATTAAACCGGAACACCTGCTTAACCGCAACGAATTAAACCGGGAAATAATACACAGTGTGCGCTCATCTCTTCACCAGCTGAAATTGCAGCGCATATCGGTTTGTTTGCTGCATATGGACAGCTCGTTGCCGATGGATCAGGTGGCTGCAATACTGCCTTCGCTTTTACATGATTTAAAAGCGGAGGGCCTGATCGATATTGGTGGCGTTTCTGTGGATCATCCTGATGAAGTATCATTTTTTTTAGATCATCCGGAGATACAGGCTTTCCAGGTGCCTGTAAATATATTTGATCACAGGTTGATCAATAACGGCTTGTTACAACGCATGCAGCAGAAGAATAAAATTGTATTCGCCCGCAGTGTATTTCTACAGGGGCTTTTTTTTATGTCTGCTGATCAATTAACAGGGAACCTGGTAAAGGCGAAGGCGTATATCAATGCGTTGCATGACCTGGCGGGTCAGGCGGATATGAGTATCGCGCAACTGGCTTTTTCGTATGTGAGAGACCTGCCGGGAATTACCAGTATCGTTTTCGGTGCGGTAAGCGTGGGGCAGGTTATGCAGAATGCGGGTCTGTTGCAAGGCGGTACTATCAGTATGGCATTAAGAGAAAATATCCGCATCTTGTTTGCGGAGATGCCGGAAGATATATTGATTCCGGCCCTTTGGTCTAAATAAATATTCATTTAAAATAAGGCTATCATGAGTATGTTCAGATTAGATGGGAAGATTGCTATTGTTACGGGAGGGGCGGGTTATTTCGGTAAGCCGCTGTCATTGGCATTGGCCGAAGCCGGCGCACAGGTGATCATTGCCTCCAGGGATGTTGCGAAATGTGACGCTTATGCAGCGAAGCTGAGGGCTGCAGGATGGAAAGCGGAAGGATGGGCGCTTGATCAGGGAGAGGAAGCATCTATCGATGCTTTTACAGCAGGGGTAGTAGCGAAATATGGACAGATAGATATCCTGGTAAATAATGCGGTATCCCGCGAAGGGGTAAAAGACCTGGAAGCATTGAGCAAAGCAGATATTGAAAATGCGCAACTCATTAATACAACCGGTCTTTTTTTATTGACGAAGGCTGTTGTTAAAGTGATGCGTGTGCAGCAATCCGGCAATATTATCAATATTGGTTCCATTCAGGGCGTTGTTGGGCCTAACTTTCCGGTGTATGGCGATACGGGCATGTCAAGTCCTGTTAATTACACCTATGATAAATGGGGGATGGTAGGATTTACAAAATGGCTGGCCAATTATTACGGGAAGTTTAATATCAGGGCTAATTGTATCAGTCCTGGCGGTTACGGACCAGGGGTACGTGGCAGTGAAGGAAGAGAAGAATTTATAGAGAATTATAAGCGGTTGACCCCCCTGGGAAGATTTGCGGAAGATGATGATATAAAGGGGCCGGTGGTTTTTCTGGCTTCCCCTGCGGCTGCTTACATAACAGGGCATAACCTGTTGGTAGATGGTGGCTGGACAAACTGGTAACGGATTCTAAAAAATAAAAAAATTGGCGTATGATGGAAACAGCTACTATTCCGGTAAAAACAAAATTGCCGGCACGTGCCTGGCTGGTGGTAGCACTACTCTCCATCGTGGGATGTTTGAATTACCTGGACCGCACCATGATCACCACGATGCGGGAATCAATTATAACAGCTATTCCCATGACTGATTCACAGTTTGGGCTGCTTACTTCCAGCTTCCTGTGGGTGTATGGCTTGTTAAGTCCGTTTGCGGGGTTTCTGGCTGACCGGTTTAACCGCAGCCGTGTGATCATCTGTAGCTTATTTTTGTGGTCTATCGTCACTTGGATGACTGCTTACACCACTACATTCGAAGGCTTGCTGGCAACACGCATCCTGATGGGTGTAAGTGAAGCCTGTTATATTCCTGCTGCGCTGGCATTGATTATGGATTATCACCGCACCAATACCCGCTCGCTGGCTACCGGCATTCATATGGTAGGCATTATGTGTGGATCGGGGATGGGATTTATTGGCGGATGGGTAGCGGAAAAACACCATTGGAGCACCAGTTTTATCCTGCTGGGAATTGTAGGTGTCATCTATGCCGTGATACTTGTTTATACACTTCGGGATGTACCGAAACAAACAAACGAATCGACTACCGCACCATTGGAAGAAAAGATCAGTTTCTTTACCGCTCTGAAAGATTTGTTCGGGCTGCGCTCATTTAACCTGATGCTGGCAGCCTGGGGATTATTGGGCACGGTTACCTGGCTGGTAGTGGGTTGGTTGCCTACTTATCTGCAAGAAAATTTTCACCTCACACAAAGTATGGCCGGGCTTTATGCTACCGGGTTTTACTATCCCGCAGCATTCATCGGTTTATTGTTGGGGGGGTATTGGGCAGACAGGTGGAGCCGCACCAATCCGCGTGCGCGTTTACTCGTTCCCGTTATTGGCCTCAGCATTGGGGCGCCCTGTATTTTTATTGCCAGTTCTACACCTTTTTTAGCCATTGCAGTAGGATGCTTTATGCTTTTCTCGCTGACCAAAGCATTTATAGATACCAACATGATGCCCATACTTTCTATGGCGGCAAATCCGCGTTACCTGGCTACGGGCTATGGTATACTGAACCTGGTTGCCTGTATTATCGGTGGTGTGGGGCTATATGCGGGCGGTGTTTTACGCGATGCACAAATCAATCTCAGCAAAATATACCAGGTGGCTGCCTTGGTTATGATAGCCAGCATCGTGTTGTTGGCGCTGGTACGACCACATACAAAAACGGGCGATAAATAAATTAATCTGAACAACTGCAAATAACGATACCGGAATGGAAAATATAGCATACAAAAAATCGGCACAGCTCCTGGAAAGAGCGAAGAAGGTAATGGCGGGTGGTGTTTCATCCGAATTCAGAAAATATGGCCATCCGCATGCGCTGTTTTATACGCATGGCGAAGGAGCCCACATTTATGATGTGGATGGAAATGACTACCTGGATTTTACACTGAGCCAGGGACCTTTGATCCTGGGACATTCCCATCCCGCTGTTATAAAAGCTGTGAATGAATATACGGCTCATGGACAGCTTTTCGCCGGGCAACATTTGCAGGAACTTGAACTGGCGGAGAAGTTGAACAACCTCATTCCTTCGGCGGAACTAATGCGGTTTTGCCTGGATGGTTCTGAAGCTGTGCAAACCGCTCTCCGGATTGCCAGGGCCACTACCGGCAGAAAAAAATTCCTGCGTTTTGAGGGGCATTATCATGGCTGGCTGGACAATGTATGCTGGGGTATCTCTACTCCTTCAGAAGAAGCTCTTGGCAGCAAAGAAGACCCGCACGTATTTCCCTGGACAGCCGGAATACCGGAACGCGCCCGGGAGGAATTTATCATCCTGCCGTGGAATGATCTGGCATTGCTGGAGAAAACAGTGGCTACACATTATGAAGATATTGCAGCGATCATTACAGAACCGGTGATGTGCAACAACGGGTGTATTATGCCCGTTGAAGGCTTCCTGGAAGGACTCCGGAAGGTCTGTGACCAATACGGTATCGCCCTGATATTTGATGAGGTGATTACCGGGTTCAGACTGGGACTGGGCGGCGCCCAGCAATACTTTGGTATTACTCCTGATATTTCTGTTTTTGCGAAAGCACTGGCAAGCGGATATCCGATCAGCGCAGTGGTAGGCAAAAGGGAGTGGATGAAAGTAATTGAAGAAGCAACCGTTATTCATGCAGGCACAATGAATGCAGGGAATGCCACTGTGGCAGCGGCACTAGCCACTGTTCAGGTACTGGAGGCTGAAATGCCTTACGACCGCTTGTTTCGGTATGGTAAAAAATTAATGGATGGTTTGAGGAATGCCGCCAAGGAAACCAATCAGAACTTACTGGTGCAAGGCCCTGGTCCCATGGTACATATAGGGTTTACGCAACTGGACGCTGTAAAAGATTACAGGGACACCTTACATTACGACCGCGCTAAATTGGGTAAGTTTATGGCCGCTATGCACGACAGGAAAGTAAGGATCATCGGAAGAGGGTTATGGTATATCAGCACGGCACATACGGAAGCAAATATTGATCATGCCATTGCAACGGCGAGAGAGGTATTAGGTAATTTGTAACTGAAACAGCAATATTTTATGAATCATACGCTCATTGATCCACTGACAATACCATTCAGCGCCCTCGGATTGGGGTGTGTAACTTTTGGCCGGGAAATAGATCAGGGGGCTTCCTTTGTTATGATGGATCATGCACTGGCCCATGGGATTACTTTGTTCGATACGGCTTCCGCCTATGGCGGCGGCGCCTCTGAAACGATTGTAGGAGCCTGGCTGACTGCACGCCGGCCTGCAAGAGATACACTTATTATCGCCACAAAACTACTGCCACCTTATGAACCGGTGCAAATCATGGCGGCGGTAGATCAAAGTCTGCAGCGCCTTGGAACCGATACCATCGACCTGTTGTACTTGCATCGCTGGGACCCTTCCATTGAAACAACGGCTGCTCTCGAAACTTTTCAGGCGCTAATACAAAGTGGAAAAATACGCATGCTTGGCGCCAGTAATTTCAATGCAGCACAAATCAGTGAAACATTGCGCCGACAGGCAGCACTCGGATATGCACGTCTCGGGTCATTTCAGAATAACCACAACCTCGCCGTGAGTGATATCGATGAAGCAATATTCAACATTGCTGCGGAACATAACATAGCGTTGGTTACT
The DNA here is from genome assembly GCF_964033635.1 of Chitinophaga sp. MM2321. Lineage (NCBI taxonomy): Bacteria > Pseudomonadati > Bacteroidota > Chitinophagia > Chitinophagales > Chitinophagaceae > Chitinophaga > Chitinophaga sp. MM2321. The sequence goes on from NZ_OZ035533.1 coordinate 1,281,504, forward strand.
TACAGTCCGCTCGGCGCGGGCTTTCTTACGGGCAAATATCAGCAGGGGATGCCGGGTAGTACCCGTTTCTCTGTGATACCGGGTCACCAGGATATTTATTTTCAGGAGGCTGCTTGCCGGCGGTTGGATACCCTTCAGAAAGTGGCGGCAAGTACTGGTCATTCACCGGTGCATCTCGCATTGGCCTGGGCGATGCACCAGCCGGGCGTAACGTCTGTACTCGTGGGTGGTCGCAATACAGCGCAGCTGGATCAGGCATTTGCCGCGCAGGCTTTCAATGACTCCGCTATTTTTGCGGCGCTGGAATCTGCCTGATATTTTATTTTACCGTTTCGGTTGTTTTCTCTACAGCAAAATAATGCTTTAGATTTTCGCGGTATTTATTCGGTGGGCGTGTGTGGCGTTCGCTGAATTATGCCCTTAATATGATCGCTGTAATCTGCTGTCTTGCTTTTTTAGATTCGGGGAAATTTAAAAGCATCCAGGCATGGATCATATCTTCATATTCGTAGTAATTAAGTGCAACCCCTTTCGCCTGGGCCATGGATTTTAATTTTCTGGCATCCGCTACCAGGATTTCTTTTGAGCCAACAAAAACAGATATTTTACCCAGGCCCTCTAATGTGCCGTTAATTGGACTGAGTAAAGGATTATCCAATGCAGTACCACCTGCATACAATAGGCCGGCCTGTTGTAGTTTCTTTTTCCCTAAAAAGGGATCTATGGGCTCCGTTTCTTCTATTGCAGGATTTGACAATGTAATGTCCAGCCACGGAGAAAGCAGGATAATCTGATCAGGCTGGCTTACCTGCTCCAGCTTCATTTGTTGTGCCAGGGCCAGCGCAAAGCCACCACCCGCAGAATCGCCCATCAGTACCAGGTCAGCCGGACTAACCGTTTCGGTTAGTTGCTTGTAAAGTGGTGTTACCATCGCAAAGGATTCTTTGTATGTGTAAGCAGGAGCAAGCGGATAATCCGGCGCTGTAATGGTGCAATGGGTTTGCGCTACCAGTTCCGACAGGAACTCCCAGTGGAAGAGCTGGAAATTCTGAGTATAGGCGCCGCCGTGTAAATAAAGGATGTGTTTTCCGCTGTTTTTATGCTTTGGTTTTAAGGTGAATACATTAAAACCATCGATCTTTGACTGATGAATATCACAAATCTTTGAAATCTTTAAAGGAGGTTCGGGACGATTGTAAAAATTAAACCTGGAAGCTGCCAATTTCACCGGTAAGGCTTTCTTATTGATCAGCCGGAGAAAGATATTGAATAATCTGCTTTGGGGACTTGCCAATATGAATGTTTTAGATAATTTCGGTAAATAGCAATCGGGCCAGGCTCTACGGTAGGAAATGATGGCATAAAGGTAGCTATTTAATTGTCAGCAATACCCGGAGGTTTGCAGTTCGGGTAGAGCGGTATTTTAAAAGCACAAAATATTGCAAAGCTATGGATAGAGATATGCAGGAGAAGGATGATTTCTGGCTTCGGCTTGATAATGCTGCGAAGATATATCCCGCCATAAAGGATAAAGAGCTTACTTCTGTATTCAGGATAGGCGTGAAATTAAAACAGCGGGTAAAAGCAAAGCAGTTCCTGGAGGCGGTGCGTGCTATTGAAGCGCGTTTTCCCTATTATAAAGTGAAACTGAAAACCGGTTTTTTCTGGTACTACCTGGAGCCGCAGGATTTGCCTGTAACCATATCGCCCGACCAGGAAACCCCTTGCCGCGCTTTTTACCGGGAAGAACTGATGTTCAGGGTGCTCGCTAAAGAAAACAGGATCAGTGTTGAATTCTCTCATATCCTGACAGATGGAACGGGAGCATTTGAATTTTTAAAAACATTGTTACTGATTTATTTTGAAAAATGCGGCTTGACGATTCCTGTTAACCTTCCGTTTTATCACCCCGGAGAAGCCCCTGCAAAAGAAGAATATGAAGATGCCTATGGGAGGTATTTTAAAAAGATCGAAGGAGGCCCCGCCAAAATACCAAGGGCATTCCATGTTCCTTTCCATTTAAAAAAGGCGCCACGTTTTGCGGTATTAACGGCCATTGTACCAACCGGCGCAATCGTCAAAAAGGCGAAAGAATATGAAGTCAGTCTCACCGAATTTCTGACGGCGGTTTACATCTATTCACTTCAGCATATCTATAATCACCAGTCAGCCTTTAAAAAGCGAAGCAGCCATAAAATAATCCGCATTGAAGTACCGGTAAACCTGCGCAGGATGCTGCCTTCCCGTACCATGAGGAATTTTTCGCTGTATGTGATGCCCGGCATTGACCTGGGACTGGGTGATTATACCTTTGAAGAGATCGTGAAAGTAGTATATCATCAGATGCAACTGGAAACAGATAAAAAACTGATCAGTAAAATGATTTCCCGCAACGTTGGCGGGGAGAAGAATCCGTATATAAGAGGTGTGCCGTTATTTGTTAAATCTTTCATTCTTTCCCGGCTCTATGCAGCGGGTACAAGACAATACAGCGGCGTGGTTACCAATCTTGGAAGAATAGATTTAAGTCCCGGTATAAATAACCTGATCGATACATTCCAGTTTATTCCACCGCCGCCCAACAAGATCTTAAAAGTTAATTGTGGTGTCGTTGGATTTGATAATAAATTGGTGTTGAGCTTTGGCAATATCACCGTATCGAGGGAGCTGGAAAGACAGTTCCTCACATTCCTGACAGCCCAGGGCATCCCGGTTAAAATTGTTAATTTCAAGTAACAGCTATGATCATTTGTAAAAATTGCGGCGTGGAACTGGAGGAGGGAATAGCATTTTGTCCCTTATGTGGCGTGCCGGTAAACGGACAAGCAGGGAGTGAGCATACCCATTTTCATTTAACTGGAGAGGGACCGCAATTTACGGGTGGTCATGTTAAGATGAGCCGGCCGCAAAGAAAATTTACATGGGAAATTGCCTCTATCATTCTGCTCTCCGGGGCCATTGCATCTATCGCTATTAATCTTATCATCAGCAAAAAAATTACGTGGTCTGAATATCCGCTTGCTATTTCTCTTACTATTTTTTCTTACGTATCTATATTTACATTCTGGAATCAAAAAACCATCCCGAGGATGGCCGCTGGATTCATTGTATCCTGTTTTTTTTTAGTCATGCTTGATACGCTCACCCGCAATATCAGTTGGGAAGTAAAACTGGGAATCCCCTTGCTGCTGGCCAGTAATCTGGTGATGGCATTACTGATAGCCGTTATCCGTGTGGCAAAGTATAAGGGCATCAACCTGATCGCATATTCCTTTCTTGGATCGGCTATCTTATGTATTTGTATTGAAGGGATCTTATCTTTTTATAGAAATGGCAGCTTTCATCTTGATTGGAGCATCATTGTGGCTGCCTGTACTGTTCCTGTAAGTATTGTATTGTTCTTTGTGCATTTCAGGTTGAAAAGAGGGCAAAATCTTGAGCGCACTTTTCACATTTAGTAGCAGCACACCGGCGGGAATTTAGCTTGTAAAATTGCGCTTTTTTTGATATATTAGTAGTGTAAGAAGTGTTTACTCCAATTCCAGTCCGATCTTAGTACCCCATTGATCACTTTATAGCTATTATTTATGGCGGAAGTTAGAATCTCGAGTCCCCACCTGGTTTCACAGCTACTTTCCAAAGAGGAGCGGATGAAAAATATCCTGGTACTTGGCCTGGACGGTAAAATTAATGCTGCCGGTGAATGGACTGCTGATCTGGACCTGATCATCAGGTCGATTAAAGTGAGTGTGCTGGGTTTTTCCCGCACCAAAAAATATTATGTAGGCGCTCCGGGCGCTACCCTCCGGTTGGATGTTACAGATGGCGCTGTACAGCAATACTCAAAAGGGAAGCCATTGGAGGTAAATCATACAGAGACGAAGAAAAGTATCGGTAAAATCAGTCTGAAGATTAAACCGGAAATAGAAGCCCACCATGTAAAAGCATCGGTGGCAGAAGTGGAGAAGTCGAGGGATAAAGAGAGTGCCTCAACAAGTAGCTATCCATTTACAGAGATGTGGATTGAAGCGATTAAATATGAAGATCAGGTGGAGTGGAGAATAGACCTCCCCGAAGGTAATCATGTGGTGCGTGATTATTTATTGGGAAACATACCATTTTCGGCTACCATAAAATGGAATATTAAAGAGAAACAGGGAACTTTTTTTGTTGCCCCTTCAGATATCTTTTTTTATAACAAAAAGAATAAGAAAATAGACAAAATGAAAACGTTGTTGATGCGGTTTGCGTTGCATCATTTTCAAAAGGAATCAGTAAAAAATCCGGAAGGGTTAAGGTTTAACTTTGAAATTTATGAGTGACGAAATTCAGATTTCTGAGAAGACATACGCCATACTTCAGCAAATTGAAGCGGCCAGGGAGGTGGACCTGCATCTCCTGGAAAGCCTTTTCCCGGATATAACGGTGGATGAGTTCCGGAATTTTCTGCGCTTAAATCATATCCCCGAGGATATAGATACCCAAAAAATAGTAACACTTCTTTCGGATAAATCAGTTGTTACCCGAAGTCCTACTTCCACTAATAAAGGCGCCCTGATATTAAAGATGGCAACAGAAGCCGGCATTACAAAGAGCGCAGCAGCCCTGGTCATTGATGCGGTGGTGAGTGCGGTTGCATCCACCCTAAAGAAGGGTGAAAGCGTTACTTTACCTGGTTTAGGCACCTTCTCCGTTTCAAAAAGAGCTGCCCGCAATGGCCGGAATCCGCAAACCGGGCAAACGATCAGGATTAAAGCTAAGAAGGTCGCCAGTTTTAAAGCCGGGAAGGTGCTGAGCGAGAAGATCAGGTGATTGAGAGCTTAAAAGTGTCTAATTTTAATAGGATAATCTGTTTTTATTCGATTATCTTATGGAAATTAGACAGAAATAATGATTTTGGTATTATTTTTGTCTAATTTTAACAAGATAATTGGTTTTTGTTCGATTATCTTATTAAAATTAGACATTTTAGTATGACTACAAACCAGGCCATACAATCTTATACCGGACAACTTTTGACACATCAGCTATTGATGTCCATATTAAAGGATTACAAAAGGCCTAATGATAAGATTCATGCACTACTTGATGAGGGTGTTTTAACATCTGTTAAAAGAGGCGTCTATATTGTGGGACCGGCATTACAATCGAAAAAGCCGGAATCATTTCTTTTAGCCAATCATATTTTAGGTCCCAGCTATGTTTCTTTAGATACTGCATTGTCTTATTACGGATTAATTCCTGAACGTGTATTTGAGATTTCTTCTATGACTACTAAAGCTGCCAGGAAATTTACAACACCAGCAGGTATGTTTGCCTATTACCGGTTGTCATTACCCTATTATGCTTTTGGTATCCAGCGGGTAAAATTATCAGACGATCAATACGCACTGGTAGCATCACCGGAAAAAGCACTGTGTGATAAAATAGTTACAACCCCCGGGGTAAAATTAAGAAGCCGGATCAATGTGCTTAATTATTTACTGGAAGATCTGAGAATGGAGGAAGATAGTGTCAAAGAACTAAATACAAATAGCATACAGGATTGGTTACCAGATGCTCCTAAAAAGGATAGTTTATTGATGATGATTAAAACAATCAACAGCTTATGATAAAAGAGTGGCTGGAATCATATAAGCCTGCAAACAAAGAAGAAGCTTTGCAGGCCCTGCGTGAAATCATGCAGGAAATTGCCCTTGCAGGTTTGCAGCGTGCCGGCTTTTTTGAGAAAGCAGCTTTCTATGGGGGAACTGCACTACGTATCTTTTATGGTCTGAATCGTTTTTCAGAAGATCTTGATTTTTCGCTCCTGGAAGTGAATCCCGGCTTTTCTCTGGATAAATATCTTGATGCCATCGTTATTGAATTTGCAGCTTTAGGGATGAATGTGTCTGTCAGAGAGAAACAAAAAACAAATCAGCATAATAATATTGAATCGGCATTTTTAAAATCTGAAACCATTTGGAAGGAATTGATTCTGGAAGACATTATTCCTCAGAACGGGCTTGATCAGAAAGCAAATATCAAAATAAAACTTGAAGTTGATACTGCGCCTCCTTTAGGCTTTGAAACGGAAGAAAGGTTATTGTTGAAACCTTTCTCTTTTTATGTAAAGTGCTTTACTGTTGCAGATCTTTTTGCCGGTAAAATGCATGCATTGTTATTTCGTAAATGGAAGAACAATGTAAAGGGCCGGGACTGGTACGATATGGAATGGTACATCAAAAAAGGTATTTCCTTAAACCTGAAGCACTTTCTGTTAAGAGCAAAGGATAGTGGTGACTGGAATAAGGATACGATTACAGAAGAGGAGTTCAGGGAGCTATTAAGTGTTAAAATAGATACGGTTAATCTTAATCGGGTAAAAGCAGATATCAGTCGTTTTATTCCAGATCCGGAAGTACTGGATATATGGTCAACGCAGTACTTCCATGACCTGGTCACACAACTAAAAATTAATGTATAGCACTTTATTGCGTTGAGTCCAGGAACGCTTCAATCATCGCAACAGTCAAGGTGCGTAGCTGACTGTCTTTTTCCGCTACAGTTATTTCACCGATATAAGCACCATGACCACCTGGCAAAATAGCAAGCCGGCCATGTGGCAGCAATCTGTACATTTCCACGGCGTGTTCCGGGCGGACGATATCCTGATCACCTATGAGTATCATTGTCGGCGCTTTGATGGAGCGGATATCACTATCCGGCCAATCCTTAAACGATAACACGCGTTGCCGGTCCTTATCATGCATGGCTGATAAGCCTTTGGTGTCAGGATTAATGCGGAGGTAAGCATCTTTTAATTGTTGTGGCATATTGTCAAGGGTAGCCTGTTGCATAAACGTCCACAATTGTGGATAAGCTCCATCCCTCTTATAAAAAGCAGATGCTACTACCAGTTTACGTACAATGTCCGGATGACGAATACCTATTTGCATGGCCGTACTCCCGCCATTACTGAAGCCAAAAAAATCGGCGTTTTTGATATGCAGTTGTTGTAATAAGGCAGCCACATCATCCGCATCCTGTTCAAAACTCAATGGCCGATCTATGTCGGCGGTATGCCCATGCGCCTGTAGTTCAACTGCAATGACCTGTCTGCTTTTTGCGAATAAGGGTAATACCTTTCCGAAGGTGGTGGTAATGGTAGAACCGCCACCATGAATGAGTACCAACGGATTGCCTTTGCCATGGATTTCGTAATACATTTTCAGACCGTTAATCGTCGCATAACCGCTGGTACTATCCGTACTTTCCTGCTTTTTTTGACTGGCTGATTCATTTGGTGCGTTACATCCCATCATGCAGGTTGCTATGATAAATGAAAAGAATAGCAATAAAACGGTGAGTGTTGTTTTCCCGGATGTTTTTTTCATTACTATGCTGATTGGTTTGAAATGAGTGCTTCCAGCCGGTTTAGCATGAGGAGCCAACCCTGGTAAGCACCTGTTTGTTTTGCATCTTTTTCTGACATGGTCTGATGCAGGGTAAGTTCAGTTTTATTGCCGTATTCGGTAAACGTGACTGTTAAAATAGTTGCTGCCGGCAACGCAGCACTTTTACCAACATCAACAGGCTCCACGGTGTTGCCTTGTTCATCCGTAATAACGATGGTATATACCAGCCGTTCAGGCGCAACAACTTCCAGGTAGACGCCTTTGCACCAGCAATCACCATGTATAGGGGAGTGGATGCAGGAATGGAAAGTGCCTCCTTTTTGTACATCAATACTTTTAAAAGAGATGGTGCAATCGTCGGGAGCGAACCAACGCAATAATTGCTCGGGTTCTGTCCACGCTTTGAATACAAGTTCTCTCGGCGCATTGAAAATATGCGTGATGTTTACTTCATTTTTGGTGTTACTTTTTTCCATCTTTTTTGGTTTTGGTTTGTACTTCATTCAGGTAATTATCAAGCGCATTAAACCTGGATTTCCAATGCTCTGAGTACTGTGCTACCCAGTCGGCCACCTCGTGGAGTTTTTCAAGCTTTGCTTCACAATATCTTTCCCTGCCTTTCTGCCTGATAACGATGAGTTCACACTCGGTCAGTATTTTTATATGCCTGGAAACGGCCTGCCGGCTGATGTCAAAGGTTTCTGCTATCGCATTCAGGTTTAATGGCTGTTGCGCTATCTGCGCTATTATTTCGCGCCTGGTCGGATCGGCAATGGCCTGGTATACGTCTCGTCTTATTATCATTATGCAATCATTTCGTTGCAAATATATATGCAATCATCTGGTTGCCCAAATATTTTTTTGAAATGGCTTATTCGAATGGAAGAATATGTGAGGCTGAATGCTTGTTCAGCAAGATTTTACTTTGGGTGAGAAATTTTACAGAAATGAATAACCCTACCGGAAAACGAATAAATGTATTATTTTAGGAAAGAATTGATTTCTTATCGTCATTATTACTAAATATTACTACCATGAATATTTCCAGGAGGAGCTTTTTGATGAAAAGCACATTTGCGCTGGCTGGCACCACCCTTTTGTCGCGGCAACTTTTTGCTATGGAGCGGAAAAGGGAAGTTATGGGTATCCAGTTGTATTCTATCCGGGACGATATGAGTAAAGCGCCGCTGCCTACCTTAAAGCTACTGGCAGAGATGGGATATAAAAACGTGGAACATGCCAATTATGTAAACAGGAAGTTTTACGGTTATGGCGCCAAAGATTTTAAAAGAATCCTGAATGATCTTGGACTGACCATGCCCAGCGGCCACACCGTCATGGGCAAACAGCACTGGGATGCTGCAAAAAAGGATTTTACGGATGAGTGGAAGTACACTGTTGAAGATGCGGCCATCATGGGTCAGAAGTTTGTGATCAGCCCCTCGCTGGATGGGAGCATGCGCAAAAATTACGACGACTTTATGGGCTATATGAACGTTTTCAATAAAAGCGGTGAACTGTGCAAAAAATCGGGGATGAAATTTGGTTATCATAACCATGATTTTGAGTTCAGCGAAGAATTGAACGGGCATAAGCTTTTTGATCTTATCCTGGAAAATACAGACCCTTCACTGGTAGCCCAGCAGCTGGATATTGGCAATATGTATCATGCCGGCGGTATGGCGCTGGATGTCATGAAGAAATATCCGGGCAGATTTGAACTGATGCACGTGAAAGATGAAATCAAAGCAGCTACAAAAGGAGAGATGGGAGGAGCATATGAAAGTACGGTGCTGGGCAAAGGTATCATCCCGGTAAAAGAAATAATAGACCTTGGCAGAAAATCCGGCGGTACGAAATATTTCATTATTGAACAGGAATCTTACCAGGATATAACCCCACTGGAATCTGTAAAACAAGACCTGGCCGTTATGAAAAAATGGGGATATTGATATCACATAATTAAAAGATAAACAAGTATTTTTTAGAGCCTCAATTTTATATTGAGGCTTTTCGTTTATGGGTAATCGTTAGCGGATATTTTTTATTTGTTTGTACTGTTTTTAATCCCGCAACCACTTTACCATATGTGGATAAGCGGGTACTTTTAAACGTTGTGCCCTTTTCTCGTTGAAGGTGAGTCCAATTCTTTGCAGCATTGCCAGGCCGATATATTCTTTCTTGCTGCAACTTTCTGTGATATAGCTGCTACCATCCCTGTACCCCTCTTCATGAAAAACAAAGCCGGGATCTATCTCTAAATAAATGGAAGCTGCATAGGACCAGGCAATGGCCATCATTTCCTCGGCTTCTCTATCAGTTCTCTGTATGATGCATTTTTCTGTCAGATTATGACGGTCTCCTGCGGGAACTACCGCAATATGCCCTGCCTCATGTAAAATATCTCCCGGATGCTGAAGGCCATCCCTGTCAATGATGATGACGCCATTCTTTATTAAAAGCCCCGGTAGAAAGCCATCATCGCCGATTGTTCTGAAGGTGGTTTGAATACCAATGGTGTGCAAAAAATCAATACATTTATCGAACTTAATCATTTCCTCATAATCCATATCGTTCATCTTCTCGTTTTATTTAACTCCTGTAACGGGTACTGCAGCTGTGCGGAGTAGTGTGATCATATATCTCCTTTGGCTCATTATTGGGTTCCCGAAGCGTTGAGCATGGAGGGTGCGCTAAGGGACAAAGGTATCCAATTGTACGCTATGATACCTCATTGGCTTCCTGTTGAAGGGATAGAATAGGCTTAATGCCCCGATGAAAAAGTTATTTATTTGCGATATTGTGCGAAATCGCATTTATTTGCATTGTAATTTATATAAATTATCAGCAAATGGGAATAACGGACAGCACAATAAAAGCAAGTAAAGCAACAAAAGCTATTTTCCTGGTATGCGGTCTGGGGATATCCAGCTGGGCGCCTATGGTTCCTTATGCGAAAGACAGGTTGCACCTGAATGATGCCAATTTAGGGCTGCTGCTCTTGTTATTGGGTGGCGGGGCCATCACCATGATGCCACTCAGTGGTGTGCTTGCACATCGATATGGAAGCCGGGTCGTTATCCTTTTTTCCGCATTGCTCATGGCAGTTACACTACCCTTATTATTAATCATGACTTCCGTAGTGTGGATGGGCGTTGTGTTATTTGTTTTTGGTTCCGCTGTTGGTACCGTGGATGTAGCCATGAATACGCATGGCGTACAGGTACAGAACAGGTACGGCAAGCCTGTTATGTCTTCTCTTCACGGACTTTTCAGTGTTGGCGGATTGTTTGGTTCTTTAGGGCTGGGTTTCCTGATGAAGCTTGGCCTGGAGCCAATTACAGCAGCTATCAGCATCGCTGTTTTACTGGTTTTAATTGTATCATGGAAATATACTTCCCTGTTTGATCACGCCACAGAAAAGGCGGTCATCAGCGAATTCTCTTCAGATAATGGCGATACAGCCACTACTTCTTTCTCCTGGTTGACAGGCGGGGTTCTTTTTTTAGGAGCGATGTGCTTCGCAGTCTTTCTTGCGGAAGGAACGATGCTGGATTGGAGCGCCGTTTTTCTTCGTGAAAACAGGGGCATCGAAGAAGAGCTGGCGGGTGTTGGTTATGCGGCCTTTTCAATCGCCATGGCTACCATGCGTTTGTTGGGAGATAAACTTGTTGCCCGTTTGGACAGCAGAACGGTAGTTGTTGCCGGAAGCCTGGTGGCTGCTGCCGGTATGTTTTTGGCTGTTTCTACTCCGTGGATGATAACAGCTTTACTGGGTTTTGTATTACTGGGATTAGGCGCTGCCAATATAGTTCCTGTTTTTATTAGTGAAGGAGGCCGGTTAAAAGACGTACCGGCGACGGTTGCTATTCCGGCGATTACCACAATAGGCTATGCCGGCCAATTGGCAGGACCTGCGATACTGGGTTTTATAGCATACCATTTTTCCCTTCCGATAGCACTCAGTTTTAGTGGTCTTTTATTGATAGTAGTAGCCGCTGCATATGCCTTTAGAAGGAATGTTTAAAATGGTTTAATCTGATTGATATTATGCTAAAGGAAGAACGCTTTGATCATATTCTGGGCCTGCTGAAACAAGACGGCAAGGTCACGTATGAATTCCTGGCCAGTGATCTGAAGGTATCAGAAGATACCATCAGGAGGGATATTGAAATTCTTCATAGTAACGGATTGCTGTCGAAAGTACGCGGAGGTGCTATTCCACGATCCGGCAACCCTTTAAATTTTCAGGACCGTTCTGATTACCTGTCGGCAGGAAAAGAAATCATTGCTTTAAAAGCACTGCAATTTATAAAGAACGGACAAACCCTGTTTATGGATGGTGGTACCACCGTATGCGCTATTGCGGCTTATTTTTTACCTGATATCAGTATCCGGGTAGTCACCAACAACCAGGCGCTTATTCCCATTCTTACAAAATATAAACAGGTTGAAATGATTGTTTTAGGCGGGACTTATGACCGCAATACGGAAACAACTACCGGTGTCAGAACCTGCGAAGAGGTGAAGAAACATGTCGCTGACCTTTACCTGATGGGTACTTGCGCGGTTGAACGTAAATTCGGTATTACAGCAGCTTTACAACAGGATGGAGAAGTAAAACAAGCGATGCTGCATGCTTCTATGAAAACAATTGCCCTGAGCAACAGCGAAAAGCTGGGGAGCACAGATCATTTTAAAGTATGTGGTATCGAAGACATTGATGCACTCATCACAGATCTTCCAAGCGATGACAGCAGACTGGATACTTACAGGAATCTGGGCGTTAAACTAATCTAGTGTCTTGTTCGCTGTAAATAGTGATCCTGATTCCCTTTCATGCATGTTGATATTATCTTATTTATTTAATGGAATTTTATATCTTGTAAAATAAGGTCATTGAATAATTAATTGAAACTATACTGCATGAAGTCGCTGTTTTTAGTTGTTTGTTTGTTCGCAACTAGTTCTCTTTGGGGAAACCCGCCAGGTAAATTAATTACTGAAGGTAAAAGTGATTATAAAATCTTTGTTTCGGAAAGCGCCTCAGATCCTGAGCAGCGTGCGGCAAGGGAACTACAAAAGTATCTTCAAAAGGTGAGTGGTTGTTTTATGGAAATTACCCATGAAACAAAACCGGACGCCAAATTGATCTATATTGGTTTTACAGGTGCGCCGGAAACATTACTTAAAAATCTGCAACCAAAGGAGTTTGGTAAAGAAGAGTATATCATCCGCTCGGATGGGGACCAGTTGCTGATTGCCGGCGGAGCGCCCCGGGGAACTTTATATGGCGTGATTGGTTATTTATCTGATTACCTGGATTGCCGTTGGTATACCCGCGAAGTAATCAAAACACCTAAACAAACAACCATTACCCTATCCCAAATTGAAGACCGTCAGAAGCCTGTCTTTGTAAACCGCGAAGCCTGGTACCGCGAAGCCTATAATCCTGAATGGGCCATGCATAACCGGCTGAATCCTACCATCGTTCCGCTGCCCGATTCAATGGGTGGCAGTTACATTGCTTACCCGTTTGCCCATACCTTCAGCCAGTTGGTGCCATCGGAAAAGCATTTTTCCACACACCCGGAATATTTTGCAGAGGTCAACGGAAAGCGGCTCAATGGCCCGAATCCACAGCTTTGCCTGACTAATCCGGCAGTAGTAAAGATAGCAACCGCACAGGTTTTTGAATGGATAAAAGAACATCCGGAAGCCAATATTTTTTCTATCGATCAAAATGACGGAGAAGGAAACTGTACATGTAAAGATTGTAAAAAAATAGACGATGCGGAAGGAAGTCCATCCGGCTCCTTATTAACTTTTGTAAACCAGATTGCTGATACTGTTGGAAAAGTGTATCCTGCTGTTAATCTCCGCACCTTTGCCTATGCCTATACAGAAGTGCCGCCCAGAAATATCCGTCCTGCCGATAACGTGACCATCCGCCTTTGCCATTACCAGTATTGTTCGGCGCATCCACTGACAGGATGTGATGATCATAAACCGTTCATTGAGCGGTTTAATGCGTGGAAAAAAATTGCCAAACACATTTCGATCTGGGATTACTATACAGACTTTGCCCAATTCCTGATGCCCTTTCCCAATTTTGAAAGTTTTAAACACGACATTAAATGGTATGCAGACCATGGCGTGGAAAGCATTTTCGCTCAGGGAAACAACGTTCCCGATAATGGAGGCGGAGAATTTTCTGAGTTACGCGCCTGGGTCATTTCACAATTATTGTGGAATGCAAACCGTGATCCGCAGGCACTCGTGGATGAATATGTGAACAATGTATATGGCGATGCTGCTCCGTTTATATCCGGCTATATCAAGCTGCTACATGATGAGGTTAAAAAAGATAATCTTCATTTCAGTATATGGCTGCGGCCAGAGGAGGTTAAATATTTAAGCGTACCAGTTATGCAGAAAGCAGATAGCCTGTTCGGGCAGGCGCTGAAAGCAGCTGCCGGCGATACGGATCTGATCAACCGGGTAGAACTGGCTTACTTGCCTGTTTTATATATCAAACTCTATTTCTATTCCACTGGTGGTACCGCATATCTGAACAAGAAAGAGGTGCCTTATACTTTTGACCGATTTAAGAAAATTATTGCCCGCCATCAGATTAAGGCGACCAGCGAAGACGAAAAGTCTTATGGAGGCCTGGCTGGATTTATGAAGAATGTGGAGAGCAGTGCTACATTTTATACAGACTGGTGGTTGATCGGTCCCTTTAATGATACAGATAGCAAAGGGCTGCAAACATCTTTTCTGCCGGAAAACTCCCTGGACATCAGGAAGGTCTATCCCGGCAATGGCAGCAAAACGACCTGGATAAAACATGAAAACAAGGCATCGGGATATATTGATTTCACCAGCATATTTACGCCAACAGAAAAGGTAGTGGCATATGCACAGCGAACTATTACAACAGCAACAGCGAAACCAATGAAATTCGGTGTGGGAAGTAATGATGGGGTAAGGGTCTGGATCAATGGAAAACTGGTGCTGGACCGGCCTGTTGCCCGCAAAGCGAAACCCAATGAGGATATTATCGATGTTAATTTGAAAAAAGGAGAAAATACGATCCTTGTAAAAGTGAATCAACTTAAAGGTGGCTGGGGCTTTTATTTCGCGGAGTTGTAGCTTTATTAACTCCTACCTGCGCTTTCTTTGGAAGGATGCTTTCTGTCTCAGGTTTAAGTTACCGGTGGGGCAGGAGTGGTTGCTATATCCAGGTTTTTCCGCAGGGATCTGATGGCTTTATAAATAAATTTACGGGCGGTTTGATAGTTGATAGACATGATCGAAGTGATTTCTTCGTATGTTTTTTCTTCATAGAATTTCAGATAGATTGCCTGTTTCTGCCTTGGGGGTAGTTGTTCTATGGCCAGGGTTAACTTGTCAGTCTTTTCTTTTAGTAACTGCGTTACTATCATATGATTCTCATGAGAAGAAGTATATTGATCATTCAATTCAGCAGTCATTATTCTATCCTTATCAAGCTGTCTTCTTAATACCACCAGCTTCCGCAGCAATAATCTTCTAAGGGATGTGATCAGGTAATATTTAACGGTATTTACTTCCGGTAACGTTTCCCGGTCTTTCCATAATTTCAGAAACAGTTCCTGGATACAGTCTTCAACAACATCCGGCGCATAAAAGAATTTTATGCCGATATGATATAATACGGGATTATATTTTTTGAAAATAAATTCAAATGCTTTCTTGTCACCTTGCTTGAATTTTGTCCATGCCCCTTCAACGGAAATGCTTTCAAATTTTTCAGCACTAATATATGTATGGTCTGTATTTGCTTTAGACAGCATGTTTAATTTTTTATGTTGCGTTCTTCGTAGTGGATGCTTCGTGGTAAGGATGTTTGTTTCCCTGGATTTTGGTCAGCTAAAAGCATTATTTTTTATAAGGAACTTTCGAAAGGTGGATTATTCATTTAAAGTTAACGTTCCTGCCAACTTTTAAATGTTCAGCTTGTGGGGAGCTGACGCGGAATTTTAAACTTCATTTTTAAATAAATCCGGGAGATATTAAAAATGGAAAAAAAGGAACATTCCTCCCAAAATAGTTAAGTTTTTCTGTTTTTCAAAAATTGTTTACCTGATAATTTTTAATAAAAGTATTTATTCATCTCTCTCTCAAACAAAAACCGGCTGGCACTTTTCCAGTATAGCGTTAATGCCAGACCCTTCGTCAGCGCCCGCTGATCGGCCCTTCCAGCAAAAAGATCCGGATCTTTTTATTTTCTTTAAATATTTTTTTGACAAGAGGGCTACAAAACCAGGTTTATGTGTTCTTAATAGGGGGAACAATATTGTTTCTCATTGAAAACTAAGCAGTGCATCCGCATGAAGCATGATAATAATACAGTAGAATTTCTTCTTATGAGCGATGATTTCAGGAGATGGGTGTTATCCCCTGACCGGGCAAATCATCTCTTTTGGGAAAAATGGATGGCTGAAAATGATGAAAGACCAGGTTTGGTAGCGGAAGCCCGAAACATCATACTGGCCGCGGAATTTGATGATGTAAAAATCTACGAAGAAAAGAATGTTACAGCCTGGGAAAGATTAAACAATAAAATAAACGAAGACCCGGTTGAGTACGATGATCTGCCGGCTCAGCAAACAACAAAGAAAGACAAATTTTTTAAACGGATTTCCGGCCGTAAAATCATATTCAGGGCGGCGGCAATACTTGTGGGAGTATTGTTGTCGGGCGCTGTTTATTATTTTCTCCAGGAAAAAAATACAGTTAAGTATGTAACAAATTATGGGGAGATCAAGACTGTTACCTTACCTGATGGCTCTGTTGTAACGCTGAATGCCAATTCTGTTTTAAGTTTTGAAACCAACTGGAGTACCAAAACAAATCGCGAGGTCTGGATTAAAGGCCAGGCCTTTTTCGACGTACACAAAGGGGCGAATGCGGCCAGCAAAGTATTTATTGTTCATTCGGACAACCTGGATGTAGAAGTATTAGGAACCACGTTTGATGTCAACAACCGCCGGAACCGCACCAGGGTGGTTTTAAGCACGGGTAAAGTAAAATTAAAAACACTGCATTCAAATGCGGATTCATTGATTATGCATCCGGGAGAACTAACAGAATTTGCGGATAAAAAAAGTGGATTTGCTACCAGGGTAGTGAAAACGGATGCTTATACTTCATGGAGAAATAATGAACTGATATTTAATGGAAATACGATTGGTGAGATTAGCAGATTGCTGGAAGATAATTACGGGTATAAGGTGGTAATAAAAAACGAAGGCATTTCCGAAAGAAGGTTCAATGGTAGCTTTCCTGCAAACGATCCGGATATCCTGTTAACGGCTTTATCAGAATCATTCCGTGTGAAAGTGATAAAGAAAGGTCAACAAATCGTCATTGAGAATTACTAGCAAATGATCTTATATAACATAGGCTTCTAAATTTATATTTATGAGTTATCCTTTACAATTCCTCTTTTTCAAAAATGGAAACATGCCGCACCGATCATCATTTTCCATCAATGGAAAGGCGCTGGCGCTGTTTATAACATTGCTCTTCTTCCTGCAGTTTAATTCCATGGCGCAGGATCTTGCATCTGCAAAAGTACCCGGGGAATTGCAGTATTCAGGTAAGAAAGCAGAGAAGCAAAGGCCGTTGCAAATTGTATTGAATGAACTCGAATCTCAATATAAAGTGAGCTTCGCATTCGAATTGAGCGTTGTTGATAAGAAATTGGTAAGTCAAAGCAAGGTTATTCCCAATGATCTTGAAAATACACTGAACGCCTTGTTGTCTCCTTTGGGATTGCAGTATAAAAAATTAGACGGGGTCCATTATGTAATACAGCCTGTTGAAAACAAAACGGAAAAGAACAGCAAAACACCGGATGCTGATCGTTATTCCGGTTCCGCCGTGAAGCAACCAGTCATTACAGCGGATGTTACAGTAAAGGGAAAAGTTACATCTGCAAAAGATGGTACCCCTTTAATTGGCGTGAGTGTTTTGGTGAAAGGTACTGTAAAGGGAACGGCCACAGATGTGGAAGGAAACTACACGCTCACATTTCCCGATGCGAACAATACCCTGGTATTTTCTTTTATCGGATACAGTGCGCAGGAAGTTGAAATAAACGGTAGAAGTTCCATCAACGTTGCTTTGGCAGAGGGCATTCAGAACCTGGAGAGAGTAGTTATTACAGGTTATTCTACCCAAAGGAAAAGGGATATCACCGGGTCAGTTACCGTGGTGGATATTGATCAGTTGAAAGCAACGCCTTCTTCCAATTTCGGACAGCAGCTACAAGGTAAAGCAGCCGGTGTAACGATTGGTACACAAGGCGCTCCGGGCGCCAGCTCAACGATCCGTATCCGTGGTATCGGAACGGTAAACAGTAACGGACCGCTTTATATAATTGATGGCGTATCCACCCGTAACCAGGATTTAAATTCAATCAACCCCAATGATATTGAGTCCATGCAAATTCTGAAAGATGCTTCTTCCGCTTCTATTTATGGCGCTCAGGCATCCAATGGCGTAATTATCATCACCACCAAAAAAGGAAAACTGGGCCGTCCGCGTATTACTTATGACGCCTATTATTCCGTCACTTCCCCGGCTAAATTTCTGGACCTGTTAGATACACGCGACCGCGTTGATCTTATGTGGAAAGGAAAATTAAATGCCGCACAAATCCGGGGCACTTCAAATGTTCCTTCACATCCGCAATTCGGAACGGGACCTACACCAACCTTCCCCAAATATATCACACCGCAGGCCAGCAACGGCCCTTTTACGGCAGCTGACTGGACAGAAAAGAACCGCATCACAGAACTTTCTGATGGAACCGACTGGTACAAAGAATCTACCCAGAACGCACCTACGCAAAGTCATCAGTTAACATTATCCGGCGCCAGCGAATCAGCCCAGTATTTATTGGGACTAAACTATTTTGATCAGAAAGGTATCTTCCTTAATTCTTATTATAAACGTTATTCTGCCCGTATCAACACACAGTTTAATGTGCGGAAATGGTTACGTGTCGGAGAAAATGTAACATTGAACTTCTCCAATGATAACCGCTTCACCGATCAGAGCGAGAGTAATCCATTGTCCTGGTCGTACCGTATGGTGCCCTGGGTACCTGTGTATGATATCACCGGAAGGTTTGCCGGCACAAAGGCAAATGGTTCGGGCAACGGCCAAAACCCCGTGGCGATACTGAACCGTGGGAAAGACAATTTTAACACCAACCTCCGTATCCTGGGTAATATTTTTGCAGAAGCAGATATAATTTCCGGTTTGAAATTTCGCACGAGCTTCGGATTGGATCATGGAAGATCCAATTCCTACTCGATGACTAAACTGGACCCTGAATTTTCCGAAACAACAAACCGTAACCAGTTTACCGAGAGCGCCAATTATAATTACAGATACGTTTGGAGCAATACATTGAATTATGAAAAGACCATCAACAGCGTTCATAGCATTAAAGGGCTGGTTGGCGCCGAATTCATTAAAGATGGTATTGGCCGGAACCTGAGTGGCAGCCGTTATGGATATTTATTTGAAGACAATGTGAATACCTGGACGCTTAGCAACGGTGGTTCAAAAGATTTAAGTAATCTTTCAGCATGGAATGGTGAAATGGCCTTATTCGGCATCTTCGGCCGTGTGGATTATGAATACAATAACCGTTATTTATTTACAGGTATCATTCGCCGCGATGGTTCATCCCGTTTCTCACCATCTAACCGTTACGGGGTTTTCCCATCAGCATCTGTAGGATGGCGTATCTCCCAGGAAAATTTCATGAAAGAAGTTGATTGGGTGGATGACCTGAAACTCCGCGCAGGATACGGCGTAACAGGCAACTCCGAGATTCCCCGCGTTACAAACTGGGCGGATGAGTATATCACTAATCCTCCGCAAACAAACTACGATTTTGATGGAACCCAGGGTTCTGCTTTTACAGGGTTTGCATTATCCAGGTATGGAAATTCAGATACCAAATGGGAGACAACCAAAATGCTGAATGTGGGTTTCGATGCTACCTTGTTTCATGGTAAACTGGAAGCTAATATCGAATACTATGTGAAGAAAACATCTGATATGCTGGTAGTGGACAATTACTCTTCATTAGCCGGAACGGCTACACCACCCTATGTGAACCTGGGTAATATGGAAAACAAAGGTTGGGATATTGCCTTAAATCATAAAGGGAATATGGGTAAAGTAGGCTATAACGTTGGCTTCAATATTTCCACCTATCAGAATAAAGTACTCAGATTAAACAGGGCTGCCGGTACCCGGATTTTTGGCGGCGCCACCCGTTATGGCAATGTAACCGTTACACAACAGGGAAGCCCCATTTCACAGTTTTATGGCTACAACATCAAAGGGTTTTATACCAGTGAAGAAGATGTATTGGCATATAAAGGAACTACCGGCGACAGAAAAGGATTACCGGTACTGCCTATCAGCGTGGCCGGTGATGGTAACCTGGTTGCAAAGGAATGGGTAGGTAAATACATTTTTGAAGATGTAAATGGTGACGGCAGAATTAATGCAGACGATAAAACCATTATCGGTAATCCAAACCCCGATTTCACAGGAGGGGTAAGTCTTGGATTAAATTATAAAAATTTCGACCTGAGTGCTTTTTTGTATGCTTCTGTAGGAAATGATATTTACAACCAGGTGAAATGGTGGACTGATTTCCAGTCGCAGGATGGCAACCGCTCCGCCACCATGCGTGATAAATCATGGGAACCTGGAAAGAAAGATGCTGTACTGCCCATTCTGGATGAAGGAGATATTTTCTCCAATGGAGATGCCAATTCCTATTTTGTAGAAGATGGTACTTTTCTCCGCATGCAAACATTGAGTTTAGGATATACACTTCCTAAAACCGTACTAACAAAAATCGGTATTCAAAATTTCCGGCTCTACCTGCAGGCAGTCAATTTATTTACACTCACAAAATATACCGGCCTGGATCCTGAAGTTATGAATAACAGTATGGGTGATACCGGGGATATAACAAAAGGTGTTGATTATGGTCGTTGGCCTCAATCGAGACAGTTCCTGCTAGGACTTAACGTGACTTTTTAATCTCCCTTTTTTTAATGATAAAAAAAATAAAGATGAGAAATACATCATTGATTTTTTCGATCGCCACATGGATGCTAATCTTTACTTCATGTAATAAGGCGCTGGATTTACGGCCGCAAGGGAGTATTGATAAAGTAGCATTGTCTGATGCAAATGGTATTGACCTGATAGTGACCAATGCTTATGCTTCTTTAACCCAGAGCCTGAGAGGAGGTACACCTGCTAACTGGTCTTTTGGTTCCATTTATGGTGGAGATGCCAATAAAGGATCCACCCCCGGTGATGGACCTGCCGCAATGATCCAGATTGAATTCTATAATATCCTTTCAAATAATGAATGGTGTCTTGAAAAGTGGAACTTCAATTATCAGCTGATTAAAAACGCCAATCACGCGATGAATTTTGTTAATTCCGCAGGCGATAATGTGAATGCCGATTTAAAAAAGAAAAGAAAGGGAGAATTATTATTTTTACGTGCTTTGGGATATTTTGAATTACGCCGGTTCTTCAAAATGGTGCCTTATGTTGACGATGTGCTGGAAGCTACTGACAATAATCCCAAGGTAAAGAATGATACAGACATCTATCCGAAGATAGAAGCGGACCTGGTGGAGGCTATAGGGCTGCTGCCGGAAGTGCAGGATAATGTTGGCCGTGTCAACAAGTGGGCTGCGCAGGCGCTTTTATGCAAGGTGTATATGTATGAAAACAAGTTCTCTGCCGCAGCACCGTTGTTAAAGGGAATAATAGATCTCGGCATGAATTCCAGGGGGGTGAAGTATCAGTTAACACCAAAGTATAGCGACAACTTCAATATCGCTACGGAGAATAACAGTGAAACCGTATTTGCTATCCAGCATTCAACCGATGATCCGGCTGGTGGTAATGCAGATCCGGGAATGATTGGCAATCAGCCTTATGGCTCTGCAGGTGTTATTGCCGGCTGGGGTTTATTCCAACCCTCTTTCTCACTGGTTAATTCATTCCAGGTGGATGCAGCCGGATTGCCAAAACTGGATGGCTCTTATATGAACAGCGTCATCCCGGGCTGCAACGTTGCGGGGGCGAATGGTGTTACTGATATAGCAGACAAAACGATGCCGGTTGATCCCCGTCTGGATCATACTGTTGGTCGCCGGGGTGTACCCTATTATGATTGGGGCATGATGAAAGAAGATTGGGTAAGGGATGCGGCGAACGGAGGTTTTTTTCTGCCAAAGAAAAATGTATGGAGAAAAACGGATGTTTATTATACCAGCAAACTTTCGGCGCTGAATACAAATCTGATCCGTTTCGCAGATGTGTTGTTGTGGTATGCGGAGGCATTAGCTGAAACAGATAAGCCCGCAGATGGGCGTATGTATGTGAATATAGTGAGGGCGCGTGCTGCCAATGACCTGGTGATGTTAAACGGACAGCCCGCAGCTAATTACAAAGTGAGTGAGTACCCTGCCAGCTATTTCGACAGCAAGGAAAAAGCACTGAAAGCAATACGCTTCGAACGTAAACTGGAGTTTGGTATGGAAGGAACACGTTTCTTTGATTTACAACGTTGGGGCTATGCCGTAGCCAAGGAAGAACTGGGCTACTATATATTGAAAGAAAAGGAGCATCTCAGCAAGTTTGCCGCGGTACCTGCCTTCTCTGAATACAAAATGGTTTTCCCTATTCCTGAAACACAAATATTAAGTATGGGCAATGCCGAAGACGGACAACCCTATTTAAAACAGAATCCCGGATATTGAGATGGCATAAAAGACAACTTACTTAAAAGATATTACCCATGGAAAGGCGTGCAGCTATAAGAAACCTATTAATTATATCAGGAGGAATAACATTGTTGCCCTCCTGCCTGGGAACGCAGAAAAAGCAGGTTTCTGCCGGATTCAGTAATCTGGATATAAGTGCCGATCAGGAAAAACTGTTGGCTGAAATTGCTGAAACCATTATTCCCGCTACGGATACACCCGGAGCAAAAGCATTGGGTGTGCATCTTTTCGTATTAAAAATGCTGAACGACTGTTATGAGAAAGATCAGCAGGAAGCTTTTATAAAAGGGCTGAAACAGTTGGAGAAAATTACAAAAAAGCAATATGGTGATTCTTTTATGGCTTGTGACAAGGTCGATAGAGAAGCAGTGCTTAAAAACATTGAAACCACTATGAAAGATGCCGGTGATGTTTCTACCTTCTATAAGATCATGAAGCAAAAGACCATCCAGGGATATTTAAACTCAAAATATGTGATGACAAATCTGGTGATCTATGAATTGGTTCCAGGCAGGTACGATGGTTATTTCCCGGTAAAAAACACATAAACGAACAGGCATGGCAAACTTAAATATTGATAGCGTTAAAGAACGCACTTTTGATGCAATCGTGATAGGTTCCGGTATCAGCGGTGGATGGGCCGCTAAAGAGTTGACAGGAAAAGGACTTAAAACATTAGTGCTGGAAAGGGGGAGGGATGTAAAACATAACGTTGATTATCCTACCACCAATATGTATCCCTATGAACTGGAACACCGGGGAGAATTAAAGCTGGACGTTCGCAAAGAGAATCCTATTGCTGGCCGTTGCTATGCTTTTAAAGAAGATACCGCGCATTTCTTTGTGAAAGATCAGGAGCATCCTTATGTGCAGGAAAAGCCTTTTGACTGGATACGTGGATACCAGGTGGGTGGCAAGTCATTGATATGGGCGAGGCAAACGCAACGCTGGAGCAATTTTGATTTTGAAGGGCCTGCCAGGGACGGTTTCGCAGTAGACTGGCCTATCCGCTATAATGATCTCGCACCCTGGTATAGTTATGTGGAGAAGTTTGCCGGGATTGCAGGAAACAAAGACGGATTGAAAGAGCTGCCGGATGGAGAATTCCTGCCCGGCTATCCACTCAATGCGGTGGAAGATTATTTCAGCAAACAGGTGAGCAGTAAATATAGTAACCGTCATATTATCAGCGGTCGTTGTGCACATATATCCCAGGTGCAGCCTATACACCTGGAGCAGGGGCGTGCGCAATGCCAGAACAGAACCTTGTGCCAACGGGGATGCCCGTTTGGCGGCTACTTCAGCAGTAATTCTTCTACACTTCCCTGGGCGGCAAAAACCGGTAATATGACACTTCGTCCGTTTTCTGTCGTTCATTCCGTTATTTACGATGAGCAAAAAGGGAAAGCCACCGGTGTGAAAGTTATTGATACAAATACCAAAGAGGAAATTGAATATTTCGCAAAAGTTATTTTTGTGAATGCTGCCGCTTTGAATACGAACCTTATATTGCTTAATTCCACTTCTCATCGGTTTCCAAATGGCATAGGGAATGATAACGGCCTGCTTGGAAAGTTTGTGGCTTTCCATAATTATAGCGCCCGTATTCATGCAGAATTTGATGGATTAAAAGAATTTACTACTGACGGGAGAAGGCCAACCGGCGGATACATTCCGCGGTTTAGAAATGTATTTAAACAGGAAACAAATTTTCTTAGGGGATATGCCGCAGGATTTTCTGCTTACAGAAGTAATGACCGTGATACAAACGGTGTAGGAAGCGGGTTAAAAGAGAACCTGTTACATCCTTCATTAGGACCATGGCGGGTAGGCTCTCATATGATGGGAGAAACGATTCCCAAAGAGCATAATACCGTGAGCCTGGATGGCAGTCTGAAAGATGACTGGGGTGTTCCTTTACTGAAAGTAGCTGTAGACTATGATGATAATGATGAAAAGATGCGGAATGATTATTTTGAACAGCTGTCGGAAATGTTTACCGCAGCTGGCTTCAAAAATATTGGTACTGATAAGGTAGACATGGCCCCAGGGCTTGATATTCATGAAATGGGCGGTGTAAGAATGGGCAAATCTCGGGAAACATCCTTATTGAATAAATGGAATCAGTTACATGCCTGTAATAATGTGTTTGTAACAGACGGCGCATGTATGACGTCTACATCTACACAAAATCCTTCGCTTACTTATATGGCGTTAACAGCCAGGGCGGCAGATTATGCGATACAGGAATTGAAGAAAGGTAATTTGTAGTGCAATGGTAACAGGTGAAGTAAATATTTTAAACACGTTTGAATAAAATAAATTCTGTAAAATGAAGCATTTCGTATTATCGTTAACCATGCTTGCCATCGTTACATATTGTAATGGTCAGTCTTCCTCATCCAGGCAATATCCTGAAACAAAACTGGGCTGGAAGCTGGGAGCCGTGTCTTATAACTTTAAGAATTTTACATTCTGGGAGGCGATTGATAAATTTGATAGTTGTAAGCTGATATATATAGAAGGTTTTCCGGGACATGTTATTGGCGAAGGGGTGGAAGGAAAGCTGGATTACCATATGAATGAAGCTACCAGGAAACAAGTACTGCAAAGATTAAAGAAGAAAGGAGCGGTGATGGCTGCTTACGGCGTTGTTACCCCTAAAAGCGAAGCTGATTGGCGGCAGCTGTTTGAATTTGGGAAAGCAATGGGTATAAAAACCTTTACTTCGGAACCTGACGAAAAAGATCTTCCGCTGATATCAAAGCTTTGTGATGAATACCAGATCAATGTAGCCATCCATAACCATTCCTATCCTACACATTACTGGAGTCCGGATATTGTGCTGAAAGCTATACAAGGACAAAGTAAACGCCTTGGAGCCTGTGCCGATATAGCGCATTGGGTAGAATCCGGCCTGGATCCCATCGAGTGTTTGAAAAAATTAGAAGGACATGTATTACATTCGCACCTGGCTGATCTGAATGAAAAGAATAACAAGGAAGCGCGTAGTGTACCCTGGGGAACAGGTGTGGTAGATATAGCCGGTATAATAAAGGAATTGAAAAGACAGCATTTTAATGGGCAGATTTCTGCTGAATATGAGTATAACTGGTATAATAGTGTGCCCGATATCAAGGCAGGCGTAATTTATTTTAGAAAGATAATAGCGCGTCCTTAAAACATTTTTTTAGACGAATTCATGGATTTTTATGATGGGAAAGAAATTCATCGGTATTGAAATTGGGGGTACCAAACTTCAGTTAATCACAGGAACGGCGGCAGGAAGTATTGAGCAGCATATGCGCTATACCATTGATCCAGCAGAAGGCGCTGCAGGAATCCAGGCTAAAATAATGGATTGCTTTGGTACCTGGGGAGATCTCAGTGATATAGCTGCCATCGGAGTAGGATTTGGAGGTCCCGTGAACTGGCATACCGGCACCATCCAGGTTTCCCATCAGATAGCCGGCTGGGCGCAATTTAATTTAAAGACCTGGCTGGAAGAGCGTACCGGAAAGCCGGTGATGATTGATAATGACGCCAATGTGGCGGCTTTAGGTGAAAGCGTGTATGGCGGTGGTAAGGGATACCGGCAGGTGTTTTATATGACCATCGGCAGCGGTATTGGAGGTGGAATGATACTCGATGGAAGTATTTATCACGGCAAGGCGCCCGGTGAAGTAGAAGTAGGGCATCTCCGTTTGGATAAAAGCGGCGCTACCCTGGAATCAAAATGTTCGGGCTGGGCTGTAAACAAAAAAGTGAGCGCATATATACATCAGCATCCCGATAGCCTGCTTGCACAACTGGCAAAGGAGCATACTATACCTGAAGCAGGATTGCTTAAACCTGCACTGGAAAAAGAGGATGCTGCTGCCAGGGAAATACTGAAGGAAGTTACAGATGATATTGCATTTGCGCTCTCTCATGTAACGCATCTTTTTCATCCTGAAATTATCATCATCGGAGGAGGCCTGTCTTTCCTGGATGAATACCTGAGTTCACCCATCGCAACTGCATTATCTGGTTACCTGATGAATGCTTTTTTACCTGCACCTCCTGTACAAATTTCCGCATTGCGTGAAAATGTTGTCCCGATGGGTGCATTGGAACTGGCAAAAACTGCTTTAAAATAAACAGAGAAAATTGAATGTTTTATGAAAGATTATCTGGAAAATTATATTACAGCACACAAATCGGCATTGGATTCCATACCAGTTGAAGAGGTGGAGAAACTTATCCTTCATTTCAGGAAAGCATTGGAAGAAGACCGGCAAATATTTGTATTTGGCAATGGCGGTAGTGCTGCAAATGCTTCCCACTTTATTACAGACCTTGGAAAAGGTTCATCCGATAAAACATACCGGCGTTTTCGCTGTCTTTCTTTAAACGATAATGTAAGTTGGTTAACCGCCATCGGAAACGATTACGCTTATGAAGATATATTTCTCCGGCAGCTTGAAAATTATGCCAGGCCGGGTGATACCGTCATGGTAATGAGTGTAAGCGGTAATTCCCCTAACCTGGTAAAAGCGATTGAATGGTGTAATCAGCACAATATCTTCACGGTAGCATTAGTGGGTGGAAAGAAGGGGAAACTGGCAGAATTGGCCAGTCAGGTCATCGTTGTTGATTCCACACATTATGGACGGGTAGAAGATTGCCACATGCATATCTGTCATATGATTTGTTATGCTTTTATGGAGCGGGAAGAACTCAGTAACCAATAAAAGCAAAAGGTAGGTAGATTGCAACACATTGATTATAAATAAAAAAGGCATCGTTTTGAAACGATGCCTTTTTTAATTTGGGAGCGACGCTCCCCAGTTGTGCCCCGAACAGGAGTTGAACCTGCACCCCCATTGCTGAGGAAGGGATTTTAAGTCCCTCGTGTCTACCAATTCCACCATCAGGGCGTTGTAAAGAACGAGAGCGAAAGACCGGGCTCGAACCGGCCACCCCGACCTTGGCAAGGTCGTGCTCTACCAAATGAGCTACTTTCGCATTATTGTAAGAACTTAAAAGCCACCGGCTTTTTTTGTTGGGATTGCAAAGATAGGAATCTTTCTGAAGCAACAAAATTTTTCTCGCGTTGAATCAAAATATTTTATGCATCTCATTATTTTCACCTGCAATTAAGGATTCATTACATAACCATACTTCACTGTACCCAGCAATTCTTTGCCTTTGCCATAACACACTTCTTTCAGTGGCAACCCATTAGGCTGGTAAGTATATTGCCATATGGTATATGAGGAGGTTTGTGCATTAACAGTCGTCATTTTAAGCAATTTCCCCTGGGTATCGTATTCAAAAATATAATCGGGCAGCATCCGTTTCTTTGCCGGCTGATAACGGAAGATATCTGTCAGGCGCCCTTGCTGGTCGTAGTTGTAATACGTGCGCTTCACTGCTTTGCCGTTGCGTTGTTCCTGTTCTTCGGTGATATGGCCGGTACTGTCGGTCTTAAACACAAAAATGGTAGAATCGTTATTGTTGCCTTTTTTCTGGATCATGCGTTGTAATTGCCCTGCGGTATCATAGCTATAGCTCCTGGTTTCATCAAAACGCATTTTGCTGCCCAGGGCGGTTGCTATGGAGGTGCTGCTGATATATTGCAGCCGTCCTTCGCTATCGTAACGATATAAGGTTGTGGTAACGCTGGAACCGGTACTGTCTACCGTCTTTGTAAGCAGTCCCTTTGAAGAAAAGGAGGACAGCATGGAAGAATAACCCGTGGCACGCGATTGTGTTTGTGAGCGCATCTGGTGGTAAGTAGGACTCAGTGTGCGTTCACAGCGGAAGTCATTATCTGTATCCATATTGGCATCCAGCGTCTGCACCATCTGTGCCTTTACTTTGTTTGCTTTCAATAAAGCCATGTTGGCAGCGGTTTGCCGGGTATTGCAAATATCCTGAAAGTAATATTGGGCCTGTGCTTTCCCTGTTAGTGCCAGTAACCCTAATGCCAGTAAGATCGTTTTCTTCATGAAGGTAAAATCGCTGATTTTTAATTGTTACAAAAGTAAAACGTAAAAATCATTTTAAAATTTTTCAAATATATGATTTTGTTGAACGTAATCTCCTGTCTGTATCTTCTGCTATCTTCCGTAATTCATCATTTGAAACGCCTTTTTATCTACCTTTATCTGCAGAACAGATTTACCCTTGAAAGTGCAACCCCTTCGTACAGACAAACACTGCCTGAACTGTGGTACAGAAGTGCCGGAAAGGTTCTGTACCCACTGCGGACAGGAAAACACCATACAACATGAAACATTTGGCCATCTGCTCAAACATTTTACAGCAGATATCCTCCATTATGATTCACAATTCCTCTCTACCCTGAAATACCTGTTGTTTCGCCCCGGATTTCTGACCAAAGAATATCTGGCGGGCAGGAGAGTGAAATATGTCAATCCCATAAAATTATATGTTTTTATCTCCTTTGTTTTCTTCCTGGGGTTTTTTGCCTTCTATGCCAATGATGTAGTAGAGCTAAACACCGGCCAGGACGAAACGGAATCGGCTGCTGAAAAACCGCTCTTTAAAACAAAGGTACTCAATGATTCTCTCCGGCTGATAGCCACCCCGGAAGCAGCAAAAAAAGCCGTGGCAAATGACAGCTCTGAAGCCGCCCGGAAACTGAGCGGACTATCAGACGACATCGGGAGATATAAGTCAGTAGCAGCATACGACTCCGCCCAGTTAAAGCTTCCTCCCGCAAACCGCGCAACCGGAAGCGAGAAATTCCTTACCAGGAGAATGATCGAATTGGAACAGAAGTATCGGGGGGATAAACAGAAAGCTTTGGTGGAAATGTTCAGGCATAACCTGCCCAAACTGATGTTCCTGCTGCTGCCACTCTTTGCACTCTTCGTAAAAATGATATACGACAAAAAACGCTGGCTGTATGTGGATCACGCCATCTTTGCCATCCATATCCATGCCTTTGCGTTTATCCTGTTGCTGCTGGGAGCAATCCTTCAATATTATTTTCATAAACCACCGTTTATGGATATCGCTTCCTGGATCATTTTTGGGTACCTGGTATTGGCCCTCAGAAATACTTATCACCAGTCATTTGGTAAGTCCCTGCTCAAAGGGATCCTGCTCACCGTGAGCTACGGGATCTCTACTATTATCGCATTCCTTGTTTTACTGGCGCTTATTTTTGGCATATTTCTGTAACTTTAAATGATGCAACCCGGATACATCATCATACACCCGCAAGTGGCGCCCTTTGTAGCCCATATACAATTGAACCGGCCCAGGGAACTTAATGCACTCAATCTGCAACTGATGGGAGAACTGCGCGATGCGCTCAAAAGCCTGGATGCAGATGATAGCGTAAGGGTTATTGTACTGAGTGGCAACGAAAAAGCTTTTGCCGCTGGCGCGGATATTAAACAGATGGCAGATAAATCGGCCATTGATATGTATAATACCGACCAGTTCAGTACCTGGGATACCATCAAAAAAATAAAGAAGCCAATCATTGCAGCAGTAAGCGGTTTCGCCCTGGGTGGCGGTTGCGAGCTGACCATGTTATGTGATATGATCGTAGCCAGCGAAACGGCCCGCTTCGGTCAGCCGGAAATAAAACTGGGTGTAATGCCCGGTGCTGGCGGCACACAGCGCCTTACCCGTGCTGTGGGGAAAGCCCTCGCTATGGAAATGGTGCTCGCCGGTCGCTTCATCACCGCAGCAGAAGCCCTGCAAGCCGGCCTGATCAACCGGGTGGTGCCGGTAGAACTCTTCTTACAGGAAGCTATCAAGCTGGCACAGGAAGTGGCTGCCATGAGCCCCCTGGCCCTGAAAATGGCCAAAGAGGCCGTACTCAAGGCATTCGATACCTCCCTGGAAGAGGGCCTGCATTTTGAACGGAAAAACTTTTACCTGCTCTTCGCCTCCGAAGATCAGAAAGAAGGCATGCAGGCATTTATGGAGAAAAGACCTCCCGTCTTTAAAGGGAAATAATCAAGGATAATTTATTGTAAATTGAGAAACCATTGAGCATTTTACTATTTGACTTGTAACCCCAGGCATAGTATATAAACATTCTTATTGCAGCTGATTTAACAGGAAAGTGGGACCTGTCAGCCTTTGGGAACCCATTCTATGAAAAGTAAATATTTAACCATGACCGTGAAGATGACGCCTATAGCATGCGTATTAGTGACTTTTTATACTCTTGCGTGCAATAGCCCGGCACCGGAGGTAAGCGCCGTCGTATCGGCCAACAAGCAGCATAAACCACCTACTGACACCATGATCGCCACCGGCGATACTATTCAGATAGACAGGATCGCTTCCTGGAACGCTTTCGTTGAATACGATGGGAAATATGCTTCAGATATTAACATCTTCGAAGTAGCACCGCTGAAAACCCGCTTTGAAAACCTGTTGGGTAAAGCAAGAAAAACTTTTATGGAAAGATTAAAAGTAACACCGCCTATAGAAGTGGAAAATAAAATACTTTTTAATGAAGGCTATATGCCGGGAAAGTCAGGATATGATGATGCCGCCATCGCTATTGATATGGACCGGGATATCATTTATGTTGGTTTCACCATCAACAAAAAACTCCTGCTTTTCAGCGAAAAAGGAGATACCGATTATCCGGAAAAATTTCTTCAGTGGCTGACCAGGATTGAAGGATTATAGGATTAACAGGATGGGTGTTTTGTTGTTTAATCATGTTTAATGGATCATCAACAATAGATCATCAAACAATAAATAATCAAACAATAAATAATCAAAAAAATCAAACAACAAAACACCCATCCTGTTAATCCTATAATCCTTTAATCTTGGTCGAATTTGTTTCGTAACGCTGCCAGTTTCGCCTGGAAATCATTCAGTGGCGCTTCTTTAGCTGCCGGTTTATCTTTACGCGGTTCTTTGCGCGGTCCATGCTGATTTGAATGACTGTTGCTACTACCACCGCCTTTCTCATTATCTTTCATGGACAATGAAATACGCTTACGGGCAATATCTATTTCCAGTACAGTTACCATTACCTTCTGATTCAGTTTCACCGCCTCGTTAGGATTGCTGATAAATTTGTTTGACATATGGGAGATGTGAACCAGGCCATCCTGTTTCACGCCGATGTCTACGAATGCACCGAAAGCAGTGATATTGGTTACCACGCCAGGCAGCACCATACCGGTTTTCACGTCTTCCATTTTATGAATGCCTTCGGCATATTCAAAGATGGATATTTCATCGCGCGGATCGCGGCTGGGTTTTGAAAGTTCTTTCAGAATATCTTCTACTGTCAACAGGCCGGCGTCTTCCTTTACATAATCTTTCGGGTTCACCTTCTTGCGCAGATCTTCCTGTCCCATGAGTTCCTGGATAGTACAGTGTTGTTTGCTGGCAATTTCCTCTACAAGGTTGTAACGCTCCGGATGTACCGCCGAATTGTCCAGCGGGTTATCGCCATTCTCAATACGTAAAAATCCTGCGCATTGCTCAAATGCTTTTTCACCCAGCCGGTGTACTTTCTTCAGTTGCATACGGTTGCTGAAAGCGCCGTTTTCTTTGCGGTATTTAACAATGTTCTCGGCCAAAGAGGGGCCCAGACCGGATATATACGCCAGTAAATGTTTGGATGCCGTATTCAGATTTACCCCCACATTATTTACACAGCTAACCACCACACGGTCGAGGCTCTGTTTCAGCGACGACTGGTTTACATCATGCTGGTATTGTCCTACGCCGATAGATTTAGGATCGATCTTCACCAGTTCTGCCAGCGGATCAATCAGTCTGCGGCCTATAGATACAGATCCACGCACGGTTACATCAAAGTCAGGAAATTCTTCCCGGGCTACTTCGGAGGCAGAATAAACGGACGCGCCACTTTCATTCACCATGAACACGTTGATCTTCTTACCGAAATCAATCTTCTTCACAAATTCTTCTGTTTCGCGGCCGGCGGTACCATTACCTACGGCGATGGCAGCAGTATCATAGCGTTCAGCCCATTTCTTCAGCAGGGCTTCGGCATGCTCACTTTTATAGTTTTTTTCCAGCGGATAGATCACATCATTGTCCAGCATATTACCCTGGTTATCCAGTGCTACTATCTTGCAACCTGTTCTGTATCCGGGATCTATGGCAATCACGGCTTTAGGCCCCAGTGGAGCTGCCAGCAGCAACTGACGCAGGTTTTCAGCGAATACATCTATCGCTTCTGTATCTGCTTTTTCTTTTGCTACCGCCCTGAATTCATTTTCCAGGGATGGACGCAGCAAACGTTTATAGGCATCTGTAGCGGCTTTGGCAACCTGTTCAGCAGCTGCACCATGACCACTCACAAATTGTTTGTTGATTACTTCAAATGCATCCGCTTCTTCCGGCGCAATGGTACTGAACAAAATACCTTCTGCTTCTGCACGCAGGATGGCCAGCACCCGGTGTGAAGGCACCTCGCGGAGGTCTTCTGAAAATGCGAAATAATCTTTGTATTTATTGCCTTCTTCTTCTTTTCCTTCTGCTACTTTGGAGGTCAGCTTGCCGGTATGTGTAAACAGTTTACGCAGCTTGTCACGGCATTCTGCATTTTCATTGATCCATTCTGCTATGATATCCCTGGCGCCTTTCAATGCTTCTTCTGAAGTGGCTACCTGCTCATTGAGGAATGTTTCGGCGGCGACTGTATCACCATCCTGCTGATCAAATAACAGTTGCGCCAAAGGTTCCAGTCCTTTCTCAATAGCAATCGTAGCACGGGTTTTACGCTTGGGCTTATATGGCAGATACATATCTTCCAGTTCTGCCAATACCCAGGATGCTTCCAGTTTTGCCAGCAGCTCCGGCGTCATTTTATCCTGTTCCGTAATCGTTTTGATGATAAACTCACGGCGGTCATCCACCTCCTTGTAACGCTTTTGCAGGTCCTCAATGCGACCTATCTGCACTTCATCCAGACTACCCGTCACCTCTTTACGGTAACGGCTGATAAAAGGCACCGTTGATCCTTCAGACAACAGGTTCATGGTATTCTCAGCTTGTTTCGCTGATATACCTAATTCCGATGAAATAAGCGTAATGTGTTTCGGATTCATATCAATACATTTTGGGATTTTCGATTTTTTGATTTCCTGATTTGGCCCCGGCAGATAACCCACCTGGAAACAAACCTGCTATATCCTAAAAATCCTAAATCGCTACATTTTTATACAGCCCGCAAATGTAATTAAAATGCCTTTTAAACATTAGGATATTTTTTATGGAGAGATTTGGATATTTTGCCGGTTTTAACCCGGGGTGATGACAGGCCGTTCAAAATAGCAAAATGACAAAATCTCTCTGTATTTTTACGGAATATGGAAAAGACAGCTACATTCGACCGATTGCTACAGATTATGGAAGATTTGAGGGAGAAATGTCCCTGGGACCGCAAACAAACCATCCAGACACTCCGGCAGCTTACCATCGAGGAAACCTACGAACTGGCGGATGCCATTACGGAGCAAGACTGGAAATCCATCAAGGAAGAACTGGGCGATATCCTCCTGCACATCGTATTCTATGCGAAAATAGGAGCGGAGCAGCAACAATTCGATATCAACGATGTAATCAATGGCGTTTGCGATAAACTGATCACCCGTCACCCGCATATTTATGGAGATGTAGTAGCAGAAACGGAAGAACAGGTGAAACTGAACTGGGAAAAACTGAAACTGAAAGAAGGAAAAAAATCCGTTCTCAGCGGGGTCCCCGTTTCCCTCCCTGCCCTCGTAAAAGCCATGCGCCTCCAGGAAAAAGCAAAACAAACCGGCTTCGAATGGGATAATACCGGTCAGGTATGGGATAAAGTGAAAGAAGAAGTGGCCGAACTGGAAGAAGCCGTAAAGGAAAGCAACCAGGATGAAATAGAAGCAGAATTTGGTGATGTGATGTTCTCCCTGGTCAACTATTCCCGCTTCCTGAATATTGATGCGGAAAATGCACTGGAACGCACCAACAAAAAATTCCAGCGCCGCTTCCAGCACATGGAAGCCCTTGCATTGGAACAGGGCCGTACCCTCAATGATATGAACCTAACGGAAATGGACACACTCTGGAATAAAGTGAAAACCACTGAACATTTATAGATTTCTTGATTTACGGATGTAGTGATTTTGTTTCCGTGTTATATCTTCCACGGAAACAAAATTCCAAAATTCCAAAATCAGGAAATCCCAAAATATAATGGATTGATCGACATCAAAGAAATACGCCTCTTCTTCCTCCGGCACGGTTATCTGCTGATCATTGCGGCCTGGCTCTTTACCTTCGCCTTCCTGTTCAGTAATTACTGGTCATACTATTCTTCTCCCCAGGGCGTGAAGCGCAGCCTGGAGAAGAGTTTGCACCAGCGGGAGGAGTCGTTTGAAGACCTGGTGAAGGATACAGCCGTTTCGTATAGCCTGTTGCGTCGTACTTATGACGAACGTACGCTGCAGCGTCTTACCAAACGGGATTACTTTGTATTTGCTTATGACTCCAGTAATGCCGGCTCCTGGCTTACCTTCTGGAGCACCAGCCAGGTATTGCCGGAAGAACTCAAAGGCATCCGGGAGGGCGCACAGTTCATGAAGTTGAAAAACGGCTACTATGAAGTGATCACCCGCAGGATGCCATCAGAGGAGGGGCATCAGCAATACCTTGTGGGGACGATCCCGGTACGCATGGAATATGCTATCAAGAATAGTTTCCTGGTCAACCATTTCTACGATAAGGCGGAACTGGGTATGGAGTATACCATCCATATGGAATTGCCCCAACTTGTACTGCCGGAACATAGTATCCTGCCGGTCGTTAACGGAGAAGGACAAACGCTTTTTTATCTTGATTATAACCGGAGCATTAATGTGCATCCGCCAAATACACTCAGTGTAATACTGCGGGTGCTGGGCGCCATCTGCGTACTTATCTTCCTCAATCTTTTTGCTACCCTGCTGGCTAAAACAACAAACCCGCTATACGGTTTCCTGTTCCTGTTCCTGATCGTTTTTGGGCTGCGGGTGCTTAGCTACGTGTATCCGTTCCCGTTTAACCTGCGGGCGCTGAATGTTTTTGATCCTGCTATCTATGCAAAAGATGAAATATTCTATTCCCTGGGCGATCTGCTGCTAAACGTGCTGCTCACTTTCTGGATGATCCTTTTCTTCCGGGAACACGTAAAAACCATCAACCCGCCGGTGATCAAAAAGAAGTGGCTGCAAAGTGTGGTCATCATTTTTGCCAGCCTGGTGTTGTATATAGTAGAACAATTCCTGGCAGACCTCATTCAGAGCCTGGTAATAGATTCCAAAATATCATTCGATGTCACCAATTCCTTCAGTTTGACGGAATATAGTGTGATCGGCTTTGTGGTACTGGGTTTCATCTCTTTCAGCTTTCTGTTTTTCTCGCAGATCATTAACTACCTGCTGAATGAGCTTACCAATTTTCAATACCGTACCAAGTATATCTGGCTGGCTGCTGTAGGCATTATCTGGCTGCTGTTCCGCACCAATAATCCGGAGCTGCCATTCTCTGTTACCATGGTGGTATGGTTGCTGCTCTATACCGTTATGCTGGATTTCCTGGCAGACCGTTTTGAGAGCAGCGTTGCCACAGTGCCTTTCCTGTTCTGGCTTTTCCTGCTAACCATCACCACCTCCGGTGTGCTGATTTATTATAATGATCAAAAGGAATTATCTGCCCGCGAGAAACTGGCCGCAGATGTATCCAAACAAAAGGACCCTTATCTCGAAATGCTCCTGAATGATGTGGGGAGGAAGATAGAGCATGATGAATACATGCAGTATTTCTTCGAGGATAAACGCGGCAAACGATCGAAAGCGGAATTGGTGAAAGTGTTGACACAGAAGTATTTCCAGGGATACCTGAGCCGCTTTGATGTATCATTTTATCCTTATGATGAAAACGGGGAGCCCTTATTTCCTGGCGATACCACGAGCCTCATTTC
Organism: Chitinophaga sp. MM2321; assembly: GCF_964033635.1. NCBI lineage: Bacteria > Pseudomonadati > Bacteroidota > Chitinophagia > Chitinophagales > Chitinophagaceae > Chitinophaga > Chitinophaga sp. MM2321. The sequence continues at coordinate 1,317,773 of NZ_OZ035533.1, forward strand.
CTTTAACCGCCGCATGTTCTTTGAATCGGATGTATCACCCTCTGATGTAAATGGCAACGATGTATATTATTATGAGCGTAGTTTCAGTGACTATAGCTATATCGGTAAAAAGGAGTTCCGGAATAGTACAGACCATTCCGGCACCGGCTGGCTGGTGTATGTGCTGAAACCCAAAGTGATCAGCAATGAACGGCTTTATCCTGAACTGCTGGTGGAAGGCGACCTGAACGACCGCAGCAGGGAATCCGCCGCCAACTATTCCTACGCGGTATACGATAAAAATATCCTGGTGAGCAATTATGGCGCTTTCCCTTTTCCGATCCGCCTGTATGAATCTGATCTGCCCGCTGCTGAAGTGAGTGCGCGGGATGTGGATGGCCACTCCCAGTTGATCTACCGCGCCTCGGCAGACAAAGTAGTACTTGTAGTAAAGGAAAGCAGGACATTCGTGGAGTTTATCACCTTGTTTGCCTACATGTTCTGCCTGTTCCTGCTCATCATTGTGATCTATAAAGTATTTGACCTGCTCATCAAGGCACGCATGCGTATCAGCACCCTGCGTACGCTGATTAATGTGAGCATCCGCAAAAAAGTACATGGCACGATCATCTTTGTGGTGGTGTTTTCTTTTGTGATCCTGGGTATCACCACCATCATGTTCTTTATCTATCGTTCCGAAACGCAGAACCGGGAACGGCTTAGCCGGACAATGGGAGAGGTGGCGCATGATGTGGAAAAAGTATTCATGAAGCAACAGGATTTTGATCAGATAGAAGATATGTATGATCAGCATTTCAGGGAGAAGTTGTCTGCGCAGCTATCCGATATTGCCGATGAAAGAGCACTGGATATCAACGTTTATGACCGGGATGGAAACCTGCAACTGACCACCCAGCCGTTGATGATAGAAAAAGGGTTGATTTCCCGGAAAATGAACCCCATGGCTTATTACCAGCTTTTCCAGCAGGAGCATATCCAATTTATTCAAACAGAGAAAATAGGGGCCATGCCCTTTTTATCAGGTTATATGCCATTGCGTAATCCTTTGGGAGAAGTGATGGCCTATCTGAACGTTCCTTATTTTGCCACACAAACAGAATTGAATCAGCAGATCTCCAACTTCCTGGTGGCGCTGATCAATTTCAACGCTTTCATTTTCCTGATTGCGGGTATGGTGGCATTGCTGATTACCAATTCTATTACCCGTTCATTTTCACTGGTAACGGAGAAACTGCGCCACGTAAACCTGGGCCAACGGAACGATGAAATTGAGTGGGATAAGGATGATGAGATTGGTGCGTTGGTGAAAGAATATAACAAGATGGTGCGCAAGCTGGAAGTGAGTGCTGCCCGGTTGGCCAAGAGTGAGCGCGAGGGCGCCTGGCGCGAAATGGCGAGGCAGGTGGCGCATGAGATCAAGAACCCGCTTACACCCATGAAGCTCAGTATTCAATACCTGCAAAGGGCTATTGCCGGCGACTCACCCAATGTGAAAGAGCTTTCCCGCAACGTAGCCGGTACGTTGGTAGAACAGATCGAGCATCTCTCCAATATAGCTTCGGATTTTTCCACATTTGCACGTATAGGAGAACCGAGTAACGAGGTGGTATTACTGAATGAAGTATTGCAGTCCCTCACCGGGTTGTATCAGCGTCATGAAGATTGCGAAGTAGAATATATAGATCCCGGTATGCCGTTTTATATTTTTGCAGATAAGACGCAGATGAACCGCCTCTTTACCAACCTGTTACTGAATGCTATCCAGGCCATCCCGGAAAATACAAAAGGTCATATCATTGTACAGCTGCGTGCTACAGCCGATCGTTACGTTATAGTGAGTGTGGCCGACAATGGGGGAGGTATTTCACCGGAGGTGCAGTCTAAAATATTTGTGCCCAATTTCACTACCAAATCGTCCGGTACGGGGTTGGGACTGGCTATGTGTAAAAACATTGCAGAACAAACCAGGGGGGAAATATGGTTTGAAACAAAACTCAACGAAGGAACCACTTTTTATGTGAAGCTACCGATCTATGAGGAGCAATCGTAAGTAAGAAAGATATTAAAAAAGGAAACCCGTTTTAGCTTGTGCTAAAACGGGTTTCCTTTTTTAATATCTTCTTTACTGCTGTACAAAGCTCTCTTTGATCTTTTCCAGCAGTTTGCTCTCAATCATTTGCTGGGCAAGCAATACCATGTTTTTAAAGGCAGTGCCTTTGGAGATACCATGACCGATGATAACGGGTTTGGAAACGCCTAAAACAGGGGTGCCGCCATAGGTTTCAGAATCAAATTTCTGCATGTAATCATCCTGGATCTTACGCCTGGTGGCTATTTCCTGGAATGATTCGGCCATCTTCAGCACAATATTGCCGGTGAAGCCTTCACATACAATTACATCGGCTTTTTCAGAAAGGATATCTCTTCCTTCTATGTTGCCAACGAAATTAATTTGTTTACTTTCTTTTAATAGCGGATAAGTAGCCATGGCGAGCAGGTTGCCTTTGCCTTCTTCTTCGCCGATATTCAGCAAGCCTACTTTCGGATTATCAATCTTCAGGATATGCTTGGAATAAAGGGTTCCCAGAATGGCAAATTGCGCCAGGTTTTCAGGTTTGCAGTCAGCATTGATACCAACATCAAGCAAGAGGCCGTACGATCCGTTTTCACGGGGTACGAGAGTAGAAATTGTAGGACGTTGCACTCCCTCTATGGCCTTAATAGAATAATAGGTACCTACCATCATGGCGCCGGTATTACCTGCACTGATGAAAGCATCTATTTTCTCATTCTTCAATAAATGAAAACCAATAGAGATAGAGGATTCTGGCTTCTCTTTCAGTGCCCGGGTAGGGTGTTCATTCATCCCAATGGTCTGGGATGAATGAACAACTGAATATTTTGATTGGTCCAGCTGCGTTCCGGCCAATAAAGGAGTAAGCTGCGCTTCGTCCCCTATCAGCACCAGGTGCACATCAGATGCAACAGTGTCTAAATATAATTTTACTCCTTTTACTGCTTCTGCGGGGGCGAAGTCGCCACCCATCATATCAAGCCCGATTCTCATGTAACTCAAGTTTGTTCTTGTTAGCTCGGGTAAAAATAGTAAAATAAATTATTTAGCGTTGCTCTGTTTTTCCAACACTACTTTCCCTTTGTAGTACAGTTTGTTTTCCACCCAATGAGCGCGGTGTCTCAGGTGCACTTCTCCGGTTGCACTGTCTGTGCTTAATGTATCCGCTACCGCCTTATAATGCGTTCTTCTCTTTGCTGATCTTTGCTGAGAATGTCTGCGTTTAGGATTTGGCATTTTATTTAATTTTTAATTGTCCTTAAATTTATCCAATCCTTTCCAGATTGGGTTATCGTTTTCTTTAGTCTGCTGGTTCATTCGTTCCAGCATTTCAATCACCTTTGGGTTACATCCGCTGCTGCCATCGGCATTGTCTGGATGTATACGTTGCATTGGAATACTCAGCAGAATAAATTCGTATATCCAGTTGGCCACACTCAGGTGACTTTCTGTTTTTGAAATGTACGCTACATCCGGATTTTCATCCTCGCTGTTGAGTTCATCCGGATTATCTACCAGCTTAACTATCTGGTCAAATTCATCCCACAACTGCATGTCGAAGGGCTCTCCGCACCGGTCACATGTTACTGTAACCTTTCCGCCTATCTCAAATTTCAACAGGAAAAAATTATTCTTCTTGTCTAAATTGAGCTTCACTGTTGCCGCACAATCGTTGAAATCCTGCGGCCCTTCATAGTTATCAAAGAAACTATCCCCGATTTCATACTGAAATGAATGCACCCCTGGTGTTAATCCTACAAAGGCAATATCAAATTCTCGGAGTGGTTTCATATCAATAATATCCTCACTTTTAGAGGGATGCAAAGGTAATTAAATATTTGCAATTGCAAAAATTTCATAAATTTGTTCACATCGATAATCAAATTATATATATTTATATAATAAAATATCTGCCATACTGCTGTAGAAGTAGCAGGCGTGAGGCGCAAAGGTAATCAATTCAACTTTTATCTCATACCTGTTTTTAGAAAGACGTTAGAAAATTAGAAAACCCTTAGTCCCCTATTCCATCAAAAAGATGACAGTCATAGGAAAGAATGCAAGGAAAATTGTTACTCCTGATGAAGCTGGTATGCTGGAAAATGGCGCCCCGGACATATTTTCATTGCCCATCACCAGCTGGCTCAACAATACGAGCGCAGGTATTCTCATCACAGATGAAAAATACCGTACCCGCTGGGTAAATGATGTTTTTCTCCAATACCTCGCCCAACCATTCCCGGAAAAACCGACATATAGCGAACTTATCCGTTTTGTCAAACCCCTCACCGCTGAACAGGAATTGTTCGTGGAAAGAATGAAAACGCTCAGGAAAGAGAAAAAGCCTTATTTCGGCTGGGAATTGCCCTTTAAGGATGGAAGGGTATGGGAAGTAACCTATATGCCCGTTTTTGCCGGCGAAACTTTCAAAGGCAGTATCTGGCAACTGGTAGACGTGACCCGCCGCCATCATATGCAGGAAGCTATCAGAAGAAATGAAGAAACATTCCGGGTAATCCTCAACAATCTCAACGCCGCCATGTGCGAAACAGATGTGCATGGAAATATTACCCGCGTTTATGAAAGCTTCTGCCGCCTGTCCGGTTATAATGAAGAAGAATTAATAGGGAGAAATATTACAGACGTCTTTGTTCCGGAAGAAAACCGGCAATACGCCCACGCCCTCCGCAAACGACGCATGGACGAAAACGTTCCGCTCCTGTACGATATGGAAATAAGGCTGAAAGACGGCTCCCGCAGATGGGTGCTCGCCAGCTCGGCCAACGTGTTTGACCATAACGGCAAAATCATTGGTGGCGCCGGCCTCCACATGGATATTACCGGGCAGAAAATGCTACAGAAAGAACTCGAAGAAGCCCGCCGCCTCGCGGAAGAAGCCCGGCACGCACAAAAAGACTTTCTGGCCAGCATGAGCCACGAAATACGTACCCCCCTGAACGCGATTATCGGGATGGCCCATCTCCTCGATGAAACCAACCTGGACAAACAGCAAAAGGAATACGTCAACATCCTCAAACACTCTTCCGGCATCCTGCTGGGCATCGTCAGCGATATACTTGATATTTCACGGATTGAAGCCGGTGAACTACAGATCAATCAACGCGAATTTAACCCGCGGGAACTCATTCAGTCGTTAAGACAAACATTCGAACTGAAACTGGGCCGCAAACCGGTGAAAATTACCGTTGAACTGGATGCCAACCTCAATACCTGGCTGATTGGCGATGATGTTTTGCTGAACCAGATCCTGCTTAACCTGTTGGGGAATGCAGAGAAATTCACAGAAGAAGGGGAAATAGCCCTCAAAGCCGTACAGGAAAGCTGGCAGGATAACAAACTCTGGATCCGCTTCCACGTATGCGATACCGGAATCGGAATCAAAAAGGATAAACTGGAACTCATCTTCGGCGACTATAAACAGGCAGCAGGCGATATCCGCCAGAATTATGGCGGCAGCGGCCTGGGACTGGCCATCGTAAAGCGGCTGGTGGAACTGCAGGGCGGTACCATCCAGGTGGAAGAAACGCCCGGATTCGCTACCTGTTTCAGCTTCAACCTGCCCTTTATGGACAGCCGGAAACCACTGTCAGCAGGAGGGAAGCAACACCGGAAACTTAAACAACGTACATTTGAAGCAGCCCGCGTGCTGGTAGTGGAAGACAATCCGATGAACCTCCGCTACATGATGAGCCTGCTCGAAAAATATAAGATCAACTACCAGCTGGCTACCAATGGGCCAGATGCCACCTGGTTCCTGGAATCACGGCAATACGACTTAATCCTCATGGACATCCGCATTCCCGGGATGAACGGCCTGGAACTGGCACAAAAAATAAGAGCTGATGAGGAGCAGCCCAACGTGGCCACACCAATTATCGCCACCACCGCCGTTGCTATGGAAAGTACCGCCAGCACAGTCAGGGCTGCCGGCATAACCGATGTCCTGATAAAACCATACACACCCGATCAGCTCTTACAGATTTTTAATAAATATCTCAACGAAGAAGAAACAGAACTACTAATGGAAGAAGTACAGAATGTCAGCGGATATGAATTTCATCCTGAGTTGGATGTAAAATACCTTACCGCCCTCTATGAGAGCAATATCTCCTATGCAGCCGACTTATTTGAAATTTTTGTTAAGACGATCAGGGATGAAGTTGAAAAGTTAAGGGTAGTTTTCATGAACCAGGACTGGGATAAAGTGAAATTCCTGGTACATAAGCTCAAACCGAATTTCGCCATGGTTGGTCTCACCTGGATCAGCAATAAAATGCAGACCCTGGAAAATGAACTGCGTACCGGCCAGCCACAGGACATGGATATCATCATGTCCTTGTTTAGCGAAATAACTGCTGATGTAGATAAATTCTATCCCCTGGTAGCAACAGAATATAAAAGGATGCGTGAATTTACCGATGCTGCCGGTCAATAATCAATACGCCTGCAATACTTCCCGGACACTATTGTAGTAATTGCCGCCAAATAAAACCATATGTACCAGCAATGGATATAACTGGCAGATGCCTATCCGCTGTTGCCATCCCGGCGCCAGCGGATAGGCAGCCTGATAAGCATAATAAAAACGGGTGTCGAAACCGCCAAAAAGCCGCGTCATTGCCAGGTCCATCTCCCGGTTACCATAATATACCGCAGGGTCAAACACACAGGCCTTCCCGTGCGCACCAATCATAAAATTGCCCGACCACAGATCTCCATGCAGCAATGCCGGTACTTCAATCGGAAACAACTGCGGTAGCTGCTTGCAAAGCCGCTCTACCTGTTGCACCATACCTTTTTCAATAAGCTGCTGATCATAGGCCATCCTGGCCAAGGGTAACAACCGGTTAAAGGCATAGAACACCGGCCAGTTGCTATAGGGTGTATTGAATTGTTTTAAAGAACCGATATAATTGGAGGCAGGACTGCCAAAATGAGGCTGGCTATTGCGATGTTGCCGCGCCAGCGAAGCGGCGAAGTCTTCCCAGAAATTATTCACGGCATTTCCTTTTACCACATACTCCATCGCCAGGTAGGCTTTGCCCTGCACCGTGCCGTAAGCCAGGGGCCTGGGTATCATCAAAGCCTGGGCGGACCGCAGGAGTTCAAGACCTGCATATTCCTGCGAAAACATATCAGGATAACGGATACCGTCATTCAACTTCAGGAAATAATAACCTTCATTGGTGGCTATACGAAATGTTTGGTTAATATCGCCACCGTGCACACTTTTTGCCTCATTAATCTGTATTTTCACTTTTAATTGTCCGGAAAGTGCCGCGCTCAGTTGTTGTTGTAAAATTTCATCTATCATGTTTCGCCGCTTATATGGAAACGAAAGCCAAAATTAAAAAGAAGATTATCCGTATTGTACTAACACTTGCGGCTATACTGTTGTTGAAAGGATTATTCGCCTGGAGCACTCGCTTCATCGATTTCTACTTCCATAGGTGGTATAACTGGAGTAGTGTGGCATTTCGTCAGGTAACAGGTATAGTGCCATTCAGTGTTGGCGACGTAATATATATTGCCTGGATTGTAACCATTGTATTTTTTCTGTTAAAACTATGTTATAAACTGATTCGCTTCTCCTGGGCAGATGCCGGCCTGTTGCTGCTGAGGGGTGTTCATTTCATTTTTAAACTGTACCTGGCATTCCTGATCCTTTGGGGATTCAACTACGAGCGCAACGCCCCCCTCTTTGATACCGGCCTCGTTACCGGCAGTTTTAGCACCCGGCAACTTTACCAGTTATCCGATACCCTGCTGCAACTTGTCAACAAAGAGAAGGCCAATCTCGGTGATACTATCCTGGCTACTGTTCCGGATAGCACGGGAACTCCGCTGTTTAAAAAAGCGGTAACAGCCTACGCTGCTGCTGCCGTCAAATGGCCTGCTTTCCGTTACCAGGTGCCCAGTATAAAACCTGCTATGTTTGGTGAATGGCTCAACTACCCCGGCGTTACCGGCTATCTCAACCCGTTTACCGGCGAAGCCCAGGTAAATACTACCGCTCCCCCCGTATTGCAGCCTTTTGTGATCTGTCATGAAATAGCCCATCAGCTGGGATATGCGCCGGAAGAAGATGCCAATTTTGTAGGATACCTCGCCGCTACCAGTATTCCGGATAGCCATTTCCGTTATGCCGCCAACTTTGATATGTTTTTGTACAGTGTTCGCCAGCTGGCATACCGCGATACTACGCTGGCCAAAGAAATGTGGAGCAGGGCGGTACCCGGTGTAAAAACAGATTACAAGAACATCATCGCGTTCTATGAACAGTATACCGGTAAAGTAGAAGATTATTCCGCTGTGTTGTACGACAGGTATCTGAAAGCCAACAAACAGGATAAGGGTATCCGCAGTTATAGCGAAGTAACCGGCTGGCTGATCGCCTATTTCAAAATCCGCTAGTTCATCATCAGCACATTCACACTGCGTTGCAGAATATTAAAGGCAATTTCTGCCATCAGGTTTTCACGGTCCAGCGTAGGGTTTACTTCGGTGATCTCAAAACAACAGATCTTCCGGTGCTGCATAAACTTGGCGATCAGGTCTTCTGCCTCCCGCTCCCGCAACCCATTGCTGACGGGCGTTCCCGTACCTTTTGAGATAGAGGCGTCCAGGCTGTCCACATCAAAAGAAACATAGATATACTCACAGTCACTGAGATAGCGGAACACGGAACGCGAAATATTCTCCGGCCCTTTACGGCGTACTTCACTGGTGGTGATCACCTTCATGCCGTAATGTTTGATCAGATGCTCTTCTTCTTTCTCATAATCTCTCAGGGAGATGAACACAATATCTTCCGGAAGTACCTTGGGGGCTATTTTGCCGATATGTTTTAATTCATTCCACATTTTGGCGGTATTCGCATCCAGCTCATGTACTTTGCAATCCATGTTATCTTCTGCAATAGCCGTAGCCAGCGGCATACCATGCATATTACCGGAAGGAGTAGTGTAAGGGGTATGCAGATCCGCGTGGGCATCTATCCATATTACACCCAGTTTGGCTTTGGGGTGCGCCATCTTCAAACCCGCAATCGTAGCACCGGCGGTACTGTGGTCGCCCGACAGCAATACGGGAAACCAGTTGTTTTTCACGGTTTCATATACACTCTTGCTGATGCGCTCATACATATTGAGGGTGCCCTTGATCCTTTTGGCGTAGGGTGATTCAATGGGCTCAAACAATAATTTATTCTCTGTTTCAATGGATTCGGTGGGGAAATGCACGAAAAAGTTGCTCATGAAATCCAGCGCCGCAATTTTGATAGCGTCTACACCGAGGCTCGCGCCACGGGTGCCTGCACCTATCTCCGATTTGACTTCAATAATTTTAATATTCTTCATAAATACTGAATCTGCTTCCTGTATAGCAAGCTACAGGATTTTGGGAGAACACCCAAAGCAGCTGCACCCATAATGATGAAAAAATATTATATAATGTATAGAGCAAATCCAATACAGTAGCGTTATTATAGCGATTTGTTCAATAATTGCCGGGTTATGGTTGACAACGTTGAATTTTAAGCCGGGTATTTTTTTAGGTGCTTATTTATAAATAATTTGGATCTGTCACAGTTAAATAAAACAACAAAAACCATGGACTATCAACTTACGGAAGAGCACCTGATGATACAAAAGGCTGCACGTGATTTCGCCATAACGGAACTGTTGCCGGGTGTGATAGAACGGGATGAGCACCAGAAATTCCCGACAGAACAGATAAAGAAACTTGGTGAACTCGGTTTCCTGGGCATGATGGTAGACCCCAAATACGGGGGAGCCGGCCTGGATACTATTTCTTATGTGCTGGCAATGGAAGAAATATCAAAAATAGATGCTTCTGCCTCCGTTGTCATGAGTGTGAATAATTCATTGGTATGCTGGGGCCTTGAAACTTACGGTACGGAAGAGCAGAAACAAAAGTACCTCGTACCACTGGCAACAGGAGAAGTACTGGGCGCTTTCCTGTTAAGCGAGCCGGAAGCCGGTTCTGACGCCACTTCCCAGCGCACCCTCTCAGAAGATAAAGGAGATCATTACCTGGTAAACGGTACCAAAAACTGGATCACCAACGGTAACTCTGCCAGTATCTACCTGGTGATCACCCAAACCCATCCCGAAAAGGGCAGCAAAGGTATTAACGCCCTGATTGTGGAAAAGAACAGTCCCGGTATTACCGTGGGCGCCAAGGAAAATAAGCTGGGCATCCGTGGCAGCGATACGCACAGCATCATGTTCCAGGACGTGAAAGTGCCCAAAGAGAACCGGATTGGAGAAGATGGTTTCGGTTTTAAATTCGCCATGAAAACACTGGCCGGTGGCCGTATCGGCATCGCATCCCAGGCATTGGGTATTGCCAGCGGCGCCTACGAGCTGGCCCTGAAATACTCGAAGGAAAGAAAGGCCTTCGGCAAAGAAATTGCCCAGCACCAGGCCATCCAGTTCAAACTGGCCGACATGGCTACCCGCATAGAAGCTTCCCGGCTCCTATGCCTGAAAGCCGCCTGGGAAAAGGATCAGCAGATTGACTACACCCTGAGTGGCTCTATGGCTAAAGTATTTGCCTCTGAAACCGCCATGTGGGTAGCCACCGAAGCAGTACAGGTACACGGCGGCTACGGCTACGTAAAAGAATACCATGTAGAACGCCTCATGCGCGACGCCAAGATCACGCAGATCTATGAAGGGACTTCCGAAGTACAACGGATCGTCATCAGCCGCGCAATACTGGGATAATGAATATGCGGAGGCTACCTCCGCATATTTCTTTATTTTTGCGCCATGTCAATAAACATTACCTCTTATAAGGAGGTCCTGACCAAATTATTACCATATCACGCGAAACTGGTGGCTGTTTCAAAAACAAAACCTGTTGAAGATATAACAGCGTTTTATGCAGCCGGGCAAAGGATCTTCGGAGAAAACTACGTACAGGAACTGGCAGATAAGCAGGCCGTATTACCGGCAGATATTGAATGGCATTTTATTGGCCATCTGCAATCCAATAAAGTAAAATATATAGCGCCTTTTGTACATACCATTCATGCGGTGGATAGTGTAAAGCTGTTGGCGGAAATCAATAAGCAGGCAGCAAAGCACGGGCGCAGTATCCATTGTTTGTTGCAGGTACATATTGCAGCAGAAGAAACCAAATTTGGTATGGACCAGCAGGAGCTACAGCAATTGTTGGACACATACATGGCTAACCCGGCAGATTTTTCACAGGTACACATCGCCGGTATGATGGGGATGGCCACCAATACCACCAACGAAACACAGATCCGGCAGGAGTTTCACCAGCTTCACCAGTTGTTTGGGTCTGTTAAATCTACCTATTTTAATACATCAGACTATTTTAAGGAATTGTCAATCGGTATGAGCGCGGATTATACCCTGGCCCTGGAAGAGGGGAGTACCATGGTGCGTATCGGCAGCCTGCTCTTTGGCGAAAGGAACTATAATGGGACGAAATAGTACACGCGTACTTTTTATCCATCACTTTTTTTAATATATATGTTTATGAAGAAATTATGGATTTGTTGCCTCGTAGGGCTTGGCATGGCTGCCTGCAACACGGGTAACACAAAAAAAGAACTGGTAAACGGCGTATGGCAGGCAAAGTTGCATCGCGCAGATGGGGCTGACATCGTGTTTAACTTTGAAGTAAAAGACTCCCTCGGCAAAAAAGTACTGTATGTAATCAATGCAACAGATAAATTACTGGTAGATGATGTGAAGGTGGCAGGAGATTCCCTCTTCATTAAAATGCCTTTCTTTGATTCCGAGTTTAAAGCAAAATTCACCACCGGCGAAGCAGTAGAAGGACAATGGATCAGGCACCTGGCCGACAAAGATGTATCGATACCATTTACCGCGAAAGCCAATACAGCAGACCGTTTTGTGTTAAGCACCCCTTCAGTGCAAAATGTAACCGGCCGTTGGGTAGCACGCTTCGCCTCCGGAGGTGATAAAGCGCCTATGGAAGCGATAGGTGAATTTAAACAAACCGGGGATATTGTACACGGCACCTTCCTCACCACCACAGGCGATTACCGTTTCCTGGACGGCATCGTGGACGGTGATACCCTGCGCATGTCTACTTTCGATGGCTCACATGCCTATCTCTTTACCGCCCTCGTAAACAAAGACAGCATCACCAACGGTAAGTTCTATGCCGGCATCGGCGACCACACGGAAAACTGGACAGCGGTGAAAAATGATTCGGCTAAACTACCCGATGAAAGAACACTGGCTACCATGAAGCCCGGTCAGCAGCAGCTGGACTTTACCTTCCCCGACATGGATGGCAATAAAGTAAGTATCAAAGACGACCGCTTCAAGGATAAAGTAGTCATCATCACCCTCATGGGCTCCTGGTGTCCTAACTGTATGGACGAAACGGACTTCCTGAGCGAATGGTACAAAAAGAACAGGGATCGTGGCGTAGAAGTAATCGGGCTGGCTTACGAACGTACCACAGATTTCGAAAAGTCTAAGAAAAGCCTCACCGGCTTCCTCAGTCGCTTCGATGTGCAATATCCGGTGCTTATCACGGGCGTTACCCCTTCAGATCCGCAAAAAGCAGAGAAATCACTGCCACAGCTTACCGGTATCAAAGGTTTCCCCACTACCATCTTTATTGATAGGAAAGGAAATGTAAGCGAAGTACACACCGGCTTCTCCGGACCCGGCACCGGTGGACACTACGAACGGTTTAAAGCCGACTTTGAACGTTTGACCAACAACCTATTGATCGCAAAATAAAATGGATTCCTAATAGGATCGGTCCCCGTAACGGGACCGGACTACCATTATCATCCACCACCATCCGGGGTTAAAACCCCGGCTACCGATATGATGCCCTCCGGGGCATCTTGCGTTTTGTTGCGCTTTCCGACAAAGAAAAGCCGGAATTAGCCTGGGTGGGAAATAAGCATGAAATCGGTCTGAATCCTTACTGGTAGGGAACATTAGGTGTATATCCGGACTTTTTAAATTTTTTTATTTTTTCATCTCTTTCAAAAAGTTTTGAAAAATAGAAGAACTTGACTATTTTACTGCTCCGTTTGACTTTATGAATTCCATCATCTAACACGCTTGTCACATCCACGCCGGAACAATGTCAATTCTGAGATTGTTCCGGATAGTTTCTTTCTCTATAATTTCTTCTCTCTTTTCATTAATCTTAACATTTATGGTGGCCGTCTGGCCTGATATTTGAAAATTCTGGTAACACGGCGCAATGAACCGCGTACAGATTTTTTTGTTAAACCATAAAAAATTTACAGATTATGTCTACTACCAAATTTTTAGCAGGTGCAATAGCCGGATTAACCACAGGAATTGTAATCGGCATGTTAACAGCTCCGGATAGTGGTGATCATACCCGCAAAAAGATCAAAGACACTGCAGACGGCTGGAAGGATAAGCTTAATGGACTGGTAGGACGTGGGAGTGAGGACCTGTCTGAATTAAAGGGCGTGTTTGAACACGAAATAGACGGTTTGCAGGAGGATGTGCGTGAACGTGTGCTTAAACTGATCAATAAAAGCCAGGGAACGTATAACAGGTTTAAAAGAGAAGCATTGTCATAATAAGAAACCGGTATTACATAGTTGTGGGTAGATATGCGCGAAGGTTTTCGTTCATGTCTACCCACAACTATGTAATACCAGTTTTATTCTTTTAACTGATAATCTCTCCTGTTTCCATATAATTCTTAAAACGCTTGATATCCCGGATGATCATATTTTCAAACGCAGGATTCAGTAACCAGGCAAGTCCGGTGCCTACATAGCCTGCAGGCGGACGGTAAGTGATCATTACATCTATTTCAGTATCCCCGTTCGGTGTATCCCTGAAAGTAACCCTGCCCGCTGTAGCAATAGAAGATCCGGGTAATGAACGCCAGCCGATCATTTCTCCCGGTATTTCTTTCACTATCTCCGCATCCCATTCCAGCGTACCGATGCCACCTGGCCCTTTTACAACCCAATGTGAATTAAAGGGGTCCAGCTCCTCTACCGACTGTAAATGTTTCATAAATACCGGCAGGTTATTCAGTTGCCGCCAGAAATAAAAAACTTCCTCCCTTGGATTATCAATGATCATAGAAGTTCTGATGTTGATGGCAGCCGAATGCCTGTCCGGTCTTCTTTTCCCGGTAAATCCGTTGATCAGGCAATTCCCTGAGATGCCACGATACAACAGGTACCCCGCACCAATAAGTTTTAAAAGGCTGGCAACAGGTCGCTTATCTACTTTGCTGATGGCACTGCCCAACAGCCATGCACCTGTAAAAATGGATACTATTCTACCCTCCGGAGTGACGTTTATTATGTTGGAACGCTCGTAAATCGCTCCGGCCATAGGATGTTCTTGATTACCATGTTCTGTTAAGGTATTCATATATACAGTTTGGGGAATGAACAGCTAAAATCCTGCACTTTTTTCGGAAAAAACATAAATCGCTAACTGTTAATATTTTATATATTAACAATCGGATTTTAGCCTTGTGGTGTGATGGATACGGTGCGTATTTTATTACACACTATTTGTAACCGGGAAGACCACGAAATATATGCCGGTAAATATAAATTTCATGATAAGTTTACCGGAGAAAGTAATCTCATCTTGCATATATCTTCCTGATAAACTATCTTAACCGGTCAAACAACAGAACATATGAAAAGAGTATTGACCGTGTTATTATTGCTGGCGGGTTTGCAGAGTTCAGCACAAAAGGAAATTGCCCCCAATAAATGGCTACAACTCTTTAACGGCAAAGACCTGCACGATTGGGACATCAAGATAACGGGACATGATCTGAATGATAACTTCGGCAATACTTTCAGCGTGCAAAATGGATTGCTGACAGTCAATTACGACAAATACGACCAGTTCAACGAACAATACGGCCACATCTTCTATAAAAAGAATTTTTCTGCTTACCTGGTCGTAGTAGAATACCGCTTTATCGGCGAACAGGTAAAAGGTGGCCCCGGATGGGCGTACCGCAACAGTGGCGTAATGTTGCATGGTCAGCGGGCAGCTACCATGACGAAGAACCAGGATTTCCCCATCTCCCTGGAAGAGCAGCTCCTGGGTGGCAATGGCAAAGATCCGCGCAGCACCGGTAACCTGTGTACACCTGGTACCAACGTAGTGATGAATGGAAAACTGATCACGGATCATTGTATCACCTCTACTTCCAAAACATACCATGGTGATCAGTGGGTACGCGTAGAAGCACTGGTATTACGCGACTCTGTAATAAAACATATTGTGGAAGGAGATACGGTAATTGTATACGAAAAGCCACAGATTGGTGGCGGAAACGTACTGCATGCTGATCCTGCTGTAAAACAGGATGGTAAGTTGCTGGCAGAAGGATCTATTTCTTTGCAGAGTGAAAGTCACCCCGTTCAGTTCAGAAAAGTAGAATTGTTCGATCTGTCGCCATATATCAATGATCCGGCAAAACTGAACAAGATCTTACACCTGCTTCAACACCGTAAAGGCACTAAAAAGTAGTTCAGCCGATATGTGATGATGAGGTCTCGGCGGCCGGGGCGGTCTGGGCGGGCGTCTGGGCGGCACACAGCTTCCGGCGATGATCACTAAACCGGTAATGGTGGCAAACAGGTATTTCCGTTTCATGATATACTGTTTATGCGTAAATAAATCAGGTGGATCGGGTGACTGCTACTACCAATTTACGGAAAAATGAAGATTCAAAACTAATTTTCAGCAGCTTTGGGTTACCTTTAGCCCCTCGAAAAAAACAGCATGGAAAATTGTACCCTCTATACTCATGAGGTAGATATGGGAAAGGTGCTGGCATGCATGCGTGCCCACTTCGGAACATCA